>JBDWLM010000009.1:0-567450 GCA_039973155.1 Erythrobacter sp. | reverse complement strand
TGCAATCACCGAATTGACGATACCGGCCGCATCAGTGCAACCTATCGTCACTTCGCTGCAGCTCTCTGAAATCAATTCCAGAGATTCGCCTGCAAGTGTGTCAATCTGCGTCGGCTTCACTTCACCAAGACCCCTTGTTTTATATCCACACGTCTTAGAGGCGTATGGTTAGTGATCCGTTAATCGGTGCAGCACACTTCAGGCCTGACAAAGTCACTACTGGCGCTTCGCCATCGGCGGCGCTAACTGGGGGCATGTTTTTCAATTTTGTCGACGAACTTCGCGAGGCAGGAATTCCTGCAAGTTTCAAAGAGCACCTCACCCTGCTTGAGGCATTGGACAAAAACGTTGTCGAGCAATCACCCGAAGCGTTCTATTATTTGTCCCGTGCGACCTTTGTGAAGGATGAAGGCTTGCTCGACCGGTTCGATCAGGTTTTCAATAAAGTCTTCAAAGGGATACTGAGCGATTACGGGCAAAACCCGGTCGATATCCCAGAGGATTGGCTCAAAGCGGTAGCGGAAAAATTCCTCTCGCCAGAGGAAATGGAAAAGATCAAATCCTTGGGCGATTGGGATGAGATCATGGATACGCTCAAAAAGCGCCTTGAAGAGCAGGAAAAGCGCCACGAGGGCGGCAATAAGTGGATTGGCACAGGTGGGACCTCACCGTTTGGCCATTCTGGGTTTAATCCGGAGGGGGTGCGCATTGGCGGCGAAAGCAAACACAAGCGCGCGGTCAAAGTCTGGGAAAAACGCGAGTTTCAAAATCTCGACAACACCAAAGAGCTGGGCACGCGCAATATCAAAATGGCGCTGCGCCGCCTGCGTAGGTTTGCACGCGAAGGCAATGCCGATGAGCTCGATTTGGACGCGACGATTGATGGCACCGCCAAACAAGGTTGGCTTGATATCCACATGCGCCCAGAACGCCACAATGCGGTGAAATTGCTGCTCTTCCTTGATGTTGGCGGATCGATGGATCCCTTCATCAAACTGTGCGAGGAATTGTTCAGCGCGGCCTCTTCTGAATTCAAAAATCTCGAGTTTTTCTACTTCCACAATTGCCTTTATGAAGGGGTGTGGAAAGACAATAAGCGGCGCTGGCAAGAACGCACCAAAACATGGGACATCCTCCATAAATTTGGACATGATTACAAAGTGATATTTGTAGGTGATGCCGCGATGAGCCCATATGAAATCACCCACCCAGGCGGCTCTGTTGAGCACATGAATGATGAGGCGGGTTCGACCTGGCTCCAACGGGTTAGCAACACCTATCCCGCGACTGTGTGGCTAAACCCTGTCCCTGAAAAGCAATGGGGCTATTCGCAGAGCACAAAAATGCTGAAAGAGCTGATGGGTGATCGGATGTATTCACTCACGCTCGATGGGTTGGATGATGCGATGCGAGAGCTGAGCCGCAAACAGGGCCACTGATCAAGGCCGGAGTGGATTTGCTCCAGATCGGATCATTCATTCGGGTATACTTAGCCGCAATAGATTGAAGCGGGCGGCGCGCTGTAGTCCACTTGTTCGATCAGAAGAACAATGTGGAGAACCACTATGTTTGAGATGAAAGCAAGGTTGGCCAAGCTGCCAACAAAAGGTGATGCCGACACGCCGCCTTGGGTGCTCGCCAAGACTGCTAGCAATGAACAAAGCCCAATCCCAAAAGGCAAACAGATCGCTGTCTACGATCCGTATAGCCCGACAGTTTTCTTCGGCTGGGTTAGGCGCGGTTTCGTTCAAAAATTCGCGCGCGGGCGGTTTGCGAAATTTCTATCCCATCTGCCGCGAAAGCGCGCGAACCCTGCGACCTCGAAATCGGTCAGGCAGCGCATAATTGGCAAGGAAAATGGCAGATGCCTGCTCGATTCCGGGCTGATTATCCCTAGTCAGAAGGATGTATTTTTGCTGACACGCCCGCAATCTGGCGAGGATTATCTGCTTTCTCAGCGGCGCGAACGGCAATTGGATCGGCAGCAAGATCAGGCTCGCTCGCACCAGCGCGAAGATCAATAGAGCAAATGCTCCTTCACGGCCGCTGTCCAGGCTGCCTCATCCACTGACGCCATAGCATCGAGATCGCTTGGCCGCGCGGCTGGATCATCGACCCATTCACGCAATGACGGCCCGCCATTGATGACGTCTATCGCCAAGACGTCATCAGTGTATTCATATTTGAAGTCTTTGCCGCGCCACAAATCATAATCAGGATAGAGCAGCCGGATCGCTTTGAAGGCAAGCGCTTGAAGACGCCAAGGCTTAAACGTGTCGTGATTATAATGCGGGCCTTCTGCGTGTATCATCAATGCATTACACAGCATTCCTGCGTGTTTGTGGAAGGTCGGTTCAAACCAACAATCACGCAAAACGCAGCCATGAAGCCAATCCGGTTGGAGCCGCTGCATTTCCATCAGAACCGCTTTGGCGTCAATATCAGGCGCGCCGAACAAAACCTCTAGTGGGCGAGTTGTCCCGCGACCCTCTGACACTGTGGCGCCTTCGATCATCACAGTGCCCGCATAAGCGCGCGCCATGTTTACATTGGCGGCATTGGGAGAGGGATTGATCCATATCCGTGACGTCGGCCAGCCATGGCCGCCGTTGAAGCCCCCTTCATCAGGATCCCAACCTGCCATCGCGATTACCCGGTATGCGACGTCGAGACCGAAATGGGCAATGAACCAATGCCCCATCTCCCCCATCGTGAGACCGTGACGCATTGGCATGGGGGCGGCCCCCACAAAACTCTCTTGCCCAGGTACCAACAAGGTTCCTTCAACGGGGCGGCCCGCCGGGTTCGGCCGGTCAAGCACCCACACCTCTTTGCCTGCCCTAGCCGCCTCTTCCAGCAGATAAAGCAGTGTAGTAACAAAGGTATAGATGCGGCAGCCGAGATCCTGCAGATCGAAAATGAACACATCGGCGCTCGACATCATTTGCCCGGTTGGACGGCGCACCTGACCATATAGCGAGAACACCGGAATGCCATATTGCGGATCGGTTTCGTCCGCTGTTTCAACCATATTGTCTTGCTTATCGCCTTTCAGGCCATGCTGCGGGCCAAACGCGCTTGTGACATTCACTCCAGCGGCGATCAAAGCATCAAGACTGTGGGTGAGATCGGCCGTCACGCTGGCCGGATGAGCGACCAATGCAACACGCCTGCCCTTCAGTTCATCAAGCAAAGCAGCGTCATTCAGCAGACGGTCGATCCCAAATTGCACGCTCATACGCTCTGCTCCACGATATGTTTACGGCAGGCTTCGGCGTGAAATTCAGGCTTCCCTGGGGCAAAAGCAAGCGCCCAAAACTGCAAGCTCCTATCGTGATGTTCGACAATGGCATTCAGCGCGACCTGTGCGGGATCAGTCAATTCAGCCGCGATGCTGGCCTTCAGCACTAACTCGCGCTCATTGTGAGAACAACTCAGCGCGATCGCATCAACCGGCGCATCGCGCATTCCCTCTCTAAACCCATCAAAATCATATGCGGCCCACCGAGATGAGGGAGAGAGGTTGAACTCGCGATAATATGTGCCGCCAATCGGCTGCCAAAAAATCTCAAAACAGGTCGTCTTCCACAAATCATCGGTGCGGGCCGGCGGTTTGTGGTCTGGCACTTTGATATCGCCGATCTCGCCAGTCAGGCGAAATTCCACTTCGCAACCTTGGCTGCTAGGCGCTATTTCGGCTGTAATCGCTTGGATCGGGCCAAGCTCACACGATGGGTGAAGCATGAGTGATTGCATCGGAACGCTATTACCGAGCAAGCGCATGCGAGCAAGCCACTTGGAGCGCTTGCCCCCCGCTGCTAGGGCGCGATCATTATGACCGCATACGAATCCGATTTGCTGCACGTGCTCGATAGCCGTGGCTATATTCACCAAGCGACAGACGCCAAAGGGCTTGATGCGCTGGCCGCCAAGCAAGTGGTGCCCGGCTATATCGGTTTTGATGCGACTGCGCCAAGCTTGCACGTCGGAAGCTTAGTGCAAATTATGATGCTGCGGAGGCTGCAACAAGCAGGGCACAAACCCATCGTTGTGATGGGCGGCGGAACCACCAAAGTAGGCGATCCATCAGGCAAAGATGAAAGCCGCAAACTGCTGACGCCCGATATAATTCAAAGCAACATTGCCTCGATCCGCACCGTTTTCGAGCGGCTTTTGACATTTGGCGATGGCCCAAGCGACGCCATTTTGGTGGATAATGACGAATGGCTGAGCGAATTAAGCTATGTCGATTTGCTTCGCGATGTCGGCCCGCATTTCACAATCAATCGCATGCTCACATTCGATTCGGTCAAATTGCGGCTGGAACGCGAGCAGCCGCTGACATTCCTCGAATTCAACTACATGATCCTACAGGCATATGATTTTCTTGAGCTTGCGCGCCGTTTCGATTGCCGTTTGCAAATGGGCGGATCTGATCAATGGGGAAATATTGTAAACGGTATGGAATTGTCTCGCCGAATGGAATCGCGCGAATTGTTTGGCCTGACCACACCATTGCTGACCACTGCCGATGGCGCAAAAATGGGGAAGACCGCCTCTGGCGCAGTCTGGCTCAATGAAGAACAGCTGCCTTCGTATGATTTCTGGCAATATTGGCGCAACACTGATGACCGTGATGTAGGGCGGTTTTTGAAACTGTTTACCGATCTCCCGCTGGAAGAGGTTGCGCGATTGGAATCTCTTGAGGGCGCAGCAATCAATGATGCCAAAGTGGTTCTGGCGAACGAAGTCACTAAACTCGTACGCGGCGAAGATGCGGCCAATGCCGCAGCAGCAACCGCCAAGGAAACATTTGCGGGCGGCGGTGCCGGAGGCGATCTGCCAACTTTGAATGTTGGCGCCGATGGCATGCGCATTGGGGCAGTGTTGACCGAAATCGGTTTCACCGCGTCCAATGGCGAGGCCAAGCGCAAGATCGCTGAAGGCGCAGTGAAGCTTGATGATAATGCCGTGACCGAGCCCGGTTTTTTGGTCGCGCCAGCAGATGGTGAGACGCTAAAACTAAGTCTTGGAAAGAAGAAACGCGGGCTGGTTACTCGCTAATTTCTTAGCGTCCCGCGCCGTTTCGCGGCGGTGTTTTTCTGCGGCTTTACTAAATATCAGCCTTTTCGATCCATTAAGCGATGTACTCGGAATTAATGGAGGGTCGAGAACTGTGTCAGCCGGAGCCAATCTGAGCGTCACTGATATGCGCCGAGCAACGCGTCATCCGGTAGATTTCCCGGTGATTGCGGAGCATTTTGCGCATGGCGATCTCAATCTACACGTATCGAATCTGTCAGCTCACGGCTTTATGGTCGATGATGGTTCAAAGCTGCAACGCGGTGACAGGGTGATTATCCGTCTTCCAGTTGTGGGACGGATCGAAGCCTATGTCATTTGGACGCGCGATAACCGTGCTGGTTTCCAGTTTGAACGAATCATTCGGATTGACGATTTCGTAGATATTATCGACACATTGCAGCCCAACCCTAGGCTTCGCCGCGATCGGTGAAGCTGATAAGGGCGACGTTTAGAGCGATCGTTCCCATCTGAAAGCAACGCTAACTTCTTGGCAGCACGCCTAGCGACTGCCATGGCCGCTGCGTGAACCAACCTAGCACAGCAACATCGCAGCCAAATCACCCGATCAGGGTTGCCAATTTCCGCGCCTATTGGATTAGCCGGCTGTCGATGACGCTGGCCCAATATTCCATGCTGCTGATCATAAGTTGGCAGACATACAACCTAGCACGCGATGATGGGATGACCATTGCCGAAGCCTCTGGCCAATTGGCCTTAATCGGGCTGCTTCAATTTCTCCCATTGTTTGTGCTCACCCCGTTTTCAGGCTTGGCGGCGGACAGATTTGACCGCCGGAGGCTGGGTCAGCTTACCGTTATCCTGCAATTGCTGTGCGCCGGGATATTGGCTTGGACAACGTGGCATGGCGCAATCTCGATACCCATCCTGTTCGCGGTTGCGATTGTTTTAGGTATTGCGAGGGGGTTTGCCGGGCCAGCCCTATCGGCACTTGCCCCCAATCTGGTGCCCAAAGATATCCTGCCCACTGCAATCGCGCTTTCATCAATTGCGTGGCAGATGGGGATGATCGGCGGCCCGGCGCTGGGCGGGTATCTGTATTCCTTGGCTCCGGTCTTTCCCTATATGGCCGCAGTCATTCTATTTTCGATTGCGATCATTGCGCTCAGTCAGATTGGCAAAGTCCCCCAACCCATAACCCGAACGGATCAAAGGCCGATTGGGGCAATCTTGGATGGGCTGGCCTATGTGGTTCGAAACAAGATGGTGCTTGGCGCTATCACACTTGATCTGTTTGCAGTGTTCCTTGCCGGGGCGACGGCGCTGTTTCCGGTGTTTGCGCGCGATATCCTGCAAGTGGGTGAGACTGGCCTTGCGCAATTGGCCATGGCCCCCGCGATTGGCGCAGCCATCACAGCAGCGTGGTTCTCTTTCCGACCGATCTCATCAAATGTCGGCCCTAAGATGCTGTGGGCGGTTGCCGCGTTTGGTTTGGCAACGATAATCTTTGGGCTTTCAACATCGATGCCGCTCAGCCTCGCAATGCTTGTCATCATCGGGGCGGCCGACATGTTCAGCGTCTATATCCGCCAATCGCTGATCCAGCTGCACACGCCAGATGACAAGCGCGGCCGGGTGTCATCTGTCAGCCTGCTTACCATCAGCGCCTCGAACGAAGGCGGCGATGCGTTTTCGGGAACGCTCGCATTTCTGATCGGCCCGGTTGCTGCCGTTATTGCAGGTGGAGTAGGTGCAATTGTAACCGTTGCGTTGTGGAGCCGAATATTCCCAGTATTGAAAACAACAAAGACCTTCGATCCACCTTCAGACCTGTTAGAAGGCGATCAGAACAAAAATCCTCAGGAGACCTGATATGAAAGCCGCCAATATTCTTGAGACGATTGGCAACACACCGCACATCCGGCTGTCTCGCCTTTTTCCCAATCACGAAGTGTGGCTCAAATCAGAGCGCGCAAACCCCGGCGGATCGATTAAAGATCGGATTGCGCTGGCCATGGTTGAAGATGCTGAGGCTTCCGGCAAGCTTGCTCCTGGCGGCACGATTGTTGAGCCGACCAGCGGCAATACCGGCATCGGTCTTGCAATGGTGGCCGCAGTTAAGGGTTACAAACTCGTGCTGGTTATGCCCGAATCTATGTCAATCGAGCGGCGCCGTCTGATGCTGTCTTATGGCGCGGCGTTTGACCTGACCCCCAAGGAAAAAGGCATGAAGGGCGCTATCGAACGGGCAACTGAAATCGTCTCTGCCACCGATGGTGCATGGATGCCTTCACAGTTTGAAAACCCCGCCAATGTTGCTGTTCACACCAACACCACGGCAAAGGAAATTCTGGCCGATTTCGCCAACGATCCGATTGATGTCTTGATCACAGGCGTTGGCACAGGCGGTCACCTAACTGGCTGCGCAGAAGGACTAAAAGCGAGTTGGCCGAACATGAAAGCCTATGGCGTTGAGCCGGAACTTTCCCCGGTTATCAGTGGCGGCCAACCTGGCCCGCACCCCATTCAAGGGATCGGCGCTGGTTTTATTCCCGGCAATCTGCACACCGATGCCATCGATGGCGCAATCCCGGTGGATGCAGGCGATGCCAAAGAAATGGCGCGGCGCGCGGCAAGCGAAGAAGGCATGCTGATCGGTATTTCCAGCGGCGCAACCTTGGCTGCGATTGCTAAGAAGCTTCCCGATCTTGATGCAGGAACCCGGGTTCTTGGCTTCAATTATGACACCGGTGAGCGCTATCTTTCGGTGCCAGATTTCTTGCCCGTCGAATAAACGCACGGCCCCAAAGCCAACCAAACAACAAAAAGGGCCCGAGAGTTTGCGCTCCCGGGCCATTTTTATGTGGCGATTTGGAAAGTGGATTAAGCCGCGGTGGAGAATGCCTCTTCCGGCAGCTTCATCATATTGTCAGAACCCGCTTCAAGCTTGCGACGCAGCGCGCCAGCATCCGGCAGGAAACGTTCGGCATAATATGCCGCCGACGTCAGCTTTGCTTCGTAGAATGCTTTGTCTTCAGGGTTAGAGGTAAGCCGTTCGAGAGCAGTCTTCGCCATTTTGAGCCACATGAAGCCGAGCGTCACAATGCCCATAATATGCATGTAATGATGCGCGCCCGCACCCAGGTGGTTTGGATTCGCCATCGCGTTCTGCATAAACCACATGGTCGCTGCTTTCTGTTCGCCCAATGCTTTCTCAAGGCGCTCAGCTATGTCTTTCAGTTCAGGTGTTTCTTTTGCCGCAGCGATTTCTTCATCGATCATCGCGAAGAATGCCTGAACCGCTGCGCCGCCTTTTGATGGCAGTTTACGGCCGCACAGATCCATCGCTTGCACACCATTGGTGCCTTCGTAAATCATGGCGATGCGGCTATCACGCACAAATTGCTCCATGCCCCATTCTTGAATGTAGCCATGACCGCCAAAAACCTGCTGCATATTGTTGGCCATGTCATAGCCTTTATCGGTGCCATAACCTTTGATGACAGGCGTCATCAGACCGATCAGTTCATCGGCCGCTTCGCGTTCTTCTTCGGTTTGCGCCTTGTGCGAAAGATCAACTTGAAGCGCACCCCAAAGGCACAGGCCGCGCATCGCTTCGTTGAAGACTTTTGCATCCATCAACATCCGGCGAACATCCGGGTGGACGAAAATCGGATCAGCTTTCGCTTCTGGATCTGCCGGACCGGTAAGCGCCCGTCCCTGACGGCGATCAAGCGCATATGTCACTGCATTCTGATAGGCGACCTCTGACTGGGCGAGCCCTTGCAGTCCAACCCCAAGCCGCGCGGCGTTCATCATTACGAACATCGCTGCGAGGCCGCGATTTTCCTCACCCAGCATCCAACCCATGGCGCCATCATAATTGAGCACGCAGGTGGCATTTCCGTGGATGCCCATCTTCTTTTCAATCGAACCGCATGAAACGCCATTGCGCTCTCCCGGTTCGCCATTTTCATCAAGAATGAACTTTGGAACGACGAATAGTGAGATGCCTTTTGAACTGTCAGGCGCGCCAGGGGTCTTGGCCAGAACAAGATGGATGATGTTGCTGGTGAGATCGTGTTCACCGGCGGAAATGAATATCTTGGTGCCGGAAATAGCATAGGAGCCATCTGCATTCGGCTCTGCCTTCGTGCGGATCATGCCCAGATCTGTGCCGCAATGCGGCTCAGTCAGGTTCATCGTCCCCGACCATTCGCCCGAAATCATTTTCGGCGCGTACATCTCCTTCTGTTCTTGAGAGCCAGCGGCAAGCAATGCTGCCGTCGCGCCGCCTGTAAGGCCAGGATACATCGCAAATGCCTGATTGGCGGTGCCGATATATTCTTCAAATGCGAAACCAAGTACATGTGGCAATTCTTGCCCGCCAAATTCCTCTGGCCCGGTCAATGTTGTCCAACCGCTCTCAACCAAAGATTGATAGGCTTCCTTGAAGCCATCTGGCGTCGTCACCGAGCCATCTTCGTGGCGTGTACAGCCTTGCTCATCGCCTGAGAGATTCAGCGGGGCCAACACTTCTGAACAAAACTTACCTGCTTCGTTGATGACCGTATCGATCATGTCAGGCGTGGCATTTTCAAAGCCCGGCAAATTGCCATAACTTGCAAGATCAAGCATCTCGTTGACGATAAAGCGAGTTTCGCGGGTCGGCGCAGTATAGGTTGGCATCAAATTGTCCTTAAACGTGCTGATCTTTGGAATAACAGGGGTTTGAGTCTGACTCTTTAGCCGAGATTGAGCTTCTCGATGTCCGCTACAAACTCTGTGAGCTCTTTGATCGAGGAATCGATATCGGCGCGCTGCGCTTTGAGTTTGGCAACGTGATCGCGACATTTTTCAATGGTCACGCGCCGCTGTTCAACCCGGCCATCATCAAGATCATAGAGATCGATCATCTCACGAATCTCAGTCAGGCTAAATCCAACATTCTTGGCCCGCATAATCCATGCAAGGCGCGCCCGATCGCGTTTGGAATAGACCCGGGTCAATCCCACGCGTGCCGGTGAAATCAGGCCTTCATCTTCATAAAAGCGAAGCGCGCGTGCGGTGCAGCCGAACTCTCCGGTTAAATCGGAGATCGAGAACTGTTCCCGCTCATGTTTGTCAGGGCGATCCAAGTGGGCGCCATTGCGACGCTGCAACGAATCTTGATCAACACCACTTGCATCGGTGCCTTCGGACGAGTCTGCGTGTGCGGTAGCCATACCGCCGACCTACCTTACCTTTACGTGAGCGTCAAGTATTGACCTTTACGATAGGGTTGCCGTCCCCTTCCCCAAGAGCAAGCCTTCGATAGAAACAACTCCGCGCATTGGTGTGACAAGTCGGGCCCTTTGGCACTCCCTTCACAACCAAAGCGTCCTGATCGCAATCGACCAAAACCTCGGTCACTTCGATCACATGTCCAGATGTCTCACCTTTCATCCAGAGCCTTTGCCGCGAACGCGACCAAAAGTGCGCCCTCCTTGTGGCCAGCGTCTGATTGATCGCGTCTTGATTCATAAAGGCAACCATAAGCACTTCGTTGCTCTGATGATGCGTCACCACCGTAGTGATCAAACCGTGCGAATCGAATTTGGGATCGAACGTTGCGCCCTGCTCTCGGGCCTCTTGATCCATGGACGTGGAAGGTCCGGCTTTATTGGACAATTTGGATTCCTTCGGTGAGTGGGGGCACGTATGCGATAGTTTGTTGCACGATAACCACAGACTCTATGCAAAATCCACCGCCTAGCTGTTTGGACCTTTTCGATTCCTGACTCCAGTGAGAGAAAGACGCACATGGACCTTCGCGGGTTCATCAACCGAACAGCGGTACCGAAAGAGTGCCAAGTTCAGGGGGTAGCCGGACCAGATCGACCGCGGGGTGCTGATCGGAACGGTTGAACGATGAGGGATTGGATCCTGGCAGCCAAGTTAGGGGGTGGCTGCCTGAGCTCTTTAAGAGCGGGTCCATTTGATTTCGTCACGTGGCGCCCGAGGTCGTAATGGCCTCGGGCGTTGTGTTTTAGGCCTTAAGAAATGTGTTCTAGGCCTCTGCCCGCGCGCCAGTCACTGAAGATTGGCCCGAAGATTGTGTAGCCAAATCTGTGCCCACAACTCGCGCGAAACAGGCGATCTTCACAGAGCGTGCACCGCCCGTAATCAGAGCCCGTACGCAAGCATCACTAGTCGCGCCGCTGGTCAACACATCATCAACCAAAATGATATCGCGACCCTTGATTCGCGCGGTGACCGAAGGGTTCAAACGAATCGCACCGGACAGCACTTTATGCCGCGCCCTTGATCCCAAACCGCCCAAACTGGGGGTCTGCTTTTGTCGCACCAGACCATCTATCACCAACTCCGCCTTGATCAGCGGTGCGAGTTCCTGAGCGATCAAACCAGCTTGATTGAAACCACGCTTCCACAAACGCCAGCGATGCAACGGGACCGGCACAAGTATTGACCTATCTTGCGATTCGCCAACATCGAACCGGCTGGCTATCAACCGCGCCAGCAAGGGTGCCAGCGCAATTTTGTGTCCATGTTTCAACGATAAGACCAGCTTTCGCGATGCGTCGTTATACAATGTCGCCGTTATAATTCCGCTATGCCTGGGTGGATCGGCCACACATGCGCCGCACTGCAATTTCTCGCCTGATATCTCAGAGCCAAATGGCAGACCGCAACTGGCACAAGCCGCGCCCGAGGGGATCGAAAGTTCGCTCCAGCAGGAAACGCAAACACCCGATTGATCGGCAATGGCATCGCCGCATAGTGGGCAGCGCGGCGGGTAGACCAGATCGACAACCGGCCTGAGACTATCTTTGATAAACGACCGCCACCGCATTTGCAGAGTGCTGCACCTCTTGCGCCAATCTGACAAGAGCGGCAGAGCAGGCTGCGAATGACCGATACGCCCGTCCCGCAAATATTCTCTCGCGAACGCCGCGCCGCCCGCGCGCAAAGGGCAATGTTTCGTGGTCAAAAAACTGACTCGGCAGATTGGCTTAACACCGAAATGGAATCGGATTGCGTTGAGCGAACCGAGTTCATGCGGCTTTCCCCGGCAACAGCGGCAATCGTGGGCGCAACCTCAGACGAATTGCGCAATGCGCTGCTGCAGAAAAAGGCCAAAGTAACATTGGGGGCGACCCACGATGAAGAACACCCTTCCGGTTGGACCGATCAAGATCTTATCATCAGCCTAAACCGGCTTGATACAGTCAATGATCTGCCCGGCGCCTTGCTCCATTATCGCCATGCATTGCGCGATGGCGGGGTATTTATCGCGCAATTCTTGGGAGCTGGTAGCGCAAGCACTTTGCGGCAAATTCTGCTTGAAGCTGATGGGGAGCGGCCCGCTGCGCGGCTCCACCCGCAAATAGACAGCCGCGCCGCAACTTCCCTGCTTGATCGTGCGGGCTTCAAACGGCAGGTGGTCGACAGCAGAACGCTGCCGGTTAGCTATAGAAGCTTTGATCAAATGATCGCGGACCTGCGCGATCAGGCTTTGACCAATGTTCTCAGCGATCAACCCCCGCCTTTCACCAAGCAAATGCGAGCGCGAGCGCTTGGGGCGTTTGAAGCTTTGCGCGATGCAGAAGGCCGGGTGCACGAACGCTTCGAAATTCTTACTCTCACCTGTTGGCGCTAACCCCACCGATATCAGCTACGCAGCGCCGCTTGGGCAGCAGCGAGGCGAGCGATCGGCACGCGATAGGGCGAGGCAGAAACATAATCGAGGCCAACCTCTTCACAGAATGCAATACTGGCTGGATCGCCCCCATGCTCGCCGCAAATGCCGAGTTTCAGATCACTTTTTGTCGCCCGGCCGCGTTCAGCTGCCAATTCGACCAATTGCCCAACCCCATCAATATCCAGGCTGACAAACGGGTCGCGCGCAAAGATGCCTTTATCAACATAAGGAGCCAGGAACCGCGCCGAATCGTCTCTGGAAACGCCCAATGTGGTCTGCGTTAGATCGTTGGTCCCGAAGGAGAAGAACGCGCCTTCCTGCGCGATCTCTCCAGCCATCAGAGCCGCACGGGGCAATTCGATCATTGTGCCGATCAGATAATCAACCCGGGCGCCTTTTTCGGCGAAAACCTCTTTGGCCACGCGTTCAACCAATGTGCGCAGGATCGCCAATTCGCGCCGGGTTGCAACCAGCGGGATCATAATCTCCGGCACAGGCGCATCGCCGCTGGCGGCCAACACATCGCATGCAGCTTCAAATATCGCGCGCGCCTGCATTTCGTATATTTCGGGATAGGTTATTCCCAATCGACAACCGCGATGGCCCAGCATCGGGTTGAATTCGTGCAATTCACCCGCGCGCCGTTTGAGATGATCGACACCCAATCCGGTGGCATCGGCAAGGTCTTCAAACTCCGCATCGCCATGCGGGAGAAATTCATGCAATGGCGGATCGAGTAGTCTGATCGTGCAAGGAAGTCCGCTCATCACTTCGAATATTTGTGCGAAATCGGCGCGCTGTTCTGGCAACAACTTGGCCAGCGCTTTGCGCCGCCCCGCCTCATCGTCTGCCAAAATCATTTGCCGAACTGCGCTGATACGATTGGCATCGAAGAACATATGCTCCGTACGGCACAGGCCGATGCCTTCTGCCCCAAATTGCCGCGCCATTTTGCAATCATCGGGCGTTTCCGCGTTGGTGCGAACGCGCATGCGCCGGTGGCTATCGGCCCAATCCATCAAAATGCCGAAATCGCCAGCCAGCTCTGGCTCTACCGTCGGAACCAGTCCGAGCATCACCTGGCCATTGCCGCCATCGAGCGTGATTTCATCGCCTTCTTTCAGCTGTTCATCACCAATCCGAAGTGTTCGAGTGCCAATATCGATTGAAACGGCGCTGGCCCCTGAAACACAGGGTCGGCCCATCCCGCGGGCAACCACGGCCGCGTGTGACGTCATGCCGCCGCGAGCGGTCAAAATCCCTTGCGCTGCATGCATCCCGTGAATGTCCTCTGGCGACGTTTCCACCCGCACCAAAATCACCTTTTCACCGCGCCCGGCCCATTGCTCAGCCGTGTCTGCATCGAGCACGATTTTGCCTGCCGCTGCTCCCGGAGACGCTGGCAAACCAGCGGTCAGAACAGTCCGCACTGCATCGGGATCGAGAGTTGGGTGCAACAATTGATCGAGCGCCATCGGATCAACCCGCAGGATCGCGGTCTTCTCATCAATCAATTGCTCATTGACCATATCGACGGCCATTTTCAGCGCAGCATTGGCTGTACGCTTGCCCGAACGGGTTTGAAGCATCCACAGCTTGCCGCGTTCAACCGTAAATTCGATATCCTGCATGTCCCGATAATGGGCTTCGAGCAGGTCAAAAACACGCGCCAGCTCGCCATAAGCATCCGGCATCGATTCTTCCATGCTGAGCGGTTTGGCGCCCGCCGCTTCGCGCGCCGCCTTGGTCAAATATTGCGGCGTGCGAATGCCAGCGACCACGTCTTCGCCTTGCGCGTTGATCAGATATTCGCCGTAATATGCACGCTCGCCAGTGGCAGGGTCACGGGTAAAGGCAACGCCAGTTGCGCTGGTTTCCCCCATATTGCCGAACACCATAGCTTGCACATTTACAGCGGTGCCCCAATCGCCCGGAATATCATTCAGCCGCCGATATACTTTGGCGCGGTCGGCATCCCAGCTGTCAAAAACAGCGGCGATGGCGCCCCACAATTGCTCGTTCACATCTTGCGGGAATGGCTTGCCTTGTTCGGTCTCAACAATGCTTTTGTATTCACCAACCAGCGTCCGCCAATCATCCGCGCTCAGCTCAGTATCAGCGTAGAACCCATTATCTTCTTTGCAGATTTCTAGCGCTTCTTCGAACAGACCATGATCGATGCCCAGCACCACATCGGAATACATCTGGACAAACCGGCGATAGCTATCCCACGCAAATCGCTCATCCCCGCTGGTGCTCGCCAAACCTTCAACGGTTTGATCGTTGAGGCCGAGATTGAGCACAGTGTCCATCATGCCCGGCATCGATACCCGCGCGCCAGAACGCACAGAAACCAACATTGGATCGGCGGCATCGCCAAAATTCTTGCCCACCGCGCGTTCAATATGAGCCAATGCATTGCTCACGTTCTCACGCAAATCGGCGGAGAAATCAGCGCCTTCTTGCAGGTAACGCACGCATTCCTCGGTGGTGATCGTAAAACCGGGAGGAACCGGCAGGCCAATCGCCGCCATTTCCGCCAAATTCGCACCCTTCCCGCCAGTGACAGTTTTGTCCTTTTGGCGATCATCATCATGAGGGGCAGAACCGCCAAAGTGGTAGACCGTTTGTAGCGACATTACATTTCCTACGAAGTTGACAGAGGTGACATTGCGTCACCCGCTCTTTGGCGGCTTAAAACCTTGTGTTAACGGGCGAAAATCTAAAAAAGGCGAAGTTGACACTTGTCTGATGCAGATCAGCCCTCGATCCGGCTGAAATCGGCGACTGTATGAACGGCATTTTTGAACCGCGCGAGCAGGTTAAGTCGGGCTTCGCGCTTGGCCGGATCATCATCATTGACTGTGACCTCTTCAAAGAACGCATCGATGGGCGCACGCAGGCTTGCCAGCGCAGCCATTGCGGCGGCGAAATCTTCGCTCTCAATGGCGGTTGCGGCCTTAGGGGCTGCGGCATCAAGCGCGTTTATCAAAGCCTTTTCCTCAGCTTCGGGCTGGTAGGAAAGCTCTTTTGCGGCCTCATCGCTGTGCGACCAATCTTCCTTCTTCAGGATATTGGCCGCGCGTTTGTATCCAGCGAGTAGGTTGGTGCCGTTGTCGGTTTCAAGAAATTCTTGCAAAGCGCTTGCCCTAACAACGATACGATCAAGTCGTCCGTCGTCGCGACTGTTCCAGCGCCTAGAAGCCTCTATGCGATCGTGCAGAATTCCACTCTGTTTCAACTGCACCTTCAAGCGATCCCGCAAAAATGGTGGCACAGAGGTCAAAATTTTACGGCTTGCGATCTCGCTTTCGGATAGCATTCGAGATGGGTCTTCCTGACCAAGCCACTTTTGAGCGACCGCATCTGTATGCAGCACAATTTTGTTTTCGAGAATGAGCGCAATAATTCCCAAAGCGGCTCGTCTCAAAGCGAACGGATCTTTCGAACCAGTCGGGAATTCTTCGATCTCGAAAAACGAAAGGAGCGTATCGAGCTTATCCGCCAAACTCACAGCCACGGTCACCGGAGCATTAGGCACATCATCGCCCTGCCCCACGGGCTTATAGTGATCGCGGATGGCTTCGGAGACTTCGACCGGAAGCCCTTCTTTCGCCGCGTAATATCCGCCCATCAGGCCTTGCAGATCGGGAAATTCTCCGACCATTTCGGTAACTAGGTCGGCCTTGCATAGACGCGCAGCCTGCTCGGCCAGATCGGGATCGCCATCGACGATCTTTTCCTCGCACAGCCAGCGCGCCAGCTTCGCTACGCGGTCGACCTTATCGGCAACTGTGCCCAGCTTCTCGTGGAAGGTAATCCGCTCCAGACCCTTCGCGTGCTCAAGCAGCGTCTTCTTCTGATCGAGCTCCCAGAAGAAGCGCGCATCGGCGAGCCGCGCAGCCAGAACCTTGCGATTGCCGTCGACCACCACGGCGGGGTCCTCCGCCTCGATATTGGCGGTGCAGACAAAAGCGTTTGCAAGCTTGCCGTCCCCGTCTTTGGCCGCCCCCTCGCACACGAAGTATTTTTGGTTCACGCGCGCCGTCAGCTGGATAACCTCTGGCGGCACATCGAGATATTCTTCATCGAAACGCCCCAGCAGCGGCACCGGCCATTCAGTCAGCCCAGCGTTCTCAACCACCAGACCTTCGTCCTCAACCAGCTTCAAACCAGCCGCCTGCGCAGCGGCCTTCGCACCGTCTCGCACAATTCCTTCGCGTTCAACGTGGTCCACGATCACATGGGCGGCGCGCAGCTTGCCAACATAATCATCGGCAGAGGTGATCAAAACCTCACCTGATGAATGGAAACGATGGCCAAACGTGGTTTTACCGCTGGCAATTCCGCCAAGCTCACATGGCACCACCGCGCCATCGAACAAGGCAACAATGCCAGAAAGCGGCCGCACCCATTTGGGGCTCTCGGTCGAGATTGATGCCTCGCCCCATCTCATCGATTTGGGCCATGAGAAATCGCGAATGATGGCAGGTATTGCTTGGCTGAGCAGATCGGCGACTGCCTGACCGGGTCTCTCAATCACTGCAAAAAAAGTCGCTCTTCCTTTTACGTCGCGTGTTTCCAATTGCCCGCGATTCACACCGTTTTTGCGGCAGAACCCATCAACCGCTTGGTCCGGCGCGCCCACGGGCGGGCCTTTGGCCTCTTCGCGCACCGCCTCGGTCGCATTGGGTAAATCGCGAACAATCAGCGCCAATCTGCGCGGGGTAGACCACACGGTCACCTCTCCCGCATCAACGCCAGCGGCCGTCATCTCGCGGCGGAACAGTTTTTCCAACTCAGCGCGCGCGCCCTTTTGCATCCGTGCAGGGATTTCTTCGCAGCGCAGTTCTAAAAGGAAATCGGAACCGCTCATTGGTTCCACTCCGGATATTTCGCGGCCCAGCCGGCGGCCTCTTTTGCCATATGTGCCTCACACGATCCGCGGGCGAGATCGCGCACGCGGCCCATATAGCTGGCGCGTTCCTGGACGCTGATCACGCCGCGCGCTTGCAACAGGTTGAAGATGTGGCTGGCCTCAACCGCTTGCTCATACGCGGCAATCGGAACCTCAGCGGAGAGAGCGTTCTTGCATTCAGCCTCTGCCTTGTTGAACAGGTCGAAAAGACTGTCTGTATCAGCGACTTCGAAGTTCCATTTCGACATCTGTTTTTCGTTCTCAAGGAACACATCGCCATAAGAGACGCCGTTCTGATTGAAAGCGAGGTCATATACGCTGTCGACGCCTTGGATATACATCGCGAGCCGTTCGAGCCCGTAAGTCAGCTCACCCGCGACAGGTTTGCAATCGAACCCGCCCATTTGCTGGAAGTAGGTGAACTGGGTGACTTCCATCCCGTCGCACCAAACTTCCCAGCCAAGGCCCCATGCGCCCAGAGTGGGCGATTCCCAATCATCTTCGACGAAGCGGATATCGTGCTTCAGCGGGTCGATGCCAATTTTGCGCAAGCTTACAAGATAGAGGTCCTGAATGTCAGCCGGGCTTGGCTTTAAGATGACCTGATATTGATAATAATGCTGGAGCCGGTTGGGGTTCTCGCCATAACGGCCATCGGTTGGCCTACGGCAAGGCTGAACAAAGGCCGCATTCCATGGTTCTGGCCCCAAGGCGCGCAGCGTGGTCGCGGTGTGAAAAGTACCCGCGCCCATGCGCATATCGTATGGCTGTAGGATGACGCAGCCTTGCGCACTCCAAAAATCATGCAGCGTCAGGATCATGTCCTGAAATGATCGGGTCGGATCGCGGCCTACTTCGGGCGTATTTTCGAGGTCAGCACTCATGGCGCGACGCAATGGCTTATGCCTATCGCAGCGTCAATGCCGCAGCGCAGCATTGGCACCGTTCAATGCCCCCTTGACTTCGCACCTCAGCACGCCAGCATGGGCACCTTGTCGTCATTCAAAAGTCGGAATCGAATATCGCCATGATCAGACACATCATGATCAAACGCATCACCATCGCCGCAGGATTTCTTGCGCTAGGCCCAGCACTCTCGGCCCAAGAAAGCGCGACAACGCCGATCGATAGCGAGCGTTCGGATCAAATATCCTCCATCCAAAAGATCGAAGGAACCTCTTCCTTTGTTCAGGATTATGAGCCGAACCCGGCGATTTGGCGGCTGGCTGATGACGATACCATCATCTACATTTTTGGCACTTTTCATGTTTTGCCGGCGGGATTTCGCTGGCGCACTGATCGACTTGATCAAATCGTTGGCGAAGTCGATGAGCTGGTCGTTGAAATGTCAGACGAAGATGTTGGCGATGGGGTCTCAGATTTGCTGCGCGAACTGGTGGAGCAATCGAGCAGCAGTCCACCGATCTCTGAACGCTTATCGGAACCGAATGCACAAAAATGGCAAAAGCTGCTCCACCTTACCGGTGACGAAGAGCAAGCATTTGATCGGATGCCCCTGTTTTTATCGCTGATGTCGATCGGCATGGTGCAGTTTGGGCAAGGCGGATCGGCAAGAGAATATGGTGTCGAAACTGTATTGGAAGCGGAATTTCAAGCCGCGCAAAAACCGATTTCATCGATCGAAAACAGCTTAGTCTATTTCCGCGAAATTGCCCTGCTGGATGATGATTCCCTACTGCAAGAGCTCGAAAACAACTTGTCAGAATGGAACGATGGAAGCGTCGAAAATCTGTTCGCCGCAGCCACATCGGGGGCTGACGATTCCAGTGATGGCGATGCAGAAATCACCGTAGGTCCCTTTTCCAGTGAACACGCCTGGGCTCAGGGCGAATTGCAAGACATTCGCAGCGAATTTGAAGACAGCGGCGCGTTTTATGCCGCGATGTATGAAATCCTGATCGTTAAACGCAATCAAGCTTGGACGGTTTGGCTGCAGGATCGGCTGGACGAACCTGGCGAGATATTGCTCGCCGCCGGTGCCGGTCATTTCGAAGGCGACGATTCGGTCATTCTAATGCTTCGAGAACAAGGGCTTCAAGTCGACCGGATCCAATAATTTCAGCTTGGGCTTTGGTTCCCAGCTCACCGAAAAACAAAATTTCTCAACCTGGTGATCGGCATGAATCGTTCGATTTTAGGCGTATTCTTGCGTGCAATTCACACACCTGAAATCAACTGATCCTTACAAAATGTCAGGATAACTTGACACTGTAAACAAATGACGACATAAAGTCAGGTAAGCCTGACATCGAGTCGGGAGTTGACGATAAGGCGAGTGATGAAAAACCGACTTAAAGTTCTCCGCGCAGAACGCGATTGGAGCCAGGCCGAATTGGCCGGCCGGCTCGATGTGTCTCGGCAGGCCGTGAATGCAATCGAAACGGGCAAGCATGATCCATCGCTGCCGCTGGCATTTCGTATCGCGCGACTGTTTGATTTACCGATTGAGGAGATTTTTGATGACCAGTTCTGATCATCCTTCGCCAGCGAGTGGAGAGGAAATGCTCAAATCCAAACGTCGATCTTTCTGGCGTTATATCGCATTGTCCATGGTGCTTGCCATGTTCGCGGGATTGATCGGCGGGGTGTTAAACCAGTTATACCTTCATGGGGATGTTCCGCTATTCATTCCTCTTGCAGCCATCGCAGTGGTGGCCATTGGCTTCCTTTGGTTCTCATTTGATTATTTCCGGCGCGTGGATGAACTCGATCTGCAAGACAATCTTTGGTCTCACATGGTGGGATTTTACGGCGGATTGGCATTCTTCGGGGTTTGGTTTTTCTGCGCCGATCTGGGCCTAGCCGATCAACCCACCGCTCTACCCGTATTGGCGGTTATGCTGGTTGTTACATTCATCACTTATCTGCTGCGCAAAATGGGATTGCGTTGAGGCCGAATTGGGCACACTCATTCATTCTGACAAAAGGATTTCGTATCATGTCAAATCAATTCAAAAATGTTGCCAACGCGCTGGTTCCCCTGGCGCTCTTTTCCAGCGCAACAGCCTGCGCTCAAACGCAAACACTGCCCGCACCGGTTCCAGATGTTCGGGTCGCTGCAGAAACTCTCGAACTGGCAGAAGCAGAACCTTCGGGCCCGGCTCTGTGGCAAGTGTCCGATGAGGATACGACGATCTACCTATTTGGAACGATCCACGCATTGCCGCCCGAGATTGAATGGTTCGATGCCGAAATTGGGCAGGCGCTTGCGGCCTCTGACGTTATCGTGACCGAAATTGAGGTTGATGAGGCGACGGAAGCAGCGATGCAGCAGCTGGTGCTCTCGCGTGGCGTGCTGCCACCGGGCACAACATTGCGGACCTTGCTGAGTGACGATCAATCGACGACTTATGACGAGGCGTTGGGCAAATTGGGTCTGCCAACAAATGCGTTCGATCAATTGGAGCCTTGGCTTGCCGGCCTAACGCTCACGACCTTGCCGCTGCTGCAACAGGGATATTCAACCGATGCCGGCGTTGAAAAGGTCTTGATCGACCGGGCCGGAGAAATTGATCGAGGCGCGCTGGAAACGATCGAGTTTCAGATCGGTATCTTCGATGGTCTGTCTGAGGCGTCGCAAGTCCAGTTTCTGATGGAGGCGGCCGAAGGGATTGATGAAATCAAACCGATCCTCGATGCGATGGTCGAAACCTGGGTGCGGGGCGATGCCGATGGCTTGGCCACACTTATGAATGAAGGGCTGACCGATCCAGAAGTCGCAGAGAAATTGCTGTTCTCGCGCAACCGCAATTGGGCAGACTGGATCGATACCCGCTTGGACAGCCCCGGCACCGTTTTCATCGCGGTTGGCGCAGGCCATCTGGCCGGAAATAACAGCGTTCAAGACTATTTGGCTGAACGCGAAATTCCTGCGGTCCGCGTCCAATGATAAAACGAGTAGCGAGCAGCATCTCTTGCGCATTTTTAGCGGTGATGTTGCTCGCCTCCTGCGGTGATGACCCCGCCAAAGAGGTGACCGAAGACGCTTCGCCTCTGATGTATGAGATCGCCAATGCCGATGGCGAATTGGAGGGCTGGCTGTTTGGGACTATCCATGCCCTTCCCGATGGCACGAGCTGGCGCACCGCCGCGATACAATCAGCGATCGAAGATGCAGATTTACTGGTCGTGGAGGTCGCATCGCTTGAGGACGAGCAAGCATTGGCGGCAACTTTTGCTGAGCTTTCTGCGTCTCCCGATTTGCCTGCCCTCACCGCCCGCGTCACGCCCAGCCTGCGCCCACAGCTCATCGATTTGGTATCTCGATCACAATTCTCGGTTTCGGATTTCGGCTCGGTTGAAACATGGGCCGCGGCAATAATGCTGTCGCAAGTCGGCACTCAGGGCGATTCCGAAAATGGCGTCGATCGTGCCATCATCGGCGATTTTGACGAACGTCAAATTCTTGAACTTGAAGGCGCGGAAGATCAGCTGCGTATTTTCGATGCCCTGCCCGAATCCGAACAGCGTGATCTGTTGTCCGGCATAGTGCGCGAAGTGGAACAGCTGGATAACGATCCAGCGCGATTGCGCCGCGCGTGGCTAAGCGGGGATGAGCAGGTGCTAATTGATGCGACCCAAAGCGGGATCATGGCTGATGCTGAATTGAAAAACGCCCTGTTGGTTGATCGCAATCGCGATTGGACGGCACAGATCGAAACTCTTTTGCAAAGCGAACCTCAACCGCTTGTTGCGGTGGGCGCGGCGCACTTGGTTGGCCCCGATGGCCTGCCCAGCATGCTCGCGGATAAAGGGTTTGTGGTTCGCGCAATTCCTTGACGGGCCAAATCCACGCACCGCCCCTACCGCTGTCTTTGCTTGCAATGTCCCGGCACACGCCCTAAGGCCGCGCGCTTCGGCGTCATGGTCACCCTGGAGGCGTGGCGCATAATTTTGAAACCAACGCATTTGAAAGGTAGACGATCATGAGCGACGCTCTGTCACTGCCGGCCGAACCGCGCGAACGGGCTGGCAAGGGAGCCTCCCGAGCACTTCGCCGAGATGGTCGCATTCCCGCTGTTATTTATGGCGGCAAGGAAGATCCCGTAACAATCCATGTCGAGGAAAAAGAGCTGGTTCGTCAGATGATGACTGGCCAATTCATGAACTCGATCGTCAACATTGATGTTGGCAGCAAGAGTGAGCGCACTTTGCCTAAAGATGTCGCGCTTCACCCTGTCACGGATCGTCCGACCCATGTCGATTTTCTGCGTCTTGCGAAGGACGCGAAAATTGAAGTCGCCATTCCGGTTATCTTCATCAACGAAGAAGAATCACCGGGCCTGAAAAAAGGCGGCGTGCTCAACATTGTTCGTCACGATTTGGATCTGGTTTGCGAATCAGACAAAATTCCGAACGAGATCACTATCGATGTGACTGGTAAGGAAGTGGGCGATTCAATCCACATCAGCGAAGTTAGCCTGCCTGAGGGTAGCGAAAGCGCGATCACCGATCGTGATTATACCATCGCAACTCTCGTCGCACCGTCTGCACTCAAGAAAACTGAGAGCGAAGACGACGAGGAGGTCCTCGAAGGCGAAGAAGGTGAAGGCGCAGAAGAAGGTGCCGAAGAAGGCGCTGAAGCTGCTGGCGGCGAAGAAGGCGGCGAATAAGCCAAGTTTTTCAAAACACACCAATCACCAAGGCGGCGGGTCTCCGATGGAGGTCCGCCGTTTTGTTTTCTGATCAGTGAGGCTAAAGCGCATCCATGCAACTTTGGGTTGGACTTGGAAATCCCGGACCGAAATACACCATGCACCGGCACAATGTCGGCTTTATGGCGCTCGACGTGCTGGCTGAAATGCATGAGTTCGGCCCCGTCCAAAAGAAGTTTCAGGGGTGGGTCCAAGAAGGCCGGATTGATGGCGAGAGAATTCTCTTCCTAAAACCTGCGACATTCATGAATGAAAGCGGGCGCAGCGTTGGTGAAGCTTTGCGATTCTATAAGCTCGATATGGATGCGCTTACGGTGTTTCATGATGAGCTTGATCTTGCGCCGTTCAAAATCAAAGTGAAGCAAGGCGGCGGTACGGCTGGTCACAATGGTTTGCGTTCAATTGACAAGCATTTGGGGCCAGATTTTCGCCGTGTGCGAATTGGCATTGGCCACCCGGGGCATAAGGACCGCGTCACCGGGTATGTGCTTGGAAACTACGCCAAGTCAGAACAGGATGACCTGATCGAAATGCTGGGCGCGATTGGTGCCTCTGCTGGATGGCTTGCAAAGGGCGATAGCCCCCGATTTATGAGCGAGATCGCGCTGCGGCAGCAATGAGCAATCCCTATCATGAAATGCGCAAAATGTCGGTTGCTGACATTTGCAAAGGGCTTGGGTGGCAAACGCTGTTGTTCGTTTGCTTGGGCATGTTTTTTTGGCTGGCATCGGGCCGCTTATTGACCGAATTTGTCACAGTCGATGTCCGGCAAATCGCGATAGGCCTTGGTCTCGGTTTTGGAATGATCGCAGTGGCATTCGTGGTCTTTCAATATCTCACCAACTTATCTGAAAAACTCGTGCGTCTGCAGGCGAAAAACTTTGCGTTCCTTGAGAAGCAACTTCCGCTTCCCGCGATCGTCTTCATCTCAATCTGTGCGGGCGTTGGCGAAGAGGCAATTTTCCGGGGCGGTCTGCAAACCATCCTTAGCGATTTCACGCCTCTCCCCGTCGCGATTATCCTCTCCAGCATAGTGTTCGCGCTCATCCATTTTGCAAAGCCGGTGGTCGCATTTCTGATCCTTCTGATTGGAGTGATTTTTGGAATTTTCTATGTCTGGACTGGCAGCCTGCTGGCCGTGATGATCGGACATGCGGTTTATGACGTTTACGCGTTGTGGTTTCTGCAGAAGGAGATGCACCGCCTCAAACTGTTCGATGAAATCGAGGAGGAAGCAGCCGAACAACCTCTCGAGCAGACGGGAAATGGCCGAGGGTTGCCCTGAACGTTTCAACTTCAAATTTTTCGTCTATATCCTGAGCTGGAACAGCGGGCCGCGCGTGCGCACCGAGCGTCTGCTTAAAGGATCAGAGCACTATGTGCACAGATTCAGGAACCCTGCCGCGCTGATGCGTTGGATAGGGGAATTGGAGAGCAAAAGATGACAAATGTTACCCGCCGCAACCTGTTGGCAGGAGCCGCCGCCACTGGCGCTCTGGCTGCAACCATCAGCTACGCACAAAGCGATCAGGTGGATGCCAAGCCCGATCTTTCGGGCAAAAGCGTGCTCATCACTGGCTGTTCAACCGGGTTTGGCCGTTTGGGAGCAGAGCTTTACGCTAGATCCGGCGCACGGGTGTTTGCGACAATGCGCGGCCTCCCCCGCAGCGAAGCGGATGATTTGCGCGCGCTGGCCTCTGCTGAAGGGCTTGAACTGCATGTGATCGAAATTGACGTGACCGATGATGCCTCTGTCGCAGCCGGTGTGGCTGAGGCGGAACAGATCAATGGCGGCGGATTGGATGTCCTGATCAACAATGCCGGGATTGGCATCACCTCCCCAGTCGAAATTCAGGATATGGAAGCCACTCAGCTGATCTTTGATACCAATGTGTTCGGCCCGCAGCGCATGGCACGGGCTGTATTGCCGGGCATGCGTGCCAAGGGTGCTGGGCAAATCTTCCAGATATCTTCGCAATTAGGCCGGGTGATTGTGCCGTATAGCGGGCACTATTCTGCGACCAAATTCGCGCTTGAGGCGATGGGTGAGCAGCTCGCCTATGAACTGGTACCGCACAATATCGATGTCACGATTATTGAACCCGGCGGCTATCCAACGAATATCTGGGTCAATCGCAATGGCTATTCCGCTGCTCTAAAAGATCGGGCGCAATCGCTGCACACCGATGGTTATCCTCAGGCGGTGGCGCGGATGGGACAGGAAGATGGATCGGGACGGACAGCGGATCCAATGGATGTGCCCCGCGAAATTGCCAAGCTTATTTCCTCGCCCCCGGGCACACGGCCTTTGCGGGTTCCGGTGCATCCTGGGCGCAAGCCGCAAGAACGGATCAATGAAGTGACGGCACAGGTGCAGACCGCGTGGCTGGGTCAATCGCGGTTTGGCCCGTTGATCAATGGCGTCCATCTGCGTTGATGCACTGGCCAATTGTCCGGCCAATCGCTAAGCGCAGCGAAATTCAGCTTTAGAAGAGAATTACCATGGGTTTCCGTTGTGGAATCGTCGGCCTTCCTAATGTGGGAAAGTCCACGCTGTTCAATGCATTGACCGAGACGCAAGCGGCGCAGGCGGCCAATTATCCGTTTTGCACGATTGAACCGAATGTCGGCCAAGTCTCCGTGCCGGATGATCGGCTGGATAAGATCGCGGAGATTGCGCAAAGCGCGAAAATCATCCCAACACAGCTGAGCTTTGTCGATATTGCGGGCCTGGTGAAAGGCGCCAGCGCTGGCGAGGGATTGGGCAACCAATTCCTTGGCAATATCCGCGAAGTTGATGCGATCGTCCATGTGCTTCGCTGTTTTGAAGATGATGATATTCAGCACGTCTCCAACAAGGTTGATCCAATCGCAGATGCCGAAGTGGTTGAGACTGAGCTGATGCTGTCCGACCTTGAAAGCTTGGAAAAGCGGGTCGAAAACGCAAAGCGCCGCGCGACGGGCGCGGACAAAGAGGCAAAAGCGCTCGCATCCGTGCTCGGCCAAGCTTTGGATTTGCTGAAAGATGGCAAGCCAGCTCGGCTTACCGAACCCAAAGATGATGAAGAAGCGGCGTTGTTCGAAAACGCGCAGCTGCTCACTGCCAAACCAGTGCTTTATGTCTGCAATGTCGCAGAAGACGAAGCGGCCAGCGGCAATGATCTATCGGCTGCAGTGTTCGCCAAGGCAGAGGCTGAGGGCGCACAGGCTGTTGTCGTCTCCGCCGCGATTGAGGCTGAACTGGTCGCCATGCCAGCGGAAGACCGCGCAGAATATCTTAGCGAACTGGGTCTAGAGGAAAGCGGCCTCGCCCGCGTTATCCGCGCTGGCTACACGCTGTTGGGGCTGCAAACATTCTTCACCGCTGGGCCGAAGGAATCGCGCGCATGGACCTTCCCAGCGGGCGCAAAAGCTCCTCAAGCGGCCGGCGAAATTCACACCGACTTTGAAAAAGGCTTCATCCGCGCAGAGACTATCGCTTTCGATGACTATATCGAACTGAACGGTGAAGCTGGCGCGAAAGAAGCCGGTAAAATGAGGCAAGAGGGCAAGGATTACGACGTGCAAGACGGCGATGTCATGCTGTTTAAGTTCAATGTTTGAGGTTGCTCACAAATTGATTTGAGCCAATTGCTTCAAACTTTCTTCAAGCTCTTGAATCTGCTCGGGATCCTGATGGCGAAACGCCCAACGGACATCCAGAATATCCTGAATGATGCGGGAAATTAATTTTGCAAGCTCAGGAATGTCTGAAACATAGCATGACCAGCTCTTTGACTTAAAATGCACAAACTCATTGCGAGAAGCATGAAGCCAGTTTAACCACTCCATATCCTCTTCAGAGATACAGATCCCTTCATTGTTCCCGGGATTACCCGCAGAATTAGGCTTACGCACAGCTTTTAGCAGATCAGGCAACGGCATCAGGTAAGCTTTAGGCGCCTGCGCCGTCTTGTCGGTTCGCGATTTTTCGTGATAGTCTATCGTGTTGCGTTTACTACCTTCAGTTACCGCTCCTAGCGAACCTGCTGACGTCGTCAGATGACAAACACATGCTCCTTGTAACGCAGAGTGCAAAGCCAGAACTACCCACTTATATGCTTGGGGATCATCATTCACGCAGCCAACCATACGATTGGCGTGCCGGATCGAGCCCGCCACATCTTCACCTACATTCGTGTGGAACCAATTTCTCACAATTCTATCAATGCCTTCCAAACAGCTTTTCGACATCTTCCATATCGAGCTTCACCCAGGTTGGGCGGCCATGATTGCATTGGCCGGAGCGCGGGGTTGCCTCCATCTCGCGCAGCAGAGCGTTCATTTCCGGCACCGATAGCACACGCCCTGCCCGCACCGATCCGTGGCATGCCATCGTTGCGAGCACATATTCCAGACGTTCACTCAGCAGCAACGCCCCGCTATCCTTGTCGACCCCATGCTTTGCAATGTCGTCTGCCAAATCACGCAGCAATTTGTCGGAGTTCGCACCGCCCAGCGCATGCGGGATCGAGCGCACGATCATTGCAGAGGGACCGAACCGTTCGATCATCAGGCCGAACCGCGCGAACCCTTCCGCCCCCGTTTCAAGCCGGTCACAATCCGCCTCATCCAATTCAACCACATCCGGCACCAACAAAGCCTGCGCGCGGGCGGTTGCCTCCCCCGCCCCGGCTGCCCGCAAACGCTCCAGCACAAGCCGTTCGTGCGCGGCATGTTGATCGACCAAAATCAAACCATCGGCGCTCTCAGCAACGATATAGGTGTTGGCGACTTGTCCGCGCGCGATCCCTAGCGGATATTCGCGCTCCTGTGCGCTGATGGGCGCTGCTTCCTCGGCTAGTCCAGTTGGCAGTGCTTGATCATCGCCATCACCGTGTTGAGGCGTCCAGTCTGCGCGCGCTTCGCCCACGTAAGGCCGTGCCCCTTGCGCGCTCCAATCACGACCTTCGAAGATAGAACGTAGCGCAGGCGCAGGTTCATCGCCAGGTTCATCGCGTGTCGGCTCTTGCTGCCAACGCCCCATTGCTGCGCGGTCGGGGCCTTGGGCGCTGCGTTGATCCCCTGTCGCCAATGCTTTTCGCAAACCCGAGACGATAAAGCCGCGAACACCCGAAGCATCGCGGAAACGCACCTCAGTTTTTGCAGGATGGACGTTCACGTCAACTTCCTCTGGCGGAAGATCGAGGAACAAAGCCAACACCGCATGGCGATCCCGCGCGAGCATATCAGAATAGGCCCCGCGCACCGCGCCCACCAGCAAACGGTCTTTCACCGGCCGTCCATTCACGAACAGATATTGATGATCTGCCACGCCGCGATTGTATGTCGGCAGGCCCGCAATACCGGTCAGCGTGATGGCGCCATTTGGAGTTTCGCGGGAAAAGTCTATTGCAACCGCGTTGTCCTTTAACTCTTTAGCGATGATCATTGCGGCCCGATCAGGCAGCGTGTCGTCAACCTGAGTGGAGAACACGCGCCGCTGTCCATGCTCGAGCGAAAACGCAATGTCGGGCCGTGCCAGCGCGAGGCGTCGCACGACATCCAGACAAGCAATATATTCGCTTCTCGGCGTCCTTAAGAATTTGCGGCGAGCGGGCACTTTGCCAAACAGGTCTTCCACTCTGATCTTTGTACCCATCGGCACAGCCGCAGGGCCATCTTCAACCAATTCCCCGTGATCAACGACTTTGCGCCAACCGCTGTCATTCCCCTGCGGCCTGCTTTCAATTGATAGCCTCGCGACGCTGGCGATTGATGGCAGAGCCTCTCCGCGAAAACCAAGGGTGGAGACCATTTCGATCGCGTCATCGGGCAATTTCGAAGTGGCATGACGTTCCAGAGCCAGCGCAAGCTCATCTGGATCCATGCCGCAGCCATCATCTGTCACTTCAAGTTGGGCAAGCCCGCCCTCGATCAATCGAATGGCGATTCGGCTCGAACCGGCATCAATCGAATTCTCGACAATCTCCTTCAGCGCCGCCGCAGGGCGTTCGACCACTTCACCCGCAGCAATGCGGTTCACAAGATCGTTTGGAAGGCGTCGAATTTGCGGCATTTGTCGCAAGCTAGCCGTCACACGCCGCAATTTCGAGAGTGATCGGGGAAAATCATCGTTCCTTTGAACAATTATTTTGGCGTTTTCGCAGCAGATTCGCTAGGCCGAAACTCAGATGTCATCAGAATGTCTGATTGATCATGCCGAATCTGATCAATCGACCTTCAAACCCATGGAATATGATAAAAGATGAGCTTTCTTTCCAACCTGTTCAAATTTGGATCTCAGAACATGGCGATCGATCTGGGGACAGCCAATACACTGGTTTATGTCCAGGATCAGGGCATCATTTTGAACGAACCATCAGTGGTTGCCATCGAAACGATCAATGGCATCAAACGTGTCAAGGCGGTGGGTGACGACGCGAAGATGATGATGGGCAAAACTCCCGATACGATTGAGGCGATCCGGCCACTACGCGATGGAGTGATCGCAGACATCGAAATCGCTGAGGAGATGATCAAACACTTTATCCGCAAGGTGCACGGCAAGCGCAATCTGTTCCGTTATCCTGAAATCGTGATTTGTGTGCCATCGGGTTCCACCTCGGTTGAACGGCGCGCGATCCGCGATGCCGCCTCCAATGCTGGCGCATCCGAAGTGCATTTGATTCTGGAGCCGATGGCCGCCGCAATCGGTGCCGATATGCCTGTGACCGAGCCGGTCGGTTCGATGGTGGTCGATATCGGCGGGGGCACAACCGAAGTTGCCGTCCTGTCACTGCGCGGTCTTGCTTACACAACTTCAGTCCGCACCGGCGGAGATAAAATGGATGAGGCAATCGTTTCCTATGTTCGCCGCCATCACAACCTGCTGATCGGCGATGCCACTGCGGAACGGATCAAGAAAGATTATGGCATCGCGGTTATTCCGGATGACGGAATTGGCGAATCCATTACCTTGAAAGGGCGCGATCTGGTAAACGGAGTGCCCAAAGAAATCACAATCAATCAAGCGCACGTGGCAGAGGCTTTGTCAGAACCAATTGGTGCGATTGTTGAAGGTGTGCGGATAGCGCTTGAAAATACGGCGCCTGAATTGGCCGCTGACATCGTCGATCAAGGTATCGTGTTGACCGGTGGTGGCGCGCTGATCCGGCGACTTGATGAGCATTTGCGCGAAGAGACTGGTCTGCCGGTTTCAATCGCAGAAGACCCACTCACATGTGTGGCTGTGGGCACTGGTAGAGCAATGGAAGACCCAATCTATCGCGGTGTGTTGATGACTGCGTAACGCGGGCAAAGGGGAGAAATAGGCATGGCGCCGCCTTCATCCCGGCGCTCGGGTCATTCTCGTAGGGCGCAATATTCGGTATTCACCGGCTACCTACTGGCGGCTCTGGGTGCGCTTGTCGGTGCCGGGCTACTGGCCCTTTCACTGTTTCGCCCGGATGCTTTCGAAGATCTTCGAGGCGTTGCAACCGACATGGCCGAGCCTGCAGGTGAGGCAAGCGCGGCCACGCGTTCCGAAACGCAAAGCTGGTGGGCAACAATCAGCGGGTACTTTGAAGCCGGCAGTCAGAATGCGGCCTTGCGCGAAGAAGTGGAGATTGCACGGATCCGGCTGATCGAGGCCGAAGCGGTCGAACAAGAGAACCAGCGATTGCGCGAATTGCTCGATCTGGGTGAAACCGAAATGGAACCCGTGGTGATCTCTCGCCTGATCGGTTCAAGCTCCGCCAGCAGCCGCCGGTTCGCATATCTTGGCGCGGGCGAGCAAGATGGTGTCACAATTGGGATGCCTGTGAGATCGCCGCGCGGCATAATCGGCAGAGTTTTGGAAGTTTCCAGCAGAAGCGCCCGTGTTCTGCTGCTTACAGACAGTGAAAGCGTGCTGCCGGTGCGGCGCACCACCGATGAAACGGTTGCCTTTGCCGAAGGGCGCGGCGATGGCCTGTTGCGTATCCGACTAATTAACTTGGGCATCAATCCGCTGGAGATGGGCGACACTTTTGTGACCAGCGGCGCGGGCGGATTTTACCGGCCAGGGGTGGCGGTTGCGACCGTTATCGAGGTGACACCCGATGGCGCAATCGGACGGTTGATCGCCGAACCATCGGCTGCAGACTTCGTTTCAGTCCAGCCCATCTGGCAAGCTGAAACCGCCGAAAGCGCGGAAACGCCCGTTGAAATCGAATTGGGCGAGTAGCAATGGAGCGTTACAGCCAAACCGCGCGCTCTGATCGCTATGGCATGCGGATCAATCGCGAACGCCGCCCGTTCTTGGTTTACACCGTACCCTATGCTTCGATCATGCTTGCTTCGTTGCTCCAATTCTTCCTGTTCGCCGATCTAATGCCGCTGCTGCCGCCAGTTGGATTTCTGATCCTGATTGGATGGCAAATCATGCGGCCCGGCGTGCTGCCATTATGGGTGGCCGCGCCTTTGGGCGCATTTGATGATTTGTTCAGCGGGCAACCGTTTGGCAGTGCGATAATGCTTTGGACGCTGACGATGATCGCGCTTGAAGTGATAGAAACACGGTTTCCTTGGCGCGGTTTTTGGCAGGATTGGTTCACCGCGAGTTTAGCGACTTTGGTGTATCTGCTGGCCGCGATGTTAGTGTCTGGAGCAAGCCCTACCCCGTTTCTTGTTTCCGCGGCGGCGCCGCAGCTCTTGCTGTCTGCCCTACTCTATCCGATAATCGCCCGCATGATCGCAACGTTCGACAGATTTAGGCTTTCACGGTCAAGGAGGGTTGGCTGATGGCGAAGCGCCGCAATCGGCCCATCGTCAGTGCCTCAACCCTAAAGAACACTTTCGACCGGCGCAGCGTTGTAATTGGCTCAATTCAGGGCGGGATTGGCGTGCTGCTGGCAGCGCGAATGGGTTATCTTGCGATTGCCGAAAACGAAAAGTACCGGCTTGAATCGGAAAGCAACCGGGTCAATTTAACGCTGATCCCGCCGCGCCGCGGCTGGATACTCGATCGAAGCGGGGCCCCGCTCGCCTCCAACCGCGCCGATTTTCGCGTTGATGTGATCCCGGAACGCTTGAGCGATGCAGATGCGGCGATTGATCAAATCGGTGAACTCTTGTCGCTTGACCCTGCGCGGATCGCGGACATCAAACAAACGGTCAGCGATGCCAAAGGCTATCAGCCGGTCGAGGTTGCAAGCGGACTTAACTACGAACAATTTGCCGCGCTCAGCGTGCGCCTGCCAGACATGCAAGGGGTTGTGCCGCAGCGCGGATTTTCGCGCTTTTATCCAACCGGCGCGTCGGTGGGCCATCTGATTGGCTATGTCGGCCCCGCTTCGGCCGAAGAATATGAGCAGGATCGCAACCCGTTATTGATCACGCCCGGTTATAAGATTGGCAAGGATGGCCTGGAAAAACAATTCGAACAGGATTTGCGCGGGGTCGCGGGAGCAAGACGGGTAGAGGTGACCGCATCGGGCCGGATTGTTCGCGATCTTGAAACACGAGACGATACGCAAGGCGATCCTGTTCGCCTGACCATTGATGGCCCGCTGCAAGATTATGCGGCGCGCAGAATCGGGCTGCAATCAGGGTCTGTCGTTGTGATGGATTGCCTCACGGGTGATCTATTGTGCATGGCATCAATGCCCAGTTTCGATCCGAACAGTTTCTCTGATGGGATCGGCAGCGTTGAATACGCTATGCTGCGCGAGGATGAGAGAATCCCTCTACGTAACAAGGTGTTGAAAGGGCTTTATCCGCCCGGATCGACTGTGAAGCCAATGCATTGCATGGCCTTCCTGAAAGCAGGCATCGCGCCTGATGAGACGATTATTTGCGGTGGCGGGCGGCGCATTGGCGATCGCTTCTTTAATTGCCACAGCAATCATGGCCAGGTTGATATGGCCAAGGCAATTTACCAAAGCTGCGACAGCTATTTCTATCATTTCGCCCAGCAAATTGGCTTCGATAAAGTGGCCGAAATGGCGAAAGATCTGGGCATGGGGCAGGAATTTGAACTGCCCGTGACCAGTCAGTTTTATGGAACCGTCCCCACTCCCGATTGGAAATTGAACAAATTTGGACGGTCATGGGCTGCCTTTGACACCGTCAACGCATCGATTGGCCAAGGTTACTATTTGTCCAGCCCACTGCAATTGGCGGTCACAAGCGCCCGGTTGGCCACCGGAATGCGAGTAAATCCTCGATTGGTGCTCGATGGCAGCGCAAATGATCCGCTCAGCTTCAACTTCAACTCTGATGAAATCGCTTATGTCCGCCAGGCGATGAGCGACGTCGTCAATGGCCCTGGCACTGCACGGCGCGCTCGATTGCCCTTTCCGGACATCAAAATGGCGGGTAAAACCGGGACTGCGCAAGTTGTGTCACTCAACATATCCGATGGCCGCAGCGGCCCTTGGAAATACCGCGATCACGGCCTGTTCACCTTCTTCGCCCCAACCGAAAACCCGCGCTATGCCGGGGCGGTCGTGATTGAGCATGGCGGCGGGTCTGGTTCAGCTTACCCAATTGCACGCGATGTGATGACCTTCATGTTCGACCCGCAAAAAGGGCTAGACACCTTGCAAGCGCTCGAACGGCAATGGGGCGGCACTGCGCAACAAAGGTTGGAATCGAATTATGCAGCCTATGCGGCGGAACGCGGGGAGAGCGTCACTGCCCCGCCCCGACGCGATGAAGATATTTTCGAGATGGTCGAAGCGGAAGCCCGCGTAGCGGCTGAGCAATCGCAAGAAATAGCGGATGAATTTCTTGCTCCGCGACAAGATGATGAGCCAACGGCTGCAACCTCAGCGCCGCCCCGAGCCCAAACCCCGGCCTCAGAACCAGCCTCAACACCAGTCCCGAACTCCGCACCGACGGCTTCAACAAACCCGCCCCAAAACACGCCAGCCGCGGTGCCCAGATGAGCCGCGCGGGAAGCATCATTCCAGAACCGATCGCGCGCCAACCGTGGTCGATGCTCATCCCGCTGCTTTTGCTCGTGGGGTTCGGCGCCGCTGTGCTCTATTCTGCCGCTGGCGGATCGATGCAGCCCTTCGCCAGTTCGCACCTTATCCGCTTTTGCGTTTTCTTGGTTATGGCCTCGATCATTGCATCTTTGCCGCGCGAATTTGTGCGGTTCATGACTTACCCGGCCTATGTGATTGTGATCCTGTTGCTGCTGGTTGTTGAAGTGACAGGCGCATTGCGGGGCGGCAGCCAAAGGTGGATTGATTTGGGTTTCATGGTGCTGCAACCATCTGAGCTGATGAAGCCCGTGATTGTCGTGGTGCTGGCACAATTCTATTCCTCTCTACCGGTCGGCCTTATTTCCAGCTGGCGGGCGCTGCTAATCCCTGCGGGTCTGATCCTGGCACCAATGGCCTTGGTGCTGATGCAGCCGGACCTTGGGACATCGCTTGCAATTGCATTTGGCGGGGCAGTCGTGATGCTGCTCGCAGGATTGCCAATGCGCTGGTTCCTCACAGGCGGAGCACTCGCGGCGGTTGCAGTACCGCTGGCATACTTTTTTGCGCTCGAAGATTATCAACAGCGCCGGGTGACGACGTTTTTGGACCCTGAAAGTGACCCGCTGGGCGCAGGATATCATATAACCCAATCCAAGATCGCAATCGGATCTGGCGGGATTGTGGGCAAAGGGTTCAACAATGGTTCGCAAAGCCATCTGCAATATCTTCCCGAACCGCATACCGATTTTGTGTTCGCAACAATGGCAGAGGAATGGGGCTTTGCCGGTGGGCTGTTTGTGATCGCCGTGTTCGGGATCGTGCTGCGCTGGGGCCTTAAGGTTGCGCGCGAATCTCAGGATAGGTTTGCAAGCCTGCTGGCTGCCGGGATGGTCGCGACGATCTTTTTCTACATCGCGGTGAATTTGATGATGGTCATGGGGCTCGCTCCGGTTGTGGGTATTCCGCTGCCCTTTATGAGCCATGGCGGATCATCGATGATGACCAATATGATTTGCATCGGAATTTTGCTGATGGTCAATCGTTGGAACCGAAACGCACCCAGAACGGGGTTTGCGGCTTAGGGGCTGGGTTGTTTGGTCCCTTCGGTTTTTGGATCAAGCGCGAGTTCGGCATAAACCTGGAAATCGCCGCTAGCTCTTCTCAACGCAGAATTCGGCGCTATATGCAGCGCCTTCGTGCGATCGATCAGCGCAAATTGGATGCGTTTGATCGGCGCCAATCTGGCAAACATGGGGACGCATAGCTCAGTTGGTAGAGCAGCTGACTCTTAATCAGCGGGTCCCAGGTTCGAACCCTGGTGCGTCCACCATTTCGCCCTCACAATGTGATTTTTCATACAGAATTGCTGTGAAATTGGCCTAAAACGCATGAAATTCTGGGCAAACTCACAAGTTTTCTCACATTTGATAGCTTGATATCACATTTTGATGTGATACTGATGCTTTATGAGCACATCGATCATCACACGAGTTCGCGATCTAATCGCTTCCGGCAAAATCACCAAAGCAGGCCTCGCGCGCGCCGCAGGGCTTCATGCAAACACATTGCGCGATGCCTCGGAACCGGACTGGAACCCCACCGCCGACACTCTTTCGAAGCTGGAGAATTTTCTCGCGCAGAATGATGACAGGCCAGTTTTGGTCGGGATCGAAGAGATTATCGACGAAGCTCGAAATGGCAGAATGTACATTCTTGTCGATGATGAGGACCGCGAAAATGAAGGCGATCTGATCATCCCAGCACAAATGGCGACCCCGCAAGCCATCAATTTTATGGCAACGCATGGTCGCGGGTTAATCTGCCTATCACTCGATAGCGGCCGCGTGGATCAGCTTGGTCTGGAACCGATGAGCCGTAACAATCGCGAGAGCATGCAAACCGCCTTCACAATCTCGATTGAGGCGAAAGAAGGCGTAACCACCGGCATTTCCGCAGCCGATCGGGCGCGCACGGTGGCGGTCGCAATTGATGCCACCAAAGGTCCAGATGATATTGTCACCCCCGGCCATGTATTTCCTTTGACAGCGCGCAATGGCGGGGTCCTGGTCCGCGCAGGACATACCGAGGCAGCGGTTGATATTTCGCGGCTCGCAGGGCTCAACCCCAGCGGTGTAATCTGCGAAATCATGAATGAGGATGGGTCTATGGCCCGCCTTGATGATTTGATCGCGTTTGCTCGCAAACATGATTTGAAAATCGGCACAATTCGCGATTTGATCGCCTATCGCATGCGCAATGATCATCTGGTCGAACGGTTGGATGAACGCGCGTTTGAATCGGATTATGGCGGACAATGGCGTTTGATCACCTATCGCAACCGCGTGGCTGGCAATGAAGCCTATGTTCTTCAAAAGGGCCACATCGTTGAAGGTGAAGCGACCTTGGCGAGGGTCCACCCTATTTCGGTTTTTGACGATTTGCTGGGGCAACCCGGCCCGCGTAAGCGCACCCTTCAAAGAGCGATGAAAGCTGTCGGAGACTTTGGGTCAGGTGTGATCGTTATCCTGACCGGCCGCGTTGGCGATAGCGGAGAATACAGCGCTGACGAGGAAGTTCGCAATGTCGGCATTGGTTCGCAAATCTTGGCGGATATGGGCGTTCATGACATGATCTTGCTCAGCAATTCGCAACCCAATGTTGTCGCGATTGAGGGTTACGGCCTGAACATCACCGATCACCACCCGATCCCGGAGTAAACAAATGGCTCGCATTTTAATCGTCGAAGCTCGCTTCTATGCAGACCTGAATGATATGCTGATAAGCGGCGCAAAAGCTGTGATCGAAGCAGCAGGACATGAAGCCGAAATCCTGACCGTTCCGGGTGCGTTGGAAATTCCGGGTGCAATTGCACTGGCCGCCGAGAGCGGAATTTATGTTGGCTTTGTCGCCATTGGCGTCGTGATCCGGGGTGAAACCTATCATTTTGAGATTGTCGCCGGAGAAAGCGCGCGCGCGATTATGGCGCTGACAATGGATGGCATCCCGATCGGCAACGGAATTTTGACGACAGAGAATGACGACCAGGCCCTGGTCCGGGCGGACCCTGCGCAGAAGAACAAAGGCGGAGAAGCCGCCCAAGCGGCCTTGACCATGCTCAAACTCAGCCAAAAGTTTGCTGAATAGGTGCAATTTTTGGGGCTCCGATGGGCCTCATCGCGGCGAGCCGTCCCCGAAACTACGTAGTTTCCCGCAATAGCTTTCTCGATTCAATTAGGTTGAATTACGGGGATGACACACCCCAAAAGCCATGAAACCGGCACTCCCACCCTTAATCGAATTTTGCCGAGGGAAAGAGGCGCACCGCACAGCTCGCCAGAGAACGGAATTCACTTGTGACCGATTATGAGCATCGCTGCTCTGGTGTGGTCGGCCCCGTTATTTTGACGCTCGAAGCCCAGCTTTCGCATCTCGATCGGATCGGTGCCTTCGTGGCAGCGGCCCATGTTGATGCTGCTATCAACCAATTGCGGGTGGAATATTCTAGCGGTGTCGAAGGGCCCAAACCGCCCAAACCACCCGCCCCACTCCATCAGTAGTTGCCCGTAAAGCCAAACTCGCTTGGCTCCATTATGGATGAAAGCGTGGGCCAGACGGCGAACAGGGATCCAATTCCCTCAAATCATTCCAGCCCCAATGTGCAGGAGGATTGCGTGGGCGGCATCAATTCGAATTTTCGCGCTTGGCATAGGCGGAATTGAACATGAAGAACCCCAAACACTCTGATCTGAACGAAGATTCCGCGTTCCAAAATTCGCGTGATGGTGACGGTTTGGGCCCTGTTGCCGATCAGCTCGCAGCCATTGCGGAGCAGCTGCGATCAAGCGGGCATTCTGGCCAATCACACGCACGCCCTGCGCAAAATGGCGCGGGATCTGCTTCCTCCTCACCCGATCGCACCAGCACCGCCGCAACCGAAATAGAAACTCATCGCGCCGCGCCGAGTAACTCTCGGCACAAATATACAAAATTGGCGCGCAACGCCTATGAAGTGCGGCGCATTCGCGGCAGAATATTTGGGCAGCCCGAGCTGTTTGGCGAACCCGCCTGGGATATCTTGCTGGATCTCTACGTCGCGCATGCAGACGGGAAGAGGGTTTCGGTATCCAGCGCCTGTATCGGATCAGCCTCTCCGCCAACCACCGGCCTGCGGTGGCTCGGCATCCTATCCGATCAGGGTTTGGTGCTCCGCGAACACGATCCGGAAGATCAACGCCGCGTTTTGGTGCGCCTTACAGATGCCGGCATTGATGCCATGGACCAATATTTCGCCGATGCATCGAAACGTCAGGCGGCCCTATAATCAAACCTGTAACGTGGCCAAAAACGCCAGACGCGATCAGCCCCCGAAACAGTCGCGACCGGCATAGCTCGCGCTCGCGCCCAGTTCTTCCTCGATCCTGATCAGCTGGTTGTATTTTGCCAACCGGTCTGAGCGCGCCAGCGAACCAGTTTTGATCTGGCCGCAATTCGTTGCAACCGCCAGATCAGCAATCGTTGCATCTTCGGTCTCGCCAGAACGGTGGCTCATCACAGATGTGTATCCCGCTCTGTGAGCCATATCGACGGCAGCCAAAGTCTCCGTCAGAGTCCCAATCTGATTGACCTTCACCAGCAAAGAGTTTGCCAGGCCGCGCTCGATCCCATTTGATAGACGTTCGGGATTGGTCACGAACAGATCGTCGCCAACCAGTTGGACTTTATCGCCAATGGATTGGGTCAAGGCCTTCCAACCATCAAAATCATCTTCATCCATACCGTCTTCGATCGATCGGATTGGATAATCATTGCACAGCGAGGCAAGGTATTCGGCCATGCCCGCGCCGTCGAGCGACAGGTCTTCGCCCGATATTTCATATTTTCCGTCGCGATAAAATTCCGTCGCTGCGCAATCGAGCGCCAACACAACATCTTCGCCAGGGTTAAACCCAGCCTGCTCCACAGACGCCATGATGAAATCGAGCGCAGCACGCGTGCTGGCTAGATCTGGCGCAAAGCCGCCCTCATCTCCAACCGCCGTCGAAAGGCCTTTTTCAGCGAGCCCTTTCTTCAAAGTATGGAAAATTTCTGCTCCCCAACGGACCCCTTCGGCCAGAGTTGGCGCACCGATTGGCATGACCATAAATTCTTGAATATCGATTGGGTTGTCGGCGTGCTCCCCGCCATTGATGATGTTCATCATTGGAACCGGGAGCATATGCGCAGACACGCCGCCCAAATATGAAAAGAGCGGCAATCCCCGAGCATTGGCCGCCGCCTTTGCGACCGCCAAACTGACGCCCAGAATCGCATTGGCGCCAAGCCGCCCCTTATTGTCGGTGCCGTCCAATTCAATCATTGCAAGGTCAAGATCGCGTTGATCCTCTGCATGTGCGCCTTTGATCAATTCGGCGAGTTCGCCATTCACCGCGGCAATCGCTTTGAGGACGCCCTTTCCCTTATACCGGTCAGCATCGCCATCGCGCAGCTCCACCGCTTCATAGGCGCCGGTTGATGCGCCAGAAGGCACCGCGGCGCGGCCAAAGCTGCCATCATCCAGCAAAACATCGACCTCTACGGTCGGGTTACCGCGGCTATCGAGAATTTCACGGCCATGAAGATCAATAATAGCGGTCATGGTTGGCTCCAAATGGAATGTGTTGTATATCTGTAAGACACCCCCATATCGAACATGGGCGACAGGAAGCGTATGCGCTCTATTCGTCCGATCCGCGCGGCGCAAGATGCGTTGCAGATGTGTTAAGATAGATTCGAATATGTGATGTGCGAATCTGACCTTTAGGAGGGCAATGATAAACGCCATGGCCGAGAAAAAATCTACCAAAGCTGCCGCTAAGCCGCGCAAAGCCGCCGCCAAGCGGACCACAAAGAAAGCCGCGACCAAAAAGTCGACTTCGGCAAAATCCGCAGAGGACATGCCGTCTGTTCCGGTTGAAACCACCAATGCGAACCGGACAGAGGCAAAGAGCCGCTTCAACGCGGCGTTGGAAGAAGCTAAGGCGGGCGCTGCTGCGCTTCGCGCAGAGGCCGGCGAACGCGCCGGATCATATCGGGAGAATGCAATGACCAAGGGTGATGATCTGGTAACTGAGGCCAAAGCGTACGGCGAACAAGCCCGATCCAAAGCTGGCGATCTTGCCGTTGAAGGGAAAACCGCAGCGAGTGATGCGATCGCTTCTGTTGGCCGGGTTGTCGGCGATACGGCCGAGCAAATTGATGAACGTTTTGGCGAACAATATGGCGATTATGCGCGCCGTGCCTCACGCACATTGGTGGAAACTTCGGCCAAGATTGATGCCAAAAACATTGACGAACTGGGTGACGACGCACGTGAATTTGTGCGCAAAAGCCCCGGCGTTGCTGTGGGCATCGCAGCGGTAGCTGGATTTTTGCTCGCGCGTCTGTTCCGCGGATCGCGCGACTAAATTCCTGCACCAAAGGGGCTGTGCATGCGCGAAGATGAAAAGACAGGCCGTTCTGGCTCGCCTGCATCGCTGGACGATGAAGGCAGCCTTGCGGCTCTGGATGATGCGCAAGATAGCCACGGCAGCTCCGCTGATGAGGATGCCGGTGAGTTTGACGAATCTCTGACAGAAGAGATCGCTGCGCTTATCGATGATGGCCGGACTTATGCCGAAACGGAAATCGCGTTTCAAAAAACGCGTGCCTCCTTGGCAGGCCGCAAAATCGGTGGTGCGCTGCTGTTTGCGATTCTCGCACTCATCCTGTTGCACATCGCGTTTATCACCTTGGCCGTTGGCGTTGTCATCGCGCTTGAGCCCCTAGTGACAATTTGGGGCGCAATCGGGATTGTGGTTGGTGCATTGATTCTGGGTGTGATTGGCCTTGTGCTGCTTGCGCGTAAGAATGCGATGCGTCTTGTCGAATTGTTTGGCACTGACAGCGAATGAGCGATCTTGACAAACAATTGCGCGAATACAAGGCTTTGCGGGATTCAGCCCGCACTGTGCTTAAGGCCGATATCGAGCATGTGAGAACCGGTCTTTCGGGAAAAGGGTTGGCCGAAAGAACGGTCAGCCGGATCGGCGCAGGAACGAAGGATGCCCTAGGTCAGGCCACCAGCACCGCAGATGATCATCGCGGAGTGCTGGCCGCATTGATTGGTGCAATCATATTGTGGTTCGCGCGGCAGCCGATTGCCAAAGCTATCGGTTTCGAAGGCTTCGATGACGACGCAGATTTGGACGATGAAGCTGCAGAAAGCGCGCAAAGCGCAGGCAGCGACGCAGAAAAGGGCGTGAACACCGCCCAATTGAATGAAATCGACGGCGCGGAAGCCCTCGCAGTCGAAACCGACCCGCCAGGAGTTGAAGATGAGCAATGACATGGAAAAACGCGATGAACTGCGTGCCAAAATCGATGCGAGCGAACGCCGCAACGCACAACGCAGCATCGCGGAAGAAGCACGCGAAGCCGCAAGCGCCGCAGGTGAATTTATCAAAAAGCACCCCGGCGCAGCCATCGGCGGCGCAGTTGCCACCGGTGTTGCAATTGGCCTGATGACCAAGCCCGGACGCCGGGTAGCAGCAGGCGCTGCAAAGGGTGTGGCCAGTGGAGTTCACAAAGGCGCCACGAGTGCAAGGACTGGCGCAGTAAACGGTGTGAAGCGTCAACGCGACAAAGTGGCATCACTGCTAGGCGATGCAGCGCTGGCATACGGTGTGAAGGTGATTGATAACGCGCTGAACGCGGCCCGGCGCGGACAGGATCACGCAGAAGATTTTGCGGATGCAAGTGCTGCAAAAACAAGGGAAATTCGCCGTGAAGCTACGTACATTGCTGGCTCCACCGCTGATGCCACGCGCACTATGTCAAAACGCGCATCAAGAAAAGCCGAACGGACCGTGCGCGAGCTGAAAAACCGCGTAACGCGTTAAAAGTTTGGAAAATTTGACACGCCCACACAGGCTTGTGCCAGCGTCCCCGTGCTTTATGGCACAGCCGCAATAGCGCAACGATTTGAACGCCATCTGAAAGATCTGGAACATGGAAGAAACAACCCCAACTCAACGTTTGCACATGGTTATGGGCGGCCGGGTTAAAGATCCGCGGACACTGGAATTCGAAGATCCGGAAAGTGTCCATGTTGTCGGCGTCTACAGCGATTATGAAGCCGCCGAGGAGGCTTGGCGCGCGCAGGCGCAACGAACCGTTGATGACGCCGAAATGAAGTATGTTGTTGTGCACCTGCACAGGCTTTTGACTCCAGACGGCTAAATCAAAATGCCGAGCCGGCTTAGGGATTTTCGCGATCAGGATGCGCCTGCGCTTGGCCATATCACACGCGAAGCGATCCGGGTGATTGGCCCGCATGCATACTCGCTTGAGCAAGTCGAAGCGTGGTCCGCCAGGCATACCGACGAAAGATCGTTTCTTAAGCGCGATCAAGCGGGTGCAACGATAATTGTGGCGACCGACGAACGTGATGAAGCCGTCGCCTACACACTAATCGAACCCGATGGGCATCTCGATATGCTCTATTGCCATCCAGCCTATAGCGGCAAAGGCATTGCCAACGAGCTGCTCAGCGCAGCCGAAAATCTCGCCCAATCAAATGATGTTACGCGCCTCTACACAGAGGCAAGCGAGCTTGCTCGGCCAGCTTTCGAACGCGCAGGCTACACCGTAAGGCACCGACGTGACTTTGAAATCCAAGGTGTTTCCATTCACAATTATGCGATGGAAAAACAATTAATTTGAGGGCCTTAAAGGCCAATCATCAAATGAATTGAATCTTATCGACGAGGTAGAACCTGTCTCCGGAAGGAACGGTCACCTCAATCTCATCACCTACCTGTTTGCTGATCAAAGCGCGTGCAAGGGGTGAACTGAATGATATCCGTCCTCCCGCTGCATCCGCCTCTGTCTCGCCAACAATTTGGTATTTCACCGGTTTATCGGCATCATCGAGCAGGGTCACAGTCGCGCCAAATACGATTCTGTCACCTGATAAGGTCGCAGGATCAATAATCTGCGCCCGGGTAACCTTGCTTTCGATATCGCCGATCATGGCCTCTACTTGGCCCTGGCGTTCTTTCGCTGCGTGATATTCCGCGTTCTCTGAAAGGTCGCCATGCGCCCGAGCTTCCTCGATCGCATCGACAATTTTTGGGCGCTCTTCGCGCAAAGCTTTCAAATCGGTGGTTAGCTGTTCATAGCCTTCCGCCAGCATTGGAACCTTTTCCATCGTCGCTATTCCATCTCTTTCTAATCACGAACATTTTGAAATTTCAGACTATTTCGAGTATCACCGCTTCTGCTGAGGCGGCGCGAGTACATCGAAATGTCGGAGATGTTCGCTTAAATGCCTAACTATAATAGTCTTGCAATGACCGGACTTCAAGCTGGCTTGGCGAAACGGCGCGAATTGCAGCCACCGCGGCCATGCTAGCTGTCGCCGTTGTGTAGTATGGAACCTTCTTTTCCAGAGCAGTCGCGCGGATCGATTTTGAATCGCGCAGTGATTGCCAGCCTTCGGTGGTGTTGATGATCAACGCTACATCACCATCGATAATTTTGTCGACGATATGCGGTTGGCCTTCGGCAACTTTGTTTACCCGCTCAACCGCCAATCCTTGTTCGCTGAGATAGGATTGGGTTCCCCCGGTCGCTATGATCGTAAAGCCTTTCTCAATCAGATCGCGAACGGCCGAAACAATGATCGATTTGTCCGAATCTTTTACGGAAACAAACACCCTGCCTTCAGATGGCAACATTGTGCCTGCACCCATTTGAGATTTGAGGAACGCAGCTTCAAATGTTTTGTCGATCCCCATCACTTCGCCGGTCGACTTCATTTCCGGCGTCAAAACGGGATCTGAACCGGGGAAGCGCGCAAATGGAAACACCGCTTCCTTGATCGCCATATACGGCAATTCGCGTTTGAACGGCTCAAACTCACTCAATTTCTCACCCGCCATCACGCGAGCGGCAATTTTTGCGACAGACTGGCCGATCGCCTTCGCCACGAACGGAACAGTCCGGCTGGCGCGCGGGTTCACCTCAATCAGGTAAACCACATGCTCGCCTTCTTCTTCTTTGACGGCGAACTGGATATTCATCAGACCGCGAACACCCAATGCCACAGCTAGTGCTTCTGCCTGGCGCTCCATTTCCGCGACTGTCTCTGCAGGCAGGGAATATGGCGGCAGAGTGCACGCGCTATCTCCTGAGTGGACCCCGGCCTCTTCAATATGCTGCATAACGCCAGCAATCCGCACTTCATCGCCATCGCACAGCGCATCAACATCGCATTCAATCGCGTCGCGCAGATATTGATCGATTAAAACGGGGCTATCGCCAGACACATTGACCGCAGTGTTGATGTAATCATCAAGCTGCGCCTCAGAATCGACGATTTCCATCGCTCTGCCGCCAAGGACATAGGACGGCCGAAGCAGCACGGGATAGCCAATGTGCGCTGCAACTGCGGCGGCCTCATCCCGGCTGCGCGCAATGCCATTTGCAGGCTGCTTGAGTTTGAGCTCATTCACAAGTTTGGCAAACCGCTCGCGATCTTCTGCAAGATCAATAGCATCAGGTGACGTACCAAGGATGGGAATGCCTTCCTCTTCCAGCGCAGCCGCCAGTTTGAGCGGGGTTTGCCCGCCAAATTGCACGATCACTCCAACCAGTTCGCCCGATTGCTGTTCAACCCGAAGGATTTCCAGCACGTCTTCGGCAGTCAAAGGTTCAAAATACAGCCGGTCAGACGTGTCATAATCGGTAGACACAGTTTCGGGATTGCAATTGACCATTATGGTTTCAAACCCGGCTTCTTCCAATGCGAAGCAAGCGTGGACACAGCAATAATCAAACTCAATGCCCTGCCCAATCCGGTTTGGCCCGCCGCCTAGGATAACAATCTTTCGGCGGTCAGATGGCATGGCCTCGCAATCAACCTCGCCAAAGCTTGGCGCTTCATAGGTTGAATACATATACGGCGTGATCGCCTCAAACTCAGCGGCACAGCTATCAATCCGTTTGAAGGCAGGACGAACGCCCAGCCGCTCTCGCAATGCCCGCACTTCGGCTTCGCTGGTTGCGCCTGCCATCGCTTGCAAGGCATCATGTAACAATCCCGATCTGCGCGCCTGAGTTTCGGCCATCCCGCCAGCCACACCAACGGATCGAACCGCCAAGGTCGCCAGCCGCTTATCTGAAAAGCCCATAGCTTTAAGCCGTCTCAATCCTTCTGCGTCTTGCGGCAGGCCATCGGTACTAACCTGCGTTTCGGCATCCACAATCGCTGAAATTTGGCGCAGGAACCATGGATCAAACCCTGTGATCTGATGGACGTCTTCAACCTCCATCCCTTCGCGAAAAGCCTGCGCGACATTAAGCAGCCTGTCAGGCGTGCGGCGGCTGAGTGCGGCGGTTATCACATCGCGGCTGACACCTTCCAGATCAGGCACTCGGTTAAATCCATCAAGGCCCGTCTCCAACCCGCGCAAGGCCTTCTGCATGCTCTCCTGGAAATTACGGCCAATCGCCATCACTTCGCCAACGGATTTCATCGCGGTGGAAAGGTTCGCCTCGGCGCCTTTGAATTTTTCGAATGCAAAGCGCGGAATTTTGGTGACGACATAATCAATTGTCGGCTCGAAGCTTGCCGGGGTTGCGCCAGTGATCTCATTGGTGATTTCATCAAGCGTATAGCCAACTGCAAGCTTCGCCGCGACGCGCGCAATCGGAAAACCGGTGGCCTTGGACGCCAAGGCAGAGGACCGCGAAACGCGCGGGTTCATCTCAATCACAATCAACCGACCATCCTTGGGATTGACCGCAAATTGCACATTCGATCCACCGGTTTCCACACCGATTTCGCGCAGCACATTCAGGCTCGCGGTGCGCATGATCTGGTATTCTTTGTCGGTCAGAGTCAGCGCCGGCGCAACCGTGACCGAATCCCCGGTGTGAACCCCCATCGGATCGACATTTTCAATCGAGCAGATGATGATGCAATTGTCCGCCTTATCGCGGACGACTTCCATCTCATATTCTTTCCAGCCGAGCAGCGATTCCTCGATCAAGACCTCGGTCGTAGGCGAAGCAACAAGCCCGTCTGAAACGATCTTATCAAATTCCGCTTTGTTGTAAGCAATCCCGCCGCCGGTGCCGCCAAGTGTAAAGCTGGGCCGGATAATCGAAGGCAGCCCGGTACGCTCCAACACCTTGCGCGCTTCCTCTAAGGTGTTCGCAACACCGCTGCGCGCGCTTTCCAATCCGATTGAATCCATCGCATCGCGGAACCGCTGGCGGTTTTCTGCCTTATCGATGGCGTCAGCCTTGGCCCCGATCATCTCGACGCCAAATTCGGCCAGAACGCCCATCTCATCCAGTTTTAGCGCGCAATTTAGCGCCGTCTGCCCACCCATCGTTGGCAATAGAGCATCAGGCCGCTCTTTTTCGATGATTTTGGCAACGATCTCTGGCGTTATCGGCTCTATATAGGTGGCATCGGCAAATTCCGGATCGGTCATGATCGTGGCCGGATTGGAATTGACCAAGATGACGCGGTAGCCCTCCTCTTTCAGCGCTTTGATCGCCTGCGTGCCCGAATAATCGAACTCGCACGCTTGGCCAATAATGATCGGCCCTGCACCTATTACCAGGATCGAGGATATGTCATTGCGTTTAGGCATTAATTTTCGGTCTCGTTTTGAAGAATGTCTTCAACTGCAGGATCGTCGGAGAAAGACATTTCACTGAAGGTAAAACTCAAGAATCTCATTCCAGGCCGCTGCTGTTTGCAGCCTTCAACAAACACGTCCACCAGCGGAATTGGCTCTCCCTGATAGCGATAATAAGAGGGATCGGTGCCCATAAAGAATGCACCTTTTTCATCCACATTCATCCGCAGGAAATTCCTCAACCTCCATGGCGGAGCGCCCAAACCGGAAACCTGGACTGAGCCTTTTTCATCGCCCTCATCCAGCACAGTCAGTTCCTTGATGTCTTCGAAGCCCGCTTTCGTGATGTCAAATGTGTATGTCGGCACACGAATTTCCTGACTGTCCAACAATTCTAGGACACCCTCGTGGTATTCGGCGCGCATCCGTTTGGTACAGTCTTCTGCATCCTCCACGCTCTCACGCCAGTCTTTATCAGCGAAAGGGTTCTCGCAGGCAGAGAGCGAAAGCCCGCCGAGCACTAGAGCAGCTACCTTTGCCAAAAAGGCAGGTCTTGCAAACGAGGCAGGCGATCTTGGCATCAAAAAGCAATCCCAGCTGAGTCCGCGTCCAGAGTTGCCACGGCGCCCGTGCGTTCCTGATAGTCCGCCAAGCAGATGACCAATCCGAACATTTCACTTTCTGCCCGCTTGCGGCCAAGTACGATCGTTTTTGCATCGGGGCCGTCTGCTTCGATCGTTCCGGTCACCGGCACGCCATCATCGGTTGTGAAGCTGATAGTGCGATCGCCGGCCACGAGTGTGGCATCGGGAATGCCGCATTCCTCCTGAACTTCGGCGAATTGAGCGTCAGTCATCGGCCCCGGTTCTGAGACAAAGGCTCGTTCTCCAGAGCACGCGCCAAGGATGGCCAATATCGGCAATGCCGAAGCGTTCTTCACCCCAGACCTCCGACGAATTTTTCGAACAAATAGAAGCTATCCATCGGCCCCGGTGATGCCTCTGGGTGATATTGCACGCCGAAAGCGCGCTTGCCCTTGATCGCAATCCCGCAATTCGATCCGTCAAACAGCGAAACGTGCGTTTGCTCTACTCCAGCGGGCAGCGTGTCCGTATCAACAGCAAAGCCGTGATTCATACTGGTGATCTCTACCAAGCCGGTGCTGTCTCCCCAGCCCCCGCCTTCTTCAAACGCCACGCGCTGAACGGGATGATTGGCCCCGCGATGCCCCTGATGCATCTTTGTGGTTTGAGCCCCTGCGGCCAGCGCCAACATCTGATGGCCCAGACAGATACCGAACAGCGGCATATCGCGGTCCAGCAAAGCTTTGATCACCGGCACCGCAAATACGCCGGTAGCGGCGGGATCCCCCGGTCCATTGGAAAGGAAAACGCCATCGGGTGACAGCGCCAGAATATCATCCAGCGATGTTTCAGCAGGCACCACCGTTACCCGTGCCCCGGCGTGCACCAGATTGCGGAAAATGTTATCCTTGGCACCAAAATCGAGCGCAACGACATGCGGGCTGGCATCGCGCGGCGCGCGGCCATAGCCATCGCCCAGCTTCCAAAAGCCGCCGTCCCAATCTTCTTGATCACTGCGCGACACGCGGCTGGCGAGATCCATGCCTTCTAGCCCGGCCCATCCTTGCGCTCGCTCTAGCAAGGCTGGAATGTCGAAATTGCCGTCCTTGTCATGCGCGATCACAGCATTGGGAGCACCACTTGCGCGAATTTTCTTCGTCAGCGCGCGTGTATCAATGCCGGCAATGCCAATCTTGCCATTGTTCACCATCCAATCGATGTAGGATTGGGCGCTGCGAAAATTGCTGGGCGCGGTCACATCTTCGCGCACCACGCAGCCAACCGCGCCTTCGACCTGGCTTTCCATATCTTCATCATTGGTGCCAACATTGCCGATATGCGGGAATGTGAAGGTAACAATTTGCGCGGCGTAGCTGGGATCAGTCATCACTTCCTGATAACCAGTTATCGCTGTGTTGAAGCACACTTCACCAACGGCACTGCCCGTTGATCCGAACCCTTTGCCCCACAGGACCGAACCATCGGCTAGGACAAGGACTCCGCTCGCGTCTTGGGGTTGCGCAGGCGGGTTTGCGGATGGTGCCATTGGGCGCTCCGTTTAATTGGTTTCTCGCGATGTGTGCTAAGTCTCAGCTGCTATTCGGAGCACCGGCATTCGTCAACCTACCAGAACGGCCTGAAATGCGATAAGTCGCAGGGCTAGCCCATTCCATCCACAGGAATCGCAATGAGCAACTCAACATATCAAAAAGCGTTGACGTGCTATGAGGAAATCGTTTCGGAACATTCTGACCTTAAGGTCAAAGGCAAAGCGAACAAATACACCTCGATGAACGGAAATATGTTTAGCGGATTGCATAAGGATGGCACGCTAACGCTTAGGTTCTCTGAAGCAGAAAAGAAGGCCTACAACAGCAAACACGGCACGGGCGATGTGATCTCTTATGGCGCGGTGATGCGCGGATATGTTTATGTGACGCCAGGGATTTTCCAAAGCAACACAGAATTGCGCGCGCTGTTTGCGCGCTGTGTTGATCACGTCAGAACCTTGAAACCCAAGCCGACTAAGAAGACATAGCAACCAACCTCCAACCAGACCGGGAACCATCAATGCTGCGCGACGACATAAAGACTGCAACAATCACCGCCATGAAAGCGGGCGAAAAAGATCGCACCGCCACACTGCGACAAATCGCGGCCAAGATCAAAGATCGCGACATCGAATTGCGCACCTCCAACAAAGAAGTGCCCGATGATGAACTGGTAACTGCAGTCCTGCAGAAAATGTCTAAGCAGCGGCGGGAATCGATCACCATGTATGAAGATGGCGGCCGCCAAGAGTTGGCCGAAAAAGAAAAATCAGAACTCGGCATTATCACGGAATTCCTGCCGACAATGATGAGCGAAGCGGAAACAAACGCAGCAATTGCCGCGATCAAGTCCGAGCTGGGCGCTGAAACCATGAAGGACATGGGCCGGGTGATGGGCGAATTGAAGAAACGCCACGGCGCGCTGCTTGATGGCGGAATGGCAAGTGGACTGGTGAAACAAGCACTCAGTTGAATTTCACCCACAATGTGATCCACAACCTTCGCTTGAATCGCCTCCTGAACCCGCGCACGGTGCAGCCATGACAATTACCCCGCAATGGAAAGACGAATTGAGAGCGCGAGTGACGCTCTCAACCGTTATTCTGCGGACAGATAAGCTGCAAAAGGCAGGGCGTGAATGGAAAGGGTGCTGCCCGTTTCATGACGAAAAAACGCCCAGCTTTACCGTCAATGATCAAAAGGGATTTTATCATTGCTTTGGCTGCGGGGCGCATGGCGATGTGATCTCATGGATGACCGATCAGCGCGGTCTTTCATTTATGGATGCGGTGAAAGAACTGGCAGCAGAAGCCGGGATGGAAGTTCCCGCGCCCGATCCGGTCGCTGCCAAAAAGGCTGAACAGCGAGCCAGCCTGATCGATGTGACGACCGAGGCGCAGGAATGGTTCGTCGACAATCTGAAAAGCGCCGACGGGGCGCAAGCTCTAGAATATCTAAGAAATCGCGGTTTTTCAGAACACGCTTTAAGCGAATTTGGTTTTGGCTATGCGCCCGAAAGCAAGCAAGCGCTAAACCGCGCGCTTTCTAGATTTGACGAGAAAATGCTGGTTGAAACCGGAATGCGGATCGCCACCGATGATGGCACCAAATATGATCGGTTCCGCGGTCGGGTGATGCTGCCGATCCAAGATGCGCGTGGGCGAGTGATCGGTTTTGGCGGGCGCATCCTTGGTAAGCGTGATGGCATTGCCAAATATCTCAACTCTCCTGATACGCCGCTGTTTGATAAAGGGCGCACGCTTTACAACCTTCATCGCGCCGCTCCGGCCTCGCGCCAAACAGGCCGCGTTATCGTTGTCGAAGGGTATATGGATGTCGTGGCGCTGGCGCAGGCGGGATTTGAAGATTCGGTCGCGCCGCTTGGAACCGCGCTGACTGAAACCCAGCTCGAAATGCTGTGGCGCATGGTCGATGCCCCGGTCTTGTGTTTCGATGGCGATGCCGCTGGACAAAAGGCCGCTATGCGCGCGGTCGAGCGCGCGCTGCCACTGCTTAAGCCGCCCCGATCACTAAAAATTCTTCGCATGCCGGCCGGGCTTGATCCCGATGATATCATTCAAAAACACGGCAGCGCTTATTTCAAAGGGTTGGTCGATACCCCTTCCAGCCTGGTGCGATTCATTTGGGAAAGCGAGCGTGACGCCACACCGCTCAACACTCCCGAAGAAAAAGCACATCTGCGGCAGCGCTTGATCGAAAAAGCCTTTTCGATTGAGGATGACGAACTTCGAAAGCTCTATCGCCGGGAATTGATCGACCGCTATTATCGGCACGTCTATCCCAAACGCGTTTCGAACAAACAAAGCGCTGCGAGCGGATTGATCAGTGGCGAAAACATCAATCGCTTAAAGCACTTCGTGGCTCATGGTGAGCGTGAAACACTGTGCCGGGCAATCTTGTCTGCGCTCGCACGCAAACCAAATTTGATCCACCGCTATCAAGAGCGGCTTTGGAAATACCAAACGCAAGACGACACGGTGCAATTTGCGCTCGATGTGTTTCTTGATTTTGGGGATGCCCGTTCAGATGAGGCCGCACTGCCTGACAATGCTTTGGATGAAATCGGCAAATGGACAGGAACAATCCCTTACCCGTTTCTCGATCGCGATGCGCCGGAAGATTTCGTGCGCGATTGCTTGGATGAAGCCGTCGTAATCTTGGTCGACAAACCCGAAGTTAGGCGCCGTGTGAGCGAGGCAAAAGAGCGGCTGGCAAACGATTTATCCGAAGAAAATGAGAGCGAATTGATGCGCTTGATTCACCGGCAAAGAGAGCTTGAGGGACGCAGCAGCGAGATTAGAAAACTGACCTTTAGCTGATCACACAAATAAAAATGATGATTGTGCGACTCGAAACGCTTGATTCGTTCGTCAAAAACGCCATATCACTCAGATACGGCATACCTGCCCCACCGGACGATTTCCGAAACGCCTTTCTCCGAAAAGGCAACAAACCGGTTGATGCGCGCATGGAATTTGCTGAAGCTTTGTCGTTACAGGTCGAAAGACCTGCTTAGAATGGTTGCTATGCTTAATCGGCAGACGACTGTTTTTGAGGTTTATTTGGTCTGTTTAATCGGGCTGCGGCATTGCCAAAATCTTTGAATTACCGATTTGTGCCTTGATGCGATTGCACATTGCGCGCGGCGATATGGGAATCAACATCGGCACTGGGGGATTTGGCCAGTGATCGATCTGAAAAACGGAATGAAGTCAAAACATGGCCTCCAAAGCGAAAACGCAAGATAAAGATGATGCTCCACTGATCGACCTTAATGAGGCATCGGTGAAGAAGCTCATGACCAAAGCTAAGAAGAAGGGCTACATCACCTATGATGAGCTCAACGAAGCTTTGCCTGGCGATATGAGCTCTGACCAGATCGAAGACATTCAGACCGCTCTGTCTGAAATGGGCGTCCAAATCGTCGAAAATGACGAGGAAGCTGAGGCGGAAGCCGAGCAAGAGGCCGAAGTTGCAGAGATGCAGGTTGGCACTGGCGAGAAAAAAGACGCCAAGAAAGACACCAAAACCGTTGCCGCCAAGAAAACGGGCACAGGGGATCGCACCGATGATCCGGTGCGGATGTATCTGCGCGAAATGGGTGCGGTGGAATTGCTTAGCCGCGAAGGCGAGATCGCGATTGCCAAGCGGATCGAAGCTGGGCGCGATATGATGATTATCGGCCTGTGCGAAAGCCCGATTACATTCCACGCGATCATCCATTGGTCCGAAGCGTTGAACAACGAGGATATGCAGCTGCGCGAGATCTTGGATCTTGATGCGATGCTTTCAAAAGAGCCGCCGGCTGACAAGATGGCCGAAGATGCCGAAGATGATGATGGCGAAATTTCTGAAGAGACCGCTGGCCCCAGCATCCGTGAGGATGATGATGAAGACAGCGACGAGGAAAGCGCTGAAGGCGAAGAGGGTGAAGAAGGCGAAACCAAGCGCGAAGAAGAAGAGGAAGAGGATAACACCCTTTCACTCGCGCAGATGGAAGCCACTCTTAAACCCGATGCGATCGAACGTTTCGCGCGGATTACCAAGCTTTTCAAAGCCTTTGAAAAGCTTCAGGGTGAGCGGGTGGATACTCTTGCTGATGGCAATGATTTCCCCGCGGCGAAAGAGAAGAAATACGAAAAATTGCGTGAAGAGCTAACTGCCGAAGTTGAGGCGGTGCAATTCCACGCGACCAAGATCGAATTCCTCGTCGACAACCTTTATGCTTTCAATCGCAGGCTTACCGCGCTTGGCGGCCAGATGTTGCGCCTTGCCGAACGGCATAAGATCAAGCGGATCGACTTCCTCAAATCCTATGTCGGCAATGAGCTTGACGATAGTTGGATCAAAGCGAACGCGAAGAAAGACAAGAAGTGGGCCGCTTTCGTAGAGAAAGAAGGCGCTGCGGTTGAGCGCATTCGCACCGAAATCACCGATATCGCCGCCAATACCGGGATGGCGCTGCCGGAATTCCGCCGCATCGTGAACATGGTGCAGAAGGGTGAGCGCGAAGCGCGTATCGCCAAAAAAGAAATGGTGGAAGCCAATCTTCGCCTGGTGATTTCTATCGCCAAGAAATACACCAATCGCGGGCTGCAATTCCTCGATCTTATTCAAGAGGGCAATATCGGCCTGATGAAGGCGGTCGATAAATTTGAATATCGCCGCGGCTATAAATTTAGCACCTACGCAACTTGGTGGATCAGGCAGGCGATCACTCGCTCGATCGCCGATCAAGCCCGCACGATCCGCATTCCAGTTCACATGATCGAAACGATCAACAAGCTGGTGCGCACCTCTCGCCAATTCCTGCACGAGGAAGGCCGCGAGCCGACGCCGGAGGAAATGGCAGCGCGACTTTCCATGCCGCTCGAAAAAGTGCGCAAGGTGATGAAGATCGCAAAGGAACCGATCAGCCTTGAAACGCCAATTGGTGACGAGGAAGATTCGCATCTGGGTGACTTCATTGAAGATAAGAATGCGGTGATCCCTGTGGATGCCGCAATTCAAGCCAATCTGAAAGAAACCGTCACGCGCGTTCTTGCCTCCCTCACCCCGCGCGAAGAGCGGGTTTTGCGGATGCGTTTTGGCATTGGGATGAACACCGATCACACTTTGGAAGAAGTTGGTCAGCAATTCTCTGTGACACGCGAACGTATCCGTCAGATTGAAGCGAAGGCACTGCGCAAGCTGAAGCACCCAAGCCGCAGCCGGAAGATGAGAAGCTTCCTCGATCAATAAGACTTGATCGACCGGCAAGAGCGAATTCATGGCTGGTCTTTGTGAAATATCACACGGATCAGCCAAGCCAGCTCAGCTGAATGGCCTGTGATCTCCCCAACGGATGGGCGGTGCCTGCATGCGCCGCGCACAAAAAATCTGCTTAATCTAGACGCATCAATCTCAATCCGTCGAAAAGCTGAATCGTAGGGTGGAGAGAATCGATGCGCATCACTATGTAGACGCCATGCGTATCGCAATTGCATCAGACCACGCCGCTATCGATATGAAATCGGAGCTTGTTGAATGGCTTGTCGAGGAAGGACACGAGGTCGCTGACCTTGGCCCCGACAAAAACGAAAGCGTCGATTACCCCGACTTTGGATACAAACTGGCAGATGTAATCGCCGATGGCTCTGCCGCATTTGGTGTCGCGCTGTGCGGATCCGGCATCGGTATTTCGATCAGTGTGAACCGCCACCCATCTGTGCGGTGTGCATTGGTGACGGAACCACTCTCTGCCGCGCTTGCCCGCGAACACAATGATGCAAATGCCATTGCAATTGGTGCGCGCCTTACCGGCATAGAAATGGCGAAATCTTGCATCGCGACTTTCCTTGATACCGAATTTGCCGATGCTGGTGATCCTGCCGGCCGCCATCAACGGCGCGTCAACAAATTGGGCAATCCTCCCATTCAAACCACCCGAATTGAGACCCATCAATGAGCACACTCCCTGCCAATGACCAATCCTCTATGGATGGTTTCTGGAATGACAGCCTGGCCCAATCTGATCCGGAAATTGCGCAAGCTGTGCAAAGCGAGCTTGGGCGGCAACGCGACAAGATTGAGCTGATCGCGAGCGAAAACATTGCCAGTCGGGCGGTACTGGAAGCAACCGGTAGCGTGTTCACCAACAAATATGCCGAAGGGTATCCGGGCAAACGCTATTATGGCGGCTGCGATTATGCTGATGTGATCGAAACATTGGCGATTGATCGCGCGAAAAAGCTGTTTGGCTGTGAGTTCGCGAATGTTCAACCGAATTCAGGCAGCCAGATGAATCAAGCGGTCTTTCTCGCTCTGCTGCAACCCGGCGACACCTTTATGGGCTTGGACCTGAATTCAGGCGGCCACCTGACGCATGGCTCACCGGTCAATATGTCTGGCAAATGGTTCAATCCGGTCAGCTACGGCGTTCGTGAAGACGATGAGCTGATTGATATGGATGCGGTCGCGGCCACTGCGCGCGAACATAAGCCAAAGCTGATTATCTGCGGCGGCACTGCCTATTCGCGAGTCTGGGACTTTGCTGCATTCCGCGCCATTGCAGATGAAGTCGGGGCCTATCTACTGTGCGATATGAGCCATATTTCAGGTCTGGTGGCTGGCGGTGCGCACCCATCGCCCTTCCCGCATTGCCATATTGTGACATCGACCACGCATAAAAGCCTTCGCGGGCCGCGCTCAGGGATTATTCTCTGGAACGACGAAGAATTTACCAAACCACTGAATATGGCAGTTTTCCCCGGCCTCCAAGGCGGCCCTTTGATGCATGTTATCGCTGCAAAAGCCGTGTCATTCAAAGAGGCTCTGCAGCCCGATTTCAAAACCTACGCGCATCGTATCGTTGAAAATGCTCGTGCCCTCGCCTCCAGTCTGGAGGAAAATGGCCTGCGCATTGTCTCTGGCGGGACAGACAATCATTCGATGTTGGTCGATCTTACTGCCAAGAATGTGACCGGCAAAGCGGCAGAGGCCGGCCTTGATCGAGCATGGCTGACTTGTAACAAGAATGGCATTCCCTTCGATACTCGCTCTCCATTTGTGACCAGTGGGGTGCGTTTGGGCACTCCAGCGGGTACCACGCGCGGTTTCGGCCCTTCCGAGTTCCGAAAAATTGGCGCTCTGATTGCCGAAGTCGTCGATGGTCTATCCAAAAATGGGCCGGAAGGTGACGCGCAAATCGAAGAAAGCGTGCGATCCCGTGTCGAACAATTGTGCGCTTCCTTCCCCGTCTACCCAGGAATGTAAATCATGGAAGATCCCAAAAACGACGGACCTGATTGGGTCGAAGATGCGAAAGCCGAAATTGTCGGCATGGGAAAAGAGGGCATGAAACACCCATCAACCGGTCCAGTATTAACCGGCGCAGCGATCGGCGCGGCGGCGGGTGCGATCTTGCCGGTAATCAGCTTGCCCTTAGGCTTGATCGCGGGTGCCGGGATCGCATTCTACACTCGGATTAAGAAGTAAGAACCTGAATGCGCTGCCCATTTTGCGCCCATGACGACAGCCAAGTTAAAGACAGTCGGCCAACTGAGGATGCAACCACCATCCGCAGACGCCGCCAATGTTCAAGCTGCGGCGCCCGGTTCACAACCTTTGAACGTGTGCAGCTGCGCGATGTAACAGTCGTCAAGGCCGGTGAGACAGCGCAAGATCAGCGTAAAGAGCCGTTCGATCGCGACAAGTTGGAGCGTTCCGTTTCGCTCGCATGTCGCAAGCGCGGCGTCGCGCAGGAGCGCATCGACCAATTGGTTTCCGGGATCCAAAGGCAAGTTGAAACCGCCGGTGAACCCGAAGTGCCTTCTGAAAAAATTGGTGAAATGGTGATGGACGGATTGAGGCAGATAGACAGCGTCGCCTATATTCGATTTGCCAGCGTCTATCGCGATTTTTCAGAAGCGCGTGATTTTGAAGAATTCGCCAGTACGGTGCAAGAAGCGGCGCCAGACTGAACCGCGTGCAATGGCCAATACCAACCAACCTATAATTGTTCTGGTACGCCCCCAATTGGGCGAGAATATTGGCAAGGCGGCGCGCGCCATGCTCAATTTCGGGCTTTCTGAATTGCGCATGGTCGATCCGCGCGATGGCTGGCCAAATCCGGCTGCCGGGCCATCTGCTGCGGGCGCTGATATCGTGCTCGATCAAGCGCAAATCTATGCCACCACTGCCGAGGCAGTTGCCGATTGCACCAATATTTATGCAACGACTGTGCGAAAACGCGGCGTCATCAAGCCGGTGGTTGGGCCCGACACGGCAGCGCGAGAAATTTTTGACAGTCCCGGCCGCAGTGCGATCCTGTTTGGCAGGGAAGCTTCTGGACTGGCGATAGAAGACGTATCGCTAGCCAGATCCATTTTGACAGTCCCCATCAACCCAGAATTTGGCTCCCTCAACCTTGCTCAAGCCGTAATCTTGTGCGCCTATGAATGGTCAAAATTACAAGAACTTGCGCAGCCAACCTTAGAAGACGCATTGCCGCCCGCCCCGCAAGAAGAGCTGGATGGGTTGATTGCGCATATCGAAGGAATGCTGGAGCCCAAGGGATACTTTTTCCCCGAAGGTCGCTCCGAAGCGACCCACCGTACGCTGCGTTCTGTTTTGACAAAACCAGCGTGGAACCATTTGGAAGTGCGCACCTTGCGCGGTGTGCTATCCACTCTTTCGCGAGGCACGCGGCCAGACAAGTCTTGAACGGCTTGACCTATCTTTCATTCCTGCTAGTGCGCGCGCTCGCAATTGGCTCCGCACCCCGGTGAAGCGGTAGCCGCGTTGAAGACAATGCTTCAGCGGTGCGATGCCGGGTTCAATGGCCGCCAAATGGGTGGCTTCTGCAAATTTGAAGGAACCGTCTTATGACGAAGCGTACCAGCTCCAAGCATAAACTTGACCGCCGCATGGGCGAAAACATCTGGGGCCGTCCGAATTCCCCAGTGAACAAGCGTTCTTATGGCCCGGGTCAGCACGGCCAACGCCGCAAGAGCAAGATGAGCGATTTCGGCCTGCAATTGCGCGCCAAGCAAAAGCTTAAAGGGTATTACGGCGACGTAACCGAGAAACAGTTTAAGCGGACATATACCGACGCGACGCGCCTTAAGGGTGATACCGGTCAAAACCTGATCGGCCTGCTTGAGCGCCGCCTTGATATGATCGTTTACCGTGCGAAATTCGCGCCAACGATCTTTTCTGCGCGTCAAATCGTCAGCCACGGGCACATTTTTGTAAACGGTGTAAAGTGCAACATTGCCAGCCGCCGGATCGATGTTGGTGATGTTATCAGCCTGGGCAGCAAGGCCAAGGAAATGGCGCTGGTCATCGAAGCACAGAGCCTGCCAGAACGTGAAATTCCTGATTATGTGGCACCTGATGGCAACGATAAAGTCAGCTTCACTCGCGTACCGAAGCTCGACGAAGTGCCATACCCGGTAACGATGGAACCGAATTTGGTGGTCGAGTTTTACTCGCGCTAATCCGCTAAAAATCGGATTGAAAGAAGGGCGGTCCATTGGGCCGCCTTTTTTGTTTGTGGTACTGTCTCAGTTCTCCGGTAGCGACGGCGCCCTGTCGTATATCGTCATTCTTATCGCAAAAAACGGACTGACAGCATGCGACCCCCGTTGCGGCAGAAGTTTGTTACCTTGACGCTAGAATGTGCTAATAACCTTTGATGCTCGTCTTTCTTCTCCAGAACTGGCAATTGAAGCGCAGTTTTGAACCAATTGACGGAGGATATGTTTTTCGCCTCCACAGGTGGTCAGAAGGATTCTTCTTTTCTGAAGGTGAAAGAGATGAAGCCCTCCAACTTTTCAGAAAATCCTATTGGCGCAGAACACTTCGCTTTTGGATAATCTGCATACCTGCGCTCGTAGTCTACTTTCTACTCATCCTGCTAATCTCTTTATATTGGGACTTGGCTTTCGATGTAGATAATAGATTTTTTATAAAATTGGCTGTATGGGTTGCTTTTCTCGCAATTATTATTGCCACCTTACACCTTCATTACCAGTTACTAAACATTCCGCTAAAGTTGGCGGAAGGGCGTGAGGCAATTAAGCCCAAGCGCATAAGTCTCGATACTTTCATAGTTTACTGGCAAGGACGTTCTTGGACAAAAATTGCTTTGTCGACTCTGTTAATTGGCTTGCTTGGAAACTTAACGTTTCAGGCGGCATTTAAGTCGACAATCGGCATTTCCATTTGGACTTTATACTTTGGGTTTTGCGCCTTAGCACTTGCGGCCAATGTCTATTTCAAGTTGCAAGCTCCCCGCTAACTTGTCCACTTCGCAATTCGGAACCGTCTGCCGTGCAGCGACAGAAGCAAACGTCCCCATTCCACCCCAGAAACAGCCGCAATCGCTAGTTTATCTCTGATCCAATAGCGGACATTTCCAACACTATAAGCGACGCCTAATCCCGCGTGCTGTCCCATTCCTCAAATTCGTACGCGATTGAGCCTTCGACCAAGCGCTCCCAAATGTCGCCGATGACATCACTGGGAATGCCGCGCGCTTCGGCCTCGGCAATCGCGGCGGCGATAACGCTCGCTTTGCGCTCTTCATCGCGCACAGACCCACGGTCTGATTTTATCCGCGCGGCGGCCCGCATATAGCCAAAACGCCGTCCGAGCAGCTCAATCAGTTCACGATCGGTCGCATCCACCCCAACTCGGACATCAGCCATGTTCTCGCAGTCTTCGGGATCTTTGCGCATTAGGGGTTTTTTCCAAGATAAGTGCGCCGAAAATCAGCGGCAAAGGATGCAAATGCTCCATCGGCAATGGCAGCACGCATCGCCTGCATCAAGGCCTGATAAAAGGCCAAATTGTGCTCAGTCACCAGCATGGCGCCCAATATCTCGCCTGACTTTTGAAGATGGTGCAAATACGCGCAGGAATAGACGGCGCAAGTGGGGCATGCGCACCGATCATCAAGCGGGCCGGTTTCTTCCGCAAAGCGCGCATTGCGCAGGTTCAACGGGCCATTCCATGTAAATGCCTGGCCATTGCGGCCAGATCGTGTGGGCAACACGCAATCGAACATGTCGATCCCGCGTTCGACTGCTCCCACCAGATCATCGGGCTTGCCAACACCCATCAAATATCGTGGTTTGTCCTCCGGCAGTTGGCCCGGCGCATAGTCGAGAACGCCAAACATGGCCTCCTGCCCCTCTCCCACTGCCAAGCCGCCAACCGCATATCCATCAAAACCAATATCAGTCAGCTTTTGCGCGCTAATTTTGCGAAGCTCCTCATCAAGCGCGCCCTGCTGTATGCCAAACAAAGCAGCTCGCGAAGAATGTTCTGCATCGCTATCAAACCCATCTCGGCTGCGCTTTGCCCACCGCATGGAAAGCTCCATGCTTTCTGCAATTTCAGCACGCGGCCGATCTGCGCGCGGACATTCATCAAACGCCATCACGATATCGGATCCGAGCAAGCGCTGGATTTCCATCGATCGTTCCGGTGTCAGCATATGCTTTGAACCATCCAGGTGGCTGCGAAACTCAACCCCCTCCTCGCTCAACTTGCGCAGCTCGGAAAGGCTCATCACTTGATAGCCGCCGCTATCGGTTAAAATTGGTCGGTCCCAATTCATGAATTTGTGCAACCCACCCAGCTTGGCAACCCGTTCTGCTCCTGGCCGCAGCATCAGATGGTATGTGTTGCCAAGGATTATATCAGCGCCGGTCGCTCGCACGCTTTCGGGCTTCATCGCCTTCACAGTTGCGGCAGTGCCGACCGGCATAAAAGCCGGCGTGGCAATCGTACCGCGAAGCATTTCAATGCTGCCTGCGCGCGCTTTGCCATCGGTGGCGGATAGATTGAATGAGAAGCGTTTTGACATTGCGATGCGCGCCCTAGCGGCTCAATCGCGCAGACGCCATCCGGTCTTGAAAATAAACGCGATCACGATCGTACACAGCGCCAAGAATCCCAGCGTCAAACCAAGCGAGACTTCGATGGCAACATCTGATGTGCCATAGAATGTCCAGCGCAGGCCGCTAACAAGAAACGCGATCGGATTGGCCAATGCAATCGAATCCCACGGGGCCGGCAAATCGCGGATGGAGTAAAATGTTCCCCCTAAAAAGGTCAACGGGGTCAGGATCAGAAGCGGAATAATTCCAAGTTTCTCAAAGCCATCTGCCCAAATCCCCAGAATGAATCCGAACAGTGAGAAGCTGGCCGCAACCAGCATGATGTAAAGCAAGGCCAGCAACGGGTATTTAATCTGATAATCAACGAAGAATGTTGCCGTACCGAGAATTATAGCCGCGAGGATCAAGCCCTTTGTCGCCGCTGCGCCGACGAACCCAATCAGGGTTTCGCCCACACCAACTGGCGCAGACAGAAGTTCATAGATCGCGCCTGAAAAGCGCGGCATGTAAATCCCAAAGCTGGAATTGCTGGTGGTTTCGCCCAGCATCGTCAGCATCAACAAGCCAGGAATGATAAACGCACCATAGGGCACGCCATCAATCGGCTCCATGCGCTGACCAATCACCGTTCCAAAAACGACGAAGTAAAGCGACGTGGTGAGCACGGGTGATAGGATCGATTGAAAAGCGGTGCGAAAGGCGCGCATCAATTCACGCACATAGATTGACCATGCACCTCTAAGATTAAGCTGTATCATGCCGTTTCTCGATCATCTTGCAGCAGCGAAACGAAGATGTCTTCAAGCGAGCTTTCCCGGATATCGATCCCGTTGAAATCGATCCCGGCTTCGATCAGCGCCTTGGTCAGGCTTGCGACCTGTTCTTTCCCTTTGCCGGTGCCATCTCCTCCGCGAAACCGCAGCTCCATCCCACTACCGGCCAATTCAACCGGGAAATGCTGGATCGCAGCGGGGATCTCCGACATTTTCTTGGTGAGTTGCAGCACCGCTTCGGTTCGGCCTAGCCGCTTCATCATCGCGGCCTTATCATCAACCATTTGGATGGTGCCGCCGCGAATAATGCCTACTCGATCGGCCATTTCTTCGGCCTCATCGATATAGTGCGTGGTCAATATTATCGTCACTCCGCGTTCGCGCAGGGCGCTGATCTGTTCCCACATATCCTTGCGCAGCTCCACATCAACGCCCGCAGTGGGCTCATCAAGGAACAACAGTTCAGGCTCATGCGACAAAGCCTTGGCAATCAAAACGCGCCGCTTCATCCCGCCAGACAATTCGCGGATTTGCGATTTTCGCTTGTCCCACAAAGACAGGCTTTTCAGGATTTCTTCGATCCGCGCCTTGTTGGGTGGATATCCAAACAGGCCCCTGGAATAGCTCACTGTGTATTCGACAGTTTCGAACACATCGGTTGCAAGCTCTTGAGGAACCAAGCCAATCTTTGCTCTGGCTCGGCGCCAATCGTGAGCCATGTCATAGCCAAAAGCTGAAATCTGGCCCGAAGTCGGACGAACAAGCCCGCACACCGCACCGATCAAAGTCGTCTTGCCTGCACCATTGGGGCCAAGCAGGGCAAATATCTCTCCCTTGCGCACATCAAGATCGACATTGTCGAGCGCTTTGACGCCGCCAGCATAGGTTTTGGACAACCCCTTTATTGAGAGAATGGGTTCAGACATTCCGGCTGTCTAGGGAAGCAAGAGCGAGGAGTCACCATAGCTATAGAAGCGATATCTATGCGCGATCGCGTGGGCATAAATTTCCATCACACGCTCTCGCCCGATCAACGCGCTGACGAGCATCATCAGGGTCGATTTCGGCAGGTGAAAATTGGTCATTAACCCATCAACCGCGCGAAATTTATATCCGGGCGTGATGAAAATATCGGTGTCGCCAGCGAATGGCTCGATAATGCCATCGGGCCGCGCCGCGCTTTCAAGCAAGCGCAAAGACGTGGTGCCAACGGCGATAATCCGGCCGCCAGCCGCGCGCGCAGCGTTAAGCCGTGCGGCAACCTGTGGTTCAATCCGGCCAAATTCAGAATGCATGGTGTGATCATCGGTATCTTCCACCTTCACGGGGAGAAACGTCCCCGCGCCGACATGCAAGGTCAGCGTCTCACGGCCGATCCCAGCGGCATCGATCGCATCGACCAATTCTGGCGTGAAATGCAGCGAGGCTGTGGGTGCGGCAACAGCGCCATCTTCGGCAGCAAACATCGTTTGATAGTCTACTAGGTCTTGCTGATCGACACCGCGCTTTCCGGCGATATAGGGCGGCAAGGGCATTCGCCCGGCACGTTCCAACAGCAATTCTACCGGCTCAGCCCCTTCAAATTGCAAGGTGATGCTGCCGTCGCCATGCCGCAGTTCCGCAATCGCGGTAACTCCGCCGCCAAATATAAGCTGATCGCCTTCTTTCACCCGCTTCGCATTGCGGATGAATGCTTGCCACCGGCGCAAGTCGATCCGTTTGTGCAGTGTCGCGCCAATTTTGGCCTCTCCGCCTGCGCGCCGTCCTTCCAGCTGCGCTGGGATAACCCGGGTGTCATTGAACACCAGCACATCGCCGGCACGCAGCAACGCGGGAAGGTCTCTGACCCCCAAATCGTGAATGCCATCATTTCCTTGAGCGAACAGCATACGCGCCGCATCGCGCGGCCGCGCAGGACGCAGCGCAATCAGTTCTTGCGGAAGGTCAAAATCGAACAGGTCCACACGCATTGCCGCGCATTTAGAGACACAGTCTCCAAACGCAAGGACAGACGGTGGTTCTGTGGTTTACTCCGTCAAAGGCGCGCTAAGCGCATCTGCCGTAATCGCCTCTTCTGCCGGAGCAGGAGCCGGTGCTGGCCGAGGCTTGTTATCACTGGCAAGAGACGCCTGCAAAATTCGGGTTGGCGCGCTGGGCGGCTCGCCGCGATTGATCGAGTCAATCCCGGCAATGTTCTCAATCACACGTCCGAAATTGGTGTAGCGTTTATCCAGACTAAATCGCGGATAAAACACCACAAAGAATTGGCTGTTTGCGCTGTTTTCATCAGTCGCGCGCGCCATCGAAACGGTTCCTCTAACGTGAGGCATCGGATTAAATTCTGCCTCAAGATCAGGAAGCTGAGAACCGCCCTGCCCTGTGCCGGTGGGATCGCCACCCTGCGCCATAAATCCATCAATCACGCGGTGAAAAATGATCCCGTCATAAAACCCTTCGCGGGTTAGCGACTTGATCCGATCAACATGATTGGGTGCCCATTGCGGCATCAGCCGGATCGAAACGCGTTGCCCATTGGACAAGTCCAGCACCCAGACATTTTCAAGGTCTTCTGCCGTGCTGTAATTTATCTGCTCAAACACTCGCGGAGCGACGGGGGAAATACCGTCCTGCGGAGAAGCGGCTTGGGGAGTTGCGAAGAGCGCGAAAGACGCCGCTACGCCAAGTACTTTCTTCAACATCATTACCTTCACATTGGGTAAGCAATTCATGAATGCGCAAGGTTTAACGCTCGAACCCTGACACTTCAATGAATGAATAGGCATCATCGACAGTTCGTTAGCATCTCGATAGGCGCAAAAGAGGTCAATAGTCGCCTTTGCGGCCGATTTCAGCGACGCGAGCATTCACCTCATCGCGCACCTCTGCGCTGACAAACGGCGCGATGTCGCCGCCATACACGGCAATCTCTTTTACAAGCTTAGAGGCGATGGGTTGCAGCGACACATCCGCCATCAGGAAGACCGTTTCGATATTATCGTCGAGCTGTTGGTTCATGCCCGCCATCTGATATTCGTATTCAAAATCCGCGACCGCGCGCAATCCGCGAATAATCACATTTGCACCCTGTTTTCGCGCAAATTTAACGAGCAGCGCGTTAAAGCCGACCACCTCAACATTCGACAACCCCATGCTGGCGACTTCGCGCTCAACCATTGCAAAGCGTTCTTCGGTTGAAAACATCGGGTTTTTTGATGGATTGGTCGTCACGCCGATAATCAGTTTATCGACCAGTTTTGAACCGCGCCGGATGATATCCGCATGGCCCAAAGTGATGGGATCAAAAGTTCCGGGGTAAATTCCGATACGTTCGCTCATATTTTACCTATCTCTATCGACGACAAATCGCGCCAATGCCCGCAGAGTTTCTGCTTCTTTGCCATAACTCGCCAAGTGGCCCACCGCCTGATCAACCAACGCGGTTGCTTGTTCGCGGGCTTTCTCCGCGCCCATCAAGGTCACGAATGTCTGCTTGCCCTGATCTTCATCCTTGCGCAGCGCCTTGCCCGCTTTCGCCTCATCACCGCTCACATCGAGCAAATCATCAGCGATTTGAAAAGCCAGACCAATATCGCGCGAATAGGCGCGTAAAAGCGCACGGCCTTCTGGTGCCACCTTGCCCATAATTGCGCCCATTTCGACCGCGGCGGCGAGCAATGCGCCTGTTTTCAATTGCTGAAGCCGGGTGACAGTGGGCAGATCATATTCGATGCCATCTTGATCGGCGACCATATCCATCATCTGCCCGCCGGCCATCCCGTGCATCCCGCTGGCTTTTCCAAGGGCCGCCATCAATTCTGAACATGTAAACGGATCACTGCTGGTGGATTGATCCGAAAGGATTTCAAATGCCAGCGCATGGAGCGAATCCCCCGCCAAAACCGCGGTTGCTTCGTCAAATGCCTTGTGGACAGTTGGCTTGCCGTGCCGCAAATCATCATCATCCATGCATGGCAAATCATCATGGATCAGGGAGTAGACATGAATGGCCTCCACCGCTGCCCCTGCCCGCACGGCCATATCATGGTCCACTCCAAACAATTCCGCAGTGCTGATCAACAGCAGCGGACGTACCCTTTTACCGCCGCCTATCGCGGCATAGCGCATCGCCTCGATCAAGCGCGATCGGGTGTCGTCAGGAACCCTAAGGGTCGCGTCAAAAAATGAATCAATCTCTCGCTGAGTGCGGGCCAACGCATCTTTTATATGATCATTGTCGAGCCCGATGGACGCCATTCTAACCGTCAGCGTCAAGCGGCGCTGTGCCGCTCGCCTGCCCATCTCGATCGGTCACGATCTTTTCAATTTTGGCTTGCGCTGCGTCCAACCGTTTTTGGCACGCCTCCCGCAATTTCTCCCCGCGTTCATACAATGCGATCGAATCGTCGAGGGGAACATCACCGCGTTCAAGCTGCTGCACAATTGATTCAAGCGCACTGAGCGCTTGTTCAAATGTCATTTCCGAAATGTCAGCTGCTTCGTCGATGATCTGTTCCTCCACCTGCCAAGAAACACAGCGGTTCCACCTCGGCCCCGCTATTGGTGGGCTGGAGCATTGACCCGAGCAACGCGCCGGGTCAAGGCTATCAACAAACAGGGAATCGGAAATGAAGTGGATCACGGCCTATATCTGCGCGGCCATCGTATTCGGTGCGCTTGATGCAGTGTGGCTCGGCTGGGCCGGCCCCAATCTCTATCGCCCAACGATTGGCGCGATCATGGCCGAAGACGTGAATTTGAAAGCCGCCGGTACTTTCTATGTGATGTACATCGCGGGGATGGTTTGGTTTGCGATCCGGCCTGGATTGCAAAGCGGCAAAGCGACAACGGCACTTTTGAACGGAGCGCTGTTGGGCGCATTGTGCTACGCCACTTTTGACCTTACCAGCCAGGCAGTGTTCAAAGTATGGGCCACACATATCACCATCGCTGATATATTCTGGGGCGCATTTGCAACCGGGACGGCGAGCGCAATTTCAACTCTGATCACTCAAAAAATCACACGGTAAAACTGGGAAGAGAAAAGACATGTTCATTGGTCATTTTGCCCCAGCATTCGCCGCAGCGGCAGTGTCCCCGCGCGCGCCCAAACTCGGCACGTTGTTTGTGGCCGCACAATTGGTCGATTGGGCCTTTTTTACGCTCGCCATTCTAGGCATTGAAAAAGTTCGGATTGATCCAGAGGCGACCATTATGGTCCCGCTTGATCTCTACCATATGCCTTTCACGCACAGTCTGGTGGGCACAGCGATCTGGGCTTCGGTTTTCGCGATCATAATCTGGATAATGCAGCGCAACCTATTTGGCGGATTGCTTGCTGGCGGGGTGGTCGCATCGCATTGGGTGCTCGATTGGCTAACCCATGCGCCGGATCTTACTATCGCCGGAGGCGCAGAAGTTTATGGGCTGGGTCTTTGGAACCACCCTTACATTGCCATGCCATTGGAATTGTTGATCACAATCGGTGCATTCATGCTCTATGTTAAACGGACCAGAGGGCCGATTGGGCCTCCGCTGATCCTGCTATCGGTCTTGCTGGTTTTCCAAGCGATCAATTGGTTTGCGCCCACACCGGACCAAATCAACCTGATTTTCTTCATTCAGGCACTGACTGCGTTCGGCGTTGCAACCGCTTTTGCTTGGTGGGTCGGGGACAACCGCTGGCACAAACGCCGTGGCGGCTTGGCGGCCCCCAGCGAGTGACGCTAAGGGGAGCAATATGAGCGATTCCTCCCCAAATATTACCCCCGAAATTGTCGAGCAACATGGCTTCTCCCCAGAAGAATATGGCCAAGTGCTAAAATCATTGGGACGAGAGCCCAATATGGTAGAGCTTGGCATATTCTCGGTCATGTGGTCGGAGCATTGCAGCTACAAAAGCTCGCGCTTTCACCTGAAGAAGCTCCCGACGGAGGCACCGTGGGTAATCTGCGGCCCCGGCGAAAATGCGGGCGTGATCGATATTGGTCCCGGACCCGAAGGAAAGCCGCAGGCGGCGATCTTCAAGATGGAGAGCCACAACCACCCGAGTTATATTGAGCCTTACCAGGGCGCGGCGACCGGAGTTGGCGGGATCTTGCGCGACGTCTTTACCATGGGCGCGCGGCCGGTGGCGAATGCAAACGCTCTGCGCTTTGGCCGGCCAGAGCATCCCAAGATGCAGCATCTGGTGAAAGGCGTGGTCGCGGGCATCGGCGGATATGGCAATTGCGTTGGCGTGCCAACGGTGTGCGGCGAAACCAATTTCCACCCTGCCTATGACGGTAATATCCTGGTCAACGCGATGACTGTGGGCGTCGCGGATGCGGATAAGATTTTCTATTCCGCCGCCACCGGTGTTGGCAATCCAATCGTCTATGTCGGGTCAAAGACCGGGCGTGACGGGATTCACGGCGCAACCATGGCGAGCGCAGATTTTGAAGAGGACGCTGAGGCGAAGCGCCCGACCGTGCAGGTTGGCGATCCTTTCACAGAGAAATTGCTGATTGAAGCGTGCCTAGAACTGATGGCGACCGATGCCATTGTCGCAATTCAAGATATGGGCGCGGCTGGCCTCACCTCCTCCAGCGTGGAAATGGCGACCAATGGCAAGGCGGGCATCCGGCTCAACATGGATATGGTCCCATGCCGCGAAGAGGGGATGACCCCTTACGAAATGATGCTGAGCGAGAGCCAAGAGCGCATGCTTATGGTGCTGAAACCCGGCAAGGAGGCTATGGCTGCCGAAATCTTCGAGAAATGGGAATTGGACTTTGCCGTGATCGGCGAAGTGACCGACACCCAGCATATGGTGTTGGAATTTGGCGGCGAGGTCGTGTGCGACATTCCGCTGGGTCCGCTGGCGGCAGATGCCCCGGAATACGAACGCCCCTATCTCTCGAAAGAGGAATATAAGGCGTGGGCCAATGTAAAGCCTCTGGAGGATGTGCCCGAAAGCACCGATATTGGCGCGGATTTGCTGAAGCTGATGGCGTCCCCTGCCCTCGCCAGCCGCCGCTGGATTTCGGAGCAATATGACAGCCAGGTGATGGGCGACACCCTGCAAACGGGCGGCGATGCGGGCGTGGTGCGGGTGCACGGCACCAAGAAAGCGCTGGCGCTGACCACCGATTGCACGCCGCGCTATGTCTATGCCGATCCGTATGAGGGCGGCAAACAAGCGATTGCAGAGGCGTATCGGAACCTATGCGCGGTCGGCGCGCGGCCACTCGCCGTGACCAATTGTCTGAACTTCGCCAACCCGCAGCGCCCCGAGATTATGGCGCAATTCGTCCACGCTCTAGAAGGCATGGGCGACGCCTGCCGCGCATTGGACTTCCCAATCGTTTCGGGGAACGTCTCTCTCTACAACGAAAGCAAAGCAACAGGCGGCGGCAGCGCGATCCTCCCCACCCCTGCCATCGGCGGGGTCGGCATTATCGACGATTATTCGAAGATGATGACGATGGGTTTTAAGTCCAATAGTCGACATTTGTATATGGTCGGCGACTACAATGGGCACGCAGGGCAATCACTATGGATGCGCGAACTCTATGGTCAGCAAGGTGGCGACGCGCCTCCAGTCGACCTCAATGTGGAGTTGCGGAATGGTGCCTTCATCCACCAGCTAATATCTAGTGGCATTGCTTCAGCCGTGCATGACATCTCAGATGGCGGGCTCATTGTTGCTGCAGCTGAGATGGCACTCGCGTCAAACATAGGGTTCAGCTTCGACTTCTATACCCTTGAGGGGCCGGGCCCAGTTGAAAATCAGATCTTTGGTGAAGACCAAGGGCGTTATGTGATCGCGATTGACGATGATGGTTATGATGCCCTGATTAAAATGAGCGAGGAGCACAAAGTGCCGGTGCTCCGCATTGGCGATATCGGCGGAACGGATATCACGATTGGTGATGCAGCGGGTTACTCCGGTAACTTCGGCCACCTCTCCCTCACCGATCTCCGTGAGGCACATGCGAGCTTCTTCCGCGACTGGATGGAGACCTAGGAAAAATCGTCATGCTGAACTCGATTCAGCATAACCTCCTATGCGATGCATATTGCGAGGATACGCAAAATGTTGTCCTGAAACGAGTTCAGGATGATAGATTGAGGGCGTCGTGGTAGTGCCTGAAGCCCTCCAACCCTTCCTCCATTACGGTGGGCATTGGCTCGTACCGTTTGCGATCGGTTGGCTGATCTGGCGCGATAATTGGCTGCGCGCAGGCCTTGTCATCGTAAGCGCCAATTTGGTCGACCTTGACCATCTGCTGACCGATCCAATTTTCGATCCCAATCGCTGCAGCGTGGGTTTCCATCTTCTTCACGGCTGGGAGGCGGCTCTCGCCTTCCTCTTGATGCTTGCCATTCCGCGCTGGTGGGCGCGCGCGTTCGCCATCGGTGCCTTGTGGCACCTTGCCGTCGATTGGGGTGATTGCCAGATGATGTTGGTGTAAGGCAGCGATTATGCCCGCAGGATATTCAGGAACCCCGCTCGCCAAAAAGCTCAATCTGCGTGACGGATTTGTATGCTGGTTCGATGAGATGCCCGCGAATGTGATCGATGAAATTGACGAATATGCGCTCGAGCTGATGTTCGTCGCAGACCCAAGCGAAGGCATTGATGCAGCGCATATCTTTGTCACGGACGAAGGTGATCTCTCCGAAAAACTCAAACAATTGCGGCAACAAATTTCTAAATCCGGGCAGGTCTGGGTCAGCTGGCCCAAGAAGGGTTCAGGCCAGCAAACCGCGCTTGATCAAGCCGCAGTGCAACGCTTGGGACTTAGTGCAGGCTTCGTCGATACAAAAAAATGCGCGGTTGACGAAATCTGGTCTGGTCTGAAATTTGTGATCCCCAAGGCCGATCGTTAGCACGCAAAACGCATGCCTCATCCCCCCTTCACTTTCCCACCAGAAAGTCTGATAGGGACGCAATGAATGACCACGAGACAATCCCATATTCACTGCCGCCATTCGATCCAGAGCAGGCGATCGCGCACGCGCGAACAATGCGAGATCGGCTGAAGGAACGCAGAACCTGTCGATATTTTTCGGATGAGCCCGTTCCACGCGAAGTGATCGAAGCGGCGATTGAGGCGGGCGGAACCGCGCCCAATGGCGCAAATCATCAGCCCTGGCATTTTGCCGTCGTTTCAACACCGGAAAAGAAACGCGCAATTCGAGAGGCGGCCGAGGCGGAAGAGCGCAGGTTTTACGGTGAAGACGGAGACAAGCCCAAAGCCGGCGATGAATGGCTGGGCGCGCTAAAGGAATTGGGCACAGACGCCGACAAGCCGTTCCTGGAAACGGCGCCTTATTTGATCGTCGTGTTCGCTCAGCGCAAAGGCGGCATCGAAGAAGATGGCAAAACGCAAAACTACTATGTCAATGAAAGCGTTGGCATAGCTTGCGGGATGTTGATTGCCACGCTGCACGAAGCAGGGCTGGCGACATTGACCCACACACCTTCGCCTATGGGTTTCCTGCGTGAAGCCTGCGAACGCCCCGAATGGGAAAAACCCGTGATGATCGTTGTTGCCGGCAGGCCAAGCAAGGATGCAAGCGTCCCAGCCCACGCCCTTAAGAAAAAACCGCTCAGCCAGATTGCCAGCTGGGTTTGATTAAGCTGCGGCGAGTTCACCCTCAGGCGTGCTGAGCAAGTTGTAGGGATCAATCCCTTCTTCGCCCCAAATGCGGTGGCATTCGCGATAGACAGTTGGCTCAGGAATGTTCAATTTCGCGCGCGCTTCTTCAAGCGGCAAAGCCAGCAATTCCAGAATCGATTGTTCAATCAATCGCGGCGCACCTTTGCCGGTTTTTTTTGCCTGGCGCACAGCACCCATGATTGGTGCATCGCTGTTCGGCATGCCCTTTTTAATGTTGAGCGAGCCCGCATAGCCAATCAGCAGATGGCCGTGGCTGGGGCTTTGTCCATAGGTGAATAGCAGCACGCACTGCTCACCAAGAGCATCCCGGCCATAGCCCGTTAGAACGTGAAACAGATCATGCGTATCGCGCGTTCGCTCAGCAAACCATTGGACCAGATCATTATATTTCGGTCGGCCCAGGCTTTCTGCTTCCGCCCGCAAGCCTTCGGCGGTTAACCCTTCGCGTTCCATAAAATCACAATATGCATGCGCGAGGCTTCCCTCAGGCATTTTGCGCAGAGCGGCATGATCATCGAGAATGTCAGGAAGGTTCGGTTCCGTCCGGCGCAAAAATTCGCCGTGATCGCTCAGCGTCAAATCCCGCACCCGGTTCAAGAACCCCTTAGATGGCAAGGATTCAAAGATTTTGAAAACCAGCGCCGTGTCTTCTTTGTCTTTGATAAGCAGCCGAAAATTCTTCATCGCACGCAGCAGCGAATAACGCGGCTTTTGGCGATTGGGATCGCGCAGGATTGTCCCGTCATCTGCGCGTTCAGTCGCGGCGCTTTTTATTTCAGCATCTGTCATTGGAGCGAATCCTGATCTTTAGCCTCTTGCCTTCAGTAGCTTCCACTACTTACATTGATGTTAATAGCGGTATCAGTATCGATTTGCAACCCTAACCCCCAACAAAGGCAAAATCACCGATATATCGGCCTGATCAATTTGCCCGTTCGCGGCGTCACGCGCGGCTTCCTTACCGCAATACGCAAAACCATAATCCGCCCGCTCTAACATAGGGATATCGTTCGCCCCATCACCGGTGGCCAATGACCGGACCGATGATCGGGCACCCTCGCCCAAGCTTGCCATTTCTTCTTCCAGAACACCGGCCTTTGTCGCGGCGTCAGTAATAGCGCCAACCAGACGCCCCGTGAGCTTACCATCGCTCACTTCAAGCCGGTTTCCAACCACCCGTTCAAAGCCCAACTGATCAGCCACAGCATCGGCAAAATGATGGAATCCGCCGGTGACTAACACTGTTTTACAGCCAGCTGCTCGTAAGTTTGCGACGAGTGTTTTTGCACCCGGCGTCAAAGTAATGCGTTCTTCCAAGCAAGTGGAAATCGCCGATTGATCCAATCCAGCAAGCAGGCCCACACGCTCCCTCAGCGCGTCTTCAAAATCCAATTCGCCAATCATGGCTCGCTCTGTGATGGCCGCCACGCGATCCTTCAGGCCCGCAAAATCTGCAAGTTCATCGATGCATTCCTGCTGGATCATGGTTGAATCCATGTCGGACACGAAGACGGCTGGGCACTTCGGTGTATGATCGCTAAGCAACAAAGCCGAAGGTGCGAAATGCCCATTGAGCAAGGATCGAACCGCCTTATGATCCCCCTTTGGCAGCTTCAATTGCAAGATTCCGGCAGCGTGATCGATGATATCTGCCGCTTCAATTGCCATCCCGGCAGCGCGCATCGGGCCACTTGCTGCATCAAGACGGGTTTCGAGAGTGCTAGGGTCTGCTATCAAGCGCGCGATGAGCAAGATTGATACTCCGAAAAAAGATCAAGGTGAAAATCCTCTCGCGCTAATTGCAGGGCCAACCGCAAGCGGCAAGAGCGCATGCGCAATAGACCTTGCCAAAGCGATCGAAGCGAGCGGCAATAAGGCTGTGGTTTTGAACGCTGACAGCGCGCAGGTTTATGCCGATCTCCAGATACTGTCTGCTCGACCAACCGAGGAAGAGATGGCCGGAATTGAGCACCGGCTGTTTGGCACATGGGACGGCGCCAATCCATGTTCGGCGGCGGAATGGGCCGAGGCAGCAAAGCAAGAAATTGCCAGCCTGCATGATCAAGGCGCTGTGCCGATCCTTGTCGGTGGGACTGGAATGTACATCAAAGTCTTGCTGGAAGGGATTGCACCAATTCCCCCGATTGACCCTGCGATCCGGCAATCTGTGCGCGCTTTATCGGTGGAACAAGCATTCTCATCATTGCAGATAGAAGACCCGGAACGCGCAATCATGCTGGAACCGGGCGATAGCCAAAGGATCGGCAGAGCGCTTGAGGTGGTTCGTTCAACCGGCACCACACTGGGCGATTGGCAGGCGGTCAAAATCGGCGGAATTGGAGAAGATGTTGCGCTGTCCACCGCCATCCTGCTGCCCGATAGAGATTGGCTCTATAAAAAATGCGACCAGCGGTTCGGGCTGATGCTGGAACATGGCGCGATTGAGGAGGTTGAGAGACTTTTGGCAAGGCAGCTCTCACCGAACTTACCTGTGATGCGCGCAATCGGTGTTTCGGAGATTTCAGAACATCTTGCCGGCAATCTATCTTTGCCAGACACAATCTTGAATGCCAGCCAAGCGACCAGAAATTATGCCAAACGGCAGTTCACGTGGTTCCGCCGGCAAACTCCACAGGATTGGAACAAGATAGAGTCTCATAATGTCAATTTGAATGATATATTCGCATCATTATTACAAATTTAGCGATTGACATGTTAGAATATAATTCATAGCACGCCTTCGCGCTTTTGCCGCTAAGGATGGGCAGGCATGCCACAGCTGTAGATAGAATTTCGATATGTCGCGGCAGAGAGATCACCCGAGACAATCGAAGCGAGAGAAGGAAATTTTGCCGTGTCTGACAAGCGAAGCGGCGCCGCTATTCTTACCCAGTGCCTGGTCGATCAGGGAGTCGACTTTGTATTCGGTTATCCCGGCGGCGCGGTCCTACCTATTTATGACGAATTGTTCGGGGATGAGCGGCTTCGCCATATCCTGGTGCGTCATGAGGCAGGTGCCGCTCACGCTGCAGAAGGCTATGCCCGCGCCACCGGTAAACCCGGAGTTGTCCTTGTCACCTCAGGTCCTGGCGCGACAAACGCAGTCACAGGGATTGCGGATGCCTTCATGGATTCGATCCCGATGGTTGTCATCACAGGGCAAGTTCCAACCGGTTTGATCGGCACAGACGCCTTTCAAGAGGCGGATACGATTGGCATCACTCGCCATTGTTCAAAGCACAATTACTTGGTCAAAGATCCGGCCGACCTCGCCGCGACAATTCAGGAAGCATTCCGGATCGCGACCACGGGGCGACCCGGTCCCGTTGTGGTCGACATACCAAAAGATGTGCAGATTGCTGTGCCATCGGCAAATGCGCCTGCCAAACTTACTGCGCCGCACCGCTATGCTCCGCAGATGGCAGCGCCTGCGGATCAGGTGTCTCAAGCGGTCGAAATGATCGCGAATGCGGAGCGTCCGATATTCTACACTGGCGGAGGTGTGATCAATGCCGGTCCCGAAGCGAGTGAATTGCTGCGGCAATTTCAAGACATCACCGGCGCCCCTGTTACCTCAACCCTGATGGGTCTTGGCGCGTTTGCCAACACACACCCCGATTGGCTCGGCATGCTGGGAATGCACGGCACATATGAAGCCAATATGGCGATGAACCGTGCAGACGTGATGGTTTGCATTGGCGCTCGATTTGATGATCGGGTGACTGGCAGACTCGATGCATTCTCGCCAGATTCGAAGAAAATTCACATCGATATTGATCGCAGCTCGATCAACAAGAATGTGCCGGTCGAATTGGGTATTGTTGGCGATTGCGGCACCGTTTTGGAGCAATTGGTTGCAGAATGGGGTTCGCGCAAACCACAGGATTTGGGTGAATGGAAAGCCCGCATTGCAGGGTGGCGTGCGCGCGAGTGCCTTTCCTATCCAGAGAAATCGGCCAAGAATCCAGACGCAATCATGCCGCAAAAGGCGATCGAACGCCTGCACGCCCTCACCCATGAACGCGAACCGATCATCACCACAGAAGTTGGCCAACACCAAATGTGGGCCGCGCAATATTTTGGTTTTGAAAAGCCCAATAAATGGCTGACCAGCGGCGGGCTAGGAACGATGGGTTATGGCTTGCCAGCGGCCATCGGCGCCCAGCTCGGACACCCAGATGCGCTGGTGATTGATATTGCCGGTGAAGCCAGCATTCAGATGAATATTCAGGAACTTGGTACGGCCAGCCAATACCGGCTGCCGGTCAAAATCTTCATCCTCAACAATGAATATATGGGCATGGTCCGGCAATGGCAGGAACTGACTTATGAAAGCCGGTATTCAAACAGCTATTCAGACAGCCTGCCCGATTTCGTGAGGCTTGCGGAGAGTTATGGTTGGACCGGCATCCGCATAAAAGATGAAAGCGAACTTGATGCGGGCATCGAAGCGATGATGGCAGCCGATGGTCCAGTGATGGTCGATTGCTTGGTCGCGCAAGAGGCCAATTGCTTGCCGATGATCCCATCGGGCGCAGCGCACACCGAAATGCTGCTGTATGGTGATCAGGTCGATGGCACAATGGACGATGAGGCGAAAGCGCTGGTCTAGGCGCATCTGCACAGGGACACTCCAATTATGAAAATCGCAGCCCAAGCCTCTGAGCGCCACGTCTTAGCCGTGACGGTTGATAATGAGCCCGGCATTCTTGCCAAAATCACCGGCATGTTCACCGCACGCGGGTACAATATCGATAGCTTAACCGTGGCCGATATTTCGGATGATCACGCGACCAGCCGGATCACCATTGTCACCAATGGTCCGCCCGAAGTGATTGATCAAATCGAAGCTCAATTGGAACGCTTGGTTCCAGTACACGGGGTTGTAGACCTGACCACAGCGGGGCCACATGTGGAACGCGAGCTGGCACTGATTAAGGTCACTGGCACTGGCGAAGCACGGGTTGAAGCACTCCGCGTGGCGGACATTTTCCGCGCAAGTGTGGTCGACACCACCACGGGAAGCTTTGTGTTCGAGCTAACCGGCGCGCCCGACAAGATTGACAGTTTCGTTGCCTTAATGCGCGAGCTTGGATTGGTCGAAGTCGGCAGGTCAGGAATCGTAGGAATGCTTCGCGGGGCCGAAGAAGCCTAGCCCCACTCAACCAATTCAAAACAATTTGCACAAATCTAAGGGAATCCCATGAAAGTCTATTACGATGCCGATGCCGATCTGGGCCTGATCACATCAAAAAAGATCGCTGTTGTCGGCTATGGCAGCCAAGGCCATGCCCATGCGCAAAACCTGCGCGACAGCGGCGTCGCCGAGGTGGCTATCGCGCTGCGTGAAGGCTCTGCCACGGCGAAGAAAGCCGAAGAGGCGGGCTTCAAAGTGTTGACCAATACGCAAGCTGCCGAGTGGGCTGACATCCTGATGGTGCTCGCCCCCGATGAACACCAGGCCGCGATCTGGACCGATGATTTGGCGGGCCATATGAAACCGGGCAGCGCTCTGGCTTTCGCGCACGGTCTCAACATTCATTTCGGCTTGATTGAACCACCTGCCGATATTGATGTAATCATGATCGCACCAAAAGGCCCCGGCCACACGGTCCGCAGCGAATATCAGCGCGGCGGCGGTGTGCCTTGCCTGATCGCAGTGCATCAGGATGCCAGCGGTTCCGCCCATGATGTCGCCCTTGCCTATGCCAGCGGTGTCGGTGGCGGTCGTTCGGGCGTGATTGAAACCAATTTCAAGGAAGAATGCGAAACCGATTTGTTCGGTGAACAAGCCGTACTTTGCGGCGGCATCACACACTTGATCCAAGCGGGTTTTGAAACGCTGACAGAGGCGGGATATGCCCCTGAAATGGCCTATTTCGAATGCCTTCACGAAACCAAGTTGATCGTCGATCTGCTGTATGAAGGCGGCATAGCCAATATGCGCTATTCGATCAGCAACACAGCCGAATATGGCGATATCAAAACCGGTCCGCGGATCATCACCGATGAAACCAAGGCTGAAATGAAGCGCGTGCTGGCGGACATTCAATCGGGCCGTTTTGTAAAAGACTTCGTGCTCGATAACCGCGCTGGGCAGCCAGAGCTTAAGGCGAGCCGCAAAGCCGCCGAAGCGCACCCGATTGAGAAAACCGGGGCCGAGCTGCGAGCCATGATGCCCTGGATCAGCGCCAATAAGTTGGTCGACAAATCAAAGAATTAGTCTTTAAGAGGGGGCATTGTGCGCAGTGCCTCCTCAATCAAGCTGGTTTTGGCCGTCTGCTTTTTAGCATGGGCGGTGATCGTTGTTCGCGCCTATGTGAACTCCAAAGGTCCTGAGGCATTTGTAGTCACTGCGACAACCGATGAAGTTCGAGAATTTGCCAAAGCACAGCTCGCGGAATTGCAACAAAGATCGTTCGCCGAAGATGTTGAGCTGTGCGGAATTATTTTCGAAGAGAGCGACGGATCTCTTGGCAGCAGCGCAATCATAACCGGCTCCCTCGCCAGCTGCGATATCGCCTATTTTGATGAGCCCGGCATGGCCCCAATTGCCAGCTTTCACACCCACGGCGCCTTCAACAAGGAATATGACAGCGAAGTGCCATCATTGTTGGATATCGAAAGCGATATCAGCAGCCGGATGGACGGCTATGTTTCTACGCCGGGTGGGCGCTTTTGGCGGGTTGATTGGTTGGAGCGCACGACAAACCAAGTTTGCGGCCCCGGTTGCTTAGCCCAAGACCCCAATTTCGTCGCATGCCAGGGCGACATTCCCGCAATTGAATACACTATCGTGGGTTTAAGAGAGCGGAGCACCAAAGAAGCCTCGCCGTGCTAAGACCCAATATCAGGCGATTGCGAAGAGTTTTTCCAGCGAGATAGGGATCGTGCTGGTCACTTCGACTTGTCGGTCTTCGCCGGATGGATCACTCGCCTTCAAAACGCGATCGCGCTCGTGCAAAATCTCCGTAAGATCTTGCCGCGCCAATCCGACAATCCCGGTCAGCCAGTCATTGACCAAAGGATCGCCCATTGGCCCCCGCATATCAAACCGTTCAAGCAATCCAATAATTGTCTCAGCCGGATACACCCACTCATCAGTAACCCACCGATTTATGCCGAACCACGCGAGCGGCAGGCCGGAAACGGAAATCGCAAGCGCCGCGATATGAACAACGTCAGCGCGCGTCTTCGCAAGGTTTTCAGGCGGTGGGGAAATTAGCGGAGCCACGCCGCCAGGCATCGCAGATTTGTCGAGAAAGAGATGGAAATGTCCATGCTCCCCATCGATGCGTTCGCCCGGAGGGTGACAGTGGTAAAAATAACGACTGCCAGCGGGGCCATTGATCACATCGGAATTGGGATAATGCGTCCAAATTTCAGCCGGTGTCTCAGTCGGCACGATACGGTTCATCAGCGGCTGCCCGCTTTCAAACATCGCCTCGGTGCTGCTCATCAGCAAATCCGAAAATTGCGCAATGTCAGACTGATTATCCATAGTCGTGCCCCTTATGCAAAATGCCGCCCCAGTTGGGACGGCATCTTGTATCTAAACTTTAGAATGTGTGGTCGAAGGCATTAGGAGGAAGTACCCCCGACCACACGGAATGCGCACGTCAGGCTCTGGGCGCGCAAGGGTTAGCTGCACAAGGGTTTGCAGCGCATGGGTTAGCCGCACATGGGTTTGCTGCACATGGGTTCGCAGCACATGGGTTGGCGGCACAAGGCGCACATGGGTTTGCTGCACATGGGTTCGCACCACATTTGTGAGCGGCACATGGGTTAGCAGCACAGCTTGCAGTGGCGCATGGGCCGCAAGGAGCGTCAGCTGCCGCAGGAGCTGCTGCTGAAGCAACAGCAAGACCACCAGCAACCATCAACATACGAGCAATATTTTGTGTTTTAGTCATGATTCAATCCTAATTTTTTGAGTTGTTTTCCAAGTGAAGTTTTGAAGCGACGAGCAATAAGTCTGCTCTCCCACCTTAACTGCCGAAGCGCTTCCCTTCGGGAATATCGACCCAAGCAACATCAGCTTTTGAGATGAAGCCTGGGATGTCTGAAAGCCAGGTACGTTGAACGTCATCACGGAAGTTCAAGTAGAGCTTGCCATCAACAATTCTGTAGAGCTGGGGATCACCCGGTGCCAAAGAACCGCGGCTCATCGCCCATGCGCAGTGCCCGCCATATTGCGGAGCGTATGCTGCAGGATTTGATGCGAATGCATCGGCGTTGGCTTGGCTTGAAAAGTGCCATTCTGCGCCGTTGTGCTCAACCTTAAAGCGCGCATCACCTTGAACAGGAACGCCGCTGCCTTGGAAGTAGCTGACAGCATCATATCCGCTTACGGCGATGCTTGTTCCGCTAGTGCCAACAAAAATGCCGCCATCAGCGTTCGCTGGAACTGCGAGAGTCAGCGGGGCTGCGAGGGCGGCTGCGATTGCGAGGAATTTGAGTTTCATTTCGAAGGTCTCCTGTAATTTGTTGTGCGGCGGCCACTGATGGGGGGGGGTCGTCAGGGAAGCCAGCAGGGAACTGGCATGGTGTTCAGTGACCGCGCACATTGTAGGGTTCGCAGGCAATTCAAAATTGGTGACACTTTTTTTGAAAAAAATTTCGGAATTCAGATTGCTGAATATTTTTAGACTTTAAAACAGTATCTTAAATCCACTCGACAACAGCACCAAAAGATACCCCGCGCGCTGATCGATACCCTTACTTCTTGAGTTTCGATCAGTGACAAATGGCAAAGCACGTCTAAAAGCAGCGATGTGAAACTATCAGCTTGCCACAATATCGGAGATTTTCGGAAACTGGCGAAGTCGCGCCTGCCCTTCCCGGTGTTCGATTATATCGATGGCGCTGCCGATGATGAGATCACAAAGGATCGCAACAGCGCAGCTTATGACGGCGTTGATTTGGTCCCGAATGTACTTTCTGGCTCAGATGAAATCGACACATCCTGCACGATCTTGGGGCAGCGATCTTCACTGCCATTAATGCTTTCGCCCACAGCGGTGCAACGCGCCTTTCATTGGCAAGGGGAAATGGCCGTTGCCAAAGCAGCTGAGAAGTTTGGGTTGTGGTTCGGAATTTCCAGCCTCGCCACGCATTCGATCGAGGAAATTGCCGCTGCAAGTTCAGCTCCGAAAATGTTCCAGCTCTACGTCCATAAGGATAAAGGGCTGAACGCAAACATGATTGAGCGATGCCAAGCGTCTGGGTTTGATGCGCTTGCATTGACGGTCGACACGATCGTTTCTGGGAAGCGCGAACGATGCCTGCGGTCTGGGTTCACAGCCCCGCCCCGGTTCACCGCATCGAGCGTGCTGAGCTATGCCGCACATCCAGCCTGGACCTTAAATTATTTGTTGCGCGAAAAATTTCGGCTTCCCAATCTTGATACCCACGTAAATGAGGGATCGAGCCAGCCCGTTTCGATCGCCGAATATTTCAACACCATGCTCGATCAAAATCTCAATTGGGACATGGCGGCCCAGATCCGACAGGATTGGGGCGGGAAGTTTGTGCTGAAAGGCGTCATAAGCGCCGGCGATGCGCGAAAAGCAGTGGAAATTGGCGCTGATGCGATCATGGTTTCAAACCACGGCGGGCGCCAATTGGATGGCAGCCGCAGCCCATTTGACCACCTGCCCGAAATTGTAGACGCGGTTGGCGGTGAGATTGAGATTATCTGCGATGGCGGTGTGCGGCGCGGCACCCACGCTCTAAAATCGATCTGCAGTGGTGCCACCGCTGCGTCTGGTGGCAGGCTGTATCTTTATGCGCTTGCCGCTGCGGGGCAGCTGGGCGTTGAACGCGCCATCGGCATTTTGAAGGATGAGATAGAGCGCGGCATGCGATTGATGGGTGTGAGCGCGATTGATGATCTTGGGCCTGATTATCTCAGGCGCAGATAAACTCTCGGCGCGATATCTCCCTCTGCAAATGAAAGAACCCCCGCGATCACTCGCGAGGGCTCTCTTTATCAGTCTAAATTTTGGCGTGAGCCAAAACTGATTTAGTCGGTGAAGTGCTCATCTGCAGAGTGAGCTGGGTAGTTGATATTGGCTTGCTCGATGAAGCCAGGGATATCTTCGCGCCAATTGCTCTGCACGTCTTCGCTGAAGTTCAGGTACAATTTGCCGTCTACAACTTCATAGACATTGGCGTTGCCCGGTGCGAGCGCATCAGGTGAGCCAAGTGCCCAAGCGCAATACCCACCATATTGAGGTGCGTATGCTGCCGGATCAGCAATGAACTTCTCTGCATTCTCTTCTGAGGCAAAGCGATAATCATAACCTTCATAGCGAACGGTATAGTCTTCCGACCCTTCGACCGGAACACCGTCACCTTCAAAGTAGCTAACAGTATCAAAACCAGAGATTGCCAGCCTGTCGCCTTTTGTCTCGGAATAGACCGGGCCGGTTGGTTCTCCGCCTAGATCAGCCAAAAGACCTGGTTCCAGCGCAGCTTCAACTGTGGCAGTGTCTTGAGCATCTTCGGCTGGGGCTGTGCATGCCGCCGCTGTGGCGAGCAATGCGATTGCAAATATCGATTTCTTCATTTTGTCCTCCAAAGTGAATTTTGTTTCAAGGGTCATGGCAGCAAGTTCGCCGCAGTGCCATATTCGGTTACACACAACAATCGCACGGCCGGCATCCTCTTTTGAACGCTAATCTAGACACGAATATCCATTGTCGAACAAATGGCCTAGGTGAAAAAACATGTCGCAAGCTGTCTTGATTTGATCGGATAATTGCGCGATGCATAAGGCATGACGAACGATGGCATTCTCATTCTACGACTTATGCGCCCTTGGGCGTAGAGAATTGCGTGCTTCCAATTGGGCATGCAAGGCGCCCAAGGGACAAAACTTAAACAGCAAGATAATCCCATGAGTGAACAACTCACGAAAGCCGCCTTATGCCGATGTTGTCTAAACCTTCCGAAAAATACAGCCCCTTCCCCGCGATTGACCTGCCTGATCGGCAGTGGCCCAGCCGCACGATCACAGCCCCGCCGCGCTGGCTATCAACCGATCTGCGCGACGGGAACCAATCAATCATCGATCCAATGGATGCGGTCAAAAAGAACCGCTTTTTCGATCTGCTGATTGAGGTGGGTGTAAAAGAAATTGAAGTTGGATTCCCAAGCGCGGGCGCCACAGAATTCGATTTCATATCGGGCCTGGTCCGATCTGATCGGATTCCAGACGATGTTCTTGTTCAGGTTCTCACGCAAAGCCGCAAAGATCTGATCAGCACCAGTTTTGACAGTTTGGACGGAGCCAAAGCTGCAATCGTCCACTTGTATAATGCGGTTTCGCCCGCATGGCGCGACATTGTGTTCCGCATGTCAAAAGACGAAGTGCGCGAAATCGCGATTGCTGGCGCTAAGGTTATGCGAGACGAGGCGGCTAGGCGCCCGAATACAAACTGGCATTTCCAATATTCGCCTGAAACTTTCTCAACCGCAGAATTGGATTTTTCAATCTCAGTTTGTGAGGCTGTGATGGAGGTGCTTTCGCCAACCCCCGAACGGCCGATAATCCTCAATCTTCCGGCAACGGTTGAAGCAGCCACCCCGAATATTTACGCCGACCAAATCGAATATTTTTGCCGCAACCTGCCCAATCGCGAAAGTGCGGTGATCAGCCTGCATACGCATAATGATCGCGGCACTGGTGTGGCTGCGGCAGAGCTTGGCCTGATGGCAGGCGCTGACCGGGTTGAAGGCTGCTTATTTGGCAATGGAGAACGGACAGGCAATTGCTGTCTCGTTACTGTCGCGCTCAACATGTACACTCAAGGCATCGATCCCGCGCTCGATTTTTCGGACATTGATCGGGTGATTGAGACAGTCGAGTTCTGCAACGACCTTCCCGTCCATCAACGCCATCCTTATGGCGGGGAGCTGGTCTTCACGGCCTTCTCTGGCAGTCACCAGGATGCGATCAAGAAAGGTTTTGAGGCCCGAGGCACGCAGAATACAGAGCATTGGCAGGTGCCGTACCTTCCCATCGATCCTGCCGATCTGGGCAGAGATTATGAAGCTGTCATCCGCGTAAACTCGCAAAGCGGGAAAGGCGGATTTGCTTGGGTGCTTGAGCAAGATCAGGGCCTGAAGCTGCCAAAGAAAATGCAGGCCGATTTTTCGCGACATGTTCAGCACATGGCCGATCAACTCGGCCGAGAGCTCAATTCGGGCGATATCTGGCAAGCATTTCAATCGGCCTATCACCTGCTGCCCAGCGAAACGCATTTCCGGCTGGTCAATTACGAAGAAAGTCGCGCCAATGATGGCACACGAGTTTTCGCGGGTACCATTGCCGTCGCAGGCAAGGAACAAAGCGTAAGCGGCCGCGGAAATGGCCTCATTTCCAGTGTCCTCACAACTTTGGAAGAAAGCTTCGGGCTTGATTTGAGAGTGCGAGATTATACCGAGCATGCACTTGGATCAGGCCGCAATGCGCGGGCTGCGGCATACCTTGAATGTGAGAGCGGCGGAAAGGTTATCTGGGCTTGCGGGATAGACGAAGACGTGGCGACTGCCAGTATCCGGGCCGTGCTCAGTGCGGCGAACAGCGCCGTTTCGCTTTAGCAATCTCGGCGCATCAGGGAACCTCGTTCAAAGCTTGATCGGCCTCCAAACCTTGTATCGGGGCGAGATTGGTCAGAAACGAGCCGGCACCATATTGCAGCTCGGCAATCTGACTGTTGAGTTCGTTTGCTGCGCAACTGGCAGATCGCAATTCCCCGGAAATGCCATCGACCAAAGATTGAATGCGCTGGACAGCGTCACTCGATGTGGATGCGCTCAGCGCGGTTTGATCAACCGCAGCAGCAATCTTTGTGATGGTCCCCATTTGCTCGCCAACTTCGGTGCAGACCGCTTCATTCATGTCTCGAACTTTCACAAAGGTTTCGAGCATGGATCGGTTGGCTGAAAGGGTATGCGCGCTGGTCTGTCCAATTTGAGCCAAATGGGCCACAATCTCTTCGGTCGCGTTTGCCGTTTGCTCTGACAAACCTTTGATTTCGCTAGCAACGACCGAGAAACCCCGCCCAGATTCGCCTGCCCGAGCAGCCTCGATGCGTGCATTCAATGCCAAGATGCTGGTCTGGGAAGTTACATCTTGAATCAGTTTTGCAATTGTTTGGATAGACGCGCTTTGCACAGTCATTTTATTGGCGGTTTCGACCGAATTTTCGGCAATTCCTGTCGCTGCACCTAACGCCTGAGAGGCCTGAGAAAGGGTTGCCGTCATCTTATCCAGCGTTTCTCGCAGTGATCCGGCAGTTCTAGCTGTATCACCCATAGCCGCCGCAGATTCTCGCGATGCCACGGCGACATCTTCGGCAAGCGCCAAAAGGTCTTGAACCAAAGTGCTCGTTTGGTTCGTTTGGGCAGAACTGCTTGAGCTTTTTTCCGCGGCCTGCGCCACCATTTGCGCGATCGCTTGTTGGAATCCTTCCGCTTGTTCTTGAGCCCAGCATCGATATTCCTGATCCCGGCACTGCTGAAAAGTTGTGGTGATGATTTCAGCTTTCAGCGCGATGACGCGGTTGAACAATTCAATCAGCACAAGCTGCTGTTGAGTGCCTCCGAAATCCTTCAACAAGATTTGAAGCTCTGCCCGGTGAACCGCATTGATTGCGCCCAAATGCGCATATGGTTGCGTCTGCATCGCAAAGACTTGAGATGTGACCGCTTTGGTGCGCTCGATCCAATCATCATCAATCGGAGGCAGGTATTTGCCCGTCGCGTAGCCGACCGTCATTTTGAGATATTCCGCACGTTCTTCGCTCGGCAATTTCAATCCTGCATTTCGTTCAAATCGATCTAGATACAGGTTGGCAAGCTCAGTCACGTGGGGCTGGAGAAGATCGTTTATTTTTTTCAGCCCTGCATATTCATTCGGACCGATTTGAAACGCAGACAATCGTTCCGCAGTGCAACTGGAAACTGTTTCGATAGTGGATTGAAACAAAGCCCGCTCTCCCCGATGCTAGGTGAAGAACGATGCTATCGCTGGATTTGGTAAATCTCAGGCAGTCACCCTGCTAAGGATATTCACTGAGTTGCTCTGCCGGCGCCCAAGCCAATGGCCGTACCAATATCTAAGCCAAGACTTGAAAAGGCGGGGTTTAATTCCCCAATCACTCTGAGCCGGGAGGGGGCCCGTCGCTAGTTTGTCCTCCGTCTCTGGGAGGGCCACCATCTCTGGGAGGTCCACCCTGTCCGCCTCCACCTGGAGGACCTCTTGTCACAGCGGAAGCATCGCAAATCGCATCTGGATCATCCTGCGAACACCCCACTTCTCCCACGAAACAGCTCAAAATCTGGTTCGATCCCGCTTGCGCAGCATGATAATGATAATCCAGATCGCCAGTTTCATGCCCGCCGCATTGATCCAAATCGGCGGCGTTCGATCCATCCGCAGCGGCATTTGAGAAAATCTGGTGCCCGTCCATCGCCAATCCGATCAATTGCGCATGACCGTTTGCCGCGATCGATTGTGCTGGTTCGCACCCCATCACCTCATGATAATGATACCCAACAAGTGGGTTCACATGCCCGCCGCACGCATCGAAGGGGCCCAATGTATGCCCGCCCAAAATTAAATGCAGCGGCGCTGGTGCATCAAACTTTACGCCATTTAAGGCCAATCCAATGCTTGTGTTCGGGTTCATCCGATCCGATCCCGCTGCATCCAATACGGGATTGATCGGAATTATGAAGGTTTGGCTAGCCTGTTCGGCCATGAATTTTTGATAACATTCGACACAGTGGTTCATATAATCTTCGGCGCTGTCTGGTTCCCCAGCAACTTCACAGCCAAGCTCATCACGAACGGCATTCACACGCCCGGTTTCTGGATCGAACATCTGCCATTGCGGGTCTTCGTAGAATTCAGCCAAATTTTCGATGAACTTGCCATCGACGCTGTAAATCTTGCCATCTTTCACCCAAGTTCCGCCTTCATCAGCGCCGGAATTGATGGTCAGCGGGCACCACGGCCCCTGCGCATGTTGGGTCGGAGCGGCAACCGTGGTGATGCTGATACACTGGGTTTCTGTCCCACCAGATAACGTGCACGGCACGAGCTTAGGGCCATCAAGAACTTCGGCCGTTTCAAACATTTGCGCGTAGGCTGCAATGTCCGCATCCGAAAAATCTGCACTTTCTCCAGATTGGCTGCATGCACTCAATCCCAGCAATGCTGGTAAAAGCGCTATCTGATTGAACCTTGACACACCCATCAAAACCTCCTGCTTTAAGCCTTCAAATCCTTGAGGTTGAATTATGGCGATATGATGGATCGCCTCAGACTTTGAGGCAGGCGCCATCATAAATCCGGCAAACCCAAATCGAGCACCCATTTTATGACCGAAGAAATTCTTGAGCCCGATCTTCCCATTATCGACCCACATCATCATTTGTGGGATCTGCGATCCGGAATTGCGCTCTTCCCAGAACCGCGGCATTCATTCATCGATGGGTTGATTGACAACGCGTACTATACATTTGATCAACTGCACGCGCACCTCACCAGCGGCCATAACATTATCGGCACGGCATTCATGGAATGCGGCGCTTTTTACAATGCTGCCTACGGCCCTGAAAAGGCACCCGTTGGTGAGATTGAATATGTGAATGGTCTGGCCGCGCAATCAGCAAGCGGAATATATGGTGATCTGCGCGCGTGCGCTGCGATTGTTGGCCATGCGGACCTTACAATGGGAAGCGCCGTGGGTGAAGTGCTAGACGCACTGCATGCCGCCGCGCCCAATCGTTATCGCGGGATCCGTCATCAAGGTGCATGGGATGCCGATGTCGAGGTTCTTTCTGCGATCTTACAAAAATCCGAAGGTCTGTATTTGGAGCCTTCATTCAGAGAAGGATTTGCCGAACTCGGTAAACGCGGTCACACTTTTGACGCGTGGATTCTCGAGCCGCAATTGCCCGATGTAATCGACCTCGCGAACGCGTTTCCCAATCAAAAGATATGCTTGGATCACTGCGGCACACCGCTGGGCTTGGCGAGCTATCAAGGAAAATTGCCAGAGCGTTTTGATATTTGGCGCGCGAACATTCATGAATTGGCAAAATCTGAAAACGTCGTGGTGAAATTGGGCGGATTGGCGATGGCGATGTGCGGCATGCCAGAAGGGGGCCGAAAAGATGGCTACTCATCCCAGCAATTGGCCGATTTGTGGCGCCCATACATTGAAACCTGCATCGAAGCGTTTGGGCCTGATCGGGCGATGTTTGAAAGCAACTACCCAGTCGATTACTGGGGAGCTGACTACGCCGTGCTTTGGAACACATTCAAACGGATAACCAACGGAGCCAGCGCAGCTGAAAAATCTGCCCTATTCGCGGGCAGCGCCGCAAAATTCTATCAAATAGAAGATATTTTGCCCTGACCACGCAGCCCATGCCGTTACGGCTTCCGATATTGATGGCTGACTAGCACTTTCGGCTGCTCGACACAGCGGGAACTGCCACTATGTGACGGGCATTGATTGTCCATAAACGTTGGAGCTTTTCATGCCGTTACCTGCCCCGTTTGATCGTTTGCGACTCCCCTTGATCGGATCGCCGCTGTTCATTGTCTCCGGTCCAGAATTGGTGATCGCGCAATGCAAGGCAGGCATCATCGGCAGTTTTCCTGCACTCAACGCACGGCCCCAGTCGCTGCTGGATGAATGGCTGCATCAAATCACGGAAGAACTCGCCGCGCACAATCGCGAGCATCCTGATCGGCCCGCCGCTCCATTCGCCGTCAATCAGATCATCCACCGCACCAATGACCGGATTGAAGCGGACATGGCAACTTGTGAGAAGTGGCAAGTCCCGATGGTCATAACCTCATTGGGCGCGAGGGAAGAAATTTTCCAGGCGGTGCGCAATTGGGGCGGCATAACGATGCACGATGTGATCAATAACCGCTTCGCTCATAAGGCAATTGAAAAAGGTGCAGATGGCTTGATCCCTGTCGCAGCTGGTGCAGGCGGGCATGCTGGTGCACTTTCACCTTTCGCCCTGATGCAGGAAATTCGCGAATGGTTTGATGGCCTGGTTGCGCTGTCTGGTGCCATTGGACATGGTGCATCGATCCTCGCCGCACAATCTCTTCGCGCCGATTTTGCCTATGCCGGCAGCGCCTTTATCGCGACCGAAGAAGCCAATGCGGCGCAAGGGTACAAGCAAGGTATCGTCGATGGTTCTTCAGAAGGGATCGTCTACACAAACCTGTTCACCGGAGTGCACGGCAATTATCTTCGCAGCTCGATCGAACAGGCTGGGCTTGATCCCGATGATCTGCCCGTCAGCGACCCGTCCAAAATGAACTTCGGAAGCGGCGGCAACACCAAAGCCAAAGCTTGGAAAGACATTTGGGGCTCAGGCCAAGGGGTTGGTACAATCAAATCGGTTGGCAGTGTCGAACAATTGGTATCGCGTTTTGAAGCGGAATATCACGCCGCGAAAGACACTCTGGCGCAAAACAGCAATTTCACTCGCTGGGGCTAACTGCTTCTGCCTTGATGCTGGTGAATGATATGCAAGCTTATCCGCCGGTCTAGCGGTTAGGTCGATGCCCAAAGCGCCTCTGCCATCGCATCAAGTTCGGTGAAATCGAAACCAGTCCCAAGCGGGTCTTTCTTGTTTAATATCAATCGGTCACGAACATCGAGCAATCGGAGCCGCAACCCTGTTTGGACGAGTCTGATCCGAAAAACCGCGTCTCTGGCTGCTGTGATTGGATCTGTGGTTCGCAATTGTGACCAAGTAGACTCAATACAGCCGACGCGTTCGAGAGCCATCTCATTGTAATGGCGGTGCGGCCCACGGTGCAAAGGCATCCCTGTGCGAATGGTCGCGTCTTCATTCGCGGGGAGCAGCAAGCCATTGAAACGAAAATCGTCGAATCCAACCCTTGAGCGGCCGATTTCAGTGAACATTTTTCCAAAACAACGCCGCTGGAGCAATTGGCGGGGCAGCAAATGATGGCGTTGCAGGCTGCGGTCATAGTCAGACGATCCACGGCAATTGACCGCGCGAAATGGGATTGGCGTCCGGAGCTGCACAAGTGCTTCAGAGATTGCGCGCACCACTAATCGTTTTTTCCGCCAGTCTCACAATCAATCGCGCCACACCCTGACAAACTTTTGATTCTCAGATGGGCGCATCACCAGCCGAGTGCCATCGGGCGCGACTATACGCTCACTTTCCTCAACCTTCCCAGCGAGAACCAAATGGTTGACCAGCCTAACTCCAAGCCGCGTTGCGCTGACTTTATCAGCCGCAAGTGGCGGCTCCAGTCTAAGCTCTTGCCCGACCCAAAAATCTAGCCCCACACTTTGCAACGCGCCATCGACTGTCTGCTTAAATGCGGTCAAACCCAAAGCCGGAAATGCCCCACCTTCGAGCCAGGCTGTGGAAGCCGATTCAAAAAATCGACGACCGATCGCACATTTTGCGGGCGGCCAGATAACCACTTCAACATGTTCAAAATGATGCGTGATATCTCGCGCCAATCCAACCATTCCCCGCATGATTGGAATCGTATTTGCACCGCCGATCAAATGCTGGCCGGGCAATAGTCGCAAAGATTCATACATAGACGCGCTAGGTGCGCGATCGAGATCAAATCTGAACTCGGTTTCCGCAAAGTCGCATGCAGGGCCCGGAGCAATCCCTTCGAGATCATAAGTCAGGCCATCGCGCAACAATTCGGCCCAGACGAAATCCGTCGATCTAGACTTGACGTTCGATGGTGCTTCTTGAGCTTCCTCATCAACGACAAGGTGCATCGGTGTCGAGCGTGCGGGCCCATGAGATAGAATTAGCCCGCTTTGGCCAGCAACAAATTCCTTGATCGCAGCACCATCGGGCCGCTTGCCTTTCGCAAACAGCAAATGCAGCCCATCAGCGCTAGCATGCTGCCCTTGATCGATTGTACCTGACCCCTCTTTCGTCCCACAACCAAAGTACAAATCTCATGATTACCGGACTTTGACCTGATTCTGTGCCAGCGTCGAGTCCCGAAGCCTCCCCATACCCAAATTCAGAGGGAAAATTCAAAAGACCCCTAGCTGAATCCCCTCCTTGAAGGCTTGCCCAACATCCTCGCACTTCTGCAATGCCTCAACCGGCACAGTTTTTTGAGCGGCAATTTCTTCGGGTGTTTGTGCTGCAAAATTCACAATTATAGGATCAATGACCCTTTTCAACCGCCACCCCTTAACGATGCGGTCCATTTGCCGTTGAGCGCCCTCCCCATCTGATCCCGCTGCAATGATCGAACCATATGGTCGCCCCTCGATTTTGCCCAATGCAGCGTAGTAATGCGCATCAAACATTTCCTTCATCGCACCGCTCATCGATGCAAGGTTTTCCGGGCAAAGGAAAACATATCCCGCCGCTGCGAGCAGCAACTGCGCTGTAACCTCTTGCGCAGGGCATTGGACGCAGGCGCCATTTGCACCTGTGGCAACGGCATTGGCCATCGCCTCACTCGCTCCCGTGCGGCTATGCCAGATAATCAAAATATGCGGATCGGATTGCATCTTCGAGAGCGAAGCGAGTGTGCTGTCGATTGTCAATCACCAACGCTGTTGTCGCGCCCAGCAGTCAGCTATGAGAGGGTATGAATTCCCCAGCGTTATCTCATGTTCTCGGCATATCTTCATCCCTTTCCGGCCGCGCTTGGCAATGGCGCGGCGGAAATATGGCTTTGGAGGAAGATACTCGATCACTGACTGAAAATATCGTGACTCAGTTGCTTTTGACACGCGGTGTTCCTCCCGAAGATGTCGCGCGCCATGCGAACCCCACAATGCGCGAGTTTTTGCCTGATCCTTCGGAATTTCGAGATATGGAACAAGCAGCAGAGCGCATCTGCACGGCCATCCTCGAACAAGAAAAAATCACAATTTACGGCGATTATGACGTCGATGGCGCGACCAGTGCCGCGCTTTTGGTGCAATTGCTGCGCGATCTTGGGGTCGATGGTGACTATTACATTCCGGACCGCTTGCTCGAAGGATATGGCCCAAGCGGTGAAGCCTTGGTCAAACTGGCAAGTGCCGGATCAACCCTGATTGTGACGGTAGATTGCGGCGCGATGGCATACGAAGCGCTGGGAATGGCCCGAGATGCTGGCGTCGATGTGATCGTCGTCGATCACCACAAATGCGCAACTGAACTTCCGCCAACAACAGCTCTGGTCAATCCAAACCGGCTAGACGAGAACGACGTGGCCGCCGCCCACGGCCACCTGGCTGCTGTCGGCGTCGCATTCCTGCTGGCAATTGCGGTGGTTAGGAAGTTGAGAGAGCAGGGCTTTTTCGAAGGCAAAACTGAGCCAAACCTGATGAATTTGCTCGATCTTGTCGCTCTTGGCACCGTTGCCGATGTTGCCGCATTGCATGGATTGAACAGAGCTTTTGTAGCGCAGGGACTGAAAATTCTTGCCCGGAGGGAGCGCATTGGGATGGCCGCATTGCTCGATGCGAGTCGCCTAAAACGTGCACCGCAGGCAAGCGATCTGGGCTTTGCCTTGGGGCCCCGTATCAACGCGGGCGGTCGGATCGGAGAATCGACACTTGGCGTGAGGTTGCTCACCACCCAGGACCCAGAGGAAGCGAAAGCGATTTCCGAGCAGTTGAGCGCGCTCAATGAAGAACGCCGGGCGATAGAGGCAGAGGTCCAAGAACAAGCTGAAGCCCAGCTTTCCGGGCAACATAATCAGGCCGTAACTGTTTTGGCCGGTGACGGCTGGCACCCGGGTGTGATCGGAATCGTGGCAGGAAGAATCAAAGAGAAAACGGGCAAACCGTCGATCGTGATCGCAAACGATAAATCTGATGGGACTGGCAAAGGATCTGGTCGCTCGATCAGCGGTGTCGATCTTGGTGCGGCCATCATCGCCGCACGCGAAGCAGGCTTGCTGGAAGCTGGCGGAGGGCATGCAATGGCTGCGGGACTCACAATCACCTCGGCCAAATTGCCCGAGTTTGTGGAATTTCTAAATGAACGATTGGCGGCCGATGTAGAGCGCGCGCGCAAGGGAAAGCGGATGGAACTCGATCTTTCCGTCGCGCCGGGCGGGCTGACGCCGGAACTGGTTGAAACGCTAGAGGTCGCCGGACCGTTCGGCGTGGGCTGGCCGGCGCCGCGAATTGCCGTTGGCCCGGTGCGCATCGTCAAAGCGGATATTGTGGGCAAAGATCACCTCCGCCTGATCGCAGCTGGTGAAGATGGTCGATCGTTAAAAGCGATTGCATTTCGCGCTGCCGAAACAGAAATGGCGCAAACGCTGTTGCACCGATCGCGCGGACGTCGCTTTCACCTTGCAGGCCGCGCCAAGATCGATGATTGGGGCAGCCATCCGGCGGCGGAACTGCACCTTGAAGACGCCGCCTTTGCAGATTGATTTGTATCACGCCAAAGCTTCTTGAATTAGAAGACTTGACCGCTTCTTCATGCGCCACTAGATGCGCGCTCTCGCACTCAAGCGTGGCCCCTTCGTCTAGCGGTTAGGACGCGGCCCTTTCACGGCTGAAACACGGGTTCGATTCCCGTAGGGGTCACCACTCCTCTCTACATCACGATAAGTTCGCCTGTTTGCCACGCTTCGGCAGCGGCATTTGGCGGTTCAGCCACAAGTTTTCCCGGTTGAAATTGCTGCGCGCTTCCCTCGCCACGAGTCTGGCGGTAAGGGGCATTCCTGATGGGTACGCGAAGCACAATTCCAGTCGCTGGCATTTCGTTGGCCTTGCTGACCTTTATCGCAATGCTGTTGCTGAGGGTCGAATTGTTCTTCTCAGTCGCGGTTTTGATCCTTTGGATTGGCTCACTGGTATTGGCCTCAGCCCGCCAACCCGAAGGCTCCAGCGTTACAGTAGAAAAAAAGCTGAATCGCGAAGCCATGAGCTCGCTGATTGAGAATGCCTCAACCCCGTTATTGGTCACAGAGCATAACAAGGTTGCCATCGCCAATGGTGCAGCTCGCACAATCTTGGGATCGCATATCATCGGGCAAGATGTGCGAATGGCGTTCCGCCAACCAGAGGCTATCTCGCTGCTCGCAGGGGATAGTGATGGCAAGGCGACAGTCAGAGGGTTGGTCCGGCGCAGGGACATTTGGGATATCAATCGCCATGCGTTTGGAAAAACGATGGCTGTCCTTGAATTGACCAACCAGACGGCGGAAGCTGATCTTAGCCGCGCTCACACCGATTTTGTGGCCAATGCCAGTCACGAATTGCGCACACCCCTGGCCGCCATTATTGGCTATGTCGAAACGCTAAGCGAAAGCGGCGACAGCATCGATTCGCCGACGTCTCAGAAATTTCTCAGCACCATCCAGCGTGAAAGTAAGCGCCTCCAAAGCCTTGTCAGTGATTTGATGTCACTTTCCAGAGTCGAAGCCGAAAAGCATGATTCGCCGAGCGAAGTTATCGAACTTTGGCCAATTCTAGAATCTGCAGCAATGGATGCGGCAGGTGTTGAGCGTGCCGACCTGGTCGCTCTCACCCGCGGCCAAGACGCCACGGTCCTGGGTGACACACAGCAACTGGAACAATTGATCAGAAACCTGGTCGACAACGCACTCAGGCATGGAAAGGAAGGGTCAACCGTTCGGATTGAACTCGATCGAACCCAAGATCGGCAAGCGCGAATCTCAGTCGCAAATGAGGGCGCTGGCATTGCGCCAGAGCACATTCCACATCTGACCCGCCGATTTTATCGGACTGATCCGGGCCGCAGTCGTGCCTCAGGTGGAACAGGCCTTGGATTGGCGATTGTAAAACATATTGTTGAACGCCATCGCGGACGTCTCGATATCTTGAGCGAAATAGGCCAAGGGACCGAAGTTATAGTCCGCATGCCCCTTGTCGATTCGAACAATGAGACTGCCGAAGCTGAAAGTGATCTGTCCAAGATGATAAAAAGCGACGCGGGAAATGAAGAGCTGTCATGAACCTGTCTTATTTGATGAGCATTTGGGTCGAAACTTCCGTTTCGTGCTCGTGCTCTAAGATGCACCACGAGGCAAACAGGGCCCTTACATGACACCGATAACGCTCATTCTGATTGCAATCGGGCTGGGTCTCGCCGGATGGCTTGCTGGCAGAGCGAAAGCTTGGAGTCTGCAAAAGGACGAAGCCGCACCGCGTCTAACTTCGCGACCAACCTATCATGCGTGGTACGTTGCGATCTGGGTTTTGGTGCCTGTAATCTTCTTCATCATCGCGTGGTCGATTATCGCTCCGCAATTGGTGCTCCAGTCTGTATTGGCTTCGCCAGCTGCGCAATCGCTGCCTGAATTTGGGTTCCAAAGAGACGCACTCCTTTCAGAAGCGCAGGCAGTGGCGCTGGGCAATGCCAATGGAGTTTTTAACGACGCAGCCGAGGCATTGATTGAACCATTTAGCCGGGCCTATTCCCGCTACAACTTGATCGGCGTTGCACTCGTTTTGATGATTGCTTTTGCGGGCGGCGTCTATGCGTTTCTACGAGTGAAACCAGGCTTTCGCGCACGCAACAGGGTGGAACGGGCGGTGATGATCACCTTGCTCTTGGCCTCTTTGGTCGCGATCCTGACCACTTTCGGCATCTTTGCCAGTCTGGTGTTCGAAACCATCCGCTTCTTTGGCCTCGTTTCGCCGGCCGATTTCTTGTTTGGCACCTTTTGGGGGCCGGACCCAATGAGCAGCGCAGCCACACCGGACGCCTCTCGCTATGGCGCGATCCCGCTGTTTTGGGGCACGATATTTATCGGTGCAATCATTGCCATGATTGTCGCTATTCCATTGGGTTTGATGAGTGCAATTTACCTCACGCAATATGCCAATCCGCGATTGCGCGCCTGGGTGAAACCAGCGTTGGAGATACTCGCTGGCGTTCCAACAGTGGTCTATGGTTATTTCGCCGCACTCACAGTCGCTCCTGCAATTCGCGACGCAGCCGTTGCGGTCGGGATCAGCAATGCATCAACTGAAAGCGCATTGGCCGCCGGGATTGTGATGGGGGTGATGATCATTCCATTCGTCTCTTCGATGGCAGACGATTCCATCGCTGCTGTGCCCAGCGCGATGCGCGATGGCAGCTTGGCGATGGGCGCCACGCAATCAGAGACAATTCGCCGGGTTCTGTTCCCAGCAGCTCTGCCCGGGATTGTTGCTGGGGTAATGTTGGCTGTCAGCCGCGCAATCGGCGAAACGATGATCGTGGTTATGGCCGCATCCACCGCAGCCAATCTCAGCGTCAATCCGCTGGAACGGATGACAACCGTTACCGTTCAAATCGTCAAAATGCTGACCGGCGAAGGTAGCTTTGATCACCCCGCAACGCTCAGCGCCTTCGCGCTCGGTTTTGTTCTCTTCCTGGTCACTCTCGCGCTCAATTTTATAGCTTTGCGCGTCGTCAAACGGTTCAGAGAAGCTTATGACTGACACTGCTTCCTCACACGATCTGCGCCCCACCCGGACGCCCGAATTCGCCAAGCGGATCGATCAGCGATATCGCGCCGAGCGCCGGTTCAAGGCGCTCGGGCTCGGGGCAATTTTGTTTTCTGTAGCGGTTCTAATCTTCCTGCTTGGCAACATGCTGATGAACGGCATTGGCGGATTTCAGCGCGCGGAATTGCAGGTCGAAATCAACTTGCCAGAATCCGGCGTTGTGGTGAACGATACAGGGGCAGGCGTGCCGCAGGCTGTCCAAAGCTTGGAACTCCAGGGCATGCCGCAAGTGGTTCAATTTTACGCCGAACAATCACTGGGCGAAGAAGCCGCATCAGAGCTAGGCTCCGATGCATGGCGCGATGTTGCAATGTCTGTGGTGCAGAACCCCGAACTTATGCGCAGCAGCCGGACATTCCACCTTCCCGCTTCTCCTGATCTCGCGGCCGGTCTGGCTGGCGAAGGGTCAGCGGAAATGATGGCCTTGGCACAGCGGTTGGAAGCTGACGGCAAGCTATCAGAAAACTGGGATTTGGGCTTTCTATCGCGCTCTGATGCGACCAGCCCACAACAAGTCGGCATTTGGGGAGCGCTGAAGGGATCAATCCTGACAATGGCAGTTACGCTGCTTTTGGCATTCCCGATTGGTGTTCTGGCAGCGTTATACCTTGAAGAATACGCGCCCAAAAACCGCTGGACCGATTTGATCGAGGTTTCGATTAACAACCTCGCTGCAGTGCCATCGATCATATTTGGCCTGCTCGGTCTTGCGGTGTTCCTCACAATTTTCCCCAACCTGCGGTCTGCGCCGTTAATTGGCGGTATGACGTTGGCATTGATGACAATGCCGGTGATTGTCATTTCCGGACGAAATGCGATCAAGGCTGTGCCGCCGTCCATTCGCGATGGTGCGCTTGCGGTGGGGGCATCGCCTGTGCAGGTTGTATTCCATCATGTTTTGCCGCTGGCCTTGCCCGGGATGCTTACCGGCACAATTATCGGCATGGCTCGCGCCTTGGGCGAAACCGCCCCATTGCTGATGATCGGCATGAGAGCCTTTGTCGCAACGCCTCCCGATGGCCTGATGTCGCCAGCTACTGTATTGCCGGTCCAAATTTTCCTATGGTCCGACGAAATTGATAGAGGTTTCGTTGAACGGACCAGCGCTGCCATCATTGTCCTATTGCTGTTCCTCTTGTTGATGAACGGCCTCGCCATTTACCTCCGCAACAAATTCGAGAAGACCTGGTGACTGTCATTCACGAAAAATTGGAAGACGTGGGCGCAAAGATGCGCGCGCGCGACGTATCCGTATTCTATGGAGATAAGAAAGCGATCGACAATGTCTCGATCGACATTTCGCCGGATTATGTCACTGCTTTCATCGGTCCTTCGGGGTGCGGAAAGTCAACCTTCCTGCGCTGTTTCAACCGCATGAATGATACGATCCCGATCGCCAAGGTAGAAGGGACGATCGAACTGGAAGACGAAGATATCTATGGCAATGCCATGGATGTCGTTCAGCTGCGCGCGCGCGTTGGCATGGTTTTCCAAAAACCCAATCCGTTTCCCAAATCGATCTACGAAAACGTCGCTTATGGTCCGAAAATCCATGGACTTGCGGAAAAGAAACACGAAGTGGATGAAGTGGTCGAACGGTCACTGATCCGCGCGGGCTTGTGGGATGAGGTGAAGGACCGGCTCGATGATTCGGGCACCGCATTATCTGGCGGCCAACAACAGCGTTTGTGTATTGCCAGAGCGATTGCGGTTGATCCTGAAGTGATCTTGATGGACGAGCCTTGCTCCGCCTTGGATCCCATTGCCACGGCCAAGATTGAAGAATTGATCGATGAACTTTCGGGCAGTTATGCGATTGTGATCGTGACACACTCAATGCAACAGGCAGCGCGCGTGTCGCAGCGCACTGCATTCTTCCACCTTGGAAAAATGGTCGAATACGGGCCAACTTCAGACATTTTCACAAATCCGATTGAAGAACGGACCAAGGATTACATCACTGGGCGGTACGGATAATGGCAGATCATACAGTCAAAGCTTTTGACGAAGATATCACTCGACTGCGCGGCTTGATTGCCGAGATGGGCGGCCTCGCAGAAGTTGCCATCCAGGAAGCTCTGGATGCGCTGGTGCGAGGCGATGTCGAGCTTGGCAATCAAGTGGTAGCTCGCGACAAGAAAATCGATGTGCTCGAAACCGAGGTCGATAAGCTTGCGGTGCGAATTATCGCTTTGCGCGCACCCATGGCGGATGATCTGCGCGAAGTGATCGCTGCGTTGAAGATTGCTGGCGTGGTTGAGCGGATTGGGGATTATTCCAAGAATATCGCCAAACGTGTTGGCGAGATTGATGGCCGGGCGCGGTTTGAACCGCTCACCCTGCTGCCTGCGATGGGCGAAGTGGCCAGCGAAATGGTCCACGATGTGTTGACCGCATATGCTGCGCGAGATCCAGATCTTGCGCGTGAGGTGATCAGCACAGATGAAAAAGTCGATGCCTTTTACGACAGTATTTTTCGTAACTTAGTGAGCTATATGGTTGAAAATCCAGCCACTATCTCCAGTGCCGCACAATTGCTTTTTGTCGCACGCAATCTTGAACGAATTGGCGATCACGCGACCAATGTCGCAGAAATGGTCCACTTTGCGGCGACCGGCACTTACCCGCCTGATGAGGATCGTTGATCGGCGCGTTGGCGCTGACATCAAAGTGTAGTCAAAGCGAAGTATTCGAAGCCTGACAGCATCTGAGGGACAGGAGGATTCGCGGATATGTCTGCTGCCAAACTTCTTCTGGTTGAAGATGATCCAGCCTTAGCCGAGCTGCTCGATTTTCGTTTTCGCAATGAAGGCTATGACGTTCGCTGCACCAGCGATGGTGATGAAGCTTTGATCTTGGCGATCGAGGATGTTCCCGATCTTATTATCCTCGATTGGATGATCGAAGGCACCAGCGGCATCGAAGTATGTCGGCGGTTGCGGCGGGACAAGCAAACAGCCCGTGTGCCGATCATTATGCTCACCGCGCGCGAGGATGAGGATGATCGGGTGCGCGGGCTTGAAACCGGCGCCGATGATTATCTGACCAAGCCATTCTCCCCGCGTGAACTGCTCGCCCGCGTTGCCGCTGTGATGCGCCGTGTTCGCCCCGCATTGGCCGGGGAGGTAATCGAAGTTGGTGACATCAAGCTCGATCCTGTCGCTTTCAAGGTTCAGCGTGGCGACCGCACTCTGCAATTAGGCCCTACCGAGTACCGCTTGCTCAAATTCTTCATGGAAAGTCCGGGGCGGGTGTTTAGCCGGGGGCAATTGCTCGACAGTGTTTGGGGAACCGGTTCGGACATCGAATTGCGCACCGTTGATGTGCATATTCGGCGGCTTCGCAAAGCGATTGAAACAGAGGGTGCAGCCGACCCAATCCGAACTGTGCGTTCGGCAGGCTATGCGCTTGAGCCCGTTTAGATTTGAAAAAGCGGCAGCCGCTAATGGAAATCACGCGATTTCGGAATAATCCGATGATTACGCGGATGCCCTGCCACATTGGGGCGGACAGCGCCGGGTAGCTCATCGATCATATCACGCGGGCGGAGTGTCTTTTCATCGCGCTGCTGGCTGGTGAGGCTCGACATGGTTCTCCCTTGAGGGAGTGGGTGGGAAACGTGATCTGCTCTGGCAACGGGCGCATTCAGCATATCGTCTGATAGGCTGTAGAGCTGCGTTGTCGCATCGCTCATATGATGGGCGATCACATGGATAACTTCATCATCATATTCGACCCGTCCGCGCACCTCCATTAAACGCGCGCCCATCACCACACGGCGCTGTTTCTCTTTCAAGTCAGGCCAGACGACCAGATTGATCACGCCAGTTTCATCCTCAAGGGTAATGAAGCACACCCCCTTGGCGCTGCCAGGGCGCTGACGGATCAAGACCACTCCAGCCACCTGCACCATGCTGCGCATCTTGCGATCCCGCAGCTGCGATGCGCGAACAAAGCCGCGCTCAGCAAGGCTGGGGCGCAAAAAGGCCATGGGATGCGCCTTCAAGCTTAAGCGCGTGGTCTGATAATCAGCAACCACTTCTTCAGAAAGAGGCATTTGCGGCAGCTGTGTGGGCGCATGTTCAGCCCCCTCATCACGCTCTGTCGCCGCTTTGAACAATGGCAAATCGGATGCCGCAATCAAACTGCGCGCATCCCATAAAGCTTGTCGGCGTGATAGCTCCATCGATGTGAAGCAATCGGCACTCGCCAGCCGCTCTATATGCGCCGGAGAAAGCCCCGCACGTTCACGCAGCTCAGCAACATCAACAAATCGGCCTGAATTTTCTCGTGCGGCGATCAATTGCGCAGCGACATGTTCCGGCAATCCATCCACTTGCCGCAGGCCCAATCGCATCGCGATGGATCGCCCGCCGTGCCCTCTATGCGCCAGCGTCTCGCCATCCATTTCTTCAAGCGTGCAATCCCATTGGCTTTCGTTCACATCAGCAGGTAGCACCTCCACATCGTGTTCGCGCGCATCACGCACGATTTGGGCCGGAGCATAAAAACCCATCGGCTGAGAATTGAGGAGCGCGGCGGCAAAGGCGGCAGGGAAATGGCATTTGAGCCAGCTTGAAACATAAACCAGATGCGCAAAGCTGGCCGCGTGACTTTCAGGAAAACCATATTCGCCAAAGCCCTTTATCTGATTGAAGCAGCGTTCAGAAAAATCGGGATCATATCCGCGCTCCACCATCCGCCCGACCATCATATCTTCAAGTTCATGCACCATGCCGCGCGAACGGAAAGTCGCCATTGCTTTACGCAAGCGATTGGCTTCGAGGCTTGAAAACTTGGCCGCATCAAGCGCGATCTTCATCGCTTGCTCTTGAAAGATCGGCACTCCCAATGTCCGCTCCAGAATACTGGTCAATTCATCAGGTGGGCCATGCTTTGGCGATGGCGCAGGTATTCGCACCGGCTCCGCCCCGCGGCGACGCTTAAGATAAGGGTGGACCATATCGCCCTGGATCGGTCCGGGCCGCACAATCGCCACCTGGATCACCAGGTCATAAAATTCGCGTGGGCGCAGCCGCGGCAGCATATTCATTTGCGCGCGGCTTTCCACCTGAAACACCCCCAGGGAATCCCCTTTCCTCAGCATCGCATAGGTTTCTGGATCTTCGCGCGGAACGCTGGCCAATGTCAGCGCACGCTGGTGATGGTTTTCCAGCAAATCGAAGCATTTCTTGATGCAAGTCAGCATCCCCAATGCCAGCACATCAACCTTTAAGATGCCGAGCGCATCGATATCGTCCTTATCCCATTCGATAAAAGTGCGATCCGGCATCGCACCATTGCCAATCGGAACGGTTTCGGTCAGCGCGCTCTTGGTCAAAATGAAGCCGCCAACATGCTGTGAGAGATGGCGCGGCATTCCAATCATTTGCTCAGTCAAAGCCAGCACACGGCGCAGATGCGGATCAGAGATGTCCATGCCGATATCCTCGACATGCGCCTCTCCTATCTCGCGTCCATGCCCGCCCCACACTGTGCGAGCGAGCGCCGATGTGACATCTTCGGATAGGCCCATTGCCTTGCCCACTTCGCGGATCGCCATCCGCGGCCGGTAATGGATAACAGTGGCGGTCAAGCCAGCGCGATGCCGGCCATATTTTTGATAGATATGCTGGATCACCTCCTCACGCCGCTCATGCTCAAAATCGACATCGATATCGGGCGGTTCTTTGCGTTCTTCAGAAATGAAGCGATCGAACAGCAATTGATGCTTGGCCGGATCCACACTGGTGATTTCCAGGCAATAACAAACCGCTGAATTGGCGGCACTGCCCCGCCCTTGGCACAGAATTGGCGGGTCAACGCCGCGCGCAAAATCAACGATGTCTTTGATGGTCAGGAAATAGCGCGCCAATCCAAGCTTGCCGATCAACGCAAGCTCACGCTCCAAGGTTTGATGCACACTGTCAGGAACGCCCGATGGATAGCGCTTTTCCGCCCCTTTCCAAGTTTCCACTCGCAAATGTTGCTGCGGGGTCATGCCTTCCGGATATATCTCTTCCGGATATTCATAAGCCAACTCTTCAAGGTTGAAGACACAAGCATCAGCGACTGCACGTGCGGCGGCAATTGCATGCGGCCAACGCGCGAACAGCCGCTGCATTTCTTGCGGGGTTTTTAGATATCTCTCCCCATTACCATGTAGCAAATGCCCCGCTTCTGTGACCTTCTTCTTGTGCCGGATCGCTGTCATCACATCCTGTAAAGGCCGCCGTTTAGGGGTGTGATAATGCACATCATTGGTCGCCAGCAGCGAAAGCCCATGATCGCGCGCCAAGGCATCAAGGCGATTGATCCGTGCGATATCATCGCCGCGATAGAGATAGCTTGCAGCCAGATGCTTCAGATCAGGAAGGCCTGGCACAAGATAAGGCAGCAGATCCGCCAATGTTCCGGTCATATTGCCGGGCGATTTGCCTCCATCAAGCGCAACGACATTGCTCCCCCAAGCAGGAATGGTGAATTCCGCATTCAGATCATTGGGTGGCAGCAGGATCAGATGGCTGCCCTCACTGTGCGCTGACAGCATGGTGAGATCAATCTCACACACACCCTTCTCCTGCCATTCACCGCTGATAGTCTGCATGCGTCCGGCGCTGATCAGGCTGCATAGCCGCCCATAAGCGGATCGATCGCGCGGATAAGCAAGAAACTGAAACCCCTCGACGGTTTCGATCCTTGTACCGATGATCGGGCGCAGTTTCAGCGTCGATGCCTCGCTATGTATCCGCACCACGCCAGCAAACGAATTTGCATCAGCAATCCCGATCGCATCATAGCCCGCCTTGCGCGCGGTTGTGACCAGATCAACCGCGTCGGACGCGCCGCGTAAAAAACTGAAACACGAAACCATGCCCAGTTCGACAAAGCACGCACGGGCCGGAGGCATGATCAAATCTGGATCAAGCTTAAGCGTGCGCTTGTCTGGCGTAAGTGGTGCATCAGGCATTTTTGTTCTATATATGTTCCAGATCGAATCTCAAGCGCGTCCCCAACCCTCCCTCTGCTGAAAGAAAGATTTGCGCATATGTTCGAAAAGATCGAAAAAAGTTCGGACAAAAATGGTCTGATATGGGAACCGCATGCGAGATCATGCGTCATAGCGATACGGACCGGGCCCCTCTGGCGAACAATGATGTTCGTGATGTCGGACGTAACGCGGCGAATTTGCCGCATTGGATATTCACCAGGGGGTCAATTATGCTCCCTGAACATTACCGGGAGTAACTTAACCGATGAAATATATTGTTCCCCTGACCGCAGCTGCCCTGCTGGCCGTACCAGCCATCGCCGCTGACAAGGATTGGAATTTTGGGGATGGCCAAGCGCCAGAACGCTGGTCGCTTCAAAACAGCGATTATGCGCTCTGTGACGTAGGCCTGATGCAATCACCGATTGATCTCGCCGCAGCCAAAGCAACCGGATCAATCACCGTCACAACCAATTACGGTGAAACCGACAGCACACTGAAAATTTCAACTGAAAAGCTGCAGCTCGATTTCCCTGCCGGGATGGCAATGCATTCAGGCGGCAAGACCTTCAATCTTCTTCAGGTTCACTTCCACACGCCCGCTGAACATGCGATCAGCGGTGAACGCCACCCACTCGTGGCTCACTTTGTCCATGCTACAGAGGCCGGTGAACTTGGTGTTCTTGGTGTGATGTTCTCCGAAGGCGCTGCCAACCCAGCGCTCAACAATGTGGCCGCTGCGCTTGCTTCAGGTGATGGAACCGCTGTTGCCGTGGATGCATCGCAGATGATCCCAGAAGACCTTTCGGTTTTCCGTTATATGGGTTCACTCACGACCCCGCCCTGCTCAGAAGGTGTGAACTGGCATGTTGCAGCAGAAACTATGACCGCAAGTGCAGAACAGATTGCGGCTATGGCGGATATCCTCGGCCCGACCGCGCGTTCATTGCAACCTTTGGGCAACCGTCTGTTGGTCGCTCCAGCGCAATAATTCGCGAGCACAACGATTAAGGAAGGGCTGGCACGCGAGTGTCAGCCCTTTTTCGTGGGATCCGCGAATTATTGGGATGTCTTGTTGGTCACTCGCTTTGCAGCGTGCGAACAGGCTTATTTCTTCCGCTTGAAATTGGGGAACTTGCCACCGTTTTCGCTGCAGAGATGATCGACTATGGCGCTGTGCATCTGCCCTTCGAAGGCCACGCCAGCAATTTCACCATCCATCCAGGCAATCGTGCCAAGCGGGGCATTGATGCCATCAACCTTCATGACCACGCGATCGCCAATATTGGCGAAGCCTTTGCGCGCCTTGATCTTGCAGCCACCCTCGGAAATGTCGATCAAATCGACAAATACCAAGCGCGAGCGAACGCGGCTCTTAACCATCAGGCTTAGCGGCTTTCTTTCTGCCGAACGCGGGATCTTGTGCAAGTTCATGCTCGGTTCTTTACCAACAAGGGGTAAATGAAAGCTAACCAAGCGATTGGAAAAATGTTGCCGTGCATAGAGTTACCTGCGCAGCTTGGCATCAATCTAGGGATATAGACCCTGCAAATACCATGCAGGCATTCCGCCCCGCCCATCATCCACAATACCGCTGCGATAAATCCAATATCGCCGGCCCAATACATCTTCGATCCTGTAATAATCGCGCAAACGCACATCAGATCGTTCACGCCACCATTCCGGTGCAATTCGCTCCGGTCCCTCAACACGCGCCACTTCGCGCACTTCATCACGCCAGCGGAACTTTTGCGGATAGCCATCCGGCGATGCGTAAAGAACGGATATATATTCAGCTTTATCTAGAATTTTCAGTGGCCTTTGGGCTATTTTTGACAAAGCTTCTGAGTTGAAATCAGGATTAAGTGGCGGCTGCCATCTCTGTGCCCGCTCGGGTATGTGGCTGGCATAGGCGGCGGAACGACATACAGCCCCCTTGCCCAAGCGTGTCGTCAAACGATCAATGCAAGCGGCCAGTGACGTGCCATGATGCTTGGCCGAGGCATCAATATCCCCTTGCTCCACCTGCAATGGTTCAGCCCAACTGGCGCGCAAGCGGACAATTTCGATTCCAAATCCGGCGTCGATATTGTCGAGCTTATCTGCAAACAATCGGTCAATATGCTGCGCATCGCGTGTTGCCGCGGCCAATTCCAACTGACGGACCAGCACCTCACCATCCACTCGCCAAAGCCCCAATTCAAGCCGTCTGCCTCCCACTCCCTTCGCTTCAAGTTCGCGGACCATATCCGCCGTTAGATCACTCAGCACCTGGTTCAACAGATCGCGGTGACGGATCGGTTCAAGCAAGCGCCGTTGAACCATCGGCATAATCTGCGGAATGACAGGAAGAAGCGGTTCCGGGATTTTACCTTGCAACTGATCAAGCCGAACCAAGGGATTGGCGGCCGGAGATTTGCGATTGCGAAAACGGCGCTGCAATGCATCGCGGCCCGTTGCCTCCGTGCCGCAATCCGCAGCTTCACCAATTGCAACAGCCTCAAGATCGGCCAGGTGTTTAAGCCCTAAACGATGCAGCACAGTGAGCACATCCTGATCCAATCGCAAAGCGGCCACCGGCAAATCAGCAAGTTTGCGCATGGCATCCTCTAACGGCTCGATAATAGCCGTATCAGGCGCGCTGTGCTTGCCAAAGTGAGACAGCGCCCATGCTGCACCTGCTGTTGGTGCGATCGCCGCACGAACGGTCAGATCACGTTTTGCAAACGCCATTGCGACATCGGCTAAAACGCTTCGCTCCCCGCCAAAGAGGTGGGCAGACCCAGTGATATCAACCAAGATACCATCCGGCGGATCGAGCGCACTCCACGGCCCCCAACGCTGGGCCCAAACGGCCAGTTTATCGAGAAATTCAAGATCACCAGCAGGATCAAATGCAGCGGTTTTCAGGTGCGGGCAGATAGTGCGAGCATCTGCCAACATCATACCCGCATTCGCGCCCGCCGATCGTCCTAAATCGTTAACTGAATCAATCCTTGGACCATGCGCAGTTTCCGTGATCAGCGCCGTCGGCTCAGCATCAGCCCCTTCACCTTGAACGATCCCATTAGAGTGCCGCCAACGATCGACCGACAGTCGTGCGAACCAAATCGCAAGAATCCGGCGAAATGGCCGATCTCTGCCGGTTTGGCCGTTCAACGCCGAGTTTTCCTTGACCGTTTCGACCGTTCTCATTGCTCAAAATCCATTCCCCTGGAGCATGCATGCGTGCGCGAAACAATTCGGCATGCCAGGCTGACTTACCCGGTGCCTGAGAGTTCCAACGAGACCGAAAAGAAGCTGCGGGCCGCACTCGCCAACGCATCCGCGCTGATGAAAGGTCGGCGCAGGCATCAAGCCGCACCAGCCATAGCGGCACACCATGCTTTTCTGCAGTCAGACTGAGCCGGCGTGACGCAGTAAAATCGAGCACACGCGGGTTTCCGACCAGCTCACCAATCACAAAAGCGAAATCACGGCATCGCACCCCTTCTTCGAGCGCGAACAAGGCATCTTGAGTTGTTTTGGCCGCGACATGCACCACTCTGCAACGCAGCTCAGAAGGCAGACCATGATGATAAGGGCGTCCAGAGAGTCTGATCGCCTCACGATCTTGTATCCATAAAATTTGTTTGCGCTCCCCCGCTTCCGCAAGCGGATCAGCAGCTTTCGCCTGTTTTTCCATCGATAACGCGTCACACGCCAGCGCCAAGGCCACCCCTGCCCCGCTGGCATCTCCAGAACTGGCAAAAACCTCACTATGCATTGGCTGATTGCTGAGCCCAGGCCGCCAGCGCATGTCGCGCGGTTTGGATTGAGCAATAGCATCCCCAACCGACAAGCAGCGAGACACAGAAGAGTGCGGAAGGCCTTTGGCCAAAGAGAGTTTCGACGATGCAGACATAATTAAACACACTGTATGAGACAGCTTAAGCGACTCACGTGTTCTTATTATGTTCCACAATCAGCAAAGATTCGCAAGAGGACGAATTGCGCCGCCCTCTTACCAATCAACCCAACCGAAAATATCAGCCAAACAAGCCGAAAACCAAGATCAAGGTCAAAATCACTGGGCACACAAAGCGCACCAGCGCACGCCAAATTTGGTGAAGTGCGCCATCCAAACCGTTCTCATCATCGATCAGCCGCGCATCCGCGATCCAGCCAACGAAAATGCAGGTCATGATCGCACCAATTGGCATGAACAATTTGGCCGTCACCCCATCCAAAGCATCAAAGAAGTTTGCCTCAGCAAAAATCGGAATGAAGCCAAGCGGCCGGAAGTCGGCAATTTCATTGAAAGACAGCGCTGATAAAATGCCGAGCACCGCCGCGCCAATTCCCACAATGCCAGTTGCAACCGGCCGTGAAAGATTGAACTTCTCTTTGGTGTAGGCCGTTGGCGCTTCAAGCAAGGAGACCGAACTGGTCAAAGCTGCAAAGAAAACCATCGTAAAGAACAGCAGCCCGATCAAAGAGCCAAACGGCATCGCTTGGAATGCGATTGGCAGCGATTGAAACATCAAACCCGGCCCCGCGCTGGCAGACAGTCCCGCCGCAAAAACGATCGGGAAAATCGCCAAGCCAGCGATCAAGGCGACACCCGTATCAGCGCCAGCAATAATGCCAGACGTTTTACCTAGATTGGTTTCGCGGCTGGCATATGCGCCATAGGTCATCATCCCGGCGACACCCAGCGACAAAGAGAAGAACGCCTGCCCAACCGCGGCAAGCATAACGTCACCCGTCAACTTCGAGAAATCGAATGTAAAAAGATAAGAGACAGCTTGGCTGAACTCACCCGTGAACGCGCCATAGAATGTGATAGCCAGGAACAGCACGAAGAACATCGGCATCAGATAGACCGCAACCCATTCGATCCCGCTGGAAATCCCGCGCGCCACAAAGAAGATCGTGAGTGCAAGAAACCCGAGATTAAGCCCGACCATCAAACCGCCATTACCAAACAATCCGGGTAACAGCCCTTCGATATCGCTTGCCGCCCGTCCATCAAAGGCGCCGCCAGACAAGCCTGTTTGAAACAGGTCATTCAAAAACACCCCGATGTAATAGAGCACCCAACCGCCGACGACGCAGTAAAAACTGAGGATCAGGAAGGCTGCAAAAACACCAAGCGAGGCAAGGATACTCCAGCCTTCTGGAGCATTCGAATCCTTGGCGACCCGCCGCACACTTTCAGGAGCAGACGCCTGGCCATGCCTTCCGATCAACACTTCCGAAAGCAAAACCGGCAGCCCGATCAACAACACACAAAAGATGTAAAACAGAACGAAAGCACCGCCGCCATTCGCCCCAGCCTCAGCCGGAAAGCGCCACATATTGCCAAGCCCAACGGCTGATCCAACAGCAGCCAAAATAAACGCGGTGCGCGAAGACCAACCCTCGCGCTGTGCCGAAGCCGTCGAAGCAACCATAAAACTGTATCCTCTCGCGCGCCGCCCCCGGCGCAATATCCAGCTGCTGGTCATGCAAGAAAATTACGTGGCCGTAAACGGCAAGTTCAAAGATGCACCCGCTTTGCATTTTGCCATATCCTTCGTGCGACGCTAGATGCTCCAATTATGTCGACCACATTTCAGCTCGATACGAGCACCAGCCGCGCCAATCCTACGCCGCGTCCGCGCAAGCGCCTGACAGTGCCGCGCATCCGCGATCACAAGAAGGATGGCGAAACGAAAGAACCCTTGGTGATGCTGACCGCGTATACCGCGCGGCAAGCTCAATTGCTCGATACGCATTGCGACCTGTTGCTGGTCGGGGATTCGCTGGGTCAGGTGATTTATGGGCTCGATTCCACCTTGCCGGTAACACCTGAAATGATGATCGCGCATGGCGCCGCCGTGGTTCGCGGCAGTTATCACAGCGTTGTCGTGGTCGATATGCCGTTTGGATCGTATGAAGCTTCGAAACAGCAAGCGTTCGATACCGCCAGCCGCATCATGGCCGACACCGGCTGCGCTGCGGTGAAATTGGAAGGCGGTGAGGCAATGGCCGAAACGGTCGCATTCCTATCCAATCGCGGCATTCCTGTGATGGGACATGTTGGATTGACCCCTCAAGCCGTGAACGTGCTTGGTGGATATGCCGCGCGCGGGCGCAGTCAGCAGGAACATGAGAAAATCATCGCCGATGGCAAGGCGTTGGAGGATGCAGGCGCATTCTCAATCGTTGTCGAGGGTGTGGTTGAACCGATTGCCATTGCCCTGACCAAATCCCTAGAGATTCCTGTGATCGGCATTGGCGCCTCTGCGCAATGCGACGGCCAAGTGTTGGTGACCGAAGACATGCTTGGCATGTTTGAACGGGTGCCGCGCTTCGTCAAACGGTATGAAGATATTGCGAGCGTGATAGACAAGACCGTGGCGACTTACGCCGAAGAAGTGCGCACACGGACATTCCCCAGCGAAGACCAAACATATCAGCCCAAAAGCTGATCTCATCCTCTCAAGAAAAAGCTGACAAAATCCATGCAAACGCTGCTGCGCTATTATTCGTTTTCGCTCGCATTCACCGCGCTCTGTTTTGGTCTGGCAGCGTGGTATGGCTGGGCAAGCACCGGTTCGATCAGCGCCACTTTGGGAATTTTATGGATCGTTGTTGTCCTATCCATCCTCGAAGTGTCGCTGAGTTTTGATAACGCCGTCGTCAATGCGACCGTGCTGCGCGATATGGATCCCGTCTGGCAGCAGCGTTTCCTTACCATTGGCATTCTGATCGCCGTGTTTGGCATGCGCATTGTCTTTCCCATCGCAATTGTCGCGATTGCTGCCGGTATTGGCCCATCTCAAGCGATCGAACTGTCGCTCAACGATCCCCAGGAATATGAAAGAATTGTATCCGGCGCGCATATTTCAATCGCTGGGTTTGGTGGATCTTTCTTGGCTATGGTCGGCCTCACATTCTTTTTTGACTCCGGCAAAGAAGTGAATTGGATCGAACCGATTGAGCGCGCTGTGAACCGATTTTCCGATGTTCCCGCAGTGGAAATCGGTCTGGTCCTTGCGCTTGTCTATGGCGTTTCAACCTTACTCGGTGACGCTGATGCCCAAACATTTCTGCATGCTTCAATTCTTGGCCTCCTGACCTTTATCGGGGTCAATGCGATCGGCTCAATGATCGAACAGCGCGAGACCCGAAAAAAAGCGGCAGGCGAAATCGTAAGGTCTGGCTTGGGCGGATTCCTTTATCTGGAGGTGCTCGATGCCAGTTTCAGTTTTGACGGAGTGATTGGCGCCTTTGCATTATCGAACAATATGATCATCATTGCCCTTGGCCTTTCGGTTGGGGCCATGTTTGTGCGTTCAATGACGATCCACCTCGTACGTACCGGCACACTGGCGCAATATCGCTATCTCGAACATGGGGCATTCTGGGCGATCATCGTGCTTGGTTTTATCATGCTTGTTTCGGCACGATACCATATCCCAGAAACGATCACGGGTTTGATCGGTGCGGTGCTGATCGGATTGTCGCTGTTGTGGTCAATCCGGTTCAATCGCAGGCAGCAGCCCTCGCAAGAAAGCTAGCCAAAGGCGCAGCCACAATCAGTTGCAGCAAATGATAGAGCAGCAATGGCGCTATAACGAAGCCAGCAACCGCTGGGGGAAATAGGATCGCCGCCAATGGCGCGCCGATTGCGACACTTTTTTGCGCGCCTGCAAACAAAAAGGCAGTTCGGTCGAATTGGGGCAATTTCAAAATGCCGCCCACCGCCCAAGCACCGCCCATTCCAATGGCGAGAAATGCGAAGACCAGCCCCAACAGCATAGTCCAACCAAAAACATCCAGCATAGTCCCAAGGCCTTGCTCGACAGCCCCCGAAAACGCGACATAAACCGCCATTCCAATAACCGCGCGATCGATCCATGCGACTTGGGCCTTGCGCGCCTTCAACCAGTCTATTGCCCATCCCTGCAATGCCTGGCCAAGCACAAATGGCAAAATCAGGATCAACCCAATTCGTGTGATTGTTTCAAAGCCAATATCAGCTGCATTCCCGCCACCGAGAACGGCAAACAAAGGAGCCGTCACAAACACGCCGGCGATGTTGATCAAGGCGGCACCGACGACAGAAAGCGCGGTATTTCCTCCCGCAAGACTGGTGTAAGATGTTGCTGATTGGATCGTCGAAGGAAGCGTCCCGAGAAACAGAAAGCCCAGTGCTACAAGTGGCGGCAACACACTTCCTGCAATCTGAGATAGTCCCAATCCCGCCAGCGACATGGCCCCGAAAACCCATATGAACAGCGGCGCAAAGAAGCGCCAATTTGCAAGACCTCGGGCAATCTCAGCCCGCGCTATTCGCAGGCCATTGACCAAGAACAGAACAAAGATCCCAACATTTGACACCGTTTGCGCGCTGGCTCTTGCCTCGCCGATCGCAGGATAAAACACGGCGAGCAAGGTCGCGCCGATCAATACAGCGATCATCGGATCAGCAAGCAAGGAAAGGCGACTACGCATCGCAAGCGATCTGCCCGCAGACTGCATCGTTGTCGAGTGTCAGTTGTTATTCGGAATGGTGCGGGACAAACTCAGTAACCCGCAACTCGCCCGCGAGATTCGCAAATCGCTCTGCCTCATCATCTCTGCCCAGCTCGCGCGCTGCCATGCTTCGAAGCGTGAGCAATTCGGGATCATTGCCTGCGCCTAGATCAATCACGTGATCAACGAGCACAGCAACCCGCAACCAATCCTCCGCCGCCGCGCTACGCCGAGCATATACAAATATCGCATCGCTATTGGCAGGTTCGCCCACGATATGGCGCAGCAGAAAAGCGTCAGACGCTGCACCATCTCCGCTGTTGAGAGATGTTGCCATAATTCTTTGCGTGAGCGGCCATGGGCGGCGAATTTCCGCTGCTTTTTGATAAAGCTCAAGCGCCTCACCATTTTCACCATCAGCAAGGCTGGCATCACCCATCAACGAATGAATGTCAGCGGAGCCTGGAAAGCGTTCGCCCAAAGACTGCGCAAACCGGGACGCGCCGCGAGCCTCACCTTGGGCAATCAATTCCCTTATTTGCCGGGTGGGTTGCGGTAACTCAGCCCCATCCAAAGCTAACGTATTGAGCACAATCGGGGATGTAATTCGCTCCGCGGCAGCTCGTTCTAATAATGGCGCGGCAGCTTCAACTTGGCCAAGCCGTTCATGCGCGCGGGCCACCAAAGTCAAAAGGTAAGGTGAAACATCTGGTTCAGCGGTGAACACCGCCATCCGATTTATCAATTCCTCGTTTCGTCCGCCCAGCCACAATGCAAGAGCAAACAATTCACGTATTCTAACATTGCCGGGCTGTCGCTGCGCCAAGGCTTCAAGCTTTAAAGTTGCACTATCATGATTACCCTCGCCAAGATCAATCACCGCATCAAGCAGCAACGCAGCTGGGACATTGCGATCAATCATGCTGCTTCGTTCGAGCAGTGATCGCGCCAAAACCGGTTTGTCTCCGCGTGCAGCCAGTACCGCTTGAAGATAGTGAACCTTGGGATGGCGCGGGTCTATCTCGGCCAATTTGCGCACCGCAGCGAGCATCTCAATATTACGGCCTAAGTCCCCCAAAGTTGCGGCCCAATCCGCAAGAATTTCGGTATTCTCAGGCGCTGCAACATGTGCCGCTTCGAACCATGGCAGAGCGATCGCCATTCCGTGAGCATCACGCACCATCTGGCCGCGAAGATGAAGCGCACGGCCGAATTCTGGGTCCAGTTCAAGCGCTTTTTCAGCAGCTTCGAGTGCAGCAAAATGTTCGCCGCCGCTGAAACGCAGCCGCGCAATCTCAATCCACAATGCCGGGTTTTCTGATTCTAGCTCAAACGCGCGATCGAGAAATCCAGCCGCATCACTCAAATTGCCATCGCGCATTGCAGCGCGCGCATCTTTTACCGTTTCGACAAATTCTGCTGAGCCCTCGATTTCGATAGCGTCAGGATCGCCGGGCTCCTCGCCGGCACCTGAGCACCCTCCCAGCGCCAGCATCACGCCAGCCAGCCCTGCGACTGCTAACTTGCCAAGTTTGCCGTTAGGTTTGCAGATCATACTGCTTAAGCAAGTCGTACAGAGTCGGACGACTGATTCCCAAAAGTTTGGCTGTGTTGGAGATATTGCCTTCGCTGCGCGCCAATGCGTGGCGAATGATCCGGCGATCGGATTGTTCACGTGCAGCCTTCAAATTCAGAACTTCGGCATCATCGTCTTCCGCTTGTTCGAAATCGAGATCTTCGGCATTTACCAGTTTGCCCTCAGCCATGATGACCGCGCGCTTCACCCGGTTTTCCAACTCTCTTACATTGCCGGGCCAATCGTGCGAATCAATCGCCGCAAGAGCATCAGGAGCAAATCCTTTCACGGATTGATTCATTTCCGCGGAAAACCGCTTTAGGAACGCTTTGGCCAGCAACACGCCATCACCATGCCGTTCCGCAAGGTTGGGAATGCGCACAACAATCTCGGCCAAACGGTAGAACAAGTCTTCGCGAAACGTGCCCTGGCCGATCATATTTTCGAGATCTTGATGGGTTGCACAAACGATGCGCGTGTTCACGGCAATCTGTTTGCGTCCGCCGATCCGTTCAATGGTGCGTTCTTGCAAGAAGCGCAGCAATTTCACTTGTAGCGGCAACGGAATATCGCCGACCTCATCTAGGAACAGCGTGCCGCCATCCGCGCACTCAATCTTACCCTCGGTGGTTTTAACCGCTCCAGTGAACGCGCCCTTTTCGTGCCCGAACAGCTCACTTTCGAGCAGGTTTTCCGGAATCGCCGCGCAGTTGATCGCAACAAACGGGCCGCCAGCGCGATCGCTGGCATCGTGCAAACCTTGGGCTAGCAATTCTTTGCCTGTCCCGCTCGCGCCCAGCAGCATCACCGAAACAGCTGTCCCGGCAACACGCTCAATTGTTCGGGCGACTTTGACCATTTCTGGTGCGCCCGTGATCAGTCGGCCAAGCACAGTCTTTTCCTCACCCGCGCTTGCCAGCAACCGACGATTTTCCTGCTCAATCGCGTGCAAATTGTAAGCGCGACGAACAATCAGACCCAGCGCCTCAATATCAACGGGCTTTTGATAGAAGTCGTATGCGCCGTGTTCGATCGCTTGCAAGGCGCTCTCGCGCGCGCCATGCCCGCTCGCTACGATCACCTTTGTGTCTGGTTTCAGCTCCATAATGGCGTCCAAAACCGCAAAGCCTTCGGTCGTACCATCTGGATCAGGTGGAAGCCCAAGATCGAGCGTCACCACAGCAGGCATTTCACTGCGCAAGGCCGCAATAGCGCTTTCACGATCTCCGGCGATGACAACCTCAAAATCGTCGTAAGCCCATTTCAATTGCGCTTGCAGGCCTTCATCGTCCTCGATCACGAGCAATGTTGGTTTTTTATCGGTCATGATGCGATTTCGCCATTTTGAGTTTCATTAGTTAGGATTTGTGCCGCCGCGCTAACTGGCACAGCCACACTGAAGCGGGTGCCCAGCCCTTCGCGCGATTCGACATTCACGCGGCCGCCCATCGCTTTGATGATTTCTCGCGCCTCAAAAGCGCCAATTCCAAAGCCACCATCTTTCGAAGACACAAACGGCTTAAACAACCCATTGCGAACGAAACCTGGCGACATGCCGCTGCCGGTATCGATAACGTCAATTTGGCCATGCAAACCATCGCTTGAAACATCGAGGTAAATCGGCGCCCCATCATCGCTGGCATCAATTGAATTCTGGATCAGATGGATCATCGCCTGCTCCAGCCGCTCGGCATCGGCCAAGACAATAACGGGTTCTATCCGCGTGATTGAAACTGGGTGTGATTGTTCGAATTGAGCGACAAGGTTTTTGGCCAACGTCACCAGATCCACTTCTTTAAGATCATTGGAAAGGCCGGAGCCGTATCGCCCCAGCCTTTGCAGAAGCGTTTCCAGCTTTTCAGATGAATTGCGAAGGGTCACCAGCATATCTGCCCGAAAATCAGGATTTTCGGCGTGCTTTTCGGCATTCCTAGCAAGCAAAGACAATTGGCTGGCCAAGTTTTTGATGTCGTGCATCACAAAGGCAATCCGGCGATTGAATTCATCAAACCGGCTGGCTTCCATCAAGGCTTGCTGTCCGGCTTGCTCAGCCAAATAACTTGCCAATTGCTGTCCTACGACACGCAGGAGGTCGAAATCTTCCCAATCGAGCCGCCGTTCCATACGCGGCCTTGCAAGCACGATAGTACCGACCAATCGATCGAAATGCAGCAGCGGCACCAGCGCCCAGACATCCTCTGCCTCGGTCAGCCATCCTGGTACCAGGTCCGCCTCACCATGGTGATCAATGCCATTTCGCACCTCGTCCAGATCGAGCACATGATTGTGCTGTTCCAGAAGGCTCGAAAGCTCATAGTTTGCAGCGATGGCGGGCACTGCAATTGTGGACCAATTCCACCTGCCGACCAGCTCCAATTGCGCCTCTTCATTGGGCACAAGCAGCAACCCAGCGGGGCTATCCGTGATGTCAGCGACAGCTTTGACCGCTCGTTCATGAAAGCTGGGCTGTCCAGAAGCCGCCAGAGAGGCGCTGCCAATTGTGCGTGTGAACCCAAGCCATTCCGCCCGGTAATCATAACGATGCTGGAACAGATGCTTTGTAGCGGTCACCCGCAACCAACCGCGAAGGCGCTGAGATGGTAGCCAAACCATCGCAGCCAAGCTCGCCAAAGATAGGAATACGACCTGCATCGTCCTGCCAAAATCCCCGCCCAGCACGGACAGAGATTTGGTAGCAAGCACCATAACCAGCAGGTAGGAACCGATCACCAAAAGCGACAATGTTTGGAAAGTGACCGCCCGCGAAGGGCTAAATTGCAGGCCAGCGCCTCTGCCATTAGCTCCAATCGCCAATACTCCGACCATCAGGCCAGAAATCGCACCCCTGAACGCCATCAAGAATTCGGGTTCGCTGCCCCCTAAGTAAGCAACGGTGTAAAGATTGAGATCATAAGCCCAAATGCCTGCAAGGGCGATCGCGCTCCAGCGCAAAATGGCCCGCGATGCTGCGGTTGCACCAGCATAGAGGTTGTGGAGCAAGACAAGCGCCCCGATGGCAACCAGCATATTCAGCACCGAACTGACTTCAAAGGCGAGACCATACAAAGCTGCCGAGGTCGCAAACCGCATCTGAATGTACAGCAAGATCGGTTGGAACAATTGCACCCCGGCCAAAGCAAGGATTACCGGGCGTGTTGGCGTTAAACTCTCATCACGCCCATCATTCGCAAACAGCCGAAAAATCACCGCAATCCATCCAAGATTGCGCGCAGTTTCGGCCGATTGAACAATAGGCTCGCCCGGCCCCAATGCAGCCGCCAACGCTGACCACACCCCAGTTAAAGCAATTGCGACCAATGCCGCAGCGCGATCCGGCCGTGCAGAATCGCCGCGCCGCAAGACCCACAGCCACGCTGCCGCGCTTAGCACCGCACCAAACAGGTATCCGGCAAACGCAATAAAAGAGAGGAGCTCGGTTCCGATCATCGCGCGCCTTCCGGCCACAGGACAACACGCACCGTTTGCAGCAAAATCACCAGATCAAGGAATGGTGTGTAATTCTTCGCGTAATACAAATCATATTCGAGCTTTTTGCGGCTATCCTCGGTCGATGCGCCATAAGGATAATTGATCTGCGCCCAGCCTGTGATCCCGGGCTTGACCATGTGCCGCTCTCCATAAAATGGGATTTCTTCCTGAAGGTCATCGACAAATTTGGGCACTTCCGGGCGCGGCCCGACAAAGCTCATATTGCCTCTCAGCACACTCCATGTCTGTGGGAGTTCATCGATCCGCACTTTGCGAATCAAACGGCCGATCCGGGTGATGCGGGGATCGTTCTCCTCCGCCCACTTGGCGCCATTACTTTCCGCATCGGTCCGCATGGAACGCAATTTGATGAGGTCGAATGGCTCCCCATACAATCCGATGCGGCGCTGCCGGAAAAAGGCTGGGCCTTTGCTATCAAGCTTCACCAATAGCGCGAAAAGCAAGATCACTGGGAAAGTCGCGATCAATAAGAGGAGGCTCGCCAAAATATCAAACAGGCGCTTAAATGCGCTGGACAAAACCCGCCCAGAGGAAAAGCCATCTGAGAAAATCAGCCAGCTTGGATTGACCGTATCGAGATCAACCCGTCCGGTTTCTCGTTCGAGAAAACTCGAAAAATCATTGACGTGCACGCCCTTGGTTTTGATCCGCAGCAAGTCTTTCAGCGGCAATGCATTGCGCCGTTCTTGCAAGGCCAAAACCACCTCGCTGACACCAAGGTTTTCAACAAAGCGGCCTAGATCATGGATCGCTTCGCGGGAAATGGCTTCTTCAACCACCCGCTCAGGCTCGTTCATCGCGATATAAGATACAATCGCAAACCCAGCTTCGGGCTGCTCTCCTAGTTCGCGCAAACGCTGAGCGCGATCGCCAGCGCCCAATACCATCACTCTACGGCGGAACGCCGATGATCCAATGAAACTGTTCAGCAGCAACCGATCGAGCACCAACAGCAGCATCGAAAAACACATCGCGTAGAATAGGGTTGAACGCCAGAATGTGTTGCCGGGTAACAGGAAATCGATCACCGCCAAGGCAATGATGCCAAGGCTGATCGCCACCAACAGGCGCGCTCCAGCAAAACGCAGCGAGCGCAGCGATTTGGGTCCGTATACTCCGACAGAGATCATCGCCAACCAAACCACGCCAGCTGAACCGGCCAATGGCATCCAACGTTCTCTGAACAATCCCAGATCAACGCCGATCTGCGACGCGCGCAGCAGCCAAGCCAACTCTCCCGCAAGCATAAGCAGCGCAAAGTCCAGCAGACCGAGCAGCAGCACGGCGTGAGGAATGTAATGCTTAAACAGGCGGATCATTAGAAGGCGGCTCGCACGAATTGCAATTGCAAGACCGCTCTAGAGGGAAGAAATTAAGTGTCGGTAAACCTTACAACGCTGCTCCAAGCCCGCGCAAATCCTTGAATTGAGCGGTTAACAAGCTTTGAAGAACAGTTGGATCGGCGAAAGCTCCTAGATTGGCCTCAAGCAGCTCGTTATGAGGCGAGCCGTTGCGGGGCCGGCGTAAGGCAATCCGCCCGCCCACATCGGGCGCAGTTTTTGCCCAGCGGAACCGCGTCTTCCGGGCTGAGTGACACACCGCGTGCCGTGGCGATTTGGCCTGCGAACCGCGCTTCCAATCCAACAACAACGGCGCTTCGCGCAGTGCAGGCTACGCCATCTCCATCAACCGTGCGAGCAGTGGTGAACCAGTGTTTGGGTGCCGCCTCGCCCTCAGCAAACAATACGGCTTGCGAATGCAGAATATTTGGCCGTTCAAAGGCCGCATACGGAACCCATGCAGGCCAGCGAGCGCCCTGCAATGGGAAGACCGCGCCGCTCGCCCCCGCCGCGAAACTGGTCAAGCGCCCGGCTCTGTCCAAGCGCGCGGTGAAAAATGGGAGCCCTCTCTCCCCGACCCTTTGCAACGTGGTCAATCGCTGCGCCAATTGATCAAAACTGACAGAGAAACGGCGCCGCAAAATCGGGAAGTCATAGGCGGTTTGGTCGCACGCCCGGAGAAAACGGCCATAGGGCATCAACAGTGCGCCAGCGACATAATCGGTCACATGATCACGCATCCGATCGCGCGCATCGTCGCTCGATAAATTTGCCCCTGAAACCACCGCTTCAATCGCGTCTCGTTGCTCAAGATTTGCCACCTGTCGCGCGATCTGGAACCGCCGCGCCGCGCCGGGCAACATCTCGGAGATTTGCAATTGCCGTGCGTGGAGATCGAGGCGACGGACCTGACCCGGGATAACATCGGCCGGCAGGATGCGAACGGAGATTTGATGGCGTTCTCTCAATCGAGCGCTCAACGCCGCACTGGTTTCCCCGCGAGACAAGCGCAATTCGTCGGCCAATTCCTCAGCTGCTAGATCGAGATCAGGGAAATGGTTTTGCCATCGCTCAACGGCTTCGCGCATTTGCAGCCCGGGATCGTCCCGGCGATTTTCAACCGTCCCGCTATTGTCATAAAGTCGCGCGAAAGCTGCCGCCGCCTGCGGAGCTGCCGCCAGAAACTCTTGAATTTCTTCCCGGTCGATCGCCAAATCACCGAACCGCCCATCTGAGAAACGTCGGGCAAGGCCATCGATGCCGCCAATCGCCTCATCTTCGCGGAGGCTGCGCGGATCAAAATCAAACCTCTCAATCACCTGAACCAGAACGCGCGCAGAGAGCGGTCTTTGATTCCGTTCGATCAAATTGAGGTAGCTTGGGCTGATGCCCAGAGTGTTCGCCATTGCCGCTTGGGTTAATCCCTCGCGCTTGCGCAAACGACGCAATGCTGGACCTGCTAAGAGTGCGTTTTCCGTCATTCCAACGCTGTAAATAAATTTACAGCATTACACAAGTTTTGACCGATTTTGCGCGATAGAGACACGAAAGTCTGTAACATTTACTTTCATTGGCCCCCAATTTCCCGCATTAAAAATGGCATATTTCAATCACACCACTCTCCGGGAAAATGCCATGACATATCAATCAACAATCGCTCAAATGCGAGAGACCATCGAAGGCAACGGCTCAACTTGGGCAGATATTGACGCCGAAGCGACTGCGCGGATGGCGATCCAGAATCGTTTTCGTACTGGCCTCGATATTGCAAAGTACACTGCAAAGATCATGCGCGCCGATATGGAAGCCTATGACAATGACCCATCTGCTTACACCCAGTCTCTTGGCTGCTGGCATGGGTTCATCGCTCAACAAAAGATGATCTCAATCAAGAAGCATTTTGGCTCCACAAAGCAACGTTACCTCTACCTTTCTGGTTGGATGGTTGCCGCGCTGCGCAGCGAATTTGGCCCGCTTCCCGATCAAAGCATGCACGAGAAAACCAGTGTTCCTGCTCTAATCGAAGAGCTCTATACCTTCCTGAGGCAAGCCGATGCCCGTGAGCTTGGCGGCATGTTCCGTGAATTGGATGCAGCCAAAGAGGCTGGCGATGCCGTTAACACGCACCGTTTGCTGCATAAAATCGATGAGTTCGAAACCCACGTAGTTCCGATTATCGCCGATATCGATGCTGGCTTCGGCAATGCTGAGGCAACGTACCTGCTCGCCAAGAAGATGATCGAAGCAGGCGCATGCGCATTACAGATCGAAAATCAGGTTTCTGATGAGAAACAATGCGGCCACCAAGATGGAAAGGTCACCGTTCCTCACGAAGATTTCTTGCAAAAAATTCGCGCCTGCCGCCACGCATTCCTCGAAATGGGCGTGGAAGATGGAATTATCGTTGCGCGTACAGACAGTTTGGGCGCTGGCCTGACAAAGCAGATTGCTTTCAGTCAGGAACCGGGTGACCTGGGCGATCAATACAACGCATTTCTTGATTGCGATGAAGTTGATCCGGCGAATATCACCAACGGCCAGGTCTTTATCAGCCGCGATGGCAAATTGATGGCACCAAAACGGCTCCCATCGAACCTGTTCCAATTCCGCGCAGGAACTGGCGAAGATCGCTGTGTCCTCGATTGCATTACCGCGCTCCAGAATGGTGCTGATCTGTTGTGGATCGAAACTGAAAAGCCGCATGTTGAACAGATCGCCGGCATGGTAGACCGTGTGCGCGAAGTCATCCCCAACGCGAAGCTGGTTTATAACAACTCGCCAAGCTTCAACTGGACGCTCAACTTCCGCCAACAAGTCTTCGACACTTGGGCCGAAGCGGGCAAAGATATGACGTCTTACGACCGTGAAAAGCTTATGAGCGTCGATTACGACACCAGTGAGCTTGCGATTGAGGCTGATGAGAAGATCCGTACATTCCAAGCAGATGCTGCGAAGCGGGCTGGCATTTTCCACCACCTGATCACCCTGCCGACATATCACACCGCTGCGCTAAGCACGGACAACCTCGCGAAAGAATATTTCGGTGAGCAAGCGATGCTTGGTTACGTCAAGAACGTTCAACGTGAGGAGCTGCGCCAAGGCATCGCCTGCGTGAAACACCAGAACATGGCTGGATCGGACATGGGCGACGATCACAAGGAATATTTCGCCGGCGAAGCTGCTCTAAAAGCGGGCGGTAAGGACAACACTATGAACCAATTCGAGGCTGCCTAACGGCACCTCGGGGGAACCAATTCGAGGCTGCCTAACGGCATTCTCACTTCCCTTCACCCAACCTTTCGAGGAGAGAGACTATGACTGACACGATGACGCCAGCAGAACCCGCCCGCGCCCGTGCGCTGCTCTCAACAGCCGATATGAAGCTGCTGCGCCGCGCGCTGGAAAGCCATGCTAAGGCCACTGAGGACCGCGATGAGATCGCAAAAATCAATGCCCTGCATCACCGGCTGGGAACATACGCGCCAAGCGCCGAATAAAGGTCCGCTGACTTGAAGCACGAGATGCTTCAAGCCCTTTGGATCGCACCAATTACACAGTTCTCCTGGGGAGGAGAATACGGCCGTCGGAGTTTGGGAGAGAAACTTCGGCGGCCGTTACTTTTTATCTAGATTGCGGGGGATCAGCCCCCTTGGCGCGGCAATAAATCTAGCGTCGCCGCAGTCATCGCCTCGGTCGCGGTTGAAATGACCGCCTCCGCATCAGGTGCCCAAAATGGCGAATGCAGTGAAGGCAGAGTGATCTCTCCGCGCTGGGAGGCTTCGTATTGGTCCATAGGCGCGCCGCCGACCCAGAATATCAGCGATTCAATATTCTCAGGATCGGCGCGATAGAACTGGCCAAAGTCCTCTCCGCCCATAACCGGCGGTGTCTCGGTCACGCGATTTGGAAAACGATCAGACAATCCTGCCATCACACGATCGGTGAAGTCTGGCGTGTTGTAGGTCGATGGCGTGTAGGGATCCTGCACAGTCACCACAGGCAATTGGTCCTCAGGCATTCCTGCCGCTAACGCCTCTCCCCGTGCGATCCGCGCGATCCCTTCTAGCAATTGCGCGCGCACTTCGTCGGTGTAGCTTCGCACCGTGATCTGCAACTTCGCCTCGTCACTGATGATATTGTGCTTTGATCCTGCCCGAAAACTGCCGACGGTCACCACTGCCGGGTCAAGCGGACTGATCTCGCGGCTCACCAGAGTTTGCAAACGTGTTACAATATTGGCGCCGATAACTACCGGATCAACCGTAGTGTGGGGATAGGCGCCGTGTCCGCCAATCCCGGGAATCACCACATCAACGCTGTCGACATTGGCCAGAGCGTACCCTTTGGCATAGCCGATAAAGCCCGCCGGTGCGCCCGCAGCATCATGAAAGCCCAACACATAATCTGGCTTGGGAAAGCGCGTAAACAAGCCATCTTCAAGCATGGCCAATGCCCCAAGGCCTATCTCTTCGGCTGGCTGCAGGATCATCACAAGCGTACCCTGCCATTCGTCTCGGCGCTCAGCCAAAAGCTGGGCTGTACCGATCCATGCCGCCATATGCGTATCGTGACCGCAGGCATGCATAATACCGGTTTCTATGCCCGACGCTGGGATACCCGTTGCAGTTGAGGCGAATGGCAAACCAGTTTGCTCAACGACCGGCAGTGCATCCATATCCGCGCGCAACATGATGGTTGGCCCCTCGCCATTTTCCATCACCGCAACAACGCCGGTCTGCCCCACCCCTTCGGTCACGTCGAAACCAAGCTCCCGCACTCGCGCGGCCAGTTTCTTCGATGTCTCAAATTCTTGAAATGAAAGCTCAGGATTGGCATGCAATTCTTGGTAGAGCTCGATCAGGCCGGGCATATCTTCGGCCACGGCATCGCTCAGCTCATCCGCTTGTGCGGGCGTACTCAATGCCATTGCCCCCAAAATCAGGCCAATCGCAACTTTATGTGTATTAATGGTGCGTCGCATTTGCTCTCTCCTCAAACCCCGCTCCCAATCTACATGCCATAACTCACCACCAGCAGGATCGAGAGTGTTGTTACCATCAACACCACGAGCGGTAGCCCAGTACGGATATAGTCCTTAAATTCGTAGCTTCCTTCAGCCATGATCAGCATATTGGTCTGATAGGCAATCGGCGTCGCGTAACAAAGATTGCAGCCAAACAGCACGGCCAGCACCAGCGGCTCTGGCGGCAGGCCAAGCTGATTTGCGATGTTGAACGCAATCGGCGTTCCCACAGTCGCGGCGGTCGCATTCGAGGCAAAATTAGTTAGCAAGGTGACGAACAGCATAATCGCTGCGAGCACCAATGCTGGGGGCAGAGGACTAAGCCCCAGTGACAGCAATTCGCCGAGCCACGCAGCAGCTCCGCTTTCCAAAACAATCCGACCAATCGCGATTGAGGCCGCCACCAGCACAATAACTTTGCCAGACAGCGCGCGCCCAACGCGATCAAATTTCACACAGCCGCTCACGAACATCAAAATCGCGCCAGCGAGCGCCGAAATCGCAATCGGGAAAAGGCCAATCGAGGCGGTAAACACCGAACCAAACATAATGGCGGCTGATAGGAGTGCTTTCGAACGACGGGGAAGCTCTCTCGCGCCTTCGAGCATTAACAGGCTGTCATTGCGAGCGAAGGTTTGCAAATCCTCGTTGAGACCCATCACAAGGAGGACATCACCTTCCGAAATGCGCAAATCGCCGCCTTCAGAATATTGATCCCGTTCGCCCAAAAGCCTTTCCGGGCGATGGATGCCGAGCACGGCGACGCCATAAAGATCGGCAATACCCGATGTTGGCAATGTGCGCGTGATCAGCCGCGAATCCGCCGTCACAGTCATCTCAACAACCATAATATCTTGGCGCTGCGATGAAGATGTGCGGCGAATGCGATCAAGCACCCAGCTGGGCGCAAGCTCCCCCTTTAAAACCCGCGTAGCATCTTCTAATGCCTCATGCGTTCCCGAAATATGCAGCCGCTGCTGCGGTTGGAGCGGACCTGCTGGATTATCATGAAATTTGATGTTGCTCGGCAATTTAGGAAGAATCTCACTCAATTCTTCACCTGACAGCATGCTGTCAGCGCCCACCCTAAGCCGGGTGTGAAAATGCCGAATGGAACCGTCGGCTTCGGTGCTGTTGTCATCAAGCAGGCGCGGCATCACCAGCCACAAATATGGCAGCGCCACCATCGCTGCGATCAAGACGATCGGTGTGTAGTGAAACACGCTCATCGGTGGGAGGCCAAGATCAACCGCGATCGAGGTCACCAGAATATTGGTCGACGTCCCGATGGTCGTCGCCATCCCGCCAATCAGAACCGCAGCGTTCAGGGGAATAAGCGTTTTTGAGGCCGGCATCGCCCCGCGCGAAGCGAGAGCTACAAAGATCGGCAAGAGCAGCACCAATACCGGCGTGTCATTCACCGCCATTGAAAGGAAGAACGCCAGCAGCAACGATATCAGCAATCCCAGCTGCAGGTTAATCTTGAAAACGCTTTCCAGGAATCTGGCCGCAGGATCCAAGGCTCCGGTAACCACCAGCCCCCTGCCCATGATCATTAGGGCGCAGATTGTAATCAATGCGTAATGACCAAACCCCCCAAAGGCGAGCGCCAAGCCATCGGTCGGCTTTGCGCCTTCAAGCGGGAAGAAATAGAGCCCAACCGCAATCACAGCGATTGTCATCAGGGAGATTATCTCAACCGACAACCGTCCACGCGCAAAGGCAACGAACATTGCAATCGTGACCGCCATTGCGGCCAAGGCATGATAGGATGGAAGCGAAAGCATGATCCCCGTATTTGTAGGCTTCCCAAAGCTGGCGCAGAATTACAAGCAATTTTAGCTGGTTTACGTGTGAGTTTGTCTCACTTTGGTGCGGCGCCAACCATTTGACGTTCCGCTGGTCCGCACCTGTCACAACAAAAGAACACTCAACACACTCTTTGCGAAGACCACTTGATGCCTGCGCAAAGCCCCGCTAACAGCCCCGTGCTGCTCAGCTGTGCCCCTGTGGTGGAATTGGTAGACGCGTTCGACTCAAAATCGAATTCCTAACGGAGTGCCCGTTCGAGTCGGGCCAGGGGCACCAAGCAGCAGCATCCCAAAGCCAATCCCAGAATTTGGGTTGAAACTCAGACCGGCAGCGATGCATCCCGCTTCAATTGCCGTTCACTTCAGTGAGTTCACCAACAATTTGTGCAGTTTCGAATGAAGTTGGCCATTCGCCGTAAGCACTTGTTCCGAATGAATCGGATTCGAACGCCCGCGAAAATCGCTTACAAACCCGCCAGCTTCGCGGATCAAAAGACACCCAGCCGCGGTGTCCCAATCGTTTAGGCCGCTTTCCCAAAAGCCATCAAAGCGCCCTTGCGCAACATAAGCCATATCAAGCGAAGCCGCACCAAATCGCCGAATACCCGCAATTTCGGGCCCAAGCGCTCCGAATATCCGGCTCCATTCGGCCATATCGCCGTGGCCGTTGAATGGAATGCCGGTAGCGATCAGCGCGTCACTAAGATGCGACCGTGCGGAAACGCGCAACCGGGCATCCATCAACCAAGAACCGCGATTTTTCTCAGCCCAATACGTTTGATCGTTGATCGGGTGATAGATCACCGCCGCGGTCACATCCCCCCAACCTTTGCCGTCTGGCCGTGGTTCCTGCACCGCGATTGAAATCGCAAAATGCGGAATGCCGTGCAGAAAGTTGCTGGTCCCGTCGAGCGGATCGATGATCCAGCGCGGCATGTTCGGATCACCCTCGATGATGCCCGCTTCTTCAAGCACAAAGCCCCATCCGGGCCGCGAAGTTAGCAATTCGTCGTACAAAGTACGCTCAGAACGCATATCAGCCTTGGACACAAAATCCGCCGGACCTTTGCGGCTGACCTGGAGGTGCTCGACCTCGCCAAAATCGCGGCGCAATCGCCCTCCCGCTTTGCGCGCTGCGCGTTCCATCACGCGGATTAGGCCTGAAAACATCGACATAAGACTTCAGCCCGCCTTGCCGACATAAGTTTGTTCGTAAACGTCAACCACAATCTTAGTGCCGCTGCCGATATGCGGCGGAACCATGATCCGCACGCCATTATCCAGCACCGCTGGCTTGTAGCTTGAAGACGCTGTCTGTCCTTTTACAACCGCGTCCGCTTCAACAATTTCGGCTTCAATCTGTTGCGGGAGCTGGACCGAAATCGGCTTTTCTTCCCACAATTCCAGCTGCACTTGCATGCCGTCCTGCAGGAATGGCCGCGCATCGCCGAGTAGATCGGATGGCAGCATGATCTGCTCATAATTCTGCTGGTCCATAAAGACGAGCATATCGCCGTCTTCATAAAGGAACTGGAATTCCTTCGTATCGAGCCGCACCTTTTCAACACTGTCAGCACTGCGAAAACGGACGTTGGTTTTCCGGCCGTCTTCCAAATTCTTCATCTCGACCTGCATGTAGGCCCCGCCCTTACCCGGCTGCGTGTGCTGAATTTTGGCAACTTTCCAGATGCCCTTTTCGTATTCAATGATATTGCCGGGACGAATGTCGACACCGCTGATCTTCATGGGCTGAGCCTTTATCTGGGAAATGGCGAGCCGAGAAAGCCCGCATTGCGGATGCGCGCATAGCCGAGCCTTCAGGCGAGGTAAAGCAGAGCAAAGGTAAACGCGGTGGTATCACCTGAAACTGCATGATACCGGATATGGAATGAAAACCCGTTATGTCATCGCCTTGGCTGCTTTAGCGGCCGTACTTGCGGCCGCCACGCCTGGCGCGCGCGCGCAAGAAGGCGGAGTTCTCTCAACCATGCCCCAAGGGCGCTATCAATGCGCCTTGCCAGGCGATGCTGGAAGCGTGGCCTATGAAGTGGTCGAAAGCGCTGGTTTTCGCATTGGCACGGCCTCGAGCTATCGCAATGAAGCGGGGCGTGGGACCTATATTCTAAAGGGGCGCACGCTCACTTTCACCCGGGGCCCCAAAAAGGGCGAGAAATTCAGACGGGTTGGCACCAATCAGCTGCAAGTCATTGAAAATGGTGGAAGCCTTGGGCTTATGATTTGCACGCGCTTGGGATCAACCAGCTGATAAAGGCGCGAATGCGAAGCGCGGCCTCACTCACCAAACAGCCAATAATGATGGAGGAAATACACCTCGCGCATCACAAATGGCAGTTTCGTACGCCATGAACGATAACGGGTTTGGCGCGCTCCATATGGCTGTGCATCGATGCCCAATTCGTCAGACATCACCATTGCGCGGCGCAAATGAAGCGGGTCAGACACGATAACAGCTGTTTCCAATCCGGCATTACCCATCACAGCTTGAGCGTTGGCAAGGTTTTGCTGTGTTGTGCGAGAGCGCGATTCAAGATGAACAAAGCGAGCGGGAATCCCAGCATTGATCGCATATTCCCGCGCGGCGTTCGCTTCGGACAAGCTGTCCCCATCAGATTTTCCGCCAGTGAAAAGCAGAGTCTGAACCGCTCCTTTGCGGTAAAGCTCTACCGCTTGATCTATCCTGGCTGCAAACACAGGTGAAGGTTGGTTATCATCGACCGCCGCGCCCAGAACAATCGCTGTGTCGGCATCAATATCGGTTGATCTTTGAGGGCCGATACCAATCCAAGCCCCTACGCAGATCAACCACACGGCGACCACCGCGATTATCCGCTTGAACCAACGAATTGCGACCTTCATCGGAAGGCTTTGGCGAAGCTTTCAACCGCAGCAACTTCATCACCATTCCAGATCGCGCCGGACACAGCGAGAAAATCAGCGCCTGCCTCCACCAAAGGAGCGCAATTTTCAGGGGTAATGCCGCCAATCGCGACGCACGGAATTTCAAACAATTGTGACCAGAACTTGAGCAATTCAAGGTCAGCAACATGTTCAGTTTCTTTGGTGCTCGAAGAAAAGAACGCACCGAACGCGACATAATCCGCGCCAGCTTCACCGGCTTCCATCGCAAGATGCCTCGAGGCATGACAGGTTACGCCGATCTGAGCCTCACGGCCCAATTCCTCGCGCGCGTCCTTGGGATTTCCATCCGCTTGCCCCAAATGCACTCCATCAGCCTTCAACCGCTTGGCAAGAGCCACACTGTCATTGACGATAAAGGCAACATCATGGGCGGCACAAATCGCCTGTAAAGGCTCTGCGAGCCGCGCCGCTTCATGCTGATCGAGATCTTTCACCCGAAATTGAAATGCAGTGACACAACCCTTGCCCGCCGCCAGCGCCCGTTCGAGCCGTCGCGGAAACTCTCCGCCAACTTCCAGCGGAGAAATCAAATAAAGCTGTGTTTGCAATTCGGTCACTTGAATTGTTCAACCGGCGATGGAAGCGGCCGCAATCTGATCGATCGCATCGCCGAGCACTTTATCAAACTCATCATCATTTTGACCATGACGTAGGTCTTGCAGCAGGCCGCGACTAAAGCTCGCAATCATCCCGGAATTCTGCCCCAAATGCGCGCAGGCATCCGAGGTTGAATAACCGCCGGAAAGAGCCACCACGCGCAGCACGTTTGGATGTGTGATCGCCTGTTCGTAAAGGCAGGGCTCAACTGGAATTGAAAGCTTGAGCATGACTTTGCGCCCTTCGGGCAAGCTATCCAGCCCTTTCATGATTTCGGCGAGCAATATCTTCTCACCAGCAGCCCGATCAGTGGCGGTGATGTCATATTCTGGCTCTAGCATCGGCACGAGGCCCGCATCTGCGATTTGATTGCCGACTGCAAATTGCTGTTCAACCACTTTGGCGATGCCGGCGGGATTCGCCGATTTGATGACGGACCGCATTTTTGTTCCGAACATGCCGTTGGCGACAGATTTTTGGAGCAAAGCAGGCAATTTATCCAATGGCTTCATCATTTGAACGCCATCGCTTTCATCCGCCAAACCCTGATCGACCTTGATAAATGGCACTATCCCACGCGCCTTCAAAGCGTCCGCAGTCGACACTCCATCGACCTGACTGTCCATTGTGCGTTCAAACAGAATCGCGCCAATTATTTTGCCTTTGGCGAAGCTGGGCGAAGTTATCACCCGGCTACGCATCTTATGGATTTCGGCGAACATCTCCTCATCGCCTGACCATGCATCATCTTCGACGCCGTATCCGCGCAAAGCCTTGGGCGTCGAACCGCCCGATTGATCGAGCGCAGCGATGAAGCCCTGCCCTGTGGCGATCGCCGCCTTCATTTCATCAAAGTTCATTTGGGGTCCCTGCTAACGTAATTTTGTCTTGAGAATTCCTGTTTGAATGGCTTTGCGCTTTACCCAGCAGCCGATGTTCTCGCAACAGATGGCGCCATTCGGTTTATGCTTTGCTCAACCGACGGATAATCCCGGTAAAACTGAGCGCCGGCTTGCCATCTCCCGTTACCAAGCCACGCACAAAAATGGTCTTGCCTCCGCCGCGGGTTACTTCACCGCGTGCTTCCACCAATGCACCCTCTGAAACTGCTCCGAGAAAATCGCCAGCGAGGTTGAGCGTGACCGCGTGGCCGCCCTGCAATTCATCGGTGGCGATACCAAACAGCGCAAAATCTGCGAATGTCAGCAAGCAGCCGCCATGCATAAAGCCGCCGCCATTCATATGTCGGGCCTCCGCGCGAAACGCGCTTAGGTAACTGCCATCATCTTGCCGAAGCATATAAAATGGCCCCGAATTGGTTTCGTAGGCATCGTGATTCCAATGATACCAACCGGCGAACTCGCCCAATTCACAGCGCACGGCGCTGCCATAGCCATATTCGGTCTGGGAATTGCTGTCGCTCATCGCGCAAAACTTTCTAAGAAATCATGTATTTGGTATTGCGCGCGGGCACCGGAAATGCGGCCTATCAGTTCCACAATTGCAGGTTCTGGATCGCCGCCGGCAGCGCTTCCTCCGGGTCTATGCGTGAAAGACTGCGCTCAACAAGTTTCCAAGTCCGCCCAAATTTCCCTTTACGCCACATATCAGTCAGCCAGAATTTTCCAGACCAATCGCGCGCGCCAAGCCGCATTTCAAGGTCAACACCCGCTGCGAACCAAGCACATGACCCATGCTTGCGCACCACAACTTCTCTGAAGCTATAGCTCGAGCAGCTAAGGCGCCCTTCGGCAGCCTCTAGAAAACTTGGGCGATCGAGCAATTGCGATTGCCCTGCACCAACAATCATCATGAAATTCCGGCCCAAAACACTGCGCAATTCACGCTGATCCCGGCGCACCCATGCGCGCATCATCCGGTGCTCAATCGTTTTAATCTTGGTTGAAAAATCGCCCATCAGTTTAACCCATCAACGCCGTTACGCCGGGCAGCTGCTTGCCTTCCATCCATTCCAAGAAAGCACCGCCTGCGGTGGAAACATAAGTTACGTCATTGGTCACGCCGGCTTGCGCCAATGCTGCGACCGTATCCCCGCCTCCTGCCACGGAAATCAAAGAACCTTCTTGGGTCAGCGCAGCGGCATGGCGAGCCAACGCCATTGTCGCGGTATCAAAGGGTGCGGTTTCAAACGCCCCAAGCGGACCGTTCCAAACCAAAGTGCGGCAGGTCTTGAGCACATCGGCCAAGGCTTCTGTCGCGCTCGGCCCCAAATCAAGAATCATCTCATCGGCCGCCACTTCATGCACATTGCAAGTGCGAAGGCTTGCCGGATTGGCCGCAAATTCCTTTGCCACAACAACATCATACGGCAGATGCACGGTGCAGCTAGCATGATCGGCTTCATCCATAATGCGATTGGCGGTTTCGGTCAGATCATGCTCGCACAGCGATTTGCCAACATTGACCCCGCGCGCAGCAAGAAATGTGTTCGCCATCCCGCCGCCGATAATTAGATGCTGCACTTTGCCGACTAGGTTTTTCAGCACTTCAAGCTTGGTTGAAACCTTCGCACCGCCGACCACGGCAGCAACAGGTGATTGGGGATTGCCCAGCGCGCTATCGAGTGCTGTCAGCTCCCGTTCCATCGCGCGCCCTGCATAGGCTGGCAGGTGCTGGGCCAACCCGACTGTTGTCGCGTGCGCTCGATGGGCTGCGCTGAAGGCATCATTCACAAAAAAGTCGCCATTCGCGGCGATTTCTGCAGCAAATTCGGCATCATTTGCTTCTTCGCCTGGCCAAAAACGAACATTGTCCATCAGCCCAATATCGCCATCGCGCAAAATGCCGATCGATTGTTCCACCACTGGGCCGGAGACCTCAGGGATGAACATCAATTCTTTGCCCAGCACAGCCTCAACATCGCCGACCACCATGCTGGTCGACAAGGCCGAGTGGCGCGCACCGCCTGGACGGCCAAAGTGCGCGAGCAGCAGCACCTTTGCCCCCTTATCAGCCAACTCAAGAATGGTAGGCTTCACAGCTTTTACACGTGTTACATCGCTGGCAGAGCCGCCCTGCATCGGCAAGTTGAGATCAACCCTGACGAGCGCGACCTTCCCCGCAATATCACCCAGATCATCAAGCGTTTTGAAGGCTGCCATTACAAATTCCAGCTGTGGTATTCAGGTTTAAAGAAATGAAGCCATCACGCCCGTTGTGTCGACCATGCGGTTTGAAAAGCCCCATTCATTGTCATACCAGCTGACCACGCGAGCTAGCTTGCCTTCCATCACCGATGTTTCAAGGCTGTCGATTGTCGAGCTGGCCGGATAGTGATTGAAATCGCTGCTCACGAGCGGCTGATCCGTGAAATCGAGTACACCTTTCATTGGACCGTCGGCAGCGGCCTTCAATGCCGAATTGAGCTCGTCCACACTGGTATCGCGGCCCGGCGTGAACACCAGATCGACCAGCGAGACATTGGGCGTTGGCACGCGAACAGACGAACCATCCAATTTGCCTGCAAGTTCTGGCAAAACCAGGCCAACTGCGCGCGCTGCGCCGGTCGTTGTCGGGATCATGTTTTGCGCACCGCCGCGCGCCCTGCGCATATCGCCGTGCATCTGATCGAGCATGCGCTGATCATTGGTGTAAGAATGGATCGTGGTCATGAAACCGCGTTCAATTCCAACGGTATCGTGCAAAACCTTGGCCATAGGAGACAGGCAATTGGTTGTGCAGCTGGCGTTGGAAACGATCACATCGGATGCGCTGAGCGTTTCATGATTCACGCCGTAAACGATAGTCGCTGAGACATTCTTGGCCGGGGCAGAAATCAACACTCGTTTCGCGCCCGCTTTCAAATGCGGTTCTGCAGCTTCATGGCTTTGGAAAAAACCGGTGCACTCCAGCACAATTTCCACACCTTGTTCGGCATGTGGCAGATTGCCCGGATCGCGCTCACTCGTAACGGCAATAGACTTGCCATCGACGATTATTGCCCCGTCAGACACTTCAACGGTTCCAGGAAAACGGCCATGCGTCGAATCATATTGGAACAGCAAAGCGTTGGATTTCGTGTCCGCAAGATCATTGATCGAAACCAGTTCTAGATCATGATCGGTGCGCTCCAAAATTGCGCGTGCCACCAGCCGTCCAATACGGCCAAACCCATTGATCGCAACCTTCGTCGCCATGAAAGTAACTCCTGCTTAGCCGTTCAAACGGCTGTTAATTTGAGAGAGGATCGCATCGACGGTGAAGCCAAAATGCGGGAACAAATCTTTCGCCGGAGCAGAAGCTCCAAACGTATCAATACCAATATTGAGTCCATCCGTTCCGGTATAACGCTGCCAGCCAAAGGTCGAGCCTGCTTCGATCGAAACGCGCAACACGTTTTCGCCGCTCGCTAGAATGTCCGCTTTAAAGCCATCATCCTGCTCATCGAACAATTCGCTGCACACCATCGAAACAACATCGGCACCGATGCCTTGTTGTTCAAGCGCCCGGGCGCATTCACTGGCCAAGCTCACTTCTGAACCCGTCGCATAAAACACCACTTTACGCGGCGCTTTGGCACCAGACAGGCGATAGCCGCCGCGCGCCGACAAGTTTTCGCCCGCATCGCTCAACCGTTGCTGCGGCAAACCTTGCCGGGTCAGCGCAAGCACAGTCGGCCGATCAGATTGCATCAACGCAGTTTGCCAACATTCTGCAGTTTCCACCGCATCACATGGGCGCATCACCAAAACATTTGGCATCGCACGAAGAGATGCAAGATGTTCAACCGGCTGGTGCGTTGGCCCATCTTCACCAAGGCCAATGCTGTCATGCGTCATGACATAAATCACACGGCATTGTTGCAGCGCCGAGAGGCGGATCGCACCGCGGGCATAGTCGGTGAAAACCAAGAATGTCCCGCCATAGGGGATCACACCGCCATGCAGCGCCATCCCGTTCATCGCGGCGGCCATGCCAAATTCGCGAATGCCGTAATAAACGTAACGTCCCGAATAATCATCGGCAGAAAACGCTTCGATCCCGCCAGCTTTGGTGTTGTTCGATCCGGTCAAATCAGCGCTGCCGCCAATCGTATCGGGCAGACGGGGATTGATTTCTGCCAGCGCCATCTCGCTTGCTTTGCGCGTTGCGACGCCAACCGGATCGGCGATCAGCTTTGCAATATATTCTTCAGACGCATTACCCTCTGGCAATTCGCCCGACATCCGGCGCAGAAATTCCTCGCCGTTCGCTGCCGACGCGAGCCGGGCATCCCATGCAGACGATGCGGCCCGTCCGGCATCCGCCGTTGCTCGCCAATCGGACATCACATCATCAGGCACAACAAACGGTTCGTGAGACCAACCTAACGCCTCGCGCGCGCCAGCAATCTCTTCATCACCAAGCGGTGCACCATGGGTTGCGCTGGTCCCTTGTTTGGTCGGGGCGCCCTTCCCGATCACTGTCTTGCAAGCGATCAGGGATGGTCGGTCGTCCGCTTCAGCCTCGGCAATCGCCCGTTCAATATCTGCAAAGTCATGGCCATCACATTCGGCCACATGCCAACCTGTTGCAGCGTAACGCGCCTTTACATCTTCGCTGGTTGAAAGGTCTGCACTTCCATCGATTGTGATGTTGTTGTCATCCCAAAGAACGGTCAAACGGCCCAATTTAAGATGACCAGCCAGACCAATCGCTTCGTGGTTGATCGCTTCCATCAAACAGCCATCGCCAGCGATCACCCAAGTTCGGTGATCAACCAGATCATCATGGAAAACCGCGTTCAAATGGCGTTCTGCCATGGCCATGCCCACCGCCATCGCCAGACCTTGGCCCAATGGACCCGTTGTGCTTTCCACACCTTCAAGGAGGAAATTTTCAGGATGGCCAGCGCAAGGACTGCCGAGTTGGCGGAAATTGCGGATGTCATCCATCGTTGGCTTGGCATAGCCGGTTAGGTGCAGCAGCGAATATATCAGCATGGAACCATGCCCAGCAGACAAAACGAACCGATCACGATCGGCCCAGTCCGGCCTAGATGGATCAAATTTCACATGATTGGAAAACAGCACAGCGGCCACATCGGCCATGCCCATAGGCATCCCGGGATGCCCGGAATTCGCGGCCTGCACTGCATCCATTGAGAGCGCGCGAATGGCGTTTGCCATAGGTTGCAAACGGGCGGGATCAATCGTCATGCTTGAAAGGGCTCCTGCTTTCAGCGCTTCGCACTATCCAAAAATCTGATGCTTGCGCTGGTCCCGCATTTTTGCGGCGATTCGGCTAGCGCCAAGCCTTTGCTTAGCCATTCAGACAGGTCAAGCGGATGGTGTGCGCAACCCCCATCCAATGCATTCCGCCTTGCGACTTTGACTCCGCTCCAAACACTTATCAACAGCCCGAACCAAGGCTTTGCGACCGCTCATCTTTCTTGGTAAACATCCCGCATGAGCGAAGCTCGGATAGACGAGGCAATGGCGCGAATTGAAAGCGCACTGGCACGCATTGATGCTGCGCGGGTTGCCAATGCCTCCAACAAAGACAGTGGCGAAAACGCGAATCCTGAAAGAGTGATGACTCTGATCAACTCGCATGAGAAGCTGCGTGAAGAGGTGGCAGACACCTTACGAGATCTCGATTCTGTGATTGCGGAGCTTGACGAATGAGCGAGCTAACTCTGCAGATCGGTGGACGATCATACACTGTCGCCTGTGCCGACGGTGAAGAGTCGCATGTTTCAATGCTGGGCGGGCTAATCGATGAGAAATTCACCGCAATGGGCAACAGCAAATCGCCGCAAGAGGTTCAGAACTTCCTGTTTGCGGCGCTGATTTTAGCCGATGAATTGCACGAGGCCCGCAAATCCAGCGATGTACCCTCAATCGCAAGCTCGGACAATCAAGAGCAACTCGGTGCTGAGATCGCGGAATTGCGCAGGGCGCAAGACTCTCTTACGCAGGAACGCGATGCCCTAGCCGAAGAGCTTAAGCTGGCAAAGGCAAGCGCCACCTCTGGTGCAGACAATGCAGCCGGTGAAGATCAACAGCACGATTTGTTTAGCGGTGAATTGGTGGCCACACGGCTAGAGGCGCTGGCTTCGCAAGCAGAGAGCTTTGCCGAAGCACTTGAGGGAAGCGTCTAAGCCTCCTAGATATACGATTGGCGGGACTGCTCGGCACGAGCCGATTGAATATCCCTGAGGCTATAAGCTATCCAAGGGAGCTGTCCCTGTTCTGGAACATGGGCCACTGCGTTCTTCGGAATGGAACCTGGGAACCGGAATATACGGCGCCCACCTGACGTTTTTGCGTCAGAGGATTTCTCTGGCAACGACCCATAGTGGTTCCGCTTCCATGCTGCTTAGGCTTTGTGCCCGAGTTGCCAGGCGATGCGCTAACGCTTCGCTGCTTGAGCGTATTGTTGATTGCGCTAACGCTTCGCTGCTTGAGCGTGTTGTTGATTGCGTGCACCCGCCCGTATTCTATGCCGCGTGTGATCAAGCCCAATTGAGTATAACGAATTGATGCCCGACCATTCCAAACAAGAATTGCGAAAATCATTGCGTAAGGCGCGGCGCGCGCATGTTGAGGCGCAATCGGACGCTATCAAGGCGTTGATTTTCCATCGTCCGCCATCAGCTCTACTCGCGCGGATCGACGATCAGGCCAGCGTGGGATTATATCATTCAGGGCCATTTGAAGCGCCAGCATTCGGATATACAAAGTTCTTTTTGGAGCAGGGGCGCACCGTCGCATTGCCGCGCTTCAACTCACGCGAAGAACCAATGCATTTCGCACAGCATTCAGATCCTTTTGAAGAAAGTGATCTTGAAATCGGTCCCTTTGGGTTGCTGCAGCCCGATCAGGCTGCTCCAGTTCTCGTGCCCGATATATTGATCGTGCCGCTGATTGGCTTCACCTCCGATGGCGATCGTCTGGGTCAAGGCCGCGGGCACTATGATAGATGGCTGGAATCGCATCCAGGAAGGCTTGCGATTGGCCTCGCCTGGGATACCCAATTGTGTGAATCTCTACCTGTGGAAGCCCATGACGTGGCGCTCGATGCCATAATCACTCCCACGCGAAGTTATGGGTTAGAATAATGCGCGAGGAGCCCACTTGGCGCATACCATTTGGTGTGTTGGTCCTGCTCGCAGGACTGATCGTCTATGGCGGCATTATCGCGCATTTTGCGCCCACCACGATCAGCACATGGCCCGGTTGGATTCAGGCGGTGGCCTACACATTCCTCGGCGTGATCTGGCTTCTCCCCTTAAAGCGTTTCCTAATCTGGATGGAAACTGGCCGTTGGAGCCCACCGAGCGATTGAATGTGCGGTGATCGCCCAAAAAAAGCTGGGCGCAAACAATCGGCATAACCCCCACTTTATCGGTCAGGGATCGTCGCTCGACCTGATCCCGCCAGAGCAATTCACTTTATCGCGAATGAAAATCATTATTATTCCTTTTTGCGATTGATTTGCAATTGCAGCCCTGTACAAGGCTAGCGACTCGTCAACATCAGGGAATGCAATTGTGAAAAAAATGACCTCGCTTGCGCTTGGCATATCTGCCTTGCCACTTCTTCTTTCTGCGCCAGCTGCATTGGCTCAGGACGCGGAAAGCAGCGAAGAAGGGAGTGAGCGCGAGGGTCCTCAAATTGTAGTGACCGGAGATGTGCTGTTTTCAAACCAGATCAACGCTCTGCGCAGCCCCACCCCCATTATCGATGTCCCGCAATCACTATCGATCACGACGGCCGATCAAATCGTCCAACAGGGCTTCGACAGCATCGGCGATATCGTTCTCTACACCCCGGGTGTGATCCAATCCCAAGGCGAAGGACACCGCGATGCTGTGGTCTTTCGCGGAGTTCGCTCGACTGCAGATTTCTTCGTCGATGGGGTGCGCGATGATGTGCAATATTTCCGCAGTCTTTATAACCTCGAACAAGTTGAGATCTTGCGCGGCCCCAATGCCTTGCTGTTCGGCCGCGGAGGGACCGGCGGCGTCTTAAACCGAGTCACCAAAAAGGCGGCTGTTGGCGAACAATTCGTTGGTTTCCTGGGTTCGGTCGACACTTTTGGAGCCTTCACAGGCCAGGTTGATGTAAACCTTAGCACCAGCGAAAATTCAGCTTTGCGGATCAACGCGGCATACGAAAACCTCAATAACCACCGCGATTTCTTTGACGGTGATCGCTTTGCCATCAACCCAACATTCCGCACAGAACTAGGCGCAAACACAATTGTCGATCTGTCCTATGAATATGTGAACAATGAACGCTTTATTGATCGCGGCATTCCCGCAGGCGCCGATGGCAGACCCGCAGAACAACTGGTGGACATCACCTTCACTGACCCGGAAAACGCGTTTACAACCTTTGAAACACATGTGCTGCGCGCAAATGTGCAGCATCAATTCTCTGACCGCTTTAAAGGCAATTTCACCGCGTCTTTTGGTGATTATGACAAGGTCTATTCCAACCTATTCCCAACTGCCTTTGACGAGGCGAGCAATGTCGTAACCCTCGATGGCTATATTGACACCACCCAGCGGCAAAACTTTGTATTGTCGGGCAATCTGATCGGAGAATTTGGAACGGGCGGCTTGAACCATACATTGCTCGCCGGTGCAGAATTCATCGACACAAGCAATAACAATGACCGCTTCAATACCTTCTTTGACACCACTCAAGATGACATGGCGGATTTTCTGGCGACCCGTCCGATCGCGCTAAACGGTTTTGTCGGCACCGATGCGGATGGCAATGCGATCAGTTTTGCCTTCTCCGATCTGAATGATGACACCGAAGCCGACATCACGGTCTATTCTTTCTACATTCAGGACGAAATCGAGATCACCGACTGGCTCAATGTGGTTTTGGGCGGGCGCTTCGACAGTTTTGATATCACAGTCGATAATGTTGAGACGTTTATCGACACTGGGGTTCGCGACATTTTGACGCGGCGAGATTCGGACTTCTCACCGCGCGCTGGAGTTATTCTAAAACCTCAAGAGAATATCTCGATTTATAGCAGCTACTCTGAGAGTTTCTTGCCGCGCTCAGGCGAGCAATTCGCGGACATCAACCCGCCTGACGACGCGCTAGATCCAGACACATTCAGCAATCTTGAAATTGGCATCAAATGGGATTTTGCGCCGACTTTGAGCTTTACTGCGGCGATCTTTCAGATCGAACAAAGCTCCCCGCAAGTCGCCGATGCCGATCCCGGAACACTGGATGTTATCGATAGCGAGATTCAAGGGTTCGAAGCTCAGCTGATCGGTAACATCACAGATGCTTGGTATATCGCTGCGGGGTATAGCTATCTCGATGGAAATCAGGTCGATGATTTTGGCGTGGAAGGCAACCGCTTGCGCGAATTGCCCGAACACACGTTCAATCTTTGGAGCAATTATCAAATCACCGATCGTTTTGGTCTGGGCGGCGGCTTCACATTCCAGGATGAAAGCTTTGCCGACAACGGCAATTCTACGACCCTTCCCAGCTTTATCCGGTTTGATGCTGCGGCCTATTATGATGTGAGCGACAATGTACGTCTGCAGGTGAATATTGAGAACCTGTTTGACGAGGAATATTTTCCCAACGCGCACACCGCAAATAACATCACTGTTGGCGAACCGTTGAATGCGAGCTTCACGATCAGCGGGCGGTTTTAAACATAGCAATCGCCACCCATTAGGCGATTAAAAGTGCACTAGCGGGCGCGCATACCAGCGTGCCCGTTTGCATGCCTTTCAATGAGTGTCTTTGGTTCCCCAGGAACCCGGTCCAACGCCAATTCTAAGTACAAAAGAAATGGCGCGAGTGACGAGACTTGAACTCGCGACCTCCGGCGTGACAGGCCGGCGCTCTAACCAACTGAGCTACACCCGCATAAGCGGTTTAAACCGCTTGGGAAGCAGGGCCATTAGGCCTAGCAATTCCGCCTGTCAACGGCCCCGACAGGCATTTTTTCGAGATTACTCTGAAAGCAGCAAAACAGGTGTCTCAACCAGTTTTTTGACCTCTTGAATAAAGCTCGCCGCATCATAGCCATCAACAACACGATGATCGCAGCTGATCGAGATATTCATAAGCTTGCGCTTCTCGATCCGTTCACCGCCCTGCCCGTCTGGAACAAACATCGGCCGTTCGATAATCCGGTTGGGCCCGATAATGGCTACCTCTGGCCTATTAATCACAGGCGTTGTCGCAACGCCGCCCAGCGGCCCAAGCGATGTGATCGTCAATGTGGAACCGGAAAGCTCATCCGACGAAGCAGAGCCATCGCGTGCGGCATCTGCCAAGCGAACGATTTCACGGGCAAGCTGCCAAATGTTCTTCGATTGCGCATCTTTAACAACCGGAACCATCAACCCGTTATCAGTTTGCGCGGCAATCCCGAGATGGACGGCGCCGTGACGGGTGACGATATTTGCCTCATCATCATAGCGCGCGTTGATCATCGGGTATTGCGGGATCAATTTGCAAATCGCGGTTACCAGCAATGGCAGCATAGTAAGCTTTGGCTTGTTGCCGCGATTGGCGTTCAAATCCGCCCGCATTTGCTCCATCGCCGTTACATCAACTTCTTCAACATATGAGAAGTGAGGAATGGAACGTTTTGATGCGGCCATGTTTTGCGCGATCCGTTTACGCAGACCAATAACCTTTATCGGCTCGTCAGACCGCGTTGCGCCAGCGGCGGCAAACCCTGCCCCCGAATTGTAAGACAGAAACGCATCGAGATCTGCGTGACGCACCCGTCCATCTGCAGCGGGCTTTACCTCACCAAGATCAATTCCAAGATCGCGTGCGCGTTTTCGCACAGCAGGCGTGGCTAAGACTTTGATTTCACCTTGTGTGAATGCAGGAACCGGCGCGATTTCCACTTCTGGCTCCGCCGCAGCGGCGGGAGCAAGAGCAGGAGCAGGAGCAGGTTCAACCTCAGTTTTTGGTTCTGGAACCGACGTCGCAGCCTCGTCGTTCGCAGATGCTTCGGCGGAAGACTCATCCTCGCCTTCTACTTCGATCACCAGCAACATCGCGCCAACAGCAATGGTGTCACCAACATCGCCGGCAACTTCGATCACCGTCCCCGTAACGGGGCTTTCGATATCGATTGTGGCCTTATCGGTCATCACATCAACGATGTGTTGATCTTCTTCGACTGCATCGCCGACTTTGACCTGCCAATCGACCACTTCCGCTTCGGCCACGCCTTCGCCCACATCGGGCATATTGAATGTGAATTTTGCCATGCGTGCTTACTCGCTCAAAATCTTGTCGATCGCTTCGCCAATGCGAACAGGACCAGGGAAATAGGCCCATTCGAGGCTGTGCGGATAGGGTGTGTCAAAGCCGGTAACACGTTCGACCGGAGCTTCGAGATGATAGAAACAGCGTTCAGTGACCAGCGCCGAAAGCTCAGCGCCAAAGCCTGATGTGCGCGTTGCTTCGTGAACAATCATACACCGGCCAGTCTTTTTTACTGACGCCTCAATCGCTTCAATATCAAGCGGCATCAGCGTGCGCAGATCAAGAATGTCGGCTTCAATACCTTTTTCCGCGCAGACAGCCTCTGCAACATGCACCATCGTTCCGTAGGCCAACACAGTTATCTGTTCACCTTCGGTAACGTGCCGCGCCTTGCCCAATGGGATTTTGTAGTAGCCTTCCGGTACCACGCTATCCGGATGATTTTTCCAAGGCTCCACCGGCTTGTCATAAAACCCGGAGAACGGGCCGTTATAAATGCGCTTCGGTTCAAAGAAGATCACCGGGTCATTGTCTTCAATGCAAGAGATAAGGAGCCCCTTTGCATCATAAGGCGTCGCGGGGATCACCGTTTTCAGTCCTGAAACGTGGGTGAAGAGTGCCTCTGGCGATTGGCTGTGCGTTTGCCCGCCAAAGATGCCGCCGCCAAATGGGGAGCGAACCGTCATTGGCGCAATGTAATCTGTGGCTGAACGATAGCGCAGCCGCGCAGCTTCCGAGATCAGCTGGTCAAGACCCGGATAAATATAATCGGCAAATTGAATTTCCGGGATCGGGCGCAAGCCATATGCGCCCATGCCCACTGCAACACCGATGATACCGCATTCGGAAATCGGCGTGTCGAACACCCGAGTTTTGCCGTGTTTTTCCTGAAGCCCTGCAGTGGCTCGGAACACGCCACCAAAATAGCCGACATCCTCGCCCATAACGATGGTGTTGGGATCACGCTCCAGCATGACGTCCATCGCCTCGTTAATCGCCTCGATCATGTTGATCCGGCGTTCGGTGCTTTCGCCGCCACTTGCATCGGGCTTAGCGGATTTTGCTTCTACCGCGCTCATTTGCCTGCTCCATCTTTGGGATGGTGGTCCGGCCATTTGATCTGGCGTTCACGCGTCGCCTGCTCGGCCTGCTCCTGCAAATGCCAGGGCAGCTCTTCGAATACATCTTCGAACATCGTCTTAAATGGATGGTGCAAACCATGACCGAGAATGCCGTTCTTTTCCGCTTCTTTGGTAACAGCCTTCACATGCTCAGCGCATTCAAGATCCATCGCTTGCTGGCGCTCTTCATCCCATTCGCCCATGGCAATCAGATGGTTCTTTAAACGCATAACCGGATCACCCAGCGGCCATTCTTCGCGTTCTTGCGCGCTGCGATAGCCTGTTGGATCATCTGAAGTTGAATGACCTTCAGCCCGATAGGTGAAAAACTCAATCAGAGTAGGACCGAGATTGGCCCGAGCCCGATTGGCGGCCCATTCTTGCGCTGCGTAGCAAGCGAGCGCATCATTTCCATCCACTCTCAGGCCAGCAAGACCATATCCAAGCGCGCGAGCTGCAAATGTGGTGCGCTCTGCTCCGGCAAAGCCAGAAAAGCTTGAAATTGCCCATTGGTTGTTGATCACATTGAGGATCACTGGGGCATTATAAACTGTCGCGAATGTACACGCAGAGTGAAAATCACCCTCTGCGGTTGATCCTTCTCCAACCCATGTCGCTGCGATGCGGCTGTCGCCCTTAATCGCGCTTGCCATGGCCCAGCCAACAGCTTGCGGTGTTTGAGTTGCGAGGTTGCCTGAGATTGAGAAAAAACTGTGTTCGCGGCTTGAATACATGATCGGCAATTGCCGACCTTTCAGCTTGTCGCCTTTGTTCGAGTATATCTGGTTGATCATCTCGATTAGAGGATAACCGCGCGCAATCAGAATACCCTGTTGGCGATAACTTGGGAACACCATGTCATCCGAAGCCAGTGCCATAGAAGCCGCCACGCTGGTCGCTTCTTCGCCAGTGCATTTCATATAAAAGCTGGTTTTGCCTTGCCGCTGACCGCGAAACATGCGCTCATCGAATGCGCGCACCATGGCCATATGGCCAAGCATCGTACGCAAGGTCTCAGGATCGAGCTTTGGATCCCACGGACCGGCCGCCTTGTTGTCATCGCCAAGCACCCTCACCAGCCCATAAGCCAGCTCTTTCATGTCACCGGGTGCGCAGCTTTCATCTGGCCGCGGCATGTCACCCGGCACCCCAATATCGATATCTGAAAAGTCCACAGGATCGCCTGGGCGATATTTTGGCTCTGGCACATGCAGCGCAAGTGCCGGCCGATTGTCTCCAGACTTGGGGGCCTGTTCGGCCATGAAATTGCTCTCCCTAACCCATGCGCCAAAGATCAAAACATTGCGCAGGCCTGTATTTTTATTTCAACGCGCGAGGGCGGTCAAGCAGAGACAGTTACACCGCAACAGGTGCCTTGATTGGCCCCAGCGGCGCGTAATCATGCACCACAAAATCCTCGATAGTGTAGTCGAAAATTGTTTCGGGCTTTCTATCAATCACCAATTTTGGGCGTCCTTGGGGCTGGCGGCTAAGCTGCTCGGTGATCAATTCCTCGTGATTGAGGTACAGGTGCACGTCGCCGCCCATCCAAACCAGCTCACCCGGTTGCATCCCAGTTTGTTGTGCGACCATTCGGGTCAATAATGCTGCGGACCAGAGATTAAACGGCAATCCAAGCGCCACATCGCAGCTGCGCTGATAAAGGACGCAATTGAGCCGGGCCGTTTCGCCTTGGCCTTCAACATGGAATTGATACGTCTTGTGGCACGGAGGCAGTGCCATTCGATCAAGTTCGGCGACATTCCAACCTTCGATAATATGGCGCCGACTGCCCGGATTGGACCTCAAGCTTTCGACCACAGCCTCGATCTGGTTGATCCCCTCACCTTTTTCGTAAAGGCCATCTTTGCGATAACGATAGGTTGGCCAAGCGACCCATTGCTTTCCATAGACCGGGCCAAGATCGCCCCAGCGCTCTGCAAAATCCTCGTCATCCGCGATACGCTGAACAAAATCATCCAGATCGATGTCTTCGCCGCTTTCTTTCACATATCGCGCATGCGGCCATTCGTTCCAAATCTTCACCCCTTGCAGGACAAGTGGGCGGATGTTGGTTTCACCGGTCAGGAACCACAACATCTCTCGCGTGGCCGTTTTCCAATAAACGCGTTTGGTAGTGAGCAACGGCATAGCCCCGTCTGCCAGGTCATATCGCAACGTCGCCCCGCATATTGATCGTGTGCCGATGCCCGTCCGATCAATCCTCTCGCTGCCGCTTTCCCAGATACGGCGCATCAATTCCAAATATTGCCATTCGGGATGGGAATCTTTGGAGCTCGTTTCGGGAATCGCAGCACTGGCCATCGCTCTGCTCTAGCGATGCAAATGCTCGCTTGTCACCCCGCACGGCCAATCCATTCGCCAGTCTCTGCGAGAACCTGCACCCTTTGCGTGTCTTGGTCGAACCGTTCTTTGCAGAGGCGAGTCAGTACAATGACCGAGTCCATATTTCGGTGAGCGCGATTTAACCGCGCGGGGACCGAGCGGAAGGCGCTGAGTTAAACGGCGGCCAATGAAAAACTAATGGAAATGGGTTGATCGATTTCATCAGTTTGAATTGATACTGCAACGGGGCCAAATCGCGCGCCCGCGCGAACTGCAACAAACGAAAACCGAGACTGATTAAGATCACTAGTTTCGGTATCGTAACGCACACGAACGCGCTCATTTTCAGACAATGTGCGATGCGAAGCGAAGCGATTACTGAGAAGCCGCGATTTGTGTTGCAAGCTTCGATCAGCGTATGCGAAGTTGGTAATTTCTTGGCTGTCCCTTAGGGTTAACGGAGGTAAACGGATTGGCACCCGCTTCTATCCGGGGGGCCTGTGTCGCCCCAAGATTAGCGCTCATATGCTGATCAATTCGGCCGCATCACCTTGCGCAACCTCTTTGATTGTTTCACCAAGCATGTGATGAATCTGTTCGATCTTTCAGGCTGCAATACTGTCATCACCGGCGGCAATGGCGGGCTTGGCCTTGCGATGGCGCGGGGGCTCGCCAAGGCGGGGGCGAATGTCGCCATTTGGGCTCGTGACCAGCAGAAATCTGAGCAAGCGCAAGCAGAATTGTCGGCGCTCGGTGAAGGTCAAATTATATCTTCTGCGTGTGACGTCACCGATGAAACCACAATCGCAGCTGCGATGGACCAAACCTTGGCGGCGTTTGGCCGGATCGACGCATGTTTCGCCAATGCCGGACGGGGCGGTATGCGAGCCGGGCTGGCAGAGCAAACCAAGGAAGGCTGGGAGCAGGTGCTTGGGGTTAACACTATCGGCCCTGCCCTCACTTACAAACACGTGGCGGGCCATATGATAGAACGCGCCATTGCGGGCGATGCAGGCGGAAAATTGATTGCAACCTCATCTGGTCAATCGATCATGGGGGTGAACCGATCGGCCGATTATGCCGCGTCCAAAGCGGCCGTGAATGGGCTTACTCGCGGCGCCGCATTTGAACTCGCACGTCACCAGATCACAGCCAATGCCCTGCTATTCGGCTATTACGAGACTGATATGACCGCTTCAGCAGATCCGCGCTTTGGCGAATGGATGGCGAAAAGGATTCCGCTGCGCCGACCAGGGGATCTTGAAGGGTTGGAAGGGTTGGCGGTATTTCTCGCCTCACCTCACAGTGATTACATCACCGGCCAGTGCCTGCCGGTCGATGGCGGATTATCAATCAGTTGAGGCGAAATAGATGAAGAATCCAGCTGTGTTGTTCGTGTGCCTTGGCAATATTTGCAGATCGCCGCTTGCGGAAGGTGCATTTCGTTCCGCTGCCATCGCGGCAGGTCTTGATGCCGAAAACGACAGCTGCGGCACTGCCGGCTATCACGTGGGCGAGCCGCCAGACCCCCGCTCAATTGAGACCGCCAATAGAAACGGCGTAGACATATCCGATCTGCGCGGCCGCCAGTTGTCGGAAGAGGACTTCGTGCGGTTCACACATATTTTTGCGATGGATCACCAGAACCTGCGCAATATAAATGTGGTTCAGCCGGCGGGTTCGACCGCTCATGTTTCACTGTTGATGGATATGGTGCCGGGCCGCGAAGGTGCCGCGATCGCAGATCCCTATTACGATGGGGAGGATCAGTTTGATGATACTTGGGAGGATGTCTCAACTGCTGCTCACGCAATTGTGAAACGACTTTTATCCTAACCCCCGCGTAGCAGCTGAACACCCCAGTCGCGCTCAAACAGATACAGCAATTGACGTGCCGCCTCGCCGCGTTCGCTTGCCATCCAGCCTCCATCCCCTTCTGCGCCTTCAATCAATGTCCGCGCATCCGCATGGGCGATCGGCAATAAGCGTTGAACTTGATCAAGATTGGCAACGCGAAAAGCTGCTTCGCCAGATTGCCGTGTGCCCAATAGTTCGCCTCCGCCGCGCAATTCCAGATCTTCCTCCGCAATGCGAAAACCGTCTTGCGTTTCGCGCATTAACGCCAGTCGCTTTTTGCCAGTTTCAGAAAGCTCATTGCCGCGTAGCATCAAACACACTGACTTTTCCGAACCGCGCCCAACGCGCCCGCGCAGCTGATGCAATTGCGCCAATCCAAATCGCTCAGCTTGCTCAATCACCATCAGCGTAGCAGCCGGTACGTCCACACCCACCTCAATCACCGTGGTGGCTACCAACAATTTCGCTTTCCCAGATGCGAAATGTTCCATTCCAGCGTCTTTTTCTTCAGGTTTGAGTTGGCCATGGACCAACACAATATCATCGCCAAAACGTTCCTTTAGCACGGCATAGCGCGCCTCCGCCGCTGCAATATCGGCAACCTCACTTTCGCGCACCATTGGGCAAACCCAATAGGCCTGCTGACCGCTTGCCAAATGCCGCTCCACGCCAGCGATGACATCTTCCAACCGATCTTGCGCAACCACGCGCGTATCGATTGCTTGGCGGCCAGGTGGCAGTTCATCAAGGCGGCTAACATCCATCTCGCCATATTGCGCCAAAGTGAGTGAACGTGGAATCGGTGTGGCCGTCATGGCTAAAGTGTGCGGCGCATGCTTGCCCTTCGCCGCCAGTTGCAAGCGTTGCTGCACGCCAAACCGATGCTGCTCATCAATCACGACAAGCCCCAATTCCTTATACGAAACACTGTCCTGAAAAATTGCGTGAGTGCCGACCAATATGTCAATCGAGCCGTCCAACAGCCCCATCAATATGCTTTCGCGAGCTTTGCCTTTGTCTCTTCCCGTTAACAGCGCAACTTCCACACCAATTGGAGAAGCCAATTGCCGCAATGTTTCGAAGTGTTGCCGCGCAAGAATCTCCGTTGGAGCGAGCATCGCAGCTTGCTTTCCCGCCTCATTCGCGATCAGCATTGCTGAGAGCGCGACCACCGTTTTACCAGCACCCACGTCGCCCTGAAGCAGGCGCAACATCGGTGCTTCTTGCGCGATATCTCCTTCTATTTCGGCAATCGATCGAGTCTGCGCGCCCGTCAGTGCAAAAGGCAGCTCGAGCCTGTTTCGCAAAGCGCCGTCACCCTTCAAACTTTGCCCTTTGCGGCGGCGGCCATCCGCACGAACCAGCAGCAAGGCCAGACTGTTGGCCAGCAATTCATCGTAAGCAAGCCGATCTCGCGCGGATGAATTTTGATCTTTGTGAGACAAGATCAACGCATCGCGCCAGCTGGGCCATCCCTCTTTGTCAAATTGGCTCGGTTCAATCCATTCCGCAAGTTGCGGCAATCGTTCAAGAGATTGCGCCGCAAGCCCGGCCATGCGGGGCTGCGTCAGCCCTTCTGAAAGCGGGTAGACCGGCTCGTTCAAGCGCGCGAGATGAGCCGCGCTGTCTTTCTCAACATGATCAGGATGGACGATTTGCAGCATATCGCCATAGCGATCCACTCGCCCTGCGATCCAGCGTTTCTCTCCAACTGGGAGAAGTTTCTTCGCGGTGTAAGAGGCGCGCCCGAAATAGGTCAGAGTACAAATATTGCCGGCTTCATCCTGCGCCAAGACTTGATAAGGGCCGCGGCGATTTCGCGGGCTGCGATGCTCGGTTGGTGTCAGCGCAATAATCACGTGCTCGCCCTCGTTCACACAATCGAGATTTTCGACTGCGCGGCGCGTCACAAATCGTTCGGGTAAATGGTATGCGAGATCTTTCACCCGGGTCAGGCCAAGCTTCTCAAGCGGCTTCATTAATTTGGGCCCGATGCCATCAAGAGCATTGGTTTCGACGAACAGAGGGTTGAGCATATCGGGCCGCATTGATTGTCGTCCTATACTCACTACAAGCGCGGGCCAAGACACCGCGGCTTGCGCGTCCACGTCCGTTGTCCTAACCGCGCCCACATGGCTGCTGATCCATCACAACTCGCACCAGAACGGCTGGCCCGTGCCAAATTCCGTGCTTGGCATCGTGGAACCCGCGAAGCCGACTATATGATCGGCGGTTTTTTTGATCGCTATCACGGCAAATGGAATGAGCAAGATCTGGAATGGTTTGAAGATCTTCTGGCCGAAGACGATGTCGATGTGATGGCTTGGGCGCTCGGCACGCAGGAAGTTCCCGCAAGATTTGAAGGTAATCAAATCGAGCAAATGAAACGCCTCGATTACGTCGACTTGCCTCGCTAAGCCGAGCTGTTATTGGCGGCTCTCCTTGGTGCCGCGCCTTATTAAGTATCTGAGTTTGATGCCTGACCTTTCGCGAATTCTTGAGGCTAAAAAGCCGCTTACATTGTCCTCGCTTCCACGCGGAGGCCAACCCCTTGTGCTCGCAGATTTGGCCCGCGCGGCACAAAAACGAGCGGTTTTCATTGCATCTGATGATGCGGCCATGCGCGCGATTGGCGATGCTGCGCATTTCTTTGCACCCGAGATTGAAGTTATCGAATTTCCAGCATGGGATTGCCTTCCTTATGATCGGGCTAGCCCCGCCTTATCGGTCAGTGCCAGGCGCCTTGCCGCCCTTCATGCCCTGCAAAATCCCAGCTCGCCTTCGCAATTGGTGATCACCACGGTCAACGCAGTGCTGCAACGGGTGCTGTCTTCATTCCGCATTCGCGAAAGCGTTCGTGAATTCAAACCGGGCACGACTATCGGCCATAAAAGCTTGGCCGCTTTGCTCACCCGCCAAGGTTATTCACGCACAGATACCGTGATCGATCATGGTGAGTTTGCGGTGCGTGGGTCGATTGTCGACATCTTTCCATCTTCGCTCGATGAAGGCCTAAGGCTCGATTTTTTTGGGGATGAGCTGGAGAGTTTGCGGCTGTTTGATCCCAGTACCCAACGATCAACAGGCACGCTTGATTCGCATTTGCTGCTGCCCGCTTCAGAAGCGCTGATAGACGATGACAGCATAAAGCGTTTTCGCGGCCGATATCGCGAAATGTTTGGCGCAGCAGCCACGCAAGATCCGCTTTATGAGGCGGTCAGCGAAGGCCGGCGATTGGCAGGTATGGAACATTGGCTGCCGCTGTTTGAGGATCGGCTTGAAACCTTCTTTGATCACTTAAGTGATGATGATCTGGTGGTGATAGATAGCGGGGCAATTGGTGCCGCATCAGAACGCGTAAGCGATATTGCCGATTACCATGATCAGCGCATGAATTCTGCGGGCGAAGCGGCGGGCAGTTATCGTCCCTTGGTAAGTGATGCGCTTTATCTAACTCAGGAAGAATTTGATGCGGCATTATCAAAAGCTCCCGCGCATCGCAGTGTGATTTATTCTGCCCCTGATAGCGAAAACAATATCGATTTCGGCCTCTCATCAGCGCGCGACTTTGCGCCAGAGAGAGCCCGCGGTGACAATGTCTATGAGGCGGCGGCAAGCCATTTCAAAGCGATCACGAAAAGTGGGAAGCGACCGATCTTTGCAGCCTACTCAGCTGGCAGTCGTTCTCGCATCACCTCGATCCTTGGTGAAACTGGGACGAAATTTGAACTGACCGAGAGCTGGCAGGAAGCACTCGGCGTAGCCGCAAAAGGCGCATTGGCAGCGATGATTCTGCCGCTCGAAACTGGATTTTCCAATGATGAGCTAGAGCTGCTGACCGAACAAGATGTGCTCGGTGATCGTCTCGTGCGGCGTAAGAAGAAGCGCAAAGATGCCGATGCATTTCTTGCCGAGTTACAGGCCCTCGCTCGCGGTGACCTGGTGGTTCATATTGAGCATGGGATTGGCAAATATCGCGGGCTTGATCCGGTGCCAGTTGGCAAAAGTCAGCACGATTGCGTTGCATTAGAATATGCCGGTGGGGACAAGCTTTTCATCCCGGTTGAAAATATCGATGTGCTATCGCGTTATGGCTCAAGCGAAGACGCTGTGCCTCTCGATCGCCTTGGCGGTGAAGCTTGGCAGCGACGCCGCTCACGGCTCAAAGAACGCATTTTTGAGATCGCCGGCGAATTGATGAAAGTTGCTGCCCAGCGCGCGCTAAAGAAAGCGCCCGCACTGGCAGCCGAGGAAGCGAGTTATAACCAATTTGTCGATCGCTTCCCATGGGAAGAAACCGATGATCAGGAGCGCGCGATTGAAGACGTTTTGCGCGACCTTGAGAGCGGACGCCCGATGGACCGGCTGGTCTGCGGCGATGTTGGGTTTGGCAAGACCGAGGTTGCATTGCGCGCTGCCTTTGTGGCGGCAATGAATGGTCAACAGGTCGCCGTGGTTGCCCCCACCACATTGCTGGCCCGCCAACACTTTCAGAATTTCACGGAGCGCTTTGCGCATTTTCCGCTCAAAGTTGGCCGGCTATCGCGGCTGGTGCCTTCAAAGGAGATAACTGAGACCCGTGAAGGCATCGCAAGCGGTGATATCGATATTGTTATCGGCACTCACGCAATCCTCTCCAAATCGACCCAGTTCAACAATTTGGGCTTGGTCGTGGTTGATGAGGAGCAGCGGTTTGGCGTGACGCACAAAGAAAAGCTGAAACAGCTTCGAACCGACGTTCACGTGCTCACACTCACCGCAACACCCATTCCGCGCACATTGCAAATGGCGATGGCTGGATTGCGAGAGCTTTCAACCATTCAAACCCCGCCAGTCGATCGGCTTGCTGTTCGGACTTATGTAATGGAATGGGATGACATGGTGACGCGTGAGGCGCTGCTGCGGGAGCATCATCGCGGCGGCCAAAGCTTCATTGTTGTGCCGCGCATTTCAGATATGGCCGAAGTGGAGGAATGGCTCGCCGAGCATGTGCCAGAGGTCAAATCAGTCTCAGCGCATGGCCAAATGAGTGCTGGCGAAGTTGAAGAGCGCATGAGCGCTTTCTACGACAAGAAATACGACGTGCTGCTGTCAACCACGATTGTCGAAAGTGGTCTTGATATTCCATCGGCGAATACAATCATCATTCACCGCGCAGATCGGTTTGGCCTCGCCCAGCTCTATCAATTGCGCGGCCGCGTTGGCCGATCAAAACTTCGCGCATACGCCTATCTCACTTACGCGAAAGACGTGCAGCTTTCTGAAGTGGCTGAAAAACGATTGAAAGTGCTTGGCGATCTTGATTCGCTGGGTGCTGGTTTCCAACTGGCCAGTCATGATCTTGATATTCGTGGCGCGGGCAATCTGCTGGGTGATGAGCAATCCGGCCATATCCGCGAAGTTGGTTTTGAGCTTTACCAATCCATGCTCGAAGACGCGATCCTAGCGGCGAAAGCGGGCAATGCCGGGCTGGAGGCAGATCGTAGCGGTTTAAGCCCGCAAATCACAGTCGATGCACCGATTATGATCCCCGAAGATTACGTACCAGACCTCGCAGTGCGTATGGCGCTGTATCGCCGGCTCAATCAGGCGAGCGACACAGCCGAAATTGAAGGCATGGCAGCGGAAATGATCGATCGTTTCGGGGAACTGCCAGGGCCGACAAAAAATCTCATCCGGTTGATCGAAATTAAACACCAGGCCATCGAGGCCCACATTGCGAAGATTGATGTTGGCGCGCGCGGCACTCTGGTCACCTTCCACAAGGATGATTTTCCAGATCCGGTTGGATTACTCGCTTATGTTGATCGGCTAGACGGAACCGCCAAATTGCGGCCTGATATGAAGCTGGTGATCAACCGCGCATGGGGCGACCCTCAAAGCCGATTGAACGGGCTGTTTCAGCTAACCAAGGGGCTTTCTGCGATTGTACGCAAAGCCAAAAAGTCGAACTAGCAGTCCCACACGATCCGCATTTCAATTTGAGTTTTTAACGCGAGGATGCGCGCGCCATTCCAAGCATTTCAGAGCTTGGCATTGGCGCTGCCTTGAGGAAGCCCTGCCAATAGTCACAGCCTTCGCTGATCACGGTCGCTCGTTGAATTTCGCTTTCGACGCCCTCTGCAATAACTGTCAGATCCAAAGCGCGTCCTAGAGCGATAATCGCGCGCAATACCGCCAAGTCTCGTCTGTCATGAGGGACGCCATCTACCATCACCCGGTCCAGCTTCAGCGCATCAAGCGGCAATTCTTTTAGATACCGGAAATTGCAAAAGCCCGCGCCAAAATCATCGAGCGCAGTGCGAAAACCAAGGCTGCGCAGCGCGTTTAGCGCCTCCGCTGCCTGTTTCAGATTGCGCAGCAAAACATCTTCGGTGATCTCTAGCATCAAGCGATCTGGCGCAATGGAACTTTGCCCTATCAACTCGGCAAAATCGGATGCGAAGCGGGCATCGCCCAGCTCCTCCGGCGTGATATTGAGCGAAAGATGCAGGTGTTTGGGCCAATTTTCGGCGTCTTCCAATGCCCGCGCCACAACATGGCGTGATAACGGCGCAACCAAAGCCGCCCGTTCGGCAATGGCGAACAGGTCTCTCGCGCCAATTTCACCCAGGCTGGGATGGCGCCAACGCGCCAGCGCTTCCGCCCCAACAACCGCGCCATCTGCGCAGGAAAATTGCGGTTGAAACAGGACCTCAATTTCACGCCGGTCAAGCGCGCGCAATAAGTCCGCCTCAAGCGCCTCAGGTTTCACACCCGGAAAATCACCACGCATCGGTTTGCGCAAAGAAGGCTGATTCCTGTCCATCACTTCCCCCTTAGCGCAATCGATAGGAATTGATCGAGCCAATTGCATTCCGCCCAAAATTGAAACATCCGCATAACTCGGTATAGCTCCGCTCGATCTTCAGGAGACGCAATTGGCCAAGTCACCAAAGTTCCAACGTGTTGCACTGCTTGCTTCGGAAACAGAGCGAGCACAGCAGGCGCGCGCTGAATTGGCAGATCAGCACGATTGGGCTCCATTGGAAGAAGCAGACGTGGCGGTTGTTCTGGGCGGCGATGGATTCATGCTGCAAACTCTGCATTCTATGCTCGATGCAGGCCGAGTAATCCCGGCATACGGCATGAATTTGGGCACCGTCGGATTCCTGATGAATCGCTATCGCAATGGCAGCAAGGTGCTGCGCCGGATTGAGCGCGCCCGCCCCTTTGCTGTCGCACCGCTTCAAATGGATGCAATTACGCAATCCGGCGAATCGCATTCGCTGTTGGCTATCAATGAAGTCTCGCTGCTGCGTGAAATGCGCCAAACCGCCAAGCTCGAAGTGACAGTGAATGAGCGGGTTCGCATCAAAGAATTGGTTTGCGACGGGGTGCTGCTCTCAACCCCGGCCGGATCGACAGCGTATAATCTTTCCGCAAATGGACCGATCTTGCCACTCGATTCAGAATTGTTGGCGCTCACACCGATCAGCCCATTTCGGCCTAGGCGCTGGCGTGGGGCAGTGCTGCCTGATCGCGCCCGAATAAAAATACGCGTGCTAGAGGCGCAAAAGCGACCGGTCTCTGCCGTTGCAGACCAGCGCGAGCTGCGCGACATTGCCGAAGTTTCGCTCGCGATCGCCCGTGACACCGAACTGACATTGCTGTTTGATCCCGGTCATTCACTCGATGAAAGAATCGTTGCTGAACAATTCGCGCTCTAAGCGGGTTGCATTCCAAGATTCTGCACCATATAGGGCCGTTTCGTCCCCTCGATACCGCTTGGGGACTGCTCCCCGATAGCTCAGCGGTAGAGTAGGTGACTGTTAATCACTTGGTCGTTGGTTCGAATCCAACTCGGGGAGCCATTTAACATCGCTTCATCTGTCACCTGTTTGCGGCGCCGGTTCGCGCAGCAACGCGATGCCCCTAAACCGCTGTGAGCAAACGCAATCCCACCGCCATTACTAACGCCGCGGTCAGCCAACGTATCCATCGCTTGGGAAGAAATTTGACAGCCATCAGGCTACCGATCTGACCACCAACAGCGACCGCCAACAAGAGCGGCAGCGAGCCCGCGATTGCTCCGCCAAACTCCCCAACGCCGCGCTTGAGCAAATGGCCGGTGAGGCCAAACAGCGAATTCACCAGAATAAACAGGCTGGCCGTTGCTGCTATGGCTCTTGCGTTGTTCCAACGCGTCAGGTGCAGCAAGGGCGCGAGAAAAATTCCGCCTCCGATGCCGACCAATCCTGCAAGATAGCCAAGCGGCGCCGCGGCAACGGGCAAAAACCGTGCAAACTTGGCCGGACTAGCCTCATGCTCTTCTTTTACGGGGATCAGCATGGTTATACCGGTAAGGATCAAGCTCGCCCCCAGAAGAAGCACAAAATTATCGCGATCAATCGGAGTAAGCCCGCCAATTAAAGCCGCTGGGGCCGCTAATGCCGTTAACAACAGGGCCTTGCGCCAAGGGGTAACACCCGATCTCGCGAAACGTATGCTGCCTCCTGAAACCACGATGATATTGCAGACCAGCACAACCAGTGGCAGCACCCGGTAATCTAGATCGCTCGTCGCCAGCAGTGCCGCGTAGGTCGAGCCTCCACCAAAACCAACAGCTGCGTAAAGCAGCGCAACAACAAAGAATGCGAGCGCCAAAAATATCGGCACCGCGCCAATCACAGTGTTTGCTCTGACGTCATGCAGTCAGCCTGAGCGGAATGTTCAGGCAGAAGCTTTTGTCCCGGCGGCACCGTGGCAATGCTTATACTTGTTGCCTGATCCGCAAGGGCAAGGCGCATTGCGGCTGACATTCAAATTAGCATAGGGATTGTCTGTGTTCGATCCACCCGGCCCCGATGCTGCACGCGGAGAACCCGCCAGCGATCCAAAAACTTCTGGCCGGTCGGCTGAACCATCCCCGTCATTTGAATTGTCCAATCCGCTCAGCGGATCGATATGGCCAGTCAAGAAATCTGGCAGGTCTGGCAGCGCCTCAGCTGGTGCTTGCGGTGCAAGACGCAATTCAGACTTAAACAGGATTTTGGTCACCTCTTCACGCAAAGTGTCGAGCATGGTTCCGAACAACCCGAATGCTTCCTGTTTATATTCATTGATCGGCTGCTTTTGAGCGATCCCGCGCATCCAAATCACCTGACGCAAGGCATCCAGCGTCGCGAGATGCTCTTTCCAATGGAAATCGAGCTGACGCAGTAGCACATCCTTTTCAACCACGCGCCAAAGGCCCGGATCACTTTCGGCCATCTTTTGCGAGATCGATTCGTCGGTCTGCGCGCGAACACGCTCCTCAATGATTTCAGGCTCAACTTGATCCTCTTCGAGCCAATCATTGATAGGCGGCTGAATTCCAAAAACTTCTTCCAGTTTTTCCTTAAGCGTCTCCACATCCCATTGCTCGGGATAGGAACCTGGAGGACACGAGGCCGCGACCAGCGCGTTGATCGTATCATGCCGCATGTCGACAACCACATCGTCAACCGTTTCAGAATCCATGATTTCAGAACGCTGTTCGTAGATTACCTTGCGTTGGTCGTTCATCACATCATCGTATTGAACAACCTGCTTACGGACATCGTAATTGCGCGCCTCAACCTTTTTCTGGGCGGTTTCAATCGCTTTAGACAGCCATTTTGATCCGATTGCCTCGCCATCTTCAAGGTTTGAATTCATCATCTTGGCAAACAATGTATCGGGGCCAAAGATGCGCAACAGATCATCTTCTAAACAAAGATAGAAACGCGAAAGTCCAGGGTCACCCTGTCTGCCTGAACGGCCACGCAGCTGGTTATCGATCCGCCGGCTTTCATGCCGTTCAGTGCCAAGGACAAACAAACCGCCAGCTTCAAGAACCTTGGCCCGCTCCGCTGCCACCTCTGCCGTGATCCGATCCGCTTCCAATTGATGCTTGGCATCGTCTTTCGCGATATCTTTCAATTCATCTTCGAGCCGGAATTCGAGATTGCCGCCCAACTGAATATCGGTGCCGCGCCCAGCCATATTGGTAGCAATAGTGACCGCGCCAAGCCGGCCAGCTTGCGCCACAATGTGCGCTTCTTTTTCGTGCATGCGTGCGTTTAGGACGGCGTGCTCAACCCCTTCTTTATCGAGGAATTGGCTCAGCAATTCAGATTTTTCAATTGACACCGTGCCCACCAATACCGGCTGGCCGATCTCATTCTTTTCCTTGATCGCTTTGGCAATCGCAGCGAATTTATCGAGGGTATTCTTGTAAAATTCGTCTTCTTCATCAATGCGTTGGATCGGAACGTTAGTCGGGATTTCGACCGTATTCATCTTATAGATGTCCCAAAACTCCGCCGCTTCGGTTGCGGCGGTGCCCGTCATTCCAGACAGTTTTGGATACATGCGGAAATAATTCTGGAAGGTGATCGAAGCCATCGTCTGGTTTTCAGGCTCGATCTTTACGCCCTCTTTCGCTTCGGTCGCCTGGTGCAAACCGTTTGACCACCTGCGCCCTTCCATCATCCGTCCGGTAAACTCATCGATGATGATCACCTTATCATCTTTGACGATGTAATCGGTGTCACGCTTGAACATATGAACCGCTTTGAGCGCTTGATCGAGGTGGTGAACAACTTGTGTGTTCTCAACGTCATAGAGGTTGTCTGTTTCCAGCAAGCCCTTTTCGATCAGGAGTTTTTCGACCTCTTCCAACCCATCTTCGGTCAGTTGGATATTTTTGGTCTTCTCGTCCTTTTCATACCAATCTTCGGGTATCTCTTTGGTCACTTCATCCAACGAGACATAAAGATCAGATTTGTCTTCGGTCGGGCCGGAAATGATCAATGGAGTCCGGGCTTCATCAATCAGGATTGAATCCACCTCATCAACAATCCCGAAATTAAATGGGCGCTGCACCATCTGCGCGCGCTCATGCTTCATATTGTCGCGCAAATAATCGAAACCAAATTCGTTATTCGTGCCGTAAGTGATGTCAGATTGGTATGCATCGCGCCGCGACAATTCATCGAGATTGGGGACGATCACACCAACACTCAGGCCAAGCCAATTGTATAGCTGCCCCATCCATTCAGCATCACGGCGAGCGAGGTAATCATTGACCGTGACAACATGCACGCCCTTGCCCTCAATCGCGTTTAAATAGGTCGCGAGCGTTGCCATCAAGGTTTTGCCCTCGCCCGTGCGCATTTCGGCAATTTCGCCGCGATGAAGCACGATCCCGCCGATCATTTGCACATCGAAATGGCGCATCCCAAACACGCGAACAGACGCTTCGCGCACGGTTGCAAATGCTTCTGGCAATATTTCGTCTAGCGTCGAGCCGCCGTCCAACTGTTCGCGGAATTTATCAGTTTGCGCCTTCAATTCGTCATCGGTGAGCGCTTGAATTTGCGGCTCTAGGGCATTGATTTGATTGACAACTTTGCCAACTGATTTGACATAACGATCATTGGAAGATCCGAAGATCGATTTTGCGATTGCATTGAACATCGGTGAATCCTGTTGGATGATCCGGCCAGAATTGCACTGGCATGGACTGAATTTTTAAGAGGTCAGCTTTGTCGCGAATTCGCGCCGCAAGCTGCAAGCGTTACGTCTGGAGCATTCAAAATCGCTATTCGTAAGCGCGATCAATCCCAAACAAGACAGATGGATAGTTCGGTTCGTCAACGCAATCACTGCGTGATGCCACTTCAGATTTGCGATACGCAACTCGCATCGTCGGCCGACCGGAGCAATCTCTCGCTTCGCTGACGCTGTCATGATCCGCATCCGCTGCGACACCAATATCACAATTGAGCGCATCCGCGATCGACGCATTGGCCGATCCGGTTAAGGCTGCGAGCCCAGAGAACAGGGCAAAAAGTGTGATCAAATGACGCGTCATCACTAGCGCACATAGGGAGTCAGGCATCATTCGTCCACTTAGATTAACCGATTTACTGTCAGTAATCGTCGACCTAAAGCGGGCAAATGGAATTAGCGACATCGCCCCTTGCACAGCCCTTCCCAGAAATGCCGGATATCGCCGGGGTTCGTGTGCGCACCGCGCGGGCACAATATCGGGATTGGGACCGAGCCGATCTGACCTATTTCGAATGCGATGAAGGCACCGCAGTTGCAGGCGTATTCACTCAAAGTGCCTGCGCATCCAGCGAAGTCGAATTGGGCCGCGAGCAGGTTAAATCTGGCAAAGCACGCGCGCTGATCGTAAATGCTGGCAATGCCAATGCATTCACCGGATATCGCGGGCGCGATGCGGTGGAATCCATCATGCATCAAACGTCCGAACATTTGGGCTGTGCCAACGAGGAGGTGTTCGTATCCTCCACTGGTGTGATTGGTGTTCCTTTGCCGCAAGACAAGGCCCGCGCTGGCTTAGAAGCAGCGTTTAGGGCGCCTTTGGCCAGTTGGCAGACCGCCACCGAAGCAATCGGCACGACGGACACATTTGCCAAAGGCGCGAAAGCCAGTGCGATGATCGGTGACACCCGCGTTGAGCTGGTCGGCATCATCAAAGGATCAGGCATGATCGCTCCAGACATGGCGACCATGCTGGGTTATATTTTCACTGATGCAGCGATTGCTCCAGATTTCCTCCAGGAACTGCTCAATCGCGCAAACCGCGAAACCTTCAGCTGCATCACCGTCGATGGGGATACATCCACCAGCGACACTGTGCTCGCTTTTGCGACTGGCAAAGCCGGCAACGCATCTATCGAAGGTTGGGACACGGCAGGAGCAGATGCCCTTGCATCGGCGCTGTGCGATTTATGCCGACAGCTCGCCCAATTGGTCGTGCGTGATGGCGAAGGGGCAAGCAAATTTATAACTGTCCGGGTCAGCGGAGCCGAGAGTGATGACAGCGCGCGCCGTGTCGGTCTGTCGATCGCAAATTCACCGCTCGTGAAAACGGCAATCGCTGGAGAGGATGCCAATTGGGGCCGGGTTGTAATGGCGGTTGGCAAGGCCGGAGAACCTGCAGACCGGGATAAGCTATCCATCGCCTTTGGCGGGGTTTACGCAGCAAAGGACGGCTTGCCGGTTGAGGATTATGACGAAGTTCCCGTTTCCCAACATCTAAGGGGGCAAGATGTTGATTTATCGGTGGAATTGGGGATCGGCGAAGGTCGTGCGACCATTTGGACCTGCGACCTCACCCACGGTTATATTTCGATCAATGCGGATTATCGCTCATGAGCGGGCCTGGATTGAGCTCTTTGGATGCGGAAATTCGCGACCTTGTGCGTTTCGCCGCGCAGCGATCAATCCTGCCGCGGTTTCAGCAATTGAGCGAGAGCGACATCGAGATGAAGGGCGAGGATGATCCCGTCACGATCGTAGATCGCGAAGTGGAAGAGTTTCTGACCGAAGCTTTGACCAAGCTCTCTCCTGGAGTTCCCGTGGTCGGTGAAGAAGCTGTCCACGCCGATGAGAGTGTACTCGAAAACCTATCCCAGCAATGTTGGATAATCGATCCGCTGGATGGCACTGCGAACTTCACGAAAGGCAAGAAACCATTCGGAACAATTATCGCATTGGCTGACGCTGGGCGGGCTGTTGCGGGTTGGCTCTATGACCCCAACAAAGACCGATTTTGCCACACTCGCCGCGGTGAAGGCGCGCATATTGATGGTGAGCAAATCAAGGCCAAAACCGCCAATGAAGACCCGCCAATTGCGGCTATTTCGCGGATGTTCTTAACAGACGATCAGCGCGCTATGGTCGATGCCAAACTTGCGCCGCATTATTCACTGGTTGAAATTCCGCGCTGCGCGGCCGAGCAATATCCAAGGCTCGCATTGGGCGAGAATGACATTTCGAGTTTCAAGCGCACGTTCGCTTGGGATCATGCAGCCGGTGTTTTGTGGCTCAACGAAGCAGGCGGCAAAGCCGCGCGGCTCGACGGAAGTGAATACCGTGTTGATGAGCAAAGCAAACCGGGCCTGGTCGGTGCATCCAGCCCAGCCATTTGGGATGAATTTGTAGCGCGAGTTTTGGCCTGATCTCGGCAATGCGGGATCAGGCCAGAAATCTAACGGTCAAATCTCGCTTTCAATCCATTCTTTAAGCTGGCTTTTTGGAGCCGCACCCAGTTTTTGGGCCACGGCTTCGCCATTCTTAAACAGCACCATAAGCGGAATGGATTGGACGCCGATTTCCGCCGGAACGCCGGTGTTTTCCATAATATCCATCTTGGCGATGGTTACCTTCCCGGAGAGTTCATCGCTGATCTCTTCAAGAGCGGGTGCAATCATTTTGCAAGGGCCGCACCAATCGGCCCAAAAATCGACCAATACCGGAGTGTCAGACTCAAGCACATCAGCTTTAAAATTTTCGTCGGTCACATTGACGGTTGCCACGGAGTATCTCCTATTTTGTGTTGCGTTCTATCTAGGCACGTTTGGATTTCACTCAACCGTTTGCTGTGCATAGCTTTACTGCGCACCCGCAAATCCAATTTTGTGTAACCTCAATTGCTCCGGCGTCAGTTCAATGATCTGCGGGGTCTGAGTGTAGAGCACGCCAGCCTTTACCTGCCTACCAGGATATATCACCTCAAGCGCCGCGGCATACGCCGCCAACTGGCGTAGAGTGGCCGCAGGAAGGTCACTTGAAGATTTGGGCGGTCGGCGCGTGGTTTTGAAGTCAACAACGGTTATCAGCTTGGGAGTTATCAAAAGCCGGTCAACCATTCCAGAAACGACCACGCCCTCAACCGTCGCTGCAAACGGCACCTCCGCCAATGCATTGGAATCAAACACCTCAGAAAATCCTGGCTCAGCCAGCACTTTGAGCGCCGCATCCACAATGTCGTTTTTCATTGCACCGGACAGATCACCCGCCTGCCGATTTATCCATGAAGTCGCGGCCTCAAATCGCGCATTATCGGCAATATCCGGCAACCGTTCTAGCAGTCGATGGATCAAAATCCCGCGCCGTGCAGCTTGCTGAGCCTGCTCGGTATCTCCGCCGGTTTCCTGCGGAGGATCAGCTCCAAGCTCCTGACCCGCAGAACTCGGCGCAAGCGGGCGTGGAGGCCGCGGTTCAGCTCCGATTGGCGCGAACACCCATCCTGGAAGATCGCGATCGTCTTCCACATTCAAGGGATGGCTGGCGGGGGACGCGGTAGAACGACGCCCCCATTCTTGCCGGCCACCCCAAACAGGATCGGACAAATCATCGCTATCGAATATCGGGGAGAGCCGCGCAAACCAGCTGTCTTCATGGGGTCCATCGCGATCACGCGGTCCCAGCGACCCGGTGATGAAAAGCGCCTCCTCCGCGCGCGTCATTGCAACATAAAGCAAACGCCAATGTTCCTGCATTTCAGCAATGCTGGCGCGTTCCTCTGCCGCTTTAACTGCGCCAACTCTTTCATCTTTCGTGACTGGCGGAATCGGCACGGAGCGCCTGTCTTCATCCTGCGTGGCTTTTCCCAGAACAGCCTCATCCAGATCCAATGCACTGCCCTGCCCAGGCTTTCCAGTGGCGTCGGCCATAATCACTATCGGCGATTGCAAACCTTTTGAACCATGGACGGTCATCACCCGCACCTGGTTCGCAGCTTCGCCGGGGTCGCGTTTCAACTCCGCTTCACCGGCATCAAACCATTGGATAAAACCAGCCAGACTTGGAGCATGGGCCGCTTCATATGCGAAGGCGGAATTGACCAATTCATCAATGGGATCATTGGTTTCACGCCCCAACCGCTCAACCAACTTCCTGCGCCCGGCCCAGGGTCCAATCAAGAGCCATGCGAGCAAAGCTTGCGGCGTTTCAAAGTCAGCCAAGGCCAAAAGGTCCCGCAGTTTTGCGGCAGTCTCTTGCACGAAAGGCGCATCGTGTTTGCGCAAGTGATCCCACAGCCGGACAGCTCTTTCGCGCGGAACATATTCCAATAAATCATCTTGGCTCCATCCGATCAGCGGAGAGGCCAACAAATTTGCACACATCAAATCATCGAGTGGCTGCGCCGCAAATCGCAAGGCAGCCATCAGATCTTTGACAACCAACGGGGCGCCCAGTCGCAACCGATCCACCCCAGCGACTGGGACACCTTTTGCGTGCAGACGGGCAACGATCAGCGCGGCCAATTCTCTGCGCTTGCGCACCAATATCATCACATCGCCAGCCTGTGCTTGGCGCGGCGCACCACCTTTTTCGAGGATCAGTGGTTCTTCTCCACTGTGCCACATGCGCACTTGCTCGGCGAGTTTGTCCGCCAATTTGCGATCATGATGCGCCAGCCATTCCTGATCATCGTCCTGGTCAAGATCGCTGGCCGTGTCTCCGCGAACAGGCTGCCACAAAGTTACCAGCCCAGCGCGGTCTTCTCCTTCATGCGGTTCGGGATTTGCCGCCAGCCCAAATGTATGAGCGCCGATCACCTCAATTGCGCGATTCACAAACTGCAAAACAATGTCTGACGTGCGAAAGCTCTGCCCAAGATCAAGATCTCGCCATGACGGCAATTGCCTTTGTTCCCGCAAGTTGGACGCATTTTCGCGCGCAGCGGCAATTTTTGAACAGACTTTATCTTTTGCGATCGCGAAATTTTCAGGACTGGTCCCCTGAAACCCGAAAATCGCTTGCTTATAATCTCCGACCGTGAAGATCGTTCTCAGCTTGTCTCCGACCGCCCCTTCACCGTCGAAAAAGTCATCGATCAGAGCATACACGATCGACCATTGCGCAGCGTTGGTGTCCTGAGCCTCATCAATCAAGATATGATCGAAACGCCGATCAAGCTTATAGCGTATCCAATCCGACGCATCCTTGCGGCCCAACAGCCTTGCCGCCAGCTGGATCAAGTCATCGAAGTCGAGCAGCGCCTCGCGCTCTTTTGCCGCTTCCCATCGCAGCGCAAATTCACGGCCCAGCTCCAGCGCAGGCGCAAGCGTCTCAGCGAGAGTGAGGAGCGAACGGCGCTCGGCATACTGGCCCACGACATCTGCAACGGCCTGTTGCCACTCAAGCAGGCGGGGCTCCGCCTTGCTTGGCTTTTCCATTTTGCGCGGATCGCCATCCTTCTTGAGAATGGTTTCAAAAAATCCATCTGCATGATCTGCGCGTTGATCGATTGGCAGGTCCAACCATCGTTCAATGAATGCGGCGGTTTCTTCGCCTTTTTTCGCCGCCCAATCGCGCATCAAGGGCAGAATTTGTCGCAACTGATCATCCGGGAATGTGTCGGGGTGAAATATGTCATTCACCCACGCCTCATCGGCGTCACTGGGCAGATCAAGGAGCTGCAAAACGCGCGGTTTTATGGGCGGTTGCCAACTGGATGGACCGTACCACAATTCTTTCGCTCCGGCGCACCGCATCAACCATGTTCGCAAGGCCTCGGGATCTTTGCGCAATGTGAATTGATGCACCCCGCCTAGAATTCTTTGGTCCCGATGGCGCTCCGCATCAGCCAACATTTCAGAAAGAACTTCGCGGCCAAGAAGTTCTCGTTCACGTTCCTCCATCGGCCGCGCGCCCGGTTGCAAATCAGCTTCGCCCGGAAAACTTGCCAGCAACCACTGGGCAAAAGCGTGAATGGTGTCGATCCGTAAACCGCCGCCAGGGCAATCGAGTACGCTGGCAAATAAGGTCCGCGCGCGCGCCTGAGTCTTTGGACCAATATCAGCGCCAAGATAGCCCAATTCTTGCGCCAAACTGGCCGGGTCCAATCGCACCCACCGCGCCAGCACCGCGTTGATACGATTGGCCATTTCGGCAGCCCCAGCTTTGGTGAAGGTGAGGCACAAAATTTGAGAGGGATCGACATCGCGGCGCAGCAGCAATCGCAGAACGCGCGCCGACAAAACCTGAGTTTTGCCTGTCCCGGCCGAAGCTGACAGCCAAACATTATCGCGCGGATTAACTGCGCCGCGCTGATTGTTCTCCAACTTGTAAACTGCGCCGCTCATTTGCCATCAACCCGATCGGCATCAGCCAAGTTTATCAGCCATTCTTCAAGCCGCATTAGCTGATCATAATCGGTGTAACCCGGATAGGCGGGATTTTCCTTCGCGACGAATGGATCGGTCCCTTTGATAAATCGAGCGATTGCTTGGTGCAGCTTTTGCTCGTGCGCAGGCAGAAATTCCTCCGGTGCCAAGCCTGATCGTTTTCGGCCCTCTTTGACGGGGGAATCGATAAATCCAAACTCGCCGCCATCTTTGGCCATTGACCAATATTCGAACCGACTGCTCTCGCCCACAAGACCATCAAAATCACCGTCGCGCGCGATCAACCCCAGCAACCCCAATTGCAGCGCAAATCCTGCTTCGACCTGGGCCGCGCTGGGTGGACGGCCGGTTTTGTAATCGACAATAATAAGGGTGCCATCGGCGTTCCGATCGATCCTATCCGCACGGCCATAAACCTTGACCCCGTCGACAGTCATCGAGCCCTTTCGTTCCCAAGCGGCGACTGTTCTCGATGAATCGCCATCGATCCACTCAGCGAACCGTTCCAATGCGGCCAGCAAGCGCGGGCGCCACAATCCCATAAACAACGGATGGCATTGCTCCTTGCGAAAATGCGCCTCGGCAATCGCCAATATGTCTGCCGCCGGATCGGTGCTGCGCGCTTGGTGCCAGAGTTCCAAAATTTTGTGTGTCAGCGTGCCGCGCAGGGCAGGATCACTGAACGGATCTGCCTCCAATTGATCTAGCCCCTTAAGGCCAAGAATCTCTTGCGCGTAAAATTGGTATGGGTCGCCAAGCAAACGGTCGAGCGCGGTTACTTTGATAGTGACACCGCGTTGCTTTGCATCTGGGTTTGGCGCGGGCCGAGGATATTGCGGCGCGGATGGAACATTCCGATCCAGCCGCGGCAATATCGCAGGTATAGCTTTTTCGCGGTGAGCGCTTGCCAGCTCTCCCAAAAGCGCTTCGACGCGCAAAAGAAACCGCGATGGTATGGTTGGCCCTTCTTTGTCGCGTTCAGCGCGGCTGAGCACCACTTCGGGTGCGCCCAAAGCGCCAGCAAGATCATGCGCCGCCAAGCCGATGCGGAATTCGACACCTGGCACCCCAAGCGTGCGCAAAACCGCCGGCGCCAGCAAGGGGTCGGGCGCAGGTCTCTGCGGCCAGCTCCCTTCATTCAGTCCGCCACAAATAATCATATCAGCGCGGGTCATGCGCGATTCCAACAGACCATAAACCGCAATGCGGGGGTGCCCGCCATAGGCCGGTCTTACCGCAATCTCGTCCATCGCTTCGCGCATGATGATCGAAATATCTTTTGATGAAATGACAGTATCGCAGCCACGCGAGTGGAGACGCAGATCTTCCACCATGGCAGCGAGCGCCCGGCCATCCTCTCGGGCCCAAATCTGAATTCCGGCCAGAGCCTCACAAGTCGATGCGAGAAGATCCAGTGCATCGGCGAGCGATATTTCTTCGCCGATATCCGCCAAGGGTAGGAGCAGCGCTTCCAGCTCATCCCACCATTCACTAACCTGTGCTTCAATTGCGATGCTGCGCAAAGGCTCCAACCCAGGGGCCGGCGATGGACCTCTCAATTTGCGTTCAAGAGCCCGTAAACTACTGAGCCAATCACCCCTGTTTTCACCGGCTTTCACCAGCGGATGAGCCAACGCGGCAACCAATGCAGTGGGGGATAGATCGCGGCTAAGAAGCTCTGCAATCAACAACAGCAATCGGCCTGCCGGTGTAAGCGACAAGGGGCAACCAGCGGAATCGTCCGCGGCGATATTCCAGCGCGCCAGATGCTGCACAACCCGGCGCGCTAAACTGCGATCTGCCGTGATTACTGCGACGCGTTTTTCAGGCTCTTCCAACGCTTCTCGCGCCATCAAAGCGATGGCCTGCGCCTCTTCCTCAGCCGTCGCATTGGTGAGCAATCGGACTCGCGGTAGGCGGCGTTTTTCGGCGTCCATCTCGACCCAGCTTGAGCTCGCTTTCGGCGGCAAAAACAGCGAGCTAATCGCGTGGCTTCGCGTTGGTTCCGAAGCTGATATTCCCCGTCGATGCCACGGGCGGATCTCTTCGCGGGCTATGCCCATTCGTTCTAGCAATAATTTGAGATGGTATTGCGGATGCGTAAGCGCATCATTGGACGCAAAGACCTCTCCACCCGGTTCCTCTGACCGCCCGGCCCGGCCCAATTCAGCCCAAGCATCTTTGCCCATTGATAGATCGAGATCGGGCAAAATTACTGCACCATTCGGCAAATCAGCGATGGACCGAAGCATTCGTGCAAGAGCGGGCGCGGCGCTGGTCACTCCTGCTGCGACAATGGGGGTTTTTGGCGCCTCCATCTTCCATTGTTCAGCAGCGCGATCGAACAATTGGTTGCGTCTTTGCGCGGCATTCAATTGTCCACGTTCTTCCAGCGCAAAGCTCCAGCGCGTGTAGACCCGTGTGAAAAGCTGAATTGAATCCTGCCAATGCTGTGCCAAATCTGGGTGCAAATCCAAAATGGCATCATCGAGCAGATCGTTTGGAGTTTTCTCTTCAACCAACAAACGATCGATCGTGCGGGCAAATTCGCGGGCAATCCGCAACAATGCCCCACTCGATGGTATGTCGCGGCCCTGGCTGGCCAATTCGCTGCCGAGCATCTGAGAAAGTTCGAGCCATCTGCGCGTCGGCTCTATTGCAAGGCCAATTTCTTCAGCGCCCAAGGGATCCAGTAGAGCGCCCAGCGATTCATCCAAATCAAGATCGCCGATCGTCACCATGCGCGGCATCAGCATACCGCTCTCTCCGTTTTCACCGCCATAACGGATGAAAGCTTCGCTGATCGTGCGCGCTGCGCGAGTGCTTGGCACTAGCAATGTCAATCGCGCCAACCCAAACCCAGTTTCGCTATAACGCGGCACCAGACCAGCCACCAAAGCATCTGCAAAGCCGCGATGGGCGGCGATTGAGTAAATCTCTGGCGCTTGCCTGTTACCCACGCTTTAGCGCGTTTTCTGTCGGCGCGATGGCATGCGGTGTGCCCACCTCAAACCATTGCCCTGTAAATGAAGTGCCAAACAGGCGCCCTTCCTCAATCGCGCGATTCCACAGGATGTTGGTTGAAAATCTGCCTTCTGGTGCATCGCGCAACAAGCGATGCGAAACCAACTGAATACCAGTGTAAATAAAGGGTGCAATGCGCCCCTTTATCCGGCGCGAAACTTGGCCGATTGCGTCCATATAAAAATCGCCTTGCCCAGCGAAATTTGCCGCCCGTGTATGCGGAACAAGCAATAACAGCGCATCCATTTTAGCCGGGTCCCACCGTCTAGAGAGATCGCGAAAGGCATCGCGCGGCCCATCCAGCCAGATGTTATCAGCGTTTAGACAAAAGAATGGGTCGGGTAGGTGCTCTTTCGCCTTCATCATCGCCCCACCAGTTTCAAGCAAGGCGTCACGCTCATCTGAGATAACAATTTGCGGTGAGTTGTTGCGCCCAAGCACATGCGCTTCCAACGCGTCCGCCAGATAATGGACATTGACGATCGCTCGCCCGACACCCGCCGCGCTCAATCGATCCAAGGCATGATCAATCAAAGGCTTTCCAGCCACCCGGACCAGCGGCTTCGGCTGCGCGGCAGTGAGTGGGCGCATTCGTTTACCCATCCCAGCGGCCATCACCATCGCAGTGTCACTGGCGAGATCAGCCGCGCTCATTTGATTTCGCCGCCATTGGCATCGCGTAGTTCTTGCGGAATGTTGGCATCAAACCACCTTGCAACAGGGGCCAGCGCAGGATGAGCCAAGTCGCGTTCCAATGCCCGCCACACCCGAGGGATTAATTCAAGATAGCGGGGCTTCCCATCGCGCTTGTAAAGGCGCGTAAAAACACCAACAATCTTGGCGTTCCTTTGCGCACCGAGTCTCGCATAGTCCGCTTCAAATTCGGCATCGGGACTTGCTCGATCGCAATATCTGGCAAACATTGCCACCTCAAGCTCCTCAGAAACGTCACGGCGTGCATCTTGCAGAAGCGAAACAAGATCATAGGCCGGATGCCCCACCAGCGCGTCTTGAAAATCAATCAAGCCCTGCGGCGCGCCAGAACTGGGATCGCCCAACAACATGATGTTTTCCGCGTGATAATCACGCAGAACATTCACCCTAGCTCCCGCGCCGTCTAGCAAGGGGTTTAAAGCCTGCTGCCACGCCGCATGGTATCCCGCGGCATCGATTGTTAAGCCTTGGGCCGGGCAATACCATTCGATTAGCAGCGCCGCTTCGCGTTGATAGGTCGGCAGGTCATAGGGAGGGAATGGCCCGGGAGAATGTTGGTGCAATTCCACCAAAGCATCCACTGCAGCTTCATAAGCCGCCAATTCCCCAGATGGGTTTACATCGAGCCAGTCGCGCATCCGATCATCGCCGAAATCTTCTAGCAAAATCCATCCGGCATCCGCATCTGAGGCATAGATTTTTGGCGCGCGCAGGCCATGCGATCCCAGCCATCGTGCGACATTCAAGAATGGCAGAGGATCTTCGTCAGGCGGCGGCGCAAACATCAACATGGCCGTGCCGGGGGCATCGCCCTGCGATCGCGCTAAACGAAAATATCGGCGAAACGAGGCATCGCCGGGGATCGGATCAATTGCCGCCTCTTGCCACCCTGCATCGGCGAGGAAGCCAGCCATCCCTTTGGGAAATTCACTCATGGCCAACGCTCTAGCCAATCCGGGCCACTCTCGACAATCGCGGCGCGCCCCTCATCCGCAGATTTGAGCGTAATTGAAAGACAGGCAGCTTCATGATCAAACCCGCCAGCATGCTGCGGCCATTCGGCAATCAACGCGGCTCCGTCGCGATAATCTTCTAATCCCAATTCCTGCAATTCGTCAGGCGATTCCAGACGATAGAAATCGGCATGGACCACCGGAATACGCAAAGGCGGCGCATCATAGGTTTCGATAATCGTGAAAGTCGGCGATGGAACTTCATGATCATAGCCAAGAGCTGCAATGATCGCGCGCGCCAAAGTCGTTTTCCCCGCACCCAACTCGCCTGAGAGTGACACCACATCGCCGGATTTCAATTTTTCAGCGATTTTTGCGCCAAACCGCTCCACGGCCAGCAAATCTGGAAGCGCGACGTTGGTCACGGCAAATGAATGGTCGCGGTGGTGCCCACGCCTTCCTCGCTCATGATGTCCAAGCGGCCTCCATGCGCTTCGACCAACTGCCTTGCCAGCGGGATACCCAGACCTTCACGGCGCTCCAGCGATCCGTCATCTTGAACCCGGGCGCTGTCCATGGCTCTGGCAAGCTCGGTTTTGCTCATACCATGGCCATTGTCTGAGATCGCGATTTCCCCGCTCCCAGCGCCTGTTGAGCCAGCCGCTATATTGATCAGAATTTTGCCATCGGCTGGCGTTCCCGAAATCGCATTGTCGAGCAATTGACCAATAGCCTTGCCTAATTGCCGAGGATCGGCCTGAACCTTTGTGCCTCGTTTGCCGCGCAGATCGAGCCCCAATTCGGCGTCGACAATTGCCTTCTCACGTTCTCTCACCAATTTCGTGACAAACGGCATGAGATCCAGCTCTTGCTTGGTGATAGGTAAAAGCCCAGCCTCGCTTTGCGAAAGGTCCAGCACATTTTCGACCTGTTCGGTTAGGCGCGCGACCGAATCTATAATCGCATCAACATATTCGGTCATCTGCTCGCTTACGTCGCCTGCGGCACCACTTTTAATAAGTTCGGCAAATCCTCCGATTGAGGTCAGCGGGGTGCGGAATTCATAAGACATATTGGCGAGGAAGCGCGCCTTCACGGCATCGGCCTCCTCAAGCGCCAGATTGCGCTCTCGCAAGGCATTTTCCGCCTTTTGTGCATCGGTGATGTCGAGAACGCTGAGAAGTCCATTGCCATCAGGGAGCGGCACGCCTGCAAATTCAAGTGTCCGTCCATCGGTCAATTCAACCCGGCCGCCCTTCTCTTTGCGATCAAGCGTAGCAGCACGAACAACGGCACCAATCGATCTGGCTTGGCTCGGTCTGGCCAAATTTTTGCTGATCGCCTCCAAAAGGCTTTCCGCGTTGGGGTGCGTATCAAGAAATTCGCTATCCAGCCCCCAGGTTCCGGCAAAGCTGCGGTTCCACAATTGCACCGATCCATCGGGAGAAAAGATCGCCAGAGCCTCAAACAAGCTATCCAGCGTCGCCGTGCGAGTGCGCAGCAATGTGTCACGTGTCGCCGACAGAGCAAGTTGTTCCGTTTGGTCTTCTGCGATCAGTACCAACCCGCCATCTGGCATTGGTTGGGCAATCACGCGCAAATGAGTTCCCCCCGGCAATGGCCAAGCTTCTTCCTGAGTTTCCTGAGCCCCGAACCAATCGGCATGTTCCCGGCGCCACTCTGGAAAATCGCGCACTTCCGGGGTGCGCCCAGCTTCTCTCGCATCGGATAGTAAGCCCTCGAACGTTCGGCCAGACACAGAATCTTCTACCAATGAAAATTGGCGCCTGAAAGGACGATTGGCGAAGGTGAGCCGTTCTTCGGCATCAAATTGCGCAACACCGATCGATATCTGATCCAGCATAGCGCGCTGGGCATCCCGGAAAGCTCGCAATTCGCGCGCTTGCTGTTCCTGCTGTTCGATATCGATCGCGTACCCAGCAACGCCTTCTCTGCCGAGAGGAAGATCGCTGACTTGCATGGTCCGGCGTTCCCCCGCAATCGTAGCCGCCACCTGCCGTTCGGTCTTTTTCTGATCATGCAGGCTGGTGCGAGCAATATCGATTGGACTTCGGCCATCGACTGTTTCGAACAGCTCGATCTGCCCTTCAATCACCGCCTCGGCATTTTCAGCCCCCACCGCTTCGACATAAGCCTGATTGACCAATTGCAATTTTAGCCCTGCCCCGCGAAACCACATTGGTGAAGGAGCTGCTTCGATCAATCCAACCAGCGCTGCAAAATCACCTTCCGCTCTGGAAGCGGTCAGCCGCAAACGCGACAATTCGCCTTCACTTTCGGAGAAATCAAAAACCCAAACCAATGCCGCGCCGCCGGGCGAAACTTGCGGATCTGCCAAGGCACCGCGCAAAGCCAGACTGCGTTCTGAACCCGGAGGTGTCAGCACTAATTGAAACGGCGAAGCACTCTTTTGCGTGCGCCGGACCGCCTCGGATAATTCGGCAAGTTGATCTTGTGAAAGCCCTTGGCCTTCGCCTCCATCAAGCTCGCTAAGAAATGCCGGCATCTTCTCTAGGCCCAACCAGCGTGCAAGCCGGTCTGGAGCTTCGATCCGTCCATCAACACGCACCAAAATCGGTATCGCTGGCGCAACTTCGAGCATCGTCTGCATCCGGCGTAGAGATGTTTGCAATGCTGTACTTCGCCGGGCCTGTCGTGATGCTCTAACCATGAGCGTTGCAGCGCCGACAGTCCACGCTGCAAGCAAGAGCCCAATGACGGTCAAGATGACAGGCGAAAATTCCATTGAGAACCAGCTATTCGCCGCGCGTCAATGTTGCAACTGGCGACATAGGAAAAGCCCCCACCGAATTGCAATCCGGCGGGGGCTTATCGTTTAATCAGCAGTGCTGGCCGCATTTGCTCGAACGCACATTGCAAGGCGGCAAATGCAGCCATGGAAAAAGTACAGCGCGTTTAGTAGCGATAATGGTCCGGTTTGAACGGCCCAGCTTGCGGCACACCGATGTAATTGGCTTGCGTTTGGCTAAGCTGCGTCAGCTGCACGCCGAGCTTTTCAAGGTGCAATGCCGCGACTTTCTCATCGAGATGCTTGGGCAATACATACACATCATTGTTGTATTCATCTGCTTTGGTGAACAGCTCGATCTGCGCCAAAGTTTGGTTTGTGAAACTCGCGCTCATCACAAAACTTGGGTGGCCCGTGGCGCAACCCAAATTGACCAGACGCCCTTTGGCAAGGATCAGCAGCGATTTCCCTTCTGGGAATGTCACCATGTCGGTGCCTTCTTTGATCTCTTTCCAATCGTAATTGTCGAGCGCAGCAATTTGAATTTCGCTGTCGAAGTGGCCGATATTGCATACGATCGCCATGTTCTTCATGGATTTCATGTGCTCGCCGGTGATCACATCTTCATTGCCGGTGGCGGTCACAAAAATATCAGCGCGCTGTGTCGCCTCATCCATAGTGACAACTTCATATCCATCCATCGCGGCTTGCAATGCACAAATTGGATCAATTTCGGTCACCATCACCCGTGCACCGCCATCACGCAATGACGCGGCAGAACCTTTGCCGACATCGCCATAACCGGCGACACATGCGACTTTACCTGCGAGCATGACATCGGTTGCCCGCCGGATCGCATCCACTAGGCTTTCTTTGCAACCATACAGATTGTCGAACTTAGACTTGGTGACACTGTCGTTTACGTTGATCGCAGGGAACGGCAATTTGCCTTGCTTTGCGATCTGATAGAGCCGCATCACACCGGTTGTGGTTTCTTCCGAAACGCCTTTGATATTCTCGACTGATTTGGTGAGATAACCGGGTTTCGCCGCTATATATGCCTTCAACGCGCGCTGAAATTCGATTTCTTCAGCATTCGCAGGAGCGGGCAATTCTTCGCCAGCTTCAACCCGCGCACCCCATAATGCGAACATCGTCGCATCGCCGCCATCATCCAGGATGAGGTTGGCGGTCAGATCTTGATCGGCATCAGTTGACCAATCGAAGATGCGGCCAACATAATCCCAATAATCTGATAGGGTTTCGCCTTTGATGGCGAATACCGGAATTCCCTGATCAGCAATCGCGGCAGCCGCGTGATCTTGCGTGGAGAAAATATTGCAGGTTGCCCAGCGCACTTCGGCACCTAGCGCCACCAATGTTTCAATCAAAACGGCCGTCTGAATGGTCATATGCAACGAACCCGTGATCCGTGCACCTTTGAGCGGCTGGCCTTCGCCAAATTCTTCACGCAGGGCCATCAGGCCCGGCATTTCAGTTTCCGCAATTGCAATCTCATCACGGCCGAATTGGGCCATAGAGATATCTTTGATGATGTAGTCAGCAGCCTGGCTCACGCAAAAATCCTTCAAGAAAAATGGGTTTTGGCGCGGATGTATAGTCGATTACCGCGCGATCGGCGCCGCTCTTAGCTGGTCACCCGCATTGGGGCAACTGCCCCTACCCATTTCTCTCAATAACGAACTTCATTGCATGCAATTTACCAGGCCGGACTGCCATGTTGAACTGCAACGTCGAATTCTACTCCGAAACGAGCAGCGTTTGATCGATAGGTCCCTGCGAACTTGATGCTGGACCTGGTACGGGGCTAAATGCTGCGGCTGTAGTCGGAGCAGGGGGCTGTTGAGCGGCCAAAAGCCGCACTGCTTCTCTGGAAAGCATCGCGCGATCACCGCTTAAGCTCAAATTATGAGCCACTTGTTTCAACTGCTCGCAATTGAGCCATGGATGCCCATCGCCATAAGAATTGGCCATTTGTACACCCACTCGATCAAGCGCCCGCTCGCTGCCCCGATTGCCGTATTCCGCTCTCAATTGGCCTTGCAATTGCTCCCCTGCCCGGTTGAGCGTTGCGAGATGCATTGCGCTAAACCGTTCGTATTCCGCCCTAAAATCATGCGCGCCTTGGCGGCATCTCAGCGATGTCACCATCAACATGATGTTGAGTTTGCGAATGTTTTCCGCTTCCTCATTCGCTGATTGAGCTTGCGCTGCGTTTATCGGTGAAATCGCCACACATGCCGCGAAAATAGCGCCTGATATGTTTTTGAATGTCATGTCCCTGTATCCCCATGCCGTTAAAACCCCCACCGGCGCGGACATAATTGCGCGAGTCATTTACGTTTTGTTGAAGGCCCAAGGTAAAGCGATCTTAAGCGTAAATTGGCGCTTGCAGGATTGGACGCGCGCACTAAGTCAACGTGCAGACAGGACCATAAAGGATTTTTGCGATGACAATTTCAGTTGGTGACAAGCTGCCAGAGGTAAATCTGGTCAGGGCAACAGCTCAGGGGCCGGAGCAGGTTCAGGCGTCAGAATATTTCGCTGGCAAGAAAGTCGCTCTGTTTTCAGTGCCAGGAGCTTTCACTCCAACTTGTTCGGCCAAGCACTTGCCCGGGTTCGTGGAAAAAGCAGCGGACTTGAAAGCCAAAGGCGTTGACGAGATCGTTGGGACAGCGGTCAACGACGCTTTTGTCATGAACGCTTGGAATGAAGCCGCTGGCAGCCAAGACATCACCATGCTTGCTGATGGCAACGCCGAATTTGTCGAAGCTGTTGGCCTGACTATGGATGCCGCCGGATTTGGCATGGGGCAACGCGGGCAGCGCTTCTCGATGGTTGTGAATGACGGCGTCGTCGAACAACTCAATGTTGAAGAAGGCGGCGAGTTTAAGGTTTCAAGCGCGGAGCATATGCTCGGCCAACTTTGACCCTTTAAGGCCGAAGCCACACAAAAAGAGCGCCCTTACCGGCGCTCTTTTTTTATCTGAAATGGGTGTCCAACTTCAACCTGTCGCCAGTTCTTCCTCGATTTGGTCCAACCGCTCTTTGCCAAAGAACATTTCGCAATCGCCGCCTTTGGGTCCGACAAACATCGTCGGAATGCCAAACGCGCCCCGCTCCACTGCTTTATCTGTGTTTGCAATCAGGCCTTGCTTAACTTCGTCGGTTTGACTGCGCGCGAACAAATCCGGTGCGTCAAAACCAGCCGCTGTAATTGCTTGGCCCAATGCTTCTGGCGAGTTGATGTCAATCCCCTCTTCCCAAATGGCCGGCAATAGCCCTTCTGCAAATTGGACCCCGCGACCATCCTGATCAGCGGCATAGAGTATCCGTTGCAGCGTTATCGAATTGAACGGAAATTGCGGATGCATTTTATATTTGTCGAGATTGTGCCGCACAATGAACCGGCGCATTTCGAGCATGGAATATTCAACTTTGCCCTTAACATCAGCATCGCGGATCATCGGAGGGGCATTGCCCGTTTCGCGGTGCATCCCCGCAAGGAAAACCGGCATCACATCCAATTCAGCGCCGGTTTGCTTGATCAAGTCACGCAATGGCCACCAAATCAAGTAGGCGTTGGGGCTGACGAAATCGAATATCAGTTCAACGCGGTTGGCCATGATCACTCTTCTCCTAAACTCGCTCAGATAGTTCGCACGCAGTGCAGCTTCTGACAAGCCTAACCGGATGGTTCCAATCAATGCGGTGCAAGTCCGCTTTCCAAGCCGGTCCGATCCTCAAGCGCAAAGCGATCGAACAAGTCAGCGCTTGCCTGATTGAGCCCCACAATCCGCGTATGCCGCCCATTTCGCCGCATTCTATCGACCACTTTTTCCAAAGCCCCAATTGCCGAAATATCCCAGAAATGCGCCTTCGAAACATCGACTACAACTGTATCGCTGGCGTCTTCATATTGGCTTTCCGGGCCCAGCCGGCGCTGAAATTTGTCGACGCTGGCGAAGAAGATTTCACCAGTGACAATATACACCGCGCTGTGCGGTCGGCGCACACGCTCAACAGAGAACATGTTCCGCACCTTGCCTGCAAAAAAGATGCCCGAAAGCAAGACGCCAACCAGCACGCCAAGCGCAAGATCATGCGTCCACACAACAACAATCACCGTCGCGATCATAACCAATGAACTGGTGGGTGGATGGCGGCGCAGATTGGGGATCGAATTCCAGCTGAACGTGCCGATCGAAACCATGATCATCACTGCCACCAATGCCGGCATTGGCACTTGCCCAACATAAGGGCCAAGAACCGTCAGCAAGAACAATAGGAAGGCACCAGCCGCAAAGGTGGACAACCTGCCGCGCCCACCGCTGGCCACGTTGATGACCGACTGCCCGATCATCGCACAGCCGCCCATTCCGCCAAAGCAAGCTGCAACAACATTGGCCACGCCCTGCCCGGCACTTTCGCGCCGTTTGTCGCTGTCCGTATGCGTCATGTCGTCAACAATTTGGGCGGTCAAAAGGCTTTCGAGCAAACCGACCGCAGCCATTGTTAGCGAATAGGGGGCGATGATTTGCAGCGTTTCCCAAGTGAATGGAACGTTCGGAAGCGCAAACATGGGTAAGCCATCAGGCAGCTTGCCTTCACCCGCAACATTATTGACCGGCAAATTCCAGAATACGGCTGCTGCGGTAAGCAAGACAATTGCAACCAGCGGGCTAGGCACAACTTTTGAAAGCCGCGGAAAACCATAAATGATCGCAAGGCCGGCAGCGACCATCGCATAGGTTGCGAACGTCACACCATCGGCGGTCGGATCAAGTTGTGGAATCTGCGCAAGGAAAATCAAAATCGCCAGAGCATTTACAAAGCCGGTGATGACGCTGCGGCTTACAAACTGCATCAACAGATCGAGCCGAAGCAGCGCCGCGATCCCCTGAAACACGCCCATCAGGATCGTTGCGGCGAAGAGATAGTCGACCCCGTATTCTCTGACCAATGGAATCACGACCACAGCAACAGCAGCGGTTGCAGCAGAGATCATTCCGGGGCGGCCACCCGTGAGCGAAATCACCATTGCGATCGCAACCGATGCATACAGACCAACGCTCGGATCGACTCCGGCAATCAAGGCAAAACCAATTGCCTCTGGGATCAGCGCGAGCGCCACGACAATGCCAGCCAGAATGTCTGCACGGGGTTGCGCAAACCAATCGCGCCGGACACCGCTCAGAAATGAGCCATCCGCAGTCATATGAAATTCCAGAATTTTGAGCCTGACGCGGGAACATTCCCGCCCCTTTGAGTTGGCATCTCGCCTAGGGGCTATTGCTGCACCGCACAATAGCAATTGTGCTTAGTAGCCTGATATTCCAGAGCTTAGATTCCGCCGAAACCAGCGTGATTTTTGGTTAAAAACGCATGAACCGTCTTTGCAGTGGGATTGTTAGGTGAAGGCAGCGATATTGCAGCTCTCTTCGGTGCGCAATTAGGGCTTCGGCCTTGGCATTTTATGTCGTTTCCATCGAGCCATAAAAGGCTTGAATAAGAGGCTGGACCTGTTGGCTAATCGCCGGTGCGTCCGGCCTCTTTTTATATTCCGGTCAATCGCAGCGCTTGATCCAGGTCTTCGATCAGATCGAGCGGGTCTTCGAGACCGACATTGATGCGCAACAACCCCTCAGTCACACCCATTTCAATTCGCGCCTCTTCGCCCATATTCGCATGGGTGGTAGAGGCTGGATGGCAAAGCAGCGAACGCGCATCGCCAATATTGTTTGAAATATCGATCAATTGTAGCGCATCCAAAATTGCGAAGGCACGCTCTCTGGACGCAACATCGAATGCGAAAATCGGACCGGTCGCATCCATTTGATCCTGCGCAAGCTCTTGTTGAGGATGCGATGGGAGACCCGGATGCAACATGCGCCCACCTGCCCGCTCAACGCGGGTGGCTAGAAACTCTCCCAGCTTCACCGCACTTTCGCTTTGACGATGCGCACGCAGTTCAAGAGTTTCTAGCCCCTTGTGCACCACCCACGCATTAAAGGGCGCACATGTCGGCCCGGTGTTGCGCTGAAACGGCATCAGGGTCTCTTCAACCCATTCTTTTGATCCGCAAATGGCTCCAGCCAGAACACGCCCCTGCCCATCCATCAGTTTGGTGGCCGAATACGCAACAATATCAGCGCCAAATTCCATCGGCCGCTGCAACGCCGCAGTAGCAAACGCATTGTCTACCACCGTCGTAATTCCATGCGCTTTGGCAAGGTTGCAGACGTGCTTCATATCCACAATGTCGAGCGTGGGGTTGGCCGGTGTTTCAAAGAAAAAAACCTTGGTGTTGGGACGGATCGCCGCCTCCCAAGCTGCGTTGTCAGCGCTGTCGACAACAGTCGTTTCAATGCCAAATCGCGGCAACAATTGGTCAACCAACCAGCGGCAAGAACCAAATGCGGCGCGAGCGGCAACACAATGATCACCGGCGGAAAGTTGGCACAGCAAAGCCGCCGTCATCGCGGCCATGCCGCTGGCTTGCGCACGGCACGCCTCGGCGCCTTCAATCAACGCAATCCGTTCTTCCAGCATCGCCACGGTCGGATTTTGCAACCGCGAATAGGTCATCCCATCCGCATCGCCAGAAAACCGATCGGCAACAGTCTGTGCATCATCATAGGTGTAACCAGATGTGAGGAACAGTGCCTCGCTCGTCTCACCGTGCTCGCTGCGCCACGTGCCTCCGCGCACAGCCCGCGTTGCAGGCCGCCAATTGCGCGTCGTCGCGCGATCCATTCCGGTCGTCTTTTTCATAGGCCTTGGCTTAAGCTCGCGAACGAGAGCTTACAAGTCAGCTATGCGGCCGAAGGGACAACCAAGCATGGGTCATAAGGAATCGCGGAAAAGAAATGACTGCTTCATTCTTTTCCTCGCGGCAGGCTGCTATATTGCATTTTTGAAGCGTTTAGCAGGCGCTGTGTGCGCGATTAAAGGAGTGAGCCATGTCGCCAACTGAGATACTTTTCATCGCAGGTGCGATCGTCGCTGGTTTGATTTTCTTCTACCTCGCGATCACCAATCCGCCGCATGACAATGCCCATATCGGAGCGGCGATGTTCGCCGGTTTCTTCGCCTTCAGTGCGGTTACGATCTATGCCGAGGGACCCTTGGGTTTCCTTGCCAATCATAACGCCAGTCTGTGGGGCGTTCAGGTCTGGTATGATCTAATTATCGCGCTGGGCGTTGCATTGGTTTTCGTCGCGCCTCGCGCGCGCGAAGCGGGCATGAATGTTTGGGTCTATGTTATCTTAACTGGGTGCACCGGCAGTATTGGCCTGCTGGCCATGGTCGCTCGCTTATTCTGGTTAGAGCGCCAGGCTGCTGGCACAAAAACGAGCTAAGATTGCCGCGTATAACAGGCTTGCTTGATCGCGATCTGCAATGAGTGAAGGCGCAACAAATTCTGCTGGGTCGTATCTGCGCGACCCGTTGCTGGTATGCGCGGTTATTGCAGTCCTGTTTGGAATGGCCGCATGGATTCGCCTTGGAATTCCTTCGAAGCCATATTTCGATGAGATCCACTACATTCCTGCTGCAAGAGCATTGCTGGAAGATGGTGCTTACTTGAATCGCGAGCACCCAATGCTTGGCAAGCAATTGATCGCATTGGGTGTCGCGTGGCTTGGTGACAATCCAATCGGCTGGAGGATCGCTTCGCACATTGCCGGCATGGCAACGCTCTACGCATCCATGCGGGCATTGTGGCACACCACGCAAGATCGATTTGCCACGATTGCCTTTGGCATTCTCCTCGCAACCGGGTTTCATCTTTTCGTGCATGCTCGCATTGCGATGCTGGATATATTTATGGCGACGTTTTTGGCAGTTGCCGCATGGCATTTTGCAGCTGCCATTCGTCAGCCAGAAAATGGGCGTTGGCGGCTTGCCATAACCGGGATTGCATTGGGCTTGGCCCTCGGATCAAAATGGAATGCAGTGCCTATCGCCATCCTTCCAGGACTCATGTTTTTTGCCGCGCGTCTCTCCGCAGGTCGCAAGCATTTGATAATGAGTGATCGCGGAATTCCAGTGCCCGGAGTGTCTTTGATGGAGGCATTTATTTGGCTCGGCCTGTTGCCGCTCACCATCTATGCCCTCACCTATCTTCCCGGTTTTAGCCTCACCAATTCACCGCTTGCGGCCAATGGGTTGATTGGTTTGCACCAAGAAATGATCGAGCTGCAGGTATCTGTAAAGCAGCCGCATCCCTATCAAAGCACATGGCCACAATGGCTGCTCAATACGCGGGGGATTTGGTACCTTTACGAATTCACTGATGCCGCCCAGCGCGGCGTCCTGTTGATTGGCAACCCATTGACCATGTTATTGGGCCTTCCGGCCTTGCTATGGTGTCTTTTTAGAGGCGTATCTCAAAGAAATTGGGGCAAACTGGCGATCGTCATTGGTTTCGCAGTCAGCCTGGGATTATGGTTGGTCGCCAACAAGCCGATCCAATTTTACTATCACTACTTCTTGCCTAGCATTTTCTTGCTGGCGGCCCTGGCAATTTCAATCAGCGATCTGGCTCGCACTCAATATCGCTGGGCCAGCTACGCCGTGCTAGCGGGAAGCATTGTGTTCTTTGCTATCTTCTTTAAACTTTTGACCGCCGCTGCTTTGGAAGGGCCGATGAGCTTCGCCAAATGGACCTGGATCGCTGGGTGGAGATGATGTTCAGCTGCCGACCCACAGACTGAAATTGTTGCACCAAAAATGTTGCACCGTTGTTTAGTACCGGCCCCAAACAAAACGGCTCGATAAGGCGTAGTTCCACACAGAACCGATCAATATTCCGGCGAATGCCGCCAAGACCCACAAAACCCCTGCTCTTTCGAGCAAGGTTGCGACCGCGACATTGGCCAGCGCCCCGACCGCGCATGTGAGGCAAAATCCGGCCCATCCGCGCAAGAACGCTCGCAATCCGCGCAATCGTTGGTCGCGATAAGTCAGCCAATTATTGAGCCAAAAATTAAAACTCATCGCAAAAAGAACCGCGGTGCTTTGCGCGATCCCGAAACCCAATTCGAACGCAAACAGCATACCGCCAAGAACGGCGATATGCACGAGCACACCCAACGCTCCGACTGTGCCGAACAAGGCAAACCGCGTCGGGATCAAACGGCCAAGCAATTTGTCATAAATGCCTGCGAGAAAATCGAATAGAATCGCCCGATCAAGCTTGCTCTCTCCATCTCGTCGTTTTGCAAAATTTAGCGGGAATTCCTTGACCTGAAGCGGCTCTTTCGCGCTCGCCAAAATATCGAGTAATATCTTAAAACCAATCCCCGAAAGTCTTGGAGTGAGCGACCGCACAACTTCAGTTGGCAGCAAGAAATACCCGCTCATAGGATCACTCAATTGCACCCCGGTGAGATATCTTGCGACGAAATTCGCAACGCCTGACAGCCGCTCTCGATCGGGTGTGTCCCAGTCATCAGTGCTCGCGCCGGGAACGAAACGAGAAGCGATCGCGATTTCCGCATCGCCATCGCGCACAGCATCAAACATTGAAACAAGCAAAGCTGGATCATGCTGGTGATCGGCATCCATCACCGCGACATAGGGTGCCGCTGTGGCGCACATCCCTTCTATCGCTGCACTGGAAAGGCCTCTCCTCCCAATCCGCTCTATCACCCGAACGCGTGCATCATTGCTGGCAATCGATCGCGCTTCATCGGCTGTGCCGTCATCGCTATTATCATCGACAATCACAACCTCCCAGCCAATGTTGCCAAGACTGGTCTCGATCCGATCAATCAAAGGTTTGAGATTGCCCTTTTCATTGAGCGTGGGCAGGATAATCGCAAGTTGGAGGCTATCGCTCATCGCACTGTTCGCCTCCGCCGCTCACAATCGCTTGATGACTGCCGAACCAATTGCTTCGCACCCATCACTGCCGCCAAGATCACCGCCACGGATGCCATCGCTTAGAGCTCTCCCAACGGCGCGTTCGATCCGCTCTGCCTGATCTGGCATTCCAAAAGAATGGCGTAGCATCATCGCCGCGGAAAGGATCGCAGCCATCGGGTTTGCTTTGCCTTGCCCAGCAATATCAGGCGCACTGCCATGGATCGGTTCGTAAAGGCCGAATGTTCCTGTGGCGGCAAATGGCCCAAATGGTCCGACTTGGCGCTCTCCCACCGATGCGCTTGGCAATAGTCCGATCGATCCGACGCAAGCGCTCGCAAGGTCTGATAAAATATCGCCAAACAAATTGCCCGTCAGGATCACTCCGAATGGGACTGGGTTGCTGACTAGCTGCATTGCAGCGTTGTCGACATACATGTGATCGAGGGTGATTTCCTCATTGTCTTCCTGAATGGAAACTTCTTTCACCACCTCGCGCCAAACTTGGCTGGTTTCCAAAACATTCGCCTTATCAACACTGGTCACGCAGCCATGGTGGCCACGAGCAGCTTCGAATGCGACCTTGGCGATCCGCCGAACTTCGCTTTCCGAATACGACATAACGTCATAACCTTCACGGTCACCATTTGACGTTTCTCGCTGACCTTTTTCACCGAAATAAACATCCCCTGTCAGCTCGCGCACGAACAGGTAATCAATCTTGCTCGCGATTTCGGGTTTGAGCGGGGATAGATGCTCCAAGCCTTCAAACACTTTGGCGGGGCGAAGGTTGGCAAACAGGCCCAATTCTTTACGCAAGCCCAAAATCGCCTGCTCAGGGCGCAAATGTCGATCCAACCCATCGCAATCGGGATCGCCAACTGCGCCGAACAATATCGCATCGGCTGCGCGGGCGACCTGAAGTGTCTCGGGCGGCAATGGATGTCCCGATTCCCGCCATGCTGCCGCGCCAACTTGAGCATGTGACAATTCCAGTCCCGGTAGGCTCAACGATTCAAGCACACGCACTGCTTCGCTTGTCACCTCAGTGCCGATGCCATCGCCGGGAAGGACTGCAATTTTCATCTTCAAGCTTTCATTTGACCATGCGGAACAATCGCTCTTCCAAGAGCTTTCGCGCGGCCATAACATCGCGGTCGCGCTCGGCAAGAAGGTATCTTCCCAGCGGCATTTCAAGTGCCGTAAATTTCTCAAGCTGATCGATCATCTTGTCGTTTCTATCAGCTTTAAGATTTTCCCAGTTTTTTGCGTATCCCATTTCGCGCAACAACAATGCTTCATAGCTGATAAGCGCCGCCAACCACCCGCGCGCCGAAGGAGCATGACAGATAGCGTTGAGCAATCCGTCCAATGCCACATAAAGCGCCGGATAAGGATTGCGTTCGGCCAAGGCGCTGGCAGTCAACGCGCAGACCCATGCCATCGCGGCAGCTGGGAGAGGTTCGGTCATCCACGGTCCGCGGCTTTCAACAAGCTCCAAGCGCGCGAAAGGAAGCTGGTTTTCTGATTTTGATCTGAGTTCCGCTTCAACGCGGTTTCCAGGGATCATCACCGGGCGCAGATTACGGCCTCTGCCGCCCGCAACATAGCCGGCAACCAATCCGTGCTTTTCTGTTAGGAGGCGCGCGATTGAGGCGCTTTCACCATGCGCGCGTGAAGCAACCAAGATAGCGGGTGATCGCAGCTGCACCGCAGCTCACCCTTACTTCGCGTCGGTTTTGGCTTCCAGCTCGGCAATCCGGGCCTCGAGCGCATCGCATTGTTCGCGCGCCTTTTGCGCCATTGCTTTCACCGTGTCGAATTCTTCACGGCTCACGAAATCCATTCCGCCCAGCGCTTCTTTGACACGTTCGCGCGCCCCCTCGCGGGCTTCGCGCGTCATACCAGCCATCGTGCCCGCAGCACTGTTCGCAAGTTTGACAAAATCGGCGATGATCGGGTTTTCGCTTTGCATCAGCTCTATGTGGCAACAGCGGCTTCCAAGGGCAAGACCAGAATCGATCTCAGTTCAGATTTCGAACCGTTGGGTGCTTTCTGATGCGTCTGACTGAATGCCACCGTCAGGGTTTTCGACCAGAAATTGATAATTGAGGAAGGTCGCAAAAAGCACCCAGGCCAAATACGGCAACAACAAATACGCCGCTGTTCGGCGCACCCTCCAAAAGGCCCAGAGGACCGCCAGGAGGGTAAGATCGACAATTCCAATCACGATCAGCCCGCCAATGATGTTTTGGCCGCCAAAGAAAACGGGTGTCCAAGCCAGATTGAAAACGAAATGAAACGCAAACAGGATGAGCGCAAGACGCCGGCCGAATGCGCCCCAAGAACTGGCAACCAGCGCAACCGCAAATCCGATCATAATATACAGCAACGTCCAAACGATGCCGAATGTGATCGGTGGCGGAAATATCGATGGTTTGACCAGACTCTGAAACCAAAGAGTTTCTGGGCTGCCCAGTTTCCCTGCCATAAAGCCGAGCAAAACCATCAAGGGCACCAGAAACAACGACCAGCGAATTAGGCTCGCACGCAATTGAGCCTTGGAAGCAAGAAAACTCATTCTAACCCTCAGTTGCTTCCCCAGGTTCTTTTGTTCGCACAATGACCGAGCGATTCGCGGGGGACTTGATCGGCTGGCGATACACATTGCGCCCATTCAGGCCAATCGGCGAGGTGCGCAAATACACCAATGATCGGGGAAGAATCTCGGCCCGTCGCAAATAGAGACGATTATTTCGATGAAAAGATTTGCGACTTTCCAAAACTATCTGCTAGCGTTGCCACATTCTTGCCGTGATTCTTGAGCGCTTGATGGCAAGGAATGTGGAGTGGAGCGCTCAACCCAATGAGGGAAATTCTCGTTATGCAAAAGACAAAACTCGCCACCATGTTGGCAGTTGCTGGTGGCCTTTCGGTCGCAACCGCCGCTTGTTCGGCTCCTGCAGAAGAAGGCGGCTGTACTGCTGCTGACGAAACTGCAGCATATTGCTGTGGCGCTGCTTGCTGCGGTGCAGGCTGCTGTGCGGCTGCTGAAGGCTGCTGTGCAGCTGCAGGCTGCTGTGCTGCCGCTGAAGGCTGCTGTGCAGCTGGATGCTGTGCAGCTGGATGCTGTGCCGCTGCTGGTTGCTGTGCAGCCGGTTGCTGTGCCGCTTCGTAAGCGAGCAATCTAAGTAAAACATCGCAGGCCGATGGCAACATGGTTGCCGTCGGCCTCTTTGTTTCTTACGCATAGAATCATGACACCGATTGAAGCTGCACAAACCGTTATTGAAACGATCACTCAAATGGCAGGCGAACAACGCCCGCTTATGAAACGGGTCTTGCCTGAGCAGGATGTGCACTGGTGGAAACACTATCCCGACAAAGATGCGCGCGACGCCAAAACCAAATCGCGCTGGTATTATCATGTCCATGCGCCGGGCCAGCGTGATGAGGGTGAACACGGTCATTTCCACCTTTTTCTGCACCGTGAACAATTGATCACCGGCACACAGCCATCTGTGATGCCGCCGGAAGGTGAAAATGCCAAAGCGCATGTGACGCATCTGGTCGCCTTATCGATCGACACAAATGGTATCCCGATGTCGTGGTTCACCACCAATCGTTTTGTCACCAATGAATTTCTCTATCCTGCAGAGACAATGATCCGGCATCTCAAGCTGTATAATGTCGACAACACGCAGGAAGATGACCTGGTCAATCGACTGGTCACGGCCATGGTCGCGCTCTATCGCGATGAGATTGCCGAATTGCTGAGCCAGCGCGATGTTCGCCAAGCCGAATTGGTCAGCGAACATGGCGAAAAAGGGTATGAAGTGGGTTCCGGCGTTGAAGTGTTGAGCTCGATCCCGATTGATCTTGATGCAAAGATCAGCTCGCTTGATCTAGAAGACGCCTGAGCGCCTTTTTTAGGCGCGCCGCGCCGCAATCAAAAATTCTACATTGCCTTGCGGACCAGTGATCGGGCTGAGTTCGATCCCGTCAATTCGCCATCCTGTTTGTTCAAGCCAATCACGCACTTCCTGGCAAACGCGCGCGTGAAGCGCTGGATCGCGAACCACACCGCCCGGCCCAACTTCTTCCCGCGCCACTTCAAATTGTGGTTTGATCAATGCCACCAACTGGCATGAATCCGCCGCCAATTCGAGCGGCCTTTGAAGCACTTTGGCAAGGCTGATAAAGCTCGCATCACACACCACCCAATTGCAGGGTTTGGAAATTTGATCAGCCGTCAAAATCCGCGCGCTTGTTTGCTCAAACACACTCACCCGATCATCTTGGCGCAATTTCCACGCCAGCTGGTTCGTACCGCTATCAACGGCAAAAACATGCGCCGCACCCTTGCTCAACAAAACATCGGTGAAACCGCCGGTAGAAGAACCAACATCGATTGCAATTGCGCCATGTGGATCCAATTCAAAGTGTTCGATCGCATGGGCAAGTTTGATTCCGCCGCGGCTTACCCACGGATGATCGCGCCCGCGCACATCCAGCACAACATCATCTGAAAATTGCTGCCCCGGCTTTTCAACTTTGGCCTCGCCGGCAAACACCGTACCCGCCATGATCAGCGCCTGCGCACGAGTTTGGTTTTCAACCAGACCGCGTTCGACCAGCAATTGATCGACCCTGCGCTTCTTCGCTCGTTTCTTCGAACTCGGTTTCATCCCGCTTGCTTCACAGCTGGGCACATTGGATGAGGATTGCGGTGTTTTCGGCATAGACGCAGCCAGCGATAGCGCGCATTGATGCGGCATGAAAGCGATCTACCTTCATGCCGCTGGCGCCATTGCAATCAGTTTTGCAATTGCCGCATGTGTCCCGCAATCTGATCCATCGGTTGAGGCAACACCAACTCCGCCTGCTGTCGCGACGACACAGCAGGTTGAAACGACGAATCCTGCACCGATACCAGCAGCTTCGCAGCCCTTAACATTGGCTGCGCCGGAATATTCCGATTTTCTGGATGCGCCGCAAACACCAGGCAATTGGAATTATTTCACCGATCCCGATGAGACCCTGGCCTATTTTTCGAATGGCAGCAGCGAAAACGCGGCTCCTTTCATCATCCGCTGTGAAGTGGGAACTCGCAACATTTGGTTTGGCAGGAATGGTATTGCGCAAGACACATTGATGCGCATTCGCACCGAAACCACGCAGCGCACTCTCCAGGCAGCACCGGTTTCAGGGCAAAACAATCTTGTCGCGGTGCGCCTTTCCGCAAATGATCGGCTGCTCGATGCGATGGCGCTTTCAAAAGGGCGATTTGCGGTTGAAACCGCCGGTTTGCCGACACTTTATCTGCCTGCATGGGCCGAAGTGACCCGCGTGATCGAGGATTGTCGGTAGCGCAACAATGCTGGCTTGGTCGCGGAGCACGATCACCCAAATCTGACGTGGGAAAAGTCTAATTCAAGTCTTGTGTTCGGCTTCAAAACGACTCAGATTAAGCATCGAGTTCAGCGGCGAACGCAGTACTCGGCCCCGGCGAAAAAGCTTGGGTCTTGGCTTAACAGCGCGAAAGGAGGTGATCCGATGTCTCATGGTTCAGTAGCGAGGTCGGTGAAGATCCCTATGGAGCATATTCGGTAGTTTCCTCGCCGAGTAAGGCTTTGTGAGCGGCGCTTCCGGCCGCTGACCATGCGAAGGGCAGTTCCGTTTCGGCGGCGCTGCCCTTCTCAGTTTGTGGTTTCTTATTCTTGCCCTCGCGCGCTTGCGGTATTACGCGCGTTGCCATGCAATTCACTCGCCTCCCGCACCCCTCGCCGACAGCTGACGATGCGCGCAATGCCGCGATCGCCGATCCCGGATTCGGCACAATTTTCACCGATCACATGGTGACCATCGATTATGATGAGGATCAAGGCGGCTGGCATTCGGCGCGACTTGGCCCGCGCGAACCGATCGTTCTCGATCCCGCGGCCAGCGTTTTGCATTACGCCCAGGAAATATTCGAAGGGATGAAAGCGTATCGGCTGGCCGATGGCGAACTGGCATTGTTTCGCCCTGAAGAAAACGCCCGCCGTTTCAATGACAGTGCGCGGCGCATGGCGATGCCCGAATTGCCCCAGGAATTATTTCTTGAAGCCGTCAACCAAGCTGTTGCAGCAGACGCCAATTGGTTTCCCAGCGTAGAAGGAGGATCGCTCTATATTCGCCCGTTCATGTTCGCGACCGAGGCGTTCCTCGGCGTGCGCCCGGCCAAGCAATATAAGTTTTTGGTGATCCTTTCCGCCGCTGGAAACTACTTCAAATCGGGCGCCCCTGCGGTTAGCATTTGGCAATCTGAATACACCCGCGCAGCCCCCGGCGGGACAGGCGCGGCAAAGACCGGCGGCAATTATGCCGCCAGCCTGGTCCCCACAGGCGAAGCCTTCAAACGCGGACACGATCAGGTGCTGTTCCTGGATGCGGTTGAGAAAAAATGGGTTGAGGAACTAGGCGGCATGAACTTGTTCTTCGTGATGCGCGATGGGCGCGTTATCACCCCGCCGCTCACCGGTACAATCCTCCCAGGTATTACCCGAAACAGCCTGATGACGCTGCTTGGTGAAGAGGGTTTGGACGTGCGCGAAGAACCCTATTCGATCGATCAATGGCGCGCCGATGCGGCCAGCGGCGATCTGGTCGAGGTGATGGCATGCGGCACCGCAGCAGTCGTCACGCCGGTTGGCAAAGTCGACAGCGCGGACGGCGAATTTGTGATCGGCAATGGCGGTCCTGGCGAAGTGACCAGCAAAATCCGCGCAAAACTCGTTGGCATTCAGCGTGGCAGCGTGGGCGACACGCATGGCTGGGTGAAGCGAGTTGGGTGACGCCCTATGACAGCATCCCAAATCCAAGTCGCTGCGCTCTATATTTTCGCGCCATTTGATGATCCCCCGGCTTTGCAGAGACCATTGCAGGCGGCATGCGATGCGGCGGGAACGCGCGGCACTATCCTGCTCGCACCAGAGGGTGTGAACGGCACCATCGCGGGCGCGCCAGAGGCAATCGAAGCGGTCCTATCCCATATTCGCACCCTGCCCGGTTGCAAAACCTTCGATGTGAAATACTCGCACGCGGAAAAGATGCCGTTCCACAGGATGAAGGTGCGGCTGAAGCGCGAAATTGTGACCATGGGCGAGCCCGGAATTGATCCGCGCGCCAGCGTGGGCCGCTATGTCGATCCTAATGATTGGAACGCACTGATCAGCGATCCTGAAACCATCGTGATCGACACGCGCAATGATTATGAGGTTGCCATCGGTCAGTTCGAAGGCGCGATTGATCCCAAAACGCCTAGCTTTCGCGACTTCCCCGCATGGTTTCGTGATCGCCGCGAGGAACTGCTTGGTGAAGGCAAAACGCCCAAAGTTGCGATGTATTGCACCGGCGGAATCCGCTGCGAAAAATCGACCAGCTTCCTGCGAAGTGAAGGGGTGGAAGAGGTTTATCACCTCAAAGGCGGTATCTTAAAATACCTCGAAAATGTGCCTGAAGACGAAAGCTTATGGCACGGCGAATGCTTTGTTTTTGATCAGCGCGTCGCGGTGAAACACGGGCTGGAGCTTGGGTCTTATGGACAATGCTTTGCCTGCCGCCACCCGCTTAGCGCCGAAGAAATGACCTCCCCCGATTATGTCGAGGGAATCAGCTGCCCGCATTGCATTGCCATCCGCGATGATGAGCAGCGCGCGCGGTATGTTGAGCGGCAACGGCAAAAAGAACTCGCGAAACAGCGCGGCGAAGCACATATCGGCAAACCCAAAGACAGCTCAGCGCAAACCCGCGCTCAAGACGGTTTTGACGAGGGCGAAAGCTGGGAAGCAAATTTTCCAGGCGGGCTCGCCCCATCGCTGACCAGGAAGCAGAAATGAGCCACCCGCCGATCCTCTATTCCTTCCGCCGCTGCCCCTATGCGATGCGCGCGCGATTGGCATTGTGGGTCGCTGGAATCAGGGTGATCCTGCGTGAAGTCAAGCTTGCGGACAAACCGCCCGCCTTGATCGAAATTTCGCCCAAAGCGACCGTGCCAGTGTTGATTTCAGCCGATGGGCCAGTGCTGGAAGAAAGCATTGAGATCATGCGCTGGGCGCTCGCGCAAAACGATCCAGAGGGCTGGCTCGCTGGCGATGATGGTGGTCTGATTGAACGTATGGACGGCCCATTCAAGCATCATCTTGATCGCTACAAATACCCCAACCGATACCTTGATGATCCCGATCACGGCAAGGTGGATCACCGTGCAGAAGGCCTTGCGATCCTTGCCGATTTGGATGCGCGGCTTTCGACACAAAAAAATCTTTACGGCGAGGCACCGACACTAGCCGATATGGCGCTGTTCCCGTTTATCCGTCAGTTTGCGAACACCGATCGTGCGTGGTTTGATGCGCAAGATCTGCCGCACCTTGGGCCATGGCTGGAAGCGCACCTAAACTCAGATATTTTCGCGAGTATCATGCCCAAATTTGATCCGTGGAAAGCCGGGACTGAACCGGTTTTGTTCGGGCCCAATTGAACAAAAGCAAAATTGCTACACTCGCGCTAACCAACTCTTAGTTTTCGGCGGGTAAGAAGATGCTATGTCCGTAACTACATCCTCTTATGACGTTTCCTATCACGCCGTCCATGGCGAGGTGCATTTCAAAATTGCCGGCCTGTGGCAGGAAGATGCGATGCAAACCTTCTTTGACAAGATCAACGAAGCCGCCTTGCCATTGATGAAAGCCAGAAGGCCAATTCACGCGCTGGGCGATATGACCGAATTTGTCCCGCAGAACCGCGTAGTCGGCGAAGCTATCAGAGATCACCTGATGGGAGCGCAGAAATTTGGATTGCGGCGGATTGCGATTATCACCGACTCGGCATTGGTTAGGCTTCAATATAAGCGGCTAAGCGCAGGCATCGAAGTCGACTATTTCGAAAACCAAGTTGATGCGATCGCATGGCTCAGAAAACCGTTCCCAGCTGAACCTTCAGCTTAGAGTTTGGTTGAGTAAACACATACGCGGGCGGTGCTTTTCGGTCCGCCTTTGAAATCCTACAAATTCGGCTTGCCGCATCCTGATAAGTCTATCGGGATGCCGGTTTTTGCGTTAAGGCTTGTCCAAACTTCGATGGAGATGCCTTCAATGAGCCACGTTCTATTCCTGTCCGCCAGCATTCAAGGCGATCAATCGACCTCCCGCACACTTGGTAAGAAACTGGTCGACCGGTTGGTTGCGGAAAAAGGCGCCAATGTCTCCCATCGTGATCTGTCGGCCAATTCTGTGCCTTTCATCTCGGCTGATCACTTTGCGGCCAACAACACCCCTGCCGATGCCCGTACCCCGCAGCAATCCGAACTGGCCGCCATCGCTGACGCACTGATTGCAGAATTGCAGGCCGCAGACACGATCGTGATGAGCGTGCCGATCTACAATTTCGGAGTGCCTGCATCGGTTAAAGCATGGGCGGATATGGTTGCGCGCGCTGGCACGACTTTTCACTACACCGCAGAGGGGCCTGTTGGGCAATTAACCGGCAAGAAAGTCTATCTCACTGTCGCATCAGGCGGAACGCCAATTGGCAGCGATTTCGATCATATGACCCCGTGGCTCACCTTTTTCCTAGGCTTCCTGGGCCTGACCGATGTTGAGGTGATCGCAGCGGACGGCATTATGGGCGAAGGCGGCGAGGAAAAAATCGCCGAAGCGCACGAAAAAATCGCGCAATTGGCGCTCTAACGGCTCTGACCAATCCGATCTTCACATTGGCGGGAGGTTCTGCGCAAGTTCCTCCAGCCAAACATCGGCAACTGCATCTGATGGCGCGCGCCAGTCTCCGCGAGGGGAAAGCGCACCGCCAGAGCTGACCTTTGGCCCATTGGGCAAGGCGCTGCGTTTGAACTGACTGAAACCAAAGAACCGCTTGAGAAATTTCTCAAGCCAGTTTGCGATGGTTTGAATATCATATTCATTCTTGCGGGCTTCGGGGAAATCCGCTGGCCACAATCCGGCCTTCGCGTCGCGCCATGCGTGAAACGCCATAAACGCGATCTTAGACGGGTGTTGCCCCCAGCGGATCGTGTGATGCAAGAAGAAATCGTTCAATTCATACGGGCCAATTTTCTCCTCGGTGCTTTGCATCCCGCCTGCGGCATCGGCTGGCACCAATTCGGGTGAAATTTCGGTGTCGAGCACCGCGCCCAAAACTTCCGCACACTCCGCGCTGAACTGCTCGGTCGTGATCGACCACCGGATCAGGTATTGGATCAGCGTTTTCGGAACGCCGGCATTCACACCGTAATGGCTCATATGGTCGCCCACGCCATAGGTGCACCAGCCCAGCGCCAGCTCTGATAAATCGCCGGTGCCAACAACAAAACCGGAATGATGGCCCGCAAGCCGGAACAGATAATCTGTGCGCAGACCCGCCTGTACGTTTTCAAATGTCACATCATAATGCGGCTCTCCCTCGGCAAAGGGATGCCCCATATCCTCCAGCATCTTGGTCGCAGCCGGCTTGATATCGATCTCCTCTGCGGAGATTTCCATCGCCTTCATCAGCTTCCAAGCGTTGGATTTGGTGCCATCAGACGTGGCAAAGCCGGGCATTGTATAACCGCGAATGGCACTGCGCGGCATGCCCAGGCGGTCGCACGCTTTCGCCGCTACGATCAAAGCATGGGTGCTATCCAAACCGCCAGAAATACCAATTATCAATGACTTGGTCTTCGTCGCCGTGATCCGCCGCATCAAAGCATCAACCTGAATGTTGAACGCTTCATAGCAATCTTCGTCAAGTGCATGCTGCCGATTGGGCACAAATGGGAAACGGCGAACCGGGCGCAGCAGCCCAATATCTTTCGGTTCTGGTTCGCTCGATCCGCCCATTCCGTGCGCATCAGTTCCATGAACAAATTCGATCCGGCTAAATGTATCTTCCGGGCGGCCATGCGCCTCTGCTGCATCGGCAAAGGTCTGATTGCGAGTGCGCTCCGTCTCGATCCGCTGGGTGTCGATATCCACCACGCACAATTCCGGCGCCAGATCAAAGCGCTCGCTCTCGGCCATAAGATCGCCGAGTTCATAAATCACGCCCTGCCCGTCCCATGCCAGATCGTTCGTGCTTTCGCCGTGGCCGCTGGCCGAATAGACATAGGCGCAGATCGAACGAGCCGAGCTGGAACGGCAGTGCAAATGGCGATCATCCGCGCGGCCGATAGTGATCGGAGAGGCCGAGAGATTGCATAGGATATGCGCGCCGGCGAGCGCGGTGAGCGTGCCGGGCGGATTGGGCGCCCAAAAATCCTCGCAAATCTCCACGCCAAATGTGAAACCGGGAAGATTGATCGCAGCGAACACCAGATCCGTTCCAAATGGAACATCTTCCCCGTTCAAAGTGATCCAGGATTCGGTAATCCCGCGACCATGGGCAAAATGGCGCTTCTCATAGAATTCACGGTAATTGGGCAGATAGCTTTTGGGGATCACGCCCAGCAATTCCCCGCCCGCGATAACCAAGGCGCAATTGTATATCTTGCTCGCCCGGCGCAGCGGCGCACCGATCACCAAAACCGGCGTCAGCTCCTTTGTCGCTTCAAGCACATCTGAAACCGCCTGCTCCACCCTGCCCAGCAATGTCTGTTGCAGCAGCAGATCATCAATCGAGTAAGACGAGAGCGTCAGTTCAGGATAGACCACCAGATCGACATTCTGATCATGCGCCTTTTGCGCCTCTGCAATCACACCAGCGGTGTTGAATGCCACATCTGCTGGGCGCGATTGCGGGGTTGATGTCGCAACCCGCACAAAGCCATGCGAATGCATGTCATAAAATGGATGGGTTTGGTCACTCATACGAGATGCCTTTGGGGAAGATGATAATTTGGAAGCGGAGGGCGCTTGCGCCGAAGCGGGTTCAACCCAATCGGCAATTTCGCAAATGCCCAGTTCCGCGAGCTTTTTTTGCACCTTGGGACGCGCCACTTTGCCCTTGGCTTCCCAGCCATAGACGGTGCGGCTGGGCCATGGATCGCCATATTGCACGCCAAATTCTTCCGCCGATAGTGGCGGCGAATGGCCTTCACGCCATGCTCTAATTTTGATCCCTGCAAGATGCATATTGGAACCCAAGTATCCTAATAGGATACTAGTAGCAAGCCTTGGTTTTATATGGCAAAGCAAATCCGTGGCCAGGCAGGCATCACTGCCCCTTGCACTCGTAACCGATTAGGCCCACTTCGCGAAATATATCGAGCAATCCACGCATCGAAGGAGCCTTAGACATGGCCGATCCCACTTACACCCCGCCGCCCGTTTGGACTTATGACGCCGAAAACGGTGGCCGTTTCGCCAGCATCAATCGCCCAACCGCAGGCGCGCGTGAGGAAAAAGAACTGCCAGTGGGAAGCAATCCCTTCCAGCTTTATTCACTAGCAACGCCCAATGGCGTGAAAGTGACAGTCATGCTTGAGGAGCTGCTTGAGCTAGGCCACACCGGCGCAGAATATGATGCCTGGACGATCAATATCGGCGACGGCACGCAGTTCACCAGTGGATTTGTCGACATCAATCCCAATTCCAAGATTCCCGCCTTGGTTGATCGCAGCGGCGATGCTCCATTTAGAGTGTTCGAATCAGCGGCAATCCTCGTTCACCTGGCCGAAAAATTCGATGCGTTTTTGCCAAAAGATCCTGCCGCGCGGGCAGAAGTGATGAGCTGGCTGGCTTGGCAAGTTGGCACCGGCCCCTTCATCGGCGGCGGATTTGGGCACTTTTATGCCTATGCACCGGAAAAATTCGAATATGCGATCAACCGTTATTCCATGGAAGTGAAGCGCATTTTTGATGTCGCGGATCAACGCCTCGGCGAAAGCCGCTTCCTCGCCGGCGATGAATACACCATCGCTGATATCGCAAACTTCCCGTGGCTGGCCCCGTTTACCACTGGGGATATTTATAACGACGCCAAAACCTTCCTCTCAATCGATGAATACAAAAATGTCGGCCGCTGGGTTGAAGAGATTTATGCCCGCCCGGCCGTGCGCCGGGGCCGCATCGTCAACAAGGTGTGGGGCGAAGAAAACGAACAATTGATCGAACGCCATTCGGCGGCTGATTTTGAAGGCAAAGCGGTCTAAATATCAGCGCAAATGTTGATCGAGGCTCAGCAATACAAATTAGTGTACTGAGCCCCCTTCACATCTGCGTGAGCGGCGCTATACAGCGCGCTCTTGCTGGGGTGTCGCCAAGTGGTAAGGCACCGCTTTTTGGTAGCGGCATGCGCAGGTTCGAATCCTGCCACCCCAGCCATTTTTCTTCGGAAAGAGCCGCCTTGGCGGCGTTTCAGGCTAGGCCGATCAGCGCTGGGCCCCGTGCTGGGTCTTCTAGCGCTAGGCCGAATGGCCCCAGCCATCGACCGGATGGCCCGGTTATGGCTTGCCTGACATCGCGATTGCCTGACCGGTGATCCATTCAGAAGCAGGCGCGACCAGATAAAGCACCAAACCAGCGATATCTTGCGGCGTGCCCAAGCGGCCAGCTGGCAAGTTCAGGTCTTTTTCCAACTGGATAAAGTCCTCATCTCCCATGCTTAGCGCCTTTTTCACCGTATCGGTCGGCACGAAACCAGGCATAATCGCATTGATGCGTGTTTTTGGACCGAGCTCCATCGAAAGCGTCTTGGTCATCATATTCACCCCGGCTTTGGCCGCGCTGTAATGCGCGCTTCCGGGGAATGGCTCCAAACCAGCGAGCGAGGAAATGTTCACCATCGCGCTCTTATCACGCAGATGCGGAACCGCGGCTTTGATGCTGTAAAACACTGACGACAAATTGACCGCCAAGGTCTTGTCCCACTCCGCCGGATCGAGATCGGATAATGGCGTTGAAACCAATGATCCGCCCGCATTGTTGACCCAGATATCAATACCGCCAAATTCTTCGACAGCGCGCGCGGCCAGCGCCTCCATATCTTCCAGTTTCGAAACATCGGTCTGGTGAAAAATGGCGCGACCGCCGGTGTTCGAAGCATTGATGATATTGGCAGTGTTTTCGATCTGATCGGTTGAACGCGCTGCGCAAACAACATCGGCGCCTGCTTCGGCGAGCATTGTGGCGATCCCTTCACCAATTCCGCGGCCCGCACCGGTGACCACCGCCACTTTGCCGCTAAGGTTAAAAAGTTCGCTCATTGCTCGTATCTCCACCACTGTGTTCTGCCAGCGAGCTATGCCGATTGCGCGGTCTGCGTCCACTAACCCTAATGGTGATGAATTGGTTTGAATTGCGCCGCGTTACCGCAGCTCAAGCGCATCCTGCGGGTTATTGGGGACCAGGATCATGACATTGTTTTCAACCCGCCATGAGGCCAGCCGGGACAGCAAATTCATGCCCACCACATTGGTTTCTCCCAGTGTCGGCGCAATCACCACATCCAATCCGCGCGCCGCGACATTGCCAAATCGAAGTTCCTCAATGGTCGCCAATTCCGCATCAACCGGGCCATTGGCTGTGCCGACGGAAATGGGCAGCCCCCCGCGGCGCGGCTCCAACCCCGCCGCATTGGCCAGCCCTTCAGAAACCGCGGTTAAGGTCGCGCCGGTATCGACCAGGAAGTTTGCGGGCACCCCGTTCAGCTCCGCCCGAAGCCAGAAATGGCCATCCTGCGCCAAGGAAATACGAGTCTCACCGCCCTCCACGATCTGTTCTGGCAGCCCAATTTGCGGGACCGCCACTTCAATACGCGGGTCAAAACGCGACAATTGCAGGATCACAGCGACCAGTATGCCTACGAGCACAAAAGTGCTGCCCGAACGGATGAATTTACCCAGCGGGACTTTTTTGCGGACCATGATCGACCCGACAAACCCGGCGATCACCGCCGCCAATGCCACCATCAACAATTCTGAACGAGGGATCGCAGTGAATGCATCCCCGAGATTGGCAAAGAGATTGTCGAAGCTCATCTCATGTCAAAATAGAGATTTTTGCCCCAAAATCCACATGTCAAATCCACATATCAGAACTACCGGCGTTCTACGGCGCGCTGCGCTCCGGCTTGGCCTCCGCCAACAGCAGAGAGAAACGTTGCTTGCTGTCGAGCCACCGCGCCTGCGGTTCCCAACCCGCCGCAAGCAGCAGCATGTTGGAGGTGCGGCGATCAAATTTGTGGCTGTTTTCGGTGTGGATGCTCTCACCAGCGTTCATCGCAAACCCGCTACCTGCGATTGAGAAGGCGATGTTGCGCTTCGCGACCAAATGCATTTCGATCCGCGCATTGGCATCATTCCAACGTGCCTGATGATCAAATTCTTCAACCGGAATATCGCCCTCCAGCTCTCGATTGATCCGGCGCAAAAGGTTCACATTAAACTGCGCAGTGACCCCGGCAGCATCATCGTAAGCTGCAACCAAAGTGTCTTCATCTTTGATCAGGTCCATCCCGATCAACAATTGCGCCCCATCACCCAATGTGGCGCGCATCGATCGCAGCAGATCGACCGCGGTATGCGCAACCATATTGCCGATCGTCGATCCGGGGAAAAATCCGAGCTTGGGCGCTTCTGCGATGTCGCCGGGCAGCTCAACCTGACGCATAAAATCCGCCACCACCGGATAAATAGGCAATTCGGGAAATTTCGCCGCAAGGTCTTTCGCCGCTGCACGCAGAAAATCGCCGGAGATATCGAGCGGCACATAAGCACTCGGTTCAATCGCAGAGAGCAAGAGCGGCGTTTTGACTGAGCTGCCAGATCCGAATTCCACCACCGCCCGGCCCGGCCCGATCAGCGCAGCAAAGTCTGTCCCGCGCGATTGCAGAATCTCGGTTTCTGCGCGAGTGGGATAATATTCGGGGATTTGCGTAATATCTTCAAATAGTTGAGAACCTGCGTCATCATAGAGCCAGCGCGCGGGAATCGCCTTCTGCTCTTGCCCAAGGCCAGCCAGCACATCGCCGCGAAAGGCGGTGTCCACACCGTCAGCGCCGCGCTCCACCAGCTCAATCGCGGCTTGGACTCCAGTCTCAGATGTCATTCAAATTGCCCTTCATTTATCCTTGGCAAGGCGCAGCCCGGTAAACTGCCAGCGCTGATGAGGATAGAAGAAATTGCGATAAGAGGGACGCGAATGGCCACGCACGGTCGCGCAACTGGCCCCTTTGAGCACAAACTGCCCGCTCATGAATTTGCCATTATATTCCCCCACCGCGCCAGATGCAGGCTGAAAACGCGGATAAGGCAAATAGGCGGACCGGGTGAATTGCCAGCAATCGCCAAACAAAGCCTCCCCGCCCTGTTGCGTCGGCGGGCAGGCATCATCCAACTGATTGCCGGCTGAGGCATCATGTGCAGGGCTTGGCCGATCGCCATCTTGCCCGCGAGCAATCGCTTCCCATTCAAACTCAGTCGGTAGCCGCAGATTCGCCCAAGTCGCAAACGCATCCGCTTCAAAATATGAAATATGCGTGACAGGCGCTTCCGGATCGCGGGCTTGCCACCCTTGGTGAGAAAACACCTGTCCCCCTGTACCGCCATCGCCATCATTTTCTCCGGCGCGCCAATAAAGCGGCGATGTGATTCGATGATCCCGAACCCAGGACCAGCCATCTGAAAGCCAGAGGGAGGCGGTTTGATACCCGCCATCGGCAATGAATTCATCCCATTGGCGATTGGTCACCAGCCGGCGCGACAGTGCAAATGGCTCCAACAAAACGCGGTGCTGCGGGCCTTCATTGTCAAACGCGAAACCCGCCCCATTGTGCCCGATCAAGGCGATACCGCCGGGATGTTCATGCCAGTGATCGGCATCGCTGCCCGCCGACATCGCTTTTTCTGGGGAGCCGTCCCACATTGCCCCGCCCAGCGGGTTTTGGAACAAGGCGTGTTTGATATCGGTTAGCAGCAATTCAATGTGCTGTTGTTCGTGCGCAATGCCCAATTCAATCAAACCTGTATGCGCGGGATCTTCGATCAAATTGGCCATAGCGCGATCAACATGTGCGCGCCAATCGATCAGCTCATTCACATTCGGACGCGAGAGCATCCCGCGAGAAAACCGGGAAATCCGATCCCCTTCAGCCTCATAATAAGAATTGAACAGGAACGGCCAATCATCATTGAATAGGGAATAATCCGGCGCGTGATCGCGCAGCAGAAATGTCTCCCAAAACCATGTCGTATGCGCCAAATGCCATTTGGCTGGTGAGGCATCTTCCATCGATTGAAGTGTTGCATCCGCATCAGAAAGCGGCCCAACCAGCGCCTCTGTCAGCGCGCGGGTTGAGCGATATCGATCGGCCAAGCTGGCTTGCCCGGCCGTGCGTGCTGGACGATCTGTGTCTGGCGAGAGTTGGCGCACTCCGTTCTCCCATAGGCGCGAACGAAGGCTGTCTATCGGCTCCAAGCCAACGAGATCAAGCGCATTCATGCGTGTAGCGGGTGAAAATTATGGGGTTTGCACCCTTTCGCTATGCCGCCATCCTTACCCGATTGCGCCCGGCATGCTTGGCTTCATACAAGGCAGCATCGGCGCGGGCGAACAAAGACAAAGAGGCATCGCCGGGGATCAGCGATGTGAAGCCGATGCTGACAGTAACCGGTGACATTGCGCCAACCGAGCTTCCGCTGGAAACGGCAATGCGCAATCGCTCGGCCAAAATTCGTGCCTGACCGCCATTGGCGCCCGGCACAAGCCACACGAATTCTTCGCCGCCAACCCGGCCCACAACATCGCCCTCTCGCGCTTGGCGCATCGCGATCGCGGCAATTTGTTTGAGCACCCTGTCCCCTTCGGGATGTCCATAAGTATCGTTGACCGATTTGAAGTGATCAATATCAAACACAATCACGGACAGAGATTGATGCTGTTCGCGGGCGCGGACAACCAGCCGATCCAATTCAGACATTACCCGGCGGCGATTGGCCAATTCGGTCAAAGCATCAGTCTCTGCCAATTCACGCGCTTTGCGGGCCTCGCGCACGGCATAGGCGCGCGATTGCTCCAGCTCTCTTTCACGCTCAACCTGATCGGTCACATCGCGGACGACCGCCACCACGCGCAGCACCTTTGATCCGGAATCGCGCAAATTATAGGCCTGAACCGACATCGATCGATGCAGTCCGTCAAAGCCATGAATGTTGTAATGCAGGGTGTAGGGTTCTGTCTCGTGCTCGCGCACCAACACCTGACCGATTAAATCGACATCATTGGCGAACAACAGAGTTTCGGCATCGCCTTCCACAAAGCGTTCGTCCGGACCGACCCCGAACAGCGCCTGCATCCCATCTGACCATTCCTGATTTCCGGTGGCAGGATCAAATTGCCAAATCCCCAGCTCGGCAATCGATTCGACAGTCCGCGCGGTGTGCAGCAAATCACCAATCCGGCCCGCGCGTTCGCGCGCCAATTGCACCGCAAAGCGGGTTTCGCGGCGGGCGCCGATCGCACTAAGGGTGACGATGATTGAAACGAGGCACAGCACCACGCACAACGCCAGCAAGGCGTCCCGACTTAATGCTCCAATTAACATGCTTCCCATGCTGCGCGCTCTCGATCCATTTCCGGCTGGGTTAACCGGAAAGCATCAAAGCGCTGCCGACGGGGGCATCGGGGAAAGTACCTAGATCAGATCACGCGGATCAGTTTGGCGAATTTGCCCGGCGGATGCCAAAGTCAGGCCGCGTTGGCCTGTCTGCCGAGCACTTCTTCATTGAGCATTTCGGCCAGCAGGAATGCCAGTTCAAGCGATTGCTCTGCATTCAATCGCGGATCGCAATGGGTGTGGTATCGATCGCCCAAACGCTCTTCTGTGATTGCTACCGCGCCGCCCACGCATTCGGTCACATCCTGCCCGGTCATCTCGATATGGATGCCGCCCGGATGCGTACCTTCCGCCCGATGGACCGCAAAAAAGCCCTTTGCCTCGGTCAGAATCCGATCGAACGGCCGGGTTTTGAAGCCCGTGTCAGACTTCACAACATTGCCGTGCATCGGATCGCAGCTCCACACGACGGGGTGGCCTTCGCGTTTCACTGCACGAACCAATTTTGGCAGACCTTCTTCGACCTTATCATGGCCAAAGCGGCTGATCAGTGTGATCCTGCCATGTTCGCGTGCCGGGTTAAGCACATCGAGCAGTTCGAGCAGCGCATCAGGTTCCAAAGAGGGGCCGCATTTCATGCCCAAGGGGTTGCTGATCCCGCGTGCAAATTCGATATGGGCGCTGCCGGGAAAGCGCGTGCGATCCCCGATCCACAGCATATGCGCGCTGGTCGCGTACCAATCGCCTGTCAGCGAATCTTGCCGCGTGAGCGCTTGCTCATAAGGAAGCAGCAGGCCTTCATGGCTGGTATAAAAGCTGGTCCCCTGCAATTGTGGGACAGTGGCCGGATCAACGCCGCACGCCACCATAAAATCGAGCGCTTCACCAATTCGATCGGCGGTTTGCGCGAATTTATCGGTCCACGGGGTGCGCCCCATAAAATCAAGTGTCCACTGATGGACCTGTCGCAAATTGGCATAACCACCGCCGGCAAATGCGCGCAGCAGGTTGAGCGTCGCAGCCGCTTGAGAATACGCCTTTACCATCCGACCCGGATCATTGCGGCGCTGCTCCGGATCAAACTCAATCCCGTTGATATTATCGCCAAGATAGCTCGGCAGCGTGACATCACCTTTGGTCTCCGTCGGAGACGAGCGAGGCTTCGCAAATTGGCCCGCCATCCGGCCGACCTTGATCACGGGGCGTTTGCTCCCGAATGTCATCACCACTGCCATTTGCAGCAATGCACGGAAGGAATCGCGAATATTGTTGGGATGAAACTCGGCAAAGCTCTCTGCGCAATCGCCGCCTTGCAGCAAGAACGCATTGCCTGCAGCCACCTCAGCCAAATCCGCTTTTAACGCGCGCGCCTCCCCGGCAAAGACCAGCGGCGGATAGGCCGCCAAGGTCGCCTCTGCCTCAGCCAATTCGGCTGGATCTTCGTAATGCGGCAAATGCCGCGCTTCATGAGTTTTCCAACTCTCAGGAGACCAATTTTGTGCCACGTTAATTCAACTTCCAAATCTGATTTCTCGTCCCATCACAGCTGCATTCGGGCCGATTGATTTGGACCGGTTGTTCCAGCGAGCTGTTTGGGCGCAAGGCGAGTAGAGGGCTAGGCTTACAAGTGTAAAGTCGCAATGAGTTTCACGACAAGATTATTTCACCCTGCGATTAATCGCGCTTTCAGTGAATGCAGCCGTCAGCCGGGTTACCGGCCAATGGCCCCAGTGCTTGCAGTGCTTGCAGTGCTTGCAGCGCCAGATCCACCCGCATTTGCCGCAGGGCCAACAATTTCAGCCTCGGCAAGGGTTTGCCCTTCGGGAATGATCGCAAGCCGCCACCCTGCTCTGCGCCCGAAATATCGTTCCGCCAAAAATTGCATGATTTCCGGCGTGGTCTGCGAATAATCATTCAGCAGCGATGGCAGCAGCGAGATACGGCGCCTGTCCGTTGTCGCGCCTTCAAGCTGCAACAGCCAGAAGGTGTTGCCGGTTGATGCCCGGCTGAACAATTGACGAAGCGGTTCGGTCACCCGGTCCAGCTCTTCGCTAGTGGGAGGCGTCGCGACAAGGTCATTCGCGATGCGATCGGCCTCCCTGAAGAACACCGGCACATCCTTGGGCTGCAATTGCGCCAAAGCCATGATTTTGCCGCCGCTTTCCAGATCGGTTGGCCAATCAGAGATAATCTGCGGAGAATAGCTGGCACCGGCGCGCTCTCGCATCGCCTCAAGCAAACGGTTGTTGAAGACCTGGATCAGGATTTCAAGCTGGCGAGATTCGCGCAGCGCCGGGACGCCTGCGCCGCTGGGCCATGCGATCACCGCCGCCGCCTGATTGCCATCACCGCGGTGACTCAGCACCGTTGTTTCGTCCGAAGCACTGGGGAATTGCGGGACCCGCGCAGCAACTTCCAATGGCACTGGCTGGCGCGGTTCAAGCGCGCCAAAAGTGCGCCGCAGCGCCTCCACTGTGCCTTCACGGTCAAATTCGCCAAAGATCAGAACTTCCACCGGACCTTGCGCCAATAGCGGTTCCCAAACCTCTCGAAACCCTTCGGGGGTGACCTGTTGCAAAGCTTCGCGATCAGGTGTCGCAAAGCGTTGATCGCGGTCGGTCAGCAAGAATTGCAAATCGCGATTCAGCACGCCGCCGGGGCTTGTTTCGTAACTGTCATATGCCAATTCCGCCGCAGCACGAGCGCGAATAACTGGGTTTTCATCCCACCGCGGCATGCCCAATTTCGCCGCAAACAGATAAAGCTGATCAGCCACATCTTCGGATCGGGTTTGAGCTGTGAAGGTGAACACCGCATCATCAATATCAAACTCAAAGCCCAACTTTCTGCCGGTCGCAATCCGATCAATCTCTTCCTGACCAAGCTCTCCAAGGCCAGAGCTAACCAGCGCCATCTGGCCCAGTTCGGCATAGGGTGCAGTTTCATCGTCGAACGCGCGGTAGCCAGCACCAAAGCGGACTTTAACGACCACCCGGCCCGGTTCTGCGTTGTTTGACCACAATATCGTGCGCACGCCGTTGGCAAAATCGACCTGTTCGATATCCAGCAAACCAATCGGAGCCCGCGATGCAATTTCGCCTGGCTCACCCACAGGCGGCAGCTCGTCAAAAGAAACGGTAGTCGCGGCAAGGCGCGCATTTGTGTCAACTGTTGCTTCACGCCCCAAAGCTACGCGAACGGCATTCTCGGTTGCCTCCGCTTGGGTTGGCATCACATATGTGCCGCGCACAACATCACCTTCAAACAAGGCTTGTGTATGCCGCAGCACTTCATCAGGCGCGAACCGAGCGTTCATATCACGGAACACTTTGAGCACGGTTTCCGGTGACGCGGTCGTTTCACGAATATCCACCGCACCCACCAAAGTATCTGCCAAAACTGAGCCCGAAATCACCGATCTTTGCTCAACCTGATTGGCAAATGCGACATCAAATTCAGCGACTTCGCGGTCAATTTCTTCCTGCGTCGGCGCATTGGCCAATGCGTCTGCGATAACACCGCGAACATCAGTTAAGGCGCTGTCCCAATCATCAGACAACGGCGTGAAGGAAACAAACGTCGCATCGGTGGATCGGGACACATCATCCTGCTGCACCGATGCAAATAGGAAGCTTCCGCCTGATCGCGCGCGGGCTTCCAATCGCCGATTGATAATCGCCTGCGCCACTGCATCGAGCATCAAGCCCTCATTGTAGACGATGGTGTCTTCAACTGGGCGCCACGGACGCATGATGGCATAGGTCAAACTTCGGGGAAGATCTGGTTCCACGAGAACGCCGACTTCACCAATCGGACCAGAATTGCTGTTTGAGGCAAGCGCATCGGTCGGCGCAACGGGATCACCAAAATCGGGAGCAACCGCGCCCTCACCTTCGCCTTGCCAATCGCCAAACCATTGCTCGACCAATCCTGCCAGCATCTCTGGCGGGGCATCACCGGCCACCACGATCACAGTGTTTTCAGGCCGATACCAACGGCGATGGAAATCCTCAATCCGCTCACCAGTGGCCGCCATCAGCGTTTCATCGGTGCCAATTGGAGATCGATTGGCCAGCCTCTGACCTGCAAAAAGAGTTGAACGGGTAAATTCCCCAACACGCTGAGTAGCGCCGCCCCGTTCGCGTTTTTCGGCCAGAACAATCGGCAGTTCTGCCTCAACATTTTCCTGACTTAAAATAGGATCGCGGATCATGCCCGATAGGAGTTTAAAGCTCTCATGCAGTTTCGCCCGGTCTGCGCCTGGTAAATCAAGCTTGTATGCGGTGTGAGTGGCGCTGGTTTCTGCATTGGCATCATTGCCAAAGGTCGCACCCAGTCGCTGCCACGTTTCAATCGCTTTCGCTTGGCCCAGATATTTACTCTCCCGGAACAGCAAGTGTTCGAGCAAGTGGGCATAGCCGCGTTCAAAATCGCGCTCGTGCAATGATCCTGCATCGACCCGGACCCGGATAGAAACCTGCCCCGGAGGCACGCCATTGCGCCGCACAGCATAGCGCAGGCCATTGTCCATTTCGCCAAAATGCCATTCGCGATCGACCGGGATATTGCTGCCCCGATATAACCAAGGAACCTCACCCTCTCCCTGCAAAGCTTGCGGCGCAGGAATTGCCGGCGTGGCAGCGGTAATCGCACTGCCAGACCCTTGCGCAGACCGTCCCGGGTCGTCTTGCGCAATCGCAGGGAGTGTAAGGGCCGCGGGAACGGCGAGCAGGCAAAGGGCACTAGCAGCCCGTTTAATCAGATCCATAACCACCGATATAGTCACGCTGGGTGTGAAGGGATAGTGAATGTGTGCGCAAATTTCCTTTTGCGTTCTCAGCTTGTCCGATTGCGCTTCACACTCTATTTCACCCGCATGTTCATAGAAACCGAAACCACACCCAATCCCGCAAGCTTGAAATTCCTGCCCGGCAAAACATTGATGCCGTCTGGGACGCGCGAATTCGCCAGCCCTGAAGCGGCGGAGGCAAGCCCGCTGGCGCAAGCGATTTTTGACACCGGAGAGGTCGTGAACGTTTTTTACGGCAGCGATTTTGTCACCGTGACCGTTGCACCGGGGGTCAGCTGGAGCGAGCTGAAATCGCAAGTCGTCGCGATCCTGCTCGATCATTTCGTTTCAGAAGCCCCGCTGTTCCCGCCGGGAAGTGCGGCTGGCATTGATGTTCCGCCTGAAACCGATTTGCTGGTCGACGATTCCAAAGAGGATGCAGATGTGATCGCGCAAATCAACGAATTGCTCGAAACACGCGTTCGCCCCGCGGTCGCCGCTGATGGCGGCGATATCGCCTATCGCGGGTTTAGCGAAGGCGTGGTCTACCTCACCATGCAGGGCGCCTGCGCTGGTTGCCCATCCAGTTCGGCGACTTTGAAGCAAGGGATCGAAGGCTTGCTGAAGCACTACGTTCCTGAGGTAATCGAAGTCCGCGCTGCATAATCGCTGGCGCAAACAAAAGGCTCCCCATGACAAAGCAATTTCACGACAACGTGCTGGATAGCGCAGCGCTTGATCAACTGTTCAACAATGCGCGGTCTTACAATGATTGGCACGACAAGCCGATCAGCGACGAACAGATCCAGAAAATTCACGCCTTGCTGAAAATGGCGCCAACCTCTGCCAATATGCAGCCCGCGCGTTTCGTATGGTGCACCTCGCAAGAGGCCAAGGATCGCCTTGCTGTGCACGCAATGGATGCCAACAAACCCAAGGTGCAAAAGGCATCGGCATGCGTGATCATCGGTTATGATGTGAATTTCCACGAACAATTGCCGTGGCTGTTTCCGCATACCGATGCGAAAAGCTGGTTCGATGGCGATGAAGCTGGGCGGATTGATGGCGCACGGCGCAATTCGGCATTGCAAGGCGCGTATTTGATGCTTGCCGCGCGCGCGGTCGGCCTTGATTGCGGGCCGATGTCGGGTGTCGATCTTGATGCCGTGACGAAAGAATTCTTTACCGATCAGCCGAATGTTCAAGCCGATTGGATTTGTTCGATTGGATATGGCGATCCCGCCAGCATCTTCGAACGCAGTCCGCGCCCGGACTTTGAAAAATTCAACGCGGTCATCTGATCTTGCAGAGAATGGATTGGTAAGGCACCGCAAACGCCATGCGCACCTTAGCGATTGAAACTGCCAGCGAGGCTTGCTCTATCGCTTTGTTCGATGGGACCAAACTATTGGCGAACGAGCATGCCGTGCTGGGCCGCGGCCATGCCGAACGATTGGTGCCGATGATCGCCCAGCTGCCTGACAAAGGACGTGCCGATCGCATTCTGGTTTCGCTAGGCCCAGGCAGTTTCACCGGCGTTCGGATCGGCATCGCAGCGGCGCGTGCGCTGGGCATTGCCTGGGGCGCGGAAGTGCTCGGCTACCCCACCCTGTCGCTGGTCGCAGTGCGCGCATGGCAACCTACGCTGCGCGGCGTGACCGTGTGCATGAATGGCGGGCACGGCGAATGGTTCGTCCAAAATTTTACGGCTGATGGCGCCACTGACGATGTTCGCTCGCTCTCTCCTGAGAATGCAAGGGCGGCCTGTGATCACGAAACAATTGTCGGCAACCGCGCAACGGAACTTGCCGCAATGTTTGAGAATGAAAAGGGTATGGGCGAAAAGCTGGCGCTGGATCTGCTTCCCGATGCCAGCAAAACCTATCTTCTGCACGAAACGAAGCTGACGGCGGAGCTATCGCCGGTCTATGGCCGCGAACCCGACGCCAAACCGCAATCAACAAAGCTTCCGCGAAAAGAAGCCAGCAAGCCATGACTGTGATGATTTGCCAAATTGATCAGATCATGGCGGTGATGAATGCTGCCTTTGACCCAGCCTATGGTGAAGCATGGAATCGCCGGCAAATAACTGACGCTTTGGCGCTGCCCAACACGCACGCCCAATTGATCGGTGCCAGCGGAAGATTGTTGGACGAAAAGGGTAACAATCCCGAAGAATTGGCCGCCGGTTTCGTATTAACCCGTAATGCAGCAGACGAAGTAGAACTGTTGCTGATTGGGGTAATACCAGAATATCGAACACAGGGTCTTGGACAAATACTCATCAAGCAACTTATTATATCTGCACAAGAAAAAGGCGTTGCACGCATTTTCTTAGAAATGCGGCGCGGCAATCCTGCCCTTCATCTTTATCAAAAATTTGGGTTCAGCCAAATCGGCGAAAGGCGCGACTATTACCGCCTACCCAATGGCGAGAAATTGGACGCTATTACTTTTGCGAAAGAAATATAGCTCCACTTCGTCTAATACCCCGATCAGAAGACTGCGAACAAGTTTGCGGCGATCTTGCCATGGAGGACTGTCTCGTCCATGGCGCCCAAATCGGAAAAATCCGAACGTTTAATGAGGAACTCTTATGGAAGATCTCGAGATTGAGATGAAGGAAACACTTATCACTCTCACAAGCGATATTGTGGCCGCTCATGTCAGCAACAATGATGTGAGCGTTGATAACGTTCCAACACTGATTACAAACGTATTTTCGGCCCTCTCAGGCTTGGGAGAGGATGAGGAGCCCGAAGAAGTGCGTCCCGATCCAGCGGTTTCGATCCGTTCTTCGATTAAGAAGGATTACATCGTCTGCCTCGATTGCGGCAAGAAAATGAAAATGCTCAAACGGCACCTTTCGACTGAGCATGGTCTTACGCCAGATGAATATCGCGCACGCTGGGATTTGCCCGCCGATTATCCGTTGGTCGCGCCCAGTTATGCGGAAACACGCCGCGATTTGGCGAAAAAGATCGGACTTGGACGTAAGCCGGTAAAACGCCGCGGTCGCCGCAAGAAGTGAGCGGATAGATCACCCGCCCAGCTTGAGCTAAGCGCCTCCCCTCTATAAGGCCCTATTGCATAGGGGACCTCCTGTTAGGGGTGAGGCGCGATAGCTGACGGAGTTGAGAGTGCAGCCAAAGATTGATCTGGAACAATTATGCGCGGAAAAAGGGCTGCGCATTACCGAACAACGCCGTGTGATCGCCCGGGTTCTTTCGGAAAGTGAAGATCATCCTGACGTTGAATTGCTGCACGAGCGCGCCTCTGCGATCGATTCAAAGATTTCAATTGCGACGGTGTATCGCACGGTGCGCCTGTTTGAAGAGGCCGGGATTTTGGATCGCCATGATTTTGGCGACGGACGATCACGCTATGAACCCGTGCCCGAGGCGCATCACGATCATCTGATCGACGTGGAAACCGGCAAAGTGATTGAATTTGTCGATCCAGAGGTTGAATCCTTACAGCGCCAGATTGCAGAAAAGCTGGGCTATCGCCTGGTTGATCACCGAATGGAGCTTTATGGCGTGAGGTTGTCACGCGAAGAGTGACGCCTTTGGGGGGAAGGTTCGCATGGCAGATAAGTTGCAAGAAATGAGCGCAAAAGAACGCTCAGCCTGGGAAAACCGAACCGCCGCCGCGCGCGGAGAATCCACTTCAGTCTCAATATTCGGATGGTGCCGAATTGCTGTCCGGGCGGCTTGTTTTGTGCTGCTCCTGGTGATTTTTGTCCCGCTCCATTTTCTATATCGCATCTTCGCCTATGGTTCGCCTTTTCCGATGCTGTTCTTGCGGTTTTCTGCATGGGTTGCTGGCGCCCGGGTGGAAACAATTGGAACCCATCTGCGGCGCGACGTGTTCTACGTCGCCAATCACATTTCTTGGCTAGACATTCTTTCGCTTGCTGGGGCCAGCGGAACAGCGTTTGTCGCCAAAGCTGAGCTGGCGGAAACCCCAGTGGTCGGCTGGCTTTCAAAGCTCAATCGAACGGTGTTTGTGAAACGCGAACACCGGATGGGCGTGGCTGAACAGATCAACGCGCTCAAGGATGCGCTGGTCGACAATTGGTCTGTCACTGTGTTTCCAGAAGGGACCACAACTGATGGACAATCCCTCCTGCCATTCAAAACCAGCATGCTCAGCGTGCTAGAGCCTCCTCCGCAAGGGGTAATGGTTCAACCGGTCCTGCTCGATTATGGCGAGGTTGCCGAATGGATTGGCTGGATCGGAGAGGAATCGGGTGTCAACAATGCGAAGCGCGTTCTGGCGCGTAGAGGTTCTTTCAAATTGCGGCTGATCTACCTTGAACCGTTCAGCCCCGAAGATTTTCAAGGGCGCAAGAAAATCGGCGCCGAGGCGCGCAGGCGGATCGAGGAGGCATTACTGGAAACGCTGGGAAAGCCTCTGCGGGACTTCGCACATACAGTCCCACCGATCCGCTATGAAGCACCGATCAATGTCAAAGAGTCTGAAAATATAGACTAATTCGGATCGAGCGGTTTGATTGAGCTTGCCAACGGATATGCGCCGCGCGGGTTTATAACAACGCTGTTAGAGCCCCGCCCTAACCAACCAATCATGAAACAGCCGCACAGGCCGCAATTCCAGCGCTGTCGGCTTGCACACGAACCAATAGCTATAGGGGCTTTCTACTTCGAGGCCGAACAGATCGGTCAACCGGTTGTCTGCCGCGCGCCGCAAGTGGTCATCATGCATGATGGCAATGCCCAGCCCCTGCGCCGCCGCTTCCAACATCAATTGTCCAGAATCGTAGTGATCGATGGCGGAAGGCTCCATATCTTCCATACTGAGCGCTTTTTTCCATGCTTCGAAGCTTGCAGGCAGTTCATTATGAATCAGGAAGGTTTGCTTTTCTAGCTTCCCCTTATCTGCTGCATCCCCAATCGTTGCAGCCATATCCTTGCTGCAAATCGCATGGACGAGATTGTGATCAAGCCGCACTGCGTGAAGGCGGGTGTCGGGCCCGCGAGACAGGATGATCGCAGCATCCAGCGTATCCCCAACCCGGTCTTCCAAATGCGGGCCAGTATCAATGTCGATATGCAATAGCGGATGCCGTTTGCGCAATTCGCCCAGTCTGGGAAACAGCCTTTGGCTGCCAAACAACGGAAGCACGCCCAGCCTAAGCCGCAGCAAGGAAATGTTGTCTGATTGGCTTTCAACAGCGCGAGCGAGAGATTCCAAATGCGGATTCACCGCCTCGTAAAACGCCTGCCCCTCGTCGGTCAGCTGCATCGATTGACGTGCCCGCGTGAACAATTTTTTGCCAACGAATTCTTCAAGATTGCTGATCCGGCGCGAAAGAGCCGAAGGGCTAAGCCCGATTTCCTCCGCCGCAGCGCGCGCAGAACCCAGGCGCACGGTGCGCATAAAGGCCTCTAGGGCGCGTAATGGCGGCAATCGACGTGACGGCATGTTTTCTTTTTGCTCCAAAACAGCAACGCATGTCGAGCTATTTTGATGCAGAAAATCGAAGAAACTGTGCGTATCGGCCGCCTAGTTTGATATTTCCGCATCAACCGGAGCATGCAATCGCAGCCGTTTCACATGGGTTTCGTCGGCCGCTGTCACTTCAATCCGCCAACCGCTGGGATGTTCCAGCATCGCACCAACTGCTGGCACCTGTTCTGCCAAGATGAAGGCCAACCCGCCCAGCGTGTCGACCGATTCTTCGACTTCAGCCAGTTCAGGATTCACCAATTCGGCGACATCATCCAATTCCGCGCGGGCATCGCAATCCCATTTACCCTCGCCAATCGCAACGATCAGAGCTTCAGGCGCGTCATCATGCTCATCTTCGATCTCGCCAACGATCTCCTCGACCAAATCTTCGATCGTGATGATGCCATCGGTCCCCGAAAATTCATCCAAAACAACCGCAAGATGCACCCGGCGCGCGCGCATATCGGCGAGCACATCCAAGGCCCCGCGCACCTGCGGCACATAAAGCGGCTGGCGCATCAAAGTCGTCCAATCGCGCGGTGGAGGCTTGTTTCCAGCCAAGAACGGAAAAACGTCCTTGATATGGATCATGCCAATCACATGATCGAGCGTCCCGCGATAAACCGGCATGCGCGAATGGCCTTGCTCGCTGAACGCAGCGACCAAATCATCCCAATTTAGCGCCGCATCAACCGCCACGATCTCGCTGCGCGGGACGGCAACATCATCTGCATCATGCTCGCTGAAATGCAGCAAATTGCGCAGCATTTGCCGCTCGACAGGGGACAAGTCACCGTTGTCGCTGCCGCTTTCATCCGGCGTCTCATCGCCGTTTTCATCCTCATGTTCGTCAATAGCTTCTTCAAGCTGCTCACGCAGGGACCGTTCGCCATCTCCCAGACGAAGAAATTTTCGGATTGCGAGCCAAAGCCCGCTGCTACTGTCCGCATCTCCGGCGGAAGGTTGTATATCGGGCATGGCCCTGGACTTTTTACTCCTTCAAGTCTCGATCCCCATATGGGTCTGCAATGCCCAGTTTGGCAAGTATCTGAATTTCTAATGCCTCCATCGCATCGGCATCTTCGTCCGACACCTCATGGTCATACCCGGCAAGGTGCAGCAACCCATGGGTGATCAAATGGGCGGTATGATCCGCAATTGAAATGCCCTTTTCGTCCGCCTCACGCGCGCAAGTTTCGTGTGCCAAAGCAAGATCGCCGAGCATTTCTGGCGGGCCATCATCGGCTAGCGCAAGCAGGTCTACGCGGGAGAGCATGGGAAAGCTCAATACATTGGTCGGCTTATCGCGCCCGCGCCATTGTTTGTTTAGCGCGTGAACTTCGGCATCACTCGTGAACAGCAGGCTGGCGCTCAGGCGCGGATTGTTGAGCTCGGGGGCGGCAATCGCAACAGCATCCACCACATGCTCCACAAGCAGCTCCCACTCGCCCGCGGCGTTAGTTTTGGGCCAGCCTTCAATGTCGAAATCGAGGTCCACTTATGAATCAGGGCCTTCGTAAGCCTGCACAATCCGTCCAACAATCGGATGCCGCACCACGTCCGCCGCGGTAAAGCGGGTGACGGCAATGCCATCTACGCCTTCTAATCGCTCAACCGCATCGGCCAGCCCGCTCATCCGGTCGCCGCCGGGAATATCAACCTGCCGCGGATCGCCGCAGATCACCATCCTGCTGTTTTGGCCAAACCGGGTAAGAAACATCTTCATCTGTTCGCGCGTGGTGTTCTGCGCTTCATCCAAGATCACAAAGGCATCAGCGAGCGTGCGCCCGCGCATGAAGGCAATCGGCGCAATCTCAATCTCGCCGCTCGCGATCCGGCGCTCGACTTGTTCCGGCGGCATGCAATCATACAGCGCGTCGTAAATCGGGCGCAGGTATGGATCGACCTTCTCCTTCATGTCACCCGGCAGAAAGCCCAGCTTCTCTCCCGCCTCCACCGCTGGACGCGACAGGATAAGCCGTTGAACGCTGCCAGACATCAACTGGCTGACCGCCTGCGCAACCGCGAGATAGGTCTTGCCCGTCCCCGCAGGGCCAAGTGCGAAAATCAACTCATCCCGCGCCAATTGCTGCATATACGGGATCTGATTGGCGGAACGCGGAACAATGGTTTTGCGGCGCGTGCGGATCATGATTGGCGGCGTTTCTTTCTCGCCGGAGATCACCCCTTCCAAAGTCGGTTCGCTGGACATCGCAATCAGCGATTCAATCGCTCCTGCGTCCAGATCCTGCCCTTTGGCCAAACGATCATACATCGTGATCAATGTTTCGCGGGCGCGCGCCACATTGTCTTGCGACCCTTCGATCAAAACCTTGTCCCCGCGCGCGTGAATAAACACGCCCAACCGGTTTTCCACCTGCACCAGATTTGCATCAAATTGGCCAAACAAAGCGCCCAGATGCGCCTGATTTTCGAAGGTAACTTCGGCCGATGCTCGGCGGTTTTCGCGAATAGGAACGGGATCAGGCGACAATTCCGGATCGGCGGTTTTGGTTGGTTTGTTGCCCATAGAGACTGAGTTGCAGTTCCTTCTCGCTTCGTTGCTGCTTGATTCGAGAAGGTAATCACGTGGTTTTGCAACGCAAGCATTTCTGCGATTGGCATATGTGCAAAAGTCGCGCCCACTCGCGCCGATCCGGATCGGCTCGGGTCAAGTCCGGTCAGGCACAGCGTTCAGCCTTGCGCAGGCTCCAGCAATTCGCCGTGCAGCGAGCTGGGCCGCCCTTCGACAATGCGCGCGGTTACCATATCGCCGATCTGTGCCTCACCTTCGAACCACACGCTTTGCAGCCATGGCGATTTGCCCAGCCATTGCCGGTCGAACTTGCCCTTCCGCTCAACCAGAACCTTGCAAACTTTGCCTTCACTCGATTTGTTGAAGGCCACTTGATCGCGATTAAGAGCGTCTTGGAGCCGCGCCAGCCGCTCTTCCATCACTTCCTTGGCGATCTGATTGTCCATTGATGCTGCGGGCGTGCCTGGCCGCGGTGAATATTTGAAGCTGTAAGCTTGGGCATAGCGGACCTCGTCAACCAGCTTCAGCGTGTCTTCAAATTCGGCCTCGGTCTCTCCGGGGAAACCGACAATGAAATCGCCGGATAGCGCAATGTCAGGGCGCACCGCACGAAAGCGTTCGAGCAATTTCAAATAGCTTTCTGCCGTGTGCGAACGGTTCATCGCCTTGAGCACTCGGTTATTGCCCGATTGCACCGGCAAATGCAGATACGGCATCAGTTTTTCGATCTCGCCATGCGCCTCTATCAAGGCGTCATCCATATCGTTGGGGTGGCTGGTGGTATAGCGGATCCGGTCAAGCCCATCGAGCTGGGCCAGCGCGCGGATCAACCCAGCAAGGCCAACGGCGCGGCCCGCCTCATCTTCCCCGCTCCAGGCATTCACATTCTGCCCGAGCAGCGTGATTTCACGTGCATCAACTTCAATTAATTTACGCGCTTCGCCGACCAAATCACTGTAAGGGCGTGAAATTTCTGCACCGCGCGTGTAGGGCACAACGCAATAGGTGCAGAATTTGTCGCACCCTTCCTGCACCGTAAGAAACGCCGAAGGGGATCGTCTTTTGCGAGTGGGCAGCGCGCCAAACTTGGCGATTGCAGGCATATCGGTGTCGGTCGAACGCTTCCCATCGATTGCTTTTTCAAGCATTTCGGGGAGCCGGTGATAAGCTTGCGGGCCCACCACCATAGAGACAGCAGGCGCGCGCGCCATTATCTCCTCCCCCTCTGCCTGAGCAACGCAGCCAGCAACCGCGATCATCGGCGCTTTCTTTTGCGTTTTGCCTTTGCTCAACCGGCCAATATCGGAATAGACCTTCTCCGCCGCTTTCTCGCGAATGTGGCAGGTGTTGAGCACAACCAGATCGGCATCTTCGCCTTCGGGAGCTGGGGTAATGCCTTGTTCGGACAGCAATTCCCCCATACGCTCGCCATCATAGACGTTCATCTGACAGCCAAAGCTTTTGACCCGGTAGGTCTTAGGAGGGGTTTGCGATTTCATGACGCGGCGCCTCTAGCCCGATTGTTGGCCAATGCCAACCGATCAGGTGGATCGCTGCTGTCTCTCATCCTCTGTTTCAAGCGATCAAAGTATCCGCCAGCACGCGCAATGATCGAACGCGCAATCGTCAATTATCGTCGAGCGGCCGCGCATCGTGGATACATGGCCCCTGATTGCGCCCGCTAACGCCCGGATGGATTTTGTCCGCCGCGCCGCATTCAACCGAAGGTTTGGGGATTTCGTTGCTGGTCACCACCGCCAGTGCATCGCGATTTTCGTATGCCGCGATCCAGGTGATGCAATCAGCCAATTTGCGAATCTTATGTTTGGCGACCCCACCTTCTTGCGGCTGGCAATTCAGAATATATTGGTTGGCCGCCGAAACTGATCGAAACCGGCGGAATTGCTGCAACAATTCGCCGCGTTCATTGATCACGGTGCGATTTGCGTCATTCTGCATCGCATCGCCGCGATAAAACGGGGATAGGTTGAACGCCCATGCCTCCACACGTGGGAAGGCAATGCTCACCTCTGTGGCTAAGGCTCCGCCCAAGGAATGCCCCGCAACGATCCACGGGATCCCATCTTCGTGCCGTTCACGCTCCAAATTGAAATGTCTCAGCGCAATCTCAATCTGATCATCGCGCACGGAGCCATAAAAAATGTCTGTCAGGCCATCGAAATCGGTGCCGCGAAACGCCAACACTCTGGCAATGGGCCGCTCGCCCCGGACAAGCTGCGTCTGGCCAAACCAGCCGATCCTGCGCGGCGCAACCTCATATTGTTCGAATATTTGGTAATCAAAGCCCTTATCCGCGTCGCCCTCTGCAATGGGCAAGCGTTCTACCGCGACCAAAGAATGGCCAAGATTATCGTATGTGTCGTTATCACCAACATAAGCATTTGTAGAGGCAATCGCATAGGGATAGCCGGCCACCGCCGCTTCGCGCACAAAACCACACCAGCCGCCCGGATCGGTCCGGCACGGACTGCGTGATTGGGTGATATCTGGGTAGGTGACACAACCGCTCAAAAAGAGCGGTAACACAGCGAGCAGAATCCCTCTTTGTGTCACCCGTCAAAATCCATCGCGGCTCAGGCGACTGTTGCTTTCACGATTTTGCCCGGCGTCGCAGGCGGTTCGCCTTTTGGCAGAGCGTCAACATGATCCATTCCTTCGGTCACTTGGCCCCAAACGGTGTATTGACCGTCAAGAAACTCGGTGTCGCCAAAGCAGATGAAGAACTGGCTGTTTGCACTGTCTGGCATTTGCGAACGCGCCATTGAGCATGTGCCGCGCACATGCGGTTCTGAATTGAATTCCGCCTTCAGATCAGGCTTGTCGCTGCCGCCCATACCGGTGCCGGTTGGATCGCCGCCTTGCGCCATAAAGCCATCAATCACCCGGTGGAATACGACACCGTCGTAAAATCCATCACCAGCAAGCTCGCTGATCCGTTCGACGTGTCCAGGGGCAAGATCAGCACGTAGTTTGATAACCACATCCTTGCCTTCGCCATCTCCGGTGTCGAGTGTGAATGTAAGCGTATCGGCCATGTGAATTGTCTCCTAATTGGTTGCGCGCCGCTATAATCAGTTGTGCAGCTGTGTCACCCTTCACCTTGCTTTTCATGCGCCCCTGCCTAGACCAGCCCGATGGCCGATCCTGAGCACATGGCGGATGACGTTGCGCTGGCAATTGAGCCGGGCGAGGATGGCGTGCGCCCTGATGATCGGATTGATGATGAACGCCACGATGAGGAAAATCGGCTCAAACCCAAATATGTAAGCTCGGTCCGCGATGCCTTGGCCGCGCGGGACAACAATGCCGTGCACGATCTGGTCGAACCGCTTCACCCAGCTGACATTGCCGATCTGCTCGAATTGTTTGAACGCGATGAGCGTGAAAACCTGGCCCAGGCGATCACCGATTTGATGACCAGCGATGTGGTCGCCGAGTTGAACGATCACGTTCGCGAAGACATGATGGAAGCGCTTGAACCAGGCGCGGTCGCGACCATCGCAGAACAGCTTGAAACCGATGATGCGGTGCAGCTGCTCGAAGATCTGGATGAGGATGATCAACGCGCGATTATCGCGGAGCTTGATCCCGAAACTCAGGCGGCGGTTGAAAGCGCGCTTTCTTACCCAGAGGAAACCGCTGGGCGGTTGATGAACCGGCACTTCATGGCGGTGCCTGAACATCTGACAGTCGGTGATTTGATCGATTACCTGCGCAAAGAAGGCGATCTTGAGCACGATTTCTGGGAAGTCTTCATCGTCGACCAGCGGCATCACCCGGTTGGCACTTGCGCGCTCAATTGGATTTTGACCACTCCGCGCAATGTCAAACTGATCGATGTGATGAAACGCGATCAAACCCTTGTTCCGGTGACGATGGATCAGGAAGAAGTCGCCCTGATGTTCCAGAAATACGGCCTGATCTCCGCTGCGGTGGTGGATGAAAGCGGGCGATTGGTTGGGCAAATGACCGTCGATGATGTCGTGCACATCATATCCGAAGAGGCCGGCGAAGATGCGCTGCTGCTGTCTGGCGCGGGTGATGGCGATATCAACGAACCGATTGGAGAAGCTTATTCAAGCCGCGTTCGGTGGCTGATTGCCAATCTCGGCACAGCGGTGGTCGCCAGCGCAGTTATCGCGTTGTTTGGCGCTGCGATTGAACAATTGGTGGCGCTCGCGGTGTTGATGCCGATTGTTGCCAGCATTGGCGGCAATGCCGGCACACAAACCATGGCTGTGACAGTGCGCGCAATTGCCACCAATCAGCTGACCCGGGCGAATACCGGGCGGATTTTGTGGAAAGAATTTCGCGTCGCGCTGCTCAACGGATCAACCGTTGCCGTGTTGATCGGCGTGGCCGCGAGCATGCTGTTCTCACCCATGATGGGCGCAGTGATTGCCGCTGCAATGATCATCAACATTGTGATCGCCGGTCTGGCCGGGGTGATGGTGCCGGTGATCTTTGAACGGCTCGATACCGATCCGGCTGTGGCTTCAAGCGTTTTCGTTACCATGATCACCGATTCGATGGGCTTCTTCGCATTCCTCGGGCTTGCCGTGGCAAGCGGGTTGGTTGGATAAAGAGCCTGCAATGCCGCTGCATATGACGAAAATCGCCTTTGGCGCAAAGACGTGGGAAGATTTGGCCGGTTGGTATGTCCAGCGCAATGAGTTCAAGCTCACCACGCGTTATCTCCCCAAACGCCACGAAGAGATGGTGGGCGGATCGCTGTATTGGATCTTGAATCATGCGTTGGTGGCGCGGTCTCCGATCGAAAGCTTTTCAAAGACCGATGATGGGCGCTGGCATATCAACCTTGTACCAAAATTGATCCGCACCCACCCACAGCCCAAGCGCGCGCACCAAGGCTGGCGCTATCTTGCTGAAGAAAACGCCCCGCGCGATCTCGCCGAAGGGGAAGATATTGGCGATGTCATGCCGGGCAAGCTTGCCGGCGAGCTGCAAAAGCTTGGCCTGATCTAGGCCGCTCAGACTTCAACCGCCAGGCGACTGAATTCGTTCAGGCTTTTGCAATTTATTAACCATAATCTCCAATGAAGTACGTGATTGTACTGATGGTGCGATCAGAGGGGCCTAAAACCCCCTGTGACCGCCCATCACGCATGAACTAAAGTACTGAAAACGTGGAGAAAAGGTTAAGCCGTAGCGTCAAATCGACCAAGTTTTGGAAGTCTTGCGCATAAAAAGCCTTCGAGGATTTGCAAGAAATTTTGATGCTTCACTGCCTGCATGGTGAAGACAATGCGAGTTGAGGAAACATTTTTTGAACATGCTGAGGCGCTGCAATTGCAACTTGCCGATGCGAATGGAAACGCCCTCCCACAAGGGTTGAGCGCGCGCGCGCGGATCGCCCGCGTGTTTCTATCGCTTGCAGTTTGCTTTGCCCTATTCAGCTTTAGCACCGCAGCTCATGCGCAAGCCTGCCCCGCCAGCGACCAATCGCTTGCGGCAACCGTGTTTGACGAAGATTTTGGCACCGGATCAGGCAGAGCTGCCGATTCCAGGGTTCTAAGCCACAATTTTCAAGCAAGCGGCGCTATCCAAGATGATCTCTATGCGGTAGGAATTTCAACCGATTTTGGGAACCAATTCGCACGGACAGCTGGCGATGTGGATGCCGATGGCAACACCAATGGCCGCTGGCTGTTTATCAATATGCGCGGACGCAACGAAACTCCGCCGGTCTGGCAAGGCGAATTTTTCCGGGTGAACAATATACCCTTGGCATTGGGAGCTGCACCAGCGGGATCAACGTTGGCCGGATTTGAATTCACGACCGATTTGGTCGGCACTTGCGCCGGGTGCAGCGATGTTCCGGAGTTTACCCTGATTGTGGAAAACGCCGCAACCGGCAATCAGATTGCCAGCCAGACCAGCGCCGATGCCGGCGTCAGCAACAATGATCTTTGGACAACAGCATCAATCACGGTTGATGATTTGCCGATCAACACAGTGACCGCAATCAATCTGGTGCTGTTTAACTCTCAGCCAGAGGGCGACAACGGCAACGATGTGGGGGTTGACAATATCATCTTCACCCCGCGTTTTTGCCCTCCGCCAACCGTCGATCTTGAAAAGTCAGTTGAGCTGGTCACCAACATTGTCAGCCCATCCACGCGGGTCGATAATGGCGATGTTCTGAGATACACTTACACCGCCACGAACACCGGCGTTTCAATCGCTTATAACACCGCACTCAGTGAGGCATTGTTCAACGGTGCGAACGGATCGATCGGCGCGATTTCGGTGGCGAGCGGCGGCAGCGATCTGGATGACGGGGACGGAACAGCAACCGATATTGCCGCGGGCGAAAGCATCAGCTTCACCGCCGATTACGTTATCCAGCAGGCCGATATCACAAACGCCGTAACGGTCACAAATCAGGGCGAAGTCGCTTTCAGCAATGGCGTTTCCGTCTCCTACACCGAAGATTCGGACAATTCGTCGGCTGCGGGCAATCAAGGCTCTGATGGTACACCAGTTGGTGGCAGCACAGAAAACCCGACTGTTATCACCCTTCCGCCAGCCGTGCCTGAGATTTCGATCACCAAATCTGCCGATGATGATCAATTCGTTACGGTCGGCCAGATCGTGACCTACACCTACACCGTTACCAATGACGGCAATGAGGTGATCCGCGGGCTGTCAATCAACGACACGCATAATGGCGCGGGGCCGGCCCCCACCCCTCAAGACGAGGATTTGCTGACCGACAATGGGCCGGCCAACGATTCAACCGATGCGACCGCCAATGACGGCATTTGGGATATTCTGGCGCCGGGTGATGTCATCGTGTTCACCGGGACATACACCGTGCAGCAAACCGATATCGACAATTTGCAATAATTGGCGTTAATCGCGGTTTTGAGGTATCTTCTCGCGTATGCGGGGACTCATTTTCATAATTGTTGGCATGTTCGTGCCATGCGGCTTGGCGGCGCAAATCATGCTCGGACAGGCGCGCGCTGTGGATGGCGACACCTTCTTTTTCGGCAACACAATGTACCAAATCCGCGGGATTGATGCGCTTGAATTGCCGCAGGTTTGCATGGGCGATAATGGCGCTTGGCCGTGCGGAGAGGCAGCAAAAGAAATGCTCGCAACGCTGCTTGCCAATGGCGCGTTGCAATGTAGCAGATCAGCGCCCGACCCCGATGGGCGGATTATCGCATCCTGCTCAGCCGGAAATAAGGATTTGGGATATGAGATGGTGGCTGCTGGTTATGCCGTCTCGATTCAAAACAGTGATACCCGGTATGTCGCGGCGCAAGCGGACGCAAAGAGCCAGAGATTGGGGATGTGGCGCGGCGAGCATGAGGTTCCCGCTGCCTATCGAGCGGCAAATGCGCAATACAGCCAGCCCCGGCCACCGACCCAAAGCCAATCATCACGCAGCCGATCAGCGGTAAACGTTCAGCGTGTGCCGCCATCTGGCGGTAGGCCGCGTGTCTATTATTACACCTGCTCCCAAGCCTGGGCCGAAGGAAAAGCACCCATTTTTCGTGGGGAGCCGGGATATCGAGAGGGGCTGGACGGCGATTATGATGGTATTGCCTGCGAACCTTATCGCGGGCGCCGCCGCTAACCAAAAGGTCTCACTGGCGCAGCCTGTACCGCCTTATGTAGGTTTGGCAGCGCGCAATTGATCCAAAACCAGCCGGACATCGTGCTTGGCATCTTTGTCTACGGGGAGCGCAAATTGCTCATAGCTTTGGGCAAGCTCATCCATTCGCTGCGCAATGCGCACCTGGTTATAACCGTGGCTCACCACAAACCGGCGGCGCTGCAAAATCTGCGGCAGGATGATGCGAACATATTCGCCGACTTCCATCCCAAATTGCATAAACCGTTCGGGACCCAGCGGGGTAAACACCCAGCCAGGAATGATCAGCCCGGCGGCAACATGGCCTGGCAGATCTTCGCGCAAGCTCTCCGTCAGGCCCAGCACGGCGTGCTTTGCAGCAATGTAGGCGGCGGATTGCGGGGCTGCGCAAAAGAAGCTGTTTTCACTGCCAGTGTTGTAAATCGCGCTGGCTGTTTCCTGCGCAATCAAGCGCGGAGCAAAGGCACGGCAACCATTCCACACACCCCAGTAATTCACATCGAAATGCGATCGAGCAAGCGCAGGATCAACTTCCCACATGGGCCCGTTGGGGCCGCCCTGCCCGGCATTGTTGATCACCAAATCGACTTGTCCGAAAGCCTCAAAGGCAGCCTCGGCCAATGCCTCGACCTGCGCATATTCTGAAACATCGCAGGCAAAACCGGTTGCACCATCAATCTCTGCGACAGCCTCGTTAAGAATTTTGCCCGGGCGGTCCGCCAACATCACCTGCACATTTTGTGCACTCAATTGGCGCGCAATCTCCAGCCCGATCCCGCTTGCACCGCCAGTAATCACGGCGCTTTGCGGGGAAAATTCACTCACGCGGTTTCGGCCTGCACGCGGGTTTTCTCCGCCACCCGCCGCAATGCGTTGATATAGGTTTCGGGGGCTTGCGCGCCGGGTATCATAAATTTGCCGTTCACGATCATCGCCGGCACGCCTGAGATATTGAGATCCCAAGCCTGTTTTTCCTCGGCGACAACCCGCGCTTCCAACCCATCATCATCCAACGCCGCCTGCGCTGCCAATTTGTGCAACCCAACGCCCGCGGCAATTTCCAACAGGACAGCGTGATCAGACAAATTGCGGCGATGATTGAAATGCGCTGCGAACAACGCCAGCTTAAGTTCGGTTTGCACTTTGGGGCCTGCTTCTTCGAGCGCGAAAGATAGCAGCTTATGACAATCGCGGGTGTTCCACATCATCGCTGGCGGCGCGTCTGCATCACCATCATTGCCTTCGAATGACAAGGACACACCGGCGCTTTCCGCAACGTCCTTCATATGATTGCGCACTTTGGCGCCTTCTTCAGCTGAGCGGCGATATTTGCGCTGCATATGCACTTCCTGACCTTCGCCTTCGGTCGGCATGTCAGGATTAAGTTCAAACGGGCGCCAGCGGATCTGTGCTTCGATCTCGCCATCCAATTCACCCAACGCCTTGGTCAATTGGCCATACCCGATTGCGCACCACGGACACATCACATCGGAATATATGTCGATTGTCATCGCGCTGGGCGTGTTTGTTTCAGGCGTCGTCATGTCGTTTTCTCCAACCACCATCTTAGCAGGCTGTGTGCAATCGCAGCGGGCGGCGGGGCATTAAACGGCCCCTCCTCGCTGCCAATTGTCGCCATTGCATGGGCCACTTCTTCACGCGTGAACCAACGCGCTTCTTCCAGCTCAGTTTCATCTAGCGTGATCGCATCATCATCGGTTTGCGAGTAACAACCGATCATCAATTGGCTGGGAAAAGGCCAAGGTTGTGTGGCGATATATTCCACATCGCGCGCCTTCAGGCCCGCTTCTTCCCACACTTCACGCGCAACCGCTTCTTCGATTGTTTCGCCGGGTTCAACAAAGCCCGCCAGCGCGGAAAAACTGCGCGCGGGAAAACGCGGCTGACGGCCAAGCAGCAACCGGCCTTGATGTTCAACCAGCATGATGGTGACCGGATCGGTCCGGGGGAAATGCTGCGCACCGCAGCCACCCTCATCAGCAGGCGCGCAATTGCGCTGCCAGCCGCCTTTGGCAGGCTTCGTTCGTTTTCCGCATGCGGCGCAAAATTTGTGCCGGGCGTGCCAATCAACCAGGCTGCGCGCGCCGCCATAGATGGCCAGATCAGGCGGAGAAAGCTGCTGGATCGCCTGCCAAGCGCGCGGCATGGCATAGGCGGGCCCGGTTGCACCTTCATCGGGGACCGCAGCGAAACACGCTTTGTCGTCCATCAATCCCAAAAATACGAGCTCCGCTTCGGGCGAAATATCGGCCAATGTGCCCCATTTGAGGCCGCCCATCTCGTCCATTTGCGGCAACAAGCCATCGAGCAGGAGAACCTTGGCACGCCAATCCATCCGCGCGGCCAGCGCATCGGGGTCCACCCGGATCTGGTCGGCTCGATCAATCGGTGAACCGGCGAAGGCAATCGGGCCGGTCACGTCGATGCTCGCTGCTTGCGGGAAATCAGCCACCCGCTTTAGCCACCTCGCCTTGCGTTCAAATCTGCTTCAACCGCCGCGAGAAATTCGTTGCGGATCGGATAAGCTTCGGCAGGCATATATTGGGTGTACAGCGCCACCCGCATATTCAGCGCGAAATCCACGCTGGACAAAGTGCCCGCAGCACCGCCCCAGCCAAATGTGCTGCCAACCACTCGGCCGCCAGCGCCGTGTCCCTGATTTGCAACCCAAGACCCTGCGGTGTCCACGCCATCTGGCAGCAGATTGGATGTGCCCATGCGCACCGCCGCTTCACTCATCACTGCCATTCCATCAAGCGTGCCATAACCCAGCAGCATACGTTGGAACCGGTCATAATCCTTCGGCGAACTGATCAAGCCGCCGCCGCCAGAAGGCACCGATGGCGCATCAAGATAAATCGAATTCGCGGCGGGATCGATTGGCGCAGCAAAACTGCCCACGATCCCATAATTGTCAGTCATCCGGCCAACTTCGCTGCTCGGCAAAGTGAAGAATGTGCTGTCCATTGCGCACGGATCAAAAATGCGGGATTGCAGGAAGCTCTCGAAACTTTGGCCCGATGCCACTTCGATCACGCGGCCCAGCAGATCGAGACTTGCGGAATAAATCCACTGCGTTCCCGGCTGCGCAACCAATGGCAATTCTGCCAATCTGTCTGCCCACGTGGCCAGATCTGGTGCAGGAGTTACTTCGGGCAAGCCGGGAATGGGGAAACGGCTGACGCGCCCACCGGTTAGCCCTTGATCGGCAAATGCCCGGCCCAATTCGCCTCTGCTGATGATGATATAGCCAAGACCCGCTGTGTGCGTGAGCAAATGGCGGATTGTGATCGGTTTGTCCGCAGGCACGGTGTCACTCAGCGCACCTTCAGGATCGTTCAGAACCTTCATATTGGCAAACGCGGGGAGAATTTCGCTGAGCGGTTGATCAAGGCCAAGCTTGCCCTCATCAATCAACATCATCACCGCCATCCCGGTGATCGGTTTGGTCATCGAATAGATACGGTAGAGCGAATTTTGATCTGCCTGCACATCGCTCTGCAGCGACAGTGTGCCTCCGCCAACCTGATGCGCATGATCTTCCTGACCATTGCCCAAAGTTACCAACATATTGGCCACTTTGCGGCTATCGACATAATCGCGGATCACGCGCGCAATGTTGGGCCAGCTTTCGCTGACATCATGCGCCATTGCCATGCGGCCAAGCGGCATTGTGGACAGCGCGCTGCCCGCGGCCAGCAATGCGCCGCCGCGCAGAATTGAACGACGCGAAGTGATTGTTTCAGGGAATTCACGAAATGCCATCAGGGGTCTCTCTCAATTTCGGGCCAATTTTGTTATTATGCGGGCGCTAGCCGGCTGGCCCTTAGTCTGGGGTGAATTGCTGTTTGGCCGTGAAACATTCAGTGGTCAATCAAGACTTGATTGCCAAACCCACCGAAACACCTTGAAAACTGGCGGTGTTGTACCTATATAACACACATGCTCAATCTTCTTTCATTTCTCTTCGGCTTAATCTCGCTTGTGATTGTTATCCCGGCAACCATCCCTTTTCTGGGATGGGGCAATTGGCTGGCCCTGCCGCTGATCGTTATCGGTGTCGTGCTGGGCGCGTTATCATCAACCAATGGCGGCAGAAATTTCTGCCTGATCGTCCTGCTGATCGCTGCTGTTCGGCTTACGCTGGGCGGCGGATTTATCTAATCGCGCGCCAGCGCCAACCGCGCCACCTTGGCATATAGGCTTGGCAATCCAGCCTCTTCAATCCGGTTGAGCGGCCACCACTCGCCTTCCCCCTGCGGCGATTGCGCACCATCATAGAAATGCAGCGACAATGTGAGATGCGCATGGGTGAATGTGTGACGCACCGATCCAAGATCGCGCCAATCCCCGTCCAAAGGTGCCGGCGCTGATCCATCCGATCGCGCGGTCCAGCCATTGTCTGGCAGGGCTCGCATCCCTCCCAGCATTCCGGTTGCTGGCCGCTTGATCAGCCACACTTCACGCCCGCGAACATCATGATCGCGCACCATCCAATAGGCGATACCGCGCCGTTCGGGCTTGCTCTTTTTGGGCGGCTTGTTCGGCAATGCCTCGGGCTTTCCATTCGCCCGCGCGCTGCACATTTCAGCAATCGGGCAGAGCAAGCATTGCGGCGTTTTGCTGGTGCAAATATTCGCGCCCAAATCCATCATTGCCTGCGCGAAATCACCCGCGCGCTGTTTTGGCGTGACTGTATCTGCACAGGCGCGGATGGCCTTCCTAACGGCGGGCAATGGCTCGGTTAAGTTGAACAGACGCGCAATGACGCGCTCCACATTGGCATCGACCACCACCGCACGCTCACCAAATCCAATCGCAGCAATTGCCGCCGCCGTATATGCGCCCAGCCCTGGCAGCTCGCGCAGTTCGGCCTCGGTGCCTGGAAAGCCGCCACGCTTTGCAACTTCACGTGCGCATTTCACCAGATTGCGCGCGCGCGAATAATATCCCAGCCCCGCCCATGCGGCCATCACATCATCCTCGCTCGCCGCGGCAAGTGCATCGACATTGGGCCAGGTTGCAGTGAATTTGGCGAAATAGGGTTTGACCGCGGCAACGGTGGTTTGTTGCAGCATCACTTCCGATAACCATACGCGATATGGCCAGGATGGATCATCCGGCAAAGCGCGCGCTGGCGGATTGCGCCACGGCAATTCGCGAGCATGAGCATCATACCAATCAAGCAATGGGGATGAGATAGAGATGTCGCTGGCGGTCACTCCAACGCTATGGCAAAGCTTGCGCCAGATCGGAATGACCTTTTGAGCAAAGACCCGCCATCAAAACCTGCCAAGGGACGCAAAAAGGGCGTGCGTGCGGGCAAACCCTTCACGCGCAAGCGCGGTCTGGGTGCCAAGCCAATTGGCGAATTGATGCCGCATATTGGGCGCACCGCCTTTCGCCGGTTTGGGTTTGTGCAAAGTTCGGTGGTGACCCGCTGGCCCGAGATTGTCGGCCCGCACCATGCCAAGGTTTGCGTGCCAGAGGCCTTGCGCTTCCCGCCGGGAGAAAAGGCGGAAGGGATCTTGCAATTGGTGGTTGTCCCCGCTCACGCGCCGCTAATCCAGCAAGTGATCCCGGAAATTATCGAGCGGGTGAATCGTTTCTTCGGCTATCAAGCAGTGTCGCGGATCAAGATCCGGCAAGGCGCGGTTAAGGCCCCGCATGCTGATACACCGGCAAAGGCACCGCCTTCGCTCAAACCCATTCCGATGGAATTGGGCGATTCCTTGCGCGATGTCGGCGATCCAGAATTGCGCACCGTGCTTGAATCGCTGGCGCGCAGCCTGGGTGATCAGGATGACGGGACAGGGGAAGATCAATCGTAAGTCTGCACAAATTTGGTGTTTTTGCCGCAATCGCCGCGGCGGTGTGCATGGCTGCGAACCCAGCATCCGCGCAGGAAACTGATATCCGCTCCATTGGTCCGTGGCACACCACTGTCGAAGTGACCGATCATGGACATATGATCGGAGACCCCGCATCCGAAACCGTGTTGACCGAATTTATCAGCTACACTTGTGCGCATTGCGCAAAATTCGCGGTCGAAGGGGAGCCTCGGCTTGAGATCGCGCTGATCGCCAGCGGCAAGATGAGGCTCGAAGTTCGATCATTTATTCGCAACGCGCTGGACCTGACGGTATCGATGCTGGTCGCGTGCGGTGAACCGCGCAAATTCAAGGGAAACCATGCAGCATTTCTGCGCTCCCAAGACAGGTGGCTCGAAGCGGCGAGAAATGCCCCGCAAGCCCAGCAAGCAATTTGGGGACGCGGCGATCGATCCGCCCGGCTGAGCATGGCCAGCGCGCTTGGCCTGAGCGACAAGATGACACGGCAACGAGGATATTCGGTTATCGAGATCAACCGCTGCCTCTCTGATGATGCCTTCGCTGCTCAGCTGATGAACAACACCAATGATGCTCGCGCAGAATTTGCGATTGCAGACAAACCCAGTTTCGCACTCGATGGTGAGATTTTGCCAAATGTGCACGAATGGCGCACGCTCTATCCGGTTTTGATCACGCATTTTCAATCTTTGGAGGGTGCAGACCGCGAACCAGAGCTTGGGGAAAGCCAGTTCGACTGAGAATTTTGACCGATTTTGGGACAAATCAGCCAATCAAGCCTCTGAATTGACTCATTTGTGAACAAGCGAAGCCTCTGAGCTTTCGCGCCCTATTTCCTTCGTATAGCGTCGTCACCCAGATCAAAGCCTGATCAAAGGAAGTTTTGCAATGAAGCTGTCTCGTCGTTTTGTCTCTTTCGCCTTCGCGGCGCCGCTCGCATTGGCGCTGGCTGCATGCAATGGATCCGATGATCCCGAAGGGGGGGTGGATGGCGATCCGATTGCCGCGATCCCCGCACCTGAGGGGCAAGAATGGACCGATATCGTCACCATTACCGAAAATGGCGGATATCAGCTCGGCAATCCTGAAGCGCCGCTGAAATTGGTTGAATATGCCTCCCACACTTGCGGCGCCTGCGCGAATTTCGCCGCGACCGGGGCAGCCCCAATCAAAGCAGACTATGTCTCCACTGGCGTGGTCAGCTTTGAATTGCGTAATCTGGTGCGCGATCCGATTGATCTTACCATCGCAACTTTGGTTCGCTGCGGCGCAAAAGAAAACATGCACCCGCTTGCTGATCAAGCGTGGGGATCGTTCCAAGAAGTCATCGGGGCTGCACAGGCTGGTTTGCAACAAGTGCCGGACCTTGGCAATCAACCGCCGGAACAGCGGTTCGTCACAATCGGCGAAGCAGGCGGCCTGATCGATTTCTTCTCCGCCCGCGGATTGAGCGCGGACCAATCCCGCGCATGTCTGGCCGACAGCGAACGGGTTGAAGCCATTGCCGAAGCATCGCAGCAACAGGCCGAAGAGCTCAACGTCACAGCAACGCCGACATTTTTCCTCAACGGCCGGAAACTCGATAGCAATTCGTGGAATCAACTGGAACCTGAACTGCAACGCGCCGGAGCCCGTTAAGCGGCGCATTCGGGAGGGCCCAGCACACTATGGAAATCAGCCGACTCAAGCTCAGTGGATTTAAGAGCTTTGTAGAACCGGCTGAATTGCGCGTGGAACCGGGATTGACCGGCGTTGTTGGCCCAAACGGCTGCGGAAAATCAAACCTGCTTGAGGCGATCCGGTGGGTGATGGGTGAAAATTCACCCAAAAGCATGCGCTCTGGCGGCATGGAAGATGTGATCTTCGCAGGCACTGACAGCCGCCCTCCGCGCGACTTCGCCGAAGTTGTTCTGCATGCCGCGGATGATGTGGGTGAAGAACTGATCGTCACCCGCAGGATCGAACGCGGCGCCGGCAGTGCCTACCGCGTCAATGGCAATGATGTGCGCGCGAAAGATGTCGCGCTAACCTTTGCCGATGCGGCAACAGGCGCGCATTCGCCTGCGCTAGTAAGCCAGGGTAAGATTGCTCAGGTGATTGCCGCCAAGCCAACCGAGCGCCGGCAAATGCTGGAAGAAGCCGCCGGGATCGCGGGCCTGCATGTGCGCCGCAAAGATGCCGAGAGCAAGCTGCGCCAAACCGAAGCGAATCTGGCCCGGCTCGAAGATTTGATGGCGGGTTTGGATTCACAAATGTCGTCTCTCAGGCGGCAGGCCAAACAGGCCGAACGGTACAAGAAATTGACCGAGCAGATCCAGCACGCAGAGGCACGATTGCTGTTCGCGCGCTGGCGCGATGCCGCCGATGCAGCCAAGGAAGCGCGCGCCGCCGCACAGGGCGCGGATGAACGCGTTAATGCAGCGAAGAAAGCAACCGATGAGGCACAAAAGGCGCAGGCCAGCGCTGCGGAGAAACTGGCCGAAGCGCGTGATGAAATGGCGGATCGCCGCGATGATGCAAGCGCGCATGGCCACCGCATGGCTGCCCTTTCAGAGAAATTGGAAGCGGCTGAGCAGCGTCTGGCCGATCTTGAACGGCAAAAAGTGCGATTGGAAGAAGACCAAGGCGATGCCGATCGCATGACACGCGACGCCGCCAATGCCTTAGAGCGGCTAACCCGGGAAATGACCGCGAGCGGTGAGACGCTCAAACGCGATGAGGCCGCCCGGCCTGCATTGGCGAGCAAATCTGAAGAAAGCGAGCGCGCCAGCCGCGCCGCCGAATTGGCACTGGCAAAGGCAACCGCTGATCATGCCGGGGTTGAGGCCGAATGGCGCGTTGCCGAGGCAGCAATCGAACAAGCAGAAGCGCGGTTGCAGCGGCTCACCAATGAAAATGACCGGATTGATCGCCAACAGGCCGAACTTACCGGCAGCGGCGATCCAGAGAAAAGCGTAGAAATCGCCAAAGCGCAGGCCGATGCGGCCGCACAATCCCTAGCCCAGTTGCGGCAAAAGCTTGAAAGCGAATCCGAACGCAAGACCGCGCTGCAATCCGTGCGGGATGAGGCCAGTTCTGCTTTCGCCGCTGCCAAAGCCGAATTGGCGGGAATTGAGCGCGAACATTCTGCCTTGTCGCGTGATCGCGATGCGCGCACAAAACGCGCAGAGGACAGCGCCGGGCTGCCGCGCGCTTTGGAAAAAGTCAGCGTTGAACGCGGATATGAACGCGCCATGGCAGCGGTTCTTGGGCGCGATTCCAAATCGCCGATTGGCGCGCCGGAAGAAGGCGTTGATGGCCGCTTCTGGTCTGGCGGCAATGCGCCCAGCCCGGTCAAAGGCAGCTTGCTAGATCACGTCAAAGATTGTCCCGAGGAATTGCGTGCCCGGCTATCGCTGGTGCATTGCGTCAATGCCGATGATGGCCGCACGCTCTCACCGGGAGAATGGTTGGTAACCGAGGCCGGACATTTGCGGCGTTGGGATGGGTTTGTTGCCCGCGGCGAAGGGGCTGCCGAAGCGGCCCTGCTTGAAGCTGACAATCGTCTGAGCGAACTGGACGCGATCCTGCCGCAATTGCGCGCCGCATCGCAAGAAGCCGAGCAAAGCGAACATTCCGCGCGTGAAGAACTTTCTGCATTGCAAGTCGCATTGGTTGCGCAAGAGCGCGAAATCGCTGGTGCGAGCGAGACCGAACGCCATGCTTTGCGCGCTCTCGATCAGGCGGAAGCCGCCAAAGAGCGGATTGCGAACAGGCTGGAAGAGCTGTCTCAATCGCGCGCCGAAGTGGCCGAGCAGTTGAGCGCCGCCGAAAGCGAATTGGAGCTTGCCCGCAAACAGCGCGAGACCCTGCCCGCCCCCGATGCCGGGCGAGCCAGTCTGGAGGCTGCCCAATCTAAACACGAAGCAGCCCGTTCTGGCGTTCAAGCCGCACTGGCGCAGTTGGCAGCCCACGATCAAGGTTTGGCCGTCACGCGGGAACGCCACGCCGCGCAGCAAGCCGATCAATCCAATTGGGAAAAGCGATCCGGCGAAGCCGCACAGCGGATGGCCGAAACTGCGCGGCGGCTTGAAGAGATCGAGCAAGAACGCAAAGTAATCGCTGAAAAACCCGCCGCATTGATCGAAGAAATTGAACAGGGCGATGCGCTGCGCGAACGGCTCGGCCAAGAGCTGGCCAAAGCTGAGGCCAACGTCGCCGAATTTCAGGCCGCAATAAACGCTGCAGATCGCCAGCTGTCTGAACATAATGAACAGCTTACGGTTGCGCGTGAAAGCCGGGCAACTTTGGCAGCGCGCGCCGAAAACGAAGAAGAGCGGCGCGGAGAAATGGCGCGGATTTCCGGTGAACGGTTCCAATGCCCTCCCCCGATGCTGGCCGAGCGATTTGAATTCGATATCAATGAAGTGCGCAATTCAAGCGGCGAGTCTGAAGAAATGGACCGCCTCAACGCCAGCCGCGAACGGATCGGTCCGGTCAATCTGGTGGCGGCCGAGGAGCTTGAGCGGATCGAGAGCGAGCATGGCCACAATGCCAGCGAGCAGGCGGAGCTCGCTGAAGCGGTGAACAGATTGCGCGGCTCAATCGGCAATTTGAACCGCGAAGGCCGCGAACGTCTGAAAGCTGCATTTGAAGAGGTTGATGGCCATTTCCGGCAATTGTTCACGCGGCTGTTTGAAGGCGGGCAAGCCCATCTGGCACTGATCGACAGCGATGATCCGCTGGAAGCTGGGCTGGAAATCTATGCCCAGCCGCCGGGCAAACGCCTGCAAAGCCTGTCTTTGCTTTCCGGCGGGGAACAAGCGCTTACTGCCACCGCGCTGATTTTTGCCTTGTTCCTGACCAATCCGGCGCCGATCTGCGTGCTTGATGAGGTCGACGCGCCGCTTGATGATGCCAATATTGAACGGTTCTGCGATCTGCTCGATTCGATGGTGATGAACACCAACACCCGTTATTTGATTGTCACGCACAACGCCGTAACGATGAGCCGCATGCACCGTCTGTTTGGCGTCACCATGGCAGAAAAAGGCGTCAGCCGGCTGGTCAGTGTGGATCTGGGACAAGCGGCCTTGATCGCTGCTGAGTAAGCATGCCGATCAACTTCAATTTTTTGAAAACCTGATTTGCAGCCCAGCGCCTTTTTGGCGGGTATTTAGGCGTCACTTAGGCGTCGATCGCCTTTGCCAGCCGTTTGCGAATGGATTTGAGCTGAGCCAGCGCTTCACCAAAATCGCGGTCAGGTAGCGTTGCCGGGCTTCGCGCCGCAGCGGCACTATCATCGGAATCGATCCGCCGATCCCCTGACCGGCGATCCGCCGCACGCCGATCACTTTCGCCGCGATTGCTCGCGCGCAGTGCAGCATCGGCCCCTTTCAGGGTATACCCTTCTTCATTTACGAGGCGGTTGATCGTTTCAACCAAGTCCACATCATCAGGCCGGTAATAGCGCCGGCCCCCGCTCCGTTTCAGCGGTTTGAGTGCGGAAAATTGCTGTTCCCAATAACGCAGGACGTGCGGCTTTATGCCAAGACCTTCACTGACCTCTCCGATCGTCCGAAGCGCTCCTTCGTCCTTGCCATCGTCAAAGTCAGTCATAGATCAGCCGCCTTTTGTTATTTCTTCCTTGAGCAATTGGCTGGCACGGAATGTCATCACCCGGCGCGGCGTGATCGGAACTTCAACGCCAGTCTTCGGATTGCGACCAACCCGTTGACGCTTATCCCGCAGCACAAAGCTGCCAAAGCCGGAAATCTTCACATTTTGGCCATCCGCCAAGGCATCGCACATCTTATCCAAAATCGATTCGACCATATCGAGTGATTCAGCGCGGCTGAATCCCAAACGGCGGTTGATCGTTTCGGCCAAGTCAGCACGGGTCAAAGTGCCCACAGAACGCATCATGCGCAAACTCCTTCATAGGTGCGACCCCTACGAGATACCGATGATAGAGTTTTCTCGCGAAATTCGCAACTTGTAAGGCGTCTTTATCAAAAGATTTATGCACATTCTCGCATCGAAAACGGCTGTTTTGATCAGAGCCGGATGAGGCTGGCACCCCAAGTGAAGCCGCCGCCCATCGCCTCTAGCATCACCAAATCGCCCGGTTTAATCCGGCCATCGCGGCGCGCCGCATCCAATGCCAATGGCACCGAAGCGGCCGATGTGTTGGCGTGTTTATCGACTGTCACCACGACCTTTTCAGGCGAAATGCCAAGCTTGCGCGCGGTCGCATCAAGGATCCGCGCATTGGCCTGATGTGGTACAATCCAGTCAATCTCGTCAACCGAAACACCTGCATCTTCAATCACTTCTTGCAAAACACTGGCAAGATTAACAACCGCATGGCGGAACACTTCGCGTCCCTTCATCCGCAGATGGCCCACGGTTTGCGTGGTTGATGGGCCGCCATCGACATACAGCAGATCGTGCTGCGCGCCATCGGCATGCAGCCGCGTTGCAATGATGCCCGCTGCATCACCATCGCCCGCCGCTGCATCGGCATCATATTCAAGCACAATCGCGCCCGCACCATCGCCGAACAGGACGCAAGTGGTGCGATCTTCCCAATCAAGAATTCGGCTGAATGTTTCTGCCCCGATCACAAGCGCGCGCTTGGCCATGCCTGATTTCAGCATCGAATCGGCGGTTGCCACGGCATAGAGGAAGCCAGAACACACCGCGGCAACATCAAACGCGATGCCTCCTTGGCAACCCAGAGCGTGCTGCACTTTGGTGGCTGTGGCCGGAAAAGTGTTGTCCGGCGTAGCGGTTGCCAGGACGATCAAATCAATCTCAGATGCGTCCATCCCGGCATCAGCGAGCGCGGCCTTTGCCGCCGCAATCGCAAGCGTGGATGTCGTTTCATCTTCGCCAGCTATATGGCGCTGGCGGATGCCTGTGCGCTCAACGATCCACTCATCGCTGGTGTCAATCCGGTCTGCCAGCTCTGCATTGGTGACGATATTTTTCGGCAGAGCCGAACCGCATCCAAGCATTCGCGAACGGGTCACGCGTTGTCCTCACCATTTTCGCGCAATGCGTCTTCGCCAAGCTCTGCCAAATCTTCAGCGATGCGTTCGGTCAATTTGTTTTTGAGCAGGCTCGCTGTCACCGCAACGGCATTGGCCACACCAGCCGCAGTGGCGCTGCCATGGCTTTTCACGACCACACCGTTAAGGCCCAGGAAAACAGCGCCATTGTGGTTGTTCGGATCAAGATGGTGGCGCAGCAATTCTGTTGCCGGACGAGAGACCAAGAACCCAATTTTGGAACGCAGCGAACTGGTGAAAGCATTGCGGAGCAGATCGGTCACAAAGCGCGCCGATCCTTCGATCGCCTTCAGCGCGATATTACCTGAAAATCCATCGGTAACAACCACATGGGTTTCACCGCGATTGATCTTGTCAGATTCCACAAAGCCATCAAATTGCATCGCCAGCCCGCCATCTTCGGCATCGCTGGCCTGTTGCAAACGCGCAGCGGCATCGCGCAGCGCCTCTGTGCCCTTGATCTCCTCCGTGCCGATATTGAGCAAGCGCACTCTCGGCCGGTCAAATCCGTTGACGATCCGCGAATAGGCCGCGCCCATCACCGCATATTGCACAAGGTTGCGCGCATTCGCTTCTGTATTGGCGCCAAGATCGAGCATTACAACATCATGCTCTTCAAGTGTCGGAAGCAAGGCAGCCAGCGCCGGACGGCCAATGCCCGGCATCGTGCGGAGCGCCAGTTTGCTCATCGCCATCAATGCGCCGGTGTTTCCCGCGCTTACAGCCGCGCCCGCAGCGCCCGATTTCACCGCGTTAACGGCCAATCCCATCGAAGTGGTTTTGGCCCGCCGGATCGCTCGGCTGGGCAATTCATCGCCTTCAACGACATCCTCACAATGGAGGATTTCGGAGGCACCGCGCAAATTGGGATGGCTTTGCAGCGCAGATTCGATTTGCGCCTGATCACCAACCAACAGAAATTGGAAATCTTTATGACGGCGACGGGCCAATGCCGCGCCCTCAATCATAACGCGCACGCCCTCGTCTCCGCCCATCGCATCAATGGCGATACGCGGCAGGTTCATGCGCTCTTTCCCTTACCGATGGAGTCTTAAATGCCTTCGGGCACGATGACTTCGCGCCCGTTGTAGAAGCCACAATGCGAGCACAGATTGTGCGGACGCTTGAGCTCACCACAATTATTGCATTCGTGAAACGCCTCTACTTTAAGCGAATCGTGAGCCCGGCGATTGCCGCGGCGATGAGGCGATACTTTTCTCTTGGGGACAGCCATCTCGGCACCTGTTCCTCAAATAAATCTACGGTTGTGTGCACAATGCACAATGTCTTGGAGCCGCCCTAGGGCAAGCTTGGCGAGCACACAAGCTTTGCTGTGCGCACAGATCCAAGCCAGTTCGGGCGGGGAAGCGGGGCGCTATAACGCAAAATTCGCACGTTGCAAGCGCTGGCTGACGGGCTTAGCACGCGGGCTACATTCAAAACCAAATGCACGAGGGGCCTTTTGATGATAGTTCTACCCGTAACGCTGACTGCGGCAGCCGCAGCAGCCATTCTCAATATCTGGTTGTCGATCCGAATTGGGGCGATCCGCAATGCCACGCAAATTTTCGTTGGCGATGGCGGGAATGAGCAAGTGCAGCGCCGCATGCGCGCGCAATTGAACTTCGTCGAAAACACCGCCTTCGTGCTGATCCTGATCGCCGCGATTGAGCTTTCGGGGCGCGGCCAGCCATGGCTGGCTTATGTTGCTGGGCTCTATATTCTGGGCCGGGTGGCGCACGGTTTTGGAATGGATGGAGGCAGTTTGGGCAAAGGGCGCTTTGTTGGCACGATCATCACCATGCTCACCCAATTGGGTCTCGCCGTGGCAGCCGTGCTGATTGTGTTCGGCGTGATTTAAGCGGTTTTGACGCTGTTTGGGCCGGGTGCGCACTTCACAGCCGCCCGGCTCCCACTTTTTCCCAGCTCACAATTGGGCCATCAGCCCAGCATCATATCTGAGACAAAGGCGTTGGTTTTACGCTCTTGGCCAAAGGTGCTGGTCGGCCCGTGCCCGGGAATAAACATCACATCATTCCCTAGCGGCCACAGCCGCTGCGTGATCGAATCGATCAAATCCTGATGGTTGCCGCGCGGAAAATCAGTCCGCCCGATTGAGCCCTGAAAAATCACATCGCCAACAATCGCAAAACGGCTTGGCTCGTGGAAAAACACCACATGGCCTGGCGTGTGTCCGGGGCAATGGATCACATCCAGCGTCAATTCGCCAACGGTAACCGTATCACCATTTTCCAGCCACCGATCAGGCTCAAAACTTTTGGCCTCCATGCCATAGCGCGCGCCATCACCATCGAGTTTCTCGATCCAGAAAATATCGTCTTTGTGCGGGCCTTCGATCTCCAAACCCAGCTCCTCCGCCAGCATCCCAGCCTGCCCGCAATGATCGAGGTGGCCGTGGGTGACGAGTAGCTTTTCCAATGTCACACCCGATTTCGCGACCGCATCTTTCAGCTTGTCCAGATCACCGCCCGGATCCACCAAGGCGCCCTTCATCGTTTTGGTGCACCAGATCAGCGAGCAATTTTGCTGCAACGGCGTCACTGGCAAAATCGCGGCTTTCATCGGTGGGGTAGGTTTTGCTTCGGTCATGACATGCGATGTGGGCTAAATCCGCCCACTTTTCCAGACCACACGGCCAATAATCTCCAACTCATCTTCCCCCACATCAACCGGTGGATAAGCGAGATTTTGCGAGAGTAGAGAAATGCGGCCTGCTCCGGCATTCGCCACCCGCTTCACCATCAAATTATCGCCCAAGCGCACGACATGCACCCCATCGCGAAAGGCGCGCGTGGAGCGATCGACCAAAATTTCATCGCCATCATTGAGCAAAGGCTCCATCGAGTCGCCGGTCACCGTGATCGCAGACAATTGCGCACCTTCTAGACCCTGCTCAGCCAACCAGCGCCGAGAAAATCGGAATGCGTCAAAGGGTGCCTCCGCCCCCGGTCCAGACCCCGGCATGGCGCCCGGCCCTGCTGAAGCACCAACATCGATCCGCGGAACATCAACCCAGGTGACTTCCTGCCGCGCATCTTTGTCAATATAGGATTTTTCCTTAATTGATCCGTCTGGTGCGCCCAATTCCCCCTCATCCACGCCAAAAAACGTCGCGAGCGTTCGCCGATCTTGCTCCTCCAGCTTGCGCGGACTCCCTTTGCGAATGAATTGCTGAAGGTAACTCGGGTTCCTTCCAAGCATTTTCGACAGGGAGGACAGGCTAACACCCGCGATCTCTGCGAGTTCCAACAGCCGCCTGCGCGGGTCGGAATTATAATTTTGTTCTGCGTTCCTCATTTTTCCTTCCTACACGAAAGATTTTTCCTAGACAAGTAGGATTTCACATGGAACATTTAAGGAACATCGAGCGAATCGCTCATCAACCTCGCCGATTATCAGGACCTTTGAAGGGGATTTTCATGCTTATACGTACGATCGAGAAATTCCTGCGTGAACACGATATGCCTGCGACCAAGTTTGGTCGTCTTGCTGCGCACGATCCGCGTTTTGTGCTGGATCTGCGCATGGGCCGCATTCCGCGCAGCGCGACTGAGAAACGCACCCAGCGCTGGATGGAAGAATATGCCGAGGGTCAAACGCAGCGGGCAGAATTCAAGGCCGCACCCGGCAGCTTCATCCCCAAAGCCAACCGCGCAACCACCCCCGAAATCACCGCCACATCGGCATCTGCAACTGCATTGAAGAATGGTCAGGGGGTTCGCGATGCTGCTTGAGATTAAATCCGCCGATCCGATCAATGGCAGCGCGCCATCTCCTTCAACCATCAGCCAGCCAATCAAGCGGCCTGCGCGCCGATATCGCCCGCGCCGCACCACCGCCGATCGTGTGCGCGATGCGCTGTTGACCTTGGCAGAAGGCCGCGCGCAATTGCTCAGCCATGAAGAGAAACCATGGGCATCGATCACCTTTGCGGGATCGCGCCATGAAATTATGTTCGATTTCGATGGGTCAGAAGCGGTTGATGTGGGCGAGGAGTTTATCGCCGCCCTGCCCGATCATGAATTCAAAATTCCGGGCCAGTTGGTGGCCGATGCCAATGTGGTTGAGGCGAGCCACAGCTTTACGCCAGAGCCGCGCCTTGTCGTCACCTTGGTCTTGCTATTGCTTGATGACGCATAGGCGCCGGCGGTGGCTGCCGATCAATAACCCCGGCTTGGATCAAAGATCGGACCGATTGGCTCGCCCGCGCGGTATTTCGCCAAATTATCGAGGAAACGAGATGCTGCACGAATAAACATCTGGTCCTGCGCCCGGCCAGATAAGTGCATCGTCACATGCGCGTTGTCCAACGTCCAAAGCGGGTGATCTTCCGGCAGGGGTTCGGGCGTCGTCACATCCAGAAATGCACCGCCAATGGCTTTTTTCTCCAGCGCATCAACCAGAGCAGGCTGATCGATCACACTGCCGCGCGCGATGTTCACAATAACCGCATCCGATTTCATCGCAGCGAGTTCATCCGTGCTCATCATGCCATCGGTTTCTGGCGTCGCCGGGAGCGCGATAATCACCCAATCAAATTCGCCCAATTGGCCGCGCCATTGATCGGGCGTTAGCGCGCCCTCGCCCGGTGTGCGGCGCACCACAGTGACATCAACATCAAACGCTTCGAGCCTCGGTTTGATCAATTTGCCAATCGCGCCGTAGCCCAGCAACAGCGCCTTTGATCCGAGCAGCTCACGCTTGCCCGGGCTATCGAGCAGCCATTCACGCCGATCCTGCGCGCGCACCACATTGCGATATCCCTTCGCGATATTGAGCATCCCCATCACCACATATTCGGCAATTGTGATGGCGTTGATTCCGGCGCCATTGGTGACGGTGATCCCCCGTTCGATCAGCACGTCCATCGGCAAAAAATCGAGCCCAGCATAAATTGAGTTGAGCCATTTGAGCTTTTTCGAAGCATGGACGATATCGGCCATCGCCTGCTGATCATGCAGATCGAACCAGCCGATTTCTGCCTCCGGTGCGACCTCGATTGCTTCCTCCTTGGTCATAAACCAGCGGACATCCAGATCATCGGGCAATTGCGGCTCAAGCAGCGGACGGATCAGGCTAGACGCGGCAAAAACAGTCATAATTTCCACTCCCAGCCAAACGGATCACCATCCATCAGCTCCACACCTTTTTCGACAAGTTCATCGCGGATCGCATCGGATGCGGCAAAATCTTTCTCCGCGCGCGCGGCCTTGCGGCGTTCAATCGCGGCATCGACTTCCGCCTCGGTGAGCTGCGCGTCTTTGGGCCGGATGCGCAGGTCTGACCGGGCCAGATCGAACAGCCCAAGGCCAAGCACCGCATCGATCCGCTCCACCACCGCGCGCTTAATGCCCGCATCAATCTTTTTGGTCGCCAGCGCATCTTCCAAAGCTGTTAGCGCAATCGCGGTGTTAAGATCATCGGCGATCGCGGCGTCAAACTTTTCCAGCACCGGCGCAAATTTGGGATGATCTGTGCGGCCACCTGCTGGCGCGTCGGCGATCCGTTCCACCAACATCACGATCCGTTTGAGCCGGGTCAGCGCGGCTTGCAGACCTTCCCAGCTAAATTCCAGCTCGCTGCGGTAATGCGCCTGCAAGCACATCATCCGATAAGCGAGCGGGTGATATCCGCGATCAACCAGCGTTTGCAGCACCAAGAATTCGCCGGACGACTTCGACATTTTGCCGCGCCGATCGATCAGGAAATTGTTGTGCATCCAGATTTTGGCTGCGCTGTCAGATGAGCAATTATGCGCCTGGTTTTGCGCGATTTCATTGGGGTGATGGATCTCTCGGTGATCGATCCCGCCGGTATGAATATCAAACGGGTGACCCAGCAATTCTGCACTCATAACACTGCATTCCAGATGCCATCCCGGCGCGCCTTTGCCCCACGGACTGTCCCATTCCATCTGGCGAGTCTCACCCGGCGGAGTTTTGCGCCAAATCGCGAAATCTTGCGGGTTACGTTTGCCATCGACGGAATCGATCCGGCCCTCGCCATCCTCGGTCACAGCGCGGGCAAGTTGGCCATATTCTGGCACTGTTGAGACATCGAAATACAGCCCGCCATCCAGTTCATAACAGTGCTCATCCTGCATGCCTTTGCCCCATTCGATCATGCTTTCGACATAATCGGTGGCGCGCGGATGCGCGGGCTTGCGCACATGCAAACGATCTAAATCTGCCTCAAAAACCTCTTGGTAATAGCGCGCAATATCCCATGCAGATTTGCCTTGGGCGGCGGCGGCTTTTTCCATCTTGTCATCGCCGGCATCGGCATCGCTGGTCAGGTGTCCAACATCGGTGATATTGATAACGTGTTTGAGCCTAAATCCCTTGTGGCTCAGCGTGCGCCCCAAAGTATCGGCAAAGATATAGGCGCGCATATTGCCGATATGCTGGTAATTATAAACCGTGGGTCCGCAGGTATAGACCCGCGCCTCCCCATCATGGATCGGCTGAAATGGTTCAAGCTGGCGAGTGAGCGAATTGAAAAGCTGGAGCTGCGGCGTGTCAGTCATAGCAATGCGCTTTGCTTAGCGCAGGCCGCGCGGTCAAGCTTCGCCGTCACGCGCCGTGCTTGCCAATATCCCAATGCGCCGCTGCAAAATTCTGCTGCGCAAATTCCAAAGGCTCAGCCTCAAGCTCGGTCGCCATCGTATCATTCCAGCGATTGAGGAACCCAAACAGCGAAATCACCGCGACGATTTCGACAATTTCTCTGTCAGAGTAAAATTGTTTAAGCCGATCAAAATGCGATTGGTTGGAGGCATTGGGCACCTGGCCCGCAGCAAGCGCTAGTTCCAGCGCAGCACATTCGGCATCGTTGAACAGGTCGCAATTCTGAAATTCCCAGACGCGCGCAATCTTCTCCGCATCGATGCCGCCGGCGTGGGCTGCAACATGCGAGGTGTGCGCCTGACAATATCGGCACCCTGCTGCGCCGCTGACAACGGCGGCAATCATCTGCTTCAACCCAATCGAAAGCTCGCCCGTGCGCAGGATCGTTGCCGCCATTGGTGCAAAGCCGCCGATCAGTTCGGGCCAATGCGCCATAGTGGGCAAGGAGTTAGGCAAAAACCCCATCAAATTGCTCGCCATATCCATGGCGGACTGCAAATTTTCGGGCATTTCATCGAGTTTAAGTGGGTCTATGTGGGCCATAGAAGCACCCTCGTTGAAACTATGCGTGAATTCAATCCCAACCTAGGAATTTAACCTGTTGGTCAAGCGGCACCCGCTCACGCTCATAAGTGTTCAGCGGCGCGTCCGGATCGCGGTATCCAATCGCCATCCCGCAAAACAGCATGTAGCGATCATGGTCCAATCCCAAAAAGTCACGGATCACATTGGCATACAGCGCCATATATTCCTGAAAGCAGCAATCGAGGCCTTCTTCGCGCAGCAGCAAAGCAACCGATTGCAGCCACATGCCTGTGTCAGACCACTGCGGCTCTTTCATCAAGCGCGGAAAATAGCAGAACAGCACGGCTGGCGCGTCAAACGAAGTGGCATTGCGCATCATCGCTTTCATCCGGCCTTCGCCATCATCGCGGGCAATCTCCATCGCCCCGAACATGCCTTTAGACACGGCATTGAGCCGCTGCTTGTACGCATCCTCCTGCCCCGGCGCGGTCCAATCATATTCGGCCTCTTGCGGCGGGGTCGTGGTGATTTTCGCTTGCAAATCTTTAAGCGGCTGGCCGGCTACGATGGTCGCTTCCCATGGCTGAAAATTACAGCCAGATGCGGCCCAGCGGGCGCTATCCATAACGCGGCGAATCGTATCGAGCTCGACCGGCTTGTCGAGGAATTGCCGGACGGAACGGCGGGACTTAACGGCTTCGGTAACATTCATTTATTCGTCCTCTTCATCATCCCAATGCCGAATCCATGCCTCTTCACCCGCACGTCGGTAGTCCTCAAGCGTCTCAGCGCTGTCAGCAAGAATATATGGACGAGCTGGGCCAATTTCGATTTCGCACTTCGGTACTTCGTCCGGCTCTTCAGGGCCCAGAATGTTGAAACCACCGAGTGTGTTTCGGCGGAGCAAAAAAATCCGATGTTTCTCCGTATATTCCGAGTGGAGGACTGCCAAAGCGGTGACCTCATTCGCATCCAATTCACCATCAATAACGCGCCTTATCCGCAGGTCCACGAACCAAGGCCAAGTCAGAACAATAAATCCGGGTTGATCCGGCAAAACGGTGGGTATCTGAGATACCGCCTTTGCCCGGACTTTCACATCATAACACTGCGCATCTTCCGCACGAGCAGAATGACTGATCGCGAGCAATGCAGAAACTGCAAATGAGACAACTAGCCGTTTCACCGCCGCCCCTTGCCCTTCTCATCCTCAAACAGCTCCGCGAGCTGCTCCATAATCGTGCCGCCCAACTGCTCGACATCCATAATCGTGACCGCGCGTTTATAGTAACGGGTCACATCATGGCCGATCCCGATCGCCACCAGCTGCACCGGAGAGACATTTTCGATCCATTCAATCACGCCGCGCAAATGCGCCTCTAAATACCCGGCGGAATTGACGCTCAACGTGCTGTCATCCACCGGCGCGCCATCGGAGATGACCATCATAATCCGGCGATCTTCGGGGCGATGAATCAGCCGGGAATGCGCCCACATTAGCGCCTCCCCATCGATGTTTTCTTTCAACAAGCCTTCGCGCATCATCAGGCCCAGATTGCGGCGCGCGCGGCGCCACGGCTCATCCGCCTGCTTATAAATAATGTGGCGTAGATCATTAAGCCGGCCCGGCGCAGGCGGTTTGCCATCGGCAAGCCATGCTTCGCGCGATTGCCCGCCTTTCCATGCGCGGGTGGTGAACCCAAGAATCTCTGTCTTCACCCCGCAGCGTTCCAAAGTGCGCGCCAACACATCGGCGCTGATCGCGGCTATCGAAATCGGGCGTCCGCGCATCGAACCGGAATTGTCGATCAGCAGGGTCACCACGGTATCACGGAACTGAACGTCGCGTTCCACCTTGTAGGACAAGGCCGTTCCGGGAGAAACGACGACGCGGCTGAGGCGCGCGGCATCAAGGATGCCTTCTTCCTGATCGAAGTCCCAGCTGCGGTTTTGCTGCGCCATCAATCGGCGTTGGAGCCGGTTGGCGAGCCGCGTCACAACGCCTTGCAGGCCGGTTAGCTGGCTGTCGAGATAGGCCCGCAACCGGTCCAGCTCTTCGGCATCGCACAGTTCGGGCGCTTCGATTTCTTCGTCAAAACGATCGGTAAACGCCTTGTAGTCAAGGCCATCGGGAATATCCGCCTGCGGGCGATTGGGCCTTGCGGGAGCGGCACTGGCATCGCCTTCTTCGCCGGTTTCCCCGTCCTGCATTTCCTCTTCGCCGGACATTTCGGCTTCGCCCTCAGCGTCGCCATCACCTTCCGCCGTTTCGCCAGCGGCGTCGCTGGCTTGAGGATCGGCGTCGCCTTCCTGCTGCTCGTCGCCCTGATCTTCTTCCTGCCCGTCTTCCTCATCACCATCATCATTGTCGCCATCATCGGCGCTGTCTTGAGGGTTAGTGAGATCGAGATCGCGCAGCATATCCAACGTGAGCTTTTGGAAGGCTTCCTGATCATCAAGCGAGGCGGCAAGATCATCAAAACTGTCGCCAACGGTTTCTTCGATCCATGCGCGCACCATATTCACAGCTGGCGTGGCCGCTTTTGGGATCGCCTCTCCCGTCAGTTTTTCGCGCAGGATCAGGCCAAGCGCGCCCTGAACAGGCACCTCGCTTTCGTTCTGGGCGCGCGTGATTGGATCGATCCCAATGCGCGCCATCAAGGCCGCATCAAGATTGCCCTTGATCCCATCAAAATTGTTTGAGCCAAGCGCTTCGTACCGCACCAGTTCCACCGCATCATAGCATGCTTGCGCGACCGGTTCAGGCGGCATGTTCTTGGCGTGTAATCCGGGATTGTGATGCCGCAATTTAAGCGCAAAACTATCGGCGAAACCGCGCGCCTCGGTCACTTGTTCGCTCGGCAAATCACGGCCCGGCAATGGCACACGGAAGCGATTGCCAGATGCGCCCGGCACATCGGCGCTCCACGCCACTTCGACCTCTTGATCGCGCGCAAGTGCGCGGCTCGCGCCGGTCAGCGCGTGCTTGAAGCGATCAAGTGGAGTTTCTTCAGCCATAGGTGTGAAAGCAGTAAGGGATCAGACGATTTTCTGACCGGTCTTTTCCCAATCTGCGAGGAATGCCGCAATCCCCTTATCTGTCAGGGTGTGGTTGAACAAAGCTTTGATCACTTTGGGGGGTGCCGTCATGACGTCAGCCCCGATCTTGGCGCTTTCAAGCACGTGAGTGACATGGCGCACACTGGCGACCAGAATTTCAGTTTCAAACCCATAATTATCATAGATCACGCGGATATCTTCGATCAGATCCATCCCATCAAAGCCATTGTCATCATGGCGGCCAACAAATGGCGAGATGAAGCTGGCCCCGGCCTTCGCCGCGAGCAAGGCCTGATTGGCAGAGAAGCACAACGTCACATTGACCATCGTACCGTCGCCAGTAAGCGCTTTGCAGGTTTTCAAACCGTCGATCGTCAGCGGCACTTTGATGCAAACATTGTCAGCGATTTTGCGCAGCACCTCTGCCTCTCGCATCATCGTTTCATGGTCCAGCGCGACGACCTCTGCCGAAACGGGGCCATCGGTGATGCCGCAAATCTCTTTGGTCACTTCCATGAAATCACGGCCCGATTTGTGAATCAGCGAAGGGTTGGTTGTGACCCCATCCAGCAGACCGGTTGCCGCCAATTGCTTAATGTCGTCAATTTCTGCGGTATCGGCGAAGAATTTCATGGTGTGATTGGCTCCCATTTCCGGCCGTCAAAATGCTTTGGCGCGGTTTACGAATCGTGATCATCTGATTGGCACAGGCGATCAAGCGATGCCAGCCGCACAAGTGGGAAACTTCATGCGGGAACTTTCCGTCAATTAGGCGGTTTCCGCCCTAGACACTGATCGCGGCGCGCCCTCGATTACGCCTGCAGCGATCAACACAATATCGGCAGAATTGCTGAGAGAATGAATTTAAGGAATTGAATTTGATGCGTGTTTTCACTTTAGCTTCTGTTGCAGCTTCCCTGGCTTGCCTGGCCAGCCCCACAGCGGCGCAAGAACAAGATTTCAATATCTGGCTTACTCAGGTCGCTTCGATCGAAGCGGAAGAAGACGTGACAATACGGCTTGAAGCGCAAGAACGCTTTTTTGAAGATGCCAGCCGGCTTGGTCAGCTGTTGCTGCGCCCAGCAATTGGCTATCAAATCAGCGAGGATGTGAGCGTGTTCGCCGGATATGCTTATGTGTTCACCAATCCGGAAGGTCCGGCCGAATCCAACGAGCACCGGATTTTTCAAGAATTGAATTTGCGGATCATCAATCTTGATGATTTGACCATTTCGTCTCGCAATCGGCTGGAACAGCGATTTTTCGAAGAGGTCGACGGCACCGGCTGGCGCTATCGCAATCAGATTCAGGTTCGCGCGCCGATCAACCAGAACAATTCGCTGATCGTTTACACCGAGCCTTTTATTGAGCTCAACGATGGCGGCCCGCAAAGCGGCGGGGTCGCGCTGTGGCGAAACTTCGTTGGGGTTTCGATCCCGCTTAGCGAACAATTTTCGCTAACGCCCGGATATCTCAACCAAACGGTGTTCCGCGATGGCCCAGATCTGTCACAGCACATCGTCAATGTTTCTGTCAGCGCGCGTTTTTGAAGCCTTAAAGCGCTGATCCAACCCCGAACACGCCGATCAATAACGGATCATTGGTTGCGCCGGGATCCTGCCTGATGGCAGATTCTTCCGTGCCTATTTCTTCCCAAATCGCGCCGTTCACGCTGTTTGAAAGCCGCTGCGTTATTTCGCCAATGTCGGTGCCAGTTGCCGAGTTGACCAATCGCGCAACCAGCGGATCGGACGCAATCTGAATGGCATCGCCAATTTCTGGCACCATTGCTTCTACCAAGGTGCCGCCCAATTCGCCGCGCAGCAAATTGGTGGCGGCGGTCGGCCCGCCTTGCACCAAAGCAATGGCGTTTGAGATGCCGATTGTACGCACCGCTTCCGCCACAATCGGTGCGGCACGCTCTGACCCTTCGACCGCAATATCGGCAAACACCCCTTCGAGCCGGGATTTGAACAACGTTGAAGTCAGCACGCTGGTGATCGTATCCCCCCTGACCCCGAGCAATTGGTTCAATCCAAGTCTGCCGACCTGACTATCCCAATAACCACCATCCGCCGTAAGCCGAGTAAAGGCGCGCTCGCTGGACAACAGCAACAGGCGGCGAATCGCATCGGTAAAGCTTAAGCCCGGAATGGTTGAGCAAGCTGGCATTGCCAATATCAATGCGCCAGCCGCACCCCCGCGCAAAATTGACCGCCGATTCAACTCAGAACCAATTAGATCGTTCATATTCACACACCCCTCCTTGTGGCTTTCGCCCTTCTCATCTCATATTGCAGTCCAATCATGAAGCGTATTCGCCTACTTGTCCTCAATGCTGCGCTCGGTCCGCTTGATTATAAGCTGCCCGATGGTGTTGTCGCGCCTGCGGGAAGCGTCGTCCTGGCTCCGCTTGGGCCTCGCCAAATAACCGGCATTGTGTGGGATGAAGGGCGCTTACCCGGGCCAGAGGTGGATGCGAGCAAGTTGCGCGCAATCATAGAGGTCTTGCCGGTCCCCGCATTGGCAGAGCCGCTGCGCCGATTGATCGAATGGACCGCCGATTATTATTGCGCCGCCATGGCCAGCGTCGCGCGGATGGTCCTATCCAGCGGAGGGGCGCTTAAAGGCCCCGGCACGATGACCGAATACCGCCTGACCGGCAGCGATGGCAGCGGACGGATGACCCCGCAGCGGCAGCGGGCACTCGAAATTCTGGTCGGCGAACAAGCCACCATTCGAGAATTGGCGGCCATCGCCGGAGTTTCCGATGGGGTGCTGCGCGGCATGATCGGCGCCGGGATGATTGAACCCGTTACTGTGGCAATTGATCGCCCATTTGCACCCGCCGATCCCGATCATTGGCAGCCCGATTTGTCGCCCGATCAAACCGAAGTTGCCGATCATTTGGTGGCGGCTGTCGCGGCACAAAAATACGCCCCCTTCCTGCTCGATGGGGTGACCGGGTCTGGCAAGACCGAAACCTATTTTGAACCCATCGCAGAGGCGCTTAGGAATAATCTTCAAGTCCTTGTTCTGCTGCCTGAAATTGCATTGACAGAGAATTTTTTGGTGCGCTTTGAACAGCGCTTCGGGGCCGCGCCAGTGCAATGGCATTCCTCGTTAAAATCAACCGCGCGCAGACGCGCATGGCGTGCCATATCGGATGGCTCAGCGCAGGTGATCGTAGGCGCGCGATCATCGCTGTTCCTGCCCTATTCCAAACTGGGTTTGATCGTGGTTGATGAAGCGCACGAGGTTAGCTTTAAACAAGATGAGGGCGTGCGCTACAATGCCCGTGATGTTTCGGTGATGCGCGGCCGGTTTGAGGATATTCCGGTGATCTTGGCCAGCGCGACTCCGGCGCTTGAAAGCCTACATATGGCCAGCACCGGGATTTACGAGCGGCTCGAATTGCCAAGCCGATTTGGCGGCGCGCAATTGCCGAAAATTGAACTGGTCGATTTAACCGAAGAAAAGCCGGGGAGTGGGCGCTGGATTGCGCCTCCATTGGTCACCGCGCTGGAAGATCGGCTGGCAAAGGGGGAGCAAAGCCTGTTGTTCCTCAATCGCCGCGGCTTTGCCCCGCTTACCCTGTGCCGCAATTGCGGCCACCGTTTCCAATGCCCCAATTGCAGTGCGTGGCTGGTCGAACACCGTCTCTCCGCGCGGCTGACCTGCCACCATTGCGGGCACGAAACCGGCATCCCAGACAAATGCGAAGAATGCGGCGAACCCGATTGTTTGGTTGCTTGCGGACCCGGCGTGGAACGCATCGCAGATGAGGTGGCAGAAATCCTGCCTGAGGCGCGCGTTGCGGTCGCCACATCGGATACGCTCGGTTCCCCAGAACGCGCAGCTGCTTTTATCGCGGAGGCTGAAAACGGCGCAATCGATGTGATTGTCGGCACACAGCTCGTCACCAAAGGGTTTCATTTCCCCGAGTTAACGCTGGTCGGAGTTATTGATGCCGATCTTGGGTTGGAAGGCGGAGATTTGCGCGCGGCGGAGCGCACGTATCAGCAGATTGCCCAAGTCGCAGGGCGGGCCGGCCGCGGATCAAAACCCGGATCGGTCTTGATCCAAACCCGCCACAAAGAAGCGCCCGTGATCGCAGCCCTGGAAGCGGGCAATCGCGATGCCTTTTATGAAGCCGAGACAGAGGCACGGCGCGATGCCGGGGCACCGCCATTTGGGCGTTGGGCCGCGATCATCCTTTCCAGCGAAGACGAACGCGAGGCTCGCCAGGCTGCAACGCGGCTGGGCAATTCCCGGCCTGATCAGGATGACCTTTATATCCTTGGACCGGCGCCCGCGCCGCTGGCCTTGTTGCGCGGCCGCTATCGCTATCGCTTCCTCGTCAATGCGCGCAGATCCGCCAATTTACAGCGGGTTGTTCGAACTTGGATTGACCAGCACGAATTCTCGCCCGGCGTCCGCGTGGGGATTGATATCGATCCCTACAGCTTTGTTTAGGTGAGAAGTTCTCGACTCTTTTGGCCGCACCGCGCAATGGCTATCAATCCCGCAATAACGCACAGGAATGAACAATGCTGACCATCCATCATCTTCGGATATCACAATCAGAACGGATCGTGTGGCTGTGCGAAGAATTGGGGCTGGATTATGATCTGAAGCTTTACAACCGCGATCCTGAAACGCGGCTGGCCCCGCCAGAACTTAAAGCCCTGCATCCAATGCAAATTGCGCCGCTGATTGAAGATGGCGATCTGATGCTGGGAGAAAGCGGCGCGATTGTCGAATATATCGTCGGAAAATACGCGCCCGAGACCGAACTTGTCCCCGCGCCAGATCATCCTGATTTTGCCGGCCATCTATATTGGTTCCATTTCGCCAATGCGACTTTCATGACCAATGGCATGATGCAAATCGCGGTCAACGCAGTTGAGGCTGAAATGCCGCCCCCGCTTATGAACCGGGTTACCAATGCTTGGGAGCAAATTGAGCGGCGTTTGGGCGAGACGGATTATTTCGGCGGTGCGCAGCTGACCACAGCCGATATCATGATGGTTTTTCAACTCACCACGAGCCGCGCGTTTAACGACATGACAATCGATCACTTGCCCAATCTAAAAGCGTATTTGCAGCGCATCGGCGCGCGTGATGCATATCAGCGGGCAATGGCCAAAGCCGAACCTGGTTTTGCACCCAAGCTCGATTGAGGACCAATGTAATCGCGCTGGATCGAGCGGTTTAGCTCCAAGCGAAAATCTTGCCGCCGGCTTTGCGAAAGATTTTGCGAAGTTCGCGTTCTGTGGTCAAAATTTCTGAAAGCTTCACTGAGACTAAAATTTTGCCGCGCTCAATCTGCTGTTCGTAATACGAAGCTGCAACTCCATCGACATCCTGATCTGTCAGCATGCGCGCGATCGCTCCGCCTGTCGCGCCAGCCACACCGCCAAAAGCCGCCAATGCAGCAATTGCACCGCTTGCCATGGCACCAGCAGCAACGATTGGGCCAAGGCCCGGAATAGCGAGCAGCCCAAGCGCAAATGCGGTGCCGGCGATTCCGCCACCCGATGCCGCCCCGGCAATGCTCATCGTGCTGTGCCCTTCATGCCAATCAATCTCAGGGTCCATAAAGAGGTTTGCCCGCCACAGCATAGAAATTTCGCTTTTCCCAATGCCCTCCTCGATCAATTCAGCAACCACGTTCTTGGCCTCTTCCATTGAATCAAAAGTTGCCGAACAATGCGAACCGCGCATCGTTTCCATTTTGGCTTTTGCGTCGACCATTTGCGCAGCAAACCGCAACCTTTCGGTTTCGCTTGAGAACACCAGTCTAAGGCCGGCAGAACGGTGCAGCTTCACAATGCTGGGCGGCGCAATTTCATTGTGCAAGGTGCGTAGCAGCATATCTGCATTGGATGGTTTCAACGGGCGATCCAACCCACGATTGATCCATTCTCGGTTGATCGGGGCAGGACAATTGACCGGGAGGTGATTCAACGCTCCCAGATCTTCAACTTTGACAACATATTGCGGTGATGCCGTGCCCATAGCCACGCACCTATGCGTATTTTGCCTGGGTCACAAATGGATGCGCGCTTCTGTCCAAGATTGGGGCGATCGATCCGGCTCAACTTACCCGTTCACGCCTCAACAATTCTGCCTTGATCTCTCCGCCATAGGCATAGCCGCCCAACGAACCATCGCCCTGTACCACGCGGTGGCAAGGTATCAGAACCGCGATCTTGTTCGCGCCGTTGGCGCCGCCGACAGCGCGGCTGGCCTTTGGGTTGCCAAGTGCAGCGGCCAATTCTCCATAACTGCGCGTTTCACCCGCAGGAATGCGGCGCAATTGCTCCCACACTCTCTGTTGGAATGCGGTACCTTTCACATCGAGCGGAATATGCGAACTGTCACCTGATGGCTGTTCCACCGCCTGCGCAACCTGTTCAAATAGGCTTTGAAATTCCGCCCCCCCTGCGATCATGTCCGCCTTGGGAAAGCGCGCTTGAAGCGCGGCTTCTCCTTCATCGAATGACAGGCAGCAAACGCCCTTTTCGGTCGCTGCGACCAGCATGTCACCCAAACTCGTAGCAATCACAGACCAATGAATTGTGCGTCCCTGGCCGCCGTCTCGCCAATCGCTTGCGCTCATGCCCATCTTCCCGTTCATATGATCATAAAACCGCGAAGGCGCGGAATATCCTGCTTCGTACAATGCTTCGGTAACGCTGCCGCCCTGCTCCAGTTGAACCTTCACCCGTTCTTCTCGCAATGCTCTGGCATAGGCAGCGGGAGATAGGCCAATTGCCCGTTTGAAAACCCGTTGAAAATGGGTTGGGGAATAACCGGTCAGCTTGGCCAAAGCATTTAGCGTCGCCGCCTCTCCAGATCGGATGGCAGCAATCGCGGCAAGAACCGCCGTTTCATCTGCCGCTGTCTTATCGGGGAGGCAGCGTTTGCAGGCGCGCAGGCCAGCGGCCTCTGCATCATTGCAATCGGCATAGAAACGCACATTTTCCCGCTTTGGCGCCTGTGCGGGGCACGAAGGACGGCAATAAATTCCGGTTGAATGAACCCCGGTCACAAACACCCCATCAAACCGGCGATCTTTGGCCAGCGCAATCTGCCAGCGTTGATCATCATTGAGGGTATCGTTCGTGTTCATGGCGCTCTTTTGCCACGGAATTGGAGCCATCGCATCCCGAAGCTTGCGCTCAATGTGAAAAAGTACCCGCCGTCTTCCTGACAAACGCCTGGATACCCAGTTCATTGTCCCGCAACACTGCCATGTGATAATGAAGAAAAATACGGCATGGTCGCAACCGCCACAGATCACTTTTAGCTAGGGGCTGAGCATGCGCAATTTCCGACCAAAAACCATCATCAGCCTTTGTCTTGTTGCGCTTGCGAACCCAGCGTGCAGCCAGGTTGAGCGCCCTGTCGGTGCGAGCAGCGCCGAACCTCGCGCTCTTCCGGCAGTTGTTGCCCCCGTCCCGAATGTAGCGAATGCGCAAGGTACGGAAACCCCTGCTCCTGCACCTCCCATTGCGCCGCCCATTACACCTTCGCCCCCGCCATCCATGTCACAGGTTGAGCGCGAGACCGAGCTTCTCGATTTCAGCTATGAGTACCCGACTTTGTTCGAAAGATACGAAGGGATCGGAGCAAGATTCGCAACCGAAGCAGAAGAGCTTTTTGCAGCACATTCGGCCGAATCCGCAGAATATTTCATCCCGAGGCACAATATGCCCAAGGCAACGATCGAATACAGCTGGGACATCCGCGGCATTCTATTCCCGCTGTGGAGTCTGCGCCGCCATGTCTATAGCAACACTGGCGGCGCGCATCCCAACCGTTCGGCCATCGCAATCCTTTGGGATGCGGATGAAAAGCGCGAATTGCGGATTTCAGAGCTCTTTCCCTCCGTTTGGGATGGCGATATCCGCCAGGCCTATTGCGCGGCCCTGGACGAACAACGCATCGAACGAATCAATGACAGCGGCTGGGATTGCCCCGCGTTTGACGAGCTGGCTATCACTTTGGAAAATGAAGGACGGGCTCCGCCAAAGCTGGTTTTTTGGGCATCCCCTTATGTTGCCGGATCTTATGTTGAGGGTGAGTATGTCGTTGAACTCGCGATTCAGCCCGAATGGCAAGAGGCCGTGCCGCACAAATATCGACGCGCATTGAAAGTCCCGCATGAAATCGATTAATGCGATTGTGCAAAAATTGACTCTTCGAAATCTGTTGCAAGTCGGGGTATAGGTTGCAGCTATGCGTTTATTGATTGCTTGCGCCGCTTTGATCTTGTCATCGGTATTGGCCGTGTCCCCCGCTTTTGCCGATCCCGGCGATGTTGATGCAGCGGCGCGCGGTGTCGTGCGCGTGGTGATTATCGGCACCGATGGAAAAGAAGTGTTTCCGGTGAGTCATGGCAGCGGTTTTGCCGTAACGCCGACCAAAATTGTAACAAATGCTCATGTGGTGCGCGAAGCTTTACAGGATGACACTTTGCGGATCGGCATCGTCCCAAGCGAAGGCGATGAAGGCGCGTATGGCCGCGCGATAGCGGTTTCACCTCGCAATGATCTGGCCCTGATTGAAATTGTCGATGGCACAATGCGCCTTCCTCCACTGACCATTGCCGGCGGTGTGAATGGCGACATGGCGGATGTTTCTGCAGTGGGATATCCGATGAATGTCGATGTTGCCCAAGGGCTGGAGATTGGGGAAATTTTCGAAGCCCAACCCCCGGTGAAAAGCCGCGGCTTCTTGTCGGGTGAACGCCCCAGCCGCCAATTCGACACTATCTTGCACACCGCGCCGATTGCGCGCGGCAATTCCGGCGGGCCGCTGCTCGATGGCTGCGGGCGCGTTCTGGGAGTGAACAGCTTTGGTGCGGACTCTGACGGATCAGATGCTGAATTTTATTTTGCGGTTTCGCTGCGCGAACTGCTGCCCTTCCTGCGCGCAAATGATATTGAACCCAGCACCAACACATTGCCCTGCCGATCAATCGAAGAATTGAACGCTGCCGAGCGCGCCCGGTTCGAGGCGCAACGTGCCGAGGCCAGCGAATTGGTCGCAGCGCGCAATGCAGAGCTGGCGCAAAAGCGCTCAGAGGCGATGTTCCATGCGCAATTGACCGTCATGGAAGAACGCGAAAATGCGATGGCGCTGGCGATGATCCTGTTGCTGATCGCGCTGAGTGCGGGCTTTATCGCGCTGCAATCTCGCCGCGACGGCGAAACTGGCAACCGGTTGATCGTCGCAGCGGGCATATCTGGTATTGCGCTGATCGGCACCATTTTGGTGTGGATCACACGCCCCGCTTTTTCAGAGATTGAGGAACGGGTTGCCGCAGCGATGGAAGATGCAACGCAGGCTCAGCCTGACAATTCTTCCTTGCTGGCGAGTGACGGCATCTTACTGTGCACGCTCGTGCCCGAACGCAGCCGGATCACAGGCGCACGAACCGATGATGTCGAATTTGATTGGGCGGCTGATGGCTGCGTTAATGGCCGCACGCAATATGGGCTTGAAGGCGGTGTGTGGTCGCGCATTTTTGTTCCCAATGATGAAGCGGCCGTATCGGTGAATTCTTATGACCCGCAATCGCGCATCTTCCGCACTGATCGGTATCTTCTGGGCCGCAGTGCGATGGACAATGCCAGAGGCGTGCGTTCGCAATATAAACCGCCATCTTGCAGTGTGACCGATGCTGCGCGGCAATTGGGAGAGCAGCAATCAGCCGTTTTGGCGCTGCTGCCCGATCGCCCCAATGAACGGCTGGTCTATTCTTGCGAATCACGCGCTGCCGCAACGGGTGATGAGGCGGGTGCTCCGGATGCAAATGCAGGCGGCGCGCAATAGGAAAAGGCGAAGCGTCGCAGCCTAAGCCGCAAGCGCCTCCCCGCTCAGCGTGATGCGGTGCATCTCTCTGGCATGGCCTTGATAATCATTCATCGCATTGTGCCATGATGTGCGATTATCCCAGATTGCCACGGTGCCAGGCTGCCATTTCACCACACATTGATTGTCCGGTGTGAGCGCGCTTTCAAGCAGTTTTTGCAGCAACGGCATGCTTTCTTCGCGCGTCTGCCCCACGAAATTGATCGTGAAACCGTGGTTCACATATAACAGCTTGCGCCCCGTTTGCGGGTGCCGGATCACAACCGGATGCACTGCGCCCGTTTTCAAATCCTGGCCGCGCAATTCTTCGCCCATATCGGTTTTCGCATAGAGGCCGCCTTCTTCATAGACGTGATCGGCGGTGTGGTACGCCTCAAGCTCTTCGATTTCGGCCTTTACATCATCAGACAGCGCATCATAGGCTGCTCCCATATGGGCATAATGCGTATCGCCCCCGCTTGGCGGCAAAACACGCGCGACCAAGATGGAACCCATCGCCGGGATCTGATCATAGGAATGATCGGTGTGCCACGCGCCGCCAATATTGGTCTGCTGGTCGGGCTTTTTGCGAACCACCGCAATTTCCGGATATTCCTCTTGCAGCGGGAAATAATTGTTTACGTCAATTCCGCCCCACTTTTTGGCGAACGCCAAATGCTGTTCAGGGGAAAAGTCTTGCCCCCTAAAAACAGCGACACCGTGTTCGTAAATTGCTTGCTTGATCTGCTGCATCTCAGCGTCGCTGCACTCTGCCAGCGACACGTCTGAAATCTCCACCCCGCATTGCGGCGCCATTGCGTTCATTTTCATAATTTTCTCTCCACAGCCCGGATAAAACATTCTTAGGCAGGTCTCAAGATGCAACCGAAATTAGCGCAATTGCGCGATTGATTTGAACTTTACGCAATACCTATCCCACAAAACGCGACGGACTCAGCTTGCATCGCCCCACACCCAATGCTAGGCGCGCGCCAGCTTTGCCGGGAGACCCCAATTCCCCTCGGATTACACAAAGCGATGCATCGTTATCTCTTCGTTCCAAGAGGACAAAAAGCGCGTGGATATTTCCGCCGGTATTCAGGCTAGCCTGGCAGGACGTTATGCTTCTGCTTTGTTTGATCTAGCCGCTGACAATGGCAGTGTTTCTGCCGTCGAGTCTGATCTCGAAGGCCTTGCGGCTGCGCTATCCGAATCGGATGATTTGCGCCGCGTCACCACCAATCCAGAACTTTCGCGCGCTGCGCAGGGTGATGCGATCAACGGTGTTGCCAGCCATTTGGGGCTTAACGAGCTCACTCAAAAATTCCTTGGTGTGCTGGCGAGCAATCGCCGTCTATCTGCGCTGCCCGATATGATCCGTGCGTTCCAGATGATTGCCGCTGCACAGCGCGGCGAAGTCACCGCCGATGTCACCAGCGCACACCCGCTCAGCGACGATCAGCTTGCAACTTTGAAAGACAAGCTGACCGCGCGCGAAGGGCGCACAGTTAAACTCAATCCGAGCGTCGACCCAGATTTGCTGGGCGGTCTCGTCGTCACTATCGGATCGCAGCGCATTGATGGCTCGATCCGCACCCGTCTCAATTCTCTTGCTCAAGCCATGAAAGGCTAATCATGGAAATCCGCGCCGCAGAAATATCCAAGGTTATTAAAGACCAGATCGCCAATTTCGGCACTGAAGCAGAAGTCAACGAAGTTGGCTCCGTGCTGTCCGTGGGCGATGGTATCGCCCGTATTCACGGTCTCGATCAGGTTCAAGCTGGTGAGATGGTGGAATTTGCCAATGGTGTTCAGGGCATGGCCTTGAACCTAGAGGCGGACAATGTCGGCGTCGTGATCTTCGGCTCAGATGCTGAGATTAAAGAAGGCGACAACGTAAAACGCACCGGCACCATCGTGGATGTTCCGGTTGGCAAAGGCCTGCTTGGCCGCGTGGTCGATGCTTTGGGCAATCCGATCGATGGCAAAGGCCCGATCGAAGCCGCTGAGCGCAAGCGTGTTGAAGTGAAAGCGCCGGGCATTATCCCACGCGAATCGGTCAGCGAGCCTGTGCAATCTGGCCTCAAAGCAATCGACGCGCTGGTGCCTGTTGGCCGCGGCCAGCGCGAACTTATCATTGGTGACCGCCAAACCGGCAAAACTGCCGTGGCGATTGATACCTTCATCAATCAGAAGACAATCAACGAAAGCGATGACGAGAAGAAAAAACTCTTCTGTGTTTATGTCGCTGTCGGACAAAAGCGTTCGACCGTTGCCCAGATTGTAAAGCAGCTCGAAGAAAACGGCGCGATGGAATATTCCATTGTGATCGCCGCGACCGCATCTGAGCCTGCCCCGCTGCAATATCTCGCGCCTTATACTGGCTGCGCGATGGGCGAATTCTTCCGCGATAACGGCATGCATGCTGTGATCGTTTATGACGATCTTTCAAAGCAAGCTGTGGCGTACCGTCAAATGTCGCTGTTGCTGCGTCGTCCTCCTGGCCGTGAAGCTTATCCGGGCGATGTGTTCTATCTTCACTCACGTTTGCTAGAGCGTGCCGCGAAGATGAACCCAGACAATGGTTCGGGCTCGCTCACCGCGCTGCCGATCATTGAAACCCAGGCCGGTGACGTTTCGGCCTATATCCCAACCAATGTGATTTCGATCACCGATGGTCAGATCTTCCTCGAAACCGATCTGTTCTACCAAGGCATCCGTCCCGCGATTAACGTGGGTCTCTCGGTTAGCCGGGTTGGCGGCGCTGCCCAGACCAAGGCGATGAAAAAGGTTTCGGGTTCAATGAAGCTCGACCTTGCCCAATACCGCGAAATGGCGGCGTTTGCGCAGTTCGGTTCAGACCTTGATGCCTCAACGCAGCAATTGCTCAATCGCGGCGCCCGCCTGACAGAGCTGCTGAAGCAAGCGCAATTCTCTCCGATGCCGTTTGAAGAGCAGACCGTGTCAATCTTCGCAGGCACCAACGGTTATCTTGATGATGTCGCCGTGGACCGCGTGAACGATTATGAAGAGCAAATGCTGGCCTTCTTCCGCAGCGAACATGCTGGCGTGCTCAGCGAAATTCGCGAAAGCAAAAAATTCGAAGGCGATGTGAAGGATAAAACCGTCGCCGCGCTCGATACTTTTGCCAAACAGTTCGCATAAGGGAGCGGCTTAAGTGGCTTCGCTCAAGGAACTCAAGGATCGGATCGGGTCGGTTAAATCCACCCAGAAGATCACCAAGGCCAAACAGATGGTCGCCGCGGCGAAATTGCGCCGTGCGCAGGCCGCTGCCGAAGCTGGACGCCCCTATGCAGAGCGTTTGGGTGCTGTCATGGCATCTTTGGCTGGTAAGGTTTCAGGAGACAGTGCCCCAAAATTGCTGGCCGGCACCGGTTCTGACAAGCGCAACCTCCTGGTCGTGGTCAACACCGACAAGGGGCTGTGCGGCGGTCTCAACTCCAATCTTGTGAAAGCTGCAAAGCTGAAAGCAAATGAATTGCTAGCCGATGGGAAAGAGGTTGAATTCTACCTCGTCGGTAAAAAGGGGCGCGCGCCGCTAAAGCGTGAATTTGCCAGCTTGATCGGCGGCGGTTTCGACACATCGATAGTGAAGACACCCGGCTTTGAAGAAGCTGACGCGATTGCTGCTGAACTGATCGGCCTGTTCGCTGATAACAAATTCGATATTGCCCATCTGATCTACCCGACCTTCCAATCGGCTCTGGTTCAGAACCCGACAGTTAACCAGCTGATCCCCGTCCCCTCACCAGAGGTTGCAGACGATGGCGGCGCTGTTGTGGAATATGAACCGGGCGAAGAGGAAATCCTCGAAGAGCTGCTGCCGCGCTATGTGAAAACGCAGCTGTTCGGCGCTCTTCTGGAGCGTGAGGCATCGGAGCAAGGCGCTTCGATGACAGCGATGGACAACGCCACGCGCAATGCCGGCGATCTCATCAAAGACCTCAACATTGAATATAACCGCCGCCGTCAGGCCGCGATCACCACCGAATTGATTGAAATTATTGCTGGCGCAGAAGCGCTCTAACAACACCATAAACACTGGCGCAGACGCGCTTTAAACGAAGGCTAAGGAACACAAAATGGCCACCGCACCAGTCCTAAACCAGACCACCAACGGCACCATTGCCCAGGTCATCGGCGCTGTCGTCGACGTTCAATTCCAGGGCGAATTGCCTGCGATTTTGAGCGCGCTTGAAACCAAGAATGGCGACAACACGCTCGTCCTTGAGGTTGCTCAGCACCTTGGCGAGAACACCGTTCGCACGATCGCGATGGACGCGACCGAGGGTCTGACCCGTGGCAGCGAAGTGATCGCCACCGGCGCGCAAATCTCTGTGCCAGTTGGCCCCAAGACTTTGGGTCGGATCATGAACGTCGTCGGAGAGCCGATCGATGAACTTGGCCCCGTTGGCGCGGACAAAAGCATGCCGATCCACGCAGAGGCACCTCCGTTTGTCGATCAATCGACCGAAGCGGCCATTCTCGTCACCGGAATTAAAGTGATCGATCTTCTCGCCCCTTACGCAAAAGGCGGAAAGATCGGCCTGTTCGGCGGCGCGGGCGTTGGGAAAACGGTTCTGATTCAAGAACTGATCAACAACATCGCGAAAGGGCACGGCGGCGTGTCGGTGTTCGCCGGTGTGGGTGAGCGTACCCGCGAAGGAAACGATCTTTATCACGAATTCCTCGACGCAGAGGTTATCAAGAAAGACGAAAACGGCGTTGCGACGCCTGAAGGTTCCAAGGTGGCGCTGGTGTTTGGCCAGATGAATGAGCCTCCCGGTGCGCGCGCCCGCGTTGCTCTGTCGGGCCTCACTATGGCGGAATATTTCCGCGATGAAGAAGGCCAAGACGTGCTGTTCTTCGTCGACAACATCTTCCGCTTTACACAGGCCGGTTCAGAAGTGTCTGCCCTGCTTGGCCGTATTCCATCGGCGGTGGGCTATCAGCCAACCCTGTCGACCGACATGGGTAACCTGCAAGAACGGATCACCTCGACCACCAAAGGTTCGATCACTTCGGTTCAGGCGATTTACGTGCCTGCTGATGACCTTACCGATCCGGCGCCAGCCACATCGTTTGCTCACTTGGACGCAACGACCACGCTGAACCGCGCGATTTCGGAGCTGGGCATCTACCCAGCGGTTGATCCACTCGATTCAACTTCACGTGTGCTTGAGCCGCGCGTTGTTGGGCAAGAGCACTATGACACCGCTCGCCGCGTTCAAGAAACTCTGCAGAAGTATAAGTCTCTGCAAGACATCATTGCCATTCTCGGCATGGATGAGCTGTCAGAGGAAGATAAGCTGACCGTTGCGCGGGCTCGCAAAATTCAGAAATTCCTGTCTCAGCCTTTCCACGTGGCCGAGGTTTTCACCGGCATCAACGGGATCTTCGTCCAACTCGAAGACACAGTTGCTTCGTTCAAGGCAGTTGTGGACGGCGAATACGATCACCTGCCGGAGCAAGCCTTCTACATGGTTGGCGGCATCGAGGACGTGGTCAAAAAAGCCGCCGAAATGGCAGAAGACGCGTAAGCGCGTATTAGGACAACAGACCAATGCCACTTCACTTTGAACTCGTAACCCCGGCCAAACAGGTCCGTTCTGAAGACGTCCACATGGTGGTGGTCCCCGGCGCGGAAGGCGAATTTGGCGTGCTGGAAGGCCATGCGCCTTTTATGTCGACCATTCGCGATGGCGCGGTGCAGATTTTCAAAACCGAAAGTGCAGAGCCAGAGTTGATCGAAGTTAAAGGCGGCTTTGCCGAAGTCGGCGAGAATGGCCTGACGGTGCTGGCGGAGCATGTCGAAGCGTAAAGCGCGGCGATCTCTAACACCTATTTTTTTAAGGGCGGCTTCATCGGGGTCGCCCTTTTTCGTTAGGCGGTTGGAGTTTGAAAGTTGCTCAGGCGGTCTGCTGCTGAACCCATTCGGCGATATCCAATAAATGCTCCGGCCCGGAGTTCGCGGTCGCCTGTTGCATGATCGAAGCCAGCGTTTGCGCCTGTAATGCATCGCGATAGATCTGCTCCGCCGATGCAAAGGCTGATGCAACCTCGCACGGGTGCAAGCAATCTTTTCGCTTCAGGCCGCACGGGCCATTCTGCCGGATTTCGGTGCAACGAAACACAGGCATTGGTCCTTCAATTGCGGAGACAATATCAAGCAAAGTGATCTCTTCAACGCCCCGCGCCAGCCGGTATCCCCCGCCCTTTCCGCGCACGGACTCCACCACCCCATGCCGCCTAAGCAATTGCATTTGCTTGGATAGATAGGCTCCAGGGATTTCGAAAAATTCAGCCAGCGCATCCACGCTAAGCCCCTTTCCCGGCGGCAGAATCGCCAGAATGGTGCAGATATGCGCAGTCCATTCGACTCCCTTTCCAATTTGCATCCTTGACTCCTTAAGCGGATATATTTTATCCGGATATTGGATATCCGATTAAGGAGATTTGGCATGAGTTCGAAAGCGAAGCAAGCGCACCGAAAATTGGCGGTTTTCCTTGGCCTGTTTTTGGCAGTCCATTTCGCGACGCACTTTTCCGCTATCGGGGGCATCGCAGCACAGGGCCAGGTTATGACTTGGGGCCGCCAAATCTATCAATTCCCCATAATAGAGGCGGCATTGGCAGTCGCACTTGCGGCTCAAATTTTCTTGGGCATCAAATTGCTTCGTGCAATCCGCAAGAGAAGGGCAAAGGGCTTTTGGCACAAAGTGCAATTCCTCAGTGGATGTTTCCTCGCGTTTTTCATTACCATGCACACCGTTGCGGCGCTTGGCACGCGGTTGATCATCGGCTTAGACACCAATTTCTATTGGGCGGCGGGCACGTTGGTTCTCACTCCGTTGAAATACGGGTTTGCGCCTTACTATTTTCTCGCCGTCACCGCATTGGCCGGACATCTCGCGGCGGCGCTGCATTTTCGCGGCAAGGGCAAGTGGAAATTTCCCGTCTTTGCGGCCGGTCCAGTTGCGGGAATCATGATCATCTTGGCCTATTCAGGGACGCTCTATCCGATTGATCTGCCGGACACCCACCGCGATTACTTTGTAAAAAATCTTGGAGCCGATTGATTGCGACAGGAAATTGCGCAAACGGCCCGATTTCTCATTTATTAGATCGCGCGTAGTAGACTGTGAATTTCGCACTTCCCTTTTTGATCGCATTCCGCAAACCTGCGGCCAACGTTTCTCTCGGGGAGAAGGATTTTGAAATTTGTTTCTAAGTACGCAATCACCGGCGCCATTGCCCTTTCAGTGGGTGCAGCCGCGATGAGCATCAATTCGGTGCCCGCCGCAGCTGATGGCCATGCCAGCGAAGCAGGCGTGCCTGGCCCCGAGCAAGACCCACATATCTGGCTGGAAGAAGCCCGTAGTGAAGAGGCGCTAGCATGGGTGACGGACGAGAACACTCGCACCCTTGCCCATATGGAGGCCGATCCGCGCTTTGAGCAATTGAAGGCAAATGCGCTGGAAATTTTCGACAGCGAAGATCGCATCCCATTTGTCAGCTTCCGCCCAGACGGATTGTACAATTTCTGGCAGGATCGCGAAAACCCCAAGGGGTTGCTGCGCCGGACCACGTTGGAAAGCTATCAGTCTGATGTGCCGGAATGGGAAACCGTTTTGGATGTCGATGCGTTGGCCGCGGCAGAAGGCAAAGAATGGGTTTATAAAGGCTCGACATGCCTGCCACCTGCGCTGACACGGTGCATGATTGGACTGTCCGATGGCGGCGAAGACGCAACCATCATGCGCGAATTTGACACGTCGACCATGCAATTTGTCGAAGATGGCTTTGTCCTCGATCAGAAAAGCCAAGGCGGCATTAGCTGGTTTGATGAAAACACCCTGCTGGTTGGGCGTGATTTCGGCGGAGGCACGCTGACAGAAAGCGAATACCCTTTCACCAGCCGTGTTTGGAAGCGCGGCACAGCGATCGAAGATGCGCAAGAAATCTTCCGCGGCGAGGCCACTGACGTTTGGGCCGGCGCGAACATTTTGCGCGACAATTCCGGCACGATCCACGCGACCACCGCCTTTAGAGGGGTTAGCTTCCACGAGAGTGATTACTTCATGCTCGACGCCGCAAGCTCAGAATGGATCAAGCTCGACATTCCCAAACAGGCGGAACCTTATGGAATTGTCGATGGGCACCTGCTGTATTCAACCGATGTTGATTGGGAAGTGGATGGGCAGACATTTCCAGCAGACAGCCTGGTTGCGGTCGATCTGGAAGAATGGAAAGCCGATCCCAATGGCGCAGCGAAAACCCTCGTCTGGGCTCCCGGAGAGCGGCAAACCAAGCGCGGCGGAGCAATAACCGGCAATGCCTTGTTTGTGACTTTGCTCGACAATGTCATTGGCAAGGTTCTGCAGTTTAATTTCCGCGGCGGCGCCTGGGTCAGCGAACAGGTAGACCTGCCGGACAATGCGACCCTGGGCATTGCAGCTTCGTCTGACGAGACCGATCAGATCATGTTTACCGTGACCGATTTTCTCAACCCGACAACGCTTTATTATTCTGATGGCAGCGGCGCTCCGCAGGTAATCAAAACATCGCCCAGCCGGTTTGATCAAGCCGGGATGGAAGTCGAACAGCATGAAGCGACCAGCGCCGATGGAACCAAAATCCCCTATTTCATCGTCAAGCCCGCTGGAATGACGATGGACGGCACCACTGCAACCTTGATGACGGGTTATGGAGGTTTCCAAATCCCGCGTCTGCCCAGCTATCTGGGAACCACTGGCAAGCTGTGGCTTGAAAATGGCGGAGCCTATGTGCTCGCCAATTTGCGCGGCGGCGGCGAATTTGGGCCGGGATGGCATCAAACCGCCATTCGCGAAAACAAACAGCGCACATGGGATGATTTCATCGCTGTGGGCGAAGATTTGGTTGCGCGCGGCTTCACCTCGCCAGATCACTTGGGGATTATGGGCGGTTCGCAAGGTGGATTGCTGGTTGGAACAGCCTTCACCCAGCGCCCCGATCTGTTCAACGCAGCGATCGTGCAAATTCCGTTGTTTGATATGTTGCGCTATCACCTGATCGGTCGCGGTGCATCATGGGTTGGCGAATATGGCGATCCCCGCATTCCAGAACAGCGCGCATGGATTGAAGAATACTCACCCTATCAAAAGATTGAGGCAGGAGTTGAATACCCCACGCCATTCCTGTGGGCTTCAACCGCCGATGATCGCACTCATCCGGCCCATGCACGCAAAGGCGCAGCGCGGCTGAAAGAATTGGGGCAGCCCTATTTCTACTTTGAAGATATGACCGGCGGCCACTCAGGCGGCGTTGATAATGAACAGCGCGCGAAGCTTCAGGCGCTGCAATATGTCTATTTGATGCAGCAATTGATGGGTGAAACCAGCGGCGGCTAAGCTGCAATTGACCGGTGAAAATCCGGCACAAATTGAACGCAAAATTTGGGCGGGCTTTTCAGCGACTCGAGCACAAGTCACTGATAGCTCGCCCAGTTTTTTGCCAGTTGTAAATCGATCCGACACTTTGGCGTCTACTCACCGCGCAATCAGCACGTATTGGGTGCTTAACCCAAAATAAACCATGCTTGGTAGGGCGCTGTTAAGCCTGGAAATCGAAGTTTTGTCTCAACGGGGGCGAAAACGGAGAACAAAAATGGCTTATGCCCGTGACATCTCGATCGCCGAAGCAATCAAGCGCGCTGGATTGCCGCACTCGCACAGAGTGCATTGGTCAAAATCGCGCAAAGCGGATGTGGTTCGCGCTGTGCGTGACGATGTGATTAGCTTTGAAGAAGCTCGACAGCGCTATTTGCTTAGCCGCAGCGAATTTGAACAATGGGAACGCGAAAGCGGCGGAAATGTATTCCGTATCCGCTCATTCGAAAACGCCTGAAGTTGAGAATTTGCGGATCCCAAAGGAGCTGGCGGTAGGGCGGCGCCCCCTGCCCCGCCGCCGCTTCGACTTTTCCCGGGACTACAAGGCCGCGCGCCAACATTGACCCAGTCCCACAATGGTATAGCCATTGGCAAAGGGGGCTGGCCAATGAACAAACTGTCGGTGTTTCATCTTCCGGGCGCTTGGGGCCTGCCAACGGTCAGCCCATTTTGCCTGAGATTGGAAACGTTCCTGCGCCTCACTGGTATCGAGCATGAGGTGAAGACCGCGGCAACGCCCTTTCCCGGCCCAAAGAAAAAGGCCCCTTGGATCGAATATCAAGGTCGGAAAATTGGCGATTCCTCGCTGATTATCGCCTTTCTGAAAAATGAATTTGGAGTTGATCCTGATGCCCATTTAAATCAGCAGCAACGCGGGGTGGCAGTCGCGGTGCAGCGCCTGATCGAGGAAAACCTCTATTGGGCATTGGTCTATGATCGGTGGTGCAGATCAGAAAATTGGGCGGTGCTGAAAAACACCGTATTGGGTGATATTCCCGCGCCAGTGCGCATGGTCGTGGCCCCAATTGCGCGTCGCAGCGTCAAAAAACAGCTCCTCGGGCACGGTATGGGGCTCCATTCAGAAGCAGAGATTGCTGGCATCGCAAATCGCGATATCGATGCCTTGGCGGCGATCCTTGCAGACCAGAATTATATCTTTGGAGACAGGCCGTGCATGGCCGATGCAGCGATCTATTCGCTGCTGGCGAACATCTATTTTGTTGAGTTTGCTAGCCCGATGAAAGCGATGATCACGGCGCACCCAAACTTAGTTTCGATGCTCGAACGGTTCAAAGCAGATATTTTCCCTGAAAGCAGTGCAGGCCCGATAATCACTGCCGCTGCGTAAGAAAAAAGTATTGCCATCAGGAGCCAGCAAGCAAGGCTTCATCGAAAGCACACATTTGGGATATTGCCGGAAGCCCGAGTTTGGGCCGGTAGCGCGAGTTTAGGCTTTTTTGGTCGCCGCCTTTTTCTTCTTCATCGTGTCGTGGAAACGGTCAGCCCAGCCCGGCTTCACGATTTGCTCACCGCGCACCATCCGCAAATCGCCTGCGCCGACATCGCGGCTGACGGTTGATCCTGCGGCCACGATAGCGTCCGCACCGATTGAAACCGGCGCAATCAGCGCGCTGTTTGAACCAATGAACGCACGTTCGCCAATCACCGTCTGATATTTGAAGTAGCCATCATAGTTACAGGTGATCGTTCCTGCACCGATATTGGCATTCGCGCCTACCGTGGCGTCCCCTAGATAAGTCAGATGGCTCGCTTTCGCACCGGGGCCAAGCGTTGCCTTCTTCATCTCAACAAAATTGCCGACAAAGGCGCCTTCTTCCAACACTGCACCAGGCCGCAGCCGCGCGAATGGACCTGCCTGTGCGCCTACGCCGACTTTTGCCCCCTCCACATGACTGAACGCCTTGATATGCGCGCCATCGGCGACCGTAACACCGGGGCCAAAAACAACATTCGGATCAATCGTTACATCGCGGCCAAGCTTGGTATCCCAGCTGAAAAATACAGTTTCAGGCGCACGAAGGCTGGCACCATCTGCCATCGCCTGTTCACGCCGCGCGATCTGCCAGCGGCCTTCTGCTGCGGCCAATTCACTGCGCGAATTGATGCCAGCAACTTCATCGGGATCATCGGTTGATACAGCGGCGCAGATGCGGCCATCAGCAATGGCGATATTGACGATATCGGGGAGGTAATATTCGCCCTGCGCATTGTCATTGCCGACCCGCGCTAGCAGTTCAAACATGTCCTTTGCGCTCGCTGCCATCAGGCCAGAATTGCACAGATGACAGGCGCGTTCGCCCTCGTCAGCGTCCTTATATTCGACCATTTTGATAATCTGACCTGCGTCATCGGCAATCACGCGGCCATAATGCCCCGGATCATCGGGTTCAAAGCCCAGCACCACCACCGCCGGTGCATCATCGGCATGCAGCCGCTCCAGCATGGCCTGCATTGTGGCTGCGCGAACAAACGGCACATCACCATAAAGCACCAGAACATCACCATCGAACCCGCTAAGCGCGTCCTGAGCTTGCTGCACCGCATGGCCGGTGCCGTGCTGCGGTTCTTGCAGGCATGTATCGGCGCGGCCTTTTACCGCATCCTCTATCTGATCGCGCCCGGCCCCCACCACGACAACGCGGCGCGCCGGCTCCAGCTTGTCAACGGAAGCGAGCAAATGTTCGAGCATCGGGCGACCAGCAATGGGATGCAGCACTTTGTGCGTATCCGATTTCATCCGGGTTCCCTTGCCCGCGGCAAGAACGATGGCAGCAAAATCAGTCATAAACACCCCATTAGAAGCGAAGTCGCTTGGCAGCAAATGCTTGCGGTTTGAAGACCCTTGCGGCACTCGCCCAGCCCTATGGCCAATTTTCCTTTTGATGCCGTTGGTTTTGACCTTGATGGCACCTTGCTTGATTCCTTTCGCGACCTTGGGGCGGCGGTGAATCACGCCCTGCAATTGGGCGGTTTTGATCCGGTTTCGATTGAAAGTTCGAAAGATTTGATCGGCGGCGGCGCAAAAATCATGCTGGCACAGGCGGTCGATGCGCAAGGCGGCCTGCCCAAAGACGAATTCAAAGCGCTCTACAAAGCGATGCTCGGATATTATTCCGAACACAACGCAGTGTATTCCCAGCCTTACCCCTATGCGCGCGAAGTGATCGCAGAACTGGCGGCTCGTGGGGTGAAAATGGCGGTCGTCACCAATAAGTTTGAAGAGTTTGCCCGCTCAATCCTGACCCAGATCGATTTTATCGAACCGTTCGAAACGGTGATCGGCGGAAACAGCATGGGCAAAGATGCAAACGGCAAATTTATTGCCAAGCCATCCCCGCAGCCGGTCCTGGCAGCGAAGGAGGCATGTGGCGGCGGCACAATCGCATTTGTCGGCGATTCCACTTATGATGTTAACGCAGCACAGGCAGCGGGCATCCCGGTGATTGCCGCGGCCTATGGTTATTGCGACAAACCGCCGCACGAATTGGGCGCCAACGCCGTGATTGATTCGCTCGACGGCCTGATTTCTGCCTTAGAAGCGCTGTAAACGGCGCATTGGCCCTCTAAACTGCCAGTCTGCCGCTACGGCACGGGAAGCTAGGCAATCGCGCGGTTGCAAGGCACCAAATAACATGCGAGGCAGCGCCCGCATTTCAGTTTACGCGCGCGTAAAGCGCCCCCAAGATATTGCAGGAGACAACAGTCATGAGCATCGATTTTAAAGATAAGGTCGCAATCGTAACCGGCGCAGGCGGCGGATTGGGCAAAGCCTATGCGCTAGAACTGGCCAAACGCGGCGCCAAAGTGGTCGTCAATGATCTTGGTGGCTCTCGTGATGGCACCGGCACATCCGATGCTGCGGCAGAGGTGGTTGCAGAAATCGAGGCCGCTGGCGGCGAAGCGATGGCCAATGGTTCATCGGTCACCGAATACGATCAAATGGAAAAAATGGTTGCTGACACCAAGCAAAAATGGGGCGGCGTCCATGTTCTGATCAACAATGCCGGTGTTCTGCGCGATAAGACTTTCGCGAAGATGACACCGCAGGATTTTGCGTTCGTTCTGGACGTGCACCTCAATGGTTCAGCCTACGCAACAAAGGCATGCTGGGAAACTTTCCGTGAACAAGCCTATGGCCGTGTTTTGATGACTGCCAGCTCCACCGGCCTGTTCGGCAATTTCGGCCAAGCCAACTATGGCGCTGCTAAGTTGGGCCTGGCGGGCCTTACCAAAACTCTCCAACTTGAAGGCGCGAAGTACAACATCCGTTGCAACTCTCTGTCACCAGTGGCGGGCACGCGGATGACCGAAGATCTCTTCCCCGAAGAAGCATTCAAACTGTTCGCGCCTGAAAATGTGGTGCCAGCAGCCTTATTCTTGGTCAGCGAAGATTCGCCAACCAATGCCATCGTTGGCGCCGGCGCGGGTGGCTTCCACTCAGCCTGGACCGTTATGAACGATGCTGTGTGGCTGCCAGATGGCGAACGCACGGTTGAAGGTTTCGCCGCCAATTGGGACAAAATCAGTGATTTCTCAAACTTGGTCGCTCCGCAATCGGGCAGCGAGCAATCGGGCGCAATCTTGAAAGCGATGCAGAAAGTCACCGGCACCGGCCCGGCCAGCACGAGGGGATAAAATTGCCCTTTCTTGAGGTATTTGCAGGAGCGGCGAGTGGAGCAATTCTACTCGCCGTTTTTGTTCGGCTACCCGCAAAACCGCTCGCGAATTACGGATTCCTTGTGTTCGCAATAATGCTTTCGATCTATCTCGGCGCGCGCTTGGTCACAGGCTCATTTGGCCAAGTGGTGATAGAGTTCGCGGCGGTCAATATTGCTCTGGGATTGGCAAAATTCGCGATGAGCAAATGGTTGCCCAGCATCGGCTTGGTGATCTTGATGCACGGCGCCTATGATGCTGTTTTTGGCCCGCACACCGGCATTGCTGAATGGTATCCGCCGCTATGCGCGGGCTTTGATTTGGTGGTCGGATTTGGCCTGATATTCGTATTGATGCGAAAGACCAAAAAGACTGCCGTATTGACACAGTAACACACCAAGCCTACCTTTCACCGCAACAGGTGGGAGAGCCTCAATGTACAGCGAAGAAGATATCAATTCGGCGGTCGCATCGGGCGCGCTGAGTATAGAGGCTGCAGAAAGCTTCCGCACGCATATGAGCAAAAGGCGCGAATTGCCGCGCAGTTCCGAAGAAAACTTCAGGCTTATCAACAGCTTCAACGATATTTTCGTCAGCATCGGCGTGGTCATCCTGTTGCTCGCTGCCGGCGCAATTGGCCAATCGATCGGCAGTTCTTTCTCCTCTGCCGAGCCGGCGCTTATGGCTGGTGCCGGTCTGCTGGTTGCCTTAACCGCATGGCCGCTGACCGAATTTTTCACCCGCAAGCGCCGCATGGCCCTGCCCTCAATCATCTTGCTGCTCGCATTTGTTGGCGGCGTGTTCTTGACCATATTTGGGCTAGGCGTCGCGCTTGTAGAGAACGGCGATAGTCGCACCGGGGCATTTATGGTTTCCGTTGCAGGCCTTGTCGCTGCCGGATCGGCTTACATTCACTGGAAACGCTTCATGGTGCCGATCACCGTGGCCGCCGGTGCTGCGGCCGTCGCGGCAACGGCCATCGCGCTGCTTGCGGCAATCATCGATCCCGATCTGATGGACGGAAATATGGGTCTGACCTTCGTATTCATCGCCGGATTGATCGTGTTTGCATTCGCCATGCGGTGGGACATGTCAGACCGCGCTCGAACAACCCGGCGCAGCGATGTTGCCTTTTGGTTGCACCTGCTCGCAGCTCCCATGATCGCGCACCCGGTGTTTGCGGCGATGGGCGTTTCCGATGGCAGCAATATTGGGATCGCAGCCGCCGGCGCGGTTATCGCGGTGTATATCGTCTTTGGACTGATCGCGCTGGCGGTCGATCGACGCGCATTGTTGGTTTCGGCTTTGGCCTATGTCTTGATCGCGCTGACATTCCTGTTCCGTGAATTCGGCGCGGTTGAGCTTAATTTTGCGCTTACGGCTCTGGTCATCGGATCGGCGCTGCTCAGCCTCTCTGCCTTCTGGCAGCCGATCCGCAAGACGGTGATCTCTGCGCTTCCGCAAGATATCCGTGACAAATTGCCGCCGACTGAAGATCAGGGAGCAATTGCTGCGCAACCAGCAGCAACCTAAAAACCGGTTTAGTCTTCGACCGTCTTGAGCAGGCGCCGTTCAACCGGCGCGAGGACACCGGCAAGCTCGTGCCCGCGTTTCAAAACTTGGCCGTGTTCCCCAAACAGGGTCCACATGCCTTGCTTGTTGCGCAATGAGGGCCGCTTTTCGATCCGCGCTTGCGGCCGCTCTGCGGCGCGGCGAAACGCCGCGAAAGACGCCGCATCCTTGGCAAAATCCATTGCATAGTCGCGCCACTTTCCAGCCGCGACCATCCGCCCATAGAGATCAAGAATGCGCTGCAATTCGTCACGCTCAAAGCCAATTTGCGCGCGCGGACGCCCAGGGAAATCAACTACCGATCCAGAGGCTCCCCCGCCCGATCCGGTATGCATCAATCGTCGGTTCCGCTGCGCGGCTGAGCCTGAGCCTGAGCCTGAGCCGTCGGCTCATCCTGCGAAGATGACGCGTCAATCGGGATGCCACCAACGCCTTGCTTCAGCGCTTCCATCTCTGCCCGCAACGCGCCAATCTCGGCCTCAAGTTTCTCAATGCAATCGGTGCGCGGTTCACACGGATCATCACATGGAGTGCCATAGGGAATGAATTCTTTGATCCATTCTTCTGCGGGGACAAGCGTGGAGCGGGCCTTGATGCCAACCATTGTCGCGCCTTCGGCCACATCTTCTGTCACCACCGCATTCGCGCCAACGCGCGCGCGCTCACCAACGGTAATCGGGCCAATGATCTGTGCGCCCGAACCAATAATAACATTGTCTTTCAAGGTCGGGTGGCGTTTGCCGCCTTCGCCATTGGTCGGGTTTGTCCCGCCCAGGGTGACGCACTGGTAAATCGTCACATTATCACCGATCTGCGCCGTTTCGCCGATCACGGTAAAACCATGATCGATGAAAAAATTCGCACCGATTGTGGCGCCCGGATGGATATCAATCGCGGTGAGAAAGCGCGAAAAATGGTTCACCACACGTGCGAGGAAATACAGTTTTGCATCGAACATCCAGCTGGCAATCCGGTGGAAGAACACCGCCCAAACACCTGGATATAATAGAATTTCCCAACGGGATCGCGGCGCAGGATCGCGTGCCCTAATCGATTCCAAATAGGATTTGAGCCGGTCAAACATTCAAACCTCCTCGCAGCAAATATAGATCAAAACAAGCGTTGTTGATCTGATCCATGCACTGCCTCCAGTGCATCGCGCCATATAGACATGGTAGCAGGGACTTTTCGTTCAAGGCTGATCCGATCAATCGCGATCACCAATCTTTCCAGCGAGGCAAAGCTCCGTTCCGCGCGCGGGACGAGATAATCAGACGCTGCATTGGGCAAAGACAGGCTACGTTGAGCAGCAATCGCTTCAAGCAATTGGCTGGCCATTTCATCATCAGGCTCACCAATTTCAAGTTGCAGAGACCCGCCCAGGCGAGAGCGCAAATCGGGCAGCTCAATCTCCCACGGCTGAGTGTCAGTGATCAACAGCAATGCGCCGCCCGTTTCCTGAGCAGCGTTCCAGCGATGAAACAGATCGGTTTCGTCCTGCGCATCCGCGCCATCGATTACCTTCACACCTTGCGCAGCGGCCCATCGGCCCAACAGCGATTTGCCCGATCGGGCCGGACCGGAAAGAACAGCGGTCTTAAACGGCCAAGCTGCCGGATCAGCAACCGCATCAATCACCGCCTGATTAGCATTGCCGACGACAATTCGCGCAGGCTCCCCAGCGTTCACCTGATTCAACGGAAGAGCAATTTGCGACATGTATGCGACCGGCCTAGCGGCTGATTGCGAGCGCGTTTGCGCCCTGACGCACTGTGTAGCCGCGCGCGCGCAGAGCGGCAGCAAGTTCATCCAATGAGCCGCCAAAGCTAACGCTCATCACTGAGGTCCCGCCCATTGCCGTGCTGGTAACAGCAAGCCCGCGGACACCTTGAGTGCCGCGCACCGTGTTCAATGTGGAATCGAATGCAGTTGCATCCGGGGTCGCAAATTGGACCACGAAATTGCTGACCACGACAGCGGTTGGCGTTGGTGTTGGGGTTTCGGTGATCACCTCCCCGCCTTGCTCCACCTCGGGTGCAGTGCTGGCCGCATCGCGAGCTTGAATGGCGCGGCCAATTTCAATCAAGCGTTGTAGCGCGGGATCCACTTCGCCAGATCCGCCAAGCCGCAATGTTGGATCGGGCCGCAATTTGCCGTCCACCAATGCCTGTTCGAAGATTTCATCAAATCGGCCCACCGCCTGGGTCAACATCGCGGACAGTTGATTGGGGTTATCTGCAGTCAGTTCAAATCCATCGAGATAGGTGCTGTCTGGTCCATAGCGCGCGGTGAATGTCCCGATGATGGGGCCGCCGGGATATTGATGATCCAGTTTGGCGATTGGCACCAACACGTCTGCTGCGCTGTATTGATCGAGCACGCTGCGCCACCATGCCCGGCTGCGACGCCCGGTTTGGCCATAGGTGAGCAGCAGCGAATCGCCACCTGCCCCGCTTGGACGCACATAATCGACCCGGCTTGTGCCCGGATTGAACTCCGCCCACGCCCGCTGCCACGGATTGCGAACTTCAAAGATCGTGAACGCTCCGCCGCTCACCGATACTGGCATAACCAGCATCGGCGCGGAACTTCGCGCCCGAGACGCGCCGCCGAGATACCGGCCCGCGCGCTGCCGATCGAAGATGACCCCTAGGGTCGCAATATAGCGCTTTGGACCGATTCTCTCCCGTTCGATCACAATTGCAGAAACCATCGAAGCGAGCTGCGCATCCGAAACAGCTGGACCGCCAACCTCCTGCCAAGCCGCCTTTTGCGCCTGCCGCCAGGCTTTTTGACGGGCCTCTTCACCAGAATCGCCGCGCTCATCGACTTCGATTCCGCTGACTTCAATATCACTGGAAGACGCCGTGGGAGCGATTCCCCGGTCTCCATCCACCTGAGCAAGGCCAATCGCATATCCCACTGAAAGCAGCGCGATCACGCCAAGCACTGCAAAAATCCGCGGAAAATCGCGCATTCGCGCGGTTAGGCGGGTCATTGGCTTAGGGCCAGAGAAGGTGAATGTCGTAGCCATCGGGGAAAACGAACTGCCTTTTGCCGAAAGCCCCGTGCGAATCCAAGCGCGAATGAGTAAAGGCTGGGCATGCGTGGCAAAAACTCCCCATATACTTACGCCGAAGCAGGCGTTTCGATCGCCGATGGCAACGCTTTGGTTAAAGCGATTGGCCCCATGGTTCGCGCCACAGCGCGGCCTGGTGCAACCAGCGAGATTGGCGGCTTTGGGGGCTTTTTTGATCCCAAGGCTGCTGGATATAAAGATCCGCTCTTGGTCGCTGCGAATGATGGCGTGGGGACCAAGTTGAAGCTGGCGATTGAGCATGATCGGCATGATAGCGTGGGCATCGATCTGGTCGCGATGTGCGTCAATGATCTGATTGTTCAGGGCGCTGAACCGCTGTTTTTCTTGGATTATTTTGCCACAGGCAAATTGCAAAACGGGATCGCTGAGCGAGTCGTTGCGGGCATCGCAGAGGGGTGCAAGGAATCCGGATGTGCGCTGATTGGCGGCGAAACGGCAGAGATGCCGGGCATGTATTCCGATGGCGATTATGATCTTGCCGGATTTTGCGTGGGTGCAGTCGAACGCGGCGAACAATTGACGGGGGACAAGGTTTCACCCGGCGATGTGTTGATCGGCCTGGCCAGTTCCGGCGTGCATTCAAACGGATATTCTTTGGTTCGGCGGCTGGCAGAAGATTTTGGGTGGAAACTTGATCGACCGGCCATTTTCGATCCAGAACGGCTGCTGATCGATGCCTTGATCGAACCGACCCGTATTTACGTTGCCAGTCTATTGCCGCTTGTTCGGGATGGCTTGATCAACGGGCTGGCGCATATCACCGGCGGCGGCCTGCTGGAGAATATTCCACGTATTCTGCCCGCAGGCGCGCATGCAATGGTCAATGCAGACCAATGGGATCAACCCAGATTGATGGCGTTCTTGCAGGCGCAGGGAAATATTGAGCCAACCGAAATGGCCCGCACTTTCAATTGCGGCACCGGAATGGTGCTGGCGGTAAATCCCGATCACGTTGAAGCGGTCACTGACCGGCTGACGCAAGTGGGTGAAACCGTTTTCAAGATCGGCACAATCGACTCTGGCGAGCGCGGCTGCACAGTCTCAGGCAGTGCCGGAACATGGTCTGCCACCGCCGATTGGAAGGCAACCCACCTTGGCTGAGAGAGCGAAAGTCGCTGTCTTCATATCGGGCACCGGAACCAACATGGCTGCCCTGCTCTATGCCAGCCGGCTACCCGGTGCGATGTATGAAATTGCTTTGGTTGCCAGCAACAATCCCGCTGCTGCCGGGCTTAAATTGGCTGAGACGGAGGGCATTCCAACCTTCGTCCATTCCCACAAAGGACACAGCCGCGCCGTCCAAGATGCGGCCATGGAAACCGCCGCAAAAAACGCTGGCGCGCAATATATCGCGCTGGCAGGTTATATGCGCATCTTGTCAGATGAATTTGTCGAACGGTGGCCTGGTAAAATCATCAACATTCACCCGTCACTGCTGCCCAAATATAAAGGCCTGGACACTCACCAGCGCGCCATCGATGCCGGAGACAGCCATGCCGGCGCGAGTGTGCATCTGGTCGTTCCAGAACTCGATGCAGGAGAAGTGTTGGCGCAGGCCAAGGTTGCGATTGCACCGCACGACACTTCCGAAACTCTGGCCGATCGGGTCAAGCTGGTGGAACACCAATTGTACCCTGAAGTTTTGGCCGAATACGTCGCGCGTTCAAATGCGACATGAGGCCGCGCGCCCACCCTTTTGAACGCACGAAATTGGCGGATCGGGCGAGCGCATTTTTAGGCAAAGCATGGGCCAAAGGATGGTTGCCCGCGGTCAGCCTAAATCCGGATGATTTATGGGGCATCGTCGCCAAGAGTTTTGGCGATAAAGCCGCCTTGTTTGAAACGGCCGGCCGCAGCGACGAGGATGTTGCAGATTTCCGTCAGCGGCTTTCCAAACTGACACACACGGTTGAGCATGAGGCGCAGCTCAATCCGCTCGGCCGCGCGATGGCCTATGGCCAACTTTCACGGGCGATTAAACAGCGGCTTCAATTTGGCCAATTGTGGGCAGACCATCCCGCCTTACCCAAAACCGAAATTGCCGCCCCGATCATTGTCATCGGCCATATGCGATCAGGCACAACGCGCATCCATCGCTTGCTTGCGGCTGATCCGGCGCATTCCGCAACGCGTTTTTGCGACAGCTGGCATCCCGTCCCCAGCCGGTTTGATGCGCGATTGCTGCGGGGCGGATTGAACCTGACGATTGCTCGCTGGCTCAACCCGTGGATTGATGCGCTGCACCCGATGCGATCGGGCCGGGTTGAAGAGGAATTAGGCTGGCTCGCCTGCGCTCTCAACCATTCGACTTATGAAACGCAGTGGCGCGTGCCTTCTTTCAGCGCGTTCAGCGAGGCCCGCGATGCCGCCCCGGTGTACCGCGAATTTGCCCGTATCCTGCGCACCGATGCGGCGCATCGCCGGATCGCAGCGAAGCCCAGAGTGATGAAAGTGCCGCAATTTTCCGAAGATTTGGCGGCGGTTCTCACGCAATTCCCCAACGCCAGATTGGTGATCGCCCAGCGTGAAAGCGAAGACATCTTGAACAGCGCCGTCTCCGTCGTTGCCAATCAAATGACGATCCAATCCGACACTTGCGATCTGGATTGGATCACGGCCGAATGTCAGCGCAAATTGGCGTTGCGCGATCTGCGGATGCAGTCGGCCTTGCCCGGTTGGAATGGCCGCGCCGCGCAGTTGCAATTTGATGCGCTTAACGCCGATTGGGAAAGCGCAATGGAGGTTGCGTACTCGGAGCTCGATTTGGAATTCTCGCAACCCGCCCGCGCGGCTATGCAGCGCGAAATTGCCGCGAGCGAAGGCTCCGACCACCATTCCCATGCTGATCAGATAGAGCGCTTCGCCCCGCGTAGTTCAGCGCGCTAAGAGTGCTTGCCAATTCCCGGCAAAATCTTGCCGACTCGGCGCCGGTACTCGATATAGTCATCGCCAAATTCCGCCACGAGATCTTTCTCCTCGTAGTGCAAGCCGATGAATATGTACGCGGTGTAACCGATAGCGAACAGCAAGTGGCCATAGCTCATATCCGGCGTCGCCCAGACCACGATAAACACCCCAGTTTGGATCGGGTGCCGCACCCATTTATATAGGAACGGCGTCTTCATTGTCGCCGGAGCAGCGGCCTGTCCGCGCAGATTGTGCCATGCTTGTTGCAGGCCAAACAGCTCAAAATGATTGAGCAGCAACGTCGCGACAAACAGGATCGCCCAGCCGAGCCAGAATATCGCCCAGATAACATTCCGAACTAACTCGTTTTGAAGTGACCAAATTGTTCCTTCGATCGGATGCCACCAGGCAAACATCGCAAACAGCGCCAGCGCGGTTGCAAAGCAATAGAATCCGCGTTCAAGCGGCTGCGGAATGATTTTGATCCACGCCGCCTTAAACCCTTTGCGCGCCATTATTGAATGTTGGACGCCAAACAAACCAATCAAAGCGAGATTTATGACAAATGCGATCGCTGGCGTCGCCGCGATGCCTTTATCAACATGCGTGGGCATAAAATCGAATGCCCCAACCCAGCCAATAAGATAAACAAAGGATAAGAAAAACGCGCCATAAAAGATAAGCGCAAACAGCATGATAAGTGCTGGCATTGGTCCACCCTCCCAAATTGCACGTCTTTGACATAGCACAACGAGGGGGAATATTCGAATCGCACAGACAATTAGCAATTGATCGCGGTGGCCCGATCATCAAAACAAAGGGCCCACCGTCAGCAACGGCAGGCCCCTAATTCGATCATCCCTGCCGCACCGCGCGGCAGGTAGCGGTTTAAATCAACCGACAATCTCGTCTGCGCCGAAGAAGTAATCGATCTCGATCTTGGCGTTCTCTTCGCTGTCAGAGCCGTGGACGGTGTTTTCACCGATTGAAAGCGCGTGCGTTTTGCGGATCGTGCCCTCATCTGCATCATCAGGGTTGGTTGCCCCCATGATATCGCGATTGCGGGTCACAGCGTCTTCGCCTTCGAGCACTTGCACCACAACTGGCTCGCTCATCATGAATTCAACCAGTTCACCAAAGAACGGGCGTTCTGCATGCACTGCGTAGAAGCCTTCCGCTTGTTCTTTGCTCATGTGGATGCGTTTGGACGCAACAACCCGCAAGCCTGCTTCTTCAAGCATTTGAGTGACTGCGCCGGTCAGGTTGCGGCGCGTTGCGTCAGGTTTGATGATCGAGAATGTGCGTGTGACCGCCATGATTTTATCCTTGAGTTGTCGCACCATCGCATGGGTGCAAAATTCTATATGTCGCCGTCAAAAGCGATCAATTCCGGCGCGCCACTAGCCCCGCTTACGCTTGGCCGCAACCCCGCATATGTTTCCCGGCCACATTGAAGCGCGGTCGCGCCGCCAAACCAATTACTGTTCCAGATCGGTGCCGATCATCAATTGAGCCGATGTGACGCCATCGTCTTGCGTGGCATTCACAGTAATCACTCGGCCATTGCCATCTTCACCGCCGAGCATTTTTCCATTGTCTATGCTCATTTCAAATCCGATTTCGAGGCCTTCTTCTTCGGCCTGTTCGCGATAGAAATCGGCCACTTGTTCGGGGCTGTCCTCGGTCTCAATCACAACCATGGCGCCTTTCGCCTCGTCGCGTTCAAAAACGGTGTTGTTGATCACTTTCGCGCCCGGATAAACCGTAAACCCGTCAGGCAGATCAACCGCGACATTATTGCCTGATCGAACGGTTGCGGTGCCATCCTCGCCGGTGATCACCGCAGTCATATCTCCATCTTCACTATCGATCGTATATTCGCCGCGTTCGCCATCTTCGCCTTCGAATGTACCCGACGTTTCCGAACCACAGGCTGTGATCAATATTAGGGCCAATGGCGCCAAGCCAATTGATAGTTTCATGCTCTCGCTCCCACAAAATTTAAGACAGGTTTATCACGCACATCATAGCCGCAAAACCCCGTGGCGGCGGCAAACAATCTGATCCGACCTTATCTGCCTGCCCGCCAGCGGCCTTGATCATCCTGCTTGTGAATTTGGCGTTCGATCCCGTCCACTCCATCTAGCTGCCGCCAGACATCACGCGCCGCCTCAGTTTGGTCTGTTCCAAACAGCAGCAAGGCACGATCAAAATCCGGGCGCACATCGTCACGCCAAATGCCATCGGCCATGATCACAATTTTCGCGCCATTGGCGGCCTGCACCCGATCCGAAAGCAAGATCGGCTGGATATCTGGGTGGTCATCCGCCGCCTCTCCATGCGCCAAAAACTCTTCCGGCCCGGCACTCCACAGTGATTTGGACAACAGCTCGCGCTGCCCGGTGTCTTGGGAGATTACCAACAAGCGCTCGCCAATTTGCAAAACCTTGCGCGCAAGCATGACCACGACCTTATCGATAGGGTCTCGGCTCAATTGATAAAAATCAACTTGCATGCTCGCGGACAAACCGAAAAGGTTATCCTTCTACCGTGTCAGCCACAAACTGATCGATCAGACGCACACCAAACCCGGTTGCCCCCTTATCCCAGCTGTGCCCTGGCTTGTCTGACCATACCATTCCAGCGATATCGCAATGCGCCCAAGCGGTGCCAGCACGAATGAACCGGTGCAGGAACTGCGCCGCCGTGATCGAGCCAGCTGGGCGCGGTCCAACGTTTTTGATGTCAGCAATCGGGCTATCAATCAGCTTATCATATGCAGGGCCAATCGGCATGCGCCACAATTTGTCACCGCTAGTTTTGCCCGCTGTCAGCAGATCTTCGGCCAGCCCATCATTGTTCGCAAACACGCCGCCATGTTCATGACCAAGCGCGACAATCATCGCTCCTGTTAGCGTCGCAAAATCGACAATTCGTGCGGGGTTAAATTGCTCTTGTGCCCAGTGCAGCGCATCGCACAGCACCAGCCGGCCTTCAGCATCGGTGTTGAGCACTTCCACAGTCTGACCGCTCATCGTGGTTACGATATCGCCCGGTCGCTGCGCTTTCCCATCGGGCATATTTTCGACCAGCCCGACAACGCCGATCACGTTCGCTTTGGCTTTGCGCCCCACGATGGAGAGCATGCCGCCTGCAACCGCGCCTGCACCGCCCATATCCCATTTCATGTCTTCCATGCCGGGAGGCGGTTTCAAAGAAATGCCGCCAGTATCGAAGGTAACGCCTTTACCAACAAAAACGAGCGGCCGTTCATCTGCCTCGCCGCCATTCCAACGGATCGCAAGCACGCGGGATTGGCGCTCTGATCCTTGTCCAACGCCAAGCAAGGCCCCCATGCCCAATTTTTCCATTGCAGGTTCATCAAGCACGGTCAGCTCAGCGCCGGTTCCAGCAAATGCCTCTTCACACAGGGCGACGAAGCTTTCAGGGTAAACCACATTGGCTGGTTCCGCGACGAGCATCCGGGTGAACTCGACCCCTTTGGCTACTGCTGCGGCGCTAGCCCATTCAGCCTCTGTGCCGTCTGGCGCGCCAACAACGATCACTTTTTCCAAAGACACGCGTTTATCCGCGGCCAGTTTGGTGCGGTATTTGTCATGCCGCCAGCCGCGCAGTTTCAGCCCCAGCAACGCCGCGGCGGCTTCTTCACCAGAAAAATCTGCATGGCCCAAATCGAGCACCATCTCGGTTTCACCCGAAGTGAGGTATTTGGCAGTCAGCACCGCGCCGGCCCGCTCAACATTCTTGCGGCGGTTTTCACCCGCGCTTTCGCCTGCCCCAGCCAGCGCCACGCGCCGCAGGTTCCCCGCATCCATCGAGAAACCTTCAAAAACCTGGCCCGTTCTACCGGTGAACCGCGCTGCATGGGCGCCATCTACCAAGGCCGGATCCAAATCGCCCAAGGCATCTCCTTGATTGACGATTCTGGCCACCAAACGAACATTTGAGGGAATTGAGGTACTAAATTCGATCTGCATGATAACTCCGGCGAGAACTCGGGTGGTAAAAACTGTAGCGTCAAGACCACAGGTAGCGACAGTTCAACCAATGCATGAGACGTATAAACGCTCCCGCAGGTGATGGCACTGTAATGGCGATTGCGATTAGGCGTGAGCGGTGCGATAGGCAAGCAATGTCGGGAGGTTCGCAGGACGACGTGCGAGTGTGCGTTCCAAATAGGTTGATTAGTATGCGAGACCCAGTGGCCTTTGCGATGCTGCTGGCGATGCCGTTCGTGTGGGCAGCTCCCGTGGCGGCGCAATCCCCGATTGACGTTTTATCTGCCCCGCCCATCGCGGCGGTGCAGGCTTCAATTTCGCAAGAACGCGGGATCGAAAATACGATCAGCAACTTGTTGAACGCAGCGCAAGACCAGCAGCCAGACCCCACTCCGGATCAATCTGATCAACCTGCCCAAGCCGCCGATACATCGGAACCTGCGACCATCGGTGACTCGATTGATTTTGAAGCAAATGAGCTTGGCTATAACAGCGAAAACGATGTCGTAATCGCTAAGGGCGATGTCATCTTGCGCAATGATGATCGCTCAGTTCGGGCCGACGAAGTACGCTGGGATCGGCCCAGCGGCTTAATCGTGGCAACCGGCAATGTCCGGCTTGTCGATGAACGCGGCAACCAATTGTTTTCGGACCAAGTCGAACTTTCAGACCAATTTGAAACTGGCGCGATGACCGATCTGCTGCTGGCGCTGCGCGCAGGTGGCCGATTGGCCGCGAGATCGGGCGCGCGCGGCGAAGATGGCATCGTCGTCCTAACTGATGCGGCGTACACATCTTGCGCGGTGGCAGAGCCTGAAGGATGCGCCGCGAATCCGAGCTGGCGAGTAACCGCCGATCGCGTGACCTACAATCAAGAAACCAGTGGGCTGCGTTTTGAAGGTGCGGTGCTCGAACTGTTTGGAGCGCGAATTCTGCCCTTGCCCGGCTTGGCGCTTCGCACCGATGGACAGTCAGTTTCCGGTCTGCTGCTTCCCGACATCCGCATTTCAGAGAGCAATGGCTTGGAATTATCAGGCCGCTATCTCTGGCGAATTGACGACAACCGCGATTTGACTTTGGGCGCGTTCGTGTTCAGCGATGTCGCGCCGATGATATCGGCACAATGGCGCGAACTAACCGAAAATGGCGCCTATCAGATCACTGGCTTTGCCACGCATAGCCGCAGAATAGTTGACCCCGCTGGCACCTTGGCGGGCGAGAGCGAGCCACGCGGATACTTCTTTTCAAATGGCCGCTTCCAATTCAGCCCCGAATGGAGCGTGACCGGATCAATCCGAGTAGCGAGCGACCGCACTTTCTTGCGCCGCTATGACATAAGCCGGGATGATCGATTGCGCTCAACCATCAATGTCGAACGGATCGATAACGATTCGTATCTTTCAATCGCAGGCTGGGCGACACAGACCTTGCGGCTTGGCGTCGATCAAGGGCAAATCCCGATCGCGCTGCCGGTGATCGATTACCGCCGCCGTCTGGCCGATCCCGTCGCTGGCGGCGATATTGAACTGCAATTAAACTCGCTCGCCCTCCTGCGCACCGATGGCCAAGATACGCAGCGCGCCTTTGCCGGGGCCAAGTGGGAGCTTCGGCGTTTGACCCAATTGGGCCATATCATCACGCTTACTGCGCTGGCACGCGGCGATGTTTATCACACAGATGAAACATTGCTCACTCCAACTGAGGTAAATCGCGGCAATCCGGGTTGGACAGCGCGTGCCATCGCCACCACGGCGCTTGATGTCGAATGGCCGTTCGTGGGAGAGGCGTTTGGCGGGACTCAAGTGTTCAAACCAAGGTTGCAATTGGTTGCCAGTCCGCCGATCCGCAATCTTGCGGTGCCGAATGAAGATTCGCGCGCGATCGATCTAGAGGATTCCAACTTGTTCGCGCTCAATCGCTTCCCCGGGTTTGACCGGGTCGAAGATGGCGTGCGGCTGACCTATGGCGCGGATTGGGAATTGCAGCGGCCTGGGTGGCTGATCAAAACCAATATCGGCCAATCCTATCGCTTCAACAATGCCTCGGACATCTTCCCTGATGGCACTGGCTTGTCAGAGAGGTTCTCTGATTTTGTTGGCCGGACCGAGGTGCGCTTCAGAGATTTCCTCAATTTCACGCACCGCTTCCGCTTGGATAAGGACAATTTCGCCGTTCGGCGCAATGAAGTGGACGCGGCGATCGGCAATCAACGCACATATGTTGAACTTGGCTATCTGCGACTCAATCGCAACATCGAAGATCTTGAAGATTTGCAGGATCGCGAGGAAGCGCGCGCTGCCGTGCGCATTGCGTTTGATAGCAATTGGTCAATGTTCGGCTCTGGCGTGTTCAACCTGACCAATTCCGATGAGGACCCGACATTCACGCCCGATGGGTTTGAACCCATCCGAACTCGCTTGGGTATCGCCTATCAGGATGAGCAGCTTGAGTTTGGCATTACTTGGCGCCGTGATTTCATCACCGCAGGCGATGCGGAGCGCGGTAATACGTTCCAACTGTTCTTCTCTTTCAAGAACTTGGGATTCCGTTGACCGCTTTGATTGGCACTTCCAAAAAAAGACGCTATTTAGACAATTGTTGAGTTTTCGGATACGTAGAACTCATCGGCGGTTAAGCCGCAATTTGCCAACAAGGCGGGCATAGTTTGAAAAAGGCTTGTGATCCGAGCGCAAAAATGCGCCGAAAAAGGGCCGAAAATTGGATATCGGGATTATAACGTGACACGTAAATTTTGGTCGAAAATCATTGCCCCAGTTGCACTTACGGGTGCTGCCGCAATTCCTGCCATCTTGTTTGCCCAAACCGCATTGCCCAGCAATCCGTTTGGTATTCCTGAATCGGTCACAGTTTTTACCAATGACAACCCCAATGTTCGCACCGCCACGGCAATTGTGAATGAATTTGTGATCACCGGCACTGATATTGAGCAGCGCGTGGCCTTGGTCCGCGCGGCGTCTGAAACGGAGATCGCTGGGCAAGATTTGGAAAACCTGCGCCGGCAGGTTTTGCGCAACCTGATCGATGAGACGTTGAAGATTCAAGCGGCAACCAATCTGGAATTGGCCGTCCCCGCTGAAGATGTTGAACGCCGCTATGCAGCACTCGCCGCGCAAAACTTTGGCCAAAATCCAGAAGCGATGGATGAATATCTATTCGCCATCGGTTCCTCACCAAATGCGCTGAAACGCCAAATCCTAGGCGAAATTGCATGGCAAAATGCACTGCGCCGCAATGTCATCCCCTTCACGAATGTTTCCGAAGAAGAAGCGCAAGAGCTTCTCGATAGGCTGGAGGCGGATCGCGGCACCGATGAATATCGGCTTGGTGAGATTTACTTCGCCGCGACTGACGAGAATAGGCAGGCTGTGTTTGAAAACGCTCAGCGGATTGTTGAACAATTGCAGCAGGGCGCCAGCTTTGTCGCCTATGCTCGGCAATTCTCAGATGCCACAACTGCCGTGGTAGGCGGCGACACCGGGTTTCTGCGGCTAGGCACTTTGCCCGCGCCGATGGCCGAGGCAGCGCAGCGTTTGCAACCGGGGCAATTGGTCGGCCCGTTGGAAATTCCGGGCGGTTTCACAATCATATATTTGATTGAAAAGCGCCAAGTCCTAACCCCGGATCCACTCGATTCACTGCTGAGCCTGAAACAAATTGCAGTCGGGTTTTCTGAGGGCACGACCGAAGCCGAAGCGGCAGCAAGAGTTGAAGAATTCGGTACGTATGTTCAAGGGCTGAGAGGCTGCGCAGATGCCGAATCAGCGCGCGAAGCAATTGGCGCCACGGTTGTGACTAATGAGCAGCTCGCCGCGCGCCAGCTCCCCAGTCAGCTTCAAAGCCTCGTCCTTGAATTGCAAATCGGTCAAACGACCCCTCCCTTTGGTTCGATCGAAGACGGTGTGCGGGTGTTGATGCTGTGCGGCCGCGATGATCCAGAGGTTGAAGGAGGTCCAACCGTGGAAACGATTATGGCTCAGATTGAAGAAGATCGAGTTCAAAAACGCGCGCAAAGCTATCTGCGTGATCTGCGCAATGACGCCTTTATCGAGTACAATTGAGCGCCAACACGCTTCCTCTTGCAGTCTCGCTTGGTGACCCGGCAGGCATCGGCCCCGAGCTGATTACGCAGTGCTGGGCGAATGGGAATGCAGCTGCGTCCCCCTCGTTCTTCGTGGCAGGCGGGCAAGACGTTCTGCGCAAAGCGGCCGAAGCATGCGGTGCCGAATGCCCCATTGTGCCGATCACCGCCCCAGAAGACACTGGGGAGGCATTTGCAGCAGGACTACCTGTCCTGCCGCTGGACGAGTGCGATTATACTCCGGGATCGCCCAATGATCGCGGTGCAGCTTTGGCTCTGCAATCGCTCATTCAGGCCACTCGATTTGCGTTGCTGGGTCAAAGCTCTGCGGTGGTGACAGCCCCAGTCAGCAAATCCCAATTGGCCAAAGTTGGCTTCGAATATCCCGGCCAAACCGAATATTTCGCCGAAGTTTCCGGGCTAGGCAGCGATGATGCGGTGATGATGTTAGCGGGGCCATCATTGCGCGCAGTTCCGATTACCGTGCACATCGCATTGGCGAATGTGCCAAACCTCCTTTCAAGCGAATTGATCGCCAAAAAGGCGCGCATCGTTGCGAACGCCTTGGCGCGCGATTTCGGCATTGCCAATCCGCGTCTGGCAGTGGCTGGCCTTAACCCGCATGCAAGCGAGGGCGGCAAATTTGGCGATGAGGAAGCGCGCATTATTGAGCCCGCCATTGCCGAATTGCGGGCCGAAGGTATTTCGGTGACCGGGCCGCATTCAGCCGACGCCATGTTCGCAGCGCGGGCGCGCGAACGGTTTGATGCGGCACTGTGCATGTATCATGATCAGGCTCTGATCCCGCTGAAAGCACTCGATTTCGATGAAGGCGTAAACATCACATTGGGCCTTCCTATTATCCGCACCTCCCCTGATCACGGGACGGCTTTCGATATCGCTGGGCAATGTATTGCTGATCCTGGTGCGATGATGGCAGCGATGCAAATGGCCAGCCAATGCGCGGCCAATCGCGCAGCGCACGGCGATCACCGTGCCTAACCTTCCCCCACTGCGCGAAGTGATAGCTACCTACGGGCTAAGCGCATCCAAAGCATTGGGCCAGAACTTCCTATTCGATGAGCAATTGCTTGGCCGGATTGCCGAACTTCCGGGAAACCTAGAAGGGCAAAATGTGCTCGAGATTGGGCCCGGCCCCGGTGGATTGACCCGCGCGCTGTTGCGGGCAGGCGCGAATGTGACCGCGGTCGAGATGGATGCGCGCTGCCTTCCCGCTTTGGCCGATCTCAGCGACGCCTTTCCCGGGCAGCTTTCGGTGATTGAGGGCGATGCGATGAAGCTTGATCACCAAAGCACAATGCAAGATGCGCCTTTTCATGTTGTCTCCAATCTGCCGTATAACGTGGGAACGGCCCTGTTTGTGCGCTGGCTCGGCGGGGAAACTTGGCCGCCGCAATGGCGCTCTCTCACGCTGATGTTTCAGCAAGAAGTGGCGCAACGAATTGTCGCGAAGCCCGGCACTTCTGCATTTGGCCGCCTATCCATACTTGCGCAGTGGCGAAGCACAGCCAAATTGGCGATGAAGGTGCATCGCAGCGCCTTCACTCCTCCGCCCAAAGTGATGAGCGCAATTGTGCATATCGAACCCAATGATGCGCCCGAAGGCGTGCGCGCCCGTACCTTGGAACAGGTCACAGCGGCAGCTTTTGGCCAGCGGCGCAAAATGCTGAGGCAAAGCCTTAAATCGGTTCCGGGCGCGATTGCCGCGCTGGGCGAACTTGGCATCGATCCAACACGGCGTGCTGAAACGCTCAGTATCGATGAATTTACGGCGCTCGCACGCGCGCTTTGACAGGCTTGTGAGAGCCACAATCACGCCTAAAATCGGAACAAAGGTCGGGCCAAAGGTCGGATCCGTGGTTAATTTGGGGTAAGCATCCTCGCCAAGGCTTCGGCATGATTATCGCGCGATAAAGCGGTGTTCAGTCAGTAATCCGAGACAGGGAAATCTATGAGCAGCTATGCAGCGCGCCGCCACGCCGTTGACACAGAGCGCCGCGGTGACGCCCGCCATCTGGTCGATTTTCCCGCCCGGTTTTGCACCATTAGCGCGGAGCGGCGCGGGCATTTGGCCAATGTATCTCCGCAAGGCGCGCGGATGGAATTTAGGGGCGATGAGCCGCCGCCGAAAAATGTCTCAGGAATGTTGATGTTCGAAGATATAGAGGTGTTCTGCAAAGTCGTGTGGAGCAATTGCGATGCTTGCGGACTTATCTTTGAACGCCCGCTTCCGGCCAAAGCATTGGGCATCGCGGTGAGCGAAACCCCAACATCGAGCGGTCCAGTCGCGCGGGCAATAAACATCCCACTTGGCCGCAAGCGTGGCCGACTGGTTACCGGCGGTTAGCCCTTGAGATTGACCTTGCCCAGATTGCGTCCGTTAAATTCGGTCTCGTAATACAGCACCCGAACAGCATCGCGCATGCTGACAAGATTTCCCAAAGCAAACGTGCTGGCCTTGCGGCGGCAATCGGCGGCTGAACGGGCAACGTCGGAATACATCACCACGCGGCTGACATGATCATTGGTCAATCGCACATGGCAATTGGCATCGCGCGCGACGCGCAAATCAACGGTTCCAGAGGCGCCAGCTGCAACGCTGGAAGCAGCCATCAATGCGGCAAATATGGTTTTGTAGGTCATGTCGCCCAATTTACCGGACGCAGGTAAATTCCTTCTAAATGCCATTTGCTTAAATAAAACAGCATCTTAAACGGAAATCTATGAACGCCGATAGGGCAGCCAACATCAACAAAACCGCCAAAGTTTCAGCCTGCCTTTTTCACCAAACGCCATTGATGCAGCAACGGCTCGGTATAACCTGATGGCTGATCAACACCGTTGAAAATAAGGTCTTTTGCAGCGCTGAAGGCTGGCCCATCCTCGTTGCCAATCAAAGGAATATACGTCGGATCGCCAGCATTCTGGGCATCGACCTTTGCCGCCATGCGCGCAAGGCTCTCCATCACCTGCGTCTCGTTAACAACGCCGTGGAGCAGCCAATTGGCGATATGCTGAGAGGAAATGCGCAAGGTCGCGCGGTCTTCCATCAGGCCAACATCATTGATGTCCGGGACCTTAGAACAGCCAATACCGGCATCCACCCAGCGCACGACATAGCCAAGCAAGCCCTGGCAGTTGTTATCGAGCTCATCACGCAGCTCTTCCTCAGACCAATTTACTCCGTCAGCCAGCGGGATGGAAAGCAATTGGTCAAGCGGGGGAATAGCGCCCAATGTCGGCTGAATGTCGAACACGTTTTCCGCGTGGTAGTGCAATGCGTGGAGCGTCGCCGCGGTGGGTGACGGCACCCACGCAGTGTTCGCGCCAGCACGCAAATGACCGATTTTCTCGGCCATCATCTGGCCCATCAAATCCGGCGCTGCCCACATGCCTTTGCCGATCTGCGCCTTGCCGGACAAACCATGTTTCAGGCCAATCGCGACATTGCGGGCTTCATATGCACTCAGCCAATCTGACCCCTTCATAACGCCTTTGCGCTGCATCGGGCCGGCATGCATTGAGGTGTGAATTTCGTCGCCAGTCCGGTCGAGGAAACCGGTGTTGATGAAGACAATCCGATCGCGAACAGCATGAATGCACGCCGCCAAGTTTGCGCTGGTGCGGCGCTCTTCATCCATCACACCGACTTTGATCGTGTGCCGCGGCAGGCTCAACAAATCCTCGACCGCATCGAACAGGTCATTGGTGAAAGCGCATTCGTCTGGCCCGTGCATCTTGGGCTTTACGATGTAGATAGAGCCGTGCTTGGAATTGCCGTATTTCGCCTGGCCTTCCACATCGATCGTGCTGATCGCGGAGGTGAACACTGCGTCCAAAATGCCCTCAGGGATCTCGCTTCCATCGGGCAAGATAATCGCCGGATTGGTCATCAAATGCCCGACATTGCGCACAAACATCAGGCTGCGGCCGGATACGTTGTGCTCGACCCCCGCACCATCTTTGAAAGGCTTGTCGCCATTAAGTTGGCGTGTGAGCTTCTTGCCGCCTTTGTCGAAACTCTCCGTCAGGTCGCCGCGAATAATGCCAAGCCAATTGGTGAAGGCGAGCAGCTTGTCTTCTGCATCAACCGCCGCGACCGAGTCCTCGCAATCGGCAATTGTGGTGAGCGCGGCTTCGATATTGATGTCTGCAATCCCGGCTTTGTCGGCTTGACCTACCGGATGCTCACGGTCGAACACGACCTCTATGTGAAGGCCATTGTTCTGAAACAACAAGCCTTTCTTGGTAAAGCCAACCCATTGGCTTTCATCCTGAAGCTTGCCGTCATCCTCGCCTTTGAGGTCCGCCCAGCTCTGATCAACCAAAGGCAGTGCCTGGTCGAGAAATACGCGACCTCGCGCGACTACCGCATCGCCGCGCGAAGTGTCATAACCGCCGGGCTTGGCGGGCGGCGCATCCAGCGCATCGGTGCCGTAAAATGCGTCATACAGACTGCCCCAGCGCGCATTGGCCGCGTTCAATAAGAACCGCGCGTTGAGAATTGGCACAACCAATTGCGGCCCGGCCATCGTCGCGATTTCAGGATCGACATTTTGGGTGCCAATCGCAAAATCTCCGGGCTCAGGAACGAGATAGCCAATTTCTGTCAGGAAGCCTTTGTATTCTTCCATATCAAGGGCCTGCCCAGCACGTGCGACATGCCATGCATCTATTTGTTTTTGCAGTATTTTGCGGGTTTCCAGCAAAGTCAGATTGCGCGGCGCAAATTCCGCTAGGAGGCTGGCGAACCCAGCCCAAAAACTGGCCTCATCACGGCCAAGTGGCCCCAACACTTGCTGTTCGAGGAATACCGCGAGCTGCTCATCAATGGAGAGTCCCGCACGATTAATCATCTTGGTCATAAGTCCTCTATACTCCAATTCGCCTGAGTAGGCGCAAAGATCAATTTCGATCCTGGGGAGGAGGACGGAAACGCCCTATGACCAGTTGCGAGCCAGATTGCAACGCTTTGCACTGTCAATCTGACGGGTGGCTTTCATCGCGCGCCACTCCAAGCTAAATGATAGGCCGTATGACAGTCCATTCTATCGAAGATTTTGATAATCAGGCCATGCTCCAACAGGTGCAGGAATGGGCTGCGATCAACACCGGAACGGGCAATATCGCGGGCTTGGCACAGCAAGCCGCCATTTTGGCGCAGGTATTTTCTGCTCTTCCCGGCGAAATCGAGTTGATTGACCCTGTTCCCGTGACCGCGATTGCGAGCGACGGCAAAGAATACGAAAAACGCAGCGGCCAGCATTTGGTTGTGCGGGTGCGCCCGCAGGCCAATTCCCGCATCCTGCTAACCGGCCATATGGACACGGTCTTTCCCGCAGATCACCCATTTCAACATCAGAAATGGCTTGAAGACGACGTGCTGAATGGCCCCGGCGTTGCCGATATGAAAGGCGGCATCGCGGTTATCCTGCACGCGCTTCTGGCGTTTGAGAAAACCGGCAATGCCAGCGCATTGGGGTATGATGTGCTGATCAATTCCGATGAAGAAACCGGATCGCTGGCCAGCTCAGCCCTGATCTCAGACATGGCGCGCGGCAAATTGGCGGCGTTGACGTATGAACCCGCCGCCCTTCCCGATGGCACATTGGCCCATGCGCGCGGCGGCACAGGCAATTATTCGATCGTGATCACGGGCAGGTCTGCCCATGCCGGGCGCAATCCGCAGGACGGGCGCAATGCGGTGGTGGCTGCGGCCGATTTGATCCTGCAGTTAAAGGCGATGGAGCGCGAGGACATCACCGTGAACCCGGCAAAGCTTGAAGGTGGATCGGCCAATAATGTGGTGCCCGACAACGCGGTATTGCGATTCAACATTCGGCCCAAGAGCGCTGGTGCGATGCAGGGTTTTGACAATGATTTAAATGCTTTGCTGCGCACAATAGAAAGCGCGCATAATGTTTCTGTTCACCGTCACGGCGGTGTCACCCGGCCACCCAAACCGGTTGATGATCAAGCTCAAAAATTGTTTGATCTGGTGCGCGAATGCGGGGCGCAATTGGGCCAGAACATCCGCTGGCAATCGACCGGCGGCGTGTGCGATGGAAACAACATCGCCGCATGTGGGGTGCCCGTTGTCGATACGATGGGCGTTCGCGGCGGCGCGATTCATTCCGCCGATGAATTTTTGATCACGTCCAGTCTTTCTGAGCGCGCGGCACTTTCCGCGCTTGTCCTGTCCCGCATCGCTGCTGGAGAAATGCATTGACCATTCGCCTGCGCGCGGCGCGCATTTCCGATCTTGAACACCTTTATGAAATGGCCAAGCTGACCGGCGGGGGATTCACCAATCTGCCCGCCGATCGCAAAGCCTTGGGGGAAAAACTCGAACGCGCGAGTGAGGCATTTGCGAACACTGCGGATGAACTTAGCGACGAGCAATTCGTGTTGGTGCTAGAGAACCTGGAAACGGGGATCGTGCGCGGAACGTGCCAGTTGATGAGCAAGGTGGGCCAGCAATGGCCGTTTTACTCCTACCGTCTCAACACCCTGACCCAATACAGCCAAGAATTGGATCGCACCGTTCGCGCCGAGTTGCTGAGCCTAGTGACCGATCTGGAAGGCACCAGCGAAGTTGGCGGATTGTTTCTGCACCCGAATGAAAGAGCCGGCGGATTGGGCCTGCTGCTGGCGCGCAGCCGCTATCTTTTCGTGGCGATGCACCGCGCCCGATTTGCAGACCGGATCATTGCCGAGCTGCGCGGGATCATCGATGAACGCGGCGGATCGCCGTTTTGGGATGGAGTTGCGGGGCGTTTCTTCGGGATGGGATTCCAAGAAGCTGATTATTTCAACGCGATCAACGGCAACCAATTTATTGCCGATCTGATGCCCAAGCACCCAGTCTATGTGTCGATGTTGGATGACAAGGTAAGAAGCGCAATCGGCGTGCCTCACCCCACCGGCCGCGCCGCCATGCGGATGCTTGAAGGTGAGGGATTTCGCTATGAAGGGTATGTCGATATCTTTGACGGCGGGCCGACAATGATCGCGCAAACCGATTTGGTAACCAGCGTTGCGGGGTCCACTTCCGCCACCATTTCGGCAATTGACTTGGATGAAGGTGAACGCTCGATCATCGCGACCGGGAAATTGCAGGATTTCCGCGCCTGCTATGGCGCGCGCAAGCTAGGCGATGATGGCAGCATTGCGATCGATTCCTTGGCGGCGGACACGTTGAATGTGGGTGTTGACGACATGGTGTGGAGCGTCGCGAGATGAAGCAAGACCCCGCGCATTTCAATGAAATCAACTTTGATGGAATCGTCGGGCCCAGCCACAATTATGCCGGGCTGAGCCTAGGCAACATCGCCAGTGCCCATCACAAGGGCAACGCCTCTTTCCCGCGCGCGGCTGCGCTGCAAGGGCTTGCCAAGATGCGCGGCAATCTTGCGCGGACTGGAGCACAGGGGTTTCTGCTGCCCCTGCCCCGCCCCAACAATGTGCTGGCAACGCAGCTCTCCTTTGATGGGAGCGAAGCTGCCGCTGTGCACGCGGCGATGTGGTCTGCATCCAGCATGTGGACCGCAAATGCTGCGACCGTAAGCCCTGCGCCAGACACTAAAGATGGCACCTGCCACCTTACCCCGGCCAACCTGGCTACGATGCTGCACCGCGCACAGGAATGGACCGATACGAAGCGCCAGCTTGATATCGCGTTCGGTGATGCGGAGCATTTCACCATACATGATGCGATCCCGGCAACATTTGGCGATGAAGGCGCGGCCAACCATATGCGCTTTTGCGAAGGGCATGGTGCGCCCGGCGTCGAGGTGTTCGTTTATGGACAAACCGGCGGCAAATTTCCGGCGCGCCAGCACGAACAGGCCAGCCGCGCCGTCGCACGCGCGCACGGTCTCCACCTTGATCGCTGCGTCTTTATCGAACAAAACCCAGCCGCCATCGCTGCTGGCGCCTTTCACAATGATGTGGTCGCCGTAGCGAACGAGCGCGTGCTGTTCACCCATGCAGAAGCCTTCGCCGACCAAGCCGGTGCCTATGCTGCGATCCGCGCGGCCTTTCCCGCATTGGAAGTGGTCGAAGTGCCAGCCAGCGCGGTCGACCTAAAAACTGCAATCGGGACCTATCTTTTCAACGCGCAGCTCATAACCGCCGCGCCGGGCGCAATGGCGCTGATCGTGCCAGATGAGTGCCGCGAAAACTCGGCCGTGTGGAATTGGTGTGAAACCATGCTCGCTTCCAATGGGCCAATTCGCGAGGTCATTCCGGTTGATGTTCGCCAAAGCATGGCCAATGGCGGCGGCCCGGCCTGTTTGCGGCTGCGGGTCGTTTGCGATCCGAAGACCGTCGATCAGCGCTTTATGCTTGATGCTGCCAAAGCAGACCGCATCGGCGAAGCGATCGAGCGATATTGGCCAGAGAAAATTGAACCCGCGGATCTGCAGAATCTCGACCTTTCAGACGCTGTAATCCACGCGCGAGAAGAATTGCTCGCCGTCCTAAAACTCACAGAACTCACCTGAATAAAGTTAACGCCATTGGCCTTCGCGTCGGACGCGCTTACACTCGCTGTCACGTTAACCACGCAAACCCGCAGCAATTCTGAATTGGCACGGGCTTTGCTACTACAAAGGTTAATTCAGGAGAGACCATGCTGCGTAAGATTGGAAGGCTGTTTGTAATCAAGAACAGGTTTGAAGCCTTCGTGATTATTTATGCGCTGGCGCTGGGCGCAACTTCGCGCGGTGCAACCTATTTGACGCAATATCCTGGATGGGGCGGCCAATTGTTGTTCTTGGCCTGCACGGGCGCTGTTTTCTTGGCTGGTGCCAAGATCTTGGACGCGCTTTCATATGAGAAAGCTAAGGCACAATCCGAAGCGGATTTGGCAACGCAGTCCGAAAATTCTTAGGTAAAGCTGTATACAAACACGCCTGCATCCCGCTTTTTTCAGAATGTTAGAAGGTGGGGGTTTCTGTTGCTAGCTACCCGCATTTTACGCCAACCGGGGGAGGACCGTGTACACAAACACGCCTGCATCCCGCTTTTTCCAGAATGTTAGAAGGTGGGGGTTTCTGTTGCTAGCTACCCCCGGAGCCCCGGAATCCGCTTCTGTTGCCCGGTGGGTCCAACCGCGCTTTAGCTTTGTAAATTCAGGCCGTTAGGCCATAAAATTACGCTGCGATAGCGAGTGCTTCATTATCGTTTGCACTTATAAAACGAGCCTATTACGGGTTACTCAGCCCGGGCAAAAACTACGCTTTTCAGAACACGTCGATCCTAGTTCGGCCCCGTCATGATCTCCGAAAATCACGAATGAAATCCGAATCTTATGGTGGAGCCGCCGGGTACTGCCCCCGGGTCCGTTGCACCTATTGCACGCAGCAATTTATCGCCATATCCCGCAAAAAACGGGCAGGACCTATATAGGCCCCGCCCGCTTAATGTGAAGTGTATTGATCGGGTCGCTTCGTTGCGACCAGACCAGATCGCTTATTTTTTCAGCGAATCGCGAATTTCCGTAAGCAGATCGATTTCGCTTGGACCTGCATCTTCTTCCGCCGCAGGTTCTTCAAATTTCGCCTTGGCTTTTTCTGCATAGCGAACCAGCAGGAAGATGATGAAAGCGAGGATCACGAAATTGATCACCGATGTGAGGAATGATCCCCAGGCAAGTACATTCGCGCCCGCTTCTCTTGCAGCTTCGAGGCTCATCCCCTCAGTCACCAAATCCGCACCTGATAGCACGGTGTATTTGCTGCTGAAATCGACATCACCGAAGATCACGCCGACGATTGGCATGATCAAATCTGCGGTCAACGAAGCAACGATAACGGCAAAGGCGCCTGCGATAATCACAGCAACGGCCAATTCCATCACATTGCCTTTGGCAATAAAGTCTTTGAATTCTGAAAGCATGGTATTCTCCCCGACTACCTAAATGTAACGAAGGCAATTTCGCAGGAATTCAGGCTCTTGCCAAGCCAAGACCGCGCTTTGCCCACGCCTTGAAAGGGGAGCAAGGTGTGCTATATTAACAATACAGGATGTTTCTGCGCCGCTCCGGGATCGGAATCTGGCGCATGGAGGAAGGGATTTTCAATGAATTTCAAGAGCTTTCGCGGCTTCAAGGCTGCCAAATTCGCTGTTGTTGCAGCAGCTTCGCTAACCCTCGCCGCGTGCGGTATCAACTCGGTCCCTGCGGCTGAGGAAAACGCCAAAGCCAAATGGGCCGATGTTGAGGCGCAATTTCAACGCCGGGCTAACTTGATCCCAAACCTCGCCGAGGTTGCACAAGGCGCGGCTGAGAATGAGCGCGCGATCCTTACCGAAGTGACCGAAGCCCGTGCCCGCGCAACAAGTGTGAATGTTAGCGCAAATGATTTGGGTGATGGCGCCAAGATGGAAGAATTTGCCGCCGCTCAAAGCCAGATGAGCCAAGGCATCGGCCGATTGCTGGCTAGTTTTGAGGCCTACCCGCAAATCACATCAACCCAAGGGTACATCACGCTGCAAAGCCAGCTCGAAGGCACTGAGAACCGTATCGCTGTTGCGTTGCGCGACTATAACGAAGCTGTGCGCCAGTATAACACGACGATCCGCACCTTCCCCGATACGATTGGTGCAAACATCATCCACGGCGCTGAGCCATTGGTGCCATATTCAGCCACGACAGAAGGTGCAGAGGAAGCACCTGAGCTAGACCTGACGTCAGACTGATCAGAGTGCTGCGCCCCCTCTTAACCGCGTTTGCGGCACTTCTCACGCTGTTGACAAGCCCGCTTGCGGCGCAGGATTTCCCTGCGCTTTCGGGCCGTGTGGTCGATGCCGCAGACATTCTGCCCGCCGATGTCGAAGCGCAATTGGTCGAGCAATTGGAGGCGCTTGAAACGCAGTCACAGCGGCAATTGGTGATTGCGACAATTCCCGATTTGCAGGGATATGATATTTCGGATTATGGCTATCAACTTGGCCGCGATTGGGAATTGGGCGACGCAGAGCGCAATGACGGTGCGCTGCTGATCGTGGCACCAAATGATCGCAAAGTCAGGATCGAAAGCGGTTATGGCCTGGAAGGCTATCTTACCGATGCAGTGTCATCCCTGATCATCCAAAACCAAATCATTCCGGCATTCAAACAAGGCGATTTTCCAGGCGGAGTTGTTGCCGGAACAGATGCAATCGTCACCCAATTGCAATTGCCACCCGATGAAGCAGCACGCGTGGCCCAACAGGCAAGCCAAACGCGTGCGCAAAGTGAAAGCGATGGCGGAATTCCAATCGGCACTTTGATCTGGCTGGGCTTCATGTTTTTCTTCTTTATCCTTCCGATCATAAGAGGGCGAAGCCGCAGTCGGCGTTACCGATCAAAAAGCGGTGAAGGCCCATGGGGCCGGCGCGATCGCGGTTGGAAAGACACTGCTGGCGATATCATATTGTGGGAGGTTGGTTCGGCCATTGCGCGCGGCGCAATGGGCGGCGGTCGCAGCGGAGGCTTTGGTGGAGGCGGTGGCTTTGGTGGAGGCGGTGGCTTTGGCGGAGGCGGATTTTCCGGCGGCGGTGGCTCGTTCGGAGGCGGCGGCGCCTCGGGAGGCTGGTAAATGGCCTATCTTACCCCTGATCAGCACAAGATCGTTTCCGATGCTGTCGGCGAGGCAGAGCTGCAAACCTCCGGCGAAATCTTAACCGTGCTGGCCGATCGCAGCGATGGCTATTCCGATGTCGTGCTGGTCTGGGCAGCGGCGCTATCATTCACCGCGATGAGCGTGTTCGCTGCCTTTCCAGAGCCGTTTCTCAATTTTTGGGACAGCCTTAGCGGCGGCTGGGGCAATGATTGGAGCACCGGCGAACTCGCCAGCATGACGATCACCCTAGGCCTGATCACATTTGTGATCACATGGGCGGTGCAATTATGGGATCCTTTGCGATTTGCATTGATCCCCGGCCCAGTAAAAACCGCGCGAGTGCACGAACAGGCGATCAAGCATTTCAAAGTTGGCGCAGAGGCGCGGACACATGGACGCACCGGGATTCTGATTTATCTTTCGATGCGCGAACACCGCGCTGAAATCGTGGCTGACGAACCCATTTCGGAAAAAGTCTCTGCCGAGATTTGGGGTGAAGCGATGGCCGATATGCTCTCGGAAATTAGGCAGCAACACATCGCTGAGGGCATGGCCGCCGGCGTGCGCGATGTTGGCGCCGTGTTATCTGAACATTTCCCCAGAGCAGATGATGACGAAAACGAGCTTCCCGACCGCCTAATCGAAGTCTAAGCATCCTGCGCATGAGCGCAGACAATTCCAAATTCGAAATCCCTGATGCCTCTCAGCTTGTTCGCGATAGTGATGCGGATAAGGCCGAAGAACTTATGTGGGAAGGCCGCTTCATCAATGCCAAGCGCCGCGGACGCTGGGAATATGTTGGCCGAGCACGGGGCATTCGCGCCGCCGCGATAATGGCAATCGATATCGATCCCGACGGGACCCGTCACGTCATCCTCGTCAGCCAATATCGTGTTCCGCTTGGCTGTTTCAGTCTCGAGATTCCGGCCGGACTGGTCGGCGATGATGCAGGCGGAGAAGGTGAAGCGGCCGAATCCGCGGGCCTACGCGAATTGGAAGAAGAGACCGGATTTACCGCGCAAAGAATTGAGAATTTGGGGGAGTTTTATTCCTCTCCCGGGATGGTGAGCGAAAGCTTCACCCTACTGCGCGCGCACGGCCTTAAGAAAGTCAGCGAAGGTGGTGGCACCGATGGCGAGAACATAATCGTTCACCGGATCGCTTTAGATAATTTGAGCAGCTTTGTTGCTGCTTGGCGCGAACGGGGTCATGCGGTTGATGTTCGTGTCGCGATGCTGCTAACCGCAGGCTTTATCGGAGAGGATTAAGAATATGGCAGGCACCACTGATGGACGCGTTGCGGGCAAACTGGCGCTGGTAACTGGCGCTGCGCAAGGATTGGGGCGCGCGCATTGCATCCGTCTGGCGCAAGAGGGCGCGCGAGTGCTCGCAACGGATATCAATGGCGAAGGAGCAGCAGAAACCGCCGCTATCATCAATGCTGAGATGGGCGATGGCACGGCCTATGCCTTTGCGCATGATGTGACCGATCCGTCCGCATGGGAATCGGCTGTCGACGCCGCGCGGGAGAATCTGGGCGGGCTCAATGTCCTGGTCAACAATGCCGGGATTGGCGTGGGCGGCAATATTGAAACCTGCAGCTTCGAAGATTGGCAGCGCTGCTTCGATATCAATGTCAATTCGATCTTCCATGGCTGCCAAAAAGCACTGCCATTGATGCGCGAACATGCGCCCGGATCGATCGTTAATATCAGCTCGATCGCCGGGCTTATCGCCAGCGACACGATGCCAGCATACAACGCATCGAAAGCTTCGGTGTGGATGCTATCAAAATCAATCGCGCTGCATTGCGCGAAAAAGAACATGCAAATCCGCTGCAATTCGGTGCATCCCACCTTCGTTGACACGCCGATTTTGGATGGCACCGCGAAAGAGCACAGCCTTGATAAAAACGTGCTGCTGGAAAAATTGGCACGGCAAATTCCGCTTAGATTTGTGGGAGAGCCGAATGATATCGCGAATGCGGTGGTCTATCTCGCCAGCGATGAAAGCCGATTCATGACTGGCGCCGAAATCAAACTCGATGGCGGCATTTCGGCGATGTAAGGATTGGGGCCGGGACAAAAAGAAGGGGCCAAATGGCCCCTCCCGGTTTGTTCAAGATTGTTGCGCAGCGGCCGATTGGCTCTGGTACGAAAAACCGGGGTCCGCTTTTGTCGTAAGCTGCGCTTAGTCTGCAATCAAAGCGATTGCGATGTAGACCGGAATGGTCAATCCAAAGCCGAGCAATGTTGCTGCGACAAATCCGATGCGAACCAGCATTGGGTCAACGCTGAAATAGTTTGCAATGCCGGCGCTGACGCCGAAGATTTTGCCGTTGCTCTTATCAAGCTTGAAGCTTGCACGTGGCGGTTTGCCATTAGGATTGGTCAAATTGCTCATGCCAGAACTCCCAAGCTTGGTGTGGCAGGCACAATCGCCGTTGCCAGAAAAACAGCTGTGATTGCCAAGGCCGAAATGGCGGCAAACACGCGCTTGCTGATATCGATAGGGGCGTACATTTTCAATTTATCCTTTCGTATTGGGATGAAATGTTGAGATCAGGCGAACAGTGCCGGGCTTGCCGGAACGATCGCTGTCGCCATGAAGACGGCGGAAATCGCGAGTGAAAAAGCAGCAGCGAAAATCCGGGTTCCGGTATCGGTGCTAAGCATGGTGTATTCCTTTCAGATTAGAGAGAGTGATATCTTGCGATTAAGCAAACATGGTTGGGCTGGCTGGGATGATCGCAGTTGCGAAGAATGCAGCAGAGATTGCGAGTGCAAATCCAGCAGCGAAAAGCTTGTTACCGGTTTCTGAGATAAACATTGTGAAGTCTCCTAAGTTGTTTTTCGTTTCCTTGCGGGTCGATCCCGCTGGATGTCCAATACACTGCAGGAGCCGTGCCAAACTCGAAGAATGGCGGAATTCTGGGGTTTCTGAGCCAAGCGTAGATTAACTCGCTATTCATCATTCCGAAAGGTTGGGAAATTACGCCACCTATTGGGATTGGCGATTTTCGTGGCTATTCGATGGATGCGTGCTAACCCTAAAATCCCATGGCGCTCGAGACGATTTCACTCGAAAACTTCCGCAATCATGCCCGCAGTGAGCTTGGCCAGACCGCCAAGTTCAATCTGTTGGTGGGCGAAAATGGCGCGGGCAAAACCAATGTGCTCGAAGCGCTCTCTTTGCTCAGCCCCGGACGCGGCATCCGCCGGGCGCCATTGGCGGATCTCGCGCGGCAAAACTCTCCGGGAAATTTTGCCATCGGCGCAAATCTGACCGAGCAAGGGCAGGTCAGCGCCAGGATCGGCACATATGTTGAGGCGGACAAGCCCAGCCGCCGGATGGTCCGCATCAATGGCGCCAATGCGAGCGCAAGCGCGCTGAGCGAATGGCTCGCGATTGCCTGGCTAACCCCGGCAATGGACGGTCTGTTTATGGATTCAGCTGGCGCGCGGCGGCGGTTTGTCGATCGGATGGCATTGGCGATTGAACCTAGCCACGCCAGAGCGGTGTCGCAGCTCGAAGCTTCATTGCGCGAACGCAACAAGTTGCTCGAAACCAATGCCGACACAAGGTGGCTCGATGCGATTGAGGCGCAATTGGCGGAGCACGGCGCGCAGGTTGCCGCCAATCGCGCAGCTTTGATCGCCGCATTGGATGAAACATTGTCTGCCCTTCCCGCAGAACCATTTGCTCGCCCAATTTTGTCCTACCGCCCTGGCGGACCGGTTGAAATGCAGGAATTGCGCAGCGAACTTCATCGCCAGCGCGGGCGCGACCGTGCGGCTGGCCGTTCGCTTACCGGCCCCAACCGTGATGAGTTGGACGTGTTTATGGCCGGATCAGGTCAAGCGGCGGCGGCGTGTTCCACCGGTGAACAAAAGGCGATGCTGATCGCCATCACTCTGGCGCATGGCGTGCTTGCATCTGAAGGGCGCCCTTCCCTGCTGTTGTTGGATGAGGTTGCCGCGCATCTCGATCCCGTGCGCAGAGCCGCGCTGTTCGATCGGCTAGGCCAAGGCCGCGCGCAAATCTGGATGACGGGGACGGAGCTGTCTCCGTTTTCAGACATCAAGAGTGACGTCGCGATCTGGAAAGTTGCCGGCGGCGCGTTGGAACGGCTCTGACCCGAGAATTCAGCTTTCGGCTTCGGGCTCAGCACCTTCGGCTTGCTCGGCTTCATCCTCTGGTAAAGCCGCTGCCACATCATCAATGGTCGCTGTGACCAGGCGTTCAATCCCTTCTGCTGTGGGATGAATCCGGTCTGCCTGAAACAGATCTGGCTCCTGAAAAATATCTTCCAGCCAAAACGGGATCAGTGCGGTTTCGAATTCTGCGGCCAAATCCCCATACAGCCCATCGAATTCCTGCTGATATTCAGGGCCGAGATTGGGCGGCGCACGCATGCCCATTATCAAGACCGGAACATTGCGGGCTTTCAATTCGCCAAGCATGGCAGACAGATTCGCGCGCGTTTGCTCCGGTGAGATGCTGCGAAGCAGATCATTGCCGCCCAGTTCCAGAATAAACAGATCAGGCGCGCTTTCTTGCGCATCCAGCGTAAATGCCAAACGTTGCAGGCCCGCTGCGCTGGTATCCCCCGAAATGCCTGCATTCGCGATCATCGCATTGATGCCGCGCGTGCGCAGCGCGGATTGCAATTTATCAGGATAGCTCTCGCCATCTGCCAATCCGTATCCAGCGAACAGGCTGTCTCCAAAGGCAATGATGGTTCTTTCTGGCCCCATCACGGGAACCAGTTCTACAGCTCCGAGTTCATTTGAGGCACCGCCGCCACTGCGCGACGCATCCGTTGGAGTATCATTTCCGCAAGCCGCGAGAGCGAATGCCATGCAAGGAACGACGAATTTCATGGCTTTGTTCGACCAAGTGCGCTTGCGCATCTGCGAGCCTCCTCAATTTTTCATTATAGGCGAGTATCTTGTTTGAAACTCACCTCTATGCCAATTGGACCTTGTGACAAACCCCTCTTCTGGCCGCACTGACGGCACATCACCATCTGAATCCCATTCCGGACCGCCCGCAATCTCTGCGCGCGACCTGCGGTTGACCCTTGGCAGCGCCGATGCGCCGGTCGATATTTTACGCGGGATAGACCTTGATATCGCCACCGGCGAAGTTGTTGCCCTGCTTGGTCCGTCGGGCTCCGGCAAAAGCTCGCTGATGGCGGTCTTATCGGGACTTGAAAGAGCATCCAGCGGCGGGCTGATCGTGGCTGGGCAAGATTTCACCTCACTCGACGAGGATGGGCTGGCGCAGGCACGGCGCGGCAGAATTGGCATTGTCTTGCAGGCGTTTCATCTACTGCCAACGATGACGGCAGCAGAAAATGTTGCAACGCCGATGGAGCTTTCCGGCGCAGAGCATCCGCGCCAGCGCGCAAAAGCCGAATTGGAAGCGGTAGGCCTAGGCCACCGGATCGAGCATTACCCAACGCAGCTTTCTGGCGGGGAACAGCAACGTGTGGCGATTGCCCGCGCGATTGCACCGCGACCGGAACTGATTTTCGCCGATGAGCCAACCGGCAATCTTGACGCGGCGACGGGCAAAGAAATTATCGAACTTCTGCTCGCTCGCCGCGCTGAGACCGGCGCGACCTTGCTCATCATCACGCATGACAGCTCGCTCGCCGAACGGTGCGAACGCGTTATCACCATGGCCGATGGTGTGATCGTATCTGACACTGCAAATCCATGAGCGCTGCCAAACTTACCTGGGGCAATGCCTGGCGCATCGCCAAGCGTGATCTCAACGCGCGCTTCCGCGGCCTCCGCCTGCTGCTTGTTTGCCTGTTCTTAGGCACTGCCGCACTGGCCGCGATTGGCACGCTTACATCGGCGATTGAAAGAGAGCTTGAATCCAACGGGCAAGTGCTGCTGGGCGGCGATCTCGAAGTCGAAATATGGCAAAGGCGGCTGAACCAAGAAGAGCTCGCCAAATTCGCAGAATATGGCCGCGTAACTGGCGGCACTCGGCTGCAAGCGATCGCGACGAGCGAAAGCGGCACATCGCCGATAGGATTGAAAGCGGTCGACACAGCATGGCCGCTATACGGCGCGATGACGCTGGTCGATGGCAGCGATGTCGGCGCGCCAACCGGCAATGACGCCTGGCTTGCGCAAGGTGCGCTAGACCGGCTGGGTATCGCCGTGGGCGACAGATTCACGCTCGGCAGTCTTGAACTCAAGGCTGCTGGTGTGATCGGAAATGAGCCAGACAAACTATCGGAAGGGTTTCAACTGGGCGCGACAGTGATCGTGGCTGAAGATGTGCCCGAACGCGCTGGTTTGTTGCAGCCAGGCTCTCTGTATGAGAGCAAATATCGCATCGCGTTTGATGACCAAGGTCGTAATCCTGAAAGCGTTGAAGACGAACTGACCGAAGCTTTCCCTACGGCAGGGTATGACTTCCGCACGCGCGATCGCGCCTCACCCGGCGCAGATCGATTTGTGCGCCAGATGAGCGATTTCCTGACTCTGGTTGGATTGGCGGCCTTGATCATTGCCGGTATCGGCATTGCGGGCGGCGTCTCATCCTATCTTGAAGCGCGCCGGGGCAGCATTGCCACGTTCAAAGTGCTGGGTGCATCTTCGAGCGATATTGTGCGGATATACGCGCTTCAGATTGGTGTTGCAGCGTTGATCGGCAGTGCGGCCGGGATTGCTGTCGGCGTGTTGGTCACACCATTGCTGGGCGCTGCTTTGCAAGGTCTGCTGCCAGTTGAAAGCGGATTTGTAATCGAACCAGCGCCGCTCATCCTTGCGGCCGCATACGGGTTGCTTGTGGCATTCGCATTTGCCGCCACGCCGCTGCTCCGAGCGCGGAAATTCCCAGCGATGGCGCTGATGCGTTCAACGGTTTCGCCGCTTGGCCGCGATCGCGGAGCGTTGATTTGGACGGGGTTGGGAATTGCCGCAATTTGTGTGCTTGCTGTGGCAACGACCGCCCAGCCGCAATTATCGGCGGGGTTCCTGGTTGGTGCTGGCGGTGCGCTCATCTTGCTCGCTGGTTTAGGGTTTGCGATCCAAAAGCTTGCCCGCCGCATACCTCGGCCCAGCAACCCGCTTTGGCGCAGCGCCTTATCAAACCTCCATCGTCCCGGTGCGCCCACCGGATCGCTGGTAACAGCGTTGGGATTTGGATTGGCGGCATTTGTATTGCTGGCCGCTGTTCAAAGCGCGCTGGACGGCAATATCGAACGCAGCGTACCGGCGGAAGCACCCGATTATTTCGTGCTCGATGTGCCAGTTGAAGGTGAGGACAAATTCCGCAGTCTGGTGGATGATCGTTTCCCCGGCTCCATGATCCGCGCAGTACCGACTTTGCGCGGTTCAGTGATCGCATTTGGCGCCGAAGGGGCCATGCAACGCGTCGCCGATCTGGAGGAAATTCCCCCTGGCGCTTGGGCATTGCGGGGCGAACGTGGCATCACATATTCCGACGACCTGCCCGAAGGAAACCGTTTGATCGAAGGCGAATGGTGGAATGCAGGCCCGTCAAACGAGCCGCAAGTTTCCATCGATGCAGAATTTGCACGCGCTGCCGACCTGCAAATCGGCGATCAATTGACGATTGGCATTTTGGGCGTGGAGCGCACAGCAACGATCGCCAATCTGCGCGAGATTGAGTGGGAGAATATGGGTTTCAATTTCACCATGGTCTTCTCTCGCAGTGCCATTTCAGACGCGCCCCACAATCTTGCCGCGACGGTTGACCTGCCAGAGATTGCGGCGGGCAGCGAAGCCGCCAGAGAACGCGGCGAATGGCTGCGCGAAATGGTTAGTGAATTTCCGGCAAGCTCTGTGATCGAGGTGGGTGAAGTTTTGACCCAAGCTCGCACAATTCTGGAACAGGTCGGCCTTGCCACATTGGCGGCCGCTGGCGTGACCGTGCTCGCCGGTCTTGCGGTGTTGATGGGAGCCATCGCAGCTGCCCGCGCTTCTCGCACATATGACACCGTGGTGCTGCGCGTCCTTGGTGCCAGCCGCAAACAAGTCCTGCTGGTTCAACTGGCAGAATATGGATTGATTGCGGCGCTGCTGGCTGCTGTCGCGCTGGCGCTGGGATCAACGCTGGCTTGGGTCGTTATTACCCAATTGTTTGAATTTGATTGGCTGCCCGATTGGGGTGAAGTTCTGGCGGTGTTGGGATTGGGCCTCGCAATGGTTCTGGCCTTTGCAATTGGCGGCTCACTGCCCCTGCTTCGTGCCAAGCCAGCACAGGCGCTCAGAGAACTCTAACAAGCTCCCTGAGCGCGATAGCTGGACCAATTATTACTCGAACACATCCGAGCGAGTTGGATTCTTTGGATCAGGTCCGAAACGATTTTCGCCGTCTGTGCCTGGCAGAACCATCACTACCAAAAACGCGATTGATACGATCAAGCCAACCAACGGAATCAAACTGGCGACCATAAAACCGAGATACCACCACCCCAACATATCGCGATCGTGGAGCCGTCTAACAGTGACAGCAATTGAAGGGATAAATGCCGCTAGAACGTATATTCCATACAAGCCGATCATGGCAGTTGGGAGAAGTCCAGCGCCGCTAAATGCTTCAGCCATAGCGGCATCAGGAGCTGCCCCCGCAGGACCAACAGCACCCAAAATGCTGAACATGAATGGGCCAGCCAGCACCGAGCCCACGATCAAATTCAACAACTGGAACATCCAGAATTCTTTGCGCCGTGACCTGCCGCTAAATTCGGCATAGCGCTTAAACGGAAGTATCATCCACTCCATATTCAATCCCCTAAATTCCAGTCTCAGGATCACAAAGACTTTGGAAAGGTAAGAGAGCAGCACATTTTGCACGGCCCTGCAACGGAAAAGGGGCCCGCATCGCTGCGAGCCCCTTTTCTAAAGTAGCGTCTGATTTGTGGATCAGAACTTGAAGCGTACCAAACCGCCAAAGGTGCGCGGTGTGTTCGGGTAACCAGAAACGGTACCCGCCTGCGCCACGCCATCAAAGATGGTTAGGATGAAGCGTTGATCGAGCAAGTTACGCGCCCATGCCCCAACTTCAATCCCGTTATCGAGCTGCAGCGTGATCGAACCATTGACCAGGTTCACTTCGCGGCGGAAGTCTGTCGTATCACCAAATGTCGGCAGACCATTGAGGATCTGGACACTGCTCTCATGCGCATAATCCAAACGGCTGACCAAGCGATTGCCTGATGCGCCGAATTCATGCGTATAAGTCGCCGAAGTCGAAATGGAGAATGACGGGATACCGGCAGGACGCAGACCCGTCAGATCACCCAGCGGACTTTCTTCAAAACTATCGAAGAAAGGATCCAGATGGGTGAGTGAGAAGGTCAGTGACAAGCCATCGGTTGGCTGAACGTTCGCATCAAATTCAAAGCCTCGAACCGATTGTTCGCCAGCATTGCTGAGCTGGAAGCCCGTGCCGGTGAACAAGAAGCTTTGGAAGCCATCGATCGACTGATCGAATAGCGCAATGTTAAAGCCAAACCGATCGAATTGCGCCTTAAGCCCAATTTCGATCACTTCCGCTTCCTCTGGTCCAGCAAAACGCGAACCCGTTGTCAGGTTTGGCACGGCCAGACCTGCATCAAGGATCGGTGATGATGGAGCCAAAATCGCACTATTTCCTGGTCCCGGGATGAAGTCACCGAAAGCCGGACGACTATCACGCGAAAGGTTCACCGAACTTGCTTTAAACCCAGTAGAAAACGAACCATAGACATTCACTTCAGGTGAAACATCATAGGCAACTCGCAATGTATACGAGAAATCGTCGTCACTTGTCTGACCACTCTCAACGGCGTTTGGAATGTTGAGGAATGGAGGCTGGAACTGAAATGCCGCGAGGCCCAGCAATGGGTTTTGCAACGGATCTTGAGCAGCTGCTGCAATCCCGCCGAATGTGACCGGATCGGCAGCGGCGAATGCTGCGATGACCGCCGGATCTGTTGATCCGATTGCCCCTGCAATAAACGCGTCGACAAGATTGACCTGACCCAGCTCATCGAAAGAGGTTTGCGACAGGGCAAAGTCTTTCTGATCATCGGTGTAGTTGAAACCAGCCGTGAACACGAGACCATCAAACGGTTCAAAATCAACCGTCCCGAAAATCGAGAATGATTCGTTGTCGAGCGAATAATCCTCAGCTGTCAAAGGACCGGCTGAGAAGATGCTGTTCAAAGGCAGCCCCAGAGCAGTTTCCACACCCAAGAATGTGCCCGCGCCGGTTGGCGTCAACAATTCGAAGAATGTTCGCGCAGCATCGCCAGTGATCAGATCACTGTCTTGCGTGATGCTTTCATCGAAATAGAAACCACCAAGAAGGAAGTTAAACGGTCCGTCAAAATCAGACGCAATCCGAATTTCCTGTGTGAAGGTAGAAACATCTTGATCACGAAGTTCACTAACAACATTGGCGCTGGTGAAATCGACATCCTGATCGACGAAGTTTGAAAGTTCGCGGTATGCCGTGATCGATGTCACTGTGATCGGGCCAGTGTTCCAATCGACCTGGATCGAACCCCCGTAATTGTCGACTTCGTTAACCGGAACTTGGCTGAGGAAAGTATCATCACTGAAGAAATCAGTGTTGAGCGCCCCGCCGACACCGAAGATCGCCGGTGCGGTTGGACCGGCCACCAGAGTGTTTACGGTGCAGCAGCTCTCATCGATCCGGCCATAATCGGCTTGCGCGCGGATGCGCAGATCAGCGGTTGGTTCAAACAGCAATTGGCCGCGAACATTCCAACGGTTCCGATCATTCAAATCGGCATTGTCGAGGTTTACGATATCTGCAAACCCATCGCGGCGGTTGTAGCTGGCATCAACTGCGAACGCGACATTTTCACTGATCGGACCAGTGATATCGCCCTTCACCACCAAAGCGTTGAAATTGCCGTAACTGACTTCACCCGAACCGCCGAATTCAAATTGCGGCTCTTTGGTGACAATGTTGATTACGCCTGCCGATGCGTTTTTACCGAACAGCGTCGATTGCGGACCACGCAGAACTTCAACGCGTTGAACATTGGCAAGATCGCCGAGCGCACCGACTGTACGTGAACGGAACACACCATCCACAAACACGCCGACCGAAGGCTCAATCCCGAAATTGTTATCACCATTGCCGAAACCACGGATGATGAAGGTGGTGCTGGAGGAGTTTTGCAGCTGGCTAACCCGAAGGGACGGAGTAACAGTTTGCAGATCGAGGACATCGCGAATTTGCGCGGTTTCCAGTGTTTCACCGGTTGTCACCGAAACCGAAACCGGGGTTTCTTGCAGCGTTTGCTCACGCTTGGTTGCAGTAACAATGATGGTGTTGCCTGTTGTAAGGGCTGGACCATCATCTGTATCTTGATCTTGTGCCAGTGCCATAGAAGGCACGGACAGCGCCGTAATTGCAGCACCTGATAGTAATGCGAATCGTTGCAACCCGGCAGGGCCGGTTGATTTCAAAGGCATGGGATCTCCTCTATCCTTTTTTCACGGAGTTGAGCGGCATCTCTCCAATGCTGGACGAGCCCAATCCGATTACCATTAGTGATAAGCCAAGGCCCGTCTTGCGACAAGCGGCAAACGCCCAAAATCGTATGGGCCAACCCACTAGTGTTGCATGTCTGACACACCGGAAAAATGCTGCATTGCAAGGTAATTTCCCACTCACACAGCTTGCCGTAGCGGCAGCGCTCGGCTAGGGCGCAGCCCAATGTTGCAACGCAACACAGCCATATTGGCTAATTGTTTCCCAATTGCCTTGCCATTTCCTCACGCTCACCCCTAACGGGCGGCCAAATTCTTCGAAAGCAAAAACCATGTCCGGCTCTACACCTCGTGCGCTCCGCAACGTTGCCATCATCGCGCACGTCGATCACGGCAAAACCACACTGGTCGATCAATTGTTCCGTCAATCGGGCACTTTCCGTGAAAATCAGCGCGTGGAAGAGCGCGCGATGGATTCCGGCGATCTGGAAAAAGAACGCGGGATCACCATCCTGGCCAAATGCACCTCGGTCGAATGGGATGATGACGGCGCGCAGGAAGAAACCACGCGCATCAATATTGTCGACACGCCTGGTCACGCCGATTTCGGTGCCGAGGTTGAGCGTATCTTGTCGATGGTCGATGGTGTTATCTTGCTGGTCGACAGCGCGGAAGGCGCGATGCCGCAAACCAAATTCGTGACCGGTAAAGCGCTTGCCCTGGGATTGAAGCCGATTGTGGTCGTCAACAAGATCGACCGGCCAGATGGCCGGGCGCAAGAAGTTTTGGACGAGGTTTTCGACCTGTTCGTGAGCCTTGATGCCAATGACGAACAGCTGGATTTTCCAGTTCTGTTCGCCAGCGGACGCGATGGCTATGCCAGCGACGATCCCGATGCACGCGATGGCACGCTCGCTCCGCTATTTGAACGCATCATTGCGCATGTCCCAGCGCCCAATCTGGATGAAACTGGGCCATTTAGCTTTCTTGCGACCTTGCTTGATCGGGACAATTTCATGGGCCGCGTTCTTACCGGACGGGTTCAATCTGGCAGCCTTAAAGTCAACGATCCGATCCATGCGATTGATGTCGATGGCAATGTCGTGGAGGTTGGCCGCGCAACCAAATTGATGAGCTTTGACGGGCTTGAGCGCGTGCCAGTTGAACACGCCGAGGCCGGCGATATCATCGCGCTTGCCGGTTTGGAAAAGGCGACCGTTTCAAACACGATCTGCGATCCAGCAGTGAGCGAACCGATTGCCGCACAACCGATCGATCCACCGACTTTGGCAATGCGCTTTTCCGTCAATGACAGCCCGCTTGCCGGGCGCGAAGGCGATAAGGTGACGAGCCGGATGATCCGTGATCGGCTGTCGCGCGAGGCAGAGACCAATGTTGCGATCCGTATCACCGAAAGCGCCGACAAAGACAGTTTTGAAGTCGCCGGACGCGGCGAATTGCAGCTGGGTGTGTTGATCGAAACCATGCGTCGCGAAGGTTTTGAATTGGGCATTTCACGGCCCAAAGTGTTGTTTCGCGAGGAAGACGGCAAACGGACCGAGCCGTATGAAACCGTCGTGATCGACGTGGATGATGAACATTCCGGCACCGTTGTTGAGAAAATGCAGAAGCGCAAAGCCGATCTCAACGAAATGCGCCCCTCTGGCCAAGGCAAAACCCGCATTACATTCTCAGCGCCATCGCGCGGATTGATCGGTTATCATGGGGAATTCCTGTCCGACACGCGCGGCACGGGTATCATGAACCGCTTGTTTGAAAAGTACGGCCCTTACAAAGGTGCCGTCGGCGGACGCAATAACGGCGTGCTGATCTCCAATTCCGATGGCGACACAGTCGCTTACGCGCTCAACATGCTCGAAGAGCGCGGCGAGCTGTTCGTTGGCAGCCAAGTCAAAGTTTATGAAGGCATGGTTATCGGTGAGAACGCCAAGCCGGACGATCTCGAGGTTAATCCGATGAAAGCGAAACAGCTTTCCAATGTGCGCTCTTCGGGCAAGGATGACGCGATCCGCCTGACACCGCCGCGCCGGATGAGCTTGGAACAGGCGATTGCCTACATCGATGACGATGAAATGGTGGAAGTGACGCCGAAATCGATCCGGCTGCGCAAATCGTCTTTGTGCCCGCATGAGCGCAAAAAGGCGAAACGCAAAAAAGAAGCGTGATTGATACCGGATCGGGAAAAGCGCTCAGTTATGCAAGCAACTGAGGCGGAAAAGACACAAACACTCGGAATACAGAAATGTTCCGAAATATTGTAACCTCTGATCGCGCCCTCGCGAACTTACTCCTGAATGCGCGGTTAATCCGCACAATAAACGTTTTTGGAGTGTCCTTTTAATGCTTCGTATTTTTGCTCTTATTGCGGCGATTGGCGCCATAGTAATTGGCGTCATGCAATTCTCTGCCCGGGCCGATACGACGGGCTGGCAAACTTATGATGAGCCGACCTTCACCATGGCGCAGGCCAAGGGACAAACCATCGTGGTTGATGTCTATGCAGACTGGTGTCCAACATGCCGTGCACAAGCGCCCATTCTTGATGAAATCCGCAAGGACAATATCGGCAATGAGGTCAAATTCGTAAAAGTGAACTTCGATGATGAGAAGGATTTCCTACGTCAGCATCGTATCCCGCGGCAATCGACCATCCTTGTATTCGACGGCGAAAATGAAATCGTTCGCACGATCGCAGAAACCGATCGCAGCCGCCTTCGTGATCAGGTGTTGAACGCGCTCTAAGCGCGCGCACCTTCCCTTATTGCAAGCCCTTATTGCAAGCGTAGAATCTGATCCCTAGAGCCCAATAATGTTTGGCAGCGCTATCCTATCTTTCGTCGCAGGACTTGTGACGATCCTGAACCCGTGCGTGTTGCCGTTGGTTCCCATCCTGGTGGCGTCCGCCATTGGGAAGAGTAAATTTGGGCCTGTGGCGCTCGCCGCCGGGTTGGTCACTAGCTTTACGCTGTTCGGTTTCACAGTGATCACTTTTGGCTACTCCCTTGGCATTAATGAACAGATCGTCCGGCTTCTTGCCGGGGCTCTATTGGCAATCGCCGGCATCGTTTTGTTGGTGCCGCAGGCTCAATCCGCGCTGAGCGCAGCAGCGGCGCCTATCGCCAATTTCGGCAATCAACGCCTCTCGCAAGTGAGCGGCGATGGCATTGCCGGGCAATTTGGAGTGGGACTGCTGCTTGGCATTGTGTGGGCGCCATGCGTTGGACCAACATTGGGCGTTGCGATTGCCGCTGCCAGCCAAGGGCAAAACCTTCTGGCCAGCTTCCTGATTTTTCTGATTTTTGGCCTAGGGGTTGCAACCTCCATTCTGGTTTTCGCCTATGGCTCTCGCAAAGCGATGGGAGAGCGCCGCCAAGCGATGCTGACCATGGCGAAGTACGGCAAACCGTTCTTTGGCGCGACTTTGTTGGTCGTCGGCATCATGGTGCTAACCGGTTTTGACAAACTGATCGAAATCGCACTTTTGGATGCTCTTCCGCAAAGCTTGATCGAATTTACGACCCGGTTCTGATCAGCCGCGCGGCCACAGCTGCAGACACCGCTGCGGACACGGCAGGAGCCAGCTGAGCAAACCCCACACCTACCCCAAAACCTTGCAGCCTTTCGCGAAACACTCTTGCGCCATAGGCCATCAGCATCTTTAACATCCTCGCACACGCGATTCTTAATGATCGCGCAATTGGTGGGAGGGAAAATTGGCAGATTCAGATAATCCGCGCATCACCGGCCTTGGCGGTGTTTTCTATGTGGTGAAAGATCCTGAGGCAACGCGTGCCTGGTATCGAGACAAGCTGGGCGTTGACGGCGCATACGGACCGCAGCTTGCATGGTCCGATGAGCCCAAGAAAAATCCCTATTCGTTAATCAGCCATTTTTCCGATGCCCAATATGTGAAACCGGGAAAAAACAACTTCATGATCAATCTGCGGGTCAACAATCTCGATGGCTTTGTTGCAATGCTCAAGGAAAAGGACGTTGATATTCTGGACACGGCCGATGAAGGCTATGGCAAGTTTGCTTGGCTTCTCGATCCAGACGGCATCAAAATCGAATTGTGGGAGCAGGTGGCAGACGAACTGCCCTGATTTTACGAGAAATCGCGAAATTTTCCGCGCGAGGGCAATTTCCTTAGCGTCATGTTAACTATGTTTGGTGCATTGCATAGGGGCAATGACACGTCTCGTTCTTCTTCGTACTTTGGCCCTGATCGCCTGTTCTACGGCAATCACTGGGTGTTCGTTCCTGCCTTCGGGTAGCTCAGACCGGGCCAGCAACAATTCCTCTCAACAGGTTAGCTCGGTTCCGCGCGATTATTCGCCCCGCCCCGCTGACAATGCCTGCTTTGCTGATCTGAGCGCAGCCGGCAATCGCTTCTCTCCGCTGCCAGATAGATATCCAGCGCAAGGATGCAGCCAACTTGGCACTGTGCAGCTCTCGGCCCTCGCCGGGGATCGTTCGCAATTCGGGATCAGCAATATCGGCCCGGTCCAATGTCAAACCGCGCAATCATTCAGCGAATGGGCGCGCTTCGGTGTTGATCGCGCCGCACGGCAGATCCTGGGCAGCCCGCTCGAACGGATCGAAACCATGGGTTCTTATTCGTGCCGCAATGTCGCGGGCTCATCACGCCGTTCTGCACATGCCCGCGCGGAAGCCATCGATGTGTCTGCCTTTATCTTAAAAGATGGCACCAGGGTGAGCGTGCAAGGCGATTGGTCCAATGGCACAACCGCAGAGCGCGAATTTTTGCGGGTGGTCCATGGCAGCGCTTGCAAGCGTTTTGGCACAGTGCTCGGCCCGAATTACAATCGCGCCCACGAAGATCACTTCCACCTCGAAAAGAAAGAGGGAAGTTTCTGCCGCTAAGCCGTGATCAGGCCTCAGGCTCCACTTCCAATTTCGCTTCCAGTTTCAATCTAACCGCTTCGGCAGCGTGCCGTGCGCCAAGCTTGCTCATCATGTTGGCGCGGTGAATTTCCACTGTGCGCGGGCTGATATCCAGCTCCCGTGCGATCACTTTGTTGCTGCTGCCTTCAGACAGCCAATCCAGCACTTCGCGTTCCCGCGCAGAAAGGCTGGAAATGCGGTCCCGCGCTTCGATCATCCGGCGGCGCGCTGCGCCAAAGACTTCCGCCTCTTTCGCAATCCGCGTTAAGCAGCGGGAGAACCGTTCGGCATCAAGCGGAATCGACAGATAATCGAGTGCGCCAGCCTTGATCGCCTCTACAATTCGGCCAGGCTTGGGTTGTTCATCCACTGCGATCAAAGGCAACCATATCCCTAAACGACTGAGCCGTTCGAGGATCATTGCGACGCCGCCTTCTTCAAATGTATCGCGCGCGATGATGATGCCATCTCGCGGCGGGTGGACAGACAATTCCGACAGATCGCCATAGACTTCGCAATGGTGACCAAGGGTGAAACCGACGCGGGACAATTCAGCCCGGTGACGGCTTGAGGAATCGATGAAATGGAGGATTGCTTTGCGTGTCATGTTCGCAAAGATGCGCAGCAATTTTCAGCATTTCACGTCAGACTTGAGCCAATCCGGAGCAATAATTGACCAATATTGGGTCTCAACTAAGCAAAACCGCGAAGACTAAAGGTCCATATCGAACCAAAATTACGCGCTGCCCCTTGGGCAATTGCGCGTAACGGCTCGTAATTGCCCGTAATTCACGAAAAAACTATGATCTCCCAGCGAATGAAATGGCGCTTTTTGCGACAGTCGATCCGGCTGCGGACGGAAAACCTGGCCCTTTGCAAAAGCCGCCCGAACATAACAAAAAAGATGTTCAGCCGCGCTCCAGCTCTTCAAGCACTGCCACAATCGCCTCTTTCGAATAGGAAAAGCCGATATGGGTGCAACGCAGTGCAATCGCGCGGTCACGTTCATGCGCCATTCCGCAGGCAGCACGCGGTGCAATCATCCCGTCACGCGGGCTCCACATAGCCACCGTTTCCACCGGAGGCTTAGCCGCAACATCTTCCACCACAGGCGGATTGTCGACCTGATGCCCGGTCACCAGCTGATACACACGCCAAACATTGTTGCTGCGCGGGTCCCCGGAAAAAGGCGATCCCATTGTGATAACTTTTGCCACAGCATGGGGCTGTTTCTTGGCCAGTTCGCGCGCGAAAACTCCGCCCAAACTCCAGCCGAGTAAGACAATCGGTTCCCCCGCCTGCTCATATAATCCGAGCAGACGCTCTTCCAATTGCGCAAAGTTTTCCTCGGTCGGGCCAAAATTGAAACCTTGCCCCCAACGTTTTGTGTGATGGCCAGCGCGATCGAGATGCTGCGTCATAAACCGCATCCGCACCGGATGAGTCATAAAGCCGGGCAGTACCATGACGGTGCGCGGGTTTTTGGCCTGCGCAATCGGAATTTTGCGCATCGGCCGGTTGAGCACTTCGGCGAACACTTCGGCCTCACCCAAAAACTGCCAAAATTTGGGCCGCGGTGCAGGATCTTCGATTTGTTGCCCGGCCAAGGCAAATCGGCGCGCAATCTCGCTCTTGGTAGCAAGCAATTGCGGTTTCAATTCCGCCAAAGGATCGCGCGCAGTCATAGTTTCAAAATCAAATTACTCGATAGGTCGAAGCAGTCTCTAGTTATTAAAAATCTGCCCGTGAACTGCCGGTGAAGCAGCGCAAAATGCCGCTCCACCAGCGTTCAATCGTAACCGATCAATCGTAACCGATCAGTTGCAATCACCGATACGTTCGTGGCTCACATTCAATTTCATGCTGCCATCACCCAGACCGGGCATATTGCCTTCCATCGTCAGCGCCATTTCAGACGCTGTTTCGCTGCCCGTGCCATCGATGGAAATATTCATTGTGCCGCCGTTCTGCTCACAGGCCATCACTGCGCTGAATGATCCGCTTTCGACATCAAATTTGCTATATGTGCAGCTGTCACCGCTCTGAGAGCTTTCAGCCATCTTCTCAAAACCGCGTTCGGCATCTTCTTCGCTCATGCAATATTCGGTCGATGTGCTGGTCATCGCGCCGCTCATCGCCCGAACCACCTCATCAGGTGCGCCCGGGATCGAAATATTCGCAAGCTCGGTCGTGACACGGTATTGCCCAGGCTGCGGACGAAACATATCATCAGATGCGTTTTCCAACCGTGCTTCCACTTCTTCCTGAGTGATTGTGCCATCACCATCGGCATCTGCGCTGCTGTTATCAGAACATCCAGCCACCAAAGTAGCGGCAGCCGCTAGGTAAAACATTGCTTTCATATCAAAAACCCTCCTGAAATCGCGCGGTTTTCACGCGATAATGAGCCCAACCCCTATTTGACTGAGGCTATCGCCCTCACAAGCACTTCACAAGTATCGCTGTGCATCGCATATGCATTTTATGTCAGAACTCATCATCCGGCGCGGCCTTGAAGAGCCCGATACGAGCGAGGAATTCACCCCGCATCGTCCCGATCGGCCGGAAAAATCTTTGCCGGGAAAACGGTTTGAACTTGTTTCAGATTATGAACCGGCGGGCGATCAACCCACGGCAATCGCAGAACTGATCGAAGGCACGACCAGCGGCGAGAAGACCCAGACATTGCTGGGCGTCACCGGGTCCGGCAAAACTTTCACCATGGCGAAAGTGATCGAGCAATTGCAGCGCCCCGCACTGGTGCTTGCCCCCAACAAAATTCTGGCCGCCCAGCTTTATGGGGAATTCAAAAGCTTCTTCCCCAACAATGCGGTTGAGTATTTTGTGTCATATTATGACTACTACCAGCCAGAAGCCTATGTGCCGCGTTCCGACACCTATATCGAGAAGGAAAGCTCGGTAAACGAAGCCATCGACCGGATGCGCCATTCGGCCACTCGCGCTTTGTTGGAACGAGACGATGTTATCATCGTAGCCTCTGTATCCTGCCTTTATGGGATTGGCTCGGTGGAAACTTATTCCGCCATGATCTTTGATATCAAGAAAGATCAAACGGTCGATCAGCGTGAATTGATCCGTAAGCTGGTTTCATTGCAATATAAGCGCAACGATACGGCCTTTGCGCGCGGATGCTTCCGCGTGCGCGGAGACAATCTGGAAATATTCCCATCGCACTATGAAGATATGGCGTGGCGCATATCTTTCTTTGGTGATGAGATTGAGGAAATTGCCGAGTTCGATCCGTTGACCGGCAAGAAAGGCGCCTTGTTAGAGGCCGTGCGAGTCTATGCCAATTCACACTATGTGACGCCCGGCCCAACGATGAAACAAGCAACCGAGGCGATCAAATTTGAGCTGACGCATCGGCTCGAAGAATTGCAGGAAGAGGGGCAATTGCTCGAAGCCCAAAGGTTGGAACAGCGGACCAATTTTGATCTGGAAATGATCGGCGCAACTGGATCTTGCGCGGGCATTGAGAATTATTCGCGGTTTTTAACCGGTCGTTTGCCCGGTGAACCGCCCCCCACTCTGTTTGAATATTTACCTGAAAATGCGCTACTTTTCGTGGATGAAAGCCACCAAACGGTCCCCCAAATCGGCGCAATGTCAAAAGGCGATCACCGCCGCAAAATTACTCTGGCGGAGCATGGTTTTCGCCTACCCAGCTGCATCGATAATCGTCCGCTGCGTTTTAACGAATGGGACGCGATGCGCCCGCAGACCTTCGCCGTTTCGGCCACTCCGGGCGGCTGGGAAATGGAACAGACCGGCGGTGTCTTTGCCGAACAGGTGATCCGGCCCACCGGATTGATCGATCCACCGGTCGAGATTCGTCCGGTGGAAGATCAGGTGCAAGATTGCATCCAGGAATGTCTAGCCACCGCCAAAAAGGGGTACCGCACCCTCGTCACCACGCTGACAAAGCGCATGGCCGAAGACCTGACAGAGTTTATGCACGAGGCCGGAGTGCGCGTACGCTATATGCATTCCGACGTTGAGACATTGGAACGGATCGAATTGATCCGCGATTTGCGGCTTGGCGTTTATGACGTGCTGGTGGGGATCAATCTGCTGCGCGAAGGTTTGGATATTCCGGAATGCGGGTTGGTGTGTATTCTGGATGCCGACAAAGAGGGATTCCTGCGTTCCGAAACATCATTGGTGCAAACGATTGGGCGCGCGGCGCGCAATGTCGATGGCCGGGTCATCCTATATGCGGATCGTATCACCGGCAGCATGGAACGCGCGATGGCCGAAACCGATCGGCGGCGGGAAAAGCAGCACGCCTTCAATTTAGAACACGGCATCACTCCGCAAACCATTAAGCGCGATATTGCCGATATTGTCGCCCACAGCGCGGCGCAAGATGGCGTAACTGTCGACACCGGGGATGATGAGGTCAACAACCTCGTCGGGCACAATTTGCGCAGCTATATTGAAGATCTTGAGAAGCGTATGCGCGATGCCGCCGCCGATCTGGAATTTGAAGAGGCTGGCCGTCTGCGCGATGAAATCCGGCGTTTGGAGAATGACGAACTTGGCCTGCCCGACACCGTGAAAGCCGCTCCGATCAAAGGCAAATCGACCGAGGGACGGCCTGGTACGCGCAAGACCCGGTTTGGACGAACCCGGCAAAAGCGGATGGGATCATGACCATGATCAGGGTGTTCCCGCGCAGACAGACCGCTTCTGCCGCGCTGACGTTGATCGTGCCCATGTTCGCCCTCGCCGCCTGCAAACCGCCGCCCACCGATGCGGACATGTCGCGCGAAATGCCTGCTCCACAATCGCCCAGCCCATCGGTGGCGCTGGATTCCCCGCCAAGTGACGGCGCGATCTGGGCACCCAGCTCCACTCCCAACCGGATCATTTATGGCCAGCCTGGCGAAGCGCCGCAAATGGCGCTGGCGTGCATCCGGCCCGCTGCAGATTTGCAAACGGGCTCATCGCGAAATTCCACCCTGCGCATCACGCGAATTGCCGCCGCTGATGAAGATGCCGGCGCGTTGCTGGCACTGATCGGTAACGGCCATATTGGACGCATTGCCGTGGACGCTACCGAGGTTTCAGGCCGCGCAATTTGGCAAGGTGAGCTTCCCGCAGAGAGCACCGCGTGGGAGCCATTTGCAGGCCCGCGACAAATCACCGCAACCGTGCCCGGTGCTGGTATGGTGACCTTGAATGCGGGCAATGTTGCATGGGATTTTCTGGTTCAATGCCGCGGACAGTTTGAGGCCGCGCTGCCAAAACCGGATGATGCTGATCCTGAACAGGCGGGCGATCTCAACCCTTAGCGTTCAGCGCGCTCGCTGAGCATATCGGCGGTCAAAATTTGCGGCAACTGCTCGGCGGCCGCACCGGGCTCATACCAAAGATAGAGCGGCACTCCGATCACGCCCTGCTCGCTTAAGAACATCGTGATTGCCTCATCCTTATTTGTCCAATCACCGACCATCGTGATCACCCCAGCCGCTTCAAACGCTTCAAGAGTGGTCTCGCGATCAATCGCTGAGCTTTCATTGAGCTTGCAAGTGACGCACCAGTCAGCGGTGAACCACAGGAAGATCGGCTGGCCGCTGGCGCGCGCTTCGGCCAAAGCCTCTGGGCTGTACTCCAGGGGTTCATGGATCGATTGGGCCGCGACATTGGATGCTTGGGCAACGAAGCTGGACGGCAACGCAAACCCGCCGAAAATCAGGAATGGCGCAGCGACCAGCCCGAATGCAGGCCAAGCCATCTTGCCCGCGCGTTGCAGCCTGCCAACCACCGCCAGCGCCAAAATGATGCCAAAGATCATAACCAGTGCGAACAATGCGAAACCTTGCCCACCCATGCGGACGATCAGCCAAACCAATGCCAAAGCGGTGAGCCCCATCGGGATCGCCATTAGCCGCCGGAAGCGCTCCATCCATGCGCCTGGTTTGGGCAAACGAGAGCGCAAAGCCGGGACAAATCCGATCAAAAGGAATGGCAAGGCCAATCCCAATCCCAGCACCCCAAACAGCATCAATGCCATGGGAGCAGGCAGCAGCAATGCCGCACCCAAAGCTGCCGCCATGAACGGGCCGGTGCAAGGGGTCGCCGCGATCGCGGCAAGCAAACCGGTGGCAAATGCACTGGCCGGTTCCCCGCTGCGTGTGATCGAAATGCTGGGCAATTCAAACAGGCCCATAAAGTTCGCGGTGATCACGCTGGCCAGAACCAGCAAGATCACAACCACCGTTGGGGATTGCAGTTGGAACGCCCAGCCAACTTGCTCCCCGGCAGCTCGCAGGGCCAGCATCAACGCGCCCAAGCCAACACATGCGATTATAACGCCTGCGGTGTATGCGATCCCTTCAGAGCGCGCGCGCGCCTCACTTTCACCAGCCCGGGCAAGCGAGATCGCTTTCAAACTCAGGATTGGGAACACGCAGGGCATTATGTTGAGGATCAACCCCCCGACCAGTGCTCCAAGGATGAGCGTCCACAGCGGCGGAATTATCGGCGAACCTGAGGTCGCCACCTGTTCGCCAGCAAAGGCGACGTCACCCTCGCCAACGAGAAAACGCACACCTGCCTGATTGCCGAAGGAGAGGATGCCCGAAAGGTCACCCTCGGGCTCGCCCTCTTCGATCCAGTCAGAAAGCGGGATTTCGGCGCTCAGCATATCGCCGTCGCGGCGGAAATTTTGGCTTGCCGCATATTGGACGATGCCGTCGCGCGACAGGAATATATGCGGGTCAGTAAGGCCAACTTCAGCGGGTAACGGGATCGCAATGCGCAGTGAGGTACCCGCTATTGCAAAACTTCCTTTGGCATCCAGCAGCGGCGCGATTTCGGTGCGCCATTTGGCGAAATCACCCGCCGTCCGGCTTTCGAACAAAGCGGTGTCTTGCGGCACGCAAACCCGATCTGTGCAAGCCAGAAATTCTACAAATCCAGTCACCGGAGCGCGGCCATCCAAAACCGCATCCTGAGGCACAGAAATTGGCACCAACACCGTATGTTCGCCGCTGTAAACGTGGTTCATCAGACCAGAAATGATCAGCCGCTCGGGCACCGGGTAAAGCGGCTCTCCCATCGCCCAGCCATCGGGCAGGCTCAGTTCAAGCTGCATCCCCACCCCGGCATCGCCAGGATTGGACCAATATCCATGCCATTCATCGCCGCTGGGGGTGAAGCGCAGGGCAAGCAACCATTCTTCGCCGGGGACAGGATCGCCATCTGAAATGAGGGCGACGCTGATATTTTCATCACCGAACAGTGCTTCGCGCGGCTGCGCAGCGGCTTGTTCTTGCGCTGACAATCCGCCTGCCACGGCAAAACTGGCCGCAAAAATGAGCAGCCAAACGGCAAACATCTGCTTTGCGTATGGGAACATTCTTGCCTCAGTCACGCCAGACCCTCTAGGAGCACGAAGAGTTATTCGCAATCAAGACGCGCAAGGTGACAGTTCAATGAGCATAAATGCCGATGATACATGTGATCTTTTGATCCTGGGCGGCGGATTGGTGGGCATGACCTTGGCTTTGACCGCTGCGAGCAAGGGCTTTTCGTGCCATGTTGTGGATCGCGCAGATCCTGCCGAGCTTACTAAAGAAGGGTTTGATGATCGCGCCACGGCAATCTCCACAGCCAGCTGGCATTTGTTTCGCAATATCGGGATCGCCGATGCGCTAGAACCCTTTGCGTGCCCAATCGCCAGCATCGCAGTGACCGATCAGCAGAAACCGGGCCGCATTGATTTCCAGCCTGAGCCGCATGAGGGGTCGCTCGGGCGGATGTTTCCCAATCGCCGCTTGCGGCTTGCATTGTTTGAGGCGGCCGCCGCAGAACCCCTGATCCATTGGGTGTCCAAGGCCGAAATCACTAAACGCGAGCGCGATGAATTTGGCGCCGCGGCTGTGCTGTCTGATGGGCGCAAGTTGAAAGCGCGATTGATGGTGGCCGCTGAAGGGCGCGGTTCGCCCACGCGCGAAGATGCCGGATTGGTTGTCGCCAAATGGGATTATCGCCACCGCGCCATTATCGCGGGTCTTTCCCACGAAAAACCGCACAGCAATGTCGCATGGGAAATATTCTATCCGGCCGGGCCATTTGCGCTTCTGCCAATGCTTGATGACGAACAAGGACGCCACCGATCTTCGCTGGTTTGGACTGTTTCGGAAAGCGACGGGGCTGGCGTCGCCAAATTGCCCGACCGTGCTTTTTTGGCCGAAGTGGAAAAGCGCATGGGCGGGATTTATGGAGCGGTCACCAGCGTAGGGCCGCGATCAGCATGGCCGCTGGGTTTCCATCATACTGCGAAAATTACTGCCCAGCGTCTGGCCCTGATTGGCGATGCTGCACATGGCATTCACCCGATTGCGGGCCAGGGTCTAAATCTTGGATTGCGCGATTGCGCGACTTTGGTCGAAGTGTTGGCTGAAGGGCGCCATATCGGCTTGGAACCGGGCGACCAGCAATTGCTTACCCGCTATGAAAATTGGCGCGGACTCGATAGCTTCATGGTGTCTCTGGCCACGGATGGGTTGACGCGGCTGTTCGGGGTTGGCGGCAAAACTGCCTCTGCCGTGCGGCGGCTGGGCATGGCAGGTGTGCAGCGCACAGGCCCGCTTAAGAACTGGTTTATGGACGAAGCACGCGGCATTTCTGGAAAGCTACCAGAGCTGCTGCGGGCCTGATCCGCGGCTCAATTGCTGCTTGGCGCGTTCACCGGGCTAAGCTGCTCAACAGAATTTCCCGCGCCATCACGCAAACGGCGCGGTTCAACAACGGCTGCTGTTTCCAACGTTTGAAGTGCTTGCATCGCCAGGCTGAAACGCGTCGCATCCGCGATCCAGTTTTCCGCCCTAGACGCTCCGGGAAGGTTCTCAACTTCCGCGATCGCCGAATCCACTCGACCGCTTTCCAAGAACAACCGCGCACGCTCTAGCCGGCGCTGAGGCTGAGATGACGGCGTGCTTTCGCGCCGGATCACAAACAGATCGCCAATCTCACGCTTGATATCGGCCCAAGAGGTAATGTCGTCGCGTTCAGACAGTTCAGGTGCCAAACCATCGAGCCGCGCCAACAGCTGATCTAGAGTGATCGGCCGCCGCGAAAAAGAGATCACGGTGCTGACAGCATTCGGCCAGCTATCACTGAATCGAAGCCGCAATTGATCGGCCAAGAAACCCAGCTCTTCCCCGCGTTCAATCGCCCGGCGCGATGCAAATGCGATCAGCAAACCTTCGGCCCGCGCAGCATTGCCCGCCGCCGCTTGCGCCTGCAGATCGAGCCGGGCCAGCCGCTGTTCAGCGGCAGCGAGACGTTGATCAAGCCCGCCTTGCTGCTCCGCAAGGCCCTCAACCGCCTCGACCTGCTCTTCAATCGCGGCTTCGCTCGCCACCACTTCAGGTGTCGGCAACGCGGGCAACGTCTCTTCTGGCGTTTCACTTGGGCTTGCAGCGGCCAAAGGGGTTTCAACCGCTTCGGGTTGCTGTTCGTCATTGGCGTTATACCAATAGACATAGCCAACCAGCGCGCCCCCTGCCACGAATGACAAAAGTGCTGCTAGCCAAACTGCTTTGCTTGAATTCGTTTTACGGCGAGAGCCGAATTTCGATTCCATTATGGTCCGTTCTGCAATCCATAACGCGCGTAAGACGCGCCGAAATATTTCGTGTTATTGCCACATATCCGCTGCCAAGGCCAGCAATTCGCGCGTCGTTGGTCGATTGGCGGCATGGGTTTGACCCCATCCAGAACCCGCTGCCGCAAGAATACGCGGGCCAAGAGCGGCAAGCGAAATCAGCCTGCAATCCAATCCAACCCGCTCACATTCTTGGGCAAAATTGGCCGCTGCAGACGCCGAATGAAGCAGCACCAATCCGCCGTCTTTGAGCAAAACCTGCCCTTTTTCGCTAAGGGGTTGATGCGCAACTTTATACACAATCCGTTCGCTAATGCGCATGCCAATGGGGGGATGCAGGCTGATGCGTTCCTCGCCTGCCAACCGCAAGACGTGCAGATTGGCAAGATCGCTTCGGTCGGTCAGGTCTTGCAGGCCGCCCTCACCCACAGCCGCGATCTCAAAACCCGCTTCACGTGCCAGCTTCGCAGTGGTCTGGCCAACCGCATAAACTGGCAGGTGCTGCACCTCTTCCAATTGCTTGCCGCCAAGCCGGATAGCGTTGGCGCTACCGATCAATAGGGCATCGAGCGAGGCGGTATCGGGCAATTGCCACGGCACTGGTTCGATCACCGATAGCGGCAACCCTGCAATCGTCAGGCCAGCTTCTTTGCCCGCCGCGATGGTTTGCGAAAGGCCCGGCTCAGGCCGGATTGCGATTATCGGCAATCGTTCGCGTGTGTTCATGATGGCGCGTTGAAATTGCGCAAGATCGCCGCACTGGCGCGGTCCATCAAATCGCGCGCGACACGTTTTGGAGCGGCATGATCGGATTTCTCGAAATCAAGTTTGGCTTCGACCCGTTCCGACCCATCCGCGCTAAACAAAGCGGCGCGCAAGGACACTTGATCATCGCCCCAATGGCATTCGGCGGCGACAGGGCTGTGGCAGGTACCGCCCAATTCAGCGAGCAGAGACCGTTCAACTTTCAACTCTCCGCGCGTTTTTTCATCGTCCAAGGCAGAAAGCGCGGCAAAAGCTTCGGCGCGCGCGCTCAAAGCCTCAATCACGATCGCCCCTTGCCCCGCGGCTGCGATCCATTGCGCCTTGGGTAATGGATTGCCCACCTCGCTCATGCCCAAACGCGATAGCCCCGCAGCAGCCAAGAAGGTCGCATCGGCCTCTCCCGCTTCCAATTTTGCCAGCCGTGTCGCAACATTGCCGCGAAATGTGACGACTTCACAATCCGGCCGCAAATTGCGCAATTGCGCGGCACGGCGCGGCGCGCTGGTCCCCACTTTCGCCCCCTGCGGCAGCGATGCGATACTCGGCGCCCCGATCAAGGAATCGCGCCGATCCGCTCTCGGCAAAACGGCGGCGAAGGAAAACTCGGCAGGCCTGATCGTCTCAACATCTTTCGCAGAATGAACTGCGCCATCTATCCGTCCATCGGACAGCCATTGATCCAATTCCTTGGTCCACAATGCCTTGCCGCCAATTTCGGCCAACGGGCGATCCTGCACCTTGTCTCCGCTGGCGATAACTGGGACCAGTTCAACCTCATCTGGATTCCAATGATGCGTCGCGCATAAGCGATCGCGCACCTCCTCTGCCTGAACCATCGCAAGCGGGGAATTTCGCGTTCCCAGGCGCAATCGAATCCCATCTTTCGCGCTCGGCATGGGGTGTTTGGTCATTGATTGGGTCATAGGTTCGCTTGCTCTAACCACACGAGCAGCTAAGGAAAAGCGCGATGAGCAAACAGCCTCATATCAGCCAAGGCTCTCCAGTGGTTTTGGGCCCAATCGTTTTGGGTATTGAATCGAGCTGCGATGAAACCGCTGTCGCGCTGGTTGCAACCGACCGCACGATCATTGCGGAAAGGATTGCCTCGCAGGAGGCCGAACACGCGCCCTATGGCGGCGTGGTGCCTGAAATAGCAGCCCGCGCGCATGCAGAACGGCTCGCTCCCATGATCGAAGCAGTGCTTGCCGACGCAAAGCTGGGCCTTGATGATGTGGACGCGATCGCCGCAACCGCCGGACCCGGCCTGATTGGCGGGGTTATGGTTGGATTGGTCAGCGCCAAGGCTTTGGCTATGGCAAGCAGCACCCCGCTGCTCGCGATCAATCATCTGGAAGGCCACGCTCTATCCCCGCGACTGGCCGACGCGGAATTGGAATTCCCCTATCTTTTGCTGCTCGTTTCAGGCGGCCATTGCCAAATCTTAAGCGTCGAAGGGGTTGGCAATTATCGCCGTTTGGCGACTACAATTGATGATGCTTTGGGCGAAGCGTTTGACAAGACTGCCAAGATTTTAGGCTTGGGTTATCCGGGCGGACCAGCGGTTGAGAAACTCGCTTTGCAAGGCGATCCTGATGCTGTGCCGTTGCCGAAACCGCTATTCGGCTCGCGCGAACCGCATTTCTCTTTCGCAGGTTTGAAAAGCGCTGTTTTGCGGGCGGTTGAAAGCGGGGAGCATCACCCAGCAGATATCGCTGCGAGTTTCCAAAAGGCTGCGATTGATTGCCTGATTAACCGGTTGGAGCTGGCGTTAAAACGCGCCGACACATCTTACCCTGCGCTGGTAGTGGCAGGCGGAGTTGCCGCCAATCAGGCTGTGCGCAGTGCGCTAAAAAGTTTGGCTGAACGCAACGGTATGCGATTTGCCGCTCCGCCTTTGGCCTTGTGCACCGACAATGCAGCGATGATAGCTTGGGCCGGGTGCGAACGGCTGCCTTTGCAGCAATTTGATAATCTCGATTTTTGTGCACGTCCGCGATGGCCGCTCGATCCCGAAGCCGAAGCAGTGCGCGGTGCAGGGGTAAAAGCGTGAACGACAAACAAACGATAGGGGTGATCGGAGCAGGTGCCTGGGGCACGGCTTTGGCGCAAATGCTCAGCTCAGACGGTCGCCCTGTGTTATTGTGGGCTTACGAAGCTGAACTGGTCGAAGCGATCAACACCGGGCACCGCAATCAGACGTACCTCCCATCCGCAGAGCTTTCCCCCACTATCCGCGCGACCAATGATCTGGTCGATTTCATGCAGATCGACATTGTTCTGGCGGTAACACCTGCCCAAAACCTCGGCTCTGTATTGAAGCTGCTGCCCGCGGCCCCTCGCGATCTGGTACTGTGCAGCAAAGGCATCGATGCATCGACCGGGCAATTGATGAATGAAGTCGCGCGGGAGGCATCGCCTGACAGCGACATTGCGGTTCTTTCTGGGCCTACATTCGCGCATGAAGTGGCCGGCGGATTGCCAACCGCCGTCACGCTCGCCTGCGGCGCAGGACGCCAACAATGGGACCGGCTGGCTCCGCAAATCGCCCGGCCAGCCTTCCGCCCTTATTTTTCCGATGACGTGACCGGAGCCGAAATTGGCGGCTCGATCAAAAATGTGCTCGCGATCGCATGCGGCGTGGTCGATGGATTGCAATTGGGCCAAAATGCCCGCGCAGCCTTGATTGCGCGCGGTTATGCCGAGATGCTTCGTTTCGGAGAAAACTTGGGTGCCAATGCGGAAACCCTGGCCGGATTATGCGGGCTCGGTGATTTGGTTCTCACCTGCTCTTCCACCGCAAGCCGCAATTTCTCACTCGGTAAAGCGCTTGGCGAGGGACGTTCAGCGGAAGAGTTGATGGCCGATCGCACCACTGTGGCCGAAGGGGCGCACACTGCCCCGGTGTTGCACCGAATGGCACAGACAAATCGGATTGCCATGCCAATCGTGGCCGCCGTCAACGAAATCCTTTCAGGGGAAAGCCCGCGGCAAGTGGTCGCCAGCTTGCTAGCTCGTCCGCTAAAGGCAGAGCAGGATAACAATGGCGGAGACGATCAGGCTTGATCAAGCCGACGGAAAATTCAGCCCCGCCATCAGGCGGAGCGGCGGGTGAAAGCAGCGAAGACTTGGCTGCGCTTGCGAAAGGCGGGCGCACCAATGTTTTCGGATTTCTGCTACGCTTGCTAGCGCGTGCGCCGTTCCTCTTCATTGCAGGGCGACTTTATGGCCTGGAAGCGGTCGGTCGTTATGCCTCTGCCTTAATCCTGATCGAACTGGTCGCATTGATGTGCTCGCTCGGGGAAAAGCGCGGGCTGGCGCAGCGCCTTACCGAAAGTGACGAACCGCAAGTCAATCTGGTGTTCGATGGGTTGCTGGCGGCGTTTATTTTGTCGCTGATCGCTGCTTCAATTCTGCTGATATTCCCCGCACCAATGTTTCCCAATGGGATGAACAGTCCGCTCGATTTCTGGTTGGTTCTTGCGATCCCAGCCTTTGCCTTCACCGAAATTTTGCTCGCCGCTCAGGCATATAAGTTTGATATTGCCACAACAGTTCGAGCGCGGGCCATTGTTGAACCGTGGACGCTTTCAATCATGGCCGGTGTGTTCTTCTTCATACCCGCCACGCGGGACGCAGGCTTAACGCTGGCCTTCATCACCTCAGTTTATGCCGCAACTATCACTGCTGCTTGGACCTTTTTGCGCACCTATGGCTTGCCCAAGGGCTGGCGGCCGAAGCCTGCCTATATGTGGAAGATGACGGCGCGCGCTTTGCCGCTGATCGGTGCCGATGCGGTGGAATGGGGCACCCGCCGGGTCGACATTTTCATTCTGGGTATAGTCGCATCACCAGCAGCCGTTGCAATCTATTACATGGCTCAACAAATCGCGAGCCTGCCGCAAAAACTCAAAACCAGTTTCGAGCCGATCCTTGGGCCGGTGATAACCAAAAACCTCAAAGGCAACAATTTGACCGCAATCGCGGCCCACGTCCGCCAAGTTGGGTTTTGGATCATCGCAGTTCAGGCTGGGATCGCGCTTGCGCTGGGTATTCCGGGTGAGGCCATCATGGGATTGATTGGGCCGGAATATGTCCAGGGTTCAGGTGCGCTGGCATTCTTGCTCGCAGCAGAGGTTGCCGCCGCGATGGCGGTCGTATCAGAAAGCGTGCTGGTTTATATCGCCCGCAAACGCAATTTCGCGATTTCTATCAGCATCATTTTGCTGCAGGCGTCGCTCACGATTGGTCTGATCATGCTGGCCAACCATTTGGGACTAAGCGAGCCGTTTAAGGCGGCAGGCGCAGCTATGGCGCTGTTGCTGGCGCTCGCGATCTCCAGTCTGATTAAGGCGCTAATGCTCAAAAAAATGCTCAATGCCCCGGTCAGCAATTGGCGCTGGGCGCTGGTTTGGGCCTCAGCGCCAGCTGTGGTCATCGGTTTTCTGGCAACCATGCTGCCAGAATGGGCCGAGATCGTGATTGGCGTGCCTGCGATCCTTATCACCTATGGTTGGGTGATATGGCATAAGGGGTTTGGCAATGATGATCGTGTGCTGTTCCGAAAAAATGTTGGTGCAGAACCGGCCAAAGAAACCTGACGCGCCGTTTTAAAGATGGCGGGCAAATCGGGCGGCGCTCACCGACAAAAAAAGCGCATTCAGTCGCGATTAACGGGGCGAGGCAGAGATTCTCTCAATCACTGGGACTGGAGTCGATGCCAATCCGTTGCGCATCCGAACTCCAAAGGGTTGGAGGTCTAATATGCAAAGCGTCACTGGCAAATTTTCGATCGCTTCACACAAATCAAACATCACACAATGGGGTATACTGCTTGCAGGCACCGCTTTATTGGCGGCTTGCGCAACGCAATCAGGCAACCTTGCCTCTACCCAGCCTGGGGATGATACTAAGATAGCCCAGGCACCGGTCGAGCCGACGCCGCCCGTTTTGCCCGCGCCTCCTCCGCCTCCGCCGCCAGCCTTGGCGGAAGCAATCGTGGTAGACACTGTCACTGCCGGCCGCGCGCAAACTCGATCAAACTTTGCTGACGTCTCCCGCATCCCGCCGGTCCGGGTCGCCATTGATCCAGGACGCGAGCAATATGAGGGTGAAGAAGTCTCACCAGTCAAACTGACTCAGGCAGATCCGGTTTCAACCTTTTCTGTCGATGTAGACACTGGCGCCTATGCCAATGCCCGGCGGTTCTTGGCTGAAGGGCAAATCCCGCCACGTGCTGCGGTGCGGACCGAGGAGATGATCAATTATTTCCGCTATGATTATGAGCGACCATCCGACCGGTCTCAGCCCTTCACCGTCTCAACCGATGTCGCACGAACGCCGTGGAATGATGATACGTATCTGATGCGGATTGGGCTGCGGGGATATGATCTGGAAAGATCCGAACGCCCGGCATCCAATTTGGTCTTCCTGTTGGATGTTTCAGGATCAATGGGGAGTGCTGACAAATTGCCGCTTGTGAAATCGGCACTTTCAGGCCTCGCTGGCGAACTGTCAGAGCGCGATCAGGTTTCCATCGTGGTCTATGCCGGGGCGGCCGGAGTTGTGTTGCAGCCCACCAATGACACCGGAAAAATTCGCCGCGCGCTCGATCGATTGGATGCCGGCGGTTCCACCGCTGGCGGAGCCGGTATCGAGCTTGCTTACAATATCGCGCAGGACAATTTCATCGAAGGCGGTGTCAATCGTGTGATTCTGGCAACCGATGGTGATTTCAATGTTGGCGTGCGCGATGGCGATGCCTTGATCGAATTGATTGAGGAAAAGCGCGAAAGCGGCATCACCCTGACCACGCTCGGATTTGGAACCGGTAATTACAACGAAGCGATGATGGAACAGATCGCCAATCACGGAAATGGCAATTACGCCTATATCGACAGCGCGCTTGAAGCCAAAAAGGTGCTGGGTGAAGAGATGACATCCACGCTGTTCACCATCGCCAAGGATGTAAAAATTCAGGTCGAATTTAATCCCGCTGTGGTCAGCCAATATCGGTTGGTTGGATATGAAAATCGCGCCTTGAGAGAGCAGGATTTTGACAATGATTTGGTCGATGCGGGGGATATCGGTGCCGGGCACCAAGTCACCGCGATTTACGAAATCGTGCCAACTGGCGCAGATGGCTGGATCGCTCCGCGCCGGTATGAAGATGCGCCGACCGCGGCAACCAGCCGCACTGCCGAAGCAGCACATGTGAAGCTGCGCTACAAATTGCCCGATGGAGATACGTCCCGACTGATTGATTATGTTGTCCGCCGCGATGCTATGATGAGGGCCCGTGCGCCGCGCGGAGACTTTGCCTTTGCCAGCGCGGTTGCCGCCTATGGCCAGATCTTGCGCGGGGATGAGCTGATGATGGGCTTTGACCATGATGATGTTGGCGAATTGGCGGGCACTCAGGACAATTTCTGGCGCCAGGAATTTATCCAGCTCAACAGTTTGGCTGGCAGCATGAAGGGCGGCTGAGCCACTGCGCCGCCAAAGACTGTTGATAGACAGCCTTCAGGCAGAAGTGTTCTTTCCCTTTGCGGGCGCTCTTTGATAGAGCGCCACCATGCCTATTCGCCCTTCATTAGCCATCACCGCCGGTGCTGTTCTCAGCTTTACTGGGGCGATGCTGGGCGCGGTATCCAATGACGGACGCTTCGCCGATGCGCTGGCAGAGCGCGCGGCGGTGGCCATCGCAGATGCGGAGGGTCAGCCTGTGACAGCGGATTTCACAAACGCGATTGGCCTGCCCACGCGCCACCCATTGCTGTCTGGCGGGGAAGACTTGAACGAAAGCATTCGCGATGAAGTGGCCAAAGCGGTGGCCGCAGTGCCCGGTATTGGCGGCATCAGCTGGAGCGATGGCACTATGGTGGCGGAATCGGGCGCGCCGATCCTTTCCCCGTTGCATTGTCAGGAGGACGTGCAGGGATTGCTAACGGCGCGCACCATCCGGTTTGAAGAATCGAGCAGCGCCATTCTGGCAAGCAGTGACGCATTGATCGATGAAGTTGCAGCCGCGCTGAGGCCATGCCTTGGCAGTCTTATCGCGATCACCGGACATACCGATGCCAGCGGTCCAGAGCCAGACAATATGGAGCTGTCGCGCGAGCGAGCGCAGGCAGTGCATGAGGCACTGGTAAGCCGCGGCATCCCAGCCGATGGAATGCGCGCTGATGGGGTGGGATCATCACAGCCGCTGGAAGGGTTTGCAGCGGAGGATCCAGTCAATCGGCGGATCGAATTTTCGGTGGTCTCAACCCAAAGACTGCTACCTACCCCGATCGACACACCCGGACCGCGATAGGCAAAGGAGAGCACGCAATGGCGATTATCCTTGAAGTGGCCGTTCTCGCGCTCGGATTTTATGCGCTTGGATTGGCTATTGGCTGGCTGCTATGGGGCCGCGCAAATGCCTCTCCCGATTGACCCAAATTAAGGACGCGACTCGGATGCCCGAATTGTTTGAATCATATTGGCCCTATTTCCTCGCTGCGCTGCTGATCGGGCTTGCCGTTGCGTGGTTTCTATTTGTTGCCAACAGAAAAACTTCGGTCACGCGAGGTGACGCAAAAGACGTGCTTGATGAAGGCGCAGCCCCGGCCCAGCGCAATCAGGCTTTGATCGATGCACCCCAAAAAACTGCCTCTGATAACGCTGCCAACATAGCTGCCAATCCGGCCTCGCCAAAGGCTGAGCCGCAACCCATTTCTGCGGCGGCCCAAGAATCGGCTGAGGCTACACCTTCTCCTTTGAAAACAGAGGGTTTGAGCGATGATTTAACAGTGATTAAGGGGCTTGGCCCCAAGCTTGCGACGATGCTCAATTCCTTGGGCATCACCAGCTACGCACAGATTGCGGAGTGGGATGATGCGGAAATTGATCGCATCGATGCTCAGCTCGATCGCTTTGCCGGGCGCATCCGTAGAGACAGCTGGGTTGATCAGGCAAAGCTGCTGGCTGACGGGGATCAAGCCGGATTTGCGCAGACTTTTGGACAGAACGGTTGATTTAACTAGGACGCATTCAATCTCGCTGTGTTATGATGCAGATAGCACGAAGGGAATTGGTGATGGGACTTCCACGGATTTTGGTCGCAGAGGACGAGAGAATCATCGCCTTTGATCTTTGCGATACGGTTGAAGAAGCTGGCTTTGAAGTTGAAGGGCCGCATAGCGACATTTCTTCTGCCATGCTTTCCTTCCAAAAGAACAAGCCCGATCTTGCGATCCTGGATGTTCAGCTTGATGATGGCATTGTCTATCCGCTGGCGCAGAAATTGGCCGAGGAAAATGTTCCGATCATTTTCCATTCGGGACAGTTCTCTCGCAAGGAAGTGCAGGAACGCTTCCCTGAGGCGACAACCCTGCTCAAGCCCTGCCCTCCAACTGAAATGTTGCAGGCTGTGACCGAAGGGCTAGAGGCGGCCTAAGTCTAGCTCTCTACTCGGATCTGTTCTCTGCTCTGCAGGCAAGCCAAAACGCGATCTTCCCACACGCGCCAACATCGCTTATCGCCCATTGCACACGAGGGAGTGCTGTAGGTGAGCGACGATCTGTTTCCGGTCCCACAAGAATGGGCCGACAAGGCAAAATTCAACAACGCAAAATATCACGCGCATTACGCACGCTCGGTAAATGATCCGGACGGGTTTTGGCGAGAAGAAGCAGCGCGGATCGATTGGATTGAGCCGTTCGAAACGGTCAAAGATGTCAGCTATAATGAAGAAGATTTTCGCATTGGTTGGTTCCTAGGTGGGAAGCTCAATCTGAGCGCCAATGCGCTGGACCGGCATTTGGACACACGCGGCGATCAAACCGCGATAATCTGGGAGCCCGATGATCCTGGCGCGCCCGGCCGCAAGCTGACCTATTCGGAGCTGCATTCAGAGGTTTGCCGGTTCGCCAATGTCCTTAAGAGTGAGGGCGTAAAAAAGGGCGATCGGGTCACGATTTACCTGCCAATGGTGCCCGAAGCCGCAATTGCGATGCTCGCCTGCGCCCGGATCGGTGCAGTGCATTCGGTTGTTTTTGCTGGGTTCTCTCCCGAAGCGCTGGCCGGACGGATCGAAGATTGCCGATCCGATATTGTTCTCACCGCAGATGAAGGTTTGCGCGGGGGCAAAACGGTTCCGCTCAAGGCCAATGTCGACGCCGCGCTTGAGAAAGTTTCTGTCCGCAAAGTCATCATGCTCAAACACACCGGGGCCGATGTGGGCTTCGATGCGGCACGCGATCTTTGGTGGCATGAGGCAATTTCCCAAGCGGGAGATTATTGTGAACCTGAGGCTATGGACGCGGAAGATCCGCTGTTCATTCTTTACACTTCCGGCTCCACTGGAAAGCCCAAGGGCGTGCTGCATACCACTGGCGGGTATTCGGTTTGGGCCAGCATGACGCATGAATATGTGTTCGATTATCGGCCGGGCCAAATCTATTGGTGTGCTGCCGATATCGGCTGGGTAACCGGCCATTCCTATGTGGTCTACGGTCCGCTGATGAACGGCGCGACCAGTGTGATGTTTGAAGGGGTGCCCAATTATCCCGATTTCTCGCGCTTCTGGCAGGTCGTTGACAAGTACAAAGTAGAGATCTTTTACGCCGCGCCCACCGCTCTGAGAGCGCTGATGCGTGAAGGCGATGAGTATGTGACCAAGACCGACCGTTCGAGCATCAAACTGCTCGGCACAGTGGGCGAACCGATCAATCCAGAAGCATGGGATTGGTATCACCGCGTAGTTGGCGAACGGCGTTGCCCGATCGTTGACACCTGGTGGCAGACCGAAACAGGGGCCGCGATGATCACTCCCCTGCCCGGCGCGACTGATCTCAAGCCTGGCAGCGCAAGTACACCGATGTTTGGCGTTCAGCCCGCTCTGGTTGATGCCGAAAAAGGCACAATTCTTGACGGTGCAACATCAGGTGCCCTGGTGATTACAGACAGCTGGCCGGGTCAGATGCGGACCGTCTATGGCGATCATGATCGCTTCTTTCAGACCTATTTCAGCCAATATCCCGGCTATTATTTTACCGGCGATGGCTGCCGCCGAGATGAGGACGGATATTATTGGATCACCGGGCGGATCGATGATGTCATCAATGTTTCGGGCCACCGCATGGGCACAGCAGAGGTTGAAAGCGCGCTGGTTGAACATCCACTCGTTGCCGAAGCCGCGGTGGTGGGCATGCCGCACGATGTGAAGGGACAGGGCATATACGCCTATGTCACCACCAATGCCGGTGTTGAGGATAGCGACGCGTTGCGCGCCGAATTGGTGCAATGGGTGCGCAAGGAAATCGGCCCGATTGCGAAACCCGATGTGCTGCAATTCGCGCCCGGACTGCCCAAAACCCGGTCTGGCAAGATCATGCGGCGCATTCTGCGCAAAATTGCCGAAAATGACCTCGGAAACCTTGGCGACACCTCAACATTGGCAGATCCCAGCGTTGTCGATGATCTGGTGGCAAATCGCCCGAGTGACTAATGCCCTTGAACCGGCCAGATAAGCCTGCGAAAGCGCATTTGGTATTAGTTTCAGGAGCAACCAATGGCCGCAATGGCGCCCTTCAATTGGGAAGACCCCTTCGATCTTGAAAGCCAATTGAGCGAGGATGAGCGGATGATCCGCGATGCGGCGCATGGCTTTGCACAAAGCGAACTGCAACCGCGGGTGATCGAAGCTTTCAACAAAGAAGTCGATGCGCCTGAACTGTTCCCTCTGATGGGCAAGGCTGGCCTGCTGGGCGCAACGATTGCGCCGGAATATGGCGGCGCAGGGGCTAGCTATGTCTCTTATGGCCTAATCGCGCGAGAGATTGAGCGCGTGGACAGCGGATACCGCTCTATGGCATCGGTTCAATCGAGCCTGGTGATGCACCCGATCAATGCCTTTGGATCAGAGCAGCAGCGCCGCAAATACCTGCCCGGCCTTGCCGCTGGGGAACTGATTGGCTGCTTCGGACTGACTGAACCCGATGCCGGTAGCGATCCCGCTGGCATGACCACCACCGCCCGCAAAGTGCCCGGCGGCTATGTGCTCAACGGCGCGAAAACTTGGATTTCAAACGCGCCATTTGCCGATGTTTTTGTCGTCTGGGCAAAATCTGAGGAACATGGCGGCGGCATTCGCGGCTTCATTCTTGAAAAGGGAATGAAGGGTCTTTCCGCGCCCAAGATTGAAGGCAAGATTTCACTGCGCGCCTCCACCACTGGCATGATCATGATGGATGATGTGAGCGTTGGTGAAGAGGCGCTGCTACCCGATGTTCAGGGGCTTAAAGGTCCGTTCGGATGCCTCAACCGTGCGCGTTACGGGATAAGTTGGGGAGCGCTTGGCGCCGCTGAATTTTGCATGCATGCAGCGCGGCAATATGGATTGGACCGCCAGCAATTCGGTCGTCCCCTTGCCGGCACGCAACTTTATCAGAAAAAACTCGCCGATATGCTCACCGATATTGCGCTTGGATTGCAAGCGAGCCTGCGGGTAGGCCGCTTGATAGATGAAGGCCGGTTTGCGCCCGATATGATCAGCGTGGTGAAGCGCAACAATGTTGGCAAGGCGCTCGATATCGCTCGCCAAGCGCGCGATATGCATGGCGGCAATGGCATTTCTTCTGAATATCAGGTGATCCGCCACATGGTGAACTTGGAAACCGTGAACACCTATGAAGGCACGCACGATGTTCACGCGCTGATTTTGGGCCGCGCGGTTACCGGGATTGCAGCGTTTTGATCCGCTTGCATGAATTTACGGTGCGGCCCGCCCTGCCATTCGAAGGCACAATGTTATGAAGCTTTACGGATATTTCCGCAGCTCAACCTCTTATCGCTTGCGCATCGCGCTGGAATTGAAGGCGCTCGAATATGCCAACATTCCGGTCAATCTGCTCAAAGCAGAGCAAAAGGATGCAGGTTATGTGGGGCGTAACCCGTTTGCGACAGTCCCCTTGCTCGAAGCGGACGGCCGCGATCGCGCGCAAAGCATGGCATTGCTCGAATGGCTCGAGGAAGCCTATCCCGAAACGCCGCTGCTGCCAGCCGATATCGAAGCGCGCTACACCGCACGGGAATTGATCTATGCGATTGCAACAGAATTGCATGCACCGCTCAACATCTCATCTCTGAAATATCTGAAAGACCCGCTAGGCCACAGTCAGGAAGAAATTGACACTTGGTATCGCCATTGGTTGGCCGTTCGGCTCGCACCGATCGAAACGCGGTTGGCACAGCTTGGCACTGGTGATTTCCTGTTCGATAAGCCCGGCCTGTTTGAAGTGATGTTACTGCCCCAATGTTATAATGCGCGGCGGTTCCAATATGAAATTGGCGCACACCCGCATATCAGCCGGATCGAGGCCGCTTGCCTTGCTCTGCCTGAATTTCAGCGTGCGTACCCTGATAACCAACCCGATAATCCGGAGAATTCCGCATGAAGCTTGCAACGCTCAACGATGGCAATCGCGACGGCAAATTGGTCGTCGTATCCAAAGACCTGACGCGCTGCTGCGCGGCAGGATATATTGCGCCGACGATGCAGGCCGCCCTCGATAATTGGGAACGGGTCGCCCCGCAATTGGAAGTGCTCGCACGCGATGTCGAGCATGAAGTGGTGCCGTGCGAACGGTTCCACGAGCGAGAGGCGCATTCGCCGTTGCCGCGCGCGTATCAATGGGCCGATGGCAGCGCCTATATCAACCACGTTGAGCTGGTGCGTAAGGCCCGCGGCGCTGAAGTGCCGGAGAGTTTTTACTCCGATCCGCTGATGTATCAGGGCGGGTCAGACACATTCTTGCCGCCGCGCGCAAACATTCCATTGGCCGATCCTGCATGGGGCTGCGATATGGAGGGCGAAGTCGCCGTGGTTACCGATGATGTTCCCATGGGAGTTTCAGCGGAGGATGCAGCCAGCCATATCAAACTGGTCATGCTGGTAAATGATGTGTCCTTGCGCGGATTGATCCCGGGCGAATTGGCCAAAGGGTTTGGCTTCTTCCAATCAAAACCATCCAGCGCATTTTCGCCGGTGGCCGTCACACCTGATGAGCTTGGCGAGGCATGGCAGGATTGCCTGATTAATCTGCCTTTGATGGTCGACTACAACGGCGAAGCGTTTGGCCGGGCAGAAGCCGCGAAAGATGCCACTTTCAACCTCGCGCAATTGGTGGCGCACGCCGCAAAAACCCGTTCATTATGCGCAGGATCAATCATCGGTTCGGGCACTGTCAGCAATAAGGGCGCCGATGGCGGGCCCGGCAAACCCGTTGCCGAAGGTGGTCTAGGCTATTCATGCATCGCCGAGATACGGATGATCGAAACAATTTCCGATGGCTCGGCCAAAACCCGTTTCATGCAGGTTGGCGACAGCGTGAAAATTGAAATGCGTGATGCTGAAAACCACTCGATCTTCGGCTCGATCGAACAAAACGTGGTGTCTGTCTAAACTTCAATAGGGTTGAACGCCGTATCGGTATCGCCGGTATTCGGCGTGCCATCGGCATCCATTACAAACAGTTTGACCTCGCCCGATCGCGCGCAGGGCCGATGCGGCATGCCCTTGGGCACAACGATCATTTCACCCGGCGATAACGACACATTGCGGTCTTCAAATTCGATGTCCAGTTCGCCCTCGATAACGAGGAACAGCTCATCGGTGTTATCATGACTGTGCCAATGAAATTCGCCCTCAATTTTCGCCAGACGAACTTCATTGCCATTATAGCGCGCCGCCAGGCGCGGCGCCCAATGATCTGAAAAGAGAGCAAATTTCTCTTCCAAATTGACTTTGGCGGGAGCTGGTCCGGGCATCAATACACCACCACGCTGCGAATGCTCTCACCGGCATGCATCAGATCAAAACCCTTGTTGATCTCCTCCAACGAAAGGCGGTGGGTGATCATTGGATCAATCGCGATTTTGCCGTTCATGTACCAATCGACAATCTTGGGAACATCGGTACGCCCTTTTGCGCCGCCGAAAGCTGTGCCGCGCCAATTGCGTCCGGTCACGAGTTGGAATGGCCGGGTCGCGATTTCTTTGCCCGCTTCGGCAACGCCAATGATGATCGATGTGCCCCAGCCTTTGTGACAACATTCCAGTGCATCGCGCATAACATCGGTGTTGCCCGTGCAATCAAACGAGTAATCCGCGCCGCCATCCAGCATTTCAACCAGATGCTCGACCACATTCGCTGTCTCTTTGGGGTTCACAAAATCGGTCATCCCGAATTTCTCGCCCCATTCGCGCTTCGAAGGATTGATATCGACTCCCACAATCCGATCCGCACCCGCCATTCGCGCGCCTTGGATCACATTAAGGCCAATCCCGCCAAGGCCGAACACCACAACATTGTCACCCGGCTGCACTTTGGCAGTGTTGGTGACCGCGCCCACCCCGGTGGTCACACCGCAGCCAACATAGCAGCTGGTTTCAAATGGGGCGTCAGTGCGAATTTTGGCCAGCGCGATCTCTGGCAGAACAGTGAAATTCGAAAATGTCGAACAACCCATATAATGGAAGATCGTTTCGCCCTTATATGAAAAGCGCGACGTGCCGTCGGGCATCACCCCCTGCCCCTGTGTTGCGCGAATGGCGCCGCACAAATTGGTCTTGCCAGAAAGGCACATCTTACACTGGCGGCATTCTGGCGTGTAAAGCGGGATCACATGATCGCCTGGGGAAACGCTGGTCACACCTGCACCAATTTCGCGCACAATCCCTGCGCCTTCATGGCCCAGAATGCTTGGGAATATCCCTTCACTATCGAACCCATCGAGAGTGTAGGCATCAGTGTGGCAAATGCCGCTGGCCATAATTTCGACCAACACTTCGCCAGCCTTCGGCCCTTCCAGATCAAGCTCCACAATCTCTAGCGGTTGCTTTGGCGCGAACGCCACAGCTGCACGGGTTTTCATTGGCCACCTCCCATTTTCAAACTGGCGTTAGCGCAGCACTTCAAAGGCAGGGCGTCAAGAGATCAGAAGCCGAGGCTTTCCTTCACCGCCGCATTCACGATCTTGCCTTGATGAACATTAAGACCAGGCGCGAGATGCAGATCATCTTCACACGCTGCCAGCCCTTTCTTCGCCAGCGCCAAGCCGAACGGCAAAGTCGCGTTGTTCAAGGCATAGCTGGAGGTGTGTGGCACCGCGCCGGGCATATTGGCGACGCAATAATGGATGATGTCATCAACCAAATAAGTCGGGTCTTCATGCGTGGTTGGCTTGGATGTTTCAAAACAGCCGCCTTGATCAATCGCGACATCGACTAGCACCGCGCGGCGCTTCATCAGTTTGAGCATATCGCGTGAGACCAATCGCGGCGCACTTGCACCGGGAACGAGAACCGCACCGATCACAATATCGGCATCGGTTATCGCGTGTTCGAGCGTGCCAGTGTTGGAATAGCGCGTGGTAGCGCGACCTTGGAACATATCGTCCAGCTCGCGAATGCGCGGCAATGACCGATCGAGTATTTCCACATTCGCACCCAGGCCAACCGCCATACGCGCAGCCTGCGTGCCCACAACGCCGCCACCGATGATCAAAACCTTGGCCGGCAAAACTCCGGGAACGCCGCCCATCAGAATGCCCCGACCGCCATTGTTCGCATGGCTCGCATGGGCGCTTGCTTCGATAGAAAGACGTCCGGCAACTTCGCTCATCGGGGCCAGCAGAGGCAGCGAACCATCGGGTGCTGTCACCGTTTCATATGCCACTGCCGAAACACCCGATTCCATCAGTCCGCGTGCCTGATCGGGATCGGGGGCGAGGTGGAGATAGGTGAAAAGGATCTGTCCCTCGCGCAATTGCGCCCACTCGCTCGGCTGCGGTTCTTTCACCTTCACCACCATATCGGCGCGGGCAAAAATCTCTTCCGCGGTGTCAACGATCTGCGCGCCAACTTTGCGATAGTCTTCATCAGTCTTGCTGATACCGATCCCGGCAGACGTTTCGACAACAACTTCATGACCGGCCGCGACATATTCGCGGGCCGATTCCGGGGTCAGTCCAACCCGGTATTCGTGGTTTTTGATTTCTTTGGGGACGCCAACCAACATGACTGAGCTCCTGCGGGAATAAGTAGGGGTAACGCAATCACTCATAAGCCAAGCGAAAGAATGTTTCAATCGAATCCAAGATGCTTGCTTTCCTGACTGGGCTTTGGTGAGACATAGCGGCACCCGATCTGCTGAGTCTGTTCGGGCCGAAACCCTCAGGAGCAATACGATGACCGCCTACCCCGAAATCAAGATGCTGATCGCTGGTGAATGGGTCAAAGATGGCGTTGCAGGCTCGATGCCGGTTATCAATCCGGCCGATGAGACCGTGTTGGGCCACTGCCCCAAGGCCTCTCCTGAGCAGTTGGATGCAGCGCTTGCTGGCGCGGATGAAGCGTTCAAGGGGTGGAGCGAAACCCCCGGCATTGAACGCTATAACATCCTGCGGCGCGGCGCAGACATTTTGCGCAAGCGCGCGCCGGAAATCGCGCGGGTGATCACCTCCGAAATGGGCAAACCCTATGCACAGGCGCTGCCCGAAGTGGTGATTTCAGGCGATGTCATCGATTTCCTCGCGGAAGAAGCAAAGCGCCAAGGTGGGCGTTTGGTCCCGGTCCGCAGCCCGCAATTGCTATCCCAACAAGTCACACAGGTTCCAATCGGCCCTGCAATATTGCTGACCCCGTGGAATTTCCCGGTTAATCTCGTCGCGCGCAAATTGGGCGGCGCTCTCGCCGCTGGGTGTTCGTGCATTTTGAAGCCTGCCGAAAACACTCCGGCCTCGGCGCAAATGCTGGTCGAAGCTTTGATCGATGGCGGGTTGCCCAAAGGCGCTATTAATTTGGTTTATGGCGACCCCGGTCCGGTTGCGGAACATCTGATCACATCCCCGGTGACGCGCAAAATTTCCTTCACCGGTTCAACTGCGGTCGGCAAGCATCTGGGCGCACTCGCCGCGCAAGGTATGAAACGTTTCACCCCAGAACTGGGCGGACATGCGCCGGTTGTGATCGGCGAGAGTGCGGATTTTGAATCGAGCCTTGCAGCCTGCGTTTCCGGCAAATTCCGCAATGCCGGGCAAGTTTGCGTTTCGCCAACCCGGTTTTTGGTCGCGCGCGCAAACTATGATCGCTTTGTCGCTGAATTTGCTGCCCGGGCGCAGACCGTGAAAGTCGGCGATGCAGGTTTGGACGAAACCGTTGAAATGGGTCCGCTCGCGCATGAAAGACGGATCACAGCAATGGAACATGCGTTGGGCGATTTGGGTAAAGGCTCAGGAGAAATCGTGGCCGGCGGCGCACGGATTGGCAGCAAGGGCTTTTTCTATGCGCCAACAGTTGTGGCAAATCCTGATCCGCAAACTCGACTGATGAACGAAGAACCATTTGGCCCAATAGCAGGAATTGTCCCCTATGATACGATTGAAGATGCGGTGCAGATCGCCAATTCGTTGCGCTATGGCTTGGCGGCGTATGCGTTCACCAATTCACTCGATGAAAGCTACTATCTTGGCCGCCATTTGCGCGCGGGAATGGTGGCGATCAATCACCTTTCAACGTCAACGCCAGAAACACCTTTTGGCGGCATTGGTGATAGCGGGTTTGGTTCTGAAAGCGGGGTTGAAGGGTACCAAAGCTACACCGAGACCAAATTGTTGACGGTGGCCAAATCAGTCTGATTGTTAGCCAAATTTAGGCGTCTGAAGCTAACCGACTTAACGACTCCAGCGAGAGAAAATCCGCCGAAACACACCCTTGCGTTCCATCGGTTCAATTCGGCCAAATCGCGATCTGCGCGAATGCTCATCATGCTGGCATACTGTGCGTCCCATCGCATCTGGCCCGCTCGACCGAATTGTCGGAATTTCCATTTTTCGCTTCCCCATTTGGGCTCGTTGGCCCGATTCGTTTTTTTGTTAGTGGGCAGACTAACAGTGAATCTGTGGAAAACTGAGTCATTTTTGATTCGAGCACTTGGCAGGCAAGATCGCGGCCAATCTGAAGTGACGAAATTTTCAAACTTCATCCACAGAAAAGACCGCGATCGGGCTGCCACCTCGGGGATTATGGACAGCTTGGAATATGTGCCTGGAGCCTCATCAACGACAACGGCTCGGTGTTAAGTTTCAGCGGCTCTGGCAGGGCTTCAACACCATTTTCAACCATCCATTGAGTCGCCCATGTGTGCCGAGACGTGTTGACGGGATTCTGCGACAGGTCCTGCGCATCGAATGTTTCTTCCAGCCGATGCGTTCCAGTGTCACCGCTCCAGCTCAATGAAAGTGTGGTGAAGCGATACCGGGTGTACAGTTTGAAATCGATGATGCCTGCGCATTCTGATGCAAGGCATGAAACGCGGTATGGCCCGCCTCCGCCGGTCAGCACTGTCGATATCCGTGCATCATCAACCCCTTCCCCAGCGGCGAAGCAAACCTCAACAGTGTAATCAGATTCGTCAAAGATGGTTTCGGCCTGGAACAACACTGTCTCGCCCGTTTCGCAACTGGTCCATTGCAGCTCGTACTCTTTGATCTCTGGTTCTCCGTCGGCGCCCGGTTCCGAAGGCTCAAATTGTTCTTGCGGCGCGGCGGTTAAGAACATCGCGGGCAATTGCCGTTCGGCGGCTGCATCAGGCGCTGTGACAGGTGCCTCTGCTTCGCTCTGCATGCTGGCGAGGAAAATGGCCGGGGCAAATGCAATAAGTGTAGGTAACTGGATCATTTCATTGTCTCCCAATTTATGATCACAATTTACTGGCGATCTTGGGATTCAAACATGGGGTGGATCCCCCATCGTGCAGGGCATCATGCGGGGCTAACCCGCTGCAGCCACTATTCCGGAATTTAAGCGCCCGAGGGCACATGCAGGGCGATGGCTGTCCCGCCGCCCGTTCGGGAACGGATGCGCAAATCATGATTTGGATGCTGTGCAAATTCACGCACCAACGCCATGCCCAATCCATGTCCTTCGCTATCCGCTCCCTTGGCATAGGGAGCCGAAAGCTGGCGAATTTCATCCGCGCTCATGCCGCGACCATTATCGATCACGCTGATCGCGACATGATCCCCATGCCGCTTTGCAGACACCAAAACCTTGGTTGGGGACGCGTGTTTGAGTGCATTTGAGATCAGATTGCTGACCGCGCGCATCAAAGCCACTGGATCGGTGTGAACCACAATATCGCCGGTGCGGACGTGCAATTCCACTCCGCCAGTCTCGGCCTCTGCGCGAAACATCGCGGCGCAATTATCAAGCACAACCGACGCAGCAAATGTCTCTGTTCCTTCATCTGGCTTTTCACCTGCCTGCGGATTGTCTTGAGGCGTGCTATCTTCCAGCCCGCTATTGGTAACTGCTTCGAGATAATCGAGCGCAGCCGCCAGTTTTCCAGATGCCTCCTCATCGCGATCGGCGAGTCGCCGCAAATCCTGCCGCAGCGACAGGATCGGCTGCTGCAGATCATGCGACGTAGAAGCCAGCCTTGCGCGCATGGCCTCCGCCTTTTCGCGCGCTACGTCGTAACGTGAGCGGCTTTGTTGCAATTGCTCCGCCATCGCCAGTTTCTCCTGCGTCGCGACAACTTCTGCCTGCAAGGAGCGATTGAGATTGCGCTGCATCGCCAGCATTCGCACCACAATCGCAATGAAGAACGCCATGGTTTCAAACAGCACCGTCGCGTGGAAATAATCGAGCACCACGGTCATCGCATACCGGCCAGGCATGATCAGAACCGCTGTCATCGCCATCACCGTGAACAAGATCGCCAAGGATCCGATCACGAACGGGAATGCGCCCAGAACTTTGCCCCGCCATGCGAGCCAAGCCATCACGAAATAAGCGATGGCAACTACGCGAACATAGGCAAAGACGATCCATCTCGCCGTGTCAGATTGCCACAGGGGAACTGCGACAACCCCGATCAACAGCAAGACTATCTGAAGCGCAAGGACCACACGATTGATGCGCGGAAATCGGCTTGGCAATTCAGAAAACAGCCGCGCAAATTGCAGCAATGCCAGCATAATCCCAACCAGCAGCAACATGTTGACCGGTTCAAACAGCCACATCGCATCAGGCCAAACAAACCGGTGCAGATACCCTTCATTGTTGGCGACAAACAGCGCGCTAAAGCCAACATACGCGCCAAATGCCAGACTCAATCGCCAGCCAACCAACCGCCCCATCGCCAGGGCGACAATCATCAGCGCCAACATCGCGCCGGTGATCACCCAGTTAAAGCGCGCCTCTTGCATATGGGCCGTGCGCATCCGCTCTGCTGTGGCAAAAGTCACCGGCATCCAACTGCCAGTTGAAGATCGCATCCCGACCAAGATTTGCGCGCGTTCGCCCTCCTCCATCCACAAGGGCGCAACCAGATATTGGCTTTCGATCGGACGCTCATCGAAATGTGTTTCCTGATCGACATTGAGCAGCGTCGATGGCGCGTTACCCGCGGCGATTTTCTGAACGATCAATTCGTCCACAAACGGACGCTGAATATCCACTATCCATTCGCCCGCACGGCCAGAATTGTTGTGCACCTGCATAAGCAGCCAAACACTGCCTTCTTGATCCCCGAAATCGAGCCATTCGGTAAGGATCGGCTCGAACTCTGATCGCCGAGACAGTGCTGCTATTGGATCGAGCGCGCGATCATCGATGATAAGATAACGCATCCGGTCAAAACGCTGCTCATGCGCATTGCCTATTGGCAGGATGATTGCTGAATCAAGTGGGGGGGCGGCAGCTTGTTCTTGCTGCGCCATAACGGCAACCGGCATCGCGGCGAAAAAACCGGCAGCAATCAGCACTGCGAAAACAAAGACCGCCAGGCTTTTGAAATTCATGCGGCGTGGAAATGGGTGGATATGTGCGCTCATACCAAACACCTAGAACCCGCGGTCACATGCAAACATGGGGTGGATCCCCCAATACCGGCCTCGGCCTGGTCCGCTCACAATTGCGAATGCTCGTCTAACAAGCCTTCACGCAGGGCATGGACGAGCAAGGCGGACACAGAATTGACCCCCAGTTTCGCCATCAAGCTGGCGCGATGTTTTTCAACCGTCTTCGGGCTGATAAACAGCTTTTCCCCGATCGCCACGTTTTGATGCCCTGCCGCGATCAGGGCCAGCACTTCGCGCTCGCGCGCCGTCAACTCTTCGCGTTCCGGCTCCGCTGCAAGCTTGTCTGAAACTTCTTGCGACACGAATTTGCCGCCGTTCAAAATTTCGGTGAAACCGCGCTGCATCTCTTCTGGATCGGCGCTTTTAAGAAACAAGCCATCGACCCCAGCGGCAAGCCAATCGGCCAACATCCCGGTCGCGGTGAAGCCAGTGACCACCGCCACTTTGGTGTCGGCAGACCAGCGGCGAACTTCGCCATAAACCTGCACGCCGCGCGCCAAAGGCATGGCCGCATCAAGCAGCAACAGATCCGGCTTGTGGCCCTTCACCATTGCAATAGTCTCAAGCCCATTCTCAGCTTCAGCCACCACTTCAACGGTGCCTATCGCCGCCAGAATCTCAGCCAGCGATCGCCGCACAATCGCATGATCATCGGCAATGATTGCGCTGAATTTCATCATTCATACTTTCTACCCTAAAGATGAACAAACCCTAGCGATGGGGTATTTGCCCCATACATGTTAGTCTGCATAGAACGCAAACAGGTCGCATCAAATCAGGCACAGGGTCTGATTCGAAAGTTAGGGGAAATACTATGAAACGGACTGCAATTTTGATGAGTGCCGCCATAGCTATCGGGGCTGTCGCGATTACTTCCACACCGGTTGAGGCAAAACGTGGTGGCGGGACCTCCGCAGCATCGGCATCGGGCAAACGCCCCGGCACTGCTGTCTATTCGAAGAAAACGACTTCACGTGCTCCTGCACGAACTGCCGCATCGGTTTTGCAAGCTCGCGATCGCGCCCAGGGCGCGCGCAATGTACAGCCTTACCGGGCGGCCCGTTCATCCAACAGCCGCAGCTCGGCAAGAAACAGAATCAATCGCGGCCAATCAGCCAGAGCGATCACCAACACTGCAAAGCCAGGTGTTCTCACAAGGATTGCCAATTGGTTCGGCTCGTTTTTCTCTGGCAAGCCCAAGGCGCAGCCGCGCAAGGTTACCTTTCGTGAGCGTACCAGCGTTGAGCTGCAACGGCTTGTCCGCCTGCCCAATGGCCAGGTTGGCCCACGCCCGCAATAAGGCGTCTTAATCCGAGGCATGAAAAAGGGCCTTGGGGAGCAATCCTCAAGGCCCTTTTCTGTGCGCGTGTGCAATGATCAGCGATCGATAAGGATCACATCCTGATCAACAAAGTTGCTGAGCGCTGTGAGATAATCGAGATCGGGATGCGGGTCGGAAGGATCAAGCACATCCTTGCGCTGATATTTGGTGAGATTGGTCGTCGAAACGGCGACATCCCAAATCCGCAAGCCCCCGATCGTGCCGATAAATCCATCGTCTTCGCCGTAAGCACTGCCGATGAAGAACCCTTCGCTTGGCAGCGCTTGCAAGGTCATGTCGATCTCATCAATCACAACGCCATCGACAACCACCGCCAGCGGATCCCCCAGATCGATCAAGGCAACATGATGCGCCTTGCCATCTGAGAAGTCGAAAGGAACCGCTTCGCCTTGCTCGCCAGAAATCACCGAAAGCCCATCACGCTCCGGCGCAATCGCGACCATATAGGAAGCCCCTTCTGGCCCGGCATTGGAAAGCACCACCGGATCGGAATCGGGCACATCGTCCCAGTCCGCCTTAACCCAGAACTCAATCGTCGATTGCTGCGCGGGTGCCAGCCGATCATCTGCATCAAATGCAAGTGTTTCGGTGCCATCCAATGTCAACATATCGAGGGTGTAGTTCTCAGCCTCAACAATTTCGCTTTCCACCCCGCCGCTGCATGCAGGCAAGGCGATGATTGAAGCGCCCAACAGCGTGCTCGCCAGAAATCTATTTTTCATTCGCATGTGTTCCCCCAAACTTGATCCAAATTTACCGAATACGTTCGACCCGAGCGACCACCGCGATTTTCGGGTAGGCAGCTTGATTGACCACGTAAGTTTTGTGATCCCAGCTGTCTCCCACGGCGAGATTGAGCGGGACGTTGAATGATCCCAGACCGCCATTCGCGTAGCTATTGGTGCCGGCAAACACGACATGGCGCGTGCCCGAAACATTGGCTGACCAATCAAAACGTGTGCCTGCCAGTTCTGACCGGGTGCCGGTTATCGTTGTTCTGCGCGCCGGGAAGTTGGCGAAGCGGTTTCCGCTTTTGCAATTGAGCACAAATTCACCGCTGCTCCATGGCAGGCTGTGGCTGATACTTCTGGTGTTAATCTGTCCGCCGCCTGCGCCATGGCCGAGTGCAATTGAACCGGTCAGCGTCACCTTGCCATTGTCACTTGGCAAAGCGCCATTGCGATCACGCTCGCAGCGGATCAACGTCGGCGTCACAACATATTGCCGCTCAATTTCCGGGCGAACATCGCTCAATTCCTGGCCACTTTCTGCCAGATATGCCGCGATTGCCGTGCGCAAATTTGCGCGTACCTCAGTATAAACTTCCGGCTCGCCAGGAAAATTCAGCGGGCTCAACAATTCATGCAGCGGCCGCAGATCGGCAAGGATAGGATAAGGCGTGCCGCTGGCGTGCCCCTCCTGGCCAAAACTGCCAGTGCCACCAACCGCTTCAAAGCTTGAAGATTCAGAACTTGAGAGCATCTCATTGCGCTCCCCAGTTTCTTCAAAACGGCCTGCGGAAAGCGATGCTCCGAAGCCCCCAATGGCAATCCCCGCATTGGCATTCACATCTTGTGAAGATTGCTCCCACCCGGCGACCGTATCCTCGGTGAATTCGGCGCTCATTCGCGCCGCCGAGCCGTAGGTTACGGCGTAGGGATAATGCGTGCCAAACCGCTCAATCAATTCATCATAGCGGCCATAACGGCGGGCATCCTCGATCGCATCTACAAATTCATCGGAGAGCCGCACGAACGGCTGATCGAGCACCAGCGCGTAAATTTTATGCCGCGCAAATCCCGCCGCGATTGAATTTGCCGCGCCTTCGCGCATGCCCGAAGTGTTGCTTTCGGTGTAGCTGGCACCAACCCCGCCACCGGCAGATTCGCCTTCAAAGCCAACATTGGCGCCCAAACTGGTGCGAACGGTTTTCTGGTATTCGCGCTCTGTACGGATCAATGTTGAATTGGTGACGCTGCCCTGCGCGCCCTCTGCAACAAGTTTCAGCCCCAGCGGGACGGTGCGTTTTTCCTGCACAGTATAGGTGTTGGCATCGGCCGCTTCGAAGATCCGCGCCTTGGGATTTTGATTGAGCCGGAAAACGTCCTGCGCATAGGCATCATAACCCTTGAGGCTCGCATCCAAATTATCGAGATTGCGCTCGATCATCCACGGATCGTTGGCCGCAGTCGCTTGGTTTCCGGCAGCGCTGGCCTGAGGCCGGTAAAAGTTCTGCCCCGCCAAGCGGATCCGAACCCGCCCGGTGCGGGTGACGTCCACAAAGATGCTGGAATCTTCGTTCGGCGCGGTTTCATCGCCCACAAGATAGGCTTTGCGCGCGCCGCGCGGGGTGGTGAACACTTCTTCCATTGGAGTTTCATCGGCCGCTCGGGCGATGATCGTCTCGCCAGCCTCTGTGCCAGAGCGCAAGGTCAGCTCGCTGCCATCTTCACTCGCTTCGATCATCAGGATTTCCGGCGTCAGATATGTGCCATGCAGCAAATTCTGGTCCAATGTTGCCGCGTTTCCAGGTTCGTAACCATCGATCTCAACCTCTTGATCGAGCGACAGTTCAACATCCTGGATCCACACGCCATCAAGCCTGAAGCGGCAATCTCCGGCTTCAATTCCTGCTGCGACATCATCGCCAGCGGAAATTTCACTGGAAACGGTTACGCGGGCGCGGGTTACGCTGGCTCCGACCACACCGGCTTTTGCTGTGCCTTCATCCCCGCTATTGGTCAGCCCGCAATCGGTATCAATTGCTTCAGCCTGCAATTCAGTTGGCTCAGCCAGAGTTGTGCCTGCACCCCCGCCTGGTCCGCCCAAAGAGCCATCGAAATACTGGTTCCCGCCATAAACCGCAGCGCCGGTTATCGCAGTTGCCCCTAAAGCCAATCCAATCCGTTTCCAGTTCATGTTCCACCCCTTACCTTGTCTACCGCAACCGGCTGATTCACCGGACCGAAGGAACTCAACGCCAATGCACACCCTATTGATTCGCGTTTGTTCATATTAATACCCATATTTATGAACGCACGATGGATGACACTTTTGCCCCCGCTCAACTGGCCCCGTTCAACTGGCCCCGTTCAACTACACGTGAATTGACTTCCCGCCTCTTCCACACACGCGCTCAACCGAGTGACCAATGTGGTGAATGTGAAAGTGTTCTTGTTCTTGCTGTGAGTCACCGTGATCGGAATCTCTCGCGTTTCGCCCACTGCCATATCCAGCACTGGCAATTGGAAGGACCGGGTGAGCCCAGAAATCAGCACTTCATCACGGCCAAAATCCATTTCTTCCAACGGCCCTTGATACGCAAAGCTCATCCCAACCAAATCACGCAGCGATCCTTCGACAGTGATCGATTTGCGATCATATTCAGGCAGGTTAGCGCTGCCATTTCTGCGACAATTCAATTTCAGCCGGCCACCGCGATCTCTGGCCCAGTTTGCAACATGCATTTCCTGACCAAGCGTTTGCGCGCCCTGCGCCACGACACCAAAATCGATATTCCCTTCCAGCTCAACCCGCGCTTCTGAACCATCGCTGGAACATGCAATTGTCTGCGGCTCGAGCCGGAATTTACGCGGCATTTCTGGAGTAATATTACTTGGAACACGTGCATTCGCCGCAAGATAGGCCTCGATCGCGGCGCGCAAATTCTCGCGCACTTCGGTGTAAACCTCGGGCTCCCCAGGGAAATTGAGCGGATTGAGCAATTCGTGGAGCGGGCGCAAATCCGCTAGGATTGGCGCAGGGACGCTGCCGGTTGCATGACCATTCTGATCATAGCTGCCGGTCCCACCGACCGCCTGAAAAGTCGAATAGCTCGCTTGTTCAAAAAATTCGTTGGAGGTTTCGTTCGATTCGTAACGCGAGCCGGAAACTTCAATGTTAACACCCTTGATCGCGGTCTTGGCATTGGCCGTGACTTCATTGCCTTCGGCGCTCCAATTGCTGATTGTTTCCTCGCTGAATTCATTCACCGCCATAGCCGCGGAGCCATAAGTAACGGCATACGGATAATGCGTGCCGAATTTCGAGATCAGCTCATCATAGCGGCCATGACGCCGTGCATCTTCAACCGCCGCGACAAATCCGTCTGACAAGCGGGTGAACGGCTGGTCAAGCACGATCGTGTACGTCTTGTGCCGCGCCATTCCCAGCATGATGGACGTCGCCTTTGCGCTGCGCATCCCTGTCGTCTGGCTTTCACCATAACTGCCCCCGACCGCGTGGACAGCTTCCCCGCTGATCGGGTTTTGGCCGCCAGAAACCTGCCCGCCCGCACTCCACCCAACGGTGCGCTGATATTGTGCCTCGGTGCGGATCAAAGAGGATGAGGTAAAACTGCCTTGAACATTCTCTGTGATGTATTTGTAGCCCAAAGGAACTGTGCGAGCCTCCACAACAGAATATTCGGTCGGATCAGCCGCCGCAAAGACATCTTGCAGTTCATGCCGCTGCGACAAATCCCACATATCCTGCCGGTAAACATCATAGCCTTTGCGGGTCGATGCGAGATTGAGCAGGTTAAACCCAATCATCCAGGCATCATCAGATTGCGTCAGCGGTTCTTGCGCAACGTTTGGTTTGGGCCGCATAAAATTGGTCTGGCCCAGCCGGATGCGAACAAAGCCGACCCGATCGACATCGACAGTCACATTTCCATCAGGCGCAATGTCCGCAAGTTCGCGGCCTTCAATGCGATAGGATTTCAGATCGCCCTGAATCCGCATGACATCTGTCATCGCAGTGTCATCGGTGGCCCGCGCAATTGTCCATGTGCCATCGCCGGTCGCGCGGCGAATTTTCAATTCCTGGCCATCATCGCTTGCTTCAATCAGCAGCAAGTTCGGCGTGGTCATGGTGGCATGGCTCAATCTGGCATCGAGGCTGCGATTTTCAGACCCGCCAAACACGTCAGGCATGAAACTATCATCCAGCCCAACAACCATATCTTCGCGCCACACTCCATCGAGGCGGAACCGACAATCGCCAGCCTCAATCAGCGCCGCGATATCATCTTCCGCGTCAATCGCTTGGGCCGCCACAACTCTGGCGCGCGTGACGCTCTCATCAACAAAGGCGCGCTTTTGATCGGTTGAAAATTGCGAATCGCGCAATCCGCAATCGGTTTCGATCGCTTCTTGCGTCAACGCATTGGTTACAGCCAGCTCGATCGGGGCGCCATCTGCCCCCGCCGAAGTGCCCAAATATTGATCGGCACCATAAATAGCAGCGCCCGTGATAGCGGTCGCCCCAATGGCCAATGCGATACGTGTCTTTAGCATACGTCCCCCAACGAAGTGTGGTTTCAATACGCTTTTTTACCCTTACCCTGCGTATCTCAACATGGGGTAGAAACCCCATCTCTTGATCGCGACCCGCACCCTTTATGGGGGATCAACCCCATAGTGAAAAGTGCCAAAATTCATCAGTTTTAATGGTGTCGAAGCAATCAAACCATTCAGGAGGTATCGATGCAACGCAACACACTCACACGCGCGCTGGCCGCTGGCACTCTATTGGCTCTTGCCGCGCAGGCACAGGCAGCTCAGGCCCGGGTCACCCATATTTGTCCCTCATGGGACCGCAGCAATGATGAACTGTCAGTGCGTATCGATAGCGGCTGCATCAGCACTTCGAGGGATTATATCGGCAATGACGTTGCGATCGAGGTGGATCAAAATTACGCCACAATCCGCGTCACCGGCACGATGGAATTCAGTTCTGGCGGACGTATTCAGACCGCTGATTGCATGGGCGGGAAGAGCATCACATTGAGGGCGCAAAATATTGAAGCGCGGCGTTACTCTGTTGTCTTCAATGATCAGGTTCTTGGCGTGTCAGATTTGATTGCCAATCCCCAACCGCAAGAATGCCAAAGTGTCACCGCGCCCGCGCGTTTCGGGACGTTTGAGAGAACATCATTCTCCCAGTTCCAAGATTGGTCGGACAATCCGATTGATGGCTGGCAAGATTGGACAGGAACAAGCGTGATCGGATTGCTTGAGCCATTGCTTGCCGGACATCCCGAAACAGAGGAAGGCGCGCCAACGGTCAGCCTCAACATATCCAAACGCCAATGGGCCGGGTTTAACCTGCGCAATGATCCAACCTCTCGCGACCCGTTTATCGCGGTGGAAATAACGCGGCATGGATTTCTAGACGATTCCGTTTCCGGAGACCGATTGTTTGCGCAGGTCCGCCAAACGGCTGAAGGATGGAAAATCATCCGGCTGTTCGGGCAGAACTTATGCGCACGCGGTGAGCATGCCGGCCAATGGACCAAGGAGCGATGCGCGTAGGCAAGAGGCCCCTCCCCAGCGCGGCCGTGAGTATTCAGCTTTGCCTATGCGCTCCGGCCGCGCGAACATCGGCCAAGTTGGGATAGCCGTTCACCGCCATCAACAAATCGGCTTCGGCCAATATCGAACGCAGCACAAATTCGGCGCCCTGCGCCCCGCCAAGAGCAAGGCCATACGCATAGGGCCTGCCAACCCCAACTGCCGCCGCGCCCAAAGCCAGCGCTTTGATCGCATCGCTGCCAGAGCGGATGCCGCTGTCAAACAGCACCGGAACTGAACCGGCCGCCTTCACAACATCTTCAAGCATATCGATCGTTGCGATCCCGCCATTGGCCTGCCGTCCGCCGTGATTGGAACAATATATGCCATCAGCCCCCGTATCGACTGCCTTTTGCGCATCATCGGGATGGCAGATACCTTTCAGCACAATCGGCAGTTTGGTGACGGATTTCAGCCATTTCATGTCTTCCCAAGTCAATACCTGACCAAAGGTTGCTGCCCAAGTTAGGATGGCCGCTTGTGGATCTTCTTCAGGAGGTTTGGCCAACAATGATCGGAACACCGGATCACCGAAGTAATTCTGCAGCACTTTGCCGCGCAATTGCGGAAAGTTGGACGCGTTGAGATCGCGCGGCCGCCAGCCGGTGACCCACGTGTCCAACGTCACCACCAGCGCTTTATACCCGGCCGCTTCGGCGCGCCCGATCAGGCTTTCGGCAAGTTCCCTATTGCGCGGAGTGTAAAGCTGGAAAAAAGCGGGCGTATCGCCGCATGCGTCATGCACATCTTCAAGCGGATCGTTGGATAGGGTGGAGGCGCAAAACGGCACGCCGGTTGCCGCAGAAGCTTTGGCCGCTGCGATATCGCCGTGTTTGTCCTGAGTCATTTCACCATTCAGACCGATCGGCGCCATGAACAAAGGGGACGGTAATTTCAGGCCAAACAGATCAATCGAAAGATCGCGCTCTGAACAATCGACCATCATGCGCGGAACCATGCCCCAATGGTGGAAGGCAGAAGAATTGGAGTTTTGGGTGTGTTCATCACCGCATCCGCCTGCGACATAATTGGTCATGGATGGGCCCAAAGCTTCATGGGCGCGCTGCTCCAATGTTGCAAAATCAACCGGGAATTGCGGCAAGACCCCTTGCAATCCGGCATTGTAGATTTCGTTTTGCATCGCGCCGAAATAGCTCATGGCTGTATTCTCTCCTGATCGGTGTGAACCTTAACTTGGGCCGATGGAGAAATAGGGGCAACTGGATTTTATGACAAATGGCGCAAATTCGCCAAAAAAGAGATCGAGAAAGGACGCGCAGGTTTAGAAGTTCACGCCTGCTCGCAAATTGACCTCTGGCGAATTGTCATCGCCGGTTTCCGCGCTACCGCCGAGCGGGATGCCTGTTTCAAGCTCCAGATCAAACGGCCCAATTCGCGCGCGGACACCAGGCCCGGCGGAAAATAGCGACCCTTCTCCCACACCCGCACCGATATCCGACACATAACCGCCATCAACAAAAGCGTAGATCTGAAGAAAATCGAGCGGCAAGTTCGTGGTTGCAAAGCGATAACGCAATTCGATGAGGCCATGCACGCCCTCATCGCCCAACACCTCACTGAAATCATAGCCGCGCGTGCGATAGGCACCGCCCAAAGCAATTTCCTCACTCGCTAGCAGAGGACGATCAGCAATTTGTCCGCCGGTCGACAAGTAGATATCCAGCCGGCTTGCTAGTGGGAAGCGCGCATCGCTCCAAAATTCGATTTTTGAAAACACCCCATCGCCATCAAAACGAGAAGCCAAGGCATCGCCGCGTCTTGTTGCGCCCAGAATGCCCAACCCGCGAACATGCGACACGCCAGCACGCACCCGTCCGCCGGCAACCGCCCATTGCGTCCGCAAACCGATCGCGGCGGTCACAACCGTATCATCTCTCAACATCGCGCCAAGATCATCTTGTTCGATTGAAATGTAAGAAACGCGGCCATCGACCCACAAGCTGGCATCGCGGGTCCTGATCACTGGAGCGGAAAGCGTGGCGCCCCCGCTCAAGGATTCGCCGCTGATGTCGGTATCGCCAAATGCCCCGCCAGGTGCGGTGGTCCCGATTGAGGCATCGACCCCAAAAGTCACCCCATCGACGCTTAACTGGGTTTCATAAGATCCAGAGAAATAGAGCAATTCATCAAGATCAATCGGATTGATCCGCACTGCGGCGTAAACCTGATCCGAGGATGAAAGTGCATCATTGACCCGCACCGAAGCAACCGCCCTCACAGGACCAAAGGCTTCGGTCCCGTAATTGTCGGCATTCAGGCGCAGGCTTGCGTCTCGTTGATCGAGTTCGACAAACAAAATCCCGCGACCATCTTCACGCTTCAGCCTGGCCCCGCGAAGCAGAACAGCGGGAATGTCAGTTACCAAAAGAAGCGCTCGGTCGAGCTCTCTTTGATTTGGAACATTGCCTTCAAAACGGTTTAGGATGCGGCGCGCCTGAGCGTTCTGGTACCCTTCGATCCGCACTTCATCGACGCGTCCTTCATCAACCATCACCTGAACAACGCCGAATCGATTGGCGTCGTCGATGATATCGGCTCGGACAAAGGGGAAACCGGCTTCGCGTGCTAACGCTGCGATCTGGTTTGTTAACCTGGCCAGCACCTCTTCATTGCGAGGTTCGCCGAAAAATTCTTCAACCGCCGCCTGATATTGAGCGTCTTCAATCGCTTCATTGCCAATCACCACAATCGCGCCGATCTGATCCGCGGATTCTTGCGGAGCAGCTGGCAAACTTTGCAGAGTTTGAATCGTTTGCGCCGAAGCGATTGCGCCGCTGTTGCCCGTGATAACCGGCGCAGCCGCGATATGCGGATCGTCGCTGCGATCTTGCGCCTGAGCAGCCGGTGCTGCGATGCAAATACATGCACCCACCAATCCTGCTCTTGAAATTCGCATGCGGCTTTCCCTTTTTAGGTTCCGCCCGCGGATAGTCACAGCCGACTAAGGAATCCTTACCGCCTCAATCTGTTAAGCAATTGTTAGGTGCTACGATTCACCTGTCCTTTAAGCCTCATCCCATAAAGACTGAGATGGGTCAGATATAAATGAATCTATTGGGCGGTCATGAGAAACTTTGCGAAATCATCGATAGCTATTGCAGCCTTGCTTTCCAGCACCAGTGCGTTTGCCGCACCTTCGGGCTGGACGGTCTCTGAGGCGAGCGGTCAGGTAACGATCACGCGCGAAGGCCAAGTTATCAATGCCCGGCAAAACAGTGTCGTGCATGAAGGCGATGTGATCCGCACCGGGCGCAGCAGCCGCGCCGTGCTGGTCCGCGGTGAAGAATATGTTGTGGTCTCGCCGCAAGCTCACATTCGCATTGCAGAACCGGAAACCGCCGGTCCGATCACACAAATTTTCCAATACCTTGGCAACGTGTTGTTCCGGATTGAGAAGAAAAGCACTCCGCATTTTGGCGTCGAAACGCCGTATATGGCCGCTGTGGTCAAGGGTACGACGTTTAATGTGTCGGTCACCAATAGTGGTTCCAGCGTTCAAGTGACCGAAGGCGCAGTTGAAGTTTTCACCAGTGATGAGCTGGAAGCAGCGCTGCTGACACCTGGACTGGTTGGCTTGGTTGAAGCTGACCAGATTGGCGATCTGATTATCATTGGTGGAGACGGCGAAGCAGGCGATCAATCCTCCGCTGTTGTGCGGGGCGCGCCCAGCTTTGTCTCGCAGCTCCGCACGGCTCCCCAATCTGGCAGCACGGGCGCTATCCCAACTGGAAACTCGGGTAACGGAAATGGAAATTCGGGCAACAGCTCAGCAGTAGCCGCCACCGCTCCGATCGCATCGCCCTCTTCTTCCGTCCTCGCAAGTGCAGATGCGGCCAGCACATCGGATGACAGCGATGATGCGGTCGGTGACGGCTCCGGGAAGGCGAATGGCAATGTCTTCGACCAGGTTTTGGCGATCAATGATGGCGGCAATTCCGGAAACGGCGTCGGCCTGGGGCTGGGAAATTCTGGGAACAATGGCAACGGCGATGAAGGCGGCGATGAAGGCAACGATAGCAGCGACGATGGCGAATTGAACTTCGCCGAAGACCAGGAAAACGGCAGCTGTGCAGGAGTGCCCAATTGCTCTGGCGGCGCAAACCCTGACAATGCCGGCAATGGTGCCGATGTCGATCTTCCAGATCCGGCTAGCAATGGAAGTGACAACGGAAAAGGTCAGGGCCAAAGCGGCGATGAAGGCGGCGAAGTCGACCTCCCAAGCCAAGCCAGCAATGGAAACGGAAACGGAAACGGCCAAAGCGGCGATGAAGACGGCGAAGTCGACCTCCCGAGCCAAGCCAGCAATGGAAACGGAAACGGCCAAAACGGCGATGAAGGCGGCGAAGTCGACCTCCCGAGCCAAGCCAGCAATGGAAACGGAAACGGCCAAAGCGGCGATGAAGTTGACCTAACCGCGGGAGCCGGAGATGCTGGCGGCCCAGGCGGAGATGAAGACGTCGATCTTGCCTTTGGCGGCGAGTCGGAAAACGGTTCGGGCAGTGGCAATAATGATGGCCAATTTTGCCTTGGCAATTACTGCTTCGCTGGCTTCACTCAAGATCAAAGCGAAGATGAAAATGACGATGGCGACAACATGTTTTGCGGCATGATCATTTGTGTCGAAGTCAATGAAGACGGGGACGGAAACGACAATGGCGGTTTCGGCCAAGGGTTCTTCAACGGTTTTGGCAACAACAATGATGATAACGATGATGGCGGTGAAGATGGGGATGACGATGATGGCGGTGATGACAGCTAAGCTTCTGAAGCCAGTGTGATGTCATCCGACCCATAAATTCTCGCCATTTTCAACAAAATTGCCGTATGCATAAAGGCACTCAAGATGTTGTTTTTATGCCATTTTGAGGCATAAATCTCGAAATTGAGTACGCAAAACCCCATATTTTTCCGGTAACAACCTCACATAAACTCTTCTGGGTTAAGACGTTCTAGTATCGTGGCGGAATTTTCCGCGTGACTGGAGCGTTCGCATGCGCCTCATTGGGGCCAAAACTATCACGAAAGGCAGTCTGACGCGCTCAGTCGCGTTCGCGCTCGCGCTGCTGATTGTGATCGGGGCGTGCTTGGGCGGTTTCAACGCATCGCTAGAAAGCGTGGCCCGCGATGGTCGCGACACATTGCGAATTGCGCCCGCTTCGGGAGAAATTGTGATCCTGGAAATCGATGGCCGTTCGATCCAAGCGCTCGAACAATGGCCGTGGCCGCGCGAACATTACGCCAAAGCCGTTCGCGAGCTCGATCGGTTAGGCGCAGAACAAATCGGCTTTGATGTTGATTTCTCATCACGTTCAGACGCCGCCGGTGATCAGGAATTTGCGGCAGCTCTTTCTGATCTGGGTGGTTCAGTCATTCTGCCCACGTTCCGGCAGGAAAATCACGCGACGGATGGCGCCGAAATCACCGAGGCTTTGCCGCTGCCTGAACTGCGCGAACACGCCTTTCTGGCATCGGTCAATGTCTTCCCCGATGCCGATGGCCGCATTCTATCCTATCCTTATGGCGAACTCACAAATGGAATAGCTCGCCCTTCGCTTGCCAGTATGTTGGCCGGAAACACGGGCAATATCGATGAATATTTCTCCGTGGATCAGGCGATTGATCCGGCTTCCTTTGAACGGATTTCCTTCGTTGATTTGATCGAAGGCAATGTCAGCCGCGCTCAGATCGAAGGCAAACGCATTCTAGTTGGCGCCACCGCAATTGAATTGGGTGATCGTTACCCAACTTCACTTTTCGGGGTGCAAGCGGGAGTCGTCATTCAGGCTCAGGCGGCCGAAACTCTACTGCAAGATCGCGTGCGAGGCGATTCCGGCCCATGGCTGCCCATGATCATACTGACCGTCGGAATGGCCATTTTGCTCGGATCGATTTCGGCCCGGCACAAAGTATCAATTGCGGCTTTCATTATAGGGGGCGTGATTATCACCACAGCATTGGTGTTCGATCAGCTCGCATGGGCATATATCCAGCTCGCGCCGGTCGTGATCTTCCTGATCAGCTTTGTCAGCATTCACCGGTTGCTCAAACTCACTTTGAAATTGCGCGAGGCGCGATTGACCGATGTCCGTTCTGGCTTGCCCAACAGGCGAGCGATGGAATTGCGCACTCCGCGCGTTGTCAAACCGGTGTTGGCAGCCATGCGGATCGAAGATTTTGAACAGATTGACGCGATTGTTTCGGCTGAGAATCTGGCTCTGCTCGACCAAAAAATTGCCGAAAGACTTGCCCTTTTGGCTGGCTCGTTGCCAGTATTCCGATTGGAACGCGGGATCTTCGCTTGGTTTGTTCAAAATGCAGATCAATCCGATTTGGCTGCACATTTTTCGGCGGCTAGGAGTGTTTTCAATTCACCGCTTCAGCTTGGAACTGAACGGCTCAAATTGCGCGTTCATTTTGGCAGTTCGCGGGGGACAATCGGGGAGGCGGAAAATGCGGCTCAGTTTGCAAGTCAAAAAGGGATAAATTGGTCTTCCACATCAATTGGACTGCACGAAGAGGCCCAGTTCCAGCAAAAAGTGTTGAGCGAGCACGAAGAAGCAATCGAAAACGGCGAAATCTACGTTGTCTATCAACCAAAATTGCGCATCATTGATGGTGAGATATCGGGCGCAGAATGCCTTGTGCGTTGGACCAGCCCGACTTTGGGTGAAGTATCACCTGCCGATTTCATTCCGATTCTTGAAGATAAAGGTTCGATCAACAAACTCACCAAATTTGTTTTGCGCGATGCGATCAAACGGACACAGGAAGCCCGCACAGTCGGCTGCCCTACCCAATTGGCGGTCAATGTTTCGGCGCAATTGCTATCTGATGCCGAATTCGTCGAAGAGGTGATCGATATGCTCAAGGCCGCTGGCCCGGCAGAGGATTGCAAGATCACTTTGGAAGTCACTGAAAGCGCGCCGCTGCACGATTCAGAGATGGCAAAGCGTGCATTGAGCAGATTTGCAGATGCAGGGGCACGCATTTCTATCGATGATTATGGAACAGGTCAGGCGACGCTCAACTACCTGCAAGATTTCCCTGCCCAAGAAATCAAATTGGACCAAAGTTTCGTCCGCAACCTCACCGAAAACCGAGCTGATCGAATCATGGTCCGCTCGACAATCGAACTCGCCCACGCGCTATCGTTCAAGATCGTGGCAGAAGGCGTGGAAGACGCCGATATCCTCAGCGCATTGGTGGAATTTGGGTGTGACTATGCCCAAGGCTGGCAGATTGGCCGTCCGATGCCTTGGTCTGAATTTTTCGATGTTTCGCAACTGGGCGAACGCGGGGCTGCCGCGGCTTAATCGCGTTGGCCGACAGCACAAAGTGCGCATCGCCATTGTGCCTAAGTGAAGACCCTCACCCCGAAACCCGCAGAAAACCGCCAAAAATCAGCGCGACTAGATATTTATGATTATCCCGCTGTTAACCGTCTCTAAGAACCTGTCCTTGTGAGGGCGCGTGGCAATTGGGCCAAATGCGCTCGGTTATTCCGATCAAGATTGCAGCCAGAGCAACCCTCAGCTGCCTCGCCATTGGCGGAGCACTCGTTTCGACGGGGGCACAAGCTCGTGTGGCATTCATGGCGGCCGAACCAATCGCCGCGATGGTTGCCATTGATTCGTTATGCGCGGCTGAAGCGATTGCGACCCCAAGACTGCAAATCGCACAGCCTACCACCGCACGGGCCGCGAAAAGCGCTGCCATCCTTGGCGGTGAAATGAGCGCGCTGGACCGCATGCGGATGCAACAATCAACGCCCCAAGCGTCAGTTGCAGCTGCGGCATCCAGCCCGGTGGTCGAAACATTGAGCCCGGCAGCGAGTGGCGTGCGCATTCCTTCGAATGCTTGTGCAAGCTTGTCTGCCAGCGCGCCAAGATTGGCTGTCTCACCTGCGATTGATACGGTTCGCAGTGACGATTTTCTCGCCTCCAAGCGCGTGAGAATTGGCAAGACCAATTTTGACCGTGATTGGGACCGGGTCAGCCGCGAATCCGTTTCAGGCGTCTTAAGAGCCAATTTTGGCGGTCAGACGGACACGTCGATCGAAACAATCGAAAACGTGAACCGCTGGGTCAATCATGAGATTTCGTATGTTGAAGATCGCGACCTGTTCAACCAGGCCGATTATTGGGCTGGTGCGCGCCGCACGCTCTCTTTGCGTATGGGCGATTGCGAAGACATTGCGCTTACCAAGATGCAATTGCTCGCCGCTGCTGGCATTCGCCGCGAGGACATGTTCCTGACCATCGTCAAAGACACCGTTCGCAATGTCGATCACGCTTTGCTCGTGGTGCGCATGGAAGATCGCTATGTGGTGCTTGATAACGCCACTGATCAGGTACTCGATGGTGCCTCATCGCATTTCTACAACCCGGTGCTAAGCTTCAGTGAGCAAAACACCTGGGTCCACGGCTACTAATCCAGCACAACAGAATTTATGCGGATCAGCGCTCGGTCAATGCGCGGTCGAATGCCTTTGCCACTGGCTTGAGAAGATAGCTCAATATGGTGCGCCGACCGGTCAAAATCTCAACATCGCAGATCATACCCGGTACAATCGGAAATGTTTGTCCGGCGCGCTCAATCACCGAACCTTCGGTTTCGATCAGCACGGTGTAATAGGCTTCGCGCTCAACCTCATCAAAGATGCTGTCAGCCGAGACTTGCTGCACGGTTCCATCCAGCCCGCCATAGATTGAGAAATCATAGGCTGTGACTTTCACGATCGCTTGATCGCCCACCTTGATAAAGGCGATGTCGCTGGGCGCGACGCGCGTTTCGATCAACAATTTCTCACCAACAGGCACAATTTGCATAATCTTTTCGCCAGCGTTCACAAAGCCGCCTTCGGTTGTGATCTGCACATCATTGACCACGCCGTCCGCTGGCGCGCGCAGCTCATTGCGTTGCTGACGGGCTTCTGCCCCGCGAATTGTCTCTTCATTCACCGCCATACGTGTGGTGACTTCGCTGCGTTCATCCAATGCTTGCTGGCGGAATTCCAACTGCGCCGAATTGAGATCGGCCTGGGCCTGACGAATGGCCGCCGATGCCCTGCCTGAAGCTTGCTGTGCGGCGGACAACCGGCCCCGTGTGTCGACCAGCTCGCGCTGTGCGGTGAGCAGTTCTGTGCGCGGCACAATCCCTTGCGCGGCAAGCGGTTCAAGCATCTGCACCTGTTCATTGGCGAGCCGCACGCTGTCTCTCAAAGAGCCAACCGTTGCCTCTGATTCGCGCAGATCGCGGCGGCGCTGCTCAATGGCGGCCGACAGCGATCGTTCGCGCGCGCGCGCCGTAGCAACGCGAGCAGATTGCAGCCGACGTTCGTCAGAGCAAACTGTGCCTTCTGCGCAGCCCAATGACCCGCCGGATGCCTCTTGCGCCAAACGCTGGGCCCGCACCGAAAGGCGTTGATTTTCTGTTTGAAGCTGTCCCAATTCGGATGCTGATTGCGCATCGTCCAATCGCACCAGCAGCTGGCCCTTCTTCACCGATTGACCGCCGCGGACCAAAATCTCTTCAATCACAGCCGGTTCGGAAGGTTGCACCAGCTGAGCCCGGCTGGACGGGATAACCTGCCCCGTACCGCGCGTGATGCTATCGACCTGTGCGAACGCAGCCCAGGTCAGCAGCACGGCAAGTCCAATCGCCGAAACGACAATCAGCTTTCGCGGCGCATCGAGATTGTTCCATTTTCCGATAACGCTCATTCAACTGGTTCCGCGATTGGAGTTTGCACCATCTGATCGTTCCCCTCGGGAAGCGCAGTAACTTGGCCTTCTATTGCCGAGTTATAGCGGCTTTCAGAATTAACCGGATCTGGGATAGTCAGCCGCCATTCCTTGGTCGTATCAATTCGTCCGCCCACATCATTGTTGGCATGGCGATCGGTAGGATCAGCAGCAACGGTTAGCCCCGGAACCCATTCGTCTTCCGGCTCTGCCATCACCAATTCGCCTTCATCATCAGACAATTGCATCCGCGCCCAATTGATGCGGGGAACTCGCTCGCTGCGGGTCCACTGCGCCGCGAAGGCACGCGGTTCCCCAGCGCGGCCGGGAAAGCGGTAGAAAATATGCGTCCCGATCACTTCAAGTTTTGACAGCGTAAACGCCCATCGCGGCACCACATAATCGGCGTGATAATGCGTGGCTGTGCCGACATCGGCGAGCTGTTTTCCTGCCAATGCTTGCTGTGCGACAATGCGCGATTCCTGCCATTGGCGGCGCAAGGGAGAGCGCAGCAAAGCGCCGTCACAGGTAAAGCTAAACTGGCAAACCCGATCATTCACGCCTTGATACACAACGCCGCAAACCGAATTGGGATAGGCCGGGTGGCGCATGCGGTTGATCACGACTTGCGCGACCGCTTGCTTGCCCTTGGTCGCCTCGTTCGCAGCTTCATAATAGACCGCTTCGGTCAGGCATTTGAGCGCTGTCGAATATTGCGAAGATCCTTCCGCAATCGGGTTATACGCAGCCAGACCGCGATGCATCCCTGCCGCCAAAGGTATGCTTTCATTGCGCGATTGAGCGCTGACACCGGCCACCATCAATTCCTGATCTTGCCCGGTAGACATTTCTGACAATGCGGTGCGCAGACTCGGTTCGATCTGAGCCAAAGTGGCCGCATTCTGCGCGCCCTTGGGATACAGGCTTGGCGAGGCCGACAGAGCCAGCACCGCGAACAGGCCCAGTGCCTTCAGAGACAGGTTTTGCCAGCGCTTCATTGCGCCACTCCAGGGGTCAAGCCTTCGACCGAACTGCCAGCAGAGGCCAGCACATCTTTGATCGGGCCATCGGCTGCGATCTTGCCGTTTGAAAGCACAATCAGGCGATCACACAAGCTAAACAAAGCGGGCCGGTGGGTGGAAATCACCAGTGTCTGTTCCGGGGTGAGAGATGCGCCAAGCCGCTCTGTAAACATCTTCTCAGTTTGGCTGTCCATCGCGCCGGTCGGTTCATCAAGGAACAGCAATTCGCACGGGGTGACCAGCGCACGGGTCAGCGACATAAAGGCGCGCTGCCCGCCCGAAAGGCGGCTGCCGCCTTCGCCCACAGGCCGTTCAAACCCGCCATTGTCACGCGCAAGAAAACGATCCGCGCCAGTCTCTTGAAGCGCGGCCAGAATGCGCTCATCGGTGGCATCGCGGCGCCCAAGCGCCAAATTGTCTCTGATCGAACCGGAAAACAGCGCCGCATCCTGCCCGACAAATCGCAAGGCGTTGCGCAGCTGCTCTGGCCGGTATTGCGCGGCATCCAATCCATCGACCAGCATTGTGCCTTCGGTCGGCTGGTACAATCCGCATAGAATGCGCCCAAGCGTAGATTTGCCGGAAGCCACTCGCCCGACAACCGCAATCCGCTCCCCCGGTTTGATGGTGAGATTGATCGCATCAAGCGCGGCCTGACCCGCTTCGGGATAGGAAAAACGCACATCCTCAAGCGCGATCAGCGGGCGCGAGATATTGGCCGGCGCAAGCGCGCTGCCTTGTTGACGTTCATCGCTCGCGTCAAACAAGCGCTCAATGCTGGAAAGCATTTCATTGGCTTGCCGGCCGCGTGTCAGGACAAAGGCGATCTGCCCGGCAGGCGCCATTGAACGCGATGCAAGCATGACAATCGCAATAATCGCACCCATCGAAATTTCGCCAGCGGCAAACAGATAGTAACCGCCGATGATCAGCGACACAGTTGAGATTTGTTGGAAGGTTTGCGCCAGTCCTACCGCAACCGAATTGACATTGCGCAAGCGCTCCTGCGAATGCGCGCCCGCTTCGGCCAACCGGTACCAACGGCCCAAAGTTCCGCCCTCACCGCCCATGCTTTTTAGCGTTTCGATCCCGGCGAGCGATTCAACCAGCAAAGTCTGTTGGAGGCCATAATCGGCCTGCGCATCCTGAGCTGCCTCGGTCACTTTCCGTTGCAAAATGTAGCCCGCAATCAACATCGCACAGATTATCACGAGCGGGATAAGCGCCAGCCATCCGCCGATTATCGCAATCACGCCGACGAACACGAACAGGAACAACACGTCGATCATCAACACGACTGTAGTTGAGGCGAAGAAATCGCGCACGATCGCATATTCAGAAACGCGCGCGGCGAGCGAGCCAGTGTGCCCTTGGCGCTCCTCCAGCGGAGTGGCCAATAAGCGGCCGAAAATCTTCTGCGAGAGCTTTAGATCCAATCTGCGCGAGATTTGATCGAGCACGCTGGTACGGCCCCGTCTAAGCGCAAATTCCAGCGCGAAGACCAGCGCCACGCCAAGGCCCAATACCCACAAGGTTTCCGATGCGCGGTTGGGGATCACCCGGTCATAAACATTCATCGTGAACAGCGGCAAAGCCACTGCCAGAAGATTGATGATGAAGGATGCCAGAATTACCGGCCAGAAAGACCTGCGTTCCTTGCGCAGCTCTCCCCAAAACCAGTGGCCGCGTGCTTTGGCATGCCACGGAGCCTCTTCTTCTCTTTGCAGATCAGGATTGCTGAAAACCGAATAGAGTCGGCCTGCGAACCGCTCCGCCACAGATGCACTTGGCAACCAGCTCTCGCTCGCGCTGTTCGGATCCCAAACCAGTAATTCACCTTCATTGCTCTCGCTGACTAGGACGAAGGCTTCGTCCTCCAGTTCAACCAATGCGGGGTAGGAATCGCCATGATCCGGCAGCTTACGACGCTTATGCGCATCGAAATTTACACCAGCCAGATCGAGCGCTGTATCCGCCTGATGCCACGGCAAACGCCCATCGGCATTCTTGGGCAATTGCGACAAGGCAGCAGGTGAAAGTCCAGAAGCATATCGACGAGCAATTTCTGCGACGCACAGCGTCAAGCTGTCTACGTCAGCTTCCGTCAATCGTTCTTCCAGAATAGACACCTGTTTGCCTTGTCATAATTTCCAACGCGGCTCGATCAATTCGAATCCGAATAGACGCGGCGCTGAAGCTCAGCTTCAACCGGCGGTCCGTAATCGAATTGCTCGCGTTCGTTAGAGCCCGAACCCGCACCCGGTGCAACACTCAGAGCATCAAGGAAGTTATTTGTCGCGGCCAAAATTTGGTACCGGGCAAATATTTCCGAGAAGCGTGCCGTTTCGAGACGAACTTGGGTGTTAAACCTAGTGTTTTGGGCGTCGAGCACGTCCAATAAGGACCTTCTACCGATGTTAAACTGACTGCGATATGAAAGCAGCAGATCATCAGACACACTGGATTGGCGATCAAGCGCCTCTGCAATGCGGCCTTGCGATTCACGCGCATTCCACGCTGATCTCACATCTTCTTCCGCCTCACGCTGGCGCTGATGCAACGCAAAGCGAGATTGCGAAGACCGGCGGACCATTTCCTGGATCCGGGCCCGATTGATGCCGCTGTCAAAGACATTCCAGCGGAATACCACCCGGCCCTGTAGATCATTGGTCTCGCCAGAGAAGCCATCGATATCATCACCGGCACGGCCGCGAAGTTCCAGCCCAATCGTGGGGTAGAGTTCGCCCTCTGCCGCTTCAACGCGGGCATTCGCCGCATCTACATCGGCCTGAGCTTCACGAACCAGCGGGTTGCGCAAACGCGCCATTCCAACGGCCTGATCAAGCGATGTTGGCATTGCCGCGATCAAATCAGGTGGCAAAACAACATTGGTGAGATCCAAACCGGTCAACGTGCGCAAGCTGATTTGCGCCTGAGTTACCGATCGCTTCGCTTCCTCTTCACGCACAATCGCCGCCTGAAGACGTTCTTCAGCCTGCTGTTGATCAGCGACACTGATTGAACCCTGAGCAACACCTTGCGAAAGGTCTTGCAGCAGCATTTGGTGGAAACGGCGATTATCCTCAGCCGCTGCTGAAACACGCTGTTGCAGCAGGATATCCAAATATTGGCGAGACACCTGCAGTGCGATAAATTCAGAGCGCTCAATCACCCGAAGTGATGCACCATCAACACGCGCAGCCTGACGCAGCAATTCGCCGCGGCGCCGACCGAAATCGGCGATCGTCCATTCACCGGTGATACCAATTTCAACCGGGAACAGCTCTTCATCGGCAATGCCGAGATTTGTTCGAGTGTTGTTTTGCAGGCGGCGCACACCGGCCGACCCTTCAATATCAACACGCGGTCCGAACAGACCTTCGGCCTGTTTGCGTTCGAACTCGATCCCTTCTTTGTTGAACTGGGCTTCCTGAATTTCAGGATTTGAGCGAACAGCAATATCAACCGCTTCGGCCAATGGGATTGGCGCGTTGTTGGTTTGAGCGATTGCCGCTGACGATACACCAGAGAGGAGCGCGAGCGCTGCTGCTGGAAGAATAGACTTAAACATGGAACTTCCTCCTAGGCCTCACTGGCTAACCGTAATTTCGACACGGCGATTTTGCGGTTCCCGAACACCATCCTGGGTCGGAACTCTCGGATTGCTTTCGCCCTCCGAACTGATCGACATTTGACCGCGATTGATGCCGAGGCTGACCATCAGATCAGCAACAGCCTGCGAACGGCGCTGTGACAATTCATCATTATATGCATCGCTGCCTGAAAGATCGGTGTGTCCGATCACACGGAAGCTGTTCCAACCACATTGAGCAGCGGTGGCTGCGGTTGATTGGATTGTTTGCGACGCATCGCCATCGGGCAGGTCAGAATCCCACGCAAAGAAGATCAAGGCTGGTTGCCTATCATCGCACACTGCTGCGGGTGGTTGCGGCGGAGGTGGCGGTGCAACTTGCGGTGTTTCTTGCACGAAAGTCATCCGCTGAAATGCATAGTCGCATTTGCTGATGCTGGTTTCATCGCGGGTGTTCGATTTCAAATAACCGAGCGCAATACCGCACTGGATCTTCGCCTCAGACGCCCACAAATAGCGCGGATCATTGGCTGCGCTCACGCTCACATCGCGCGTTGCAGCCAAGGCTGCATCGAAGCGAGTTTGAACCTCGCCTCTCAACGTACCATTATCACTGATCGCCAATAGGTCCGCGCCATCCTGTGCAAGTGCACCAGACGATGTGCTCGCCAAAATTATGGTTAACGCGGAAATCCAAGCGAATTTCGGTGGCTTATACATAGTATCCCCCATGGGAGTTTTCCCAAATTATGCAGAAACGGTTGCGGCAGCAGCCTGATCTAATTGCCCATCCATTAGCTGGATCGGCTCGGCTGGATTGAATGATAGTGCAAGAGAATTATCGAGCATGAAGCTATCAAAAACGACGGGTTCCGAACTCTGTTGCTCAGGCGCCTCACCTTGATCGGACAAGTCATCGATGATTTGGTCGAGTAAGTTCTCAGCCTGAATATCGGCCAAGACTGCTTCGACCGTTTCACCGGCGATTGTCTGCTCACCCTCAATCTCAGCGACAGGAGCCGCCTCAAGTGAAAGCAGGGCTTGCATCGTTTGATCAACACCGTCGCCCCCAAAGCCAGCCGAAGCGGCAATCGGAGTATCAGATGCGCCATCATCAGAGCTGATCGGATCGGCGTCGCTCGGTTGTGCGCTGTCAACTTCGGCAAGACCAGCTGCCTCAACAGCGCCCTCATCACCCGACAACAGATTGGCAGAGACTTGCTCACCGGCGACTTCGCTTGTTCCAAGCAAATCACCAACACTGCCAGTATCGCCATCAACACCAGCGATCGATGCCTCAACATCATCAGAAGAGCCAGTGTTAGCCGGTTGAATATCAAGCTCAAATTCATCAGCCGAGGCGCGTTGAGCCGCAACCTCGGTTGAGGAAATTGCGGCAAACCCAGCTGCTGCGGCCAATGCTTGCTCCTGAGTGCGCGACTGGCGCTGGGTTACAAACGATGCGTCTGCAACTGCGCCCGTGGTGCCATCAGCCTTGGTGAAGACAGAGGTGCCGAACACCTCGACATCGCCATCCGCAGCATTGGTTTGTACCCCATCGGAGATCAGACCAATCGAAGTGATCCCGGCATCTTCAAGGCTCGTAAACTCGCCCTCATCCGCGATCCCGTTGAGATTGGCGTCTTGCCAGATACCGAACTGCGCAAAGGCGCTGTCCGATGCATCGAGCACACCATCACCATTATCGTCAAAGCGAGCAGCGACAGCTTCAAGATCAGTTGTCACATCATCGCCAAAGACAAACTCTGATGCGTCCGTGACCGTACCATCTCCGTTGGCATCGAATGCTAGAATTGCGTCATCCGCCCCGGCAAACGCCGTTGCTTCGCGCGTTCCGTCTCCGTCGAGATCAATTGTGACCCCGGCATCGAGACCAACAAATTCAACCCCATCGCCATCAAGATCAAGCACGACCGGACGGATAGTTCCCGTCGCTGCGGTTGCCCCGACAAGACTGTCTAGGTCTGTGATGGTAACGCCTTCCAACTTGATCAAGGAATCGTTGGATGCGCTCGGTCCGCCAGGAAGATCCTGATAATACAGGAACGTGTCACTGCCGACGGTGAAGGCGACCAGCCCGTTCTCACCAAGATCGGTCGTGGCTCCCTGCGATTGGATATAGTCAACAACCGCGGCAACATCGCTTTCGCTGGTCAGCGTCAAAGCACTTGAGAATGTGTTTGACGCACTGAAAGTGATGATACCGTCATTGATCGCGTGCGAATTGATGGTCTGACCGCCTATGGTCAGCGTCGAGTTCACGCCATTAACACCAGAGGTGTCTGACGGAACATTGCGATCTCCGCCATCGGTGAAATCGAGGATATCTCCCACGACATTGAAATCGGTGATCGTGTCAAAGCCGGTGACCGTGCCGTTATCGCCGCTTCCGCCCAGCACAACGCTGGCATCGCCATCGGTGATCAGGAACGTGTCATTACCGGCTCCACCTGTCAGCAGATCTGCACCGGCACCGCCATCAAGCTCGTCATTGCCGCCATTGCCGACAAGGATATCATCGCCGGCTTCGCCGTCGATATTATCGGCCACGTCACGTCCAATAAGGATGTCGTTGGCGCTGGTACCATCAAGATTGGTTTCGCCAGCTTGTTCACGATTGACGGTTACGAATGCATTGTCGGTATTGCCGCCATTCGCACCTTCATAGGTGAAGCTGCCGCTCTCATCACCAGTATCGTTGAAGGTGATCGTTGTGCCGCTGTTCGAAACTGTACCACCGCTGGCTCCGCCAACGCTGGTTAGGGTTGTTCCGGCATCATCATTGGCAAGCAGCAGCGATTCATCGAATGAAAGCGTGCTGCCAACATTGGTGATGATAACATCATTGCTGGCAAAGTTTGGATCAGCCGAAACCGCTGCGATATCGATTTGCAAGACCGCAGTATCGGTGTCGCCATCGCCATCAACGACAACATATTGGAACGCCTCAATTTCCGGGACTGTCACTGTTGGCGGCACATAGGTGAAGCTGCCGTCAGAGAAGTCAAATGTCAGTTCGCCGCCAAAGGTTGTTGTTGCGGTGAACGATGTGCCTGTGATCGCCGAACCGACGCTTGGGGTGATCGTGTTCACACCGTCAAAGGCATAATTCACGCCATTGACCGAAATCGAAACAACCTCAATTCCGTTCGTCGCAGCGACATCATTATCAAGGACATTGCCGCCAATCGGAGGCGAAACGACCGAAATTAGCGTGTCGATCAGATCTTCAAAGTCCGCAGCCAAAATTGGCGCGCCTTCGCCGTCCACATCAACATCTTGCAAGCGAGCAATATCGACACCGCCGCCGACGCCAATCGTCGTTACGTTGATGTCATTATCGTCGACAAATGTCTGGAATGCATTCGCCGTCGCCGTGGTCAACGAAGTACCGCCAGGGCCTGTTTGCTGGTTGGGATTACCGTCACTCAGGAAGAATATCTGATTGTTTGCAGTCGCATCGGGCGTGAATTCAGCCAGAACTTCTTGAATTGCATCGGTAAAGTCGGTCGCGCCATCGAAAGTCCGATCGCCGCCAAGCTCATCGTTCAGGCTATCAATCTCCGCAGCAAAGGTCGCGAAGTCAGAGAATGTGCCTTCGAGCTGTGACGTCGCCGAGAACGTGATGAGCGTGATATCCACATCGCCGCTGGTGCTTTCAAACAATTCAAACGCCGCGTCTTTCACCGCATTCAATTGCAAGTTCAATTCTGAGTCATTTACCGAGCCGCTGAAATCGAGAACGAAGGCAGCATTGATATCTTCTTCGACGATAACCGTCGCAGCAATATCATCCTGTGCATCCGGCGCATCATCGAACAAATTGATAACGAAGTTATCGCTAACCGGATCGCCGTCGCCATCGACCAATTCAATGGTCACTGGGATATCGACATCCACAGTGGTCTCAGTCGCTCCAACCTCATCGAGATTGAGTTTAACCGATCCGCTTTCAGCATAGGCATCGACAAAGCTGATCAATGCACCGGGAGGCGCGCTGATCGTTACGGTCTCTGTCGAGTTTCCGCCGCTTCCGGTGAAAGTAAAGGTTTGCGAGGTTCCATCGGTGAAGTTCGCAACAAAGTGAATTTCATCGCCATTGCCAAAATTCTCAAGCGAGAAGGTGACGAATGACGCGTTGAGCAGATCTGTGCCCGCAGGAGGAACAAAGCTGCCTGGACCATCATAATCATCCAAGGCTCCGAAATCGAAGCGCATGAACTCACCGGCATCAAAGTTGTTATTGCCCAGGCCAAACCCTGCGGTTGAACCGTTTACATCGTCACGCTGTGACAAATCAGGAATGCTTCCGCCCAGCCACGCTGCAAGTTCACTGGCTGTGAATGCACCGCCATTGCCGACAGGCTCCCAGCCGGTGACGAACACAAGCTCGTCGCCCGTGCTGCCTTGCGAAACAATAACGCTCTCGGTTGGACCCACGCCAAAGGCGCCGTCTGTGCCGATATCGATAACGGTTGTTTCGCCATCAACTGGGACCAGCAGATCAAATTCATACTCGCCGGATGTGCCAGCATCAGGATCGACGGTAAGAGTGAAGACTTCCAAATCGCCAGCGTTCAACGTTCCGCTGCCATCGCTATCAACGAAGGCTGTGAGGACATTGCCAGTTTGCGAGGTGATCAGCGGTTGCCCGCTGACCGTAAGATCGCTGACATCAGCCGTGATCACGGCATCGTCACCAGCGCCGTCTGCACCCGGATCAAAGTTCAGATCGCCGGTTAGAACAGCCGCATTTGGATCGTTGAGCACTTGCTCATCCGAAATCGGGCTGGTGATTTCCGGTGTATCATCATCGATCGTTACACTGATTGTGCCATTGGCGGTGTCGCCTTCGGCATCGGTAACAACCACGCCAACATTAAGCGCCAGATCATCTTCGGTGCCGGTCGTTGGGTGATCCAACGGTGCCAGCAAGGTGAAGGTGTATGCGCCGGTCCCAACATCGGTGATCACCAATGTGAACACATCATCGCCGGTCACTGCATCTTGACCGGTCAGCGTGCGCGAACCGGGATCGTAAACCGTCTCAACCGCATTGCCAGCCAGTGTCGTAAGGCCGGTATCAGCAACCGCAGTCAACGCGATATCGCCTGCGCCATCAACGCCGAAATCAAGGCCGCTTAGCGTGCCCATTTGCACAGTCACTTCGCCTGCGACATCGCCGGACCCGCCTGCAATACCGCCTGCAAGACCATCTTCATCGACTGTGAATGCCGCAGCAACGCTTGCGATCGCAGGGCCCTCATCCGTCAAACGGATTTCGAACGTGGCCGTATCGGTGTCACCATCACCATCGGTGATCGTGTAGGTGAAGGTTTCAACCTGATCCGTAAACGGAGCAGTGATGTTGGTGGCTGAGGTGTAAACCAGATCGCCGCCAACGATTGAAACCGTACCGCCTAGGCTGCCTGTTGCGATCGTGATCGCTGGCGTGCCTTCGCCATCGGCGCCGAAATCGTCATTGCCGGTCAATCCGGCAACGGTGCCCACAGTCACGGCAGAGGCGTTGTCATCCACACTGGCGATTTCGCCGTCATCGGTGGCCACTGGCGCATCATCAATCACATCGATCGTGATCGTGCCAGTTGTCGTGTTACCGTTTGCGTCGGTTGCGGTGTAGGTGAAGCTTTCAACAGCCAATTCGGTGTTGGTGCCATCATCGGCTGCTGGGCTCGACGTCACTGGATCGGTCAAGGTGTAAGTGAATTCGCCGGTCGCCGCGTTGATCGCGATTACACCGTTGCTGCCCGTGGTCGAACCATTGATCGCGTATGTTACGCCAGTGCCGGCAACGGTTACCTGACCTGTAACGGTTTCATCGGTGCTCGTCGGATTGGTTCCTTCAACCGATCCTGCCGCAAGATCATCGCCGTCTTGCGCCGTATCGAGCGCGGCTTCATTGACGACCGCGTTCTCATCATCGCCCACCAGCGAGACATCGGTGATGTTGATCGTCAGCGTAGTGGTGCTGAGATCGCCGTCCTGATCGGTGATCGTGTAGGTGAACACGTCTTGCGCACCGGCCGGAGTGACCGAATTGGGATTGGAGACATAGGTGTAGCTGCCATCTCCATTCAGCGTCAGCGTGCCGAATGTGCCAGCAATTGCGGCGCCGACATTGCCAGAAACAGTGCCGCCTCCGCCGGTTTGATCACCCGCCGCAGCGCCCACAACCTCAATCGGTGTGTCCGCGCCAGTCGTGTCATTAGGAAGAACACCGTCAACTGCGCCAGCAATGATGGCGCCGCCTTCTGCGACTGTGTCTGTATCTGGGGCCGCAACTGGCACCGTGTCAGCGAATAGCAGATCGCTGCCGATATCGAGTGTCGCCGATGCAGTATCGCCATCATTGTCTGTGCCTGTGCCGATCAGCTGGACAAGGCCATCTGATAGCAGGCTGGCAGTCGCGCCGTCGCCATTGGAGAGATCGTGATCGATAACCCGGAGTTGATCGAGCGTAACGTTGCCGCTCGCATCGACTGAGACTGTGAAGACAAGATCGCCTCCAGTCGCGGTGCGACCTTCAACAACGCCGCCATTCAGGGTGAGCAGCACTGCCTCGCCAGAGGCCAAATCAACCAGGCCGCTATCGGCGCCAGCAGATGAAACTGCCAATGCGTAAGACGTGCCCGCAAGCCCATCTTCGCCGCCATCAAACGTAAAGGCGCTGGCAAAGTTCTGGCTATCATCCGTGCCAAGCGTGCCATCCGAAACATTGAGATCAACATCATTGCCAGAAAGCGAGACCGAAGGACCATCATCGAAGAATGTCAGCGCCCCGCCAATGCCAATTGTTTCGCTGGCCGTATCGCCATCACCATCAGTGATTGTGACGGTTGCGTTGATCAATCCATCGAGGTTGAGCGTATCGTTATGCTCACCCGCGGTGTCATCACCATCAACCGTGTGCTCAAGCGCAACGATCTGCGTCAGAGTGACTGTACCATCGGCATTGATCGTTGCAGTGAACGCGCTTTGCGGACCCGTGCCCGGATCGAATGTGCCGGTGATGGTGGTTGGGCTGGTTTGCACCAAAGTGATTGGGTAATCGCCCGCAGCTGTTGCCAGGCCGCTGGCCGAATTCACAACTGAGAGTCCAAACGCGGTGCCGCCATCGCCATCAGCGCCAAAATCGCTGGTGAAGTCGATGATCGATGCAGCCGAGCTATCAGACTGAGGCAAGCCGTCAGTCTCATCAACGTCTACCGCGCTACCCAGCGAAACTCCGCTTAGTGCGGGGCCATCATCAAGGAAGGTGATCGCGCCAGCAATATCGGCAGTCGCGCTGGCTGAATCGCCATCGGAATCGACAATGGTGCCGGTCAGGGTGATCAAATTGGCAGCCGCGAGGCTGGCGGGATCATTCGCATCGTTGGCGTCCGCGTGAACAACCGCACGTTGCTGATCAAGAGTAACAACACCGGCTGCATCCACTGAAACGGTGAAGACCAGTTCGTCACTGCCAGCAGTGCGCCCTTCGATCACGCCATTGTTTTCGGTTAGGACAACCGCTTGATTGCTTTCAGTGTCGACCAGGCCAGTCGCGCCGGCATTCACGCCAAGCGCGTAAGTGACAGGCGATCCAGGGCCATCGGCGTTTGCATCTGATGTGAACAAGCTCGAGAAATCAGCCGTGGCATCAATTGCAAAATCGGTTTCATCAACGGTCAGCGCGTCGGCCGCCGGGGCGCTTGCGCTGATCGACGGCAGATCATCGGAGACCGATACGGAGACAGTCGCCGAAGCGGTATCGCCGTCAGTGTCTGTTGCGACAACAGAGACATCGCCAAGATCAACCAGATCATCGACATTCGCAATCGGATGATCATCGAAATTATCATTGAGAGTCGCGGTGACAGTGGCCGTGGTGCCAGTTACCGAAAGATCCAATGTCACCACCAGACGTCCACCGTCAGAACCGGTGATCTGAGTGTCGCTAACACGGGTCCAGGTCAGGCCGCCATCAAGCGCCGAAACATCGCCGAACACGATCGATGCGATATCATCGGACCCTGCGGTGAAGACGATTGTATCATTCGTGCTATCAGGATTTGCCGGGGTTGAACCATCCGCAAGGTTGGCATCATCAAGGCCAAGCGAAATGTCAGGGCCAGCCACTGGGCCAGCGCCGTCTTGGATCAGGATCGGCTGCGCTGCCGTATCAAAATCACCATCGCCATCGGTCAATGTATAGGTGAATGACGCATCGATATCGCCGGCGCTTTGATCCAGATTTGGATTTGGATCGAATGTCCAATCGCCATTTTGATTGATGGTGTAGGTGCCATTCGCGGTCACCACTATGGTGTCGCTGCCATCCTGCGCGACAGCGGTTGTGGTGCCGTCAATCGTGATCGCGGTAACGGTCGCGCCATCTGCACCCTCGGTGTCGGGCGTGCCATCGGTAACAACATTGCCGCCAATCGTGCCAACCGCATCTTCAGCAACCGATATGCTCACCTGATCGGTGGCCGTTGGGATATCATCGATAATATCGACGTCGATCGTGCCAGTGCCGATCAGATTGCCCAGCGTATCGCGCACTTCAAAGTTGAAGCTTTCGGCATCTGTTACCGTGTTCGCACCGTTCTCATCCACCGTGTCGGTGAACGGAGTGTCGAGCGTGTAAGTGTATTCGCCGGTCGCCGAATTCAGCACCAAGGTGCCAAAGGTGCCATCCGCTGGTGACAGCAAATTGTACACCAATGTGCCCGTTGCACCGGTTACGTCGATCTGACCATCGGCATCGATTTCGCTATCCGAAGCGGCATCACTGCCGATTGGCAGGCCAGCTTCATTCACCACAACATCATTGTCTGACACCACGCCAGCAACATTGTTGACATCAATCGTCAGAGTTGCAGTGGCCGGATCTCCATCGCCATCAACAATCGTGTACGTGAACACATCCTGCGCATCGACATTGGTCGATTCAGCGTCTGATTGATATGTATAGGCGCCCGTTGTCGCATTGATTGTGAGCGTTCCGAGCGAAGTGCTGATGACAAGATTGCCTGAACCATCAACAATGGTTTGCGATGTCCCATCATTGGTGCTGGCAATGGCGCTGATCGCACCCGGCGAAGCAAGGCCATCTGCGCCAGCGACATCAACGCCGGCTCCATCATCATCGGTCAAGACATTGCCAGAAACAGATGCGCCCTCACCAACAGTGTTGGAATTGGCGGTCGCGGTTGGCGTGTCATCGTCAAACGTGATGCTCAGGCTGGCCGGTGCAGTTTCACCTTCACTATCGGTTACGCTGAAATCAATCGATGCAAAGGCATCGTTTTCATCACCGCCAGCAGTGTGAACAACATTATCGAGCAGCGTCACCACATAGGTGCCAGTGGCAGTATCGGTGATCTCAACCGTGAACAGATCGGTTCCGTCGCGGTCACCGCCGGTCACAGTCGCCGTCAGGATATTGCCATTTACGTTATATGTGACGGTTTCCTGGCCGATCGCTGCAGTCGTGCCGTTCACAGCAGCGGCAAATGCGATGACCGCCGGGCCATCATTGCCAACCCCGAACGGAATTTCACCAGAGAAGGTAGCTTCTGATGTGTCGGTTGGTACATCGCCAACATTCGCATCCAGATCGCCCGTGCTCGAAGCTGCATTGCCTCCTGCAAGACCATCATCATCAACAGCCGCTGATGTTTCATCGCCAATTGGCTCAGAGTCCGGTTGCAAGGTCACATCAACGCGTGCGGTTGATGTATCACCATCGCCATCTGTGATGGTGTATTCGAAGAAGTCGGTCACATTGCCGTTTGAACCCGCGCCCGGCGCAGGTGTGTATGTGAACTGGCCCGTGCTCGGATCGTAGGTAACCGTGCCTTGGCTGGCTTGCGTCGAGACAACAACCGAAGCCGCATCGGTCGTATCTACGCCGTCTGCGCCAAATGTGTCATTGGCAAGAGCATCGATAACGATGGCCTCATTCTCATTGACTTGACCAGCGGTATCGTCGTTAGCGGTTGGGGTATCATCGATGACGGTGATATCGAGCGAAGCTGTATCGCTGGAACCATCGGTGTCGGTTGCGACCACATCGAAGCTGTCGGTGAACGAGCCATCATTGCCGCCCGTGTGGAGCAGTGAGTTGTCATCCAGCGTGTAGCTGTAGCTGACCGTGGCAGACACAACATCGCCATTGGCATCTGTTGTGGTCGCGATCCCGGTAATCTCTAGCAACCCATAAACTGGATCATCGATCGTAACTGGGAACGTCGTAGTCGAGCTTGCATCAAAGACCGAGACCCCGCCGATTGTCAGCGTTGAGAGGCCATCCTGACTGTCGATCGTAAAGCTACCAGTTTGAACCAGAGAGCCCGCATCCGGCGATGAACCATCAGCCAGATCGTCTTCATCAAGAACTTCTTCTGCGCCTTCACCGTCAAGTCCATTGATCACAACCGGATCATCGGTGCCGTTGACCGTAATCGTTACCGTTGTGGTTGAGGTGTCACCATCGCCATCGGTGATCGTGTAGGTGAAGACCTCTGTCAGCGTCTCAGTGCCGTCGAGGCCCTGCACAGCCGGATTGGCGTTATCAAGCGCATAGATATAGCTGCCATCAGCGCCGATCGTGATGGCGCCATAAGCGCCCACAACATTCGCATCGACATTGCCGGCAACATCGCTGCCCGTATCGCCAGCAGCAACGCCGCTAACCACCGCGCCATCAGCGCCGGTCACATCGGCCACACCATCGGTGGTGTTGGCATCAGGAAGCGCCACATCAATTGCCGTCAGCACATTACCAGAAGCAACCGTCGGGCCATCTTCGGTAACGCTATCAACATCAGCATTCGCAGTTGGAACATCGTCTACAATAGCGATCTCAAGCGTGTCAGACACCGCATCGCCATCTTGATCGGTCACAGCAACAGCAAAATCATCCGACGTCGCATCGCCATCGGTGTTGGTCGTCAGCTCATACGTATAAGTGATCGAACCATCAGCAATGGCATCAATCGTCAACGTACCAAAAGCGCCCGTAAAGGTCTGGCCAACGCTCGTAACGTCAACTCCGCCAATAGAGATCGTGGCAGGGCCATCGGGGGCGGTAAATGTAAAGGTACCAGTGGTTTGCTCGCTGTCCGATGCCGCATCTGATCCAGCAGGAGGACCCGCAAGACCCGCTTCATCAACTTGCGTGCCAGCATCACCAGCAACCGGCAGATCAAGCGTTACCGGAGCATCGCCAATCGCGATCACCAAATTGGCTTGCGCGGTATCACCATCACCATCAGTGATTGTGTAATTGAAGGTGTCAGACACGCCGCCCGGTGTCCCCGGATCACGCGTATAGCTGTAACTGCCATCGTCATTCAGCGTCAGCGTGCCAAATTCGCCCTGCACTACATCGCCAGCAACGCCAGAACCGCCAGTTCCCGTGAACGCAGTCACTGCAGCGCCATCGGCACCTTGCGTGTCATTATCCAGAACATTGCCGGTCGCTGGGCCAAATTCGCCAGCAGCAATGCTGTTCGCATCGTCTTCTGCAGCTGGAACATCATCCAGAATGGCAATCACCAACGTGGTCGATGCCGTGTCGCCATCGCTATCGGTCACTTCAAGCGAGAATGAATCGCTGTCCGGATCAGCTAGAGTGTTATCGCTCAGCTCATAAGTATACGTATAATCACCATTTTCCAGCGCTACTGTCAGCACACCATTGGCCGTGGTCACAGTCCCGCCATTGGTCACATCAACACCATTGATCACCAAAGATCCAACCGTGTCATTGCCAGTCGAAACGGCGATTACACCGCTCGTAAACTCGCTGTCGCTCGCCGCGTCAGAACCCTCTGGCTCCCCAGGACGCGCGCCCAGACCAGCCTCAGCAACAATGTTCTCACCTTCAACACCGATCTCTGGCTCAGAATCTTCCAGCAGATCAATCGTTACCGTCGCGGTCGAGACATCACCGTCACCATCTGTGATCTCATAATCAAAAGTGACCGTGCCCTCTTCACCAGGACCAGGCGTGTACGTGAACGTACCATCGCCATTGTTCACCAGCTGGCCAGCGCCACTCAGAGTGCCATCAACCAACGCTATCGCATCAAACGCTACGCCGTCTGCACCTGCCGTGTCATTCCCAAATACATCTACCGTTACAGGAGCATTCTCAGATTCCTGCACCGCAAAATCATCAACGGCGATTGGAACGTCGTCAACGACTTCGATCGTCAACGTGTCCGAGGCGACATCGCCATCCAGATCAGTGACTTCAATATCGAAAGACACCGAAGTGTCATCACCATCGGTGTTGTCTCCCAAGGTGAAATCGAATGTAATCTCGCCGTCGCCGGTTACCGGATCAAAGGTGAAGTCTACGATCACCAAAGTACCGGTGTCGTCATCAATAACGGTCTGCGGCAAGCCGTTTGGATCAATCACAACGCCGCCAATCGTGACGGTATCGACGCCATCAGGCGAATTGAACGTTATCGTTGAGCTTGTGGCTTCAGATGGATCACTGTCATTGTCCGGATCGCCGTCTGCAATTTCGCCGCTTCCCGGAGATTCTGTCCCGCGATCATCAAGTCCCGCTTCATCAACAATCGCGCCATTTTCGGCATCGGGCACAAAAATGATCTGAGGAGGAGAATCCGCAATCGAAATTGTCAGAGTGGCGGTTGATGTTGAGCCATCCTGATCGACGATCGTGTATTCAAACGAATCCTCAACCCCGCCCGGAGTGTTGGGATCGCGCGTGTAAGTGTACGAGCCATCGTCATTAAGCGTCAGCGTGCCATAGGCACCTTGCAATGTGTCGCCCGGCTCGGCCGAGCCATTGGCATTGGAAAAGCCAGAAACCGCGCCGCTGGTGGCATAGCCATCTGCGCCCGGCACATCATTGACGAGAACATCGCCCGAAACCGGCTCAAAACTGCCAGCGCCAACCTCGTTTACATCGTCAGCCGCAATTGGCGCATCATCAACGATGTTGATCGTAAGCGTCGCATTGCCTTCATCACCGTCAGCATCGATCACAGTGACAGCAAACTCATCCGCATCAGCAGGATCAGTGGTGTTGTCATCCAATGTATAGGAATAGCCGATCGTTCCGGTGCTGAGATCAACATCGGTGATCGTGAGCGTTCCGAGCGGCGTAGTGATCGTTTGGCCTGGCGCTGTAATCTCAACGCCATTGATCAGAATGCTCGACGGCCCATCGGGCGAATCGAAGATAATGGTGCCAGTTGTGGTTTCTGAATCCGATGGCTCATCGGTGCCGGCTGGCTCTGTGCCACGCGCGGGCAACCCGCCTTCATCAACATCGGCAACTGCATTTTGAAGGGCGACTGGACTATCGGCTGTTTGAATTTCAACGGTCGGCTCTTCATCGCCTAGCGTTGGGAAAATCTCTTCTTCGGTTTCTTCAGGAAAGCTGAAATCGGTGAAGGGCAACAGATCACCAATATCAAACGCAGCCTGAATTTCGCCTTCGTCATCGGCAAAGTTACCGCCTGAGCTTGGGGCTGGGCCTGCCGCTGGCTCGGGTTCGTTACCGGTTAGAAGTTGTGCGACGTTGAAGGGCGGAACCGCAACACCATCAATGACGATTTGCGGCACAAAAATGGCGCCATCAGGAATGACAATTCGTGATCCATCAGCCAGATTGACGACCAGATCGCGGCCGTCAACTTCGAGATCTTCAAGCGTTGCCCCTGCTGGCAACGTTATGGTGTTGCCTTGGCCTGGATTTACAACGGTATCTGCCCCGGAAGAAGAACCTAGTACCTCGTCCTGCTCATTTTCAAAGCTCGAATTGTCTTCAAAGTTCATTACACAATCGCCCATAATCGTGGCAAAAAACCACAAATGAACGCGAGTTCGTGTCTATAGTCCTGCGGGCGGCTTTGCGCCGTCACCCCAACTCGCGTTCGGTTAGTATTTCTGTTTCTTCCGAATCACGCTTCCCTGAGCCCCCAAAAGAACAGGGATTCAATATGGTTTCAAGAGTATTAACCTAAATTGAAAACTCATTTTAAATATCTGCAAATGCGCAATTTTGGCAATTTCACCGAGGGAAACGCGATCCGCAATATTGTGAGACCCGCAGCATTTGGGGCAAGCATTGAAGCCCGCCATGGCCACAAAACCAGCGAAAGAATGCAGCTACAATTGACACAAAGATACGGCGCTATACCGCTAATTTAATGCGATATATCTTTGATTCTGCCTCTATTGAAAACCGAAATAGTGCGCCGTAATACACCGTCCAGTTGTGGCGGAATGCTCGCCTCAATCTGCTCTTTTTCTATGCGAGAAATCGGTTCGTTTGTGAGACGTAAACGAAGGCTTCGTTCGGTGTCTCAACTTGGGCCACGCGTTGCGATCAGGACACACTGCACGCCTGGCTCACCGCAAAAATGCTCACCCAAGCAAAGGCTGTTGCCTGCTGCACCAGCCCCATCCGTTTAGATTCGGAGAATGCACTCGACGCGAAAATCAATGCGCGTTTGATGCCTTACTGGCTTTACCGTAGCCGGCAGAACTGTGGTTCAGAAAGCGCTGCACGCACGGTGTCTAAACCCGGAACCCGTAGCCCCTGATCGATCGGAATAACGCGGCCAGTTGTGCCATTGCCAACCGGCGGCAAACTCGTTTCCGACTGGCAGAACTTGCCCCGCCTGCTTAGTCGATTGAGTGCCGATTTGAATTGATGTGATTGCAGCCTTTGGCGCTGATCGGCGTGACTTTTTGTACGGGGATAACCCTTCGAAAACAGGGTACAGCTTGCTCTCGCCGTCAAAACGGACTGTCCGGTCTAGCGCGTGATTTTCAGCTCAATACGGCCCGTTAGCCGCTGGCTCCATCACTCGCCGCGCTAACCTGACCAAATCAATCACCGCAATCCAAATTTGTCTATCACATGGCGGAACTATGCCAGCGTTCCTTTCGCCCGCGCAGCAACCCAAAAGGAGCTGTCTATGCAGTGATAGTTGTTTTGGATTTGAGCTTGGCCCCGATGCGCCTTTACACAAGCGTGAGAATTCGACCTTCGCTTTGAATCTGTCCAGTCCGATTGAGGCTTAAGTCGCAAACCCAACGTTTCTTAAACTCAATTATCACGGGCAATTATGTTCAGTGGAAGTATCACGATTTCAAGCCATTGAAGATACTCGATATCGGGTGTTCGGTCGGGCACGGCACCCTGATATATGCAGCACTATTTCCCAATGCGGAAATTCATGCGATCGACCTTTCCGCGCCGCTAGTCAGGTTCGGGCATGCTCAGGCAAAATCAAGGAATAAGGCCATTCATTTCTCGCAACAGAATGCAGAGAAAACTACTTTCGAGTATGGACCTTCGGGTTCTGACAATTGAGAATAGGTTCAGGAGCGAAAATGCAAGACCCGAAACTCTATGGGCATTGGCCCTATCGCGGCCGTCCAAAAGTGAATTGGCCTGGCGGCAAGAAAATGGCTTTCTGGGTCGCGCCGAATATTGAATTTTACGAACTGCACCCACCGAAAAACCCGCACCGCAGCCCGTGGCCTCGCCTCAACCCTGATGTGGTCAATTACGCCTATCGCGACCACGGCAATCGGGTTGGCAATTGGCGGTTGATCGAAGCGATGGAAAAATACGGCATTCCCGGCACCGTCAGCCTATCTGTGGCAATGTGCGATCACTTCCCGGAAATGATAGACCAGGTGAACGCGCTGGGCTGGGAGTTTTTCTCTCATGGAGCATACAACACCCGATATACCTATGGTATGGACAAACAGCAGGAGCGCGAGACGCTGCAACATGCGATCGACACTGTTAAAGCCGCGACGGGTCAACGGGTTCGGGGCTATCTCGCCCCTGCCCTAACGCACAGTGTGCATACGATTGAATTGCTAGCGGAACTGGGCTTCACCTATTCGTGTGACCTGTTTCAGGATGACCAGCCTCAACCTCTCAATGTACCCGGCAACCCATTGGTATCTATGCCGTATTCGTTGGAAGTAAACGACCACTATGCCTACAATGTGTTTGGCCAATCACCCCAACAATACACCGATGTGCTGAAACGTCAGTTTGACACTTTGTTGGAGGAAGGCGGCACCTCTGGCACGGTCATGTGCATTCCAATTCACGCATATCTGGTTGGCCGTTCGCACCGGATGGGGCCGTTTGAAGAAATCCTGCGTTACGCCGAAGAGCATAGGGAAGACATATGGATTACGCGGGCTGGCGACATCGCCGACCACTACTTAGCCAATCACTATGATGAGGCGAAAACACATATCGCAGCCTGCGGAGGTTCGGATGACGCTTGATGCTGAATTCATGAAATATCCCATGCGCCGCAAAGGGATGGATCACGACCTCTATCCAGCGGCCAATCTTTTTAAGCAACCAAAGGTCACTTGGCCGGACGGTAAGAAGGTCGCCCTTTGGGTCACTGTCGCGACAGAGTTTTTCCCCCTCACCCCCAATGAAGGTGGGTTTCGCGCCGCAGGACATATGGCGACCCCATTCCCCGATTACCGCACATTCACGGCGCGCGATTATGGCAATCGCGTTGCCATTTATCGCTTGATGGACGCGCTTGCTGCTGCGGGTGTAAATGTAACTGCATTTGCCAACAGCGCGCTGATCAATCGCACCCCTGCGCTTATCAATGATATTGAGGCTGCAGGCTGGGAAATTGCGGCTTTGGGCATTGATATGAATGCGGTGCATTACGGCGGGATGGACTCTGATCTGGAACAGCAGCAAATCGATACATGCCTATCGGCTTGGGCTGATCGCAATGTGGCGCCAAAGGGTTGGATGTCGCCCGGTAGAGGGCAAAGCGATGCAACGCTTAGGATGCTGAAAAGCGCAGGGATCGAATGGACCGCAGATTGGGGCAATGATGACATGCCCTATCTCATGAATGATGGGCCGATCGCGATGCCCTACACCGATGAGATGGAGGATCGCAAATGCCTTACCGCGCTGGGCCAAGATGAGAATATTTGGTCTGAACAGATCATTGGTGCCGCTGATTTGCTATCGAATGAAGCCGAGACATATGGCGGGCGTATCTTGCATCTGGCGCTGACCCCCTACATCATTGGTCAGCCTTTTCGGATCAAATTTCTGCGTGATCTTCTGAGCCGATTGATGGACCGCAATGATATTTGGAGCGCAACCGGATCACAAATCTGTGCTGCTTGGCAAAACAGCGTGAGCACCGGGAATTAGCCCGAGCACTCGCACTTACTAATCGATGGCGTGCGTTGCAGGCAGCACTAAAGTGTATTCATATCGATCCGGCCTGAAATACATCGTTGCGTGCTGCACCGGCTGCATGCTTTCGGTCTTAAACACCGGCGCAACCTTCAGCAGATCGACTTGGATCTTGTCGACAACCGCCAATGAAATTGAGAATGTCAGTGCTTGCTAGACTGCTTCAATCTTCGTTATTTCCTCAATTTGGAGGGCAAAATTCTCGTCTGAAACTGCGTTAATTTGATGAACGTGTCTCGCCCGTTATCGGCCCATCGAGCATGCACCGGTGCGCTGTATTCAGGCCCCGTTCCATAAATTCCAATGAAGTTGCCAATGCGCGATTGAAAAGGCGCTGAGAGGCGGCATCGACTGGCTTTTCGCGCCCGAAAACACCGCCAAAATAGTGGTCCACGTCCTCTCCCACCCATAGCGCGCCAAGGCCGCTCGGGGTATTGTCGTAACTGGTTGTATGGACCCGCCAATCATCGACAAATCCGGGAAAGACATCCTTGGTGCCGGTAATCGTCAAGGTTGGCACCGCAAGCGAACTCCACCCTTCTGGCTCAATCAATCCAGCCCTCGGTCCGGGTGGGGACCATCCGACCGCCACATCAACAGCTGCATTCCGGCGGTCAGCCGCCTCGCCAACACCCTCAATTGCCTGCGCGCCAGCTGCCAAGTGGGCAATCAATGCGCCATAGCTATGACCTAGCGCAACCGTCCGTTCTGGATCGAGTTCGAGTTCGCGACTGCTAAGTTCATCAATCACTGCCTGTGGACGTGCCAACGCCAAGGCCAAATCCAAATTTCGAGTTCGCCAAACCTCTGCTTGAGAGGGGGCAGCTTCATTCCCAAAATCTTCGGAATCGATGTGCATCGGCGCAATCACAACAAAGCCAGCCGCCGCGATTGGCGCCAACATGGCTCGATAGCGGTCTGGGGCAGCAAAGGCGCCATGCGAAAATGCGATCAACGGATAATTACCGCTTTGGACCGGCGCGAAAATCGTAACAGGAACCTGCCGGCCGGACACCGTTTCAAGCGTCAAAGTGAACTCTTGCGATTGCCCGGCTAACCGCGTTGCACAGCTGACGGCAGCCCTGGTCGCGCTTCCCAGCGAAGTAGCCTCTCCATTCTCCACATTCGCCGATTGCGGCGCCGGAATCATGCAACTGGCTACGCAGCTGGCAAGGATCGCTAGGCAAAAGGGTTTTGATAGTCGCATACGATACGAATGGCACACATCATCACAGTTTTCATGCACGATGACCCGTTTAATCACCTATCGATGAAATTAAGGGTATGCAACACGCCTGCCAAGCGCTGAAAGCGCCACCCGAAAACATGAATAATTCTTGTTTTTCAATTTATTATAAAACCTGCGGCGCTGTTCAACCCAAGCAAGTGCAAAAAGACTATATGCACCGTTCAACATTTCTGACGATGGTTTGCTCGGCTGCTTGTACCGCTGATAACCGGCCAAAAAGGAAGACAACGCCCCAGCTGCCATCTGAACGGTCGACCCAAGGAAATGTGCCCCATGCGCCAACCGAATGGACGAACGAACACGGTTCCCCAAACCCTTCAGACCCTTCAGACCCTTCAGACCCTTCGCACCATACGCCAAGACCATATCGAGAGCTTGGCAGCACAAAGCTTGGCACGGCGTCGATTGCTGCGGCCCCAACTTGGTCCTTAAACATCTCGCTTGCGAATAAACCGCAAAGCGGCCTTTTTGCGGCTTGCTTCGCTGTATGGCGGAGAGAGAGGGAATTCTTCACATATATTTTAATATAATTTTCAGACATTTAATCTGCTTCAATCTTCGTTTTATAACAGATTTTGTATCATTTGATCGACAGAACCGACCGTCCGCATGCCTACTGTTCAACGTCCAATGGCGATGTCTGCAATTGGGGTGAGCAGCGGACGTAAATGGGTCGCAACTTCATCTACTAGTTGGCCGCCCCGGTAGCGACGGCGAATCCCTGCTTGAGCTGGCCGCTCTCGATCAAGCCAGTGATCCATTCATCATCGTGTGATGGCACCATCAAAATATCAGGCTCATCGGCCTGCAATTGAATGAGCGCGGCAAGTTGGTCGTAGACCGGTTCGCGCTCTTCAGGCTCGGGCATAAGCACGTGCTGCAAAAGCCGCGATCGGCCGCGCGCGTTGCGCAGGTTGGACATATTCCACACCAGATCGCCCAGTAGCAAAACCTCGCTGCCATCTTGCATTTGCACAAACAGAACCACGCTACCGGGCGTGTGGCCGGGCGTTGGCAGAGCAATCACTCCGGGCGCAATGATGCTGAGCTCGGTGCTCGATAAGGGGGTCAGTTGTTTGAGAGCAGTGGGGACTTTCCCGTCACGCGCATATTTCGCCGACCCTTCAATTTGCTCCTGCGTTAAGAACAGGACATCAGACAATGAATTGAGATTATCGTAGCGCGCAAGATATCCCATGTGATCGGGATGCTCATGCGTGACGACGATCCGCCGCGCCGTTGCCATTGCCTTGTGCACTTGCGCGAACCCCTCAGCGTTGAACGTATCCTCGGGGCTGAACTCTTGCCATATGGCCTCATCCATGCCGACATCGACCAAGATATCGCCCCAATCTGAGCGCAATCGAAAAGCGGTCCGGCTCATCGTTACGTCATCTTCAAACAAGCCGGCCTCAACCGCAAAACTGGGGACCTCGCGCGAGGCAAAAGAGACCACTTCTATTGCATGGGGGAGGTCGACCTGATCCGCCTGCGCAAGCCTGCGCAATTCCTCAATCTGAAAGTCAAACTCAGGATCGGAGGGCAGGCCGCCATCAATCACATAATAATAGGCCAATCCCGCCAGAACAGCGATCAGCGCTACGGCCCCGATGCCAATTTTCTTGATGCGCGTCATGAGCCTTACCCCACACCCCTTATCCGAGTGCGCTGCCAAGATAGGTCAAGGTGTGCGGCACATCAAAGACCATCGAGCCTGCGTAAAACATCGCTACAAACCCCGCCCAAATCGCAAAGGCGGACGGCCACACAATGTCGGACCGTCGCAACCAAAGCATGACAATGCCCGGGGTCCAGAAGATGATATGAAACATCGCAACTTGGCCCGCCAAAACCGGCGTTCCCGTTCCCCAGAAACCGACCGTGACGACCAAATGGCTGATCACAAACCCAGCGAAAATCCAGCGCGCCGCGACGTGATTTTTCAGGAAAGCAATGGCAACAAGGTTGTTCACCATCATCAGCCCCAGCCAAATCTTCACATGCATTGGAAGATTGTCCCTGGCGGCGGTGTTCCACTCATCGAGCGCTTCCGGAGCGGCAGCCAACATTTCCAAAATCATGCGTCGGGTCCCTTCGCCATTTTCTCTATCAGCCAAGGGATCGAGACATCCAGCAAGGAATCGCGACTGCCACAATGCCCGCCCGGCCCGGTGTAATGCACTTCGCCTTGTGACGCGCTCTTGGCCAAGGCCTCCATATCAGAAGGCGGCGCAAATGGATCATCATCGGTATTGATGATGAGGAGCGGAACGGATTGCTTCTCGCCCGCTCCCACAATCCCTTGCTCAATCAAGGAGAAGGCGCGCATGCGAGCTGAGAAGTCAGAATAGTCGCTTTCCTTGACCGGCACTGCAATCCCGACGCGGTCGGCAGAGACATCCCAACGCAGCGGGGGCACCTGATCGACGATCATTCCCGGGAACCAATCCACCACCCATTGCGGCGGTGCCAAGGCCTCGTGGACGGGTCCGCAAGCCGCGACAATTCCGGCAAAACGGTCATCTTCAAAAGCGACCCGTGCAGCTGCATTGCCGCCCCAACTGCTGGCGAACAATCCGACCTTGCTGTCATCGATCCTAGAATCTTCGAGCAGCACGTCCAAGAACGCGGTGTAGACTTCGGATTGGTTCGGATTGGATGGGACAAAATTGCTTTCGCCGACGCCAGGAAGGTCAACCACGAGCACCGAGATGCCCTGCGCAAGAAAGCGCTGAACCATCGGGTAATATTCCACTTTAAAAACATCGATACCGCCCGATGCAATGACCAGCGGAGCAGCGGTGTCCGCTGAGCGTTCGGTCAAATGCAGATAGCCGCGGATTTTGCCATCGGCATAGGGTATCTCGATCACTTCCAGCGGCACTTCGAACAGCTGGCCAGCCGTCTCATATGCGGTCATGCTCTTGGCGTAAGCAGCCTCATAATGAGGATAATTCTCGTCTTTGAGATAGGGATATTTGGCGATTTGGTAATAGGTTGAAGCTTCGAGGAACGCGGCCTTTGCCGCAGCGCGATCTCCGCTCTCCAAAATCTCCTGAGCGATGGCCATTTGCGCATCGCCTGTCTGAACGAACTCAAAGATCCAATTGCCGGGGCCATATTCGCTGATCGTATCATATTGTTCAGGGATGGCCCGCTCACCCTTGGCAGACCGAATGCGTTGGAGGGTTGCTTCCAAAGTCTCTGGATTGGCGCCGCCCCATATCCATCGCTCGGTCGTGTTTCCCGCCACCTCGCGGTAGGTTTCGGTCAGCTCGCGCTCGGAACTGCATGCGGCCAAGCCGATGAGCGCGATTGATAGGAGGAGTGCACTTCGCATTTCATGATGCTCCTTGAGCAGAGGGTTGCGCTTCATCGGGTGCTGCAAGCGCCGTTTCGGCCGCGTGCAACTCAGGCAGGAAATCCGACAGCGTGCCCATCTCTTCGATTGCATGGGTCATCAGATTGTCCGCAAATTCTTGCCTGATCAGCAGCCTGCGCGCCAGCCATGTGTTGGCCGCCAATCCCTCGATGGAGAAGATATTCTCATTGCCATCGCGTTTGGACACATGACCCATCCAAAAGACCGAACGCATCTCAGCGCCAAATTCGGTGTCGCGCACGATATGGCACAAAGTGCTGAAATTCATCGGCTCTTCCAAAGCACCTGCGCGCGCGCAGATCGCCACTTTGCCCGGCCCGTCCTCCCAATCGAGCAAGTAATCAGTTGGTTCAACGAATTGGATGCGAAGTTTATGCACCGTTGGATCTGGGCCAATCGTTTCATGCACCAGATGCGCTGCGCCGATGATTTCGCCCGGCGTTTTATTCTCCCAATCCATCCAGATATGAGCGGTTGGGTGCCACATTTTGTAATGCTCGGTCGTCTGCATGTAATCGGCGAACCACCAACGCACCATCTCTGCCTTTACACCGGGCATGCGGGTCAATGCGCGCACTTTATAGACGCCGTTTGCTTGCCGCTCGGACCCTGTCTCAAAACCAGCATAACCTTGCGCGAGCACGCCTGATGTGTCGCGATCAGCGGCGAAGGGGTTCCAGCCAAAAATCGCAAATCCAACGAGCAGCAATCCGATCAAACCAACATAGCGCTTTTTCATATTCAACCCCAAACCTTAGAACAGGCTTGAAATATTCTCCGGTTATAGAATATGTCAATATAATTCTATGGTCGTAGAAATTATTATCTGGTTTGACGGACTGTAATGAGGAGGATTGCATGAAAAAGAAGGCAATCGCAGCGATACTTGCCGTTCTTGGCCTAGCTGGGCTGGGCGTCGCGCCAATTGTCGCGCGCGAAGGCATGAGGTTGGAGCCGCTGAATGACTGAGGAAACGACAAAGTCTGACACCAGGCGGGCTCGGGGCCGCGGTCGGCCCAAAGGAGCCGTAAGCTCTACTTCTCGTGACGCGTTGTTGAATGCTGCAATTGATGCATTTGGGGATCGCGGTTTCGAAGGCGCTTCGCTGAAGCAAATTTCCGATGTTGCCGGCGCCGATGTTGCTCTCACCCGCTATTACTTTGGTTCAAAGGACGGTCTTTGGCGTGCGGCTATCGACCACTTGGCAGCGCAATTGACAAAGGATTTGCAACAGACGTTCACAACCGAACATTCAAGCAATGCTGAGGCATTGAAAGCCGCGATCCGCTGGTTTGTCGACATGTCTTCGCGTTGGCCTCAGATCAGCCGGATCATCGTTTTTGAAGGCAATGCCGATGAAGATCGTCGGAACTATGTGACCGGACGGCTGGTTCAGCCCTTCTACGTCCTGATGGAAATGATGATCCGTGGAGCCAAAGCGGAAGGTGCGATCGGTGACATATCCACGCGAACTCTGTTCTTCATGATCACGCATGGCGGGTCGTTCCCGATGGCTTTGCCCGAGCTCACTAACGCCTTTCCCGGTGGCGATATTGGCCGGCCACAGAACCTTAAAACCCATGCAGAGGCAATCATCGCAATGGTCTTTGGGACCGATTGAACAGCTGATTTTCGACATTCCTCACGCCCAGAGGATAGCGATCACCCGGCGAGCTATCGATCAGCCGAAGCGCGCTTCAATTCGATCAATTTTGGGTGTGTTTCGGGCGCCGCCTCATCCAAACGCCCCTCCTCGGCATTCTCGACACGATCTCGGCCGCTCGACTTCGCCTGGAAAAGCGCCTGATCAGCCCGTGCAAACAGGCGTTCATAGGTCTCCCCTTTACACGCTGTGGCCACGCCAAAACTCGCAGTAAGGCGGACATCATCGTTAAGGCCGGAAAGTTCGAGACGTGCAAAAGCCTGCCTAATGCGTTCAGCCAGCCGTTCTGCCGGGTCGTTCTCGCAATTCCAGACGGCGATGCAAAATTCCTCCCCGCCGATCCGACCTGCCGTGTCGCATCCACGCACCATCTTTGCAATGAGTTCGCCAAAACCCGCGATCGCCTGATCGCCGGTCTGGTGTCCCCAAATATCGTTCACCTGTTTGAAATGATCGATATCGGCCACCACCAAGCTTAGCGGGCGTCCTTCCGTTTGCGCGCGAGGGAGGAGCGTCCGCATCGATTGCTCGAAGGAACCCCGGTTGTGCAATCCGGTCAGGGTATCACGCTCACCGCTTTCACGCAGGGCGGTCGTCCAATCAACGATCGCCGCACCGATTAACACCATGGCCGTAGTCACGCCCTTTATCCCGAGCCCGAGCCCAATCATCGAATAGTAAATCGAGTCCCGATAACTCTCTGCTGGAATTGACTGCTCGAACAGCAAGGCCAAGTTTGGCCTAACGAAGAAATCGGCGGCCTGATAAGCTACGAGCACAATAATTGCGACGTCGATCAGGGTGCGGCGCGGCGCTGTGAGGAGCGTCGTCGCACCCATCGCAAACATAACCCCGTATCCCGCATTGACGATGATCAAACGCGTACTGACATCGTTCGAGAGGCTGACCGCAACAGCCAGCAACAATGCGGTGATCACATAGACGACCGCAAAACTCCCTAGATGGAGCCGTTGCCCGGCGCGCTCACAGATCGATGCCACCATAAAGGTCGAGGCAAGGGCGTAGAAAACTTGCGTCGTGTGAAAAGTGTAGAACGCATCGCTTGGCAGGAAATGTGTAATGAGAAATCCGATTGCGGCGAGGACATAGGCAATTGCGAAGCCGAGCACGTGCCGCTTCAAGCGCCCCACCCGCCAAAGCACCACGAATGTCGCTGCGAAGAACAAGGACATTAGAGGTGTTACCAATCCAAGAATTTGTGTTTGCACCTACCCGCAACCTTTCCTTAACCGTGCGCTAGGCCAATATGGTTAATGGCACCTTTAAGGATCACACTTACTCGGCGCATTTTTGGGTGCGTTGTGCAATTGCTCGTCTCGGCGAGCTCACTAAGCCTCGCGTCATCCAATGCCGAGTTCACGCATCGCGGCGGGATAGGATTTGAGGCCATCCGTGACGATCATTTCGGCTTGGCCCTGCCCTAGCCGCTCGAACCCAACATTCAATCAAGTACGTCTAATCTGACAAGACCTTTTGGCGGGATCAAAAGCTCCAGCATTGGGATGGATTTTGGCGTTGAGGGCTTGAAAACCCATGTGAACACCAAGGATATCAACCGCTCCAAAGGTTAGGCTATCCTAATCCTTGGAGCCGGTCCCTCGCCTATGGCATGTCCGGGTTGTTCTTCAGATCATTTGCACGCTTAATCATATAAACGCGCACCTGTTCAACTTCGGTTTCGGTCATATAATCTGTGAAATTGGGCATGCCGCGTTCCTCTGCGATGCCGCCAAGGACAAAGGCGGCAAACACATTAGGATCGGATATCGTTCCCGAATAGCGCAAGTTGGGAACGCCGCCATTGTTTACCCCGGTGTCACCGTGACACATCCAACAGTTCTTGTTGTAGGCCAAACGTCCCGCAGCAATGGTTTGCTCGCTGGCTTCATGGGGCGGCGGGTTCAGCACCAATGAGGGTTTGTCTGGCATGGGCAATTGTGCCGTTCCATCCAAGGCAAAGGTGACAATCCGGTTCACGGTCGGCGGCGCGCCTTTGGAGAGCAGCTCGCCCATATTCAGCGTCATGATGCCGCCCCACCCCGTCGCGACAGAGATATATTGCTTGCCATCAATGGCATAGGTGATCGGCGGTGCGACGATCCCGGTTGAGACATTTTGCTCCCAGAGCTTTTCGCCCGTTTGGGCGCTATAGGCGGAGAAATATCCCTCGCCATTGCCATGGAACACCAACTCGCCTGCGGTCGATAATGTTCCGCCGTTCCAAGGCGTTGCCATTGGCACTGACCACACTTCTTCCTGTTTCACCGGATCCCAAGCGATCAGTTTGCTTTGCGTCGAAGCTCTAATCTGAGCACGGATCTCAGGGTCTTCTGGCATAGAGATTGTGGCCGGATTCTCACCAGTATTCCACGCTCCGGGGCGATATTCAAATTCGGTCGATTTAAGCGCATTATAGGGATATCCGGCGATCATAACCGGAAAATAGACCAGCCCTGTTTCAGGGTTGAAGCTCATCGGGTGCCAATTGTGCCCCCCGCCCGGCCCTGGTGTGCCCAAGAACGGTTCGCCATCAATCGAATAGCGCGCTTCATCCACTGTGTTGGGTCGCCCCGTTTCAGGATTGAGGCCATTTGCCCAGTTGACCGGGACGTATTCTTTTCCTGAAATGAACTCGCCCGTTTCACGGTCAATCACATAGAAAAAGCCGTTTTTCGGCGCCTGCATTATGACTTTGCGCTGCTCACCTTCAATCTCAAGGTCAGCCAAGATCATGTGCTGTGTTGCTGTGAAATCCCATTGATCTTCTGGCGTGGTTTGGAAATGCCAAACATATTCACCCGTTTTGGGCCGGACCGCCACTATGGAAGAGAGATAGAGATTGTCGCCGCCTTGAGGGCTGCGAACGCCTTGGTTCCACGGTGAGCCATTGCCAGTGCCGATGTAAAACAGATCAAGCTCCGGGTCATAGGCCATGGAATCCCAGGCGGTGCCTCCGCCGCCATATTTCCACCATTCGCCTGTCCATGTCTCGGCGGCCCGTTCCATTGCGGGGCTTTCAAAGCCATCCGCCGGATTGCCGGGAACCACATGAAACCGCCAAGCTTGTTCGCCGGTGTCGACCCGATATGCGGTCACATAGCCGCGCACACCATATTCGCCGCCGCCATTGCCGATCATCACCAGATCGCCGGCAATGCGCGGCGCACCGGTGATGGTGTAGTCTTTCGATTGGTCAACGGTGACCTGTTCCCAAGCAACCGCGCCAGTGCCAGCATCGAGCGCGATCAAACGGCCATCCAGCGTGCCGGTTATGACTTTCCCATCAGCGACCGCGACACCGCGGTTCACAACATCGCAGCACGCTTTTCGCGCTGTGGCTCCTGCTATTTCTGGATCATATGTCCAAAGCGTTTCTCCAGAGACCGCATCGAGCGCCATGACGACATTCCACGGCCCTGTGACATACATCGTCCCATCGACAACGATAGGCGTAGCCTCGACCCCGCGCAGGCTGCGCGATTTAATATCGGCGAACCATGCAACGCCAAGCTCATTGACATTGTCCGCATTGATCGCGGTTAGCGGACTAAAGCGCTGCTCCCCTTGGGTCAGGCCATGGTGGGCCCAAGATTGATCATCAGCAGACGGGCTTTCACTGCATCCGCTGAACCCTAACGCTAAGCTGGCCAGCATGACCGGCAGGGCGAACCATCTTTTTGTCTGCTGCATAAATGTTCTCCGCTCGATCAAACGAGATTTCATGATGAGTAAGCGTGTTGAGGGTTCAATGGTCTGCTCGGTCCAGCGCCCTGCTGTTTGTTGCATATTACGATCCTTCAACGGGTCTTTTGGCGCCTAATCCTGCGGCATCTTGCCAATCTCCGCTGCAATCATTTGATCGTCAAACCCTGCTCTTTCGGCTTTGGCTTGCGCGCTCTTGTCCAAAATCGAGATGATCCACACGGTTGCAAAACCCAGCGGCAAGGTGAAGATCGTCGGGTAAATATAGGGGAAAATTGCCTTCTCATAACCAAGCAATTGGACCCAGACTGTGTCGCTCAAAACGATGAGTACAATCGAGACTGTCAATGTGATCCAACCGCCGATCACGAGGCCGCGAGACGATAAGTTTCGCCAATACAGGGTCAGCAATAATATCGGGAAATTGACGCTGGCCGCGATGGCTAGCGCGATCGCAGTGACAACAGCGATGTTTTGATCCTCGAAAACAATGCAGACAAGCAATGCGGTTGCAGCGATAAAGACTGTCGCCAATCGGCTGTGAAACAATTGCTTGGCGTCGGAGCGTGCATCCCCCTTGGAAAGCACCCCAACAATGTCATGCGCGATCGTTGCAGCACCGGCGAGCGTTAGGCCTGCGACCACAGCAAGAATTGTCGCAAAGCTGACCGCGGCCATAAATCCTAAAAAGACGCTTCCCCCCAGCAAATCGGCTAGATGCATTGCGACCATATTGGTGCCCCCAACCAATTGCCCGTCCGCGTCAAAAAATTCTGGCTGCCCTATCAACAGGGCAATTGCGCCAAATCCGATAAACAAGACCAAGAGATAAAAGACCGCCATAAGCAGCGTTGCGATCGCGACGGAATTGCGCGCATCACGTGCATCCTTCACCGTAAAGAACCGCATAAGGACATGGGGGAGGCCCATCAGGCCGAAACAAAGCGATAGACCGACGGTCGCAACGTTGAAGAAATCATTTTTGAGCCAACCGCCTGGCGCCAAAACCGCCGCGCCTGCCTGGTGCTTAGTCGCCGCTAAGGCGAAGATACTATCGGGTTCAAAATTAAACTCAGCGAAGATGAAAAACGCCAAAGCTATGCCGCCTGTTAGCAACAGCACAGCTTTGATCATCTGTATCCATGTCGTCGCGATCATCCCGCCAAACAGCACATAGACCATGATTAGGGCGCTAACCGTGACGACGGACCAAATGTAACTCATCCCGAACAACAGTTCGATTAACTTACCCGCGCCGACCATCTGCCCGGTCAGATAAAAAAGGATTACACATAGCGAGGAACAGGCGAGCAAAAGCCGCACTGAATCTGGCTTTAGCCGGTGGCGCACAACATCGACCAAAGTGAAGCTGCCCATGTTGCGGAATCGCTCGGCAATTAACATGAGCATCAAAGGCCAGCCGATCAGAACGGCGGAGGCTAGGATATAGGCGTCATAGCCGACCAAGAACATCAAACCTGTAATGCCAAGAAAAGTTGCCGCTGACATAAAGTCTCCGGCAATCGCCAATCCGTTTTGCCACGGTTTGATTGCTCCGCCTGCAACAAGGAAGGAGCTTTTGGAGGTTGTCTGTTTTGCCGCCCAACGTGTGATAACCAAAGAAAGCACAACAAAGGCGAGGAACACCCCAATTGCGTAAGGGTTGGTGGAATAGCTTGAAGTTTGCGCTGAGGCCGCGCTGGCAGGAGCAACCGCAATGGTGATTGCCGCGAGCCCCAAGACAAGACCCGCGCCAAAACCGAAGAATTTTTCCATCCGAGGCGAACCCACTATTCCGGCTTCGCTCTAAGATCGCGCGCCTCTTGGATCAGATGATCCAATTTGCGATTGGCCCAAATGCTATAAAATGCCGTGATTGCAGCGCCGCCGAAAACCATAATGCTGGCAAACAAAATGCCCATATTGATAGAGGAGTTTTCGGCAATTGGCCGGGCTGCAATGTCCGCGCCCTGTGCCATCAAATAGAGGCCAACCGCCAAGCCCGACAGCAAAATTGCACTCAAGACAAGCACCATTCGTGCGCGAATTCGAGAGATTTCTTCGACAGCACTAGCCAGCGATTTGGGTGATTTTTGGTTCTGCATAATGTCATCCCCGCGGCTACAATGCTGATTGCGTCCTTGCGCAAATTACTTCACTTTTCAATTAAAATTGTCAATAGAGCAGCTTCCAGTTCAAGGGGTGAAGACGGGCAATGTGGTGTGCTTAGGTTGCAACAAGTTTGGCCGCTTGCGAAACGAAAGTTAGTTGAACATTCAAGTTATTTCGCTAATCGGATAGGAATTCGCATAATGGATAGACCAACTACGCCTCTTTGAAGTTGGTGGAAGACGGGTTTCTCAGGGAAGGGTTTTATCGTGCAGGTGACAAAATTATATCAAAATTCGGGATTGATGGCCTTGGGCCTGTGTCTTGCTATTGCGATGCCTTCGGCAGCCGCAGCGCAAGACGATCTGAATTCTGACGACCAAGAAAACGAGGGAAATACAAGTTCTGGCTTGGGGGCGATAGGCAGTGGGATCATTGTCACCGCGCGTAAGCGAGAGGAAGATGTTCAGGACACTCCCATTGCAATCTCGGCTTTCTCAGGCGAGAGTTTGGATGCGCGCGGGATCACATCGATTGAATCTGTCGGCGGCATAACGCCAAACGTCACTTACCAGAACAACCCCGCAATCGGCGGCTCATCCTCGGTATCCAGCGTCTATATTCGCGGGATTGGCCAGCGCGACTTTTTGGGCACGATCGACAATGGTTCCGGCTTTTACATTGATGATATTGTAATTGGCCGGACCGTAGGTGCCGTTGTTGATCTTCTCGACATAGATCGGGTGGAAGTTTTGCGCGGGCCGCAAGGTACTCTCAATGGTCGCAACAATATTGGCGGCGCAGTCAAGATCTTCACCAAGAAGCCTGATTATGATGGCGGCGGCTATATTGATCTGACCTACGGAACGGACAATCTTGTAACTGTTAAGGGTTCGATCAATGCTGGCTTGTCTGATACCTTAGCGGTCGCGGCAACTGGCCTTTACAAGCGTCAAGATGGTTATGTTGACAGGCCTGCGGGGGGTGATCTTGGTAATTCTAACCTCTTTGCATTTCGCGGCGCGCTTTTGTGGGAGCCTACGGACTCGCTGGAAGTCAATCTATCAGCCGAATATAGCGATGCTGACGACAATGGACCGGCCTTTGTGTTGATCCAATCCGGTGCGGATGTGCCGGGTTCTTTTGCAGGCTTTTATAACAATTTGAACTCCGGATCGCCTGATTGCGCAGGCCCCGGTGGGATTACATCAACCAACCCAATCTGTTTTAATGACGTGAACTTCGTGCCCGAATCTCAGGACGTGAACTTTGGCACGGCGCCCACTTTTTCTCGAACGAGAGTATTCTTCGCACGCGCCGATATCCGGTATGACATCAGCGATGATTTCTCGATCCGTTCGATTACGGGTTATCGTGATTTGGATGCTCAGTTTGCTCGGGACGCCGATGGCTCTCCAAACACAGTCGTCCATTTCTTCGATGATTTTCAAACAACGCAATTCTCCCAGGAATTGCAATTGAACGCCACGCTCTTTGATGGGGCCGTCGATTTCGTATTGGGCGGCTATTATTTCAACGAAGACGGCAACAACCTGAACGTTTTGGAATTTGCGATTGCAAATTTCGACAGTGGATCGGCGTTTGGAACGGACAGTTTGGCGGTTTACTCGCAAGCGACTTGGCATATCACTGATACCATTCACCTGACTCTGGGTGGCAGGTACACAGATGAAGACAAGACGTTTTTCCCAGATCAAATAGTGGGACCAAACTTCCTCGGGATTCCGTTCGAAGACGCGACAGGAGCTTGCGTGCTTCAAGACAGAGCTGGCGGAGGGCCTTTTGCGCCAATCGTTCCAGTGCCCGCGGCAGCTTGTCCGGTCCGCCAACTTCCCAATGTGCTGAGCGAGCAAAACACCACAGAGTTCACGCCGATGGCCAATTTGGCATTTGATGTGACTGAAGATTTGCTGGTTTATGTGAACTATTCAGAAGGCTTCCGCTCAGGTGGTTTTGCGCAGCGCGTATTCCCACCATTGCCCTTTGCCCCTTCATTCGGCCCTGAATTTGCAGAATCATATGAAGCGGGCTTCAAGTTTCAAACAGACGGGCTGACACTTAATTCGGCAATATTCCAAACGGACTATAGCGATATTCAGGCGGCTGCGGAGATCCCAGGATTCATTGGGCTGTTTGAATCGAACGTTGGCAACGGCAAGATCACTGGCTTTGAAGCAGAAGCAATTTTGCAACCGACTGAAGGTTTAGTGTTCGAGCTGAGCTACGGCTATCTCGATGCGCGCTATACTGAGATCACGGTCCCTGATGGTCTGACTACGATCATTACTTTGGATACCACTTTCGACAAGGTTCCAGAGCACAGTTTCTCTGGCGCAGTCTCCAAAGAGTTCTTGTTTGATAGCGGCGCGTCACTCATTGCTCGTTTGGACGGACAATTCACGACCGAATACGCAAATGATCCTGACAATTCTCCGCAGATTTTCACGCCCGATGTTGGGATTTTGAACGCATCGCTTCGTTGGCTTTCCGCTAACGGAAATTACACTGTGACCGCTGGCGTGAAAAATTTGACAGACAATGAGTATCTACAGTCGGGCTATTTGGCGGAAGCGATTGCAACCTCTGACGTGATTTTTGCGCGAGGTAGAGAGTTCTACGCATCGCTTCGCGTAAATTTCTAAGCCTCATCTAGCTTGATGACTATCGGCAGGTCAGCGTCCATCGATGTTGGCCTGCCATTTCATTGAAAAGGGAGCTTGGGAATCAGCAATTCAGAAAACCCATTTGATGCCGCTTTTGCCGCGGCTCAGGCTCAATCGGATTTGAATGCCTTCATCACTATCGGTGATGATGGTGAAATCGGCTCAGGCGTTCTGGCGGGAATGCAGATCGCGGTTAAAGACAACATCCATGTGGCGGGCATGCCCAATACCGCCGGAACGCTGCTCCTAAACGATTTTGTGCCCTCCCGTGATGCTGAGGTTATTGCCCGGCTTAAGGCGGCTGGAGCACGCATTTTCGGCAAAACAAATATGCATGAAATGGCGTTCGGTGTGACGAGCAATAACGCCCATTTCGGAGCGGTGCGAAACCCTTATGACACAGCCAAATTTGCAGGAGGCAGCAGCGGTGGATCGGCCGCAGCTGTTGCAGCACGCATTGTGCCAGCCGCGCTGGGAACGGATACGGGCGGTTCAATGCGTATCCCGGCCAGCCATTGCGGAGTGATCGGGTTTAGGCCGAGCACTGGTCGCTATCCCATCCACGGGACAACACCGGTTTCCCATACGCGCGATACGATAGGCCCAATGGCTCTAAGCATGGCACATATAGCCGCGCTTGACCGGGTGATGGCAGCCAAAGACTATGTATTGGAAACTGTCGATCTTGGCTCGCTTCGCTTGGGGCTTGCGCGTGATCCGTTCTTCCAAAACCTCAACACCGAAACAGCTCGAGTAACGGAAAATGCGCTGTCTGTTCTGTCAGATGCGGGCGTGACCATAGTTGAGGCACCTATGACCGGGATGACCGAATTGACGCAGCGTGCCAGTTTCCCAATCGCGCTTTATGAGGCGGCCAGAAATCTGCCGAAATATCTCGTTACACAGGAAATTGACTTCACGTTTGAAGACCTGGCCAACGGTATCGAGGGGCCTGATGTAAAAGCTCTTTTTGCCGAGCTAGCGAGGAATGATTGCGGCGATGGAAAAAATTTAGGAGCGGTTCCCGAGCAAGTCTACCAGTCGGCATTGCTCGCCCGCCTACAGATGCAGAACCTCTATTCCGACTACTTTGCAAGCCGCACTCTGGATGCGATAATTTTCCCCACCACCATACTTCCCGCCGCAAATATCGAAGGAACGGTGGATACAGTCGCGCATAATGGTGCGCAGGCACCGACCTTCGCAACGTATGTCCAAAACACTGACCCTGGCAGCGTCGCGGGCGTTCCGGGGCTAACTCTTCCTGCGGGTCTTACCAAAAATGGTCTTCCCGTTGGGCTCGCTTTGGATGCGGCTCGCGGCGGCGATGAACGGCTCTTAGCCATCGGTTTGGCGATTGAGGCAATATTGGAGCCATTGCCCCCTCCCAATGCTGGCTAATTGGCTCAACTTCAGCCGTTTTGGCGAAGAGTATCGTGAGGTGAGCAACCAAACATATCGCGATAATGGGCTGCAAAACGGCTGAGATGAGGAATACCGCAAGCAAGAGCGATGCCGGTCACTGTCTCATTGTTTTGCTGGCCAGCAACCAAGCGTCTATGCGCTTCGATGAGCCGCTTCTTGAGTACGTAACTTTGGGGCGTCATATTCAAATGCGTCCGGAATTTAAGTTGCAGATTTCGCCCTGAGGTTCCGGACCAATTTGCAATATCATCTAAGGCTATTCGATTGTGAAAGTTGGCATCGACATAGGCCATCGCTGAACGCACAATTCGTGGGACGGGTGCTGGATGTTCAGTTGCTTGATCAACGTCGCTCTTTTGATAAAGCATCAACAGGCGATCAGCGATCAGGTCGCAAAAATCTTGCTTGAATATCTCGGCAACTTCCGGCTCAGCCGCAGCGAGCCATTCGCGTTGATTCCAAATATGCTGCAACATGCGGAGCCATATTTGGCAATTGGAATTTTCCATTGGCAGGATCGGATCAAAACTCTGATCGTTGATTTGGGATGCCCCCAAAACGACCGCAATCCGGCTCGCAAAATAATCCGCATCCAAGCTAATAGTTAGAAATTGGCTATCGCTCCCAACCATCTGATAGCGAAGGTTTTTGGTGGGGACTATGAGGCAGCCGACACCTTCTTCTAGCTCGAAATTCTGCTCTCTCGAATGGATTTGCAACTTTCCTGAAATCGGAATTTTCACTTGATATACGCTTCTCATATCGTCGGGCTCGATATTGATTGAAGCGCCGTAAGAAGATCGAACTATTGTGCACTTGCCAAGATCAATATGCTCAACGCGCATCCTCAAAGGATGTTCGCTAACTTTCTTGAGAGTATGCGGCACAAACAGGTTTGACAGGTAGTCACAACCCGTCTTCAGATCGTGGGATACAAATACATCAGTTTGATAGTTGAAGCCCGTTATCATAGGCAAAACTAACATTACATAGATGATTATTCAACTAAATGCGGATTCCGGATAAGCTTTCGCTATTTGGATGACCGGCTCGTCTGCATTTGTGTGTTCAGCTTGCGGATCCTCGCAGGCCCTGCCCTTCCTATGCGGACAAGTTCTCAGACAATTTGCGCAGCAGATTCATCAAAGTCTGCTGGTCACGTTTTCGAAATCCGTCAAACGCGTTTTGCATGATAGCATTGGCTTCCTTCCAAGCATGTTGGCCGGCCTCGTCGCCTTTTGCGGTGATTGTAATCTCAGTCACTCTGCCATCTCGTTTGCTGGGCGCAGAGCTAACCAAACTATCGGCCTCCATCCGCTGGACAATCTTCGTCATGGTTGAAAGTTTTACGATGGAATGATCGGCAAGCTCGCTTACGCTTGCCTTGGAGCGGCTGTGCAGAACCATCAGCACCCTCCACCTTGGTATGTCTAGACCGACCTTAGAAAGCGCAATCTCTAACTTCGCAAGATAGGCGCGGTCAGCTTTCGCAAGCCAATAAAATGGCCAGTCCGAAAAGTTGAAATCATAATCGCTAGATAGGTTTTCGACCACCTTCGGGTCTCCTGGGCTTTTGGTGCGTCATCCCGTTTTGCAGAACGCACCCGCTATTGAAACTAAATATTGCCTAAGCCCCAAAACCGTGTCCTAAATTTAGTTGACTATTCACGTAAAATCCTCCAGCCCCGTGCTTAGAGAGGGTCCTGATTCTTAATATGCCAGACACGGTATCAAAGATGATTGTTACGCCAGCTTCACTGGGGGCGGGCCCGCTGCGGGTTGTGGTGAAGGATTCGATCAATGTTGCCGGCATTCGAACTGGAATGGGTTCGAAAGTTTATGAGAAAGAAGCTCCCGCAGAAAAGCATGCCGAAATTGTTGAACGCGTAATTGCTTCTGGGGCCCGTATAATCGGCAAGGCAAATATGCATGAACTGGCATTTGGAGTCACTGGCGTAAACGAGCATTTTGGGACTCCTGAAAACCCCAGTTATCCTGAATTAATCCCAGGAGGATCATCAAGCGGAAGCGCGGCCGCGGTAGCTGCCGGGATCGCAGAAATTGGGCTTGGCACTGACACGGGCGGTTCGATCCGTATGCCTGCCGCTTGCTGCGGCATTGTAGGACTAAAACCGAGTTATGGCCGCATCAGCCGAAACGGCGTGATCCCTGCTGAAAGCAGCCTTGATTGCGCAGGGCCATTTGCTCGCAATGTTGAGATGATCGAGCGCGCTCTTGCTATGATTGCGCCCGACTACAAGCCTCATGTTTCTGAAGGCGATTTTACTCTTGGGGTGGTGAGCGGGCCTTGGTCAGTTGAGATTGACGACGCTTTTGCTCATTTTTTGTCGACGATAGATGCGAGCATCATGGAAGTTGAATTGCCAAATATGGCTGCGGCTCATGCCGCTGGCTTGACGCTTATCGGGGCGGAAAACTGGTCAGCATTTGGGCATATTGTCGATCACCCCGGCCTTGGCGATGACATTAGAGCGCGATTGAGCAAAACGCGCGATATAACCGCAAAAGCTGTGGCTGACGCTGAGACTGTTCGCGCACAATTTACCGCGCAGGTCGACCGGGCGCTAAGCCAAGTTGATGCACTGGTTTTGCCCGCCATGCCCGCGACTGCGCCCACTCTCGCTGAAGCACAGGACCCGGCCACCATTGTGGGTCATACGAGCATGATGCGCCCCTTTAATCTGTCCGGGCATCCAGCGATTGTTTTGCCATTTGAAACCGAGGCGGGACTCCCGTTCGGAATTCAATTGGTGGGCAAGAAGATGCATGATGAACAATTGTGCGCGGTGGCCAAGCGGGTGGAGGCAGGCATGAATGCTGAGCCGGTTTTTGAGGAGACGAAAGTGTGACTGCAACTGCGGTAAAAGAGCAGACAGAAGCCAGTGATAGCCTTAACGCGCTTAGCGAGCTGCTGGAGATTTTGCCAGAAAAGCGCACCGAAATGGTCGCTGCTCAGCAGCAACCTGACGGGGTCGTGGATCTTTTGAGGCAGGCCGGCATTTATCGTGCGCTTGTTGCAAAACGATTTGGCGGCGATGAAATGAGCCCCGCAGACTTTCTTCGTATTATTGAGCGTATTTCGACGGTCGACGCATCGACAGGTTGGGTCGCAAGTTTTGGTTTTTCCGCGATTTACCTGTCTGCGCTGCCCTTGCCGACGCTGGAAAAAATGTATGCAAACGGGCCAGATGTTATTTTTGCCGGAGGGATTTTCCCCCCGCAACCCGCTGTACCGGTTGATGGCGGCTTGAAAGTTAAAGGTCGCTGGGCCTGGGGCAGCGGTTGCACAGGTGCAGACCTTATCGGTGTGGGTATCAAGGTTGAAGGCAGCGAGGCAGCTGGGGGGCTGCCTCGCATCGCCGTAATGCCAGCATCAAAGGTTGAAATTGACCGCGGCAATTGGGACGTCAATGGCATGCGCGGCACTGGAAGCCACGATATGGTGGTCAACGATGTTGTGGTGCCAGAGGAATGGACCTTTGTGAGAGGCGGTTCGTCGAGCTTAGATGAACCGCTTTACCGTTACCCTTCGATGGCCTTGGCCGCGCAAGTTTTGGCTGTGGTTGCCTTGGGCGCAGCGCGCGGCGCGCTTGATGGGTTTATCGAAATGGCGGGCGGCCGCAATTCAATCACTGGCGCTCCCGTCTTGGCAGACCGCGCCTTTGTGCAAACCGAAATTGCCAAAGCAGAGGCAGCGGTGCGCTCTGCCAAAGCGTTTTTCTATGAGACGACTGAGCACGCTTTTCAGGCGCTTGTTAGCGGAGATGAGCTGGATAAAGAGCAACGGGTGATGCTGCGCCTATCAGCCAGCAACGCCGCCAGAGCGGGGGCGGATGCTTGTCTATCCGTTTATAAAGTCGCGGGCACAGAGGGCATTTTTGCAGGCGGCAACATAGGTCAGAAATTGCAAGATTCCTTGGTTGTTCCGCAGCACGCATTCCTATCCGAGGGCACTTATATGAGTGCAGGACGCTGTATTTTGGGCCTTGAGCCATTTCCCGGATTTCTCTGATAATTACGATAAAAGGATGGATTAATGGCAGACGCTCCAGCTAAAATTCGCGTTCTTGTTTGCGGCGCAGTGCTGCAAAATTTCTTTGATCTAACTGGCGCCGATATTCCGACAGTGCTTAAGGCAACTGGCCGGACTATTCGGACCATTCGAGAGATGCCTGGTGTCGATGTTCTTGGCACATTTGATGATGATGAGACGATGGTTGGCACGTCCCCAAATGGATGGCCATGGACGTTTTATATCCTTGCCGATGTCCCTGACAGGAACGCAGCGGTAGCCATTTGCGACCTGTTCCGCACCACCGAAGTGGGCGAATTTCGCATGTGGAAATACATCCGGGTCGAAGCGCGCTTGGGCCGCGAATTGATTATGCCTGAATGACCCAGATGGCCGATCTTAGTGATATTCTGACGCGGTTGGATCGGCTTGAATCCGAAGCGGAAATCAGGCGTCTTGTGGCGACCTATTTCCGCATTTGTGATGATCTGGGACCGCACACGGACTTGGCGGCATTGGGCGCTGTCTTTGCCAAGGATGCAAAATGGCAGGGCAAAGGCAGATACAAAGGCGCATTTGGCGGATTTGAAGGGCGCGATGCCATCGTCAAAATGATTGGCAGCTATTGTGCGCCTGAGGCACATTTCAAAATGACGGGGCATTTCTTTTCTGCCGAAGACATTGCGGTGAACGGTGAGACTGCCACCGGAAAATGGATGATGCTTCAATGCAGCACTTACAAAGACGATACCTCGGATTTGCGCAGTGCAGCTTTGGATATGGAGTTTTTGCGGACAGCCGGAAAATGGGAAATTTCGCTTTTCAAAACGACCAATATTTTCTCTCGAACAGTGGACCGCTGGAGCGACAGCGAGGCGATAAATGTCCCCGCAAAGGCCAAAGACGGAGCCGTGGATGACTAATCAAAACTATGCGAATTTGGTGCGTGAAGATCGCGTGCATACTTCGCTTTATAAAGACGCAGACATCTTTGAAGACGAGATTGAGCGGATATTCAATCACACCTGGGTGTGGGTCGCACATGAGAGCGAGCTGCCCAAAAATGGCGATTATATAACCACATATGTCGGTCGTCAGCCGGTGATCGTGAACCGCGATTCCAAAGGCGAAGTTCGCGTCATGCTGAACCGGTGCCGTCATCGTGGCGCGACCATTTGCGAGGCGAAAAAGGGCAATGCGCCCGGCTTTGTCTGCCCTTATCATGCATGGACCTATGGCCAAGATGGCGCGCTTAAAGGCCTGCCGCTGCCCAAAGGATATAAGGATTTCGATAAAAGCGAATATGGCCTCCATACGCTGCGGACAGAGGCCTATAATGGGCTGATTTTTGCGACGTTTAACAACGAGGTTCAGCCGCTTGAAGATTTTCTAGGCCGGGCAAAGCCTTGGATTGATCTGTTTATGAAACAAGGCGGCGGCTTTCCCGTCAAAACGATGGGTGAGCACAAGTTCACGTTCCCCGGAAATTGGAAAATTCAGCTCGAAAATACGACGGATGCCTATCACTTTCCGGTCGTCCATAAGAGCTTTCTGACCTCCCTTGACGGTGACACCAAAGAGCTTTTCTCCTTCATGGAAGCCGGCGGATATGTCGAGGATTTGGGCAATGGCCATAGCGTTATGGTGATGATCCCGGATTTGGTTGATCTTGAAGCAAACCTTGATGAGCCGATCCCAGAACGCTTTCATGACCTCGCAGAAGACTTGCGGAAGGACCACGATGAAGCGACGGTGCGGCGCGTCGTTCGCGCAGTCTCGGGTTCAGGTTTCAACGTAAATCTGTTCCCCAACCTTGCCTGTTCCATGGCGTTTTTCCGGGTGCTGCGTCCGCTTTCTGTCGATGAGACGGAGATCCGTCATATCGCGATTGGAATGGATGGCGGGCCGCCTGCCGCCAACCGCGCGCGCCTGCGCCTGCATGAACATTTCCAAGGCCCAATGGGGTTTGGCACGCCTGATGATGCCGAGGCATGGGAACGGGTTCAACGCGGGGCCGATGCGGGAGAAGATGATATTTGGATCATGCTCAATCGCGGCGAAGACAAAACAGCCGAAAGCGCCGGTGATGTCACTGCAGAAACGGGGATGCGCGCAGCCTATCAGATGTGGAAGAGGATGATGACGGCATGAGCCACTCTGCGCCCTCTAGCATGGACAGTATTTCCCAATTCATCTGGCAAGAAGCCGATCTGCTCGATCACAAACGCTATCGCGAATGGCTCGATCTGTGGGACGTTGATGGCAAATATGTTGTCCCGATTGACCCGGATGCGACGGATTTCGAAGACTGCCTGAACTATGCTTATGACAATGCGGCAATGCGCGACATGCGTGTGCGCCGATTGACAAGCGGCCAGTCAATGTCCGCAGCGCACGCAGCACAGACGCTTCGAACGATTTCTCGGTTTGTCCGGCTCGAAGACGATAGAAACGGCCACATTTGCGTGCGTGCCGCGCAAAATTTGGTCGAGTACAAATTCGGCAAACACCGCATCTATGCCGCCAATGTCACTTGGCGTTTGAAAACGGATGGCGATGGCTTCAAAATCTATGAAAAAGTAGCGCGGCTGCTCAATTCAGAAGATGCCCTGTCCGGCATGACGATTCTGTTATGAGCGCGCCTGTCTATCATAAAGCAGCGATCGTAACCGGCGCTGCGGGCAGTCTTGGCCAAGTCATCAGCGCGCATTTACTCGAGGCAGGTTTTCACGTTTGCCTGACCGATATTGATACCGCGCCGTTAGACGGGTTTGCCGCACAATTTGAAGCAAATCACGCAATGATTGCGCGGTTGGATGTGCGCGATGCATACAGCTGGCAGTCGGTCATCGAGCAAGTCAAAGCGCAATGGGGCGGGATCGGCGTTCTCGTCAACAATGCGGCTTTGACCAAAACCACGCCGATTTTCGAAATCAGCGCCGATGAATTTGACGCTGTCACGGCGATTGCGATGAAAGGCACCTTTTTGGGCTGCCAATTGGTCGGACAGAAAATGCGCGATCAAGGATATGGGCGGATCATCAATATGGCCTCGCTCGCCGGTCAAAATGGCGGTGCGGCAACCGGCGCGCATTATGCCGCCGCCAAAGGCGGAATAATGACGCTGACCAAAGTGTTTGCCAGAGAGCTTGCGGCCAATGGCGTCACAGTCAATGCGATTTCACCCGGCCCGCTTGACTTGGAATCGGTCCGCAAGCTTTTGCCCGCTGAAAAGCTTGAGGCTGTAACCAAGAGCATCCCTGCGGGAACCTTGGGCGATGCGCAATATGTGGCGCAGATTGTGGCGCTGCTTGCATCTCCCCAAGCAGCCTCTGCAATCGGCAGCACCTTTGACGTAAATGGCGGATTGTATCTGCGGTGATGATTGGGGTTCCATCATGAGCGCAGTTGGCACCGCGGCCTTGCAATCCGTTGAGGTGGTGATCGCGGATATCCCAACGATCCGCCCGCATGTGCTGGCAATGACTACGATGATGGCGCAAACCGTCGTGCTCGTCTTTGTGATGCGCGAAGACGGTATCACAGGTGTGGGTGAAGCGACGACGATTGGCGGGCTGGCCTATGGCGAGGAAAGCCCAGAAAGCACCAAAGTCAATATTGAGACGTATTTTGCGCCGCTTTTGATCGGTCAAAACGGCGATGATCCCGCTGCGATCATGGCCCGGTTAGATGCACATATCGTTGGCAATCGTTTCGCCAAATGCGCAATTGAAACCGCGCTGCTCGACGCCAAAGGGCAAGCCACCGCTCAGCCAATTTCGGCCTTGTTTGGCGGCGCAAGGCACGCGGCCCTGCCAATTGCATGGACATTGGCCAGCGGGAACACTGAACAAGATATCGCAGAAGGCGAACGCGTTCTTGGCGCGCGGCTCCATCGAGATTTCAAGCTCAAAATTGGCAAACGCGATGTGGCCGCTGATTGCGATCATGTCGTCGAGATTGCGAAAGCGTTTGAAGGGCGTGCTTCGATCCGGGTCGATGTCAATCAGCATTGGAGCCGGGAGCAAGCGCGCGAAGGGGCCGCCCGTTTGCAGGATGCGGGCGTTGACCTGATCGAACAACCGATTGCCGGGCATGACATTGCCGGCATGAAAGCGTTGAGCGAAGATTTTGCAATTGCGATTATGGCCGATGAAGGGCTGACCGGACCGATCTCTGCTCAGCGCTATGCCGATGCGCGCGCGGCGGATGTGTTCGCGCTAAAAATTGCGCAATCTGGAGGGCTGACCAAGGCCCGCGAAGTCGCCCGAATTGGCGCAAACGCATCAATCGACCTTTACGGTGGAACAATGCTGGAAGGGCCGGTCGGCACAATCGCCTCAGCCCATTTGTTTGCCACGCTCGATCATCTAAAATGGGGCACCGAGCTGTTTGGGCCTTTGTTGATGACGCAAGATATCCTTCAGCAGCCGCTGGAATACCGCGATTTTGGTTTGAAAGTGCCGACCGGCCCAGGCCTGGGCATTGCGGTAGACCGCGAAAAACTTGCGCAGTTTGAACGCAGCTAAAGACAGAGTGGAGAATACAATGCTGTTCATGGTTGAAATGGATGTGAATGTGCCGTTGGACTATGATCCGGCGCATTTTGAAGCGTTGAAAACGACCGAAAAAGCGCGCGCTCAAGAGCTTCAGGAAAGCGGCCAATGGCGGCATCTTTGGCGCGTCGCCGGGCAATATGCGAATGTCAGCGTTTTCGATGTCGCGAGCACGGGCGAATTGCACGACATCTTGATCAACTTGCCCCTCTACAAATTTATGACAGTCAAAGTCACTGCCTTGTGCCAGCACCCCTCGGCCATCGCATTGGAAAAATAGAGCACTTTTGGGAGAGAAAGTATGACAGATATTGTGAAGGGCGAAGCGGTCCAACAATTGCTAGACCGTGCGAGCGGCGTCTCCGAAACTGGCGGCAATGAGCGGCTAAAACCGATTATGCGCGACCTGCTCGAAGCGGTGATGGCGATCGTTGAAAAGCACGACATCAGCGAAGATGAATTTTGGACAGCGACGCAATATTTGCAGAATGCTGCGGATGAGTTTGGCCTGATCGTGCCGGGTGTTGGCCTCGAACATTTTCTTGATTTGCACATGGATGCAAAGGACAAGGAAATTGGATATCAAGGCGGCACACCGCGCACTATCGAGGGGCCGCTTTATGTCGAAGGCGCGCCGTTTGTAGAAGGCCATGCCAATCTTTCCGACGATCCCGATGATACCGATACGCTGACCATGTCCGGTACCGTGAGGGACCAAAGCGGCAACCCTGTTGCGGGCTGTGTTTTGCATGTTTGGCACGCCAATTCGCAGGGGTTCTATTCGCATTTTGATCCGACCGGTGAACAAACCCCGTTCAACAATCGTCGCCGCATCAAATTGGGCGATGACGGCAAATACAGTTTTCAGTCCAAGATGCCTCAAGGCTATAGCTGCCCTCCGGGTGGCTCAACCGAGCAATTGATGCAAACCTTGGGTCGCCACGGCGACCGGCCTGCCCATGTTCACTTCTTTTTAGAAGCGCCCGGTTTCAGAGCGTTGACCACACAGATCAATTTTGGCGATGACCCGCTTGCCGAAAGTGACTTTGCATTCGGCACCCGCGAAGGGTTGCTGCCTGTGCGAGAGCGCAATGGCGATGAAGCGCATGTTGATTTCGACTTTGAAATGCAAGCCGCCATGCGCCCCGAAGATGAGCAATTTTCCGCTCGTCCCCGGCTCAAAGTATAGGCTGATTGGTGCAAAAATTATATCCTGATCCCAAAGCCGCGCTTGATGGCGTCTTGTTCGATGGCATGACGATTATGTCTGGTGGGTTTGGACTTTCCGGCAATCCTGAAAGTCTGATCCCCGCCATTCGTGATGCCAATCCGACCGGATTAACTGTCATCTCAAACAATTGCGGTGCCGACGGGTTTGGCCTTTGGATGCTGCTTAACAATGGCCAAATTTCCAAGATGATCAGCAGCTATGTTGGTGAGAATAAGCTGTTTGAACAGCTCTATCTTGAAGGAAAGCTCGAATTAGAGCTCAATCCTCAAGGGACATTGGCAGAGCGGATCAGGGCCGGCGGCGCGGGCATTCGGGCCTTTTACACAAAGACCGGCGTGGGCACTGTTGTTGCCAAGGGCAAGCCCACCGAAGAATTTGATGGCGAGACATATGTTCGCGAAAGCTGGCTGCGCTCTGATCTGTCGATCGTAAAGGCATGGCGCGCGGATAGCGCTGGCAATTTGATGTTCCGCAAGACCGCCCGCAATTTCAACCCTGAAATGGCGATGGCGGGACGCGTCACGATTGTTGAGGTTGAACAGATTGTTGCAGATGGCAGTTTTGATCCCGACCATGTCCACCTTCCCGGGATTTATGTGGATCGAATTGTCCAAAGCACCGTGAACGAAAAGCGCATCGAAAAACTGACTGTTCGGCAAAGGGAGGCGACCTGATGCCATGGACCAGAGATGAGATGGCAGCGCGCGCCGCGCGTGAATTGTCTGATGGGTTTTATGTGAACTTGGGGATTGGCATTCCAACCCTAGTCGCAAACCACATTGCCAGCGATATCGAAGTGGTCTTGCAGTCGGAAAATGGCATGCTTGGCATGGGGCCGTTTCCTTATGAGGATGAGGCAGACCCCGATCTGATCAATGCCGGAAAGCAAACGATCACTCAGCTCCCAACATCCAGCTTTTTCTCTTCCGCAGAGAGTTTTGCGATGATCAGGGGCGGCCATATCGACCTAACAATTTTGGGCGCGATGGAGGTGTCGAGCACTGGCGATATCGCAAATTGGACGATCCCTGGAAAGATGATGAAAGGCATGGGAGGCGCCATGGATTTGGTCGCCGGGGTTAAGCGCGTGATCGCGCTTATGGACCATTGCAACAAACGCGGTGAGCCTAAGATTTTGAAGCAATGTTCGCTGCCGCTTACCGGGCAAGGCGTGGTCGATATGATCATCACTGATCTGGGCGTTTTCGAAATCACGCCGGGCGATGGGCTTGTGCTGATTGAATGCGCGCCGCAAGTCACGCCAGACGAAATCCGCGAGCGAACGCAGGCCGCTTTCACGGCGAAAATTACGTGATGCCAGATCGGCAGAATTTCACCGCGGATGATGGCTGCGCAATCGCCTATCGCCGGGAAGGCAAGATAGGGGGCAAGCCGTTATTATTGTCGAACTCCCTTGGTACAGATATGCGGCTTTGGGATGCGCAAATCCCTGCGCTTACCGACCGGTTTGACGTGATCCGTTACGATGCGCGCGGCCATGGGCAATCGAGCGTTCCGGCGGGAGGATATTCTCTTGATCGCCTCGGGCGTGATGCTTTGGAATTGCTCGATCATTTGGAGGTCGCAGAAGCGGATTTTGCAGGCATATCGCTCGGCGGGATGATCGGCCAATGGCTCGGCTACCGTGCGCCAGAGCGTTTTCGGCGCATCATCATTGCAAACTCTTCGGCCTATATGGGTCCGCCCGAAGGATGGGCCGCGCGCATTCAAACCGTTTCTGCAAATGGTATGGAGAGCATGATTGAACCTGTCCTTGAACGCTGGTTCACCGAGGAATTTCGCGCCGCGCAAGGGCCTGAATTGGACGCAGTTAGACAGCAATTGATCGCGACAGATCCAGCGGGCTATGCCGGGTGCTCAGCAGCGATCCGCGATATGGATTTGCGGCCAACCGCGCGTTTGATCGAAGCGCGAACCTTGGTCATTTCAGGATCGAAAGACCCCGCAACCCCGCCTGAGCATAGCGAGTGGATGCTCAATAACATCCGCCATTGCGAGCTGGTTTCGCTCCCCGCAGCTCATCTTTCAAACATCGAGGCGGCTGAGCCATTCAACCAAGCAATGCTTAGCTTTCTGGCGGATTGAATATGAACGATATTAAGTCCGAATTCCTCCACGGGATGAGCCATGTGGCAGCGACCGTAAATATCGTCACTACAGATGGCCCAGCCGGGCGATCTGGTGTCACCGTTTCTGCGATGTCCTCCGTTTCAGCGGACACCGAAAAACCGACCTTGTTGGTGTGCATCAATGATGCAAGTTCAGGCGTTAAGCCGATCATTGAAAATGGCGTCTTCTGCGTCAACATCCTGCGCGATGATCAAAGTTTTGTCTCCGATACCTTTGCTGGGCGGTTCAAAGACAAGGGCGAAGATAAGTTCAATTGCGCCGAATGGCACATTCTTGAAACGGGCGCGCCGGCGATAACGGATGGGCTGGTGGCGTTTGATTGCCGGTTGAAAAAGGATGTTGTGATTGGCACCCACCATGTCTTTTTTGGCGAGGTTGAAAAGGTCAGCGTCGGCAGCGCAGGCTCTCCGCTGATTTACGCAAATCGGAGTTATGGCACTCCATTCCGCTTGCCCAGCACCGCGCTCAATCAGAAACGCAGCGGCGACAATGATCCTGTGCGCCTTTCCTGTTTAGACTCATTCGCCCCCTATTTTTTGCCTGCAATGATGCAGACATTAGACAATGATCCAACAGCGCCTGAGCTGGATGTTATTCCAGGGGATCAGTCACAAGTTCTCGATGCGCTGATGGTGCAAGACGCTGATCTGGCGCTGATTTATGATTTTGCGGTGCCAGACAATATACAAACGGAACGGCTTGTTGCCCTGCGTCCATACATCGTGCTGCCTGCCGATCATGCGCTTGCGCGGCAGGATAATATTGCGCTTGAAATGTTGATTGATGAACCGTTGGTTTTGATGGACGCCCCGGTCAGCGGTGAATATTTCCTAGATGTTTTTGAACAGCTTGGCCTGACCCCTAGTATTGGGATGCGAACCACATCTTTCGAACTGGTCCGTTCGATGGTCGCCAATGGCGCAGGCTATTCAATATTGGTAACCAATCCGACCCCGATGGTCAGCTATGATGGCAAGCCCTTGATAAGCGTCCCGATTGCCGATGAGATTGAACCGATCCATATCGCGCTCTCTAACAAGAGTGACAAACGGCTGGATGCCTCGATCGAGAAGGTCTTCGGACAAATCAAACAGCATTTTGTCAAAGAAAATGCGTCCGCTTGAAATCTGAGGTCAATTGGCCAGGCAGCATTTGATTTCAGCTGAACTTGGCGGCGCTGTCAGTCAAATTGCAACTTGTCTTTGGCAGGCAGGGCTATGGCAAGGTCTTGCAGAGTTTTGGCCGGAAAACGGACAAAAAAGACCCCGGACGTTGCAGCCCGGGGTCCCTTGATTTTCAAACCCTGTGGGTTGGTTTTTTTAGAACTCCAGATCAAGCCCGAAGCGAATCAAACGCCCGCGAGGATCGTGGACGCGGGTTTCAAAGCCACCATTGGTGTTGACGAGCGGAGGCAGTTCATCGGTGAGGTTGATCACTCCAATTGTAAATATCGCCCCCTCTGTTCTGACCCATTCCCCAATATCAAGTCCGACTTGTAGATCGTAGCGCGTCTGGCTTTCCACCACATTGCCAGGAGTTTGATCGTCGTCCAGCTCGCCAACATGACGGGCGAAGAAGTCAAGCGAGAATGGCCCATTGCGATAACCAAGGCCAGCATTCCAGCGGACATCAGGCGTTGGCGATCCGATATTGGTGAAATTGCGACTACCAGAGGCATCCACTGCGCCTGCCACCGGATCAATGATGTCGTAATTTAGTATCCAAGTCCCTTGGAAATTGGGTTGGAAAATCCCCCAACGGCCCGCATCAATTGTATAACGCAACTTGATGTCGATCCCGTCAGTATCGATTGCCTCGGCGTTGGTGAAGTTGGTATTCACCGTCGTAATGATGCCTGTAACCGGATCGCCTGACCGGCAAACCACAGTAAATTCAGCGGTGCAGGCCTCCTGCGGCACCCCGCCAACAAAGGTGCGAGTGTCAATCGGGTTGGCATTGACCAGAGATTGAAAACCGACCTGTGTAATTGCATCCTCAAACGCAAAATTATAGTAGTCCAAATCGATCACAAGATCATCAATCGGCTCAAAAGTGAGGCCCGCTGTAAAGGCGGTGGAACTTTCCGGGCTGAGCGGCACACCGGCAACCGCGCTGCCAAATGCGCGAACCGCGCCAAATGCTGTGCCGCCATCATCAGCTGTACCAATTACGCCATCCAAACCGGGATCAACAATGTTAGACAAGGTCGTGCTTTGTCCGAATTGTTGGAACACCGTAGGTGCGCGGAAGGATGTGGAGAAAGTCGCTCGCAGCGATAAACGATCAATCGGGCGCGCCAGCAAAGCGATCTTGGGATCAACAGTCGAACCGCCTGCGGAGCCAAAATCTTCAAACCGGATTGCTGCTTGCAAATCCAGCCATTCGGTCACTGGAACGTCAATCTCGCCGAAGAACGCATAGACATCGATACTGTCCGAAAACGGCTGACTGCCGATTAGGAACCCGAAACCGTCGACGGCCGAGATCGCGTCTGGCGTTTGCGACAAACCCTCATCGCGATATTGAAAGCCAGCCGCGATTGAAACTGGCCCGACCGGCAGATCAAACAACTCTGTACCAAATACTGCATCAATCACATCAAGACTGGAATTTGATTCGATGATCCGGTCTGCAATGATGAAATCGAGGATCGCCGTCGAGTTGGGCAGAGTCGTAAACGACGTCGCAAACGGATTGAAGAATTCTCCAACCGGAATAGCCCCGTCGAGCCCGATAAAAGTGTCGCAATTTGCGAAGCCAGTAGAAGGGTTGATGCCTGTTGTGCCTTGAAGACCTGCGAGCGCGCATTGGAATCTGTCGGTCACGGTGTCGGGCGTGGTGAGTACAAATTCGTTGCGCGCCCTTGTGTATGACACCTCCCAGAACCCATTATTCAAAAAATTATCGCTTTGCAGTTTGAAATGAAACCGATCGGTTTGCGAGTCCGTAGTGCTGGTTGATGCAGCACCGTCATTGCCGACCGCGCGACCAAAGAAGATCGCCGTGGTTGGCGTCCCCACTGCATCGGAGATGACATTGGTTGGCGCGTCACCCGGAATCACAGCGTTGAAAAGGAACGGGAACGTCGGCGAGCCATTCGTGCTCGACTGATTTTCGGCATAGCTGAAATCAATCGAAGCGGTGATGCTATCGGTGATGTCATAACTGGCTTCTGCATAGATATTGATCCGCTCCGTTTCCGGCACGAGATCGAAAAAGCCGCCAAAATCAAACTGGCAAAGGCCTTGGGTAAAGCCATTCATAAGCGGGATGTTGATGATCGGATTGCCGCCAAATTCGGCGCAACCAGATGGATCAAGGACAGCGGGCGGAGGTCCGGGTACAACCAGGCCAGCGCCGATGAAATCCGGCACGATGAACGCGCCCGGATTGCCCAAGGCCGATCCATCCGGCCCGAATAGCGGGCTCAATCGCCGCTCAGCGGTCGTCAGCGAGCTACGATTAACATAACTTGCTGCAACCAAAACCGATCCACGGTCAAACGTCTTGCCAACCAGACCTTCAATCCTGAAATCTTCTTGGCTTTGTCCGCCGGGTGTATGAAATTGGAAGTCACCAGATAATTTGATCCCGTCATAGTTGGTGACAGTGATAAAGTTAGCCACACCAGCGACCGCATCCGAGCCATAAAGCGCCGCCGCACCGTCGGTCAGCACTTCCAGCCGGTCAATCGCAATCAGCGGCAAAAGCGCATTGGTGTCGACAAAGCTTATGCCTTCACTGGTCTGGTTGCCGTTCAAGACTTGGCGATGCCCGTTCACTAGGACCAAGGTCGATTGGAGACCAAGGCCACGCAGGTTGATGTTCGAGGTGCCGATTGTGCCGCCCGCACGAAACTGGTCGACGTTGTTTTGCGCGCCGGTGTTAATGGTCAAAGATTGCGTAATATCGGCAATATTCTGCGCACCAATTTCCGAAATTGACTCTGAACCAACGGTCGTCAATGGCGACGCTAAGTCCGCTTGATCGGTGCGGCGAATAAACGAGCCAGTGACAACAATCTCACCTTCCGAAATGCCTTGATCCGTGTCGGCGTCAGCCGCGGTTCCATCTTGCGCTTCACCAGTTTCGTTTGCGTCTTGCGCCATAGCTGGAAATGCTATGGCCAGCGCTGCAACCGCAGTGGCGGTTGCTCCAAAACATCTTGCAATATTCATGTAATCTCTTTCCTTGCTCGCCTTTCCACTGCCCATTTTTTGGGATCTGTTTTGAGGCATTGATTATTTAAGGAACAACCTCAGGAACGTGCCCTGCCATGGTTGTCTCGGCAAAACACACTCTCCCCTTAGGTCCATCCACTTTACTGGAGAAAATTGCGCCATTGGCTAGGTTGTTCAAACCAGTTGATCATCAGACGGTTTGTGCGTTCTTAGTTCATGACTGGCGCTCTATCCAATTGTGAACAAGATCGGCCGCCTGATTGGAAAGCTCTGGTTGGCCGAAATAGTAATGATTGGCACCTTTGATCAGGTGATGCTCCTGATCGCATTGCGAGGCAGCCTTCATAAGCCGTGCAGCATGGCTTGGGGTGCAAGCATCATCGGCACCATTTTCGATCACCAGCAAAGGGCACTCAATGCGGGCAGCGCATTTGAGGCCATCGGCATTGCTATCGTCATAAGACCATTGCGAAAGCCATGACCGCAGCGTTGTAAAGCGTGCGAGGCCGACTGGACCGTCATTCACCACAGCCGGATCACCCAACATGCAATGGTTGGGTTGTCTCTCATTAGGATCAATTGCAGGGTCCACCCAGCGCGGATCAGCCATGGTGCCTTGCACCGTGAAACAACGCTCCTGATTTTCAAGCCCTTGCGCCTTCAATTCGGCGAGCTGCTGCTTCACCCATTTTGTGATGCGCCGATTGCGCGCAATCTGCCGCTCTCGAAATTCGGCGATGAACTCGTCAGTAAAAGGAGGCCTTGGCCCTTCTGCGTCAAATAGGTTCCATGCCGGATTGCGGTCCCAAGGCTGGCTCTCATCTTCAATCGAAGGATCAAGCCACTCGGTTAGCGTCAGGTTGCGGCTTAGATGCGCGGCGAGCAGCATAACGCCGTCGGCGGGAATGAAATTTGCCGCAGTAAGGTCATAGGGGTCGCCCGCCGGGGTGTGTTTGACTTTGGGGTCCTGTGCCTCGGCCTGATAAAACATCGAGAGCGAGCCGCCGCCCGACCAACCGCCAAGATAAACCCGTTTATACCCCAACCGCTCTTTGGCATCGCGGACTGTCGCCGCAAGGTCCATGACAGCCCGTTCCATAATGAGTGCACTGTCATTCCCGCGATAGCGCGGGTTGCAATAGATAGTGTGGATGCCCTTTTTTGCCATCGTGCCGACCAGCGGCAACCAGCCGCCCCCGCCAATGGGGTGGGAAAAAATCACAACCGCATCAGATGCTTCTTCGGGCTTGAGGTGGAAGTTTTCGACCACAACCTTCCCGATCTCGCCAGCATAGGTGTCCTTAAACGCGCTCTCTTCGCTGTAGACGACAAGATAGGGAATGCGTTTGTATTTCATTTCGTTTCCCCCCGGGTGCGAGCGCGCTGATCAATCGCTTCAGCGCCAAACTTCTCCTCCTTGATCGCCCGCGTGCGCGCTGTCCAACGCGACAGAGTTTCGGGGAACGTCTTCTGCTCTGCGTCCAAGATCCGATCATGTTCTGGCACACGATAGGTAAGTTCGATCTGCAATCCGTTAGGATCGTACATATAAATCGACCGAACGAAGCCGTGATCCACCGGTCCCAGAGCGGTTACGCCATGCGCGCAAATACGGTCGCGCATTGCGACAAGATCGTCCTCATTCTCAACCTCGAAAGCCCAATGGACATCGAAGCTATCTTTGCGAGCGAAGCTGTCTACGCTGGCAGTGCCCGGTGCATCAAAGAAGCCGATAAATTCGCCGTTTTTCATCCGAAAGAACAGATGCATGTAGGGATCATCAGCACCAGTTCCGGGGACTTCTTCTAAAGTTATGCCGGTCGGATCGGCCAAGCCGAGCACATCGCGATAAAACCAGATTGTTTGCTCCGCATCACGGCACCGAAAAGCACCATGATGAACACCGACAATGGGTCGTGCTTCGTCTAGCCCTGCCATGTGCGTTTCTCCATAAATGGCGCGATCATTGGCCGCGAACCCAGCAAGTAATGGGCGATAAAAGCGCTCATCAACAAGCCCCCTCAAGCATTTCGTCGCGCAGCTGGCGCTTCAGGATTTTGCCCGCCGCTGAACGCGGCAGGAGCTCATTGCGCATTTCGAAACTTTTTGGAATCTTGTAGCCAGCTATGCGCTCTCGGCAGTGATCGCGTAGTTCCTCAGCGCTCGGATGGCCAGCGGAGCTGTCAACGACAATGATCGCATGAACCCGCTCACCCCATTTTTCATCCGCAAGCCCGATTACCGCGCTTTCTAAGATGCTCGGATGATAGGACAGCGCATTTTCAACCTCAATTGAATAGACATTTTCCGCGCCTGTGACGATCATATCCTTCAACCGATCTGTGATGAAAATATAGCCTTCATCGTTCATCCAGCCCGCATCTTTTGTGTATATCCATCCACCCTTAAGCGCTTCAGCGGTCTCGTCGGGTCGCCCAAGATACCCCATCATCACATTGTCGCCGCGCCCGATAATCTCACCCACTGTGCCGCGCGGCGCGCGAAGCCGTCAACCAATTGAAACAGCGTTTGCTCGTTCATGTCAAAAAAGGATCAGGCGAGGCCAGTGTCGAGAAGCCCGCTGCACAGATGCGCCTCGCGCGCGCTGACCTGCTAGCACGTGCTGCGGAAAGCACAATCCGCGCATGCGCACGTGAGAGCCTAAAAATCGGGCTTATCGAAGAACCCGACCAAACCACTGAACGCATCCGACTGCGTGCCGAAATCGCAATTGCTGTCCAACAATGTGTCGAAGCGGTGCGCACTTGTTGCGAGGCGGCGGGTTCGGGCATTCATTCATTGGACAATGTTATGAACCGGCTGCTGCGCGACGTGCAAGTCATGCAAAGCCATGTTGTCTATGACCTAGATCTCGCGACCGAACTTCACGGGCGAGCCTTGCTGGATCTCCCACCAAATTCGGTCTTGCTGTAGATGTATGATCGGTAATTTACAGGCAGCTTTATGCTGCTTCCCTGCGCGCGCTTCACTGCCCTAATCGGCAGCTGGCCCAAACTGTCTGACGGGACCAGTGGAGAAAACCGCGCATGCGATTGATCCGCTGCCGCGTGATATCTGCTGCGAACCGTGGGCCGAGACGGTTCCACCACATTCTCACCGTTTCATGACAAATGTCGATGCCTCGCTCGAACAGTAGAGCTTCGACATTCCGCAAACTCAAAGGAAATCGAACATATATCATCACATCCAGTCGAATGATCTCTGGCGATGACTTGAAATAACGGAACGGACCGGCCGGTTTCTTACGTCTAGGCATGATACCGCCGTTCTGCCAACGATCCAAGAGTAGGCCAAGCAGCTGAAAGCATATCTCAGGACCGAAGGAAACCTCCATCAACTGGGATCTCAAGGCCGGTCACATAAGAGGCCCTGGGACTTGCGAGGAATGCGGCGACCGCTCCAAACTCACCCGGTTCGCCAAAGCGCCCAGCCGGTATGCTCTCGATGGCTTTGGAGACGATGACCTTTCGATCAATCCCAGCTTGCTCTGCAATTTTTTGGTGAAGCGAGCGCAGCCTGTCCGTATCGACCTGTCCGGGCATCAGCAGGTTGACCGTGACCCCATCCATTGCGACCTCCCTGGCTAGAGTTTTCATCCATCCATGAACCGCGGCTCGTATAGTGTTGGATAGAGCCAGGCCCGGGATCGGCTCGCGCACTCCCGATGAGGTGATGGTGAGGATGCGTCCGAAACCCGCTGCCCGCATGTGGGGTAGGACAAGCCGAGTGAGTTCGGTAATGGTCAGCAGCATCGGCTGAGCCGCTTCGAGCAATTGTGAGGCATCCGTATCGTGCGCCGTTGATGGAGCTGGGCCGCCCGAATTGTTGACCAGGATGTCCACATCGCCAAGCTCGCTGCGGGCACGAGCGGCGATGGTCTCGGCCGCATCAGGCGCGGCAAGGTCCGCAGCTAGCATTGGCCACTTCGTGCTCTCGTCTGGATTGCGTGAAACGCCGAGAACATGTGCTCCTTCATCGGCAAGTTCCTTAGCAATCGCGGCTCCAAGTCCGCGGCTTGCGCCAAGAACAACCGCTCGTTTGCCCTTTAGCTCGAGATCCAATTTCTTTCTCCCTTTAAGTGACGTATTCGTCGCTGCGAACATAATGCGTAGCATAGCCGCTCCGCGTCTTCCGCTAGCTTAAAGGCGGATACCTTTAGTTCTTGTCATCCGCATAGAAGCAGCCCGGAATTGGGCAGTTTGCGGAATGGCAGGTCTGCGGCTTAGGCCTTGCTAAACCAGACAGTTGGCATTCGACCCATTTACCGCGTGCTGCCAGTGGCATGGCTCGAAGCCAAGAATGATAGACGCTGAGCTTAGACAGCTCTATTGTGCTTCCTGTCCTGGTGCTCCAGTTGATCAGAATCTGGCTCGTTAGCGCTGGTGGTTTGGCGGTTCGAACGGGCTTGGTCCAAAATGATGAGCGATACGGTTTCAGACAACCGAACAGGTTCAGAATAGAAAAACCCTTGCGCCTCGGCGCAACCCATGCGTTGGAGAAGCGCGCGCTGGTACTCCGTCTCCACACCTTCTGCTATCGCAGTTATGCCAAGGCTGTTACCCAACTGGATGATGGCTTGCGTAATACGGGCGACAGATGGGCTCTGCAAACCTGACACGAATGAACGGTCGACCTTCAGGCGACTAAGCGGCAATGCTGTAAGATAGTTTAGGGAAGAATACCCCGTGCCAAAATCGTCGATCGCGATACTGATGCCCAATTTACAGAAGGTGCGCAGGATTGAACTAGCTTTTTCCTTGTCGGCGATCAGAACACTTTCAGTCACTTCAAGCTCAAGACGTGTTGCTGGAAAACCAGTTTCCTCTAGTATTGCCTGAACCTCTGACAGGATGGCGGGCCGTAATAATTGTTTTGGTGAGATATTAACCGAGAGAGTTAGCGGCATTTCGGCGCCTTCCCGTTTGGGCCAGGTCATGGCATCTCGGCAAGCAGTATGGAGGATCAACGCGCCAAGCTCGCCGATCAATCCACACTCTTCGGCGATCGGGATGAATTCGCGAGGTTCGACACATCCCAATTTCTCATCATTCCAGCGCGCAAGCGCCTCAAAACCGATCAAACGGCTGTTTTGAAGTGAATATTGCGGTTGATAGAACACAGAGAGTTTCTTGTGCTGAATCGCTTTGCGCAGTTGCTCCTCAATGCGAAGCCGCTGCTGAAGACGATGCTCCATCGCCGGCTCAAACACCATACAGACATCTCGTCCAGCATTCTTGGCTGCGTAAAGCGCAAGATCGGCCTTGATCAACAGATGGTGGCCACATGCTGCGTGGTTGGGGAAAAGAGCATGCCCAATCGAGCCTGATATGTTCAACTCAAGCTTACCGAGAACAAATGTCTTTCCGAGGGCGTCGAGAACGCGCTGACCAAGATCATATCTTTGCGTCTTAGGTCGGCTGAGTATCAAAAATTCATCACCGCCAAGGCGCGCTACAACAGCATCAGGACCGGCGCAGGTAATCAGACGGCGTGCGACCTCCTGCAAAAGCTGATCGCCAACATCATGCCCATAAGTATCATTAACCGACTTGAATCCGTCCAAATCTATAAGGGTCGCCAAAATCCGGTCTTTTTTAGGATCAAGGCTCTCAAGCACGGCGTTGACAACATTGCGATTTACGAGCCCAGTCAAGTTGTCATGACGCGCCATGTGCTTGATCCGCTGGTCGGATTTTACGCTGTCGGTGATATCTTCAGCGACACCGCGATAGCCAAAATAGGAGCCATTTTCAGCGTAGACAGCTTTCGCACTGAGACGCAAGTGAACCACTGGTTCTCCGGCAAGACAGGAGACTACATGGACCATATCCAGCGGTTCCCTCGCATGGGCGGCAAGGTCCATGGTCTTATCCGAGTCCGTGAGCGCCTGCACAATTTCATCTCGGTGAAGACCTACAACGCGATCGCTACCACCTTGAAATGAAGCCATCAGACGTCCAGCAGAGTATGTGCAAACCCCATGCTTATCTACTTCAAACAACCAGTCGCTTGCAACATCTGAAAAATCTTCAAACCGAGCGCGCTCTTCCTTCAATTTTGCCGTAAGTCGCGCGCTCCGTCTAAGTAGGCTCCTTAAACGAATCTCTGAGCGCTCATGGTTTCGCACCGTTACAAAAGCCATGCCCGAGGCGGTAATTGATCCGATAATCATCACAAGCGCCATGGAGATCAAAAATATGTCGCCGCTCAATGCGGCTGTTGGCAGAATTCCTCCTTGATACTGAAGGCTGGTGATGACGATAATGCCGATAACATTCAGGATAGCGAGTACGACGGTGTCTCTTGGACGCAGGATGAGCGAGGCAATCGCCGGAAGTATCAGCAAAACAGGCCCGTTAACACTGTACAAGCCCCCGGCCATGGCCACGTCGTACATGACGATCAACGCAACGAGACAGATAGAAACCCTGCAAACCAGAGGGACCGCAATACGCCTAATAGCGAGGACCAATGCGGTAGTCACGACAATCAGATACATGCAAGCGGAGAGTAAACCGTGACCTAAGGCGCTGTTCAAATTGTAAGCGCTAACGTCAAATCCATGCGCTGCAACAAGTAATATTGCGAGCGCCAGATTTAGGAAGGTTGCAAAAATACATGCCGCTATGAGACGCAGGCGCTGTGTCTCCAACAACGACATCATCGAGGTCGGTTGTGCGTCCTGATTTTCCCGCTGTTTATTGGTGCGAAATATTGATTGCCAACTCATATCTTTACCCGGCCTGACAGCATGTGCCTACTAGAGCATATCTTGGTTAAGATGATGTTTCGTTTTCATGAAAATTGGATGCTGAACTGACCCAGGTTTTCCTAAAGAGATAAAAGGTACAGAGGATTTGGCTGGTCGACGTGAAGGTCAAATATACCCAAGTTTACGGATCCAGAAACGCAAGATACACAACACCTAGGGCAAGACGGGTGTGCCTTTACCCCCCCACGATGGTGGGGTCAGACTAAGGGACACTAGTCTCCGCTAGGCGTAGGATGCCCCACCCTCACCACTTCTTAACCCATAAGATCTTGCCACTCAGTCAGAGCGGCTGAGCGGGTGGTCTTGTAAGTTTGGCGATCGATCAGGTGGCGTTGCGAGTTGAAATGGTTGTGGACGTTGGCGTGAACTGAGGCGAACTTCTGGAGCGATTTCATCCTGCGAAATCGCTGCATAATGCGTTCCTTTCGTCGGAACAGAAGGTGGCTGTTTTCCACCCGGTTGTTCTTCCAACGCCCCATCTCACGGCGGTTCTCGTTGCCCAGTTCGCGCATTGCTGCGGGGTAGGATTTGAGACCGTCCGTCACGATCGTCTCTGCTCGTCCGTGGCGGCGAAGCGCCTTGCGCAGGAACATCAGTGCTGTTTTTTGTCTCGTTTCTTAGTGACATAGCTCTCTAGAATCTCGTCTTCATGGTCGACAGCGCGCCACAGATAATGCGTCTTACCATTGATCTTCACAAACACCTCATCGACGTGCCAGCGCCAGTGGCGGAAGCCCCTCATCCTCGAGGCACGTTGCCGGCGAATGTCTGACGCAAACATTGGGCCGAGACGGTTCCACCACATTCTCACCGTTTCATGACAAATGTCGATGCCTCGCTCGAACAGTAGATCTTCGACATTCCGCAAACTCAAAGGAAATCGAACAAACACCATCACGACAAGCCGGATCACTTCGGGCGATGAGTTGAAGCGCTTGAAAGGACTGGTCGGTTTGGCTCTCGACTTGCGGTTCATGCCCTGCCGGTAGCACGTCAAATCAGAATTGCCTCGTTAGTCTGACAACACCATGGAGCCAATGTCCGTTAAGCCGCCGAGAGCTGCTCAGAGAGCGATTCAGGCCGGTTTCGTCCGGATTGGATTGGGTATCTGCAGCCAATACCATAAGAGATCGATATGAGGTGAATTTAAGACACTCACCTTTTGGATAAGTCGCGGATTTACCGCACTTGATCTATGTTCCTGGCCTAATTCTTTCTATGACTTCCGTGCTCACCCAGTAGATGTTTGCAGTCCCGTCGTCTTCTTCCCTGCCAAAAAACAGATACTGTCCATCCGGAGAAATAGTTGGAACTGATTCACCCGAAGCTGTGTTCACCGCGCTTCCCAGGTTTATTGGCATACCCCAATTCCCGTCCTCTTTCCTGAACGACACATAAACATCCCGGTCTTCTCTGTCTCCATCCAGATTGCTCGGACCGTGTGCCACAAAGTAATCTTCGTTAGGGGAGGTAAAAACGTGAAACACACCGGGCTCAATTGCAAACTCAGTCACCTGGAGTGATCCGTCGTCGCTATAAGCGGCGTAGGAGTTTTGCTGTTTTGATATATTGAAATAGTAGAGGTTTCCACTTCTCGCTTGGTTAAAGCCAAACGCCTTGTCATCACCAATCGGCAACTCAAGTTTGATCGCATCACTCCAGGAACGGTCTAGCTTGTTGACGTACCAGATGCCGGTGTCGAATGCGGTCGAACTATAGGCTGTGAAATATATCCTATTGCCATCTGAGCTGACGAATGGGTGGACTTCTTCGTCTTTTTTCCCTTTGGTAAAAACGGCCTTTTTGACTGGGGTCCATTTACCTCCCTCGAGTCTGGAGAAGTAGATAGCGGGCTTTGCGCTCTCGATACTGGCATGAAAGTAAACTTCATCTAAATCTGGTGACACGGAAATGGTGCTTTCAGACCTTCCATCAATTGAAACGATACCGGGCGCAAAAATTTCTGGAGTTAGACCCGGTGGCGTTTGCCCGAGGTAAGAGTTTTCAACAACAGGAGCTTCATCTCGCAAATGACCGATGGATTCGGAGGAGGAACTTCGAGGTTCGACATATGAACAGCTCGCAAGAAGCAGACTAGCTAAGAGGGCGGTTTTTTTCACGTTTGTGCACCTTTGCTTCAAACTAATTGGGCATGATTCTTGAACTTCCACACCTAGGAGATGCCGTTAGATTTTAACGAACGAAAAATCAGTTCAAATCTGAAAAATACGGAGCAGTTTTGAAAAGGATCAATGCGATCAATGCGTTTCCGAGCCCTCAAAAGCAAGTTGACGGAACTGGCTGGCGGTTTGACCAACCTCGTTCTTGAACGCTCGATTGAATGTCGTGATCGACGAAAAGCCATGGCTTAGTGCAATCGTCAGAATTGGAGTCCGGGCGTTTTGCGGGTCAGACAGAAGCAGCTTAATATCTGCAATACGGTAATGCGCCAGAAACGCTGAGAAATTCCGAAATCCCATGCCCTGGTTTATAATGGTTCTGAGTTGATGTGGTGGTACACCAACGTGTACTGCAAGTCGCCCGATTGAAAGGTCAGATTCCAAGTATAACTTATCTTCCGCTATTGTTTTGAGCAGCCGCTGGTAAACAGCTTGATCTTTTGCAGGAATGCTCAGCTCTTCAGTCCCAACCTCAGATACTGTTGCAGAGCCCAGTATCGCGGTTTGAAACCGTACCAGCCAAAAGAGCGTCAATATGGAAATCGGGAACCCAATTCCCACTCGGAGAAGACGTGAAACATTACCACTAGTCGTCGCCTGCACGATGACCACGATCGCCAATGTTATCAATAGCAATCCAACAATCCAGACACGTGCTTGCCTGCGAGGCTGGATAAGGTCGTCGCGATAGGACGCAATGCTGACCCAAGCAGTATGGAAAATCAACAAAACAGGGGTCGCAACTTTCACATAGTCGATTGCTACTGGAACCGTACCGATAAGTCCGGAGTACGATAGCCACATCAAAACTGGACCTGATATTGCTGCAATCATTCCTGCCCAGGCGAGTCGTCCGATCTGGAATTTATCATCTAAGACTGACAGCGCGAACCACCAAATCAACCCTACATTCGGAATGGCAACAAGATTCGCACCTAATTTTATGGGGCCCCAAGCGAGCAATTGAGAGGGTAAAGCAGAGATCATCAACCCCGATAGGCTAACCATCAGAAGAACCAAGATGCGTTTCGACTGACTTGGTGTGCGATCCATCAGCGCCAAGCCAGCGATCAAAAACATCGTAACAATGCAACCGGTTGTCAGAATTAGATGGAGGATAAGCATAGAAGAAAACACTCTGAGATTAGTAGAAAGACCATGCAGCCTATTAGGGTGTTTTAGCAACCGCCCAGCATTGAACGATTCTAGTTACTCTTGGGGGTCTTACTTAGGGCGTTTTTTGCCGCTGAAGATTGGCATTCTTTTGGGCCTTTTGCAGCTTAAACACCCCAGTCAACATTCTCCCGCTCAAACAGTTCTATCACCCGGGGATCAAACGGATGAACGATCTTCAGCAATTCATCCCTTCGATAGGTGCTGTCAGTCTAATCGCAACTTTTCTCAGATTGGCGAAAGATACCCTTTCCCAGAACTGGTTCAAGCCACGAGATTTTGCCACTCAGCAAAGGCTGCCCGGACAAATCTCGCTTGATATCTGCAGAGACGGTGCTGCATGGTCGAGTTAAGTACGGATTGACCTGTTGGGGCCCGCAGACACCGCCGCTTTGCGGGCGCGCCCTCTAAACAGAGATTGGTGCTGGGGGTAATTGGCGGAGAGGGAGGGATTCGAACCCTCGGAACCCTATAAGAGCTCAACAGTTTTCGAGACTGCCCCGTTCGACCACTCCGGCACCTCTCCGCGATTGCAAACACCCACTCTTGAAAGAGCCCGTGTTAGCGCCATAGTCTGTTGGGAGCGGGCGCGTTAGCGCAGCGTCCAGCGATTGCCAAGACCGTTTCCCACCCTCATTCATCGTGTAGAGCGCCGGCCACACCCACTGGCAAAACCGGGGAACGTTTCCAGATCGCGCTTGTTTTGCCGATCTCAAGGGCCATATTCGCTGCCATGGAAAGCGCAGAGTTCTTCTCAAGCCAGGCCGGACGCACAATCAGCGCCCCACGCCAGACCCGGGCCCGTTTCGGGATTGGGGAGGTGGTGCGCCACCGGATGTTCGATTTTCGCGGGGTCGTGTTCGATGTCGATCCGGTCTTTGCGAACAGCGAAGAATGGTATGAATCGATCCCGGAAGAAATCCGGCCGGATCGCGAACAACCGTTTTACCACCTGCTCGCCGAAAGCGACGATTCCAGCTACGTCGCCTATGTCAGCCAGCAAAATTTGCTGAAAGATTCAGATGGTGGCCCGATTGAGCACCCAACCGTGCGGCAATTGTTCGAACAGTTTAGCGAGGGGCGTTATCGGATGCGCCGCGCGCTCACTCACTGATATCCGGCGGTCAGCCGGGTTCTTCCAACGCACAGAATTACCAGCATCAATTACGCGCGGTTGCCGCGCTTCGTCGTTGTTAGTGTTTGAGCTTCCAACCCGATTTGAGCACGGCATAGATCACCAGCGCAATCGCCGCGTTCAGCACCAACAGTCCGCCCGCAGCCAACACCACCGCAGAAGCTGCGCCGATATCGCTTTGCCCCAAGAAGCCATAGCGGAAGCCCGATATCACATAGAAAAACGGGTTTGCGCGGCTGACCGCCTGAAAAGCGGGCGCAAGATTATCAATCACATAGAAAGTACCTGACAGCAGCGAGAGCGGCGCGATCACAAAATTGCTGATCGCTGCGTTGTGATCAAATTTCTCTGCCCAGATCGACGTGGCAAGGCCCAACAATGCGAGCAGAATCGACCCCATCAGGCCAAACCACAAAACCGCCCACAAATGCGCCGGCACCAGGTTTACACCCGGCCACAGCATCATGGCGAGCGAAACCGCAAAGCCAACCGCGAGCGCGCGCGTTACCGCCGCCATAACAATCCCGGTCATCAATTCACCAGGAGACAATGGCGGCATCAGCAGATCGATGATCGTGCCCTGGATCTTTCCAGACAGCAGCGAAAACGATGAATTGGCGAAGGCATTTTGCATCATGCCCATCACAATCAGGCCCGGCGCAACAAAACTGGCGAACGGAACACCCAAAACAACGCGCCCTTCACGGCCCAATGCGACGGTAAAGATCACCAAAAACAGCAAAGTTGTGACCGCAGGGGCCCAAACAGTCTGCGTCTGCACCTTGAGAAACCGCCGAACCTCCTTCATATAGAGACTCCACAAGCCAATTCGGTTGACCCCGGTGATAAGCGGGGTTCCCGGTGCGGGGAATTGAACGGGAAGCGAACCCTTTGCAGGCATTGCCTGCTCGCCATTCGGATCAACTGCCGCGTCAGAATTGAATTGTGCTTGATTGGCCATATCAGGTGCGACTAGGGCTATGCGCAAAGGCTTGCAAGCCGCGCGCCTAAGCTGTGCCGGTTTGGCCGAAGCAACATTTCGCGGCAGCATGTTCGCGGCAAGAAAAAGACGGAGTATTCATGGCTTGGACTGATGAGCGGATCGCTACGCTCAAAAAAATGTGGGAAGGCGGATCAACCGCCAGCCAGATCGCCGATGAACTGGGCGGAGTTAGCCGCAATGCTGTGATCGGCAAAGCGCATCGGCTTGGCCTGAAATCGCGCCCTTCCCCGGTGAAAGCCAATGAGAAGAAGAAGACAGCCAAGAAAGCGGTGCCCAAACCGCCGCCGAAGAAGGCCGCGTCAAAACCCGCCGCAAAACCGGCAGCGCAGCCTGCAACTGCAAATGATGCAGCGGCAGCGCCAAGTGGCGGTTCGGCCAATTCTTCTATTCCTTCGCAGCCTTTACCCAACCCAACGCCAGATCTGCCAAAGATCGTCTCGGTCGGACCGGGTGGCTTTTTGCGGCAAGGCCCCGGTGATCAGCAAGCGCCGATCCCGCCGGCTCCGCCGCGCCGTTTGGTTCCAGCCAAGCCGAGCCCCGAAATTGCCGATAAAACGAGCCTGCTCGATCTTTCGGAAAAGGTGTGCCGCTGGCCGATGGGTCATCCCGGCGAAGCGGATTTCCATTTCTGCGGCGAAGCGGTGAACCCCGGCTTCCCGTATTGCGTTGAACATTGCGGCAGAGCCTATCAGGCACAATTGCCCCGTGGTGCACGCAGACCCCCTCCACCGTTGCCGTTTGGTGGACCACGCGTTCGCTAAATTTACGTCTATAATTCAAAGGCCTGGCAGTTTTCAGCTGTCAGGCCTTGTTATTTGGGTCATTTGGGAAAGAAACTATGCCACTATCTCTTCATGCCGCTTTCGTCCCCAGCTGCGAACAATTGCTGGGCGGTATGCGCGGTATCATCGACAAGGCGGAAACCTATGCCAAGGATAGCGGGATTGGCGATACCGCTTTGATCGAGGCCAAGCTGGCAGATGATATGTGGACATTGCCGTGGCATGTGCGCGCCTGCTGGGTGCATTCGGCGATGATAATCGATTTGCTTCCAAGCGGCGCATTCAGCCCCGATTTCACCGATATCCCAGATAGCTGGGATGCGATGCGCGCGATGACGGATGATGCCCTGGCGAAATTGGCCAAAGTCACCGATGCTGATCTGGAACAATATGAAGACGATGTGATCGGCTTTGAATTGGGCGGCAAACGTTTGATGGAGCTGACGGGGTCGAATTTCCTGCTCAGCTTTTCACAGCCGCAATTCTATTTCCACGCGACCACATTTTACGACATCCTGCGCCATAAAGGCATGCCTTTGGGTAAGCGGGATTACACCGGCATTCCACGCGTAATTGGCGGATAAAATGCTAAAACCACAATCAATTTTTCCAATAGCCCTAGCCGCGGCAGCATTGCTGTGCCCTGTTGCCGCGCAGGCTGAAATCCCCGATCCCGTTCGTGCACTGATCAATGCCGCGATTGACAGTGGCGATCCCGAAGCGGTCGCCACAGTGATCGATCTGGCCAGGCAAACCAACCCCGATGATGTGGTTGAGCTGGATGCCATCCTTGCTGCATATGATAGCGAGCAGCTCGCGCTGGCTGAGGCGGAGGCCGAAACAGAAGCTGCAGCAGAGCAAGACGCAATCCGCCGCGCGGGCATATTCCAAAACTGGGGCGGCAAAGGTGAATTGGGCGCGTTTCGATCAACCGGCAACTCGTCCAACACCGGCGTTACCGCTGGGATTGAATTGACGCGCCAAGAAATCGGATGGCAGCAAAGCTTCAAATTCCTCGCCGATTTTCAGCGCAATAATGGCGTGACGACACGCGAACAATTCTTGGCCGCGTATCAAGCCGATGTGGATATTACCGACCGTTTGTTCGCGTTTGGATTGGGCCAATGGGAACGCGACCGTTTTCAAGGCTTTTCCGGGCGCGTTTCAGCCTCTGCCGGTTTGGGCTATCGGGTGCTGACCGCCAATCCCAGCCTTACAGTGCAGGCGGGCCCGGCCTACCGCGTCACGCGCAGCACAGCCGGCGATGTCTCACGCAGCGTCTCAGCATTGGCGGCGCTCGATTTCGATTGGGAAATCGCCGAGGGGCTTAAGCTCACTCAAGATGCCAGCGCATTCGTGGAATCGGATAACAGCACATTTGTCAGCAGCACCGGCCTGCAGGCGGCCTTGAGCGACAATTTGTCTGCGCGGGTTTCTTACACGGTCGAGCATGACACCGATCCGCCGATTGGCGCAGTGCAAACCGATACGCTGAGCCGGATCACGCTGATCTACGATTTTTGATCGTTGGGTTTGGGCGGAGTCCGCTAACGACCCACTTGTGGACGTTCGAATCTTTTGACCTAATCCGCCCACATGACATGCAATCCGGCCATCGCTCTTAGTTCTGGCCATCTCGCATCTTGTGTGCATCAGAGACCGCATCGGCACCGAATGCACGCGTTGCGATATCATCGAATGTCAAAATCTCTCGCGAGCTCAAACCTGCCAGCATGGTGAGATGCTCGGGCGCGTCGACAATTTGCAAAGTGTCTGCGTCCATGCACCCACCCATGGGCAGCGCTGGGACAAATCCATACATCTGATTTGAGCGTAATGGGCCCAAGCGTTTCTGGGCGGCTAGAAACATCCGAACGCTGATCGGCTGGCGCGCAGACGCCTTGTCCAATGGCCGAACCTTCTCGCTCCACATCAGACTTTCCGCGCGGCGATTGCCATTTCCTTTACGGATGTCTTCCTCATCGTTTTCCTCATTGAGCACGATACCGTCCATCAGCACGGCAATCGTAAAGGCATATCCCGTCTTAGCACCCCATACGTTCAGCTCGCCAAAAGCGTTGCGAGTCACAGCCATATACTCGTCGCCTCCATCAAGCTCGGTATCTTTTAGCCATGCTGCTAGCGCTGGGGCGTAGTCCGACGGATTGACGAATTGGAACCACCCATCGCGGAATACAGAAAACCCGAACCGGCTCCAATATTCACGCATCGTTTCAGGAGCCCCTGCGCAGGGCCACTGGTCCAAGGCATCACCTGTGGGGACGATAGCCGTTGGGCTTCCCCGCGTAGCCTCAAAATCATCCAATTCCATAGCTACAGCCATTTGAACTTTCCGTCCTTGAGGAGGTTACACACCTCCTACCCTTGCCAACCCTGTTGGGTTTCAAAACGAGCCTTTTTGTTGCTCTGTTTGCAAACGATGTCAGTATCCAAGATGACAGCAAATACACAGTCAATGGTTCCTCAACAAGGTCCGCTTCCCACCCCAAAATGCGATCATCGGAAATGCGCACATAGCGGAGCGTAAATGCGCTATCGTCTGTCTGCAGCCAACTTCACCTCTTCGCGAACCAAATCGTATGATGCGCGCCCTTATTGTTGGGGCGGGATCGGACTCGGCGCTCTTCAACGTTGAGCCGCGCATCCTGCAGCCGCCTGCGAAAGCCGGGATCGGGCGCGGCGGACCACACCGCGAGCACGCCATCCTGGGTCAATGCATCGCGCGCTTTGGCTAAACCAGTGCGCGAGTAAATACGGTTGTTGTCGGCGCGAACCATGCCATCGGGTCCGTTATCGACATCGAGCAGGATCGCATCAAATTTGGCGCAGGTGCCGTCATTCGCATCATCAATCAGCGCGGCGACATCGCATATTTTCAGATCAAGCCGCGGGTCATTGAGCGCGTCTCCAGTCAAATCCGCCATTGGCCCCTTGGCCCATTCGATGATCTTGTCGGATATCTCAGCGACCACCGCTTCGCCCTTGTCGCCCATCCGCGCGAGCGCCGCTCGATAGGTGAAGCCCATTCCGTACCCGCCGATCAAAATGCGCGGGTTTTCGTGCGGCAGGCGATCAAAGGTCAGCTCAGCCAGCTGCTCTTCGGAAAAGCGCATGCGCGTGCTCATTAGCTCATTTCGGCCCAGCACGATCATGAAATCGCGGCCATGGCTGAACAGCTCCAGCACCTCTCCATCGGGAATTTCAACGGTGTCTATTAGTTCGCGTTTCAGCATGGTGGGAGCTTTAGTCGTGAATTGAGAATCAGGCCACCCGCCCGCACCAGAGTCTTTGTCTTTCGCACCCCATCCGGGGCGCGATCATAGATCGCATCGCTGCGGGCGGCCAGCCAGCCAGCCTTGCGGTCGCTCAGCGACCGTTCCAGCGCATGCCAACACAGACCGCTTTCAATTAGCGGAGCGATGGAGCACCAAAAAACCCGCCGGGATCACTCCCAGCGGGTTTCTCGTTGCGATACTGAAGAGACTTAGTCCTTCAGGAAGTCCGGCATTGCTGCGGGGCCATCATTGCCGCCGCCATTGCTGCCTTTATCTCCGCCGCCATCGCGGCGTGGACCGCGACCACCGCCGCCGCCACGTGGACGACGATCACCGCCGCCGCCGCGTCCGCCGCGCGGTTTATTTTCGCGCGGTGGGCGGGTGTCTTCCAGCTCTTCACCGGTTTCTTGGTCAACGACGCGCATCGACAGGCGGACCTTGCCGCGATTGTCAATCTCGAGAACTTTGACTTTCACCTCTTGGCCTTCGGAGACAACATCGGTGACTTTCTCAACCCGCTCGTCCTTCATTTCGGAGACGTGGACGAGACCGTCCTTGCCGCCCATGAAGTTCACAAATGCGCCGAAATCAACGATGTTTACGACTTTGCCGTTGTAGATTTTGCCAACTTCGGCTTCTTCAACGATGCCTTCGATCCATGCCCGAGCGGCTGCGATTTCATCGGCGTTTGAAGACGAGATTTTGATCGTGCCTTCATCGTCGATATCAACCTTGGCGCCGGTTTCAGCGACGATCTCACGGATGACCTTGCCGCCCGTGCCGATGATGTCGCGGATCTTCGACTTGTCGATCTGCATGGTTTCGATGCGCGGTGCGTGCTTAGAAACTTCGCCGCGCGATGCCCCCAATGCTTCGGTCATCTTGCCCAGGATGTGCGCCCGGCCAGCTTTCGCCTGCTCCAGCGCCTGAGTCATGATTTCCTGCGTGATGCCGGCAACCTTGATATCCATTTGCAGTGAAGTGATGCCCGCTTCAGAACCGGCCACCTTAAAGTCCATATCGCCCAAGTGATCTTCATCACCCAGAATATCAGACAGAACGGTGAAATCGGTGCCTTCAAGGATCAGACCCATCGCAATACCGGAAACGGGACGTTTCAGCGGAACGCCTGCGTCCATCATCGAAAGCGAGCCACCACAAACGGTCGCCATCGAAGACGAGCCATTGGACTCGGTGATGTCTGACAGAACGCGGATCGTGTAAGGGAAATCCTCAACACTAGGCAGAACCGGATGCAGCGCGCGGAATGCGAGCTTACCGTGTCCAGTTTCGCGGCGGCTGGTAAAGCCAAAGCGGCCCACTTCGCCAACCGAGTATGGCGGGAAGTTATAGTGCAGCATGAAGTTGCTGTACGACAGGCCTTCCAAGCCATCGATCATTTGCTCAGCATCTTTGGTGCCAAGCGTGGTGGTGCAGATTGCCTGCGTTTCACCGCGGGTGAACAGCGCCGAACCGTGTGTCCGTGGAAGCAGACCAACCATCGCCTCAATCGGGCGAACTTCGTCGGTCTTACGGCCATCGATACGCTGACCATCCTTGAGGATCGCCTTGCGAACAATGTCGCTTTCCAGCTTTTTCACGAGCTTCAAAATGCCCATATATTGCGCTGGATCGCTCTCTTCGAGATCGGCAAAGTGCTCACGCGCTTTGGCACGAGCAGCGTTGACGGCGTCCTGACGGGCGCTCTTCTCGGTCAGCTTGTAAGCCGCTGCCATATCGTCTCCGATGGCACCGCGTAGTTGCTCAAGAGCGGCCGATTTGTCTTCAACCGGAGCAAGCTCCCAAGGATCTTTCGCAGCTTGTTCAGCGAGATCGATGATCGCGCCGATAACCTTGCGGCTTTCCTCGTGAGCGAACATCACCGCGCCGAGCATTTCTTCCTCGGTCAGTTCTTTCGCTTCAGATTCAACCATCATCACCGCGTCTTGCGTTGCAGCGACAACCAGATCGAGGCGGCCTTCTTCACCCAATGCGTCATTGACAGTTGGGTTGAGGATATATTCGCCATCGTTTGAGAAACCGACGCGAGCCGCGCCGATTGGGCCCATGAACGGAAGACCGGAAATGGTCAGCGCAGCCGATGCTGCAATCATCGCAAGGATATCTGGCTCAGTCTCACCATCATACGACAGGACTTGGCAGATCACGTTGATTTCGTTGTAGAAACCTTCAGGGAACAGCGGACGACATGGCCGGTCGATAAGACGGCTGGTCAGCGTTTCCTTTTCAGTTGCGCGGCCTTCGCGCTTGAAGAAGCCGCCCGGGATCCGGCCGGCGCTTGAGAATTTTTCTTGATAGTGAACGGTCAGCGGGAAGAAATCCTGGCCTTCCTTCACAGATTTGGCGGCGGTTACTGCGCACAGCACCACGGTTTCGCCATAGGTAGCCAGAACGGCGCCGTCAGCTTGACGGGCAATACGGCCTGTTTCCAGAGTGAGGGTTTTTCCGCCCCACTCCAGCGATACGGTTTTCGTGTCGAACATTGATTTTCCTTTTGAACCCGCCTTCGCCTTATTGCGGAGCGGGGCCTACAGTTTCCGAGCTAGACCGGCCCGGATCGGTTCGGGGTCATGTACCCCTGCTCTCCTTCACCGAATTGTGTCGGAAAGCTGTTTGTAATGGTCACATCGCGGGCGCAAAAACCGGTAACCACTTTTTGCTGCGATGCTTCCGCTTGTAATGGTCACATCGCCGCCGCCAAATTCTGCGGCTACTTTTAAGTTTGCGATACGTCCAAATACGAAAAAGGCGGCCCGCCCGTTTGTTTGGGGGAGCCGCCTCTCGAAACTCTTATTTGCGAAGACCCAGTTTTTGGATCAGTGCGTTATACCGCTCAACGTCTTTCGTTTTAAGATAGGCGAGCAGGTTGCGACGCTTATTCACCATCATCAACAGGCCGCGACGTGAATGGTTATCTTTGTGGTGGCCTTTGAAGTGTTCGGTCAGGTTTTTGATGCGTTCGGTAAGGATCGCCACCTGTACTTCTGGACTGCCGGTATCGCCTTCAGCTTGGGCATTGTCCTTGATGATTTTTTGTTTCGTCTTTGCGTCAACAGACATTTAAATACTCTCTTACTCAGCGACATCGGGAAGGTTGAAACCCCGCACGATTTTGGTCGTACCATCGAAAAGTTCCACGAGCGCTACGGGAACATTTTCCAGCATCGCACAATAGAGCCCATCGTTTTGGGGCAGTTCAGACAGGACCCGGCCCTGACGGACCGCCTGCGCACTAGTCTGATCGAGAATTAAGGCCGGGATGTCGTCCAGCCCCGCCTCGAGTGGCAGGAGGAGGTCTTTCAATGGCGCGCCACTACCAATTTCGTTGAGTTTGTCCAGCGAAATCGCTTGGTTTGCGGTGAATGGCCCCGCCTTTGTCCGTCTAAGATAGGTGACATGGCCGTATGTTCCAAGAGCGCGGGCAATATCGCGCGCGAGCGAGCGAATGTATGTCCCCTTGGAAACGTGGGCTTTCAGGGTGATTTCTTTGAGCTTTTCGTCACCTTGCATTTGGTTCAGGGGCAATCCTTTGGAATGAAATTCGGCGTTTGTCTCTGCGATAGATGTTGAAACGAGCGCGGCATGACAAATCTCTAACGAATGGATCGTCACGGCGCGCATTTTCAGCTCAACCTCTTGGCCCGAACGCGCCAGATCATAGGCGCGCTTGCCATCCACCTTCAGTGCAGAAAATTTTGGCGGTACTTGTTCAATCGGCCCGGTGAAATCAGGCAGCACCGTTTGGAGCTGCGCCAATGCTGGCCGGCTGTCAGAGCGCTCCACCACCTCACCCTCAGTATCAAGCGTGCTTGTCTCCTCGCCAAAGCGGATGGTGAACTCGTATATCTTCGAAGCATCGAGCATCCGGCCAGCAAGCTTCGTCGCCTCGCCCAATGCGATCGGCAAAACCCCCTCCGCAAGCGGATCGAGAGTGCCGCCATGCCCAACCTTCGTCTTGGCATAGCCGCCCTCTCGCAAATTGCGCTTCACCGCGGCAACGGCCTGCGTCGAGCCCAGCCCGCGCGTTTTATCAAGAATGATCCAGCCATTTATCATGAGCTGCGCGCTGTACGACCGGTCGGCCCTAGGTCTCAACCCCTAACAGCGGCAAGGCTGATCACTAACTCTAAGCTGGCACTGTCTCGCCCTATGAAACTGATCATCCATCCCGGCTTGCACAAAACCGGCTCGACCTACTTGCAGCATGTCTTGAACGACAATCACGAGGGGTTGGCGGAGCAAGGCATCTATTACCAGCGGCAGGATAGCTATCCCGCCCACCACCATACGGCGTGGCAGGTTTTGGAAGGCAAGCCCGATCCGCTGATTGCGATGATCGAGCAAGCCGAAGAGCTTGGCAGTGACGCGGTGATTTTCTCGTCAGAAGACCTCGAAGGCGCATTGTTTGAAGACCGCCCCCTTCGGGCCATTGATCAGGCTGTGGCGCATACTGCGATCGAGACGGTGGAATGGCATGTTGTTTTGCGCGATCCGGGCGCGTGTTTCGCCAGCCTGTTCGCACAATTGCAACACCATGTTTATGCCGACGCATTCCAATTGTTCTACGATGTGATGCGGCGCGGGTTCATCCACCTGTCTGAGCCAACGCCCAATGCAGGCACGCCGTTTTGGTATTATTGTTTTGATCAGGCACGCGATCTTGCGCGGCTCGAACGGCGCACGGGCGCGATTATCCATGCGCATGATTTCGCCGCCCAATCCCCATTTCCCGGCGCGAGCATTTTGCGCCATCTGGGCGCGCTGGATGCGATCCAAACCCTGCCGCAGGATGCAGCCCGCAATGCCAGGCCAGATCGCGATGATATAATCCGCGGCTTCGTGTCCCGAGTGGCAGAAGCAGTGCCCGAAGATGCCGATCAAGAACGCATTCTCGATGGGTTTCTAAACTGCCTTGAGAATGGGCTAGAAAACAGCTCCGCCTATGCCGAGATTGTCGGCAGGCAATTTGCCAGCAGCCACGCAGATGCGCTGGCGCGATTTGCCGCTAGTGGCGTTAGCCCGCCGCAGGATCAGCTGGTCGAGCCGGCCGAATAGCAAATTCAGCATGACGGCCAAAAATCACCCGATTGCCAACGAGAGAGGTCAAAACGGCTAAAATCAGCGTGAAGAACATGCCGTGGATGTAGTGCGTTGGCTGCCAGATCATCGAGTAATAGCCATAGAACACCACGCCAGTGACCACACCGATCATCGCCGCGCGCGCATCAACATTGCGGAACATCAGCCCAACGATAAAGGCGGATAGGATCGGCATGGACAGCAGCCCGTAAAGCTCTTGAACGGTGTTGATCAGACTTTCCTGACTAGCGAAAAACGGCACCAAGACCAGCGCCAGAACGCTCATCACGATAGACACCATTGCTCCCAATTTTCCAACGCTTTTGGCTTTGCCAATATAGGCCTCATGAATGTCACACACATAAAGCGCGGCCGATGCGTTCAGGATCGAATTGAAGCTGGTCAGGATGGCCGCAGCAATCGCCGCTGCAAACGCGCCAGAAAGCCATAACGGCAAAACCTCGCCCACAACCCGGCCATAGGCCGCATCACCGACATCGCCGAACAGTTTGTAAGACACGATGCCCGGAACCACCACGATGACCGGCACGATCAGCAGGCGAATACCCGCTGCGACCATCACGCCTTTCTGCGCCTCTTTGATATTGGGCGCGGCCATTGCGCGCTGCGTGATTGTTTGATTGGTTGACCAATAGAATGTCTGGATGAAGATCATCCCGGTTAGCAAGGTGTGCCACGGGATCGGGCTGTCATCATTGCCGATCAGCGTGAGCCGGTCTGCCGGAATGCCAGATAGATCAAAATCGATCGCTTGCAGTGCAAGGTATACGACCAGCAGCGCCAGCCCAAGCACCAGCACCCCCGAATAGGTATCCGAAACCGCCACCGCCCTAAGCCCGCCAAAGATCGCATAGGCCGCGCCAACAATCGCCAGCACGACAGAGACAGTCATGATCGTTTGTAGTTCATTGCCAAGCCCGGTCAGCGACAACAGAAACAGAGAACCACCATAAAGAATGGCCGGTAAAAATATGAAAAGATTACCAAATAGGAAGAGGACGGAAATCAGCGCCCGGATGTTTTTGTCGCCATATTTCTTTTGCAGCAGCTCAGTCGTCGTGGTGCAATTGTTGCGATAATAAACCGGCAAGAACACGAATGCGAGGATGAACAAGCCTGCGACGGCGGCAAATTCCCACCACGCAAGCAGCGCCATCTGATTGCCATTCATCCCAACCAATTGATCGGTTGAAAGGTTCGTCAGCGTGATCGAACCCGCGACAAAATACCAAGACAGGCCGCCATTCGCGAGGAAATAGTCGCGGCCATCGCCAGTCCCAGAACCGCTGCGATCGCGGCAATGCATATATGTCGCAAACGCGATCAACGCAGTGATAATCAGGAATACAGCGACCTGCACATTGCTCATTCTTTTGCCACTCCCGCTGGGCATTTCTTTCTTATCCGCACTGCCTAACCGGCTTTTTGATCGACACCAATGGGCAAGCGCGAAAATCCGGGATAGGACATCCGGCAATGAGTGGTTTTTTGAGCATTGTTGGCGGCGGCGCGCAGATCGTCTTGCAAGCAGAATCGGGCGAGCGGGGGAGCATCCTTTATGCCGGGCCAGAGCTGGCCGGCATGCAAGCCGCAGAGCTGGCACAGCTGAGCAAACGCGAACACGCACCCGGTGGGCCCGAAGTGCCGATTGCGGCATCGTGGCTCAATCCAATTGGCGCTGGCCACCCTTCTCCGCCCGGAGTGATTGCGCACCGTTCCCGGCAATCATGGGCGTTCGATCCGCGCGTGACTAAGGCTGTCCAAACCGGCGCTGGTCACTGTGTGATCCACACCCGCGATGAGGTTTGCGAGATATCGCTAACCCACACAATTTCGATCAATGATGTGTGCGGGACCGCAAGTTTCACCAGCGCAATCACCAATGATGGTGACGGCTATCTTTGCGTGGATTGGTGCAGCGCCTTGTGCCTGCCGCTCGATCCAAGATTGCAGCGGCTCACCAGTTTCTCTGGCAAATGGGCCGGTGAATTCCAAACCGAACAGGTGGATCTGATCCGCGGTTCATTTGTGCGAGAAAACCGCGCTGGGCGAACCAGTCATGCAAGCTATCCCGGACTGTATCTTGGCGCCGCAACGACCGGGGAGGAGGAAGGCCCGGCGGCCGCATTCCACCTGGCGTGGAATGGCAATCACCGATTGCAGGTCGATTGCCTGCCCGATGGCGATCTTGCGTTGCAAGCCGGCGAATTGCTGTTGCCCGGTGAAATTGTGCTGGAGCGCGGAGAAACTTATTCTACACCGGCGCTGATCGCATGCTGGTCTGCGCATGGATTTGGCGATCTAACGAAGCGCCTGCACGGCCATGTCCGCCAGATGATGCCGCCGCACCGTAAACCCCGCCCGGTGCATTTTAACACCTGGGAGGCGGTGTATTTCGATCATTCTGCGCAAAAGATCATGGCGCTGGCGGATCAGGCCGCGGCCATCGGGGCGGAACGGTTTGTGCTGGATGATGGCTGGTTCGGCAGCCGCCGCGATGAACGCAGCGGCCTTGGCGATTGGCATGTTTCAAGCGACATTTATCCCGATGGACTGGCGCCCATTGCCGATTATGTCCGGTCACTAGGTATGGAATTTGGGCTGTGGTTTGAACCGGAAATGGTCAATCCAGACAGCGATCTTTACCGTTCGCATCCCGACTGGGTGCTAAAAGCCGAGGGCGCGCAACCGATTGCATCGCGCCATCAATTGCCGCTCGATCTAACCCAGCCGGCGGTCTCGCACCATCTTTTCGAACGCATTTCGGCATTGGTCAGCGAACTGGGCATTTCATACATCAAATGGGATATGAACCGCGATATTCAGCACCCCGGCGGCCTCAACGGACACAGCATGGCGCATCAACTGGCGCAGGCCGTTCGCGATTTGATGGCGCGCATTCTCGCCGCCCATGCCGGACTTGAGATTGAAAGCTGTTCCAGCGGCGGAGCGCGCGCCGATTACGCCATGCTGGCCCACACCGCGCGAATTTGGACCAGTGACAACAATGATGCGCGGGCACGCTATCCGATTATGCGCGGCGCCGGCTATTTTCTGCCGCTGTCGGTGCTGGGCAATCATGTTGGTCCGCGCAAATGCCACATTACCGAGCGCGAACTGAATATGGAATTCAGAGCAGGCACCGCGATATTTGGGCATATGGGGCTGGAGCTTGATCTGGCGCAGGAAAGCGAAGAAGATCGCAGCACGCTGAGCCGCGCGATTATCCTACATAAGCAGCACCGCGAGCTGATTCACGATGGCAGGCTATTCCGCCTGGATACTGCGCCGCATATTTCGGCAATGCAGATCGTCTCGAATGATCACGGCCAGGCTTTGGTGCAAGTCGGTGTGCTCGATTCCCACCCGAACACGCATCCGCCGCGGCTTTTTTTAGCCGGACTTGCGCCCGACCGGCGATACGAAATGGCCTGTGTCTGGCCGCAGCCGTATCAATCCGCTCCCCGTGACTTTGCCGGATCGAGTTTAATGGATTACGGGATGCAACTGCCGCGCACTCCGCCCGATACTTGCCTGATTTATCACTTGAAAGCGACGAACTGATCCTATGACCAAATCGGCCAATTCACAGACAGAACTGTTTGATTTGCTGATAATCGGCGGCGGGATCAATGGCGCAGGCATTGCCCGCGATGCGGCCGGTCGCGGGTTGAAAACCGTGCTGGTCGAAAAGGATGATCTTGCCAGCCACACCTCCAGTTCATCGACCAAGCTGGTGCATGGCGGCTTGCGCTATTTGGAGCATTACGAATTTAAGCTGGTGCGAGAGAGCCTGATCGAGCGTGAGCGGCTGCTTTCAATCGCACCGCACATTATCTGGCCGCTGCGCTTTGTATTGCCGCATGATCGCGGCCTGCGCCCAAGCTGGTTTTTGCGGCTTGGCCTGTTCATTTATGATCACATTGGCGGCCGGAAAATGTTGCCGCCAACACGCAGCGTCAATCTTCGCGAAGCGCCGCACGGAGCGATATTGGAAGATCGGCTGGTCAAGGGTTTCGAATATTCAGATTGCTGGGTGCAGGATTCGCGGCTCGTGGCGCTCAATTGTGTCGACGCCAAAGATCGCGGCGCGCGCATTCTAACCCGCACCAAATGCACCAAGTTAGAACGCGGCGAAAACGATTGGACTGCGACCCTTTCAGACGCTGCTGGCGATGTTCAAATCTGCGCAAAGCAAGTCGTCAATGCCGCCGGGCCATGGGTCGATGGGGTGCTTGCCCAGGCCATGCCGGAAAAAGAACATCACAATTTGCGGCTGGTAAAAGGCAGCCACTTAATCTTCCCGAAATTGTTTGATGGCGATCACTGTTATATCTTTCAAAACAAAGACAACCGGATTGTATTTGCCATTCCTTATGAGCATGAATTCACTCTGGTTGGCACCACCGATCAAAGCTTTGAAGGCGATCCATCGGTCATCGATATCTCGCCTGAGGAAGCGCGCTATATCTGCGATGCGATCAATGAATATCTGCGCGTGGACGTTGCGCCGGAACAGGCCGTTTCAAGCTATGCTGGAGTGCGCCCGCTCTATGATGATCGGTCGGCAGACAATTCAACTGTAACCCGCGATTATGTGTTTGAGCTGGACCGCGGACAATCGCAAAATGAACCGCCAATCCTCTCTATATTCGGCGGCAAGATCACAACATTCCGCAAATTGGCGGAACACGCATTGGCGAAATTGGGGCACGGCAAAGACGGTTGGACCGCATCAGAAGCGCTGCCCGGCGGTGAAATTGTGCCTGAGAAATTCTTCCACTTCCTGTCCGATATGGAAGCGCAATTTTCGTGGCTTCCTGCCGAGACGGTAACACGCCTCGCCCGCGCCTATGGCACACTGATTTTCGATGTTCTGGGCGATGCAGAGGCCCCCGCCGATCTGGGCGAACATATGGGCGGCGGCCTGTATGCGCGTGAGCTGGAATACCTTGTTGAGAACGAATTTGTGACCACCGCCGACGATGCTTTGTGGCGGCGATCGAAACTGGGCCTGCATCTCGATACAGCGCAACAGCAACGTGTCAAAGCGTGGTTTTCAAACCTGAACTCGGCCGCATGAGCGATACGCACCAGCTTGATCGCCTGATCGGCGAAGCGCCGGTTTATCGACGGGATTTCCGCAAAGCCGATGGCAGACTGCTGCAGCTTTATGGACGCCAGCCGCATGATGGCGAAGTGCAGCATGAAAGCGCAGATGGCATCGCCCAGGGCGGCGAAATCCGGCATCATCCGCTGCGCGATGAATGGAATGTCTATGCCGCGCATCGCCAAAACCGCATGTTCAAACCATCGGCCGCGGATGACCCGCTTGCCCCCACCTTGCCGGGCGGCCCGCCAACCGAAATCCCGTTTGCGGATTTCGAACTGGCCGTTTTTGAAAACAAATGGGCTGCTTTCCACGCCAATGCGCAGCATGCACAGCCGATGGGGACTATCGCGAGCGAACCGGCAAAGGGCGCATGCGACGTTGTCGTCTATTCTCCCGAGGCGATCGGCAATCTGCACACGATCGGTCAAGACCGGCGACAAGTGCTGCTCGGCGCAATTCTGGATCGTTATCAGGCGCTGTTTGATGCAGGCTGCGAATATGTGTTGCCGTTTGAAAATCGCGGAGACGAAGTTGGCGTGACGCTGCATCATCCGCATGGACAGATTTATGGGTTTGAGCGTGTCCCAGAGGTGCAGCAACGCGCGGTTCGAGCGTTTGAAAATGGCTTTGACCTTGCTGGCGAAATCGCCGCCGCAATGCCCGATCATGGGCTGGGCGCAAAAGGAGGCATCCATGCCTTCGTCCCGCGTTTTGCCCGCTTCCCCTATGAAGTTTGGTTCGCGCCGCGCGCCTGCCGTGCTGGCCCTTGGGATTGCACCGATGAAGAGCTGGAAGCGCTGGCCGATTGGCTTGGTGAAATCACGCGCCGTTATGATGCACTGTTCAAGCAGCCTGCTGCGACGATGATGGCATTCCACGCTGCGCCGCGATCTGGCTCCGCCAATTACCATTTCACTGTCCAATTTTATCCCTTGCTGCGCGCGCCGGGCCGGATGAAATATCTCGCATCGGTTGAACAGCACACCGGCACGTTCACTGTCGATGTCATGCCCGAAACAGCTGCAAAAGCTTTGCGGGAGCTGGCGTAGAATGGCTGACGAATTTCACGCACACGCGCCGGGGCGGGTCAATCTGATCGGCGAACACACCGATTACAATGGCGGAATGGTGTTGCCGGCGGCTCTTTCAGTGGGGATTGATGTGACGCTGAGCCCGCGCGATGACACTGCCATCGCCATCGCTTCTGACGGGTATCACGATCCAGCCATCCGCGATTGTCAGGATGATGCAATTGGCGATTGGGCAGACCCATGCGTTGGCGCGATCAGGGCGGCAAATAAGCTGGGACTTCTTTCGGGCGGGGCGACCCTTTCCATCCAATCAACGATACCAGCCGGATCGGGCTTGTCTTCCTCTGCGGCGCTGATTGTTGCGATCCTAAAGGCAGCGCGCGGCGCCGCCAATGGCGCGGCTTCAGACATCGAAATTGCAATCGCTGCCCGCCAAGTTGAAAACAATTACATGGGCGTGCCGTGCGGCATCATGGATCAGATGGCGGTCGCGCTCGCCCCGCAAGGACAGGTGATGGCGCTCGATTGTAGAACGCTGGAATATGATCTGGTTGATCTGCCTGCCTCGTACAGTTTCGTGGTGGTGCATTCGGGCCTGACCAGAGAGCTATCCGATGGCCGATACGGCGCGCGAAAGCGCGAATGCGATGCGGCGAAACGGCATTTCGGCACCGAAGATTTGTGCCTCCTCGATCAGCGCGAAGTCGAAACCGCCAATCTTGACGACATTCCCAAACGCCGCGCCCTGCATTGTTTGACTGAGCAAGCGCGAGTGAAGTTGGCAGTCGATGCTTTGAGGGCAGGTGATATGCATGCGCTGGGCGAGGCCATGAGCCAAAGCCACGCCTCTATGCGAGACAATTTCGAAGTGTCGCTGCCCGCGATTGATGCACTGGTCGATGATGCGATTTCATTCGGAGCGACCGGCGCACGATTGACCGGCGGCGGGTTTGGCGGATGCATCGTTGCCTGCACAGCGAACGACGCACGCGAGGCCTGGCTTGAGCGGCTGCTGGCAACGCATCGCGGTGCCCGGTTTATTGATGCTGTGGGTGGCGGCGCAGCGGCGAGTTAACCCGCAATCGCTTCTGCCAGCCCCATATAATATCCCATCGCCCATTCGACCGGGGGCAAAACCGTGTTTTCGAAAATTCGCAATTCTGGCAAAAACCATGTCAGCGCGATCAATCCAAAGATCAGTCCCATTCCCAATTTCTGCAGCTTGGAAAAATGTTTTCGCAAAGGTGCTGGCAAAAGCCCTTCGAGAATATGTGAGCCATCAAATGGCGGGATCGGCAGCAAGTTAAACACGCCAAGAAACACGTTGATCAGGATGAAATAGGTAAGCCCCTGGACCAACCATCCCGGTTCTTCACCGGCCCCGATCACGCCGATGTGATCCCATGATAGTCCAAGGATTACCGCGCCAATCGCCGCCAGAACGAAATTCATGCCCGGACCGGCAGCAGCCACCGCCATCATCCCGAAACGGGGATTGTGGAGCCTGTTCTTCAGCACTGGCACGGGTTTCGCCCAGCCAAAAATCGGCCCACTGACCAGCGCCAGAAAACCCGGCACCAATATGGTGCCAATGGGATCGACATGGCGCAGCGGGTTGAAGCTCAACCGATTGCGTTCTTTCGCGGTCGGATCGCCCAGAGCAAGCGCAGCCCAACCATGCGCCACTTCGTGAAACACGATGGCAATAATCAGGCAGGGGATCAGGATCGCGGCAAGGATAAGGGTTTCAGACATGGCGGCGGTCTAAGGGGTGGCGTGCTATTGCGCCAGTGCTTCGCTGAAATGGCGGCGGCATAAGGCAAGATAGCGATCATTTCCGCCAATTTCGGTCTGTGCGCCCTGTTTCACCGCATTCCCATTGGCGTCGACGCGCAGGTTCATCGTCGCCTTGCTGCCGCAATGGCACACCGCCTTAAGCTCAACCAAAACATCGGCAATGCCCAGCAAAGCCGCCGAGCCGGGGAACAATTCGCCCTGAAAATCGGTGCGTAATCCATAACACAGCACCGGGATGCCGTGGCTATCGGTGAGCCGGGCCAATTGCCAAACTTGCTCGGTCGATAGGAATTGCGCTTCATCGACAAGCACGCAGCCAATCGGCCCCTCCTCGCCCTCGTGATCTTCAAGTACGTAACTTTCAATATCAGTCGCGCCGTCAAACCGGCGGGCATCGCTGGATAATCCAATCCGGCTGCTGATCGCGCCAAAGCCGGGACGATCATCGATTGCCGCGGTCCATAAAGACACTCGCATCCCCTGCTCGCCATAATTGAACGCCGTTTGCAGCAGAGTTGAGCTCTTCCCGGCATTCATGCTGGCAAAATAGAAATAGAGTTTGGCCATTGCGCGTACAGCTTAGGCGCAGGTGACACGCTCCGCAAAGCCGCAGCGCGGCGCCATACACAGGGTTTCCGGCGGATTATCCCCATTCACAGGGCAGACAGGGTCAAAACCCGATGCTAGCAAATCGTACCAGTGGAATTTGAGGGACAGTTTTCATGGCCAGCGCAGCACCAGCGGCGAAACAAGATTTAGGCGGATTTTTGGGATGGATCGAACGCAGCGGCAACAAGCTGCCCGATCCGGTTTTCTTATTTTTCTGGTTGATCGCAATTCTGGTTTTGGTTTCGGTCGTGGCCAGCCTTGGAGGCTGGTCTGCCGCGCACCCAACGGAAATTGATCCCGACACCGGACTTGCGCGAATCATCACCGCGACCAGCCTGTTAAGCGCTGACAACATTCAGCGCTTGTGGGTCGATATGCCCGAAACTTTCACGCACTTTCACCCGCTTGGATATGTGTTGGTGGTGATGCTGGGTGCTGGTGTGGCAGAGCGTGCTGGCCTGTTTGGTACAGCGATGAGAGCCGGCGTTCGCGATGCCCCCAAGGGCTTGCTCACTCCAATCGTTGTCCTAGTAGGGATGATCGGCAACCTTGCGGCAGATGCCGCCTATGTGGTGCTGATCCCGCTTGCAGGGATTATCTATCACGCGGCAGGCAGGCACCCGATTGCCGGGATTGCGGCCGCATTTGCTGGCGTATCAGGCGGATTTTCGGCCAACCTGCTTCCGGGCCAACTCGATGCTTTGCTGTTCGGTATCACCGAAGCGGCTGTAGAAACGGTGTTCGGTGATTTCACTCCGAACATTGTCGGCAATTGGTATTTCATCGCCGCGATGACATTCGTTTTCCTACCAGTGATTTGGTATGTGACAGACAAGATGATCGAGCCGCGGCTGGGCAAATGGGATCCGGCCAAAGCCGGTAGGCCAGCCGACGATGAACCCGCCGATCGCGCACTGACCGATGGTGAGCGCAAGGGCCTGCGCTACGCCGGTCTTGCGGTGCTAGGCGTGGTGGCGTTGTGGCTGGTTTTCACCTTCGGTCCGGGTACGCCGCTGATTGATGAAGAAGCCGCCGCAGAGGCGCAATTGAACCCGCTCTATCGCAGTCTCGTGGCTGGTTTCTTCCTAATGTTCCTGCTGGCTGGCTGGGCATATGGCAAAGGGGCGGGAACAATTGGCACGCACCGCGACCTTGTAAAAATGATGACAGGCGCGATGGAGGATTTGGCCTATTACCTCGTTCTCGCGTTTGCAGCGGCACACTTCGTCGCCATGTTCGCGTGGTCCAATATCGGATTGATCTTGGCGGTTCAGGGTGCAGATTTCCTCGGCTCAACCAATATGCCCGCTTGGGCGTTGCTGGCTTCGATCATTGTGGTTTCTGGATTGCTCAATCTGTTCGTTGGCTCTGCCAGTGCGAAATGGGCGCTGATCTCTCCGGTTATGGTGCCGATGCTGATGCTGCTTGGCATTTCGCCAGAAATGGCGACGGCTGCCTATCGCGTGGGAGACAGCGCGACCAATATCATCACGCCGCTAATGGTCTATTTCCCGCTGATCCTGATCTTTTGCCAGCGCTGGCAGAAAGATTTCGGCCTTGGCAGTCTGGCGGCGACGATGCTGCCATTCTCAATCGGTCTGATGATTTCTGGCTTGCTGCTGACGATTGGCTGGGTTGTGCTTGATCTGCCGCTTGGGCCGGGCGCCAGCGTGTTTATGGAGGTGCCCACGACACTCAGCGCGCCTGGATAATCCAGGGCCTGCCCGGCTTTGGCAAACACGGCGAAGTGTAACCAAATGGCGTGGTTTTGCGGATGATGGGAGAGAGAGGCATCCGATATGACCGAACCTGCGAAACCTTCGTCTAACCGCATCCGTTTGGCTGTGCTGCCCGTTTTGGCCGCACTTTTGATGGGCAATGCGCCGCAGAATTACACGCTCGATGTGAATGCCAGCTCGATCACAACCAAGGTTCCGTTCTTGGGCATTGGCAGCCGGACGGCCACCTTCAGCACGCTGACCGGCAATGTTGTGTTTAACCCTGATCGGCCGAGCGCGGCGCGCGTGAATGTGACGATCCACACACAGGATATAACGGCGCCAGATTCGGTGACGCTCAACCGGCTGAAATCTGAAAAATTCTTCTGGGTTGATGAATTTCCCACCGCGCGTTTTGTCGGATCCAATCTGGTGATGACCGATGACTTGAACGGCATGATTAGCGGCAAATTGACAGCGCGCGGGGTCACCCGTGATGAAACGCTTGCAGTTAAATTTGATCGACCACCAGCGACAGCCAATGGTGAAGCGGTGAACCTGACCGGATCGATGGTTATCAATCGCCGCAATTATGGCATGACATCGTTTGCGCTGATCGTGGGCCGCAATGTGACCATCAATTTGGAAGCGCGGCTGATACCGAGCTGAGCGGTGCGCTTAGGCACCTCTGCAAGAATATGAGCGCAAACCGGGCTCTAGGCTAAGCTTCGCCTTCTTCGCCTTCATCCAGATCACGCGCAACCTTGGGATCGCGCAGCAAAGACTCGATCCGATCTGCTTCATCAAAACTCTCATCGGCGCGGAATTTCAGCTTGGGTGCAAATTTCAGGCCGAGCCGCTTGGCAACTTCGCGCTGCAGGAAAGCGGTGTTTTGGCGCAATGCGGAAACAACTTCGTCCTCATCCGCACTCATCAGCGGCTTCACATAAGCGGTCGCGTTCCTAAGATCGGGCGTCATGCGCACTTCGGTAACCGCGATGTTGGATGCACTCACGACCTCATCATGCACTTCTTGCCGAGCGAGCAATTCAGATAGGATATGCCGCACCCGCTCGCCCACTTTGAGCACGCGCACCGAATGCTGCTCTGCTGTATAAGGGTCACGCCGTGCCATTCATTCAGTCCATCTTCGCCAAAATCTTCGTCAAAGAGCTCATATTGCGCGCTGTCCCGCGGCAGCCAAGATGTCGCTCCAGAAATTTTCCTGTGAGCGCAGAGCGGCCGACCCCGTCAACATAATCGAGATACAGCACGCCTTCGCCCAAAGCCATACGTTCACCGCCCTTCCCCCGGTGTGCTTCCTGCAATCCATCAAAACTGGCCTGATCCGGCTGCGTCTCCAAGAACATCGAATGCACCATTTTGTCTAACCCATGCTCTGCGCCGTCCCCGTGAAAGGGATTTTCTGCAATGGCAGATTGCACTTGCGCGCGGGTGCGGATGACGACGCAGGCAGCGATGCCGAACTGGTTTTGCAGAAGCTTACTGATCCGCTGTTCCAAAGGCGAGGCCGCCTCCGCACTTTCAAAAATCACATTCCCGCTGGCCCCAACGGTTTGAACCTCGCCCAATCCTTCTTCGGCTAAGGCCTGTTTCAAATCAGCCATTGTGATCCGATTGCCGCCAACATTGATGCTGCCAAGCAAAGCAAGCATTTGTGCCATCAGCGCGAGAGTCCATTTTCTGTGGGAGAAGGGCGCATGGTTGGGATCGCGGTAGAAGTTGCCCGCGCCAGCACGGTGCCCGTCGCGCTTAACAATTCACCTTCCAGAAACACCACGCGGCGGCCACTGCGAACCACCCGGCCTTTGCCAGTGATCACGGCATCGGCGGGCAAAAGCCCTAACAATTGCATCGAAATTTCCAGATTGAGCGGTGCCTGATCGCCTCCGGTCGCGGCAACAAAGGCATATCCCATCACATCATCAAGATACCCGGCAACCAGCCCGCCTTGCACGCCGCCGCGCCATGTTGTCATTTCACGATTGATGGTGAAGCGCATGGTCGCGGTTTGCGCCGCTTCATCCCAGCCGACAAATTCCGAACCAAGCAACTGGCTGTGCGGCGAACCCAGCACAGAATCGACCGCAAGATCGGGAAACGGATCCTTATCGCTCATTCGGGCACCTCAGTCGGCAAAGCGGTTGATCGTGCCCGCGCCAGCAATTTGCCCTCTTCATCAAACAATTCGCCTTCAAGGAACACAACCCTGCGTCCCGCGCGAACGACGCGCCCTTTGGCGATGATCGGCGCGATCGGCACCATGGCAACGAAGGTCAGATTCATATCCAGATTGAGCGGCAGCACCATCCCGCCGCCCGCATGATCGCTGGCGGCGAGCAATGCTCCGCCCATAACTTCATCAAGGAATCCGGCGATCAAGCCGCCCTGCACTGCGCCTCTGGGTGAAGCAAAACTGGCAGGCGCTGTGAAGCGCGTCGTCAGCTCAGACGTTTCGGGATCAAACGAAACAAACTCACTGCCCATCAGCTCCGCTGAAGGCGAGCGTTGTTCTTCGAAGATCTTGGTCACGCGTTATCCTTTTGCGATCACAGCGTCCGTTCACGCTCCTCGATTTCGAAGACTTCGAGGCTGTCACCCGGCTTGATATCGTTGGTATCTTCCAGAACCACACCGCATTCGAGGCCAGAACGGACTTCATCAACATCGTCTTTGAAGCGGCGCAGTGACGCGATGGTGGTCGCCGAAACGATAACATCTTCGCGGGTAAGTCGCGCGTGGAGCCCCTTGCGGATAACCCCTTCGGTAACCAGCAGACCGGCTGCCTTGTCCTTCTTGCCCGACTTGAAGACCTCTTTGATATCGGCGCGGCCAACCACGTGTTCGATCTTTTCTGGACCAAGCTCGCCGGCCATTTCCTTCGCGATCTCTTCGGTCAGGTGATAGATGACATCGTAATACATCATCCGCACCTTTTCCTTCTCGACCAGCTGGCGCGCTTTCGCATTCGGGCGCACGTTAAAGCCAAGGATCGGTGCCTGAGAAGCCGCCGCCAAGGTCACATCACTTTCTGTGATCGCACCAACGCCAGCGTGAAGCACGCGGACCTTGATCAGATCGTTGGAAAGGTTGTGCAGCGCGGTGTTGATCGCCTCCACCGAACCTTGCACGTCAGCTTTCACCAACACTGGAAATTCAACGACTTCGCTCTGAAGATTATTGAACATCGTATCGAAGCTGGTCGGGGCAAGCGCGGTGCGTTGCTCGGTTGCTTTCTCTTGGCGATATTCCGCAACTTCGCGGGCCCGCTGTTCATTTTCAACCACGGTCAAATTGTCCCCGGCAGACGGAACCCCGCCTAAGCCAAGCACTTCAACCGGCATTGATGGGCCAGCCTCTTTGATCTGTTTGCCTTGATCGTTGACAATCGCGCGCACTTTGCCGCTTTCGGTGCCAACCACGAAGGTATCTCCGCGTTTCAGCGTGCCGCGCGTCACCAACACAGTGGCAACGGGGCCGCGGCCCTTGTCCAGCTGAGCCTCGATCACGGTCGCATCGGCATCGCGGTCTGGGCGGGCTTTCAATTCGAGCAATTCAGCCTGCAGCGTGATCTTTTCAACCAGATCATCCAGGCCATCACCCTTAAGCGCCGAAATTTCTACATCCTGCACATCACCGGAAAGCTTCTCCACGATCACTTCGTGTTCGAGCAGGCGATTGCGGATATTGTCTGGATTGGCTTCTGGCTTATCCATCTTGTTGATCGCAACGATCATCGGAACGCCAGCCGCTTTGGTGTGATTGATCGCTTCAATCGTCTGCGGCATGATGCCATCATCCGCTGCAACAACCAGCACAACAATATCGGTCACATTCGCGCCGCGCGCGCGCATTTCGGTGAATGCAGAGTGGCCCGGCGTATCAAGGAACGTGATCTTGCGCTTATCCTTGGTGGTGATTTGATAGCTGCCAATATGCTGTGTGATCCCACCCGCTTCACCTTTGGTGATATTGGTGCCGCGCAAGGCATCAAGCAGCGAGGTTTTGCCGTGATCGACATGGCCCATGATCGTTACGACCGGCGGACGTTCTTGCTTGGTTTCTTCCGGATCGGTGTCTTCGGCATTATCGATATCGATATCAGCTTCAGAAACGCGTTCGATATTGTGGCCAAATTCTTCGACCAGCAATTCTGCGGTATCCGCGTCAATCGTTTGGTTGACGGTCACCATCATATCAAGATTGAACAGCGCCTTCACCAGGTCGGCACCCTTCTCTCCCATCCGCTTGGCCAATTCGCCAACCGTGATCGCCTCTGGCACGATAACATCGCGCACTTGCTTTTCGCGCGGTTTGGCCGGGCCGCCTTGGGCACGGCGTTCTTTCTCGCGAGCACGCTTAAGCGCGGCCAGTGACCGTGCGCGGCGGCCTTCATCCTCGTTCAAAGCTTTGGTAACGGTCAGCTTACCAGAACGGCGTTTGTCCTGACCGCGATCCGCACCGCGTTTGTCTTCGCGGCCCTTCTTCTTTTCAGGACGCTTGGTTTCAGGCCGTGCGACCGGCGTGAACTTGCGTGCACTTGGCGAAGGTGTGTCCGCCTTTTTCTTGCTCGCAGCGTCAGCAGGTTTCGCATCTGCTTCGTCAGCTGCCGCCTCAGTCGCAGCAGCCGCTTCGGCTTCTGTTTGAGCGGCCGCTTCGGCGGCTTTGCGCTGTTCTAGGTCTGCTTCAGCCTTACGATTTTCCTCAGCGCGCTGCTTCTCATCCTCGGCAGCCTGCTTGGCCTTCTGCTCGTCGCGCTTGCGGCCTTCCTCGGTGAAACGCAGCCGTTCTTCTTCGGCTTCTCGCTGCAATCGAGCGACGCGTTCTTGCGGAGTTTCCTCGGCAGAAGAGGCCTTTTTCGGCGCCGCTTTTTTAGGCGCAGGCGCTTTGGCGACTGGCTCTGGAGCAGGCTCCGGCGCGGGTTCAGGCGCAGGTGGGGGCGTTTCACCCGGTTTAACGAGCTTGCGCCGACGCTTCACCTCGACCGCAACCTTATTGGTGCGACCATGGCTAAAGGTCTGCTTGACCTCGCCAGCATCGACAGAGCGTTTGAGGCCTAGCGGTTTGCGGGCCGGTTTTTTTTCTTCGTCGCTCATTCTAGCTCGTTAATCCTTCACGTATTCAAATATGCCGTCTTTGGCGTGTCGAAGCGCCGTTTGTTTCATCAATCAGCGGGCGGGCCTGTGGGCCGCGCTCCACTCGCGCTGAAACTGTCTTCATTCCACCCGACAAACTTGCAAAACCGGTCTAAAACTTGGCTTACACGTTTGGCCGCACCTGGATCGCAGATTGCCAGATGCACGACATTGTCGCGGCCCAATGCCACAGACAGGGATGCGCGGTCCAGTGGCAAGACCAATCCGCGTGCGCCGCTGCCTTCTTCATCGCGCCCCACGCGCCACGCCTGATCCAGCCGTTTGCGGCCATCTTCGCTGCTATCACTTGCGTGGAACAGCGATTGAACCCGGCCCGAACGGGCCTGATCATCGATCCGGCCTGATCCCATCACCAGGTTTCCTGATCTTAGCTCCAGCCCCAACCGATCTGTCACCGCGCGTTGCAGCGCCTGCCGGGCCAGTTGCGGCAAATTTTCCGAGTAGGAAAGCTTCGCCCCTTTGAATGCCCGCGCCAAAGCCCCTTTGAATTGGCCACTGGCCAGCGCCGTTTCAAGCGCCGCCTGATCCAGCTTAATCCATGCCCCTCTACCCGGCGCTTTCGCAGCAGGATCGGGTAAGATCGCGGCCACACCGTCGGCATCTTCAGGCGAAATCGCGAGCCGCAACAGATCGCCGCGCTCCACACTCTCTCCAGAAAGGATGCAGCGTCGCTCAGCGGCAGCCTCTTCGCCCTTTGAGTGCGCGCAGGCCGTATCGGGCTCCGATTTACGGGGCCTTGGCGAGTCAGCGATGTCGGGCGTCAGGCGCTCATTGGTCGGAGTCCGCATTCGCGGCCTCCTGCGTTGAATCTTCAGCCGCAGCCGGTGCTGCGTCCGTTGCCTCTTCTTCGTCTTCAAACCAGTGTGCACGAGCGGCCATGATAATCTCATTGCCTTGCTCTTCGGTCAGGCCAAATTCGCCCAACACGCCGCCTTTATCCTCTTGGCGCTGTGGACGGCGCATCGGCGGACCATCAGCATTGTTGTTGCGCCGGCGCGGTGCTTCGCGCTTCTTCGCGATCAGCTCATCCGTGGCAAGATCGGCCAGATCATCAAGCGTCTTGATGCCGCCCTTACCCAAGACAACCAGCATTCCTTCGGTGAGATGCGGCATTTCGGCCAGCGCATCTTCGACACCAAGTTCGCGGCGGGCCGTACGATGGCCTTCTTCCTGACGGTCCAATGCCTCTTTCGCGCGGCTTTGCAATTCCTGCGCGAGATCATCATCGAAGCCCTCGATCGCAGCCAATTCTTCAATCTGGACGTAGGCGACCTCTTCAAGCTCGGCGAAACCTTCTGCCACCAGCAATTGCGACAGCGTTTCATCAACGTCGAGCTCAACTTCGAACATTTTCGAACGTTCGGCGAATTCTTTCGACCGTTTCTCGCTCGCTTCTTCCTCTGTCATAATGTCGATCTGGTGACCGGTCAGCTGACTGGCCAGACGGACATTCTGACCGCGCCGGCCAATAGCCAATGACAATTGATCATCAGGAACGACAACTTCGATGCGGCCTTCCTCTTCATCAAGGACAACCCGAGCAACCGTCGCCGGTTGCAGCGCGTTCACCACAAAGGTCGCGATGTCATCACTCCAAGGAATGATGTCGATCTTTTCGCCCTGCAATTCCTGAACAACCGCCTGAACACGGCTGCCCTTCATCCCGACACAGGCTCCAACCGGATCGATTGAGCTGTCATGGCTGATAACGCCAATCTTGGCGCGGCTGCCAGGATCGCGGGCAGCGGCTTTGATTTCGATAATGCCATCATAAATTTCAGGCACTTCCTGCGCGAACAGCTTGCGCATGAAATCAGGCGCAGACCGGCTGAGGAAAATCTGTGGTCCGCGATTGTTGCGTTCAACCTTGGTGATCAAGGCGCGCACACGCTCACCATTACGGGCGGCTTCACGCGGGATTTGTTGGTCGCGACGGATAACACCTTCGGCGCGACCCAAATTGACAATCACATGGCCAAATTCAACCGATTTGATCACACCCGTGATAATCTCATCACCGCGGTCTTTGAATTCTTCGAATTGGCGTTCGCGTTCTGCATCACGGACCTTTTGGAAGATCACCTGCTTTGCTGATTGCGCATCAATACGGCCAAGATCAACCGGCGGCAGCGGATCGACGATAAAGTCACCCAATGCAGCGCCGTCTTGCAATTTTTGGCCTTGCGCCAGGTCAACCTGCTTGAAGTAATCTTCAACCTCTTCGACCACTTCGACGACACGCCACAAGGTGAGATCGCCGGTTTGCGGGTCCAGCTTCGCCCGAATATCGTTTTCGGCGCCATAGCGATTGCGCGCACTTTTCTGGATCGCCTCTTCCATCGCTTCAATCACGATGCTTTTGTCGATCATCTTTTCGGTTGCGACCGCGTTCGCGATTGCTAGCAATTCGGCCTTATTGGCGGAAATGGCACTGGCCATCAGTTGTCTGCCTTCTCTTCTTCTACAAGTTCGTCTGCACCGCTCGCGTCGAGCGGCTGGGTGGCGGCAATAAGCGCATCGGTCAAGATAAGCTTCGCCGAATGAATTTCTGAAAGGGGGACAAATGTGATTGTCCCATCCTGTGTTTCGATCCCAACGCTTGGCTCAGCGCCGCTCTGATCAAGCCCGGTCAGCTTGCCGCGCGCACTGCGCGGGCCGTCATAGCCTTTGATCATGGATATCTTCGTTTCATGACCAGCCCAATTTTGAAAATCCTTCTCGCGGGTCAGCGGTCGATCAATTCCGGGAGAGGAAACTTCAAGATGATATGCGCCGTCAATCAGCACTTCACCGGCTTCCTCCAACGCATCAATCTGCGCGGACACAGCGCGGGAAAGCGCAGCGCATTGATCAATCACCAGCTGACCGGTTGCCGGGTCTTCTGCCATGATCTGCAAGGCTTCACCGCCATCGCCGGCTTCGGATGGCATCATCTTCACGCGCACCAGATCAAACCCGAGAGCTTTCGCTTCGGGTTCAATAATTTCATTAAGGCGCGCCAGATCGGCCATCACTTCTCCGGTTGAAACATAGCATCAGACAAACCCATTTTGGGTCGGCCCCCAGAGGCGCCAACTTAAAGTGTGTCTCGACGATGTCGTGATGAGAGCGAGATAGGCGCGCCGTTCGCGCTTGGCAAGTGTGTTAGCGCAAATTGGCGGAGGAAAGCTGCGTTCCTATTGGCCCCAATCGTCTCTGGCGCTGCTTGAATCGTCATCGCCGGATCCGTATCCCCACCCTTCTCGGGCGAGTTGATTGTTGCGGCGGGCTTCTTCAGCGGCGTCAATAGCGCGATTGTTGGCTCGTTCGGCGCGTTCGGCAACCTCCCCGACGACCTTGGGCGCAACGAAGCTCGCGCCAGCCGTCATCACCGCCGCCACGCCGAATACCGCGAGGAACAACAACATAAACACAACACGAATGCTGCTGGTCACGTTTTCAACGAGATCAATGATCGCCTGCACAGTTTCGCCCCCTTCAGCCAATGCGGTGAGCCTTTAAGGAATAAAGAGGGACCGTAAACAAGCCATTATGGCCGGCCTAAAATGGCTATTCGCCTTGCTCTTCCATCAGGCTGTGCTTCTTTATCGCATGGCGAAGCTGATCATAGCTTAGGCCCAATGCTTTGGCAGTTTGGCGTTGGTTCCAGCGATGCTTGCCCAAAGCATGTTCCACGATAGCGCGTTCATGCGCATCAACCGCCTCACGCAGATTATCAATCTGCTCAAGCTCAGGAGCTGCCGCGGGTGACGGTGCCCCGGCGCCCGCAGCGTGATCGCCTGCAGCCGCTTTTGGCGCGGCATTATCGCGGCGGTGGGAGGGGGCAATCGGTTTCCACGGGCTGTCGAATGGATCAAATTGCAGGTGCGAAATTGGCGCTTCGGGATCATCCCAGCGATAGACACCGCGCTCCACCACATTGCGCAATTCGCGCACATTGCCGGGCCATGCGAAGTTTTCCATCTCACGCATTATATGCTCAGAAAATCCGGGCCACCCATGCCAATCCAGCTCGGCCGCCATCCGCCGCCCGAAATATTCGGCCAGCACCGCAATATCGCCATCGCGCACCCGCAATGGCGGCAGCGTTATCACTTCAAAGCTAAGCCGGTCGAGCAAATCAGCGCGGAATTCCCCCCGCTCGGCCAATTGCGGCAGATCATCATTGGTCGCAGCGACAATGCGCACATCCACCCGCACCGGGCGCGATGATCCAATCCGTGTGACTTCTCCATATTCAACCGCACGCAACAGGCGTTCTTGCGCGCCCATCGACAAAGTGCCCAGTTCATCGAGAAACAACGTGCCTTTGTCGGCTTCTTCAAACCTTCCGGCGCGCGCTTTGGTAGCCCCGGTGAACGCTCCTGCTTCGTGGCCGAACAATTCGGCTTCGATCAACGATTCAGGAAGAGCCGCGCAATTCATTGTCACCAGCGGCTCATCCCAACGCGTTGAAAGGCGATGCAAACGCTCGGCGATCAATTCCTTGCCGGTGCCGCGCTCACCAATCACCAGCACGGGGCGAGACATTGGGGCGGCACGGCTGGCGCGCTCCACCGCATCAAGGAAGGCCCCAGACTGCCCAATAAACTGATTTTCCCGCTCCATGACTAAACTATAGTGAAATTTCCCAATGCTTGGCAATAAAAACCAACACTGAAATTGTGAATTCTTATTTTATCTTATTGTTTCAATATTTTACAAAGTTTGGCACGCTGCTTGCTGATATATGAACAAGATGAAATTGACGATCACGTATCGGAGGATCACACGCCATGTACAACCGCAGCTTTTTCCAATCCAAACTGGGTCAGGCCGCGATTGCGAGTGTCGCAGCGATGATGGCTTTCGTTGCCTTGTCCACGCAGATGCAAATCGCCCCCACATTTGCAGCAACCCAACATAACAATCCGGCGCTGATCGAAATCGCATGACCAAGTCGGACAAAAATAAACCTTTAGGGCCGGAGCGCAAAGTCCCCAATGCGAAGTCCCCCGCAGGTGGCGCACTCTCCGCGCACACCGATGCTCCGGCCCGCCCCTCTTCCGCTTCCCTCGATCTTGAGGCGCCGATCCCCAATCTGGGTGAGAAGCCAGCGGGAAAGCGTGTTTCACGGCTGGATGCCGAGATTGAACGCCTGCGTCGCAGCCCGACGCCAACCCAAACCCGCACACGCAGCCATGACGATGGCGAAAGCGATGTGTCAAACAGTGCATTTTTAGACGGAGTAGCCTTTATGGGCATTTTCAGCCGCACCCGCGACATTATAGCCGCCAATTTCAATGACATGCTCGATAAGGCCGATGATCCGACCAAGATGATCCGGATGATCATCCTCGAGATGGAAGAAACCTTGGTGGAAGTCCGGGCCAGTGCAGCGCGCACGATCGCGGATCAAAAGGAAATGCACCGTCATGTTGTGAAGCTGGATAAGCTTCAGGGTGATTGGGGCGAAAAGGCGCAGCTTGCGCTGTCTAAAGATCGCGAAGATCTGGCCCGTGCCGCTTTGGTTGAAAAGAAAAAGGCCGCCGATATGGGCGACCAGCTGCGTCAGGAAATCGCGGTGCTTGATGATGCGTTGCGCGCCTATGAAGCCGACATTCAAAAACTGCAGCAGCGCCTGCGTGAAGCGCGCAGCCGCCAAACGCAAATTGCGGCGCGGCTCGAAAGTGCAGAAAATCGCGTGAAACTGCGCACAGTGATGAGCAGTGAACGCACGGACGAGGCGCATTCGCGCTTTGACCAGCTCGAACGGCGGGTGGATTTTGCCGAAGGGCGCGCCGAGGCGCTGAGCATTGCCGATCAATCAGGCACGCCAACGCTTTCGGATGAGATTGCCGCGCTCGAAGGCGCTGATGCGATCGACGATGAATTGGAAGAAATGAAAAAGGCGCTCGGAAAAGACGGCGCAGACGAGAAGGAATAAGACGGTGGATCCAGAATTTATCTTCGTACCAATGATCGTGATCGGTTTGCCATGGTTGATCATGCATTATGTGACCAAGTGGAAAACAGCAGCAACGATCACCACGGATGACGAGGAGCTGCTGGAGGAAATGTATCAGCTCGCCAAACGCCTGGATGAGCGGATGGATACGGTTGAACGGCTGGTTTCGCATGACCACGCTGATTTCAAACCAGCGCGCATTTTACACGATCAAGATGAAGACAACGCGCAGCTGCAAGAGCTTGAACGGCTGGTGGCTGAGAAGAAAGGAACCCGGACGTGAACACCCCCCGCACCACGCTTTATCGCGACAAAAACAACGCCAAATTGATGGGCGTTTGTTCTGGGATTGCTGATTACACCGGCGTCAATTCGTTCTGGGTTCGCCTGGGTGCGCTGTTCTTAATAGCGATGACATCCGGCGGGATAATCCCAGCCTATTTCATCGCCGGTATCTTGCTCAATAAAAAGCCTGCGCATCTCTATGTTGATCAGGAAGAGCAGAAATACTGGCAGCGCATGCGCCAGAATCCAAAGCGCACCGTGCGCCAGGTACGCGGCAAGTTCCGCGATATCGATCGCCGCTTAGCCGATGTGGAAACATTTTATGTCTCCAGCAATCCGCGTCTCTCTTCAGAGATCGACCGCCTGCGCTGAGCTCCGCACCAATACTGACACAGGGACAACATCATGGGTGGACTGATACCGATAGTGGCCATTGTCTTCGGCTGCTTAATCCCGATCGTTGCGATTTGGGCTTCTCACAAACAGAAGATTGCCAAAATGCAATTGGCCACAACCGCCGAACAAACTGCGGAAAAGGCTGCGCAATATGCCAGTCATATCCAGCGGCTGGAAGACCGGGTGCAGGTGCTCGAACGCATTGTCACCGACCGTGGCTATGACATCGCAACGCAAATCGAAGCGCTGCGTGACACGCGCTCAGTCGAACAAACAGACAGCGGGATCCCGCTCGATATCGCCAAGAAAGAGAACGTATAATGAGTTGGGGCAGCCCCGAATTTGTGATCGCGATCATCGCCATTTCTTATGGTGCATGGCTGATCAACAATTGGGTCCGCGCCAAACACGGATACGATTTGGAAGACGAATTTGGCGGCAAGAGCAAGAAAGGCGATAGCGCCGAAACCCGGCGGCTTCGCGCTGAAAACGGGGAGCTGAACGAGAAAGTCGACATGATGCAAGATCGCATGATCGTGCTCGAAAAAATCGTGACTGATCGCGGCTACACCCTGTCTGATGAGATTGACGCTTTGCGCGACACGCCAGCGGTGAACCCCGCCGATAACGGCGTCCCGCTCAACATAAAAACGAAACAAAAGGACTGATCGATGGAACAGGCAGCTGTCATCATACCCCACCTCCCCTGGATCATCGGCAGTGCTTTGGCGCTGGGCGCGATTGGCACCTTTGGCTGGATCCACACTACCCGCCTGAAGATCAAACATGGCTATCCGCTCGAAGGCATGTGGGGCCAGAGCCTGAAGCCCGGCATTGGCGAAGAGGGAAAGCAACGCATCACTTTGTTAACGCAAGAAAACGCCGAGCTACGGGCTGAATTGGGATCGGTCAAAGACCGGCTGCAAAATGTCGAACGGATCGTCACCGATGGCGGATATGCGCTCGGCAGTGAAATTGACGCGCTTAGAGATCGCGCGCTTGAACACCGCAACGATGAAGGGAGCGCCTGATGGATTCCGACCTACTCATAATTTTTCCTGGTATTCTCGTTGGATTGGTTATCATTGGCGTCAGCATCAATGGCATCGCGTCAAAGTTCATCAATTACAAAAAGTGGGACCGGCAGCAGCGAGATAAAGCGCCGGATAGCCCAGGCAATGAACTCGCCATGCGTACCGATGTGATCGAAGAGCGCCTGCAAGTGCTGGAACGCATCGCAACCGATCCTGAGCAAAACCTCGCCAAAGAAATTGAGGATTTGCGCAACATCACGACAGCAGAAAGCACAAGAGCATGATTGGGTGGGAAGTCGTTGTCATTGTGGCGATCATTGTCTGGGGAGTGACTCAGGTCGGCAAAGCTAAGGCTGGTATAATCACAGATGAAGCTGGGAATGAGAGCCTCGCGGCTCCTCGCGACACAGCTCCCGACAAAGAAACGCAGCTCGAACTCAGAGAATTGCGCGAGCGAGTCAAAGTGCTTGAACGCATTGCCACCGATGGCAACTCTCCCAAAGCGCAAGATGCAGCCCGGATCGCAGCGGAAATTGAGCAATTGCGTGATCCGTCCAAAAGTCAGGATCAAGCCTGATGGCCGGATATGTCCTCATTGCGATTGTCGCCATCGTGGTTTGGGGCGTGCTGCGTTTCAACCGCGATCACAACCGCGCGAACCAATTGGACAATCACGATCGCAGCGCTCTGATTGAGGCGCAGCAAGAACGCGATGAATTGCGTGAGCGGGTGCAAGTGCTCGAACGCATAGTGACCGATGACAACACGCCAGATGCGCAAAAAACGAAGCGTTTGGCCGAAGAAATTGAAAGCCTGCGCCTGGGCAAACCGGGCGAGCGAGCGAAGAATACGGAGGATATGAGCGAATGATCGACCCTGTTTTCGACCCCAACCTCGTGATTGCCGGAACTTGCCTGATGGGTCTTGCCGTCATTGCTTTTGCCACCCTGCGCGGCTGGCACAGCTGGATCGATTTGAAACGCAGCGAGCTTGGCCAGCTGGATCATTCTCCGCGCGAGATCGAAGGCAATGCCTCACTTGGCGCGGCACGGATTGAAATGGCCGATTTGAAAGAACGGATCAAAAAGCTGGAAGCGATTGCCAGCGGCGTTGAGCTTTAGGAGGGTCAATGCCGCTGGCTTAGCCAGCCGAGCAATCGCAGGGTTGGACTTGCGCCGCGCGGACCCTACATAACCCGCCATGCGCTCGCTTGATGATATCTTTGAAGAATATGACTTCCTCGAAGGCGATGAACGGTATCGCCTTTTAATCGAATTGGGGCGCGATCTTGAAGATATGCCCGATGCGCTAAAAACCGATGCAACTTTGGTGCGCGGTTGCTCCGCCTCAGTGTGGGTTTACCCGACCGAGAAATCAAACACATTGCATTTCCTGGCAGACAGCAACGCTGCGATCACAAAGGGGATCGTCGCGCTGGTCATCTGCGCCGTGCAGGGGAAATCAGCCGAGGATGTGGCCGCCATGGATGTGGCCGAATTGCTCGCGCCTTTTGATCTGAAGAATCAGCTCAGCTCCAACCGCACGCAAGGTATCCCCAATATGATTGCGCTGGTGCGCGAACACGCCGCCCGCCTGGCCGCTGCGGCCTGATCGGTGCGCCGGCTCTATTTCGCAGCAGGCCTGCTTTTCACAGCATTGGCCGCAATCGGTGCCGCCCTTCCCTTGTTGCCGACCGTGCCGTTTCTATTGCTTGCGGTGTTTTGCTTTGCGCGCAGCAACCCCACATGGGAGCAAAAGATCCTCAATCATCCTACATGGGGGCCGCAAGTGCGCGATTGGCAGGAACGACGCGCCATCTCTCGCCGATCAAAAATCATCGCGATCGCGAGCATCGCGGCCGGTGTTGGCGCGACCTGGTACACACTTGGCCATCCATGGGTATGGATATCCGTAGGCGTGCTGGCGATCAGCGGAAGCTGGATTGCAACCCGCAACGAGTGACGGATTTAGCTACCCTCTAAACTTTGCGGAATATCGAGCGGCACCTCAAGCGGTTCTGCCAGCGCTTCCTCTTGCTCTGCCAAAACTTCGGCTGCCGCGTCGCGGTGCATTTCAAAGCTTCCGTTCATGTCGAGCAGGCTCCACATTCCGGTAATGCTCAAGCCATCGGGAGCAATCTGTCCGACATAATCGACCGGGTTTTCATAACCCGCTTCTCGCATGGTGTAGACCTTGGTGAAATCGATGCTTTGCCCTTCACGATGGCCATCCAGCTTGGCGCTTGCCGAACCGGAGCCATTGATATCAGGCTCAATTACCGTGCCCGAAAACACACCCGCCGATTCCGAGATTTCGGCCAAAAAAGGCGTAACCGGCATAATGTCTTGCGGGTATCGAAACACCCCATCCCACCGCCCGGTTAGGTTGAGCGGATCACCCACCACGGCACTGATAAATCGGATCGACGTGGTCAGCCATCGCTTGCCTCTCGCACCTGGGCCAGTCCAGCGTTATGCTGTGCCTTCAATTCCGCTTTAAGCTTTGCCGGATCGCGCACGAAAACGAAGCCAAAGCTAACCCCGCCATCTTTCCCGATGCTGGCATGATGCAGCTTGTGCGCCTGCACCAGCCGCTTCGCATATCCCGATTTGGGCACCCACCGAAAATACCGTTGATGCACCAATCCATCATGCACCAGCGTGTAGATCGCGCCATAAATTGTGATGCCAAATGCGCTCCACCACAATGGTTCGGACACAAGCGATCCGGCCAAAAACATCCCGAAAACAATCGCAGCAAATACAACCGCGAACAGATCATTCTTCTCTACCGACTTGTCATGCGGCTCGTGATGATCGCGGTGCCAGCCCCAGCCCCAACCATGCATAATATATTTGTGGGCGTACCAAGCAAACAGCTCCATGCCGATCACCGATCCAATCACCACCAAAGTGATTTCCCACCAAATCATACAGCGACCTTCTCTCCCAACCCAAACCGGCGCGCCGCGGGGAGTGCCCACCAAGGGACATCGGGGCGGCGGTGATGTTCAAGATGATAGCCGAAATGGAAACATGTGACGAGGCTGATCAACCCGCCAAAGCGATCAGAGCGGGCATTGTGCCGGTCACAAAACGCCTCGCCCGTGCCCGCATGATGGTGCGGACGATAGGTGCCGTAGTAAAACAATTGCAGCGAGCTGGCGATTGCTGGCACGCCGTATAGCAGCACCAATTGCGCCATCGGCACGTCAAACGCAAATTTATAAAGCGCCACTACCAGCGAGACGAAAGCGAATGATTTCCACCCGAAATAGCGCATGAAAAACGTCACGTACCAACGCCAGACATTGCGCGGATTGGCAGCATCAAAATCAGGATCGCCATCATGACCAGACAGTTTGTGGTGTTCAAAATGCGCAGAGCGCATCTTTTTCCAGCCGAACCCCGCATAAAGGAACAACAATGCAGCGCCGATTGTCGCGCTTAGGCGCGAAAGCCCGGGCGCAAGCGAACCGTGCATCGCATCATGGCTGACAATAAACACGCCAACCGAAAGCCAGCACAATAGCACCGCCAGCACAGTGGCTTGAAGCCAGTTCGCAGCGCTCAATTCAAACACAAACATCGCGTAAAAATGCAGCGTCAGCCAGCTGCCAGCGATCATGGCAGCCAATCCCAGGCCGATCAGCCGCTGTTTCGATCGCGAAGGCAGTGTGAATTGGTTTTGCACGGCTACTCAGTCAGGCAGACAAATACGGAAGCCATTTCCTATACCCCGCCGGGGTAAACACGCAATTGCAGCGCCGCACCCGGTCCGCATCTGCATCACCGGCGGCAGGGCCCGTGCGCGGTTCAATGCCGCTGCGAAATCAATCGCTTTCTGGCAGGAAAAACTCGCGCAGATGCTCCCCAATCCGCGCGGGACGCAAAGTTTCGGCATCGATGCAGCACCAGCTTGATTGGACTTCCGCCAGCACATCTTCACCGCGCGAAATCACAGTGCGATAGAATGCACGCGCGCCGTTAAACCGTTCCAACACGGTGCTGGCAATCACATCATCTTCCAGAAATGCCGGTCGACGATATGTGATTTCGTGTTTCAGCGCGACCCACGCCTTCGACGCGACATCTTCCGCCGGGGCCAGTTTGTTCCAATGCGCCAGCACCGCATCCTGCACCCAATTGAGATATCGGGCATTGTTCACGTGCCCCATGAAATCGATATCTTCGGGCAGAATCTTGATCGGAAAGGCGAATGGTGTTGCTGACATAGGTGTCAATTAAGCGTGAAAAGATTTCTTTTCCATGACTAAGGTAATCGCGTTGCCGATATGCTTGCCAGTGTTGCCGAGGTGCCGCTAATCCCCGGCAATCGGAGGACGGAACGGACATGGCCAGCAAACCGCGCACGCTTTATGAAAAAATTTGGGACGCTCATTGTGTTGAAACGCGCGATGATGGAACCTCGCTGGTCTATATCGACCGGCATCTCGTCCACGAAGTTACCAGCCCGCAAGCGTTCGAATCGCTGCGTCTTCAAGGCAGGCCGGTGCGCCGGCCAGAACTGACATTGGCAGTTCCCGACCACAATTTGCCCACCACTGCGCGGCTCGATGCCAATGGCGCGCGCATCCCGATCGCCGATCCGCAAAGCGCCGCCCAGCTTGCTGCGCTTGAAAAGAATGCTCCAGCCTTTGGCATCCGCTACATTGATGCCAGCGATGCAGAACAGGGGATTGTCCATGTTGTGGGGCCTGAGCAAGGGTTCTCGCTTCCGGGCACAACGATCGTTTGCGGGGATTCGCACACCGCCAGCCATGGCGGGCTGGGCGCTTTGGCATTTGGCATTGGCACCAGCGAGGTTGAACATGTCCTGGCCACGCAAACTTTGCTGTTGCAGCAATCCAAAACGATGGAAGTGCGGGTTGAAGGATCGCTGGGCACCGGCATCACCGCGAAGGATTTGATCCTCCATATTATCGGTGAAATTGGCGCAGCGGGCGGTACCGGTCACGTGATCGAATATAGCGGGGCTGCGTTTACCGACATGAGCGTCGAGCAACGCCTTACGGTATGCAATATGAGCATTGAGGCGGGCGCACGCGCTGGCTTGATCGCTCCTGACGACACCGTTTTTGACTATCTTAAAGGTCGCCCAATGGCCCCTGCTGGCGCGGACTGGGATGAGGCGGTGGCGTATTGGCGCACGCTCCATACCGATCCCGGCGCCGTTTTTGATAAATCAGTGGTTATCAATGCGCGCGATGTCGAGCCGACCGTGACCTGGGGCACCAGCCCAGAGGATGTCATGCAGATCGGCGGTGAAGTGCCCTCTCCGGATGCTTTCCCAGATAAAACCAAACAAGTCGCCGCGCAAAAAAGCCTCGATTATATGGGGCTTACGCCAGGCACTGCGATGAGCGACATCCCGATCGAGAATGTCTTTATCGGCAGCTGCACCAACAGCCGGATTGAAGACCTTCGCGCGGCTGCGAAAATCCTTGAAGGAAGACGCAAGGCCGACAATGTCCGATGGGCCATCGTTGTCCCCGGATCGGGTCTGGTCAAACGTCAGGCTGAAGAAGAAGGTTTGGACACCATTTTCACCGCAGCAGGGTTTGAATGGCGTGAACCGGGATGCTCTGCGTGTCTGGGCATGAATCCCGACAAAGTTCCAACCAGGGAGCGCTGCGCCTCCACATCGAACCGCAATTTCGTTGGCCGCCAGGGCCCCGGTGCGCGCACGCATTTGCTGTCGCCCGCAATGGCAGCCGCAGCAGCGGTGAAAGGGCATCTCACCGATGTTCGCGAACTTTGATGCGTGGCTCATGCAATTGTGGCGAAGTTAGCATCACGCTTTCGGCAAAGCCAGCATATATCAATTTGTGCAATTGTTCGCTTTGCGCAAAATCCGGTGGCGCATGGGGATACTACAGTAGCAGCGAGGTTGATGTCAGCGGCAAAACAAGCTCCTACCGCCGCGCGGATTACAAGAAACCTGCCGTAGAGATGCAGTTCTGCGCGAACTGCGGTGCGACCACTCACTGGGAACTAACCAAAAATTTCGAAGGTGACCGTGTTGGCGTAAACATGCGTATTTTCGAACCAGCCGAACTTACTGGTATCGAGGCGCACACGCTTGATGGTCGGAATTGGTTTGGCGAAGGTGAGCCTGCTAATCTACGCCCCGTTGGTATCCTAGGACAAAATGTCTTCCTCTAGCGACCTCCTGACTTGCCAATCAACTTGACCCGATCCATGAGAAAAGCATGACAAAACCATCCAAAGGCAAAGTCGCATTGGCGGCAGGTGCAATCGGCTCCGCAGCGATCGCGGCAGCGCTTCTCTATGCCAATAAGCGCAAGGCAAAGCAGGATCCCTCTGCACAACCCAAAGTGCCCTCGGGCGAGAAACCGGAAACAGATTGATGGAACCTTTGAGCCGTGTCTGCGGCCAAGCGATCCCGTTTGGCGCGAAGAATATTGATACCGACATTATCATCTCGTCCGAATGGCTAAAAACTATCAGCCGCGAAGGATTGGGCAAAGGCGCATTTGAAATCCTGCGCACAGACCCGGACAATGTCTTTGATGATCCGGCTTACAAAGGCGCGCCGATCCTGATTGCGGGCGACAATTTCGGTTGCGGATCAAGCCGCGAACACGCCGCCTGGGCAATTGGCGATATGGGCATTCGCGCGGTGATCGCGCCAAGTTATTCCGACATTTTTTCTGGCAATGCCGTGAAAAACGGGATCCTGCCAATCGTCCTGCCGCAAGAGGCGATTGACCGTTTGCTGGAGGTTGCCCGCGCAGGCGAACCGATCGACATTGATCTTGAAACGCAAAGCGTCACAACCCCGTTTCAAGATCGCTTCACATTTGAAATGGACCCATTTCGCAAGCACTGCCTGATAGGCGGGCTGGATGAAGTTGCGCTGACCCTGGAACGAGACAGCGCGATACAATCATTCGAAGGCGAGCGCGCCAAAGCGCAAAGCTGGATCACAAAAGGTACGGAGATACACGCATGAAAGCTTTACGCACGCACGCGGTTGGAGGACCCGAAACACTGACATTGGATGATGTGGATGTGCCCAGCCCCGGCCCGGGTCAGGTGCTGGTCGATGTGAAAGCATGCGCGATCAATTATCCCGACACTTTGATGATCCGCGATCTCTATCAGTTTAAGCCAGAGCGCCCCTATTCACCCGGCGGCGAGATTTCCGGCGTGATCGAAGCGATTGGCGAAGGCGTCGAAGGCTTTGCCGTGGGAGACAAGGTCATGGCCGCAATCGGCAATGGCGGACTGGCTGAAAAGGTTGTGATCCCGGTTGGCCCGCTGTTCCCGGTGCCTGAGCATGCCAGCTTCGAAAAAGCAGCGTCATTGCTGATGACATACGGCACCACCATTCATGGGCTTAAAGATCGCGGCCATATAAAAGAAGGCGATACCGTGCTGATCCTGGGCGCGGCTGGCGGCGTTGGCCTGTCTGGCGTTGAATTGGCCAAAGCATTTGGCGCCCGCGTGATTGCCGCCGTTTCGAGCGAAGAAAAGGGCGAAATCGCGCGCAAGGCCGGTGCCGATGACGTGGTGATCTATCCCCGCGAAGAAATGGACAAGGCTGCATCCAAGGAATTGGCAGGCCAATTTAAAGCCGCCTGCGGCAAACAAGGCGCGGACATTGTTTATGACATTGTCGGCGGCCAATATTCAGAGCCAGCTTTGCGCTCAATCGCATGGGAGGGCCGCTTTTTGGTGGTTGGCTTCCCAGCTGGAATCCCCAAAATGCCGCTCAACCTCACCTTGCTTAAAAGCTGTGACATTTGCGGCGTGTTCTGGGGTGCCTTTGCTGCGCGCGAGCCAGACAAGATGCGCGGGCAAGTGGCAGAGCTGTTTGAATTGATGCGCGTTGGCAAAATTGATCCGCTGGTATCGGAGACGTTCTCGATCGAAAATGCCGGTGATGCGATTGCCAAACTTGAAAGCCGCCAAGCGGTGGGCAAGCTTGTGGTTACGATGGATTGATCCACCGCGGCAGCCATTGGCGCTTGCCGCGCCTGCTTTGGCTTCCTATCTGCGCACTGCAACGCCAATACATTTGGTACTATTCTAACTGGCATCGGGCCAAGGGGACATCATGACCGATTTCAAAGACCGCGAACGCGCTGAAGAAGCCAAATTTGCGATGGATGAAGAAACCGCTTTCAAAGTGGCGGCACGCCGCAACCGATTGCTGGGTGAATGGGCTTCGGGCCTGATGGGTCTCACCGAAGAAGAAACCGATGCTTATAAAAAAGCAGTGGTTCAGGCCGATTTCGAAGAAGCCGGCGATGAAGATGTAATTCGCAAATTGCTGGGCGATCTGACGGCCGCCGAATGCAATGTTAGCGAGGCCGAAATCCGCACCAAGCTGGAAGAAAAATCGGTAGAAGCCAAACGTCAATTGATGAGCGAAAGCTAAGGCGCGGAACACCCAAACCATGCCTATGCCAGCTGCCGATATCGAAGCTTTGATTGTTGCTGCCCTGCCCGGCGCAGTGGTTGAGATGCAAGATCTCGCCGGTGACAACGATCATTGGGCTGCCACTGTCACCGCGCCGCAATTTGCGGGCAAAAACCGGGTGCAGCAGCACAAATTGGTCTATGCCGCCTTGGGTGAACGCATGGGCGGAGAGCTCCATGCCTTGCAAGTTACGACCATGGTCCCCACGTAAGAGCAAGATAAAAGAGCTACAATAATTAAAGGGTCTGGACTGCCATGTCTGACATCAATGCGCGCATTTCCGATATCGTAGGCGAGAACGACGTTGTCTTGTTTATGAAAGGCACCCCGCTGTTCCCGCAATGCGGATTTTCCAGCCGAGCAATTGCGATCCTCGATCATTGCGGCGTCGCCTATGAAAGCGTTGACGTGTTGCAGGACATGGAAGTTCGCCAAGGGATCAAGTCATTCTCTGATTGGCCAACCATCCCCCAGCTATACGTCAAAGGCGAATTTCTGGGTGGATCAGACATTATGATGGAAATGTTTGAAGCGGGCGAATTGCAACAGACGCTCGACGAAAAACAGGTCGCCAAAGCTTCAAGCTGATTTGTTCGCAGCAGCCTGAACGAGCTGCTGAAGAATTTTCTGACACACCCGTTCTGGCAAAGAAAAAGCCGCCTCGTGAACCAGACGAGGCGGCTTTTCTATACGGGGAGGCGGGACCCAGAGACCAGGAAGGTCCAACCTCTTAATCGAAGACCACTTGGGGTGTTTCTTCCGATGCCCTTATATATGCAGCGACCGTGCCAAAAACCATTTCTCTATATTTTTTCGTGAGTTAGATGGTTTATACAGTTTAACACTTTGGCGAAATGTAAAAGATACCGACAAGCAAACATGCAAGCATGCTTGGCAAGGCAGCATCAGCTTGCCATCACACCCGCCAATGACTGAAACTTCAAACCCAACGCCCGAAGGCATACCCGCCGCAACCATCGTGATTTTTCGCAACGCCGCCAATGGCGGGCCGCCAGAGGTTTTGATGACTGTGCGATCGCGCAATATGGTTTTTGCCGGCGGGATGGCTGTGTTCCCCGGTGGCCGAGTTGACGATGCGGATTTTGAATTGGCGGGCCAGCTTGTGCCTGGGCAAGACCGCGAAGAGATTGCAAACCAAATTGCAGCCGTGCGTGAAACCTTGGAAGAAACCGGGTTGGTGCTCGGCCTGACAGGAGAGATTACCGCCGATCGCGCCGTCGCCGCGCGGACGATGCTGCTTGAAAGTGGCAAGTTGGGCCCCGTGCTCGAAGCGTTCGATTGGTCGCTCGATCTCGCTCAGATCACCCCGTTTGCGCGCTGGTTCCCCAAGAATGAGAAAATCCCGCGGGTTTATGACACCCGCTTCTACCTCGCCAATTTGGGCACAGGCGATGTCGAAATTGCGGCCGACAATTCAGAGAACACGCGGTTGTTCTGGGTCAGCGCGCAAGGGGCGCTGGATATGGCGCAAGAGGGCGAGATCAAAGTTATCTTCCCGACCCGCAGGAATTTGGAGCGGCTCGCCCTGTTCGCAAGCTATGAAGAGGCGCGCGCGCAGGCGGAGGCTATACCGGTCAAACCTATCATCCCGCAAATTGATACCAGCAGCGGCAAACCGATGCTGACAATTATGGAAGATGCCGGATATCCGATCACGGCGGAGCTGATGGAATCGGTAATGCGCGGCTAATCGCACAATTATGCGAAATGGAAATGGCGCGCCCGGCAGGACTCGAACCTGCTGCCTCAAGATTAGAAGTCTCGCGCTCTATCCAGATGAGCTACGGGCGCATTTGATCGTTTGATCTGTGCGCCCAATAGCGTGGTTTGCGAAAGCATCAAATATAGCTAGGTCATACAGCGATGGAAAACCTAGCTTCCCAATCCAATTCTGGCGTTGTCGCCACCTCCACCGCGCCGCCGAGCTTTCGCTATTATGATCTCGTGATGGCGGCGTTTGTCGCAATTTTGCTGCTCTCGAACATCATTGGCGCGGCAAAGCTTACATTTTTGGAAGTTCCGTTTTGGCCTGAGGGCATGTGGCCCGCCGCCGATGGAACGTTCATTTACGGCGCCGGGATCCTGTTCTTCCCGCTGGGATATGTGATCGGCGATGTCCTGACCGAAATTTATGGATTTGCCCGCGCGCGCCGGGTGATCTGGACCGGATTCGGCGCGTTGATCTTTCTCGCCTTTATGAGCTGGGTCGTGGTCGGCCTGCCTGCGTTCAGCGGCTGGGCCTGCGTCGCCAGTGACACTTTGCAGCTGCGCGGGGATGAAAATGCCGCGAGCGGGGTCATCTGCCAGCAGACTTACGAATCGGTCTTCGGCAGCACCTGGCGCATTGTCATCGCCTCTATCGCTGGGTTCTGGGCGGGTGAATTCGTCAATTCCTATGTCATGGCGAAGATGAAAATCTGGACCAAGGGGAAGGCGCTGTGGACCCGCACCATTGGTTCGACCGTGGTCGGGCAAGGGGTCGACAGCCTGATCTTCTACCCGATTGCATTTTACGGCATCTGGACGACGGAAGCAGTGATCACCGTGATGATCACCAATTGGCTGCTCAAGGTCATCTGGGAGGCGCTGCTAACCCCGGTGACCTATTTTGTGGTCAACCGCCTGAAGCGCGCCGAGGGGGTCGATCTGTATGACACCGAAACCGATTTCTCCCCATTCGGAAGCACCGCAGAACAACGCTAAGCTAAGCTAAGCTAAGCTAAGTTCGGGGCGGCAAAGCGGTCGCTAACCTGCTTGGGTGCCAACCGGCTTACGCGCTGTTGTCGGCCTGATCATGCAGCGCCTCGTCGGGTACGATTTCAACCTCGAACTCAACTCCCAGCTCGCTCGCCAGCAATCGGATGTCTTTCTCGGTTGAAACCCCGAACAAATCCTGATGACTTTTTGCAAGACGCAGGATCAAGCCCTCATCGCGCAGCAACAGCCGTGTGACCTGCAAAGACCGGCGAGAACGCGCCCCGATCCGCCGCGCCAGCCGGACAGCCAGGCCCCAACATATCGCCTCTTGCAGCGCATTTTCGCCTGCCAGTTCATTCAACGCATCGGGCATTTCGCAATGATTGCCATTTGCCAGACCAGCCGCCGCCAACAGCGCCCGCCCCTTTGCATCTATCGCGATCCAGCGTTTGTGCAGCGCCCAGTCGACCGCCACCGGGTGCCGCAAATTGGGTTCGACCTGCATCGATGCCAGCGCCAGCATTGTCGCCGCCAGCCGCAATCGTTCTGATCCGTGTTTGCCCGCAGGCGCAGCGTCGACTGTCCACCCGGCAATGCGTGTCGCCAAAGTGGGCGGAGCGCCGCGCTGGGCCGCAAACACCGTCATCCCGGCCAACAGAGGATCCTGCGCTTTTGCATGCGAAGAAAGACGGTCAAAAAGCAATCCTTCGCGCAGCCCCCACGATGAAAAGACCACGCGTGTTGGCTCGAGCTTGTTCAAGATGGCTTGCAGCAGAATGGCCGCATCGGGCAGTTTTTCCGCGCGCATGCTCGATATCCTATCGCGCGCGCTCAATTCATCGGCGGATTGATCGGCTAGGCCCTTCGCCAGCGCATGCGTTTCTTTGGCGCTGAGTTCAAATCCATGCGGATCGGACAGGACATGGCCGCGCTCTTGCATCGCGTACACCGCCATCGCGCGCCATGTGCCGCCAACGAGGTAAAGCGGCGCACCCTTCGGCTTACCCCACCCTGCTTTCTTGAGTGTTTTTTCCAGCGCCTTGCGCATTTCAGAGTGTTTATCGCCGCGATATTCGGGCAGGCGCAGCGTGCCCAACGGCAAAGAGCTGGCATCGCCGGTTTCACCGTCTGCAATCGTCACCAATTCCAAACTGCCGCCGCCCAGATCGGCCACGATTCCCGCTGCTCCGGGAAAGGCCCCGATCACTCCGTTTGCGCTTAGCCGCGCTTCTTCTGTGCCAGAGATGACTTGCGGATTGAGCCCCAGCTCTTCCAACTCACGCACGAAATCAGGGCCGTTCTTTGCATCGCGCACCGCCGCGGTCGCCACCGTTTCAAAGTCATCAATTTTAAGATCATCGAGCAGCAAAGCGAACCGTTTGAGGCCGCGCCTTGCCAGCTCAATCGCTTCTTCTGAAAGACGCCCTGTTTCCGATATGTCGCGCCCCAGACGAGCGGTGACTTTTTCATTGAGCAACACAGTCGGCGCGCGCATATTCCCGCCGTAAATCACCATTCTGACGGTGTTCGAACCGATATCAATGATCGCACGTTCGGCCTTGCTGCCGGAAAAAATTCCCTCGCGATCCGCCCGTTTCGCTCGCAAAGTCATCCAACGCTGCCTTTGCGCAAAGATAGCTTGGGAACAGCCCCCGCCTCCAATGCCCCGCCGCGCCCCGAAAGAGACGGGTTGGTCATGAAATATTGGTGGCAATTAAACGGCTTATTGTCCGTTTCGATCCGCTCATAAGAACCATCGCTGCACAGCCACCAGCTCTGTTCTGTATCCAGCATATTGGCAAGCAACACCTGTTGCAGCACCTGATCATGAACCGTTTTGTTGGTGATCGGGATCAGCGTTTCGACCCGCCGATCGAGGTTACGATCCATCATATCGGCAGATGCGATAAACACCTCTGTTTCTGCGCTGGGCATCGCCGCGCCATTGGCAAAGGCATAAATCCGGCTGTGTTCCAGGAATCGGCCAATGATCGATTTCACCCGGATATTGTCGCTCAACCCCGGCACGCCGGGCTTTAAGCAGCAAATTCCACGCACCACCAATTCCACATGCACGCCCGCCTGACTGGCAGCATAGAGGCGATCAATCACCCCCTGATCGGACACTTGATTGCATTTCATCCAGATCGCAGCCGGCTTGCCCTGACCGGCATTGGCAATCTCATTGTCGATCCGGCGATAAATCTCTTCGCGCAGATTAAGCGGTGCAACCGCAATTTGTTCCAGCTCGCTCGGTTCGACATAGCCGGTCACAAAATTGAACATTTTGGCGGCATCGCGGCCCAACCGCGGATCGGCGGTGAAAAACGAAAGATCGGTGTAAATTTTGGCCGTGACCGGGTGGTAATTTCCGGTCCCAAAATGGCAATATGTGCGGAAGCTATCTTCTTCGCGGCGCACCACCATAGCGACTTTTGCGTGCGTCTTCCAATCGACAAAACCATAGATCACCTGAACGCCTGCCCGTTCAAGTTTGTTGGCCCACATCAGGTTCTGTTCTTCATCAAACCGCGCCTTCAACTCAACCACGGCGGTGACTGATTTGCCCGCCTCCGCCGCCGTGATCAGCGCGTTGATCACCGCAGATTGGCTGCCCGCACGGTAGAGCGTTTGTTTGATCGCCACGACACCGGGATCAATCGCAGCCTGCCGGATAAAATCGACCACAACCTCAAAACTTTCATAAGGGTGGTGGATGATAATATCTTTGTCTCGAATGGCCGAAAACGCATCGCCATCATGTTCGCGAATGCGCTCTGGATAGCGCGGTGAATAGGAATCGAATTTCAGATCGGGCCGGTCTTCGGCAACGATCTCTTCCAACCCATCAATCCCGATAACACCGTCGGTTTTGATAACCGCCGCTTCGTGGACCCCCAATTGTTCGAGCAAAATCTGTTCCGCCTGAGGATCAAAATCTTCCTCGACTTCCAATTGGATAACTTGGCCGCGGCGGCGGCGCTGGATCGCTGTGCGGAAATATCGAACCAGGTCCTCCGCCTCTTCTTCCACCTCGATATCGCTGTCTCGCAAGACCCGGAACAGCCCGTCCCCCTCAATGGAAAAACCGGGAAAGAGCTTGGCAGCGTGGCGTTGAATCAAGCGGGCAGTGGAAATATAAACCACCTCATCACCCGGCACGCGCACGAACCGTGGCAGCGCGCTTGGGATCACGATCATTTCAATGATTTGCTCCCCATCCGCCTCCCTGGTGAGCGTAAACAGCAAGCCCATGCCTTCATTGGCAACGAAGGGAAATGGGTGCGCCGGATCGAGCGCTTGCGGCGTTATGACAGGGAGGATGGCCTCGTGAAAATATGCCTCTAGCCATTCTTCTGTCTGCGGAGTTACGGGCCGATCATCCGCGAAGTAAATCCCGGATTCGCTCAGCAAATCATGCAAATCGCGCCAGATATCCTGTTGCAACGCTGAAATTTTTTCGAGCCGTTCGCGGATCGCGGCCAATTGCTGCGAGGGTGATCGTGCATCGATCGCCGGGCGTGTGATCCCGCGTTGCACTTGCCCCACCAATCCGGCCACCCGGATCATCATAAATTCATCAAGATTGCTGCCAGAAATGGAGAGGAATCTCAGCCGTTCCAACAGGGGATATTGGGTGTTGCACGCCTCTGCCAGAACGCGCTCGTTAAAGCTCAACCATGACAATTCGCGATTGAAATATGCCTCTTGCGAACGGGTAGAGGGCTCAGTGCTGGATGGCATCCTTGCGCTGTCATTGGCGCGATTGTCATTGCTGATCGGCTGACCGCTCATTTGTTTCTGCCTGTTTGTGCGCGGGGCTTCACCTGCATCTGCGATGCCCACGATGCCGTGCAAATACCGGTCTAAATCACCAGCTCAGTCTTGTCACATGCGCAATTGGGCTCAATCGCCCCGCACCGTTACGGTTGAAACCGGCGGCAGAGGCATGCCCATCGCGGTTGGAAATTTGGCGCGATAGGGCGTTTCTAACAAAGCGATTTCCTCGTCACTCAAGGTGATGTCGATCGCCGCAATGGCATCATCGAGATGTTTCGCTTTGCTTGCGCCAATGATCGGCGCTGTCATCGCCGGTTTGGTGAATTGCCACGCCAGCCCAATGCTCGCCATCGCAACCCCGCGATCCGCCGCGATCTTCTCTACCGCATCAATGATCACCCGATCGCATTCATCCTCATCGCCATAGAGCATTTTGCCTACACCATCGGTCTTGCTGCGCACCGTTTCGCTGCCATTAGGCCGCGCCAAACGGCCGCGCGCCAGCGGGCTCCATGGGATAACGCCAACCCCTTGATCGACGCATAGCGGCAGCATCTCCCGCTCTTCCTCGCGGTAAATCAGGTTGAGCTGGTTTTGCATGGAGACAAATTGCGTCCAACCATTGGCCCGCGCGGTTTCCTGTGCCTTGGCAAATTGCCACGCAAACATGGTTGAGGCCCCGATATAGCGCGCCTTGCCCGATTTTACGATATCGTGAAGCGTCTCCATCACCTCTTCGATGGGAACATCATCATCCCAGCGATGGATCTGAAACAAATCGATATAATCCATACCTAGACGGCTGAGGCTATCGTCTACCGATTGAAGCAGGCTTTTGCGCGACAGTCCGCGGGCATTGGGCGCATTGCGCCACGGACCGAATGCCTTGGTCGCCACCACGATCTCATCGCGGCGGGCCATTTCGTTCAGCAATTTTCCCGTGATCTCTTCAGAGGTGCCGCCAGCATAGATATTGGCGGTGTCGTAGAAATTGATCCCGGATTCGAGCGCTTGGCGGAAGAACGGACGGCTATCCGCCTCGCCCAGCAGCCAATCCCCGTGCCAACCTTTGCTTGTATCCCCATATGTCATGCAACCCAGGCATAACGGAGAGACCATCAGGCCCGATTTTCCTAAACGAGAATAGCGCATTGAATGCCTCTGATCAGATTGAACGACTGATCACTTCTTTCATAATTTCGCTGGTCCCGCCATAAATCCTTTGCACCCGCGCATCGCGCCACAGCCGTGCGATCGTATATTCATTCATATAGCCCGCTCCGCCGTGCAATTGCAGCGCCGCGTCAACGCATTCCCATTGCATCTCGGTGTGCCACAGCTTGGCTGAACTGGCCTGATCGGTGGTCAATTCCCCTGCGAGATGCCGGGTGATGGCCCAATCGAGATGCGCCCAGCCCACTTGGAGTTTGGCCTGCAAATCAGCGAGCGTGAATTTGGTGTTCTGAAATTCAAACACCGTCCGGCCAAACGCCTTGCGATCCTTGGTGAATTTAACCGCTTCATCGAAAGCACGCTGCGCTCCGCCCATCGCGCTGACCGCGATGCTCAAGCGTTCTTGCGGCAATTCTTCCATCAGATGGACGAAACCGCGACCTTCCGCGCCCAGAATATTGGTTTTTGGCACACGGCAATCGCTGAAAAACAGCTCTGACGTGTCGGCCGAATGCTGGCCGATTTTGTCGAGATTGCGCCCTCTTTCAAAGCCCGGCGTATCCGCATCAACCAACACCAGAGACGTTCCCTTTGCGCCTTGGCTGGGATCAGTCTTGGCCACCACAATCACGCAATCGGCGTTCTGGCCGTTGGTGATATAGGTTTTCGATCCGTTGACGATCAGATGGTTGCCATCTTCCACCGCGGTGCTGCGCACGCCCTGCAAATCGCTACCCGCGCCCGGCTCTGTCATCGCGATCGCCGTGATCACATCGCCAGAGATCATTCCCGGTAGGTATTTTGCTTTCTGCTCGTCGCTGCCCAAACGCTCAAAATAATTGACCGTGATATCGTTTTGCAGGGTGAAACCAGCTGCGCTGCCCAAATAGGCCAGCTCTTCCGCGATCACGCAGTTGAACCCGAAATCGAGGCCCAATCCGCCATTCTCCTCAGCCACCGTCGGGCACAACATGCCCGCTTCGCCCAGTGCCTTCCACGCTGAGCGCGGCACAATCCCTTCCGCCTCATGCTGTTCAAGGAACGGCTCCATATGTTCGCCCAAGACCTTGCGAACGGTGTCGCGGAATGCCTCATGATCTTCGTTATATGCCGTGCGATATGATGTATCGAGCATGATCGGTATCTCTCCGTGTCTTTATCCGGTTGCGATTTGCAATTGAGTGTCTGTGCGCTGTTTCTCGATTGCCTGCAAGCTCCCTAAACAACTCAACTGATAAGTCTATTAGTTTGCCTGTGACGGTTCACGCTTGCAAAATTCTGGTCGCGCTCGCACAGCGCAATCATGGCACAGGCTGAGGGCAATTCGAAATATCACAGCGGTTCTGACCCGCGTACATTGCGAGAGGCGCTGGGCAATTTTGCGACCGGCGTAACTGTGGTCACCGCAATCGGGGACAAAGGCGATCCGGTTGGCCTGACGGCGAACAGTTTTACCTCAGTCAGCCTTGATCCGCCGCTCTTGCTGGTATGCCCTGCGAAAGGGGCTGCAACCACTCAGGCACTGCTCGCCAGCGAACATTTCGCCATCAATGTCCTCCACACCGGGCAGCAGGCCATTTCAAAACTGTTCGCGACCAAAGGCAGTGATAGATTCGCCGAAACCGAATTTGAAACTTGGAAGCACGGCGTGCCGATCATTCGCAACTCACTCGCCAGTTTTGAATGCCGCAAATACGCAATCAACGATGGCGGAGATCATCTGATCTTAGTCGGCGAAATCATGCATGTCCGCTATGCACCTGATCTCGATCCGTTGCTCTATTTTCGCAGCGAATACCGGGATCTGGAACAAAGCTGAGGGCGAGACGCCGCGCAGCCATATTGGCAATACTTAACCGACGAACGCGCGCTCAATCACGAATTGATTGGGCTGTGAATTGCTGCCTTCGGTAAAGCCGCGCTGTTCCAAATCGGCGGCGTGATCTTTGATCATCGCCATGCTGCCGCACAGCATCACCCGGTCCTCTTCAGGCACGAAATGTTTGGGGCCAGCGCTCTTTTCGAACAATTTTCCATTGTCGATCAATGTGCCAATCCGGCCGGTGGTGTGAAAATCTTCACGCGTGACTGTGGGCACGTAATGGAACCGCAGGCGGTCCTCATCTTCTAATAACGGATCACCTTCGAGCTGGCTTTCGAGCAAGTCACGATAGGCCAGTTCTTCCACCTGGCGCACCGAATGGATCACATAAATCTCGTTATAAAGATTGTAGACTTCAGGATCGCGAACCAGGCTCATAAACGGTGCAAGACCCGTCCCGGTTGAAAGCATGAACAACCTTTTGCCCGGCAGCAACGCATCGGTTACCAGAGTACCGGTTGGCTTCTTGCCAAGATAAATCGGATCGCCAACCTTGATATGCTGGAGCCGCGACGTTAGCGGGCCATCTTGCACTTTGATTGAGAGAAATTCGAGCTCCTCAGCATAGCTGGGGCTGGCCATCGAGTAAGCGCGCAGCAGCGGCTTGCCGTTATCACCGGGCAGGCCAATCATAATAAACTCCCCCGAGCGGAAGCGGAAAGCCGGCGGCCGAGTCATCCGAAGGGTGAACAGGCTGTCAGTCCAGTGATGGACATGCGTGATAGTCTCAACAGAAAGCGCGCCGCTTTCGGTGAACTGGTCGCGATCAAGATTCAATTCGGTCAATTGGGGCCTCGAAAATCGATAGAATTTGCGGCTCTCACAGTGAAAACCGCATGCGGCGCCCACGGCGCAGCCATTGCTTGATGGCGCATTTGGCGGTTTAGCGGTCGCTCTTCAAGTGAGTTTAGACTGCACTATTGATAGTCAGGCTTTGGCAAAGCGCCCAGGTGCAGCCAAACCGGGGCTTGCCATTCGCACAAGATCGCGCATTGCACTATGCACCGGAACAGGCCGAAACTGCCCTGTGATTGGAACAGTATTGCTATGATTCTTTCAATTTCCATTGCTAACAATGCGACATTGGGCGCGCTCGCTCCGGTGCTGGAGAAACTGACTTGGAGAGACGGCAAAGAAACCGCTGGAGGGCAGGCGCGCAAGGTAAAGCAAAACCTGCAGGCGGTGATGCAGGATGATGCGGGTAAAGCTGCGCAAGCGGCGCTGATGCCGATGATCGCCGATAATGCAGTGTTGAAAGCGGCGGCCCGGCCGCGGCGCATTTCTCCGCTGCTGATCAGCAAGACCCAAGATGGCGGCCATTACGGCGCGCATATCGATAACGCGCTGATGGGACGGGGCGAGGCGCGGCTCCGCAGCGACCTTTCCTTCACAGTGTTCCTTTCGCCAAAGCAGGATTACGAAGGCGGTGAATTGGTGGTTCACCACGCTGGTGTGTCGCAGGAAATTTCGGGGGAAGCGGGGGAGCTGGTGCTTTATCCATCAAGCAGCATTCACGAAGTTAGCCCGGTCACCGCTGGCACACGGATCGTTTGTGTTGGATGGATTGAAAGCCTGATCGGTGATGCTGCGCAAAGAGAATTGCTGTTCGATCTGGAAAATTTGCGCGTCAATATGCGCGCCCGCGGAGATACAGATCCCGCTGAACTGCTCGCCCTGGATAAAAGCATCGCCAATCTGATACGGATGTGGGCCCGAACTTAGCGGCACCCCATTGCCAGGGACTGCGCCAGACAGTCCAAGCCATTTCGGTTGTGGCTAATTCCAACCAGCGCGATCATAAATCCGCACCGCTTCGGCCTGCCCCTTGCCGATTTCCGCGGCGTTGAGCGTGTCTGGAGTGAACGAACCCAGCGCCTCCACCGCAGAAGACGCATCGACAGCCAAAACCGCCGGATATTCATTATTGCCATTGGCAAAATATCCTTGGGCGCTTTCCTCGGTCAGATATTCCAAGAAGCGGATGGCATTTTCGCGATTGGGGGCGTTGGCGAGCACACCTGCGCCGCTGATATTGATATGGGTGCCCGTGGTGCTTTGATTGGGAAAAATAATCCCGATCGCATCCAGCACTTCAGGGTTTTCCGCGCCTTCAACCGCATAGCGCGCCAGATAATATGAATTCACAATCGAAACCCGGCATTCGCCCGCCGCAACCGCTTCGATATTGGCGGTATCATTGCCTTGCGGTGGCCGCGCAAAATTGGCCACAACGCCGCGCGCCCAGCTTTCTGCTGCATCATTGCCGCGATTGGCGATGATGCTGGAAAGCAGCGAAATGTTGTAGATATTGGAAGAAGAACGCACGCAAATCGCCCCGCGCAGCGCCTCGTCGGTAAGATCCTGATAGGTTTCAAGGCCCTCTGGCACGCCAGCCGCCTTATTATAGATGATCACGCGCGCACGGGTGGAAAGACCAAACCACAACCCATCGGGATGGCGCAAATGGGCCGGCAACCGATCGGTCAACACTTCTGACTCAACCGCAGAGAGCACCCCTGCCTCCTCTGCGCGCCACAACCTTCCGGCATCAACAGTTACCAGCAAATCAGCCGGAGAATGCACACCTTCGCTTTCGATCCGTTCGATCAGCGCGTCGGCGCCCGCCTCTAATCGGTTGACGCGAATGCCGGTTTGCCGAGTGAAATCATCATAAAGCGCAAGATCGGTATCGTAATGGCGTGAGGAATATAAATTGACCTCGCCGGTGATCTCCACCTCGTCCAAGCTGGAATTATCTTCGTCCGGTCCGGAACAAGCCGCCAAGGTGCAGGCCAAGATTGTCGCCGCGACACCGCCTAGAATTCGCATAATACCGTCACTCCAAAACCCTTAATGCAAATGATTAGCAATATACTTAGCTTTGGCAAGCCCAATCAGACGACTTGCCGAATTGTCATATGAAATCAGCCTTACGCCTTAAACGCGCGGATGCTGGCTATCTTCGGCATTGCTTGCACACGCGAACCCGCAGCGATCTTGAACGCGGGATCGCATGCAATTGTCAGCTCTGCACCATTATCACCTGCTACCACCATTGCTGCGCCCGATCCATTGGGGCGGAAATCACGCACAATGAGAGTTCCGGTGTCAGCTTCAACCTCAAATTCACTGGCATGGACCAGCAAGTCAAAATCACAACCATCGGGAAGATCGGCAGGAAAATCACCGGCGATGCTATCCTTTGGCCACATCCCAAACGCGGTTTCAATGCCGCCATCCAGGTGCTTGCCTGCGACCACTTGTGCGCCGTGGAAAATCGCGCCAACCGATGCGCTTACCGGGTTTTGGTGTAATTCCTGAGGCGATCCAAACTGAACAATCTGCCCAGCTTCCATCACCGCGATATTATCCGCCACGTCCAGCGCCTCATCCGGATCATGCGTCACCAGAATTGTTGTCGCCCCGCGTTCGCGCAGTAAAGTTCGGCATTCACGGCGCAGGCTGCGGCGCAGCACAATATCAACGCTGGCAAAGGGTTCATCCATCAACAGCACGTGTGGCTGTGTTGCCATCGCGCGCGCCAAAGCCGCGCGTTGCTGTTGCCCGCCAGACAATTGATGCGGAAATCGTTTTCCCAGCCCCGCCAATCCAACCGTGTTCAACCAGCCATCAACCAAACCGGCCCAATCACCATTCTTTTGCAGGCCAAACCCGACATTGTCCGCAATGTTCATATGCGGGAACAGCGCGCCATCCTGAAACACCAGGCCAATGGGGCGCTTTTCCGGGGGTGGGAACGAGCCATTGCCGGCGAGAAGTTCGCCATCCAGATGGATCGAACCGTGCTGAACCGGTAGCAGGCCAGCGGCAAGATTTAACAAAGTAGACTTGCCACAGCCCGACGATCCAAGCAGACACGTGATCTCTCCCTTGGGTGCGGTGAAGCTTACGTCTTCCAACGCCCTGTTTTGACCGTAAGAATGGGCGATATGGCGAAATTCGAGGCTCAAATCTCAGTTCCGGGCCAGTTGTGGTGAGCCGCTTTAGGCCTTTTGCTTTGCCGCGCGCAACCGCCAATGGCCCTGCAGGCGTGCCTCGCGATGGCTTGCGGGGTTTTGATCAATGGACGCTTGGTGCCTTGGTGATTGCCGGATTGGCTGGCCTGCCTTTGATTGCGGTGCTGGTTTCCGCGCCGATGGGCGGAATGGATGCGATCGGCCATCTCGCAGCCAGCGTTCTGCCGCGATATCTGATCAATACGTCCGCATTGATGGCGGCAACCGGGCTGATTGCGAGTTTTATCGGAATTTCGGCCGCTTGGCTGGTCAGCACGGCAAGCTTCCCCGGCCGCAAGTTGTTTGCCTGGGCGCTGGTCCTGCCTTTGGCCGTTCCCGCCTATATCGCAGCCTATATTTACTCCGATATTTTGGCCTTTTCGGGCCCAGTGCAATCCGCCCTGCGCGCCGCGACCGGATGGCAAGTTGGCGAATATGCCTTTCCGCAAATCCGCTCCCTGCCGGGCGCAGCGCTGATCCTGTCGCTGGTGCTGTATCCGTATATCTACCTGCTCGCGCGGGCGGCATTTTCGAGCCAAAGCCTAAACCAGTTTCGCGCCGCCAGAAGCCTGGGCGCCGCGCCATCGCGGGCGTTCTTTCGCATCGCCCTGCCCGCTGCACGCCCAGCCATCGCGGGCGGGCTGGCGCTGGTCTTGATGGAAGTTCTCGCCGATTTTGGCGTCGCGGAATATTTTGCGATCCCAACATTCAGCACCGGCATATTTCGCAGTTGGTTGGCGATGGGGGACAAGCAGGCGGCGCTTAAACTGGCCGCGATCATGCTGGTGTTTGTCGCCGTTTTGGTGGCGCTGGAGGCATCGAGCCGCAAAGGGTCGGTCGAAAGCCGCGATCCAAATCGCGATGAGCGCATTTTGATTGATCTGACCGCGTGGCAAAAACTGGGCGCGGTGATCGTTTGCGGCATACCGGTCTTGCTAGGTTTTGTGCTCCCCGCATTGCATTTGGTGATGCTGGCGCTGGAAACCGGCGATAGTCAGAGAGCGCCTGCCTTGTGGAGCTATGCCAAGGACAGCCTGTGGCTCGGGCTGGCGGTTGCGGCGGTGTGTTGCGGCGCGGCGCTGCTTTTGGCGTTTGCACGGCGGCGCTCAGACGGCAAATTCCTGCGCGGGGCGATCCGGTTTGCCACGCTCGGCTATGCGCTACCCGGCGCGCTGCTGGCGGTTGGTCTGCTGGCTCCACTCGGCGCTTTTGATCAAGTGATCACGCGCTTTTCGAGGGAGACATTCGGCCTGTCACACGGTCTGCTGCTCGCGGGGACCAGCATCATATTGGTCTATGCCTTATCGGTCCGGTTTTTGACCGTCGCATTCAATTCGATCAGCGGGGGATTGGAAAAAGTTCCGCCATCGCTGGATGCCGCCGCGCGTTCTCTGGGTGCAACACCGGGCGCGGTGCTGCGGCGAATTCAGCTGCCTTTGTTGACCCCCAGCCTGGCAGCAGCAGGTGCGCTGGTATTCATCGATACGTTACGCGAATTGCCAGCCACGCTGATCTTGCGCCCGTTCAATCTCGAAACGCTGGCAACGCGGGTCTATCGTTTGGCGAGCGACGAAAAACTGGCTGAGGCGTCCACCGCGGCGCTTTTGATTCTGGCCGCTGGTTTGCTGCCGGTGCTGTTGCTCAACCGGACCAAATCCTAGGGCCAGAGCTTAATTTCAACCGAGCGCGTTGATCACCAGCCTCAAGCCAAGACCCGCAGCGATCAAGACCACACCGATCCCCAGCACATTGGCCAAAATTCCATTAGTATGGCGGCCCAGCAGATCTTTCTGGTTCATCGCATAGAGCAGGAACCCAGCGATTATCGGCAGCAGCAATCCATTGGCGAATTGCGCGGTTACGATGATCTCTATCGGTCTGATCCCGGTGAGCGAGAGCGCCGCCCCGACCGCAATCACGCTGAGCGCAATCACACGGAAGGCTGCCGATTTCTGGCCCGGCCCCAGCTTCAAGATTTCTGTCATCGCATAGGCGGTGGCAAGCGGCGCTGTGATCGAACTGGTCAGCCCTGCTGCAAACAGCCCGATCCCCAGAATATACTTTGAATTGGAGCCAAAGAGCGGCTCAAATTGACCTGCCATTTCCGCTGCATTGTCGACCGAAATCCCCGCTGCAAACAGGCTTGCCGATGCAGTCGAGACGATCAGAATGGCAATCAACCCGCCAATGCCAATTGCAATTGTGGTGTCTGCGCGGGCTGTTCCCAGATCGCCTTCGCCAGACCATTTCTGTTTGGAGGCCGATGCGTGAAGAAACAAATTGTAGGGAACAATCGTGGTGCCAATCAACGCGACAACCGTCAGCAAGGCATCAGCCGGGATCGATGGTTGAAACATGCCCGCCGCCAAAGCGCCAAGATCGGGGCGGACAATCGCAAAGGTCGCCGCAAAGGCGAGGACCATGATCGCCACCAGCACCAGCAATATCGCTTCAATCTGGCGGTAAGAACCGCGCCACAGCAGGGCAGCAGCGAGCACCGCGATGGCGATCACAGACCCGCGAAACGCCCAATCGGATTCGCCCAATATCGCCGCAACGCCCAGCGACGCGCCCGATAAATTCCCCGCTTCATATGCCGCATTGCCAAGGTAAAGCGCCAATCCAACAAGCGCGATCAGCGGCCATTTGAAAATGGTCCGTTCAAATAAGCTGGCCAAGGCATCGCCCAATCCCATTTGCGTGATCACACCAAGGCGTGCTGACATTTCTTGCAGGATAATGGTAGCGACCGTCGCAAACAGCAGCGCCCATAACAGCGCATAACCGAAACTGGCCCCAGCTATTGTGCAGGCGGTGACCGTGCCCGGCCCCACAAAGGCGGCGGTGACAAGCGCACCCGGCCCCATATTCCTAAGCCGGTTTATCATTCGCTCTCTCCCTCTGCGCCGCTTGATCTCTCGTTCACCGGCCCAAATCCGCCGCCCGTCGGTGTCTCTATAACAATTGCATCGCCAGCGCTGACATGGGTTTGGCCGCAGCCGCCCAGATCTTCTGCGCTGCCATCCACACGAACAATCGTGTTCACTCCCACTCTGCCCGGCTCTCCGCCCAGCATTCCAAACGGCGCAACCGCCCGCCTTTGAGAGAGGATCGCGCAGTCCATATCCTCAAGAAAACGGATGCGCCGTGACACCCCGTCACCCGCATTCCATCTGCCCTTGCCGCCTGATCCGCGATCAATCGTAAACTCATCTAGCAATACGGGATAGCGATGTTCGAGCACCTCAGCATCGGTCATGCGGGTGTTGGTCATATGGGTGTGCACCCCTGACGCGCCATCGAATCCCGGCCCAGCGGGCGCGCCTGAACAGATCGTCTCGTAATATTGGTATCGATCGGTGCCGAATGTGAGATTGTTCATCGTCCCCTGCCCCGATCCCAAACAGCCAAGCGCAGCGAACAACAGATCGGTAACCGCCTGACTGGTCTCAACATTGCCCGCCACCACTGCAGCGGGGAAACGCGGATTGAGCAAAGTGCCTGCGGGTATGGTGATGGTGAGCGGTTTTAAGCACCCAGCATTGAGCGGGATCTCATCATCGACCAGACAGCGAAAAACATAGAGTATGGCCGCATGGGTGACCGCGGGCGGCGCGTTGAACGCATTGTCCAATTGCGCTGAGGTGCCAGTGAAATCGATCTGTGCGGTGCCGCTATCGCGGTCAGGCTCAATCGAAACGCAGATCCGCGCCCCGGAATCCAAACGTACCGAAAACTCGCCGGGTTCCAGCATCCCAATCACTCGCCGCACGGCGGCCTCTGCCGTATCCTGAATATGCCCCATATAGGCATGCACCACTGCCAACCCATATTCGCTGACCAATTTGCGCAGTTCGGCTGCTCCGGTCGCGTTCGCCGCCGTCTGCGCCATTAGATCGGCGATGTTTTGCGCAATGTTGCGCGCTGGGTAGGTGCCGCTGCCCAGCACCGCGGCAATGCGATCGGTTTGAAATTCGCCTGCTTCAACCAGTTTGATATTGTCGAGCACAATCCCTTCTTCGTGGATTGTCGTGCCCAAGGGAGACATCGAACCCGGCGTGATCCCGCCAATATCCTCATGATGCGCGCGCGCCGCGACGAAGAATAGAATCTGCCTATCCTGCGCATCAAAGACCGGGGTAACCACGGTGACATCGGGGAGGTGCGAGCCGCCTTGATGCGGGTTGTTTTGGACAAACACATCGCCCGGATCGATCGATTGCCCGCTGGCGATGATTGTTTTGACGCTGGCATCCATCGAACCCAGATGCACCGGCACATGCGGAGCATTGGCCACCAAATTGCCGGCATCATCAAAAATCGCGCAGGAGAAATCGAGCCGCTCTTTCACATTTACCGATTGCGATGTGTTGCGCAGCACCAGCCCCATCTGCTCGGCAATCGACATGAACAGATTGTTGAATATCTCCAGGCGAACTGGATCGCATTTTTCAGCCGTTTCGGCGCCATCTTCAATGGTCTTCTCTGCATGATGGGTCACCACCAAATGGCCGTACGGGTTGAGCGATCCGGCCCAGCCGGGTTCCACAATAATGGTGCCAGTAGGCTCAGTTATGATCGCCGGACCGGCAATTGTATGTCCAGAGGTGCAATCTGAAATCGCATAAATGGCAGCATCACGCCATGCGCCCTTGCTGAAGAACCGCGTGCGCCCAATCGACCTTGGGGGCGGACCTGCATCACGCTGGCTTTCAATTTCTGCAATCGCGCGGCCATGCGCGCTGGTTTCGACAATCAGCGTGTCGAACAAGACCTCTTTTTCAGGCGCGACAAATCCAAATTGTTGCCGGTGCTGTGCCTCAAAAGCGGCCTTCATCTCGGCGGAACCGCTAAGCGGAACTTTTATCACCGTGTCGGTTGCCCGGTACCTCAGCAACGCGAAAGCGCCGTGCGACAAATCAGCGATTGCCACGCCCTGATCCGCCAGTTCCGCCGCATTCTTCGCGCGCAGATCGGCAAAAATTGCTTGCGCCTGAGTGACGGCCACTTCGCCAAGCACGCTATCCAGCACTTTGTGCCGTTCGGTCTGCATCGCGGCCAATCCAATGCCATAAGCAGACATCACGCCTGCCATTGGGTGGAGCAGGATTTTGGTGATGCCCAGCCGCTCCGCCACCAAACATGCATGTTGGCCCCCCGCGCCGCCAAAGCAATTAAGCGCATAGCCTTTGACGTCATGGCCCCGTGCGATTGAGATTTTCTTGATCGCCTGCGCCATGTGTTCGGCCGCGATGTTCAGAAACCCTTCCGCAATTTCCTGTGCACTGCGGCCATCATCGATCTGATCGGCAATTTCGGCAAAGCCGCGCTGTGATGCGGCGATATCCAGCGGCTGATCCTGATCGGGGCCAAAAATTTGCGGGAAGTGATCGGCGCTCAATTTGCCCAAACAGGCATTGATATCGGTGACCGCCAATGGCCCGCCGCGGCGATAGCATGCGGGGCCCGGATCTGCCCCGGCAGATTGCGGCCCCACCCGCAAACGACCATCTTCATATCGCAGCACCGACCCGCCGCCGGCTGCCACGGTGTGAATATCCAGCATTGGCACGCGCATTCGCACGCCGGCAACTTCCGTTTCATAAACCTTCTCAAACGCGCCGGCATAATGCGAAACATCGGTTGAGGTTCCGCCCATGTCAAAGCCGATAACGCGATCAAAACCGGCGAGCCGCGCTGTTTCTGCGCAGCCGATGATTCCGCCCGCTGGCCCAGATAGGATGGCATCGCGTCCGCGGAATTGTCGCGCATCGATAAGCCCGCCAGAACTTTGCATAAAGGCCAATTGCCCCGGCGCGATCCGCTCTCCAAAGGCGTTCGAGACCTGATCGATATAACGCCGCAAAATCGGTGTGAGATACGCATCGACGATTGTCGTCTCCGCCCGGCTCACAATCTTGCGCAGTGGGCTCACCTCATGACTGACCGATATCTGCGCGAAGCCGATATCTTTGGCAATCCTTGCAAGTTGCTGTTCATGCTCAGGAAATTGATAGGAATGCATCAGGGCGATAGCGATCGCGCGAAACCCCTTGCGATAGATTTCATTCAACGCCCCGCTTGCAGCATCTTCATCTAGCGCTTGCTCCACCGTTCCATCATCGCGCACGCGCTCGGCAATTTCGATCACTTCATCATAGAGCAGATGCGGCTTTTTGATGTTGAGCGCAAAAGTGTGCGGGCGGGCTTGATATCCGATTTCAACCAAGTCCCTGAAGCCGCGCGTGGTGACCAATACGGTCGGCTCTCCGGCACGTTCCAACAAAGCATTGGTGGCCACGGTCGTGCCCATTTTAACCGCCGCGATGCGTGCCGTCGGCAAGGGTTCGTCGGCCCGAACGCCCAAGAATTGGCGGATGCCGTGCATTGCTGCGTCGGGATAGCTTTCTGGGTTTTCGGACAGGAATTTGGCGGTTTGAATGGTGCCATCTTGCGACCGAGCAACGATATCAGTGAAGGTCCCACCACGGTCGATCCAGAATTCCCAGATAGCCTGATCTTTAGATGTCACCCGCAACGCGCCCTGTCACAATTTGCCGTGCGGCGTGTTTGCGCGAGCGCGGCTGGCTTGGCAATATCTGGCGGGGTCGCGCCCTATTTTCCTACTGCTTGAACAGGCGATAGGTTTGGCGCGGGCGACTCTATTCGCAATTGTGCAGTGTCCTTGCAGCGCTGCATCCAGAAACCGGCTCAAAATGCGGCCCCGCGTATGTGTTTTATCAACTAAACCCCTTTGCAGAGGTTCAGCCAAACGAACTTGGTCAGCTGTGCGCAAGCGCGCGCAATGGGGCCTCTAACGCTGCACTCGCCCTGAGCCATCGCCAGACATAAGCTTTTCAACCTCGGGCACGGTAACCCGGTTAAAATCACCCAGGATCGAGTGTTTCAGACAGCTGGCTGCCACCGCAAATTCCAGGCTTTGTTGGCGATCCTCATAGGCGTTGAGACCATAGATCAGCGCCGAGGCAAAACTGTCGCCCCCGCCAACCCGATCGACAATATCGGTCATCTCATAGCGCCGCGACAGCTTAAACCCGCCATCGCGGGTTCGCAGGCATGCAGACCAGCCATTGCGGTCCGCGCTAAAGCTTTCACGCAGGGTAATCGCGATGGTGCTCATCTCTGGATAAATATCGAGCACTTTGGCCGACAATGCTTCGTATTTGGCAGTGTCCAGCTCGGCGCTTTCGACATCAACATCGACAGAAATGTCGAGCGATTTTTGGCAATCTTCCTCGTTCGCGATACCGACATCAACATATTTAACCAGCTCGCGCATCACCTCGGGCGCGGTCTTGCCATACTTCCAAAGCTTGCCGCGGAAATTGAAGTCACACGATACGGTGACCCCGGCCGCTTTGGCCGCCTTCACGCATTCCAGGCTAAGGTCCGCCGCCGATTGGCTAAGCGCTGGAGTGATCCCAGTGATGTGAAGCCATTTGGCACCGTCAAAAATTGCTGGCCAATCGAAATCGCCTGGACCTGCTTCACAGATTGAGGAGCGATCGCGATCATAGACCACTTTTGAAGGGCGCTGATTGGCGCCAGTTTCAAGGAAATAGATCCCCACCCGGTCTCCGCTGCGGCGAATATCCGCGGTATCCACGCCGAAACTGCGCAGTTCGCGGATCGCCGCCTCGCCGATGTCATTATCCGGCAGCGCGCTGACAAACCCAGCGTCCAAGCCATAATTGGACAGCGCCACAACGACATTCGCCTCACCCCCGCCAAAGGTTGCCTCAAATTGTGGCGACTGAAAAAAGCGTTCGTGACCTGGCGTCTTTAAACGCAGCATAATTTCGCCAAAGGAAAGGAAATCAGACATCGAAAACTCCGATTAGCGAGGCGTGTGCGCAATCGCAGCCGCTTCGCGAGCAAGTTGAGAAATTCGGCCAAAATCGCCCGTTGCAATTGCATCCTTGGGCGTAAGCCAGCTGCCACCGCACGCAAGAACGCTGGGCAGAGCAAGATAGTCACTCAGGTTGGCCGCTGTGATGCCGCCGGTTGGCATAAAGCGCATCTTGCGGAAAACCGCGCTCAACGCTTTAAGCATCGGCACGCCGCCAGCGAGACTGGCCGGGAAGAACTTCACATCACGTAGGCCAAGCGCATAGGCGCGCTGCACCTCTCCAGCTGTCATCGTCCCCGGAAAAATGGGCACTTTGTTGTCCAGACAATACAGCGCGATCTCATCAACCAGACCGGGAGAGACAATAAATTGCGCCCCGCTATCCAGCACCGATTTCGCTTGATCGAGAGTGAGCACCGTCCCCGCCCCCACAATCAAATTGCTGGAGTTCTGGATGATCTTTTCCATGCCGCGTTGCGCACCGTTGCTGCGCATCACAACCTCGATGACATTGAGCCCGCCGCTTTCCAGCGCAAAGGCCGTTTGTAGCGCCGTGTCCGGATCATTTTCACCAATAAGCGGGACAACCGGTGTCTTCTCGAGCTGGCTCGATAATTGGTCTGCCATTTGTTCCTCCATCAAAGCAGGCCGTTTCTACCTATGAGAACAGCAAACCGCCATTAATGTCGATATTTGCACCAGTGATGAAAGACGCATCGTCAGAGGCGAGATAGGCCACGGCATCGCCAATTTCACGGGCATCGCCTTGGCGGCGAAGCGGAGTTGAGTTGGCAACATTTTCGCGCACCGCATCCTTGGTGAACTTGTCGTGGAATGTCGTTGCAATCATGCCCGGGCATAGCGAATTGACCCGGATACCCTTGGGACCCAGTTCTTTCGCCATGCCGCGAGTGAAAGTCATCACAGCGCCTTTTGACGTGGCATAGGCAGAGGCACCTGGCCCGCCGCCATCACGGCCAGCTTGAGAGGCGAGATTAACGATCGAACCGCCTTTAGGCATATGCGGAACCACCGCCTTGGTCGCCAAAAAGGTCGAAGTCGTATTCAATTGCATAACGTAATTGAAAAACTCCTCATCCATCTCTTCAAGCGTTTTGCGTTCGACCAAGCCTCCTGTGACATTGATCAAGGCATGAATGGATGAGCCAAAAGCCTCACGTGTTTCTGCTACGAGCCGTTCAACATCTGCCGATTTGGTCATATCACCGCGAACCTTGATCGCCCGCCCGCCTTGGGCTGCTTCAATGTCCGCCAAGGTGGCATCCGCATCGGTTTCACTGTTGAAGTAATTGACTGCGACATTTGCCCCTTCGCTCGCCAATTTGACCGAGATTGCTCGGCCAATATCGCGGCTACCGCCAGTCACAATCGCCACTTTACCTTCAAGTTTCATAAATTCATCCTGTCTTGCAAAGAAGATCGGCACTCAGGCCGTTTTGGGTTTGAGGGGTTCGATTTTCGGGATAAACAGCCAAACGCTGAGTACAGAAAGCACAGCCAGCGCGGCCCCGATAATAAAGGCAGGCATGTAGCTGTTTTCAGTCATCGGTGAGATGAAGGTCAGCCCAAGCCCATCAATCATTCCATTGAACTTTTCAGCTTCGGTCAAACGCGGCACCAGCCACACTAGGCCTGCCGCCGCCAGTTTCGCAGCGGTTCCGGCATAACCTGCCAAAGAGCCAACCGCTTTCTTGCTGTAAAGATCGCTGGGAAGAGTTTGAATATTGCCGATCGACGTTTGGAAGCCGAACAGAATGACCGCCATGATCAACACCGCCAAAGTTGGGGTTGCCGCCAGCGACATGGAAAACAATGCGGGCAACATAATCAATCCGCCTAGCGTGATGACTATCTTACGCGTCTTATCTACCGACCAACCAGCATCCAGACGGTTCTGGGCGAGCAAGCCGCCGAACCATGCGCCAAACATAGCGCCGACATAGGGCACCCAAGCATAGAGGCCGATATCCGTCACATCGAAGCCGAAATTGTCGATCAGATAAATCGGTATCCAAAAAACAAATAGCCACCAGATTGGGTCGATAAACATCGCCGCAAGAATTGCGCCCCAGCTTTGCTTTCTGGTGAGCATTTCCCCGGTAGTTGGGTGATAACCAGAATCGGCGTCATCGTTGGATCCGGCACGCTGGCCCGATAGAATATATTGACGTTCTTCTTCCGACAGCCACGGATGGGTTTCGGGTTTGGATTTGTAGATGATCAGCCACGGCACAAGCCATAACAGCCCGACCAATCCGATCACGATGAAGATCGCTTTCCACCCGAGAAATACCGACAATAACCCTAACAGCGGCGGAGATACGATCCCCCCAATCGCTGCGCCAGAATTGAAAATCCCCTGAGCAAGAGCGCGCTCATTGATCGGGAACCATTCGGCATTGGCCTTCGCCGCGCCGGGCCAATTCCCTGCTTCGGCAACGCCCAAAATTCCTCTGAACAAGGCAAATGATCCAACGCCGGCGGCCAGTGCATGCAGCGCCGTTGCGATCGACCAAACACCAATTGAAAGCACAAAGCCAAGCCGGGTGCCGATCCAATCAAATATCTTGCCAAAAATACCCTGACCAAATGCATAAGCCAGCACAAACACTGTGCCGATATTGGCATAATCCTGATTGGTGAAGCCAAATTCTGCTTTGATATCCGGCCATAAAACGCCAAGCGCACCGCGATCAATGTAATTGATGATCGTCGCAAGGGCGACCAGACCCACGATCCAAAACCGAAGATTTCCCATATTTTTCATTGTCAGGCCCCTTCGCCCAGAAAATCTTCGCGAGCGGGGCTGAATGTATCGATCAGCACTCCAGCTTCGAGACACACCGCACCATGATGAAGATGCGGGTCGACAAAGAAGCCGTCACCAGCGCCCAATTCTTGTTTTTCGCCGTCTATCTCGACCAGAAAGCGGCCGCTTTCGACATAGGTCGATTGGCTGTGCGGGTGCTGATGAACTTCGCCGACTGATCCATTTTCAAATGCCACGCGGCAGATCATCAAATCTGGGCCAAAGCCCATCATTTGCCGGCTAATGCCGCCGCCCAAATCCTCAGTCTTCTCTTTAGAAGCCGTGATAAATGCGCCGGAATTTTGCGCGATCATTGTCGCCATTTTCAGTCCTCCCCAGAGGCCAGTTCAATCACCGAAGCGAACCCGCTCCATGCGATTGTCTCACCTTCAATTGTAATCTCGTGATCTGCCGTTTCGTTGGGGTCATGCGAAACGGCGATGGCAAAGCGTGCGCCATCATTTAGTGTCAGAATAACGATATCGAATGCACCAGCCTGATGATGCGACATGTCGGCAATTCGGCTGCGACTGGCGACAGTCTGCTCGGCTGCACCATCATAGCGGCCGTGGCTTTCCACCAACGCTGCGAAGGTTGCACGTTCGGCCCGTTGCGCGCGCAGCATGATCAACGGCTCTCTGCGTAGATTGAAATTGGGATCGTTTGCGCCGCTCTCTCCCAAGATCACATTCAGCGGACCATTGCCCGCAAACCGATAGGTATAAAACCGCCCATCGAGCAACCAAGTAAGCGCGCCCTTGCCCTGTTCCAAAGTTGCATCGGCATCGACCCAAATATGTTGATAGCCATTTGCTTCGCCAAGGATCGAGCGCGCCTGCGCCTCGCTCTCAGCCGCGAAGTCGAACTCCATAATCTGTCCGCTGTAATGCAGCGGCAAATCATAGAGATGCTGGCTATCACTGACGCCTTGCACAAGATCGAGCACCAAGGGTGCTTCAAGACCCGGAATTTCGGGCATGATCAAAGTGCGCGTCATTTCCACCCCGGGATATGCGCTTTCTATACGAGCGCTGCTGACCTGAAGGGCCGGGGCATCGGAAAAATATAACTGAGTGGGTGCGTGCTGGTTGGCAACGCGGACCTTGCCATCAAAGTGGCTGGTTTCATCGACAACCAAGGTGTTATGGGCGACGCTGGATTTAGCCCATGTGGTGTTCTCAGGCAGGTAGCGCCCACCTTCTTTGGCCTCGATATTCAAAAACCGAGCCGCGCCATAATCGCGGATAATCTCGTTTCCATTATCGTATAGCTGCCACGCCATTTTATCGAAATGGCCGTGCCCGAACCCTTGCGAACTGTTCTTGGCGATAACCGCAGTGTGCAGCTCACCCTCGCCCTGCCTCATGATCGCAACCGCACCGTCATTGCCCTCTGGTCCGTCGCTCAAAAGCAAAGATTGAAACGGAAAGGGCGTTGCTTCTCCCGCAGCCAGATCACGTGCGACCAGAAGGCCGTTTTCGCTCAAAATCGTGCGGTTTTGAAATTCAGCAATGGAAAGCAGCGATGGATCGCGAGTGCGCGCATAAGCAATCGCTACCCCGTGATAAAGCTCATCGGTTTTAAGGCTTTTATCCCTGATCGCATCATTAAACGGAAAGAAGAAACCGCGATAGCTCAGCTGTACTGTGGTGCGCAGGGCCTTTAGCAAAATTCCGTCACGATGTTCGAAAATTCCGATGCTGGGATCGCTGCGTTCAATCGCATCCGCGAACACGATAAACGGCATCAACGCATAACGCTGATAATATGGCCCCTCGGTGTAATATCCATCGGGCGAAAACAACAGTTCTGTCTGGCGGACAAACCCAGAGGTGCCGGTTTTATCCGAACCATAAAGTGCGCGATCGACCATATCGGTGTCGCCCAAAAGATAGCCCGTCATCCCAACTCCAGCTGTCGCCCAGGTCGCGTGATTGTGAATACGGTTGAATGTCGCTTCCGATTCCACCGATAAGAAATGCGCTGCCTTGCGAAACACATCATTGTCGATGCGGTCGCGATCCGCATCGCTCAATCCATCGCGAATATCGCCGTACCCTTGGACCGCATGAACCAGCCAAACCGCATCATTCAGAACCTGCCAAAATATACGGCCCGGATGTTGATTTCGCTGCGCGGGATGATCTTCAAGAGTGGGATAAAGCTCTGCATAGGCCAACAACATATCACGAGCATAATCAGCGTATGCCTGATCACCGGTAATCCGAAAAAGTTGCCCGGCTTCGTAAATTGCCTTGTAATTGCGCTTGTGCTGTTCGTGGGTGTAGCCGCCGCCCGGATCAACCGGCTGCGGCACCACAAGGCCCTGCGCCATCATCCCATCTACAAATGATTTTGCACGCTCCAGCTCCGCTGCATAAAGCGGCGGAAGCGCTGCCTCGCTTTGAACAGCATCATCCGGGTTTTGCGTTTGCGCGAGACCCAAGTTTGGCAACGAGCACACACCAAGTGCGGCGCCCATCAAAACAAGACGAAGTGTCATTCGTGATCATCCCCCGCAAATTCATTGCCAGACAATTGGGCGCGGTGCGCACCATCAAAATTCAGCTCTTCAAGGACCAAATTCGGTGTTTCAGCAAACTGATTTTCAGTGATCGATGTGCTCGGCGTACCGACTGTATGAACCACTCTGAACGGGGCCGATCCGGCAACCGCATTGCGCGCGACTTGTGCCGTCTGAACGCCATGCAGGTTGATCGACGCGCCCGATCCATTGGTGGTCGCCAGCCCAACACCGGCAAGATTGTTGCCCGAAATATTCACAAACGGGCCAAAGGTGCTTTCGTCGCGCCCACCGCGATAAACATTCGCAATCGGCCCACCGACATTGGCAAAATTGCTGTCGATAATATCGAGGTATTCGACATTGTATTGGCCGAAATCCTCTGTTTCAGCAGAAGCGGCAATCACCGCGCCAGTAATGTCAGAAAAATTGCTGTTACGGATCAAAACGCGATCAGCGAGCGCACTCTTGCCCAGCGTCAACACGTTGAAGGATTTGTTCACGACCAGATTTTTGACGGTCACGCCTTCCAACTCGATTTGCATGTTCGATTGGATTGGAAAACTGGTTGTCCGGATCATCGAATTGCCAACCGAATCTGGCGCCAGCGCGCCATCTACAATTACGTGCTGCAATTGCAGATTTCCGCCTTCGTGCAATTCAATCAGCGCTGGCCGCGTAAACTTTATCACGACCTCTTGCGCACCATCCCCTTCGCCAGAGCCTTGCGCACCTTTGATAGTAAGCGATTTGTCGAGCACGATGGCGCGATCGACAACGTAAGTACCGGGTTGCAGCTCAACCACATCGCCCTCTTGCGCGCCAGCAACCGCAGCAACCAAGGCGCCTTCACCAGGTTCAACAGAATGAACTGTCCCTGAGATACCAAAAACACCCTCATTGCCGGGCTTTGGATACCAAGAAGCCCCCACCTGATCGAGCGAGATCGGCTGAAGATCACGAGGCGCACCAAGGTCCTCGTAGGCTGGATCCACTGGGTAGAGCAGACCATTGGCTGCGCGTTCTAGTTCAATCGGCCCGCCCGCTATTTCCGGCAACGCACTATGGACTTGGCCTGAAAGCAGACGATTGCGAGCAAAGTTGATCCCTGAAGTATCCGAATCTACCTCGATGAAGGTTCCCTCTTCCATCCCGCTTAGCAGGTTAGCTTCAAACACACTGTTGATAGGCGGTGCAGAACGCTCTTCATCCGCACCGGCGCCAAAGGTGATCCGAGCGCTATCAAACACGCTGTTATTGGTGATCGCGGCGTTGTCGACTTCAACATAGCGATTGACGGGGGAATTGGGCACGCCGTTCATCACCGTAAGCGCGCCATAAAATCCGCTGCCGCGCAGTCCTTCAATGTAATTGTCACGCACGGTTTGATTGCGATTGATCACACGAATTCCGCCGGTGTAATCCTTTCCGTGCCCCATAAAGACATTGCGTTCGACCAGATTGTCATCACCGTGCCGAAGGGTCAGCGTGCCGCGCGAACGCAGAAACAGATTGCCCCGAAAAATATTACCGCCCGATTTCGAAGAGATGATCTCAATCTCACCATCAGTCCGATCAAATACATTGTTCTCAACAATCGTATTCGAATTGAACATCGAATATCGGCTTGTGCCGATCCGCAATGTCTCACCGCCATTTGAGCCCAAAACTGGTCGCGGCCCGAAATAATTGTGATCGATCCGGTGGCCATTCTCACGGCTTTCATCGGTGTCCAAACGAACCGCTAAGGTCACACCCTTATTGGTCTTCCCGACCAAATTGTTGTGATCGAAGCGATTGTTTTTCCCGTAGATTCCAACCCACCAATCATCATCATAACGATCCGGCTTACTGAAATTATCGATGACAACTTCGGTGACGCGGCTGTTATGCGCAACGTCTTCTTTGGTGCGACGAAAGGAGATAACCTCTCCGCGCGGGCTGTACCCATCCCTGAAGACAAGCCCGGTAACGAGAATGTGCTCACCACCAATACGCAGGCTAGATTGACCTGTGAGGAAGACCTTTCCTGGCTCCTCAGAAATCACTGTAATCGGATGGTCCGGGCGACCCTCCCCAGTAATCACCAGTTCAAAATCGCGCCATTCGCCATTGGCCAGAATAATGACATCGCCCGCCTCAATCCCACTGAGAGCGTGTGCATATTCATTCTGATTGCGAACAAAATAGTGCTCAGCGTGCGCAGGTACTGAAAGCGCCAATGCCGCAAGCACGGCAAGGCAAAGCCTCGTAACCATCCCCTCGATCCTCTCACCAAGTTATGGCTAAAAACTATAACCACACCAGAATGATTGTCAATCAATCTGGCATGTCATTTCCAGTATTTTTGTAATACCAATTATTCTAGCCGATTTTGGCGGAAGCCGTAAATCTCGCTCGGCTTTTTGAAGCCTCTTCTTGGAGCTGTTCTAGCGCCTGCTTTTCAGTCGCATCGAGCATCGATTCGATCAGCCTTTGAAAATGTTCGCGCATTGCTGCACGGGCACCGGCCGAATCTCTTCGTTTCAAGGCATCGAACACATCATAGTGTTCCGCAGTGCGTGTTTCCGCATCGTGAACACAGACCGAGGCATAGGTCGCTTTGACTGCGGGAATTTCTTCGCGCATCCGCCACAGCGATTTAACCGTGTGAACCAGGGCGGCATTGTTTGAAGCTTCGGCAATGGTTCTGTGAAATTTCTCATCAGCCTCATCGGCTTCAACATTGCTGCCCGTTCGCATTTGCTCGACCAGCCCCTCTAGGCAGGCAATTTCATCATCGGTGATGTTGTGAGCAGCAAGCGCGGCCGCTTCGCTTTCCACCAGCAATCTCGCTTCGGTTACCTCGAAAGCGCTGGCTGGCGGCAATGTTCCAATATTGTCGGGCTGTTTTTCGCTGACATAGACCCCTGAACCGGTTTTGATTTCCAGGCGTCCAACAGCCTGAAGGGCAATTTCGGCTTCGCGAATGGTGACGCGGCTAACTCCAAGGCGCTCAGCTAACTCGCGCTCACCGGGCAATCGCGTCCCCGGCGGGAATGCCCCCTCATCAATTAGATCAGCAATCTGATCAGCTACAGATTGGAAAAGTCGCTTACCGCTCATCGTTCACCCATATTGCCTAATCCAGCTTACCTTTCGGTCATACCCCTATGCACAATTCCTACAAATCATCAACTGATAGATCTATCAAAAAGAACGGGCCGCTGCCACGGGAGATAACATGCAACAGCGGCCCGCATACGGTCACAGCCTCACCTTGACCCCGGCGAAGAAGCACGGACCGTAAATTTATATTGCGCGGAAGCAATCAATCATACGCACAATCAACCTCTTAGAGCCTTAGAACTTGAACCGAACCCCTGCGAACAGACGTGGACCAAAGACCGAGACCGAACCCAAATCATCCGATGCGCCGCGCAAATCTGTCCGCGGTTCATTGAACAGGTTTATTCCTTCAAGCGTGAACTTGACGTTCCGATTGAGGGTGTAGGAGACTCTGGCCTCAAACACCCCGACATCATCGATGAAGCGAATGCGGCCCGGCGTCGTTACGAATTGTTGGAAATATTCGCTCCGATATTTGTAAACGCCCTGGAAGTCGAAATCTCCGATTTCATAATAGAGCTGAGCTGACAGCACATGCTCTGAGAAGCCAAACAAGTTCGATGGAGCAATCAACGCTTGATTGGTGCTGGTTGTCCCATCAGCATTGACGGTCGTAATCGCACCAAGCGTATCATCTTGGAACTCAAAATCTGAGTCTGCAAAGTTGTAGCTCAACTTAAACCCAAGACCATCGAGCGGCGCCGGAAGGTAGCTAAACCGGTGCGCAGCAGTGACCTCGATACCGTAGATCGTGCTCGTATCATCGTTCGTATTGACAGACGTTACCAGCAGATCGAGCGGGGTTCCGTTAACGTTGAAATTTTCGAAGAACCCAACGGTCTCAAAACCACCATTGAAGCTCTTGTAATAAGCGTTGAACGCCAAGATCGTGTCTTCGTTAGGATACCATTCTAGGCCTGCATCGATATTCCAAGAAAGCAATGGTTCGGTGGCCGGATTACCAGTCGCCGTCACATTGTCGATGCCGTTTGCGATTGCCTCTTCAGCAGTCGTGAAATCGTCATTGTTGAGGTTGAACAACCGGCCATCACCGAGGGACGACGGATCAGGCCGTGACAAAGCACGATAGACCGCAAAACGACCAAGGAGGTCAGGATTAAACTCCGCCACCGCGTTAAAGCTTGGCAAGAATTCAGTATACGAACTTTCGCTTTGACGCGGTACCAGTGATCCGGTCACCTGGGACAGTGTGAACGTACCAGACGGATCAAGTGCCACTTCAAGTCCGGCTTCGAAGCCACGCGAAATGACATCAGTCCCAACGACCCTAAGCCCTACATTGCCGCGCACTGGCAAGCTACCAAAGTCGGCGTCAAAATTAGCCTGACCATAAACTGCCCACGTGCGCTCGGTGACATCAGTGTTCTGGATTGAGTCAAAATCCCCAGTTGGGAAAATTGGAACGCCGTCTGCATCAAATTCGAGGCCGGACGGATCTTCTCGCTGGAGAACCTGCGCAATGCACAGGGCATCAAATGTCGCAAATGTGTTCGTGGTGCTCACCACATTTCCATCCGCATCAACCTGGGTCACCAGCGGGTTTCCGCCCAAGACCGAAGATAGGAATCCGCTTGTCGGGAAATCAGTCCGGCATTCCTGGTTGGCGATGGCCAATGCGCCAGTGCCTGACGTATCGTCAAAGTTGATTTCCAGACGACTGGTTCCGTTCTGCGCCCCGGGCACATCGCGATAAACCAATTGCTGGTATCGCGCGCCTGCCTGGAACGATGAGAAGAACCCATCGGCAAGGTATTCAACATCGCCGCGCACAGCCCAAATACTGTTGAAACGATCTTGCTCCAAATCAGCGCGGAGGCGCGGATCGTTGGCGAACAAATCAAAATTGTTCACATCAAAATCTTGAACGATGAAATTCAGCGCTTGCGAACCATTCTGGAAGATTTGAATGACATTTTCAACGCGGTCATCCTGAGTGCTTCCATCGCTTTCAAGACTCGGCGTGAACGCGCCGGTATTGCCGAAGATGTCTTCATCATCCTCTGTCCGGAAACGGATTTGCACCGCCTCTTCGATCCGTTGTGTTTCAGAATAAGAAGCATCGATCGAAAATCTCAGGCGATCGGTTGCTTCGACATCGATCGACACACCGCCGCCGTAATATTGCTCATCACGCTCAAGATATTCACTAACCGCTTCAATGCGTTGCTCGCTAGTGAACTGACGCAGTGCGCCGGTTTCCGTGAATATTAGATCGAAGCCTTCGATATTATTGATATCACCTGGCCCGTCGATCCGGCGGCCTTCAGCAAAGTTCAGATCGCTGCGTTGCTCCGTGAACAGGCGCGAAGAATACTGGAAATCAGCATTGATATCGACCCTCGAACTCGGCTTGAACTGCACTGCTGCAAAAAGTGAATCACGCGTATCATCAGTGATATTTGAACGCACTGAATAACTGTTGCGCGCAATCACAAACGGATCAGTAACACTGCCATCACGCAAACCGTCAATCGTGCTGCTGCTGGTGTCGCAATTGCCATCATCAAACACACCGTCCCCGGTGTCAGTCGGATCGACCACACAAGCGCGAATGGTGTTCGAAACATTGGCCTCTTGCTCTGGATTGGTTGTTTCGTTGCGTTGATAACCAATCGAAATGCCCAGCTCAGTATCGCCAATTTGGAACTGATCGACATAGCTGAATGTCGCGCGATAGCCGACATCCTGGAAACGCTGATCTGAATCGATATCCAGATTGTCCGGGTTGATGTTGAGCTTGAAATCACCCTGAATGCGCTGCTCACCATAATCAAGCGGCCGCACAGTTTCGAGCGCAATCTGCCCAGCAACACCACCTTCGATGTAGCTTGCCGCCTGCGTCTTGTAGATGCCGACCTTGTTGAATAGCTCTGACGGGAATTGGCTGAAGTTCACCGAACGATCGCCGCTGCCGTTGCTGGCAATACGCCCGTTGATAACGGTTGAGCCTAGGAAAGGGCCGAGACCGCGAATGGAAATCTCTGTCGCACCGCCTTGCTCTCGGTGTGAGCCCGCGCCAGTTAGCGTTTCAAGCGCCTCACCAATAGACAATGCCGGCAAATCGCCGATTTCATTGGCAGACAGCGCGTCGAACACCTCAACGGAGTTGCGCTTTTCTGCAATGGATCCCTGAATGGTCTGACGGATACCGGAAACGATAATCTCGCCGCTACCCTCTGCCACTTCTTCGACAGCCTCATCTTCCGTGCCACTGGCATCTTGAGCCCATGCCGGAACCGCACTGAGTGCCGTGCCCGCCAAAAGCGTTGCTACCGTTAAAGAAGTGCGCGTTGTGGCACCGCAGCGAGCTGCGCGAAGTTTCATGTATCCCTCCCAAAGGCGTTTTTATGCCTATAGGGATAAGCAGCCGGAAACGTATGTCAACCATTCTGACATACCTATGATCATTTTTTGTCATACCAATTTATATTGCCAAATTGTCAGTGATGGATTTTGGATTTATCATATTGGTTTTATTGTTTTTTTTAGCACAATGATCCCAATAATCTGCCTTCATCCTGTCTCGATAAACGGTCGATAACAGGCAAGTAGAACGCCAAAGTGTGTCAAAATGCCCACAATTTATGGCGGAGAAAGCGGCGATGTCGCACACCAATTTGGGCACCGTGCGATCCAAATCCGACTCAACTGACGACTCGGCGCTTGGCACGCGTATCAGGGATCCCCTTTCTGAAGGCCCAATCCCATCAAGCGCGTGAGATTGGCCTAAGGCGCAACGCAAATCGGTGCCACGCTTATGTGGCCTCATTGGACAAAGGAGGCATCTAGACGAGCTCTGGGGCCGCTCCGAAAGCACCGAAAAAGTAGGAAACTTGGCTGTCGATTTTAACTCGGCCTTTACGATCCGTTGACGTTACGGAACTTAGAAAAATCGGCAGATATTCGCCGTTTCACACCCGGGAACTGACGGAATTTTTTACAAACACCCGATCAATTTTAAGGTCCGTTAACCAATCGGCTTTAGAACTCTGCTCAGCAGCCTCACTTTGTGGGGTTCACGAAAAAAGGAAAACAGGGTCCAATTTCGATGTTCGGGTTACAAATCAGATTGAACAAGCAGGCCAAAGCCATCGCGAAATGCGGTGTGCTGTTCGCGTTTGCTGTTCCGCTGGCGCTTTTGGCCGTCGCTCCTGCATCAGCACAAAACCAAACAACTGACACCTCCAATGGTAATGCCTGCGTTGATGCGGGCGGCACGTTGGGCAGCACCAACCTATTTACGATCGCAGACAATGGTTCATTCGGCACCGGGTCAGGCGCTGCAAATGAAATTCCGCCTACCAACCCTTATGCCGGCGAAATCACCGGCGGCGTATATCGCCCTAGCTATGCGACATTCCCGCATGGCAGTTTCACGATTATTTCGAACCAGGTGACGCGCCGAAACAATTCGCAGTTCAATGGCACTCAGGTTGACCCGGTGAACGGCGTGAACGGACGCTTCTTCGTGTCCGATCCTGAGGCGACATCACCGCTACTCAACACCGAATTGACAGGTTTAGTCCCTGGCCAATCGTATGAAATTTCCTTCTGGGTTGCCGATTCCGAACGGGATACAAATGGCGACAAGCAAAGCATGGCTGTGGTGATCGATAGCGATATCGCAAACCCAGTTTTCGTCACAGATTTGATAAACAGCAATGGCGGGAACAACGCCAACAATCCTGTTGTATGGCAGCTGTGGTCATTTGTTTACACGCACACGGCGAACACAACCACGATCGATTTCGGCCTAAGAGCCAATCTGACGGGTTCGTCGGGTCGCGATATCTTTCTCGATGAGATTTCGGTGAACACCTGCCAACTTGACGCCGATTTGGTTACTCAAAAAACACTTGATTCGGGCGCAAGCGCAACGCCGGACAATAACGATACGGTTACGTTTGACATTACCGTAACCAACAATGGCCCGGGTGTTGCGAACAACGTCACCCTGACCGACCTTATTCCAAGCGGTCTTACCCCAACTTCCAACAATGGTGACATAATTGGCGACACATTCTCATCAGGTGGTTCCTACAATGCAACCAGCGGTGTGTGGAGCGCAGGCAGGCTAGCAGCGGGCGACAGCATCACGCTAACCGTTGAGGGAACCGTCGATCCTGATCTGTTGGGCGAAACGGTGATCACAAACACCACCACCGCAGCAACTTCGGACAATGATGATCCAGAACCAACCGGCAACGACCTGACCGAAAGCGTTACGATCGCTTCCGACCCTGATTTGTCCATCACCAAGGTTGCCGATGACGATGAACTGGTGACCGTCGGCCAACAGGTTCTTTACACCTATGTCGTCGTCAACACCGGCAACACGATCATTCGCGATGTCAGCATTGGTGATGTTCACAATGGTTTTGGCCCGGCGCCAACACCCGGAAACGAAATCATTCAGCAGGATCAAGGCACCGCCGGCGATACCGTCGATGCGAGCCAAGGCGGCTCCGCGCAAGACGGGGTTTGGGACCAATTAGGACCCGGTGACACCATCGCTTTCACCGGCACTTACACCGTCACTCAAACCGATATCGATAACCTACAATAGACTTAATTTCAGTAACTTAGATAACTTTGAAGACACCAAATAAAAAGACTTGGGGAACTTACAATGACCTTTTCAACCGGCAAGAGCTCTAAAAAGCTAAGAACATTTGCATTGGCATCTTCTGCCATTGCTCCGCTTGCATTCATGATGGGCGCGCAACCCGCGCAAGCACAGATCGTCAACACGGCGACTGTCACGGGTACACCTGATTCAGGCACCCTGACGGACGCAACGGCGACCGAAAGCGTAACCGTCGCCCTGCCAATCGATGCGGTCAATGACACGCAAACTGGCGTCAATGGTGCAACTGGCAACGCGTCAGTTCTGAATGTCCTTGACGGCGATGATCTTGATGGCGCCACTCCGACTGTGTCCGATGTGACCATCACGGTTGCAACGGGCTTTACGGTGCCTTCTGAATTGACCTTCGACCCATCAACTGGCGTTGTGGGTGTTGTAGCTGGCACACCAGCTGGCACTTACACATTCGATTACACCATCTGTGAAACTGCCAACTCGGCAAACTGTGATACAGCCACAGTCAGCATCACTGTTGATGCAGCGCCAATTCTCGCAGATCCAGACAGTGTCACCGGCGTGAATGGTGCAACAGGCGCGACAGGCGTTCTTGACGTGCTTGACGGCGATACGCTGAACAGCGTGCCTGCAACATTGGCTACTGTTGATATTTCAGTACTCACACCTGCCACTCCAGTGAACCCAGGTGATCCAGTTCCGGTTCTCAATCCTGCCACTGGCCTGATTGATGTTCCTGCTGGCACACCGGCTGACACTTACACGATCACTTATGAGATCTGTGAAGAGCTGAACTCAGGCAACTGTTCGCAAAACGTGGCGACTATCACAGTCGACGCGAGCACAGTGGTAGCCACTGATGACACCGTAACTGGTGCTGATGGCACCAACGGCGTTACCGACGTTCTCAACGTGTTCACTGGTGATACGATCAATGGTGCAGCGGCCACACCGGCCAATGCCGTACTCAGTGTTGCGACTGGCTTTACGGTCCCAGCGGAGCTGACATTCGATCCATCCGATGGTTCGATCGATCTTGTGGCAGGCACCCTCGCGGGCACCTACTCATTCGATTATCAGATCTGTGAAGCCCTAAACACAAGCAATTGTCAGATTGCAACCGCCACCGTCACTGTTGATCCAGCACCATCGCTGTCAATGACCAAGGTCGCTGATGACGATACTCTGGTGGTTGTGGGTCAGGTTGTAACCTACACCTACACCGTGACCAACGACGGCAACGTCACAATCCGCGGCGTGACCGTCTCTGATAGCCACAATGGCGCAGGCGCAGCACCAGTACCAGGAAGCGAAACCTTGCTGACCGATGCTGGCACGCTGAACGACTCAATCGATGCCACTAATGATGGCAGCTGGGACGTGTTGGCACCAGGTGACACGATCACCTTCACTGGCACCTACACCGTAGAGCAGGCCGATATCGACAACCTGCAGTAACGGACGGACTTACCGGCCATTCAGTCGAGGATTTCCTCAACTGGATGGCCGTGTGAGCCCAATTTTGAAGTTCAATTGATTGGTCAGGCATGAAACACGAACACAAACAGATACAGGCGAAGTTGCGAAGATCACTCAGAGCAAAGGCTCTGGGATCTATTGCGCTTGCGCCAGTTTGTCTGGCGCTGGCCGGATATTCTGTTTCTGCCCAGATCGTAAACGATGCGGTGGCAACTGGTACGCCCGATACCGGAACCCTCACCGATGCAATGGCCACCGAAAGTGTAACGGTTGCCATCCCAATTCTTGCCGAAAATGACACCGCGACCAGCACCAGCGGGGAAACCGGCGATCCGGACGCGTTGAACGTGTTCGACAATGACATTTTGAACGGCGGCCCGGCTTCTCCGGCGAACACAGTTTTGACGCTCGCACCAGGAGCAACCGTTCCGCCTGAACTTACATTTGATCCTGCGACCGGTCAGGTTGGGATCGCACCAGACACACCTGCGGGCGTTTACACCTTTGACTATCAACTTTGCGAAACGGCGAACCCCGACAATTGCCGGATCGCAACGGTCACAATCACGGTCACGGCACCCACCATCGAAGCCACAAACGATTCCGTCACAGGGATTGTCGGCGCGGTTGGTGCGGATGACGCGATCAATGCATTCGACAATGATGAATTGGGCGGCGCCCCGGTCAATATTGATGACATAACGGCGACCGTCACAAGTCCAGCAACCGCAATCGTAGCAGGTGCACCTGTGCCGGTTCTCGATCCCGATACAGGCTTGGTCAATGTACCCGCTGGTACCCCTGCTGGACCATATGAAATCGAATATGAGATCTGCGAAGACCTCAACCCAACCAATTGCGCGACTGCACTGGTAACGATTGAAGTTGAAGCAGCGCCAATCACCGCGGCTGTAGATGCGCCCGAACCGGTGGCAGCTGGCGTCGGCGCACCAAACGCAATCAACGCATTCGATAACGACACGCTGAATGGTGTGCCCGTTGATCCGGCCGACATCACCGCCACGGTAACATCGCCTGCAAGCGATCCCGGGGTCGTTCTCGATCCTGACACTGGCAATGTATCGATTGGTCCTGATGTCCCAGCCGGTCCATATGTGATCGAATACGAGATTTGCGAGACTCTGAACCCAACCAACTGTGCGACAAGCACGGTAACGGTTGTAGTTGAACCCGCTCTTAGCGCGGTTGAAGGCACAGTCTTCACCGATGTGAACGGCGATGGCGTGTTGGATGATGGCGATCAACGCCGTCCTGGCTTCATCGTTGAAATCTTGCGGAATGGCGAAACTGTCGCAACGACTGTTGCGGATCTAAACGGCGACTACTCGTTCACCGATCTGATCAGCGGCGACGGCTACGAAATTCGCTTCATCAATCCTGAAAACAATGTCGTTTATGACATTCTCAGCGATGTTGAGCTGCCCGCCAACACCACAGTTTTGGATCAAGATCTTCCGATCGATCCTTCGGGCGTGGTTTACGATTCGGTTAGCCGCGATCCAGTTTCTGGCGTGACCTTGGCGTTTGCTGATGCTGCCGGCAATCCGTTGCCTGAAGAATGCTTCATCGATCCTTCGCAAGCAAGCCAAACCACCGGCGCAAGCGGCGAATACAGATTTGATATTGTTCCGGGCGCAGCGGCACAATGTCCGCTGAACGAAACTGAATATCAGATCATCATATCTCCGCCTGCTGGCTTCTCTGCGCCATCAACGGTTATTCCGCCATTGGCTGGCCCGCTTGATCCAACCGGCCAAACCAGCCCGGTTCGCGTCAATCCATTGCCAACCGCGCCAACAGGTTCGGATGCGCCGTACTTCCTGACGTTTGAGCTGGAAACGGGCGATCCGGATGTCGTATTCAATCACATTCCGATTGATCCATTCCTGACCCGCGGCGAATTGGTTGTCACAAAGACCAGCACAAGACGCACTGCCAGCGTAGGTGATATCGTTCCTTACGAAATCATCGTTCGCAATGCTGAAAACGTGCAGCGCGCCGATGTCGATGTGGTCGATATTCTGCCATCCGGCACGCAATATGTCGAAGGCACCTCGCTAATCGATGGCGTTGCTCAAGAACCAGAACAGACTGGCCGCACACTCGTTTGGGAAGATCAAGTCATCCCAGCCAACGGCTTTGTTACCTATAACCTGGCCGTAGTTATCGGCGCTGGCGTGACCGCCGGCGAAAAGGTCAACACCGGCGTTGCGCAAGATGGCGTAGATGGCGCAGCGATTTCAAACCGCGGCACCGCCGTGGTCGCGATCACGCCAAGCGCAGTCTTCGATTGCTCCGAATTGATCGGCAAGGTCTTCGAAGACGCTGACCGTGACGGCTATCAGGATGAAGGTGAGCCCGGCGTTCCCGGCGTTCGCTTGGCAACCGTGAATGGTCAATTGATCACGACCGACGAATTTGGCCGGTATCACATCGCATGTGCTGCCGTTCCAGACGCTCGGATCGGGTCGAACTTCGTTCTGAAGATCGACACACGCACCCTGCCATTGGGCTGGGAGCCAACCACAGACAATCCTCGTTCGATCCGCCTCACTCGCGGTAAGTTCGGCGAGCTCAATTTCGGCGTCGCACCGAGAGAAGAGCGAGAAAACTCCACAAACCGCGAAGAGAACGGGGAGTAATGGCCATGAAAAAGATCACAAAAACACCATTTGCGACGTCAAACCTCGTGCGCCTGTTAAGCCAAGTTTCAATCGCGGCCGTTATGGCTGCTGGTACCCCAGCAATGGCACAGGCCAGCGATGGCGAAGTAGTCGCGGTTCAGCTTGCCGAAGAAGATGAATTTCAAATTCGCTTCCGCGCTGACACTCTTATTGTCGCACCTGTTTTGGCCGTCGGCCTGATCGACCGCGAACGCACCGCAATTGTCGGCGAAAAGGCTGAGTTTCAGACCTATAACAATTATCCTGCGTTCATCGATCGCGGCGAAATTCGGATTTTCTCAGCCAACTCTTCTGCCGATGGTGAACCCGTCGCAGTGGTGGAAGTGAACAGCGCTGGCTATGCCGAATGGACCGTTCCAGAAGGTGTCGAAGACGCTTTGTTCTTCGTCTACCGCGTCTATGGCGCGGATGGGAATTTCGATGAAACATCAGCCGATGAGCTGACCATTCTTTCGCGTGAGATTGCGCTCGACCTTAATGAGGAAGAGAAAGTCAGGCGGCCAGAATTTGGCCAAATTGACGAAACACAGACGCGCAACATCGAAATGAACGGCATTATGGCGACCGTCACTGGCCTCGCCGATCCAGAAACCGATCGCGTATCAGTCTCTGGCCAGGCCGTGCCCGTTGATCGTGACGGTCAATTCGCCGTCCAACACATCGTTTCGCGCAAAGACGGCAATATGACCGTCGTGATCGAGCGCAATGGCGAAGTGGTGCGCGAAGCCGAGCAGGATTTCGCACTCAACCGCGATGATTGGTTCATCGTTGGACAAGGTGATTTGACCTTGGGCCGCAGCTTTAGCAGCGGACCAGCTGCCGAAGTGAGCGGAGACAGCCTTGCAGAAGGTTCCTACGCCATCGGCCGCGCGGCATTTTATGCCAAAGGCGTAGTTGGAGACGATGTCAGAGTCACTGCGTCCTTGGACACCGGTGAAACTCTGGTCGAAGATCTGTTCAGCAACCTTGATCGCAAAGATCCCGGGCAATTGCTCAGAAGGCTCAATCGCGATCAATTCTATCCGACTTTCGGTGACAATTCGACCTTGGTTGAAGACGCTCCGACGCAAGGCAGGTTCTATCTGCGCGTTGCGAAGGATGACAATCAATTCGTAGTTGGTAACTTCGTCACCAATATCAATGGCGCTGAGCTTGCTCAGCTTGATCGCGGCCTTTTTGGTGCCTTGATCGACATAAACAGCAACGCAGCCACCAGCTTTGGCGAACGCAATTTGCAAGTGACCGCATTTGCATCCGATCCAGGCACAATCCCGGCGCGCGAAGAATTTCGCGGCACCGGTGGTTCGCTTTACTTCTTGCAGCGTCAAGACGTTTCAATCGGCTCTGAACGCGTGCGGATCGAAGTGCGCGACAGAAACACCGGATTGGTGATCGAAAGTCGCGATCTTTATGCGCAGCAGGACTATGATTTCGATCCTTATCAAGGCCGGATCACGCTTCTAACGCCGCTTGCCTCAACCGTTTCAAACGGAAACACGGTTCGCGAAGGTAGCTCAGCGGGCAATGTCCCTGTGCTGGTCGTACGTTATGAATATACACCGCTTGTAGGCGATTTGTCGGGCTACACTCTGGGCGGCCGTGCAACAGGTTGGATCGGCGACAATGTTCGCCTTGGTGCAACTGCGCAGCGCGACACGTTGGAAGAAGCATCGCAAACACTGATCGGCGGTGACATCTTGCTGCGGGCAACGGCTGGCACCTATCTGAAGGCCGAAGTCGCGCAGACTGATGGTCCTGGATTTGGCCAAGCCAACTCAGTCGATGGCGGCTTGTCCTTCACCGATATTGTGAACCCAGGAGCGGGCGTGACAGCGCAAGCTTGGCGTACCGAAGTTGCGATCAATTTTGCTGAACTCGCCGGCCAATCGGGCGATTTGGGAACGGCATTTGCCTATTTCGAAAGCTTCGATACTGGCTTTGCATCTTCAGGAAATCTCACACCGTCGGATACTGAACGGTATGGTTTTGCAGTGTCGGCTCCGATCGGGTCTTCCACATCGATTGATGTCGATTATGCCCGCCTGACGTCAGAAGGCGCCGGCGAAAGCGAAACTGGTACAATCGATCTGGCGCATACTTTTGCTGCCGGAACCGGAACCATCACCAGCAAAGCGGGCATCCGCTATGAAGGACGCACTCCGGGATTGTTGTTTAACAGTGTCCAGGATGGCAGCCGCACAGATGCAGCTGTTGAAGTCAAATATGCTCCTTCACGCAATCTGGCCTTCCATGCATTTGGACAAGCCACACTGGACCGTGACGCATTCCGTGAAAGCAATGATCGGTTTGGTGCAGGCGTAAGCGCACAAATCACTGAACGGCTTTCAGTCGCCAGTGAAGTGTCTGGCGGCAATGGCGGCCTGGGTGCTGATGTGCAGTTGAACCGCCGCCTTGGCGAAGGTTCAGAAGCTTATGTCGGATATGCGCTGTTTGCAGACCGGACCGACACCGGGCTGGATTCGCAGAACATCTTCACACGGTCCAATCGCGGAACTTTGACAGTCGGCGCGCGCCAGCGTTTCACCGACAGTCTCTCAGTATTCGGCGAAAACCGCATCGGCATTGGCGGCACAGCCCCATCGCTTACACGCAATTTCGGCCTTCAGTTTCAACCGACTGAAAAAATCTCAATCACCGGCAGTTTCGAGACTGGCCGCGTCGATGATGCAACCACTGGCTTGTTCCGCCGCACCGCGGGCAGCCTTGGTTTCGGCTATGCGACAGAAGGCGTCCGGTTCGGCAGCAATGTCGAGGTACGCCGTGAAAACAGCGCCACAATCGATCAAACAGTGTGGCTGGTCAGGAATGACTTCACTTATGAAGTTGATCCCAATTGGACCGCGCTTGGCCGCTTCAACTTTGCAAGAGCAGATGCGAGCAGCCAATCAATCTCGGCCGCTGAGTTTACCGAAGCTGTCGCAGGGTTCGCATATCGTCCCGTGAACAATGAACGCCTCAACGCGCTTGTTCGCCTGACATATTTTGAAGATCTCGGCCCGGTTGGTCAGATCACTGGTTCGGGCCAAACACAAAGCCCGAAACAATCGAGCACGATCTTCAGCTTGGATGTGAATTACGATCTTTCAGAAACGGTCACTCTGGGCGGCAAATATGGCTTCCGTTCGGGCGAGGTCTCTGTAACCCGCGATTCCGATGTGTTCGTTAGCTCAGAAGCTCACCTCGCAGTGATCCGAGCCGATTTCCACATCACCAAGGAATGGGATATTCTGATTGAAGGGCGCGGATTGTTTGTGACCTTGGCTGATGACAGCCGCATTGGCGCGCTGGCGGCGATCTATCGCCACCTTGGCAACAATGTGAAGATCGGTGTGGGCTATTCGCTGTCAGACTTCTCTGATGATCTAACAGACCAAAGCTTCACCAGCAGCGGTCCATTCATCAACTTGCTTGGCAAATTCTAAGCGGGAGACGCTTGGAGATCGGGGTCGGCAGGGCGCCTACCTCGGTCTGCCGAGAGCGTTGCGAAGGCCATAAGGGCCGCCGCAATCACAAATACGACAATGCTATACCAGCCGAGACCGTCAAAGCCCCATCCTTCGAGCACATTGCCTGAAATAATGGCTCCCATCGACCCGCCTAGCGTCGCATAGGCGGGCTGCATGCCCATCGCCCTGCCCGTTTTGTCGATATAGGACAAAGCGCCAAGGAATGACGGTGTGAGCAACCCTGGCAGCATAGTGAACAGCGGAGCAGCGATATAATAGCTGAGCGGTGATGTTAGGATTGCCAACCCAAATACAGTGACGCACAACCCCGAAACAAGCACGATCAAGGGCAAGGTTGCGCCAAACCGCGCACCGACCCAACCGGCTATCAATGGCCCCACAATCGTCAGGAAACCACCAACGGCAAAGACCTGTCCAAACTCCTTAAGCGATAGGCCCGATGCCTCGCTTAGGGGCTGAACAAAGGCCGCCATGCCCGATTGAGCGGCGAAGAAGATGCCGTAACCCAACAGCGACACCAACACGATGATCCGGAGTTTACCCGACAGCAGTTTTACGCCTTCAGGATTGTCGGCACCGGTCGCCTTAGGATCAGGCGCCTTGTCATTCGGCCCAAAAAAGGCCGACAAAATGCCCAAACACGCCAACGCGGCATAAGTCAAATACGCGCCTTTCAAGCCCGCAGAACCAATCACTGCGGGCATTACAAAGCCTAAAAATATGATGAAAGCGCCAAGGCTTGCGTTGATCAGCCCAATGGTCATTTCCGGCTTTGCTGTCCGCGCTGCCGTTGCCATCACAACCGATAGCACCATGCCGACACCGACACCGGCATATGCTTGGAACGCCATCAACCAATTGAGCGATGGCGAAAACGCGCTCATTGCATGTCCGGTGGCGCAGATCGTCAATCCGACAAGGAAGAATTGGCGCGCCGTGTAGCGCGCGATCAGCCGCGAGCAGATTAAAGCGGATATGGCCGCCACTACACCATCGACGGTCGCGACAAGCCCCGCCTCGCTCGGCTTGGCGCTAAACTCCTCAATCATAACCCCAATGTTAAACGCGATGGTCAGCGGCACCACAAAGCTTGCGATCATCACACCGAGCAAGCCCGGGATCTGACCTCGCGTTATGGTGGACACTAGGCGCGCACCAACCGACCCGGTCGTTGGCCCGTATCGCGATCATTCTTGCGAGTTTGGATCCCTTTCACAAATGTACCGATATAGCCTGATGCGGGCTGCAAGATGCGTTGGCCGCCCGCTGGCAAATCATTGCGCACTTCCAAATCGCCAAGCTGCAAGTTCTCAAAATCAACGATGTTAAGATCGGCCCGCTTGCCAAGTTCCAACGAACCGCGATCATTCAAGGAATAGAGATCAGCATTGGCCTTGGTTTGCTTTGCCACCAAGAATTCCACTGGCAGCTTCTCACCCCGCGTCCGGTCTCTGCCCCAATGGGTCATCTGATACGTTGGTGCGACACCATCAAAGATCAAATTCACATGCGCGCCGGCATCGCTCAATCCAATCACCGTGTCCTGATGCGTCATCATTTCACGGATGACTTCAAAATCGTGATCAACAAAGTTGCTACCTAGCAGAATTGCAAATCGAGAGCCGCCATTTGAAACGAGGAAATCATACATGAATTCTTCGTCATTCTGGCCAGATGTCTTGGCCATCGAGGCGAAGCTTTGATCCGGCGTCGGCTCATAATTCATTGGTGTTTCAAGCTCGAACATACGGTGGCTGATCCCGCGGAACAGCACGTGTGCATTGGCCATCAATCCGGCTTCGCCAGTTGGAATATCACGATCGCTGAGAATGGCGGCGCGAACTTCCGGCTTTTGCAGCTCTGCCACCAGGGCTTCAAACGGCAATTCCTTCAGCTTGAGATAGGTCTCGCGCCGTTCGAACATATGGTAGGTTTTAAGATTGGTAACGAGGCCAATCGGGCGCGATGCAATCTGCGGCCGCAAAAGCCCGCCTTCGGCATTGATGGTCTCAACCTTGCCGAGAACCTCTTTCCACAAATCAGGGGTTTCGTTCATTTGCAGCAAAGTGAAGGTAACCGGGCGTCCGATCACGTCAGAAACTTTGCTCATCAGCGCCAATTCCTGTGCAGGGGTCGTCTTCTCGCCGCCCAGATGCGCCAGATCGCCCACTGCACCGCCTGGAATAAGCTCAAACGTGCCCTTGCCTGCGCATTTCATCGCATGGGCAAGCTGCATTATTTCTTCTTCTTGCGCGAAAGTGCCCGGGATTGGCTTTCCATCCATCGCTTGGTGCCCGATCGTTCGGGACGTTGAAAAGCCGACAGCGCCTGCGACCAACGCCTCTTCGACGAGGCGAGCCATGGTGGCCATATCTTCATCGCTGGCGAGCTCATTGGCCCGGCCGCGTTCACCCATCACATAGCTGCGCAAGGCAGCATGCGGCACCTGTGCACCGATATCGAGCGAATATTCGCGCTTAGAAAGGTAGTCCAAATATTCAGGGAAGGTTTCCCATTGGCCCCAATCGATCCCTTCATAAAGAGCGGTGCCGGGGATGTCTTCAACCCCCTCCATCACATTGATCAGGTCTTGCTCACCGCCGGGAGGGACCGGCGCAAAACCGACCCCGCAATTGCCCATTATCGCGGTTGTCACGCCATGACTGGCCGAAGGGTTGAGTTCATCATCCCAGCAAACCTGACCATCATAGTGGGTGTGCACATCAACATAACCCGGCGTGATGCAAGCGCCATCAGCCTCGATCGTTTCGCTGGCTGCGGCTGAAATGGAACCGCCGATCTCTGCGATGACGCCATCCTTGATCCCGATATCCCCGGTGTAGGGTTTGCCCCCAAGACCATCGATGATATTTCCGCCTTTGATTACGGTGTCGAGCACTTGAGAATCTCCTGAACTTTGCGCATCCTCGCGCAGCTATCGCAGCCGATCGGCAGTGCGATTGGCAAATCTAAAATTTTCGAAATCTGGCGCAACGTTTCAGACTGGCTGGCCGCTTGGCTCGACTTCGGTTTCTGGCAACAAAAACAATTCAATCATCGCTCTCGAATGGCGTTCAACTTCCGCATCATCGAACACATCGACGCCGAAATTTCGCTCAATTGTATATGATGAAGCAAACACCGAGCGGGTTGCTGCCCTGATCATAAAATAAAGGTTCATCGGCGGGATATTCTTCGGATAAACACCGTGTTCCTGACCCAACGCAATCGAAATCACTGCGCGATCGGTGAAGGGTCGGACGAAGCTTTCGTTCAGCCATTCAGTGCGTTCATTGATTTGCGCGGTTTCGCTTTCAATGATCTGTTCAAATTGCGGGTATTGGGCATTGAAACGGACATAGGCCAAGGTTGTATCAATAATCCGTTCCCGCGCAGTCATCTCTGGCCAAAGATGCGAATTTGTATGCACGGCATCGTCCATCATATTGAACAAGTACATGACAACGGCTCGCCAAAGATCTTTCTTTGACGAATAATGATACTTAATCGATCCATGGTTTACGCCGGCCATCTCAGCGATTTCTCGCACCGAAGCGGCATCAAACCCACGCTCACCAAAGACATTGACGGCTGCACTCAATAGCTTTGATCGAGTGTCCAGCTCCAATCCAATTCGCATGAGAGTTCCTTAAAAGGTAAGAGGCAGCTCTGATTGAGCGGCCCCTCGCCTTATCATTAGAATTTCTGGGTCACACGCACACCATATGTGCGCGGATCGCCTGTGATCCGATTGTCAATGACACCAAGTGCCCCAAAGGGAATGACAAATCCTGCAGGGAAGAATAGCTCATCGGTTAGGTTGTTGGCAAACAGCGCAACGTTCAAGCCTTCCCCGATATCTTCGAAATTCACATCGATTTGAGCATTGAGGATACCATAGGATTCCAAAGTTCCTCCACTGGCCAAATTGGTAATCACTGCCTCAGTATCGAGCTCAAGATCATTGACCCAGAAGAAATTGCCCGAAGCGCCCAATTGCACACCTTCGGCGATATCAAATTCGTATCGACCGTTGATTGTGAAGGTCCATTCCTGACCGCCAATTGGCTCATCACTGCGATCAATAAACCCGCCGCCCGGCGCAGCCTCGAGAAATTCGTCGAATTCACCATTGGTATGCGCGAGTGTTCCGCCAAATGTCAGGCCATCAACTGGTTCTGCCGCCAATTCCAATTCAAAGCCCCAAATCGTGGCTTCACCGGCATTGTCCAAAACGGTTTGAACCGCGCCCGTATTGCCTGCCAGCGGCACACCCGCCAAAATTTGAATATCGGTGTAATCGCTCAGGAACACAGAGCCATTGAAGCGCAATCTGTTGTCCAACAAATCGGCTTTCCAGCCGGTTTCATAATTGGTCACAAATTCAGGCTCAAAGATTGTGCCCAATCCATCTTGGTCGAACCCGCCGCTTCTGAAGCCGCGCGAAACACTCCAATAAAACAGCACATCATCAACCGGTTTGAAATCGAGGCTGATCAGCCAAGAGAACGCATCAAATGTCTCATCGCCTTCAAACAGCGGCCCTGTGGTTCCCAATTGGAAGATTGGCAGACCAGCGGCATCGAGTGAGCCCGGCCCATTGTCGAAGAATTGACGGTTGTCGCTGGTCCAGCGAAGGCCGCCGGTCAACGTGATATTGTCCGTCACATCAAAGCTGTTCTGAGTGAACAAAGAGAATGTGCGGTTTTCCGAACGGTTCAATTGGAACTGCCCCGCCTCGGGCAATGTATCGTTATCAAACCCGGACTCGTCAGAGAAGAACGCGCCGACCTGCCAGTTAAGACGATCTTCGAATGCCTGCCCGTTTAAGCGCAATTCTTGCGCAAATATCTGGCTTTCTTGGCCAAGGAAAATCGAGGTTGAAATCGCATTTTGCAGCTCTGAAAGCGAGTTTTGCTCACGATAACTCGTGACAGAAGTCAACGTCGCAGCGCCGATATCCAAAGTCGCCGTCGCATTGATGTTAAACTCATCAGAGCGTGCAAATGGACGGCGCAATGGACGGCCGCCAGCGGTGCCAGCAAAGAAATCGCCTTCGAACGGATCTTGACTGATTGACGCCAATGCAAGTGGGAACTGGATGAAGACACCCGGTGCCACCTCAATCGGCAGGAAGACATTTTCGAGCCCGCGCTGAATCACCGGCGCTTCGTCCACTTCCTTATAATTGGCGTTGATCCGCAGAGAGAATGTGTCGGTCGGCTCAAACAAGACCGAACCGCGCAGCGACAACTCATTGTCATCAGCCAATTCGAAATTGGCCCCTGCAAGCGAGGGATCGGTTTGACCAAAGCCATCACGGTGCGTGATCTGAGCACCAAAACGGGCTGCGATCGTGTCACCCAGAGGGATGTTGACCACCGCCTCTGCATCAGTCCGCCCAAAGTTTCCGACGGTGAATTGTCCGTAACCTTCAAACTCTCCGATAACCGGCGCTCGCGTCACGACATTGACCGCACCACCGGTGGAGTTCTTGCCGAACAGCGTTCCTTGCGGGCCTTTCAGCACTTCAACACGTTCAACATCAAACAAGTTTGAGAACAGCGAGGTTCCGCGCGTGATCGGCGCACCATCGATACTGACTGCAATCGCTTGTTCAATATTCAGCGTGAAGAACGCGTTGGTTTGACCGCGGATGGTCGATACCGCGAATTGCGAACCGGCGATCGCGTTAGGCCGAATGTCAAAGTTTGGCGTGAGCTGCGCGACATCCGCAAATTCGGTAAGCCCCGCTTCTTCAAACGTTTCCTCGGTAAAGGCAGTGATCGCGATGGGAACGTCTTGCACGTTCTCTTCAACTTTACGCGCGGTCACGACAATCTCGTTGTTTTGCGCTTTGGCTTCGCCAACCGAAACCGCCATCACGGCGATCGCTGTGCTGCCAAGCAAAGCATGGCGTCCCAAGCGACTGCCTCTGATAGATTTAGGGCCAAACATATACATCCTCCTAGGTCACGCTTCGGCGCATTATTTTTACCCTCGAAGGGTCAGCCGATTCCACGTTTCCCAAAGAAAGTATGTCGCGCAGGATTTATCCCAAACTATCATTTTTGATCCATTTGGATTAACCTGCTCAATTCTCAATCCGACGAAGCACCCTTAGATATTGTTTTGAATAGGTATTTTTGCACAATCGATGCAAGAATGCACCAGATTCCATTCTGTGAATAACGGCCTGTTTGAGCGCAATTCGCGGTCAATTCCAATGATTTTCGGCCTCTCGATCGAAGCTTGACCCTGCCGTTTCCAACTATCCTGCGGCCAGCCCGCGATCGCGGCTTACGCGCCCCAGAACCACCACGATTGGCGAAAGGGCGGCGCTGGATTTGGCAAAGCAAGCGCATCCCGCTACGCACATCGAATGACAAATCGACCCTGGCACAGCCGCCTCGCAATTTCGCTCGCATTGCTCCTCCCGGTTTACTTTGCAGTGGCCGCACTTGGCACCAAATTTGGATTGTGGAGCTGGCAAATCGGGCTTGGCACGCTGATCATCACCGTGGGGCCAATCCTGCTCGGTATCACGGCATTGGTCGCGCTGGTTTCTGTGATCCTCACATTGATCAAAAAGCCGCGCAAAGGATGGATCGTCCCGTTGATTGCATTGATCGTTCCGGTTGGGGTTTTTGTCTATCTTGGTTCTGTGGGTGAAGTTGCCAGCGGAAATCCGATTCACGATATCGCGACCAACACTGCCAATCCGCCCTCCTTCTCCGCCAGCACCATGGCCGCAAGAGAGGCAGGCGAATCCAACCCGGTCAGCGTTTATCAAACAAAGCTGGGTGATATCGAATGGTGGGCAGACAAGACCAGCGACGAATTGAAAGCGAAATCGCACGCTGAACTGGTCGGTGAGCTCTATCCAGCTCTCGCATCGATTGAATATGCGGTTGGAACCGATGCCGCCGCTCTGGCCGATGTGGCAGAGGCGATGGAGGCAATTGGGCTGACCGAGGTGACCACCGACCCCGTCGCCGGCCGGGTTGAAGGTGTCGCAGAGACATTCTGGTTTGGATTCAAAGACGATGTTGTCGCCCGCATCGCCGATGGTGCGATTGATTTGCGTTCCGTCAGCCGGGTTGGGGTGAGCGATTTGGGCGCGAATTCTGCCCGGCTCGAAAAATTGGCCGCTGCAATCAACGCGCGGATCGGGCAGTAACCTTCAATCTTTGAATTGAATCGCCGCAAGAGCGCTACGTTGAAAAACTGTAACCACACATAGGGCCGCGTATACCAGCGCGATCGGCACAAACCACTGCGGAAAAATCGTCATCCCGCAAAAGACCAGAATCGTCTCGGTCCCTTCTGCCAATCCGGTTGAATAGAAGAAGCTTTTGCGCCCATGCGCAGCCGTTTCCTGATCGCGTTTGGCCGCAATCGTGGCAAATGCCAGAAAGCTGACCCCAGTTAGAACAAAGCTGGCCACCAGCACCAACGCAGCCAAGGTGTAATCTGGATTGTAGATGCCGAAACCAAGCGGGATCGAAACGTAGAACGCAAAATCGGCCACAATGTCGAAATAACCGCCCAGATCGGTTGGCCCGCGCACCCGTGCGACAGCGCCATCCAGACCATCCAGCAACCGATTGGCGAGGATAAGCGCGAGCCCCCAGCCCAACTGGCCGTATGCAATCGCAAATGCACCGCTCAGCCCCATCGCAAGGCCGCCAAAGGTGAGCATATTTGCCGTTATTCCCCAACTGGCCAGCGCTGCTCCAAGTCGGTTTAGCGGCGGATCAATCAAAGGGCGCAATTTGGCATCAAACATAGCTGCTCCCCTACCCGCCCCAAGTGACAAGGCCAATCCAGGCCCCGGTCATTGCTGTAGCGATGTTTCCGGCAAGCCAGCTTTTCATGCCAAGACCAGCCGCCTCAGCCCGGCGTTCCGGGCACAACGTGCCGATGGTTGAAACCAGCAGGCCCACACTGGCGAGATTGGCAAAGCCGCACAGCGCATATGTCACGATCAACTGGCTGCGCGGATCAAATGTGCCAGCTGGCAAAGCGCCCAGTTCAAGATAGGCGACATATTCATTGAGAATTGATTTGGTGCCCATCAATCCGCCAGCCGCCTGCGCCTGATCCCACGGGATACCGATTAACCACATAAGCGGCGAAAACAGCCAGCCAAATGCGCGTTTCAGTGACAGCGCTTCGCCGCCCACCATCGGGAATTCGGCTAGGATTTGATCGGCAAGAGAGACGAACGCGAACACCACCAAAATAATGGCGACCACCGCCAAAAACAGCTGCATTCCATCCATCGTGCCTTTGACGATGGCATCGATGCTACCTTCGTATTTGAGGCCCGGTTCGTTCTTTTCAATTTCGGTCGCCTGCTCATCACGCGCGCCGTCTTGAGCGCGGCCGGGCACCATCAGCTTCGCGATCAGCAATGCCGCCGGGAGCGAAATGAGCGAGGCTGAAATCATGTGGCCAACAGCATTTGGGACCGTTTGCGAAAGCGTGGTCGCATAGAGGATCAAAACCGCGCCGCTGATCGTGGACATGGCAAGCACCATCACCTGAAACAGCTCTGCACGGCTCATTTTCGCGAAATAGGCGCGTACGACCAAGGGGCTTTCGACCACGCCCAGAAACATATTGGCCCCGCCCGCCAGGCCAACAACGCCGCTGACTTTGAGCGTTCGCTGGAGCAAGAAGGATAGCCCGTTCACCAGCCAGCGCAGCACGCCCCAATGCCACAGCAATGCCGCCAGCGCCGAAAACACAATAACCAGCGGCAATATTTGAAAAGCGATGATAACCGGGGCAGCCGCGCCATCGGCCAGTTCAAACGGCAATGGAGCACCGCCAAGATAGCCAAACATATACGAAGAACCGTCCAAGGTCGCACGTTCTATCGCCTGCACACCTTTATTGGCGCCCTCCATCACTTGCTTCACAAATGGCACCTGAGCGACGACAAGCGCCAAGATCCCTTGCATCGCCAGCGCGCCTGCAATCCAGCGCCAACTGGGGCGCCCGGCGCGATTTTCTGAAACGCCCCATGCAATAAGCACCAGAACTGCAAGGCCCAATACCCCGCGAAGCTGATCAAAAATTTCCAAGCGCACCGCCCCTTGGCTGTCAGTTTAGCTTTCGTGAGCGGCCTTCTTGCGGAATTTTTGCCTCAAGGCCAGCAAAGCAAGCAGCCGCCCAACGGCCCCACGCATTAGCGTGGGCGATTAGCCGCGGCGCCAGTTGTGGTATTTTTCAACATAGCTCAGGAGTTTCTCCGGCTTGCGTGCCTTTTTCCATTCGCCAGCGGCAAATTTATTGGCTTCGGCCATCGTCGGATACGGATGGATGGTGCCAAGGATTTTGTTGAGGCCCAGCTTGTGCTTCATCGCCAAGGTGTATTCCGAAAGCAATTCACCGGCATTTGCGCTGACAATCGTCGCGCCCAGAATTTTGTCTTTGCCCGGCACGGTCAGCACTTTGACAAAGCCCTTGGTTTCGCTCTCAGCGATCGCCCGGTCGAGATCATCAATGCCGTATCGGGTAATCTCGTATTCAATGCCCTGCTCTTTGGCTTCAACCTCGTTGATGCCCACCCGAGCAACCTCTGGATCGAGGAAAGTCACCGCAGGAATAACGCTGTAGTCAGCCTTGAACCGCTTGAACTGGCCAAACAGCGCATTCACACTGGCAAACCACGCCTGGTGGCTGGCGGTGTGGGTAAATTGAAACGGACCCGCGACATCGCCAGCGGCATAGATGTTCGGGAACTTGGTTGCGAGGAAATCGTCGGTCACAACGGTGCGCGACGTGTCGATGCCAAGCTCTTCCAAACCATAGCCGGTTAGACGCGCAGCGCGGCCCACGGCGATGATCAGCACATCATATTTGATCGCGATTTCGCCGCCTTCATGTTCGGCAATGATCGCTCCATCTTCAACCCGCAAAGCGCGATGACCGGTAAGAACAATTACGCCCGATTCTTCCAAAACGGTTTTTGCAAGTTCCGAGACTTCCTCATCTTCACGGCCAAGCACCCGGTCAGCCATTTCGATTTGAGCGACGCTGGAGCCAAGCCGCGCGAGCGATTGCGAAATTTCACAGCCAATGGGTCCGCCGCCTAGAACGGCGACCCGCGCAGGCGGACTGTCCATTTCGGCAAAGGCATCCCACATCGTATCAGAGGTGAGGTAGCCACTATCAGCGAGCCCATCGAGCGGGGGCACAAACGGAGCGGCACCTGCAGCGATAACAATTGAGCGCGTTGTGAGACGCTGTGTCTCTCCATCATTGCGCGCGATCTCAACCGTCCACGGGTCGATCACTTTGGCATAGCCTTCAACCACATCGACGCCCAACCCGGTGTAGCGTTCCACGCTATCATGCGGCTCGATTGCTTTCACCGCGCCCATCACCCGGGCGATGGTTTGTTTGAATGGTACCTTTGGATCATGCGCAGCCAGACCATATTTGTCGGCATTGCGCATTTGCGACGCAACCTTTGCGCTTTTGATCAGCGCTTTTGATGGAACGCAGCCGGTGTTCAGGCAATCGCCGCCCATCTTGTGCGCTTCAACCAGGGTCACTTTGGCTTTAACGGTGGCTGCGATCAGGGATGAAACCAGGCCAGCTGCACCCGCACCGATCACCACCATATTACGATCATAATTCTTCGGTCGGTTGAAGCCTTTGTAGACCTTGCGGCGCTGAATAATGCCAATGACGCCCTTGGCAATCCAAGGCGCAATACCAAGCAATACGAATGATCCGATAATGGTCGGCGTGAAAATGCCAGACGCGCTTTCAAGCGTCGCCAATTGTGTTCCGGCATTCACATAGATCGCGGTGCCCAGCAGCATGCCGATCTGGCTGACCCACGCATAAGTCAGAGTTTTGATCCGTGTCAGACCCATCACAAGATTGATAACGAAGAAGGGTACAGCCGGGACCATGCGCAGCGTGAAGAGGTAAAACGCGCCATCGCGTTCCAGCCCCGCATTGATACCTTTTAGCCGGTCTCCAAACTTCGCCTCGATCGAATCCCGCAAGACAAAACGCGATGCAAGAAAGGCGAAAGTGGCACCCAAAGTCGATGCGAAGGAAACCACGATCGTGCCAGTGACAAAGCCAAACAGCGCGCCCGCAGCGAGCGTTAGAAAAGCTGCCCCAGGGAAAGATGCTGCAGTCGCGATGACATAAATCGCGAAGAAGACCGCAATCACAAGAACCGGATTCTCGCGATAAATCTGCTGCGCATTCGCGACTTGCTCTTTGATCCCTTCGAACGAAAGATATTGGCCAAGATCAAAATAGAAGTACGCGGCGGCAAGGGCCGCAAGCACGACAAGGATAACAATCTTCTTCATGGGTCTAATTCATTCCTTCGTTTACGGCCTATTCAGGTTTGCGCCGCTGATTGTTACAGTCGATATCCGATTTTGGCCTATGAGTTCGTGCAAGCTTTGTCGATCACACAGCGGATTCCGGCTTGTAATCGCCAATTGCCGATCGACCCGAACTGAGGCATGTCGTTCAATGATTGGCGCAATTTGCAAACAAATCGCCCAGCATGATTGAACGCAAAAATTGAGAAAGCGGACCGTGACTTTAACCGACCCAAGCAACAGCGCGGGACCAATTGCAAGCCAAGGTCGCATGGTCGAATTGGATGTGTTGCGCGGGTTTGCGCTGTTCGCTGTCTTCATTGTTCATTTCACAAGTGCGGCTTTTTACAACCTGCCGGTCAGCATAGAATTGCTCGAACGCGCTGCTGAATCTTCGCTAGACAACGCGGCATTGTTCATCACCGAAGTCATGTTTTACGATAAAGGAAACACCCTTTTCGCGACTTTGTTTGGCATGGGCTTTTGGATCATGCTGGAACGGCTTGAGGCCCGATCGACAGCTTTTGAAACCATCTATTTCCGGCGGCTGTTGATCCTGCTGCTGATCGGTCTGATCAACGCATTTTTGATCTTCCCCGGAGACGTGCTGCACGAATATGCGGTTATCGGCCTTGTGTTGATGACATTGCGATGGATGGGACCGCGCGCCTTGCTTTTTGTCGGGCTAGCACTGGCCCTTGCTGGCCGTGCGATTGCCGAAATTTTGATTCCTGGCGCCATTGCCGCGTGGGATCAGTTCGAAATTGTTCAAGCCGATGCCTTTGCCGATGGCGGGTATTGGAACTGGGTCCGCACCGCCGGCGCTGCGCATGTCGAACGCGATATCATCCAAGGCACCGCTGCTGGTTGGGTGTTATATGCATTGGGCCGGTTTATGCTGGGTGCGTGGATTATCCGCATAGGCTGGATCCAGCGATCGCGGGAATTGCTGCCGGCGTTCCGCAAATGGGCCATTGTGCTGCTGCCAATCGGCTTCGCGGCAGAGCTTACCGTCGGATTGTTTAACTTTGGCATCATTGAGCTGCCAATAGCGCTCAGCACCCATCTCCATTCCATCGGGACGCTCCTATTGGCCGCTGGGTTCGCGCTCGGCCTGATTGTTGCGCTTCATTCAAAAGCACGGGCGATTGCCGAACTCTTTGCCCCTTTGGGCCAGATCGCACTCACAGCCTATGTCGCGCATGGAGCAATCTTCACGCTGATATTCTTCCCATTCGGGCTGGATCTTTTGAACACTATCGGGCCTGCGCAATCACTGGCCATCGCGGTGACTATGTTTTCCGGCATGACGCTGCTCGCGCATGCGTGGCTAAAGCGCTTCACCTATGGACCGCTGGAATATCTGTGGCGCTGGGCGACTTATGGAAGCCGCCCCGCATTCAAACGTGCTGCCGTCTAACAGCAACTTTGTGCGGGCGCACTCTCACCATTTTCGCTTGTATCCTTATCAAACGGCAGTTCGTTTCCGCAGCCGCGAAACACGCCGAAATGCTGCGAAAAATCGCCGACAAATTCAAAATGCGGTGCGAAGCGGGTGTCCGCCAGCATACGCCAGCTGTTTCCGCACAAAGAGAAAGTTCGCCCCGCTTCGATTTGGTGATGCTTATCGAGTGGGAAGACCCGGTCATGCCCGGCCAAATCACCCCTATAGATCACCGCCTGACCATAATCTTCGCATTCAGGATCTAAACCATCAATCTTGAACAGCCTGTAGGTCGCTGAATAGAATTCAATCCCATCCAGTTTTGCTGCAATGGCGGGATCTCCGATGCCCAATGGCCGGTCCTTCGCCAACCGGGGATCGCCGAAACCGGCATCGCGCGCCACTTTCAAAAAGTCGCCCCAATAGAGCGCCCCAGCCAGACATTCTCCGTGCAAGATCGGATCATCCAGCAGCGCTGCTGGAACCCGCTTGTCAGAATAGACATCTGAAAAATACATCTCTCCGCCGGGCTTGAGCAAGCGGTGCGCAGCGGCAAACACCGCAGGCTTATCAGCCACCAGATTGATCACACAATTGGAAACGATAATGTCAAAACTGCCGGGCTCAAGATCAAGATCATCGAGCCGTTCAATATCGCCTTCGAGGAAACGGACATTGCCCTTGGCAAACCCGAATTTCTCGCGGTGCCAATCACGGTATTTGTTGGCGATTTCCAATTGCGCAGGGGTGGCATCTACCCCCACAACTTCACCCGCTTCGCCCACCAATTGGGCAAGGACATAGGCATCTTGACCAGATCCGGAACCCAGATCGAGAATGCGGCATCCGTTGACCGCCTCGGGCGCAACCAATCCGCAGCCGAAATATCGGTTTTTCACTTCCTCATGCACATTTGCCAGCGCTTGCTTCACTGCCAGCGGTACAATGTCAGTCATTGTGCAGGCATCCGTGCGCAGATCATCCGAACTGTTTAGGACATCGCCATAATATGATCGGCTGTTTTCCAGATTGAGCATGTGTTTTGACCTATTCCCAATTAGTGCGTCTGATTGGGGTTCGCACGAGAAGAAGAATTCGTGACAGCCTGTCACAAAATTCGTAAAACCCGCGAATACCTTCCTATGATCAGCACCTCTCCATTCGCGCTTGAACAGCCAAAGCCGCTTGATCCCGGCAAATTTCGCGATCCCCAAGTGACCGCGTCGGGAGAGCCGCGCGCGTCGGTTGATCTGAAGGCGCTGGAGACCTTGTGGTTCAACACCGGCACGCTGTGCAATTTGGAATGCAAGGGCTGCTACATCGAAAGCTCACCCACCAATGACGCGCTCGTTTACCTCACTCAAATCGAGGTGCGGCGCTATATTGATGAGATTGCGGACGATGCTCTGCCGGTGCGCGAGATCGGTTTCACTGGCGGCGAGCCATTCATGAACAGCGAAATGGTACCGATCCTTACAGAATGCCTATCGCGCGGCTTTGAGGTGTTGATGCTCACCAATGCGATGCGGCCAATGCGCCGCTTTGAAAAGCAATTGCTGGCGCTCGATCACCGCGACAAGCTGACCATGCGGGTAAGCTTGGATCACTATTCCAAAGCAATCCACGAGGCGGAGCGCGGCGAGGACACGTGGGATAAGGCGATTGATGGCCTGGTCTGGCTTGCGCACCATAACTTCCCCCTGGCCATCGCTGGCCGCCGGCTTTCCTCGGAAAGCGATGCCGCCGCACGGGCCGGTTATGCGCAATTGTTTGCCTCGCTCAGCCTTCCCATTGCCGCCGATGACCCAGCGCAATTGGTATTGTTCCCTGAAATGGATGCCGAAGCCGAAACGCCGGAAATCACAACCTCGTGCTGGGGCATTCTGGATGTCGATCCGAACACCTTAATGTGCGCATCGAGCAGGATGGTCGTTAAGCGCAAAGGCGAAAAGAACCCGCGCGTCGCGGCCTGCACATTGCTGCCCTACGATCCGCAATTCGATCTGGGCAAGACCTTGAAGGAAGCATCGCAAGGCGTTGCGTTAAACCATCCGCATTGCGCGCGCTTTTGCGTGCTGGGCGGCGCAAGCTGCTCAACCTGAACCGCGCGACGCACGGGTCTGATAATTCGGATCAAACCTTCGAAAATGGAAAGCCGAGTGACCAGCCAAGCTTTGCGGGGCGATCATCCTGCCACGCATCAAGTCCGATAGTCATGCCATCATGACCAGCCGATGGCTGCGCTTTGTAAACCCCAAACATCCGATCCCAGATCGATAGGCAAAAGCCAAAATTGCGATCATGTTCGGACCGCAGGATCGAATGGTGTACCCGGTGCATATCCGGGGTGACGATGAAAATGCGCAGAAAGGCATCAAACCGTTTGGGTAACGCCCAATTGGAATGATTGAACATCGCGCAACCATTGAGAGCGATCTCGAATACCACCACGGCTATCACGCTGGGACCAAGCGCCAAAATCGCGATGAGCTTCACCGCAGCGGAGAACAGTATTTCCAGCGGGTGGAACCGCAAGGCGCTCGACACATCGATATCCCGGTCGCTGTGATGCACGCGGTGCAGGCGCCACAAGACGGGTATACGGTGGGTGGCAAGATGCTGTGCCCAGATCACCAGATCCAAGATTATAAACGCCAATACAAACTCGGCCCAGCGTGGCAAATCGATGAGGTTGAACAGCCCCCAGCCGCGATCCGCGGCAAAGGCAGCGGCCGCGACCCCGCCAATGAGAGGAAAGGCGAAAGCAACCACGCGAACGATGACCGTCGCAAGGCCAAGCATGCTCACATTCACAAACCAACGCCGACTGCGCGCAAAAAACCGATTTCGGCGCGGAAGCATCGCTTCTCCCCCAGCACAGATCGAAAAAACGCCAAGAAACACGATCAGCCGCAGAGCGGCTTCGCTAAGGCCAAACGCAATCACAGCCGCACCCGGAACCTGTTCTGAAGAGCGGAAAAAATCATGATCAACGCGGCATTTCCTTATCTAAACACATACGCGGCCCACCCTTCAATCAACTAGAATGAGATTTAAGGTGTCACCAAACTGAGTTGTACGACGAACAGGGGATGAGTTCACCTGACTGGAGCATGAAATGTCGCGCTTTACAGAAAACACAATGTTTATCCAACGCCCCTCGCGCCGCCGCACTTTCCTGGGCGCGGTTCCCCTGCTGATGCTGGCATCGGCATGCGCGCCGCAAGCAGAGAAAATTGATGGCGATTGGGAAACCGCTGGCGATCGAACCGACCAGATCGATCACACCGCTTGGGATAATATCCTATCAAGCTACGTTATCGTTGGCGAAGATGGCATCAATCGGTTCGATTATGCTGGCTTGCAGGACAACGCGAAAGACGAATTGATCGCTTATGTCGATTCATTGGAAGAGGTTCGGATCACCGAATATCCCAAGGATGAGCAGTACGCGTACTGGGTAAACCTCTACAATGCAGCGACAGTCGAAGCCATCATTGAAAACTACCCGCTTGAATCCATTCGCGATATCGGGCTGCTGGGCCAAGGCCCCTGGGATGATGCGTTTCTCATCGTTGAAAATCAGCCTTTGACCTTGAACAATATCGAGCACGGCATCTTGCGCCCGATTTGGCAGGATGTTCGCATCCATTATGCCGTGAACTGCGCATCTATTGGCTGCCCTAATCTCGCGACCAAGGCATACACCGCTGCCGATCTGGAAGAGATGTTGGAAGAGGCCGCTACGTCCTATGTCAATCACCCGCGCGGTTTTGAAGCGCGCGATGGCGAGCTGATCGCGTCCAATATTTACGATTGGTATCAGGTCGATTGGGGTGATGAGCAAGGCGTTCTCGATCACGCCCGCGAATATGCAGAAGGCGACACGATTGACCTTTTGGAGAACGCGACTTCGATCGGCGGCTATGATTACGATTGGGCGCTGAACGAAAGTAACTAATTGATTGAATTAGCTATTTCTGGAAAAAATTGGCCGAATTCATTTCCCTGAAATTGAATCTGCAAAATTGGATGATTCAATTTGTAACCGATCATCAATTTGCGACGAAACTTAAAGGCAAGTTCAATCGCGCACTTAGGAGAGTTACCGTGACAAAGTTTGGTTTCAAGATCGCAGCCGCGGCACTGGTTGTTGGTGTTGCTTCCATGTCAATGCCCGACATCGCCTACGCATCTGGCGGTCGTGGTGGCGGCGGCGGCGGCGGATTTGGCGGCGGCAGCATTGGCGGCGTTAGCGGCCAGCGCGCAACCCGCGATCCGCTGCGTGCAGCATATTCACGCGGCAAGCGCCGTTTCAAGAAGCAAGTCACATGCCGCAATTGCGAATACGCAGATGGCATTGATGACAGCGCAACGGCCCGCCAAGTTGCCCTTCGGGTGCAGGCAGGCGAGTTCGGCATCGAAGAATCGGACCGCAACGACGTGTTGGTTTACCTGATCCGCAGATACCGGCTTCAAGGCTAAAACCTAACACGCTATAACAGCAAGGGCGATGACCAAGCTTCGAAACCTTGGGGCCATGGCCCTTGCGCTGTTATCAGTTGCATTTGCATCTTATTGGTCGCTGGGCGCAAGCCCGGCGATCATGCCATATGTGCTGGTGATTTCACTTGGCAGCGCTTTGATCACCGCGCTGCTATGGCGGGGCGCTTCGCTCCATTGGGGCGCAGTGATCGGCTTTGCAGCTCTTCTGCATATAGTTGCGCTCACTGGCGCTCCTGCTTTCGAAGATGATCACTTCAGATTTATCTGGGACGGGTGGCAAACGCTCAGGCTGGGCACGCCATACGGTGTGCCGCCTGCGGACTACTTCATCGACGAAACCGTGCCGGGCGAATTGCTGGGCATTCTTGACGGGGTCAACAATCCCGATCTGCCCACGATTTACGGACCGTCATTGCAGGTATTCTTTGCATTCGTTACCTATCTCGCCGGGCCTGACCTGTTTGGCTTGCGGGTGTTTTTCGCGCTGGCAAATTTGGCCCTAATCGGATTGATGCTGCGAAAATTTGCGCCCGAACGGGTCGCACTGTTCGCTTGGAACCCACTGGTCATTGTCGAGTTGGTGATCCATTCGCATCCCGATGGAATCATGGCTTTGGCGCTGTTCCCCGCAGTTATGCTGCTGCGCAAACGCCCAGCATTGGCGGGCTTTCTGCTTGCACTGGCGGCGGGAGCGAAGATCGTAGCGCTTGCCGCGTGGCCTATCCTGCTGAGAACCCGCCCAATTGCCCTGATAACGGCGATTGCAACATTGGCCGGATTGTATGGGATATTCCTGATCCAAGGCGGCGGAGCCGGTTTTGAAACCACTGCGGTGTTCGCGCGCATTTGGCATTTCAATCCATTCGCTTACGAAATTCTCCATTGGGTGATGCCGCCCGATCCGGCACGCCTTGTCGCAGCGGCGATAGCTGGGCTTGGCGTGGTGTGGCTGCACACTCGATACGAAGCCAATCCTGATCAAACCCTCACTGCCATTTTTGGCGTGGTGCTGCTGTTCGCCTCAGCCGTGAACCCTTGGTACCTCGTTTGGCTGTTGCCGTTTGCGGTTGGCGGCAGGCAAATCTGGCCTTTCGCAGCAACGGTCGCGCTGCCCTTCTCCTATTTCACCGGTCTCAATTTAGAGATTGAGAGCATCCAGCCATATGACATCGTGGTGTGGGCGCGATTAATCGAGGCCGCCATCTTGATTGGCGCCATTGCGTGGGACATTCGCCAGGCGCGGCGCCGGGCCGCTTCAAAGCAATCCAAACGCACGCTTGATCCCATCGCCGACCCGAATATCTGCATTGTCATCCCCGCGCTCAATGAAGAGCAATCGGTTGGCAGTGTGGTTCGCGGCCTTCTCGATTCCGGGATGGCGGGCATTAATCAGGTCCGCGTGGTCGATAACGGCTCCACTGATCGAACCGCGCAGGTCGCGGTTGAAGCCGGGGCCGTTGTTATTGCTCAGCCAGAGCGTGGATATGGTGCGGCATGCCTTGCCGGTCTCGCTGATTTACCCGAAGGCACCAACATTGTGCTGTTTGCGGATGCTGACGGTTCTGACGTGCCCAGCGACGCAGTGCGTCTGGTCGAATGCGTCGCCAATGGAAACGCCGCACTCGCGATTGGATCGCGTACCCTCGGCACCACCGAAGCGGGAGCGATGACGATGCCACAGCGCTTTGGAAACTGGCTGGCCCCGGCCTTGATGCGGTTGATTTGGCGCACGATATTTACCGATCTTGGCCCGCTGCGCGCAATTCGGCGCGATGCGCTGGATCAACTGGCAATGGAAGATCGCGATTTCGGTTGGACGATTGAGATGCAGGTGAAAGCAGCAAAATCACAGCTCATATGTGTTGAGCTGCCCGCTGATTATCGCAAGAGGATTGGCGTTTCGAAAATATCAGGCACCCTAAACGGTGTATTGAAAGCTGGGACGAAGATTATTCTGGTCGTGTTTTGGCAAGCATTTGGCGATTTTGGGCGCAGCCAAAAAGATACACGAGCGCTTAAATGATCGATCCTGAAAAGGGCATATCGTGATTGCGCCGCGCCTTGTGCTGTTTGCGCGATATCCAGAATCGGGCGCGGCAAAAACGCGCCTGATACCGGCGGTGGGCGCAGCAGGTGCTGCGCAAATCCATCGGCGCTTGACTGAACGAACGCATGCAATCTTGCAGGCCAGCGGCTGCCCGGTTGAGCTGCAATTTACCGGCGCACCGGAAACCGCTTTCCGGGCATGGCTCGGCGAAGCGATCACCGCCATTCCTCAAGCGGACGGAGGACTTGGCGATCGCCTGATCAGTGCGCTTGATCCGGCTCCGGTGATCTTCTTTGGCGCGGACACGCCAGATTTGGACGCAAACCATGTCGCCGCTGCGATCGATGCGCTTTGCCGCAACGATGTGGTGGTTGGGCCCGCGCATGATGGCGGATATTATTTGATCGGGTTGAACCAGCCGCATCGTTTTCTGTTTGAAAACATGCCGTGGAGCACAGATCAGGTGTTGCCCGAGACACTCGAGCGATTGAATGCGCGGCAGATCACACACGCATTGCTGCCGACACTGGCCGATTGCGATCGCCCGGAAGATCTCAAGAATTGGCCGTATTTGATCGCAGAAACCGCGCTGCCCTAACTTGTGCAAGCACGGCTTAAGACGGTGCCCATTCGCGGGGCGGCTACGCCTATAATGTCAGCCCGCCATCAACGATGAGTGTGTGCCCTGCGACATAGGATGCGAGCGGTGAGGCCAAGAAGATTGCCGCCCCGGCCATATCTTCAGGAGAGCCAATACGGCGCTGCGGGATCGCGCGCACGGCCGCATCCAATCGCGCCGGATTTTCGGTCGTCACCTTAGTCAATTTTGTGTCGACCAGTCCCGGCGCAAGCCCGTTTACCCGAATCCCCTTTGGCCCCCATGCTTGTCCCAAAGTTTTGGTCAGGCTGATGGCTCCTGCTTTTGATGCGGCATAGGCGGGATTGCCGATATTGGCCTTCAGACCAGATACCGAGCTGACGACAATCACGTTGCCCTGCGCGCTTTCCAGCTGGTCTTCGAATTTCCGCGCACAATGCATCAAACTGTCGAGATTGACCGCCATCACCTTGTCCCATCCGGGACGTTCAAATTCGCCGCGCTTGTAAACGACAATGCCCTGACACATCACCAGCACATCCAGCCCATCGAATGGCATGGGTGCGGCTTCGATTGCATCGGGATCGCTCACATCGACACAGGCATAATCCAGTCCAGCAAGGTCAGACCCATCTGCCGCCGAATACTCAGCCGGATCAGCGCGCGTACCCCAGACGCAAACCTTGGCCCCGCGCTGCTTAAAGCCATGAGCAATCCCATTGCCGATGCCGCTTGATCCACCGATCACCAGCGCGCGCTTGCCCGAAAAATCTGTATCCAACCTGATATCCACTTCAGTTATTTCAGCCGGGTCATTGCCCGATCAAACAGTCCCAATGCGTGGCCATGCAATTTGTCGCCAATCGCCTTTGGCGCCTTACCAGCGCAGGCCCTGGCATGGGTGCCCTCTAAGATAATTCCCAATTTGTAGCATCCCAAGACGGCATACCAATCAAATTCAGACATATCGCGACCGGTCTGATCAGCATAGCGATCGATCAAGCCTTGCGCCGTGGGGAAACCATCCCATGGTTGGACATTGGCATTGGCGGCTTCTGCGGGGCTGCTGCCCGGCCATGTGGCAACCAGCCATCCTAAATCGAGCATGGGATCGCCCAAAGTCGACAATTCCCAATCGACCAGCGCAGCGAGTTCACCGCTATCCTGGCGATACATCACATTGGCGAGGTGGAAATCGCCATGGATGATGCCCGGCGTAAAATTGCGCGGCCGGTTCACATCCAGCCATTTGGCGATCACGCCCACTTGAGGCATCGAACCCGCACCGGGCCAGGCATCAAATTTTGCGTAGCTATCAAGCTGGGCAGACCAGCGCCCGACCTGGCGTTCAATCCAATTGTCCAACCGGCCAAATCCTCCCAGCCCGGCGGCGTCAAAATCGACCTTACTCAGCTGCGCGATCGCATCGACAAGCGCCAGCCCCATCCGGTGACGGATCGCCGCATCGCCTGCATGAAGCGGCGGCAGGCCCTCTACCGGGTTAAACCCATCCACCGGCTCCATCAGATAAAAACATGCGCCAAGCACAGTTTCATCATGGCACGCCGCGATGAAACCGGGATGCGGAACTTTGGAACCTGTCAGTGCTTTCAGGATTGTGGCTTCGCGCTGCATGGTTTTGTTTGAATTGTCGCGCAAGTGGATTGGCGGCCGGCGCAGGACATAGCTTTTCCCGGAACGGTCGAAGCGGACCAAAATGTTTTGCGTGCCCCCACTCAATTGGTGAACCGAAGAAAGCGCCCCGGACCCCAGGCCATTTTCATCCATCCATTTTTCCAGCGCCGGAAGATCAACACCTTCCACTGTCAATTCCTGGCTCACGGTCTCTCCAATGTTGTGCCTTGCTGCCTATTCCTGCTGCAATCGCAATCGCGAAAACAGTTGTGAACCTGCGATAGCTGGCCTATCTTGATAAATCTATCAGGATTGAATAGAAAACTGCAGAGACTGATCGATTGCATGTCGATTTGATGCGGAGTGGGGCCTTGGCCAACTATGATGTTTTAATCGTTGGATGCGGGCCCTCCGGGGCCACATTGGCCAATATCCTGCGCAAAAAGGGCCACAAGGTCGCAATTTTTGATCGTGACAAAGAGATTTTCGTGGCGCCGCGCGCGATGACGATTGATGGCGAATCCTGCCGTATCTTCCAATCGATCGATATTCAGAAGCGCATGGAAGAATATGATGCGCGGCCATACGTCCACCACATATTTGTCGGTGAAAAACGGGAATTGCTGTGCGAGTTTCGGTTTGGCGATCGCGAAGGGAATTTGGGATATCCAGCTGCCGGCGTGCGCTTTCATCAGCCCGCGCTCGAACAATTCCTGCGCGACGATTTCTCACTTGGGACAGGGGTTGATCCCTTCCTGGGTTATGAAGTTATCGAAGTGGATGGAACCGGGGATCAGGCCCGACTGAGCGCCAAAAATTGCGACACTGGTAAGGTCACCGAATTTACCGGGAAGTTTATCATCGGTGCAGATGGCGGAGGCAGCAAGACCCGCAGCTACCTTGAAACAGAACGCGTCGATTTCAATTACAGCCGCCAGTGGATCGTTATCGACATTCTTGTCCATGATGATGATGCATGGAACGCGATCCACGATTCATCGGAATTTATGTGCCGCCCGGATGCGGCGTTGGTGTTCGTAAAAGGGTTTCATAATCACGTGCGCTTCGATTTCGAAGTCACCGATGAGCAGGCCCGCACATTCACCAAAGATGATGCGCTAAAAATCATCCGCAGCTACATTTATGTTCCGCCCGAGAAGATCGAATTTCAGCGTTTGGCACCATACCATTTTTATGCCGGAATGCCGCGCGAATGGAGCAAAGGCAGAGTGTTCCTGATGGGCGATGCCGCCCACCTTACCTCGCCCTTTTCCGGCCAAGGGTTGTGCATGGGCATCCGCGATGCTGGCAATCTTGGCTTTAAGCTGGACCTTGTGCTGTCAGGCCGCGTTGATGAGAGCTTTATGGATACCTATCGCGCCGAGCGCTGGGACCATTGTGAGAAGATCATTCAGGGTGCTTCTGAGCGCGGATTGATGATCAGCGCATCAACGCCGATCGCGAAATTCAAACGCTGGCTGACATTTTGGATTGGCCGCAATCTGCCCAATCTTGCGATGGAGGCGATGCGTAAAAGCTCGATCGGTTTCCGCTATGAAGAGGGTTTGGTGGGCGAGCATGATCTTGCCGGTTATCTGATGATCCAATCCACGGTCGCCCTGCCCGAAGGCGACCCAATTTTGATGGATCACATAATCGGCGATGGTTTTGCACTGCTCACCCGCACTGCCGAACATTCGAGCGATCTTGATTGGTTCCGCGATGTTCTGGGCGGGACGGTCAACCACATCGGAACCGACCTGATCGATCATGATGGCAAGCTCACAGAGTACTTTGACGAGCACGATATCGATGCAGTGCTGATCAGGCCGGACCGATATATCTTCGACGCCGGGCCAAAGGGATCGGATCTGTGCACCGGCTTGAAGCAATCACTGATGCAGTTCGCGCCGGTGGGTGCCCCGTGTGATGCAGCGTGATGCAACGTGATGCAACGTGATGCAGCCTGAACCAATTTAACCAAATACCGATGGGCCTGAATGTGCCCAACATTTGGTCCAACATTTGATGACAAAATTTATGGACAATCGGAGAGCATAATGGACAAGATCTTTATTGCCGGTGGCACCGGAATGCTTGGAGCAGCCACAGCAGAGGCGTTTGCCGATGCCGGTGTTCAAGTGGTCGTTTCCAGTCGCAAAGACACCGATCCAATTGGCGATAGGCTGCAGGCCTACAGCGATCTCATTTCTGTTGCGCGGCTCGATCTGGCCAAGCGCGATCAGGTGCAGGCTTTGTTTGAAGCGGAAAGTTTTGATGGGGTCGTGTTTCTGGCCCACACACACCAGTTCGCCGAAACCCGCGAACAGGCCAATGCCATCTATCCGATGCTGCTAGATAGCCTTGAATTGGCCCGACAGACCGATGTGAAGCGCTTCATCCTGGGCAGCTCAATCGCGATTTATGGCGATTGCGGCATTCCCTATGGTGAAGATAGAACTTTCGCCATGCGCGTTGGGGAAAGCCCGACATTGGTGAAATTCGAAATCACCGTGAAGCGCGTGCTGGAATTGCTGGCACTCGATTACGGGCAGCCGTTTCAAAGGGGGATGTCCGTTCCGCCCAGCGATCCGCCCTTCACCCAACACGAATTGGAAGTGATCACTTTGCGATCTCCAATGATGTTTGGTCCGGGCTATTATGCCTTGGGCAGCCCAATGGGTGTGGGCGCGCATGTTGCAGCGGGCCGGATCCCAATGTTCAAAGGGCATCCGGGATATGCCGGGCTTACGGTTGAGCAATTGTGGCCCATCGCCTGCCCTATTCCGGCAAGCTATGTGAAGAACAATGGCGATTGCATCAAAACCGCAATGCTCGCCGATAAGCTGCAAAACCACATCTACAACATCAGCAGCAATTTCGATTGCAACGCACGCACACAATTTGATGCGTTGGTTGCCGCGGCGCCCGATTGCGTGGACCGGATGGGCATTTCGCGTGATGACTTGCCAGACGAATCGCACGACATCGGATTTGACAGCGGATTGTTCGCCAAAGACTTTGGCTGGAGCCCCAAATTCGACCTCGAAGCGGCGCTTGCAGATTACATCGGATGGCTCAAGGATCACCCGATTTAGGTGTTTTTCGGACTTTCAGATTCCGTCAAATTTCATGTGATATCAGAAGGTTAAATGATACTGAATGCAGTATAGCCACAGATCCCAATAGATTTATCAGTCGCATTGACCCGGCAACGAAACACTGATAATTCTATCAGCAATTAACCCGGTCGAAAATGGGCTGGGCATTGTGGGAGATGGAAATGACCAAAAGTCGCTTACTCGCGTCAGCAGCAGTGCTTTGTGGATTGCAATTCAGCGTTCAGGCGCATGCACAAGAAGCTGTCCAAGAAAATGCAGGGACCGAAGCCGAAGAACAAAGTTCATCGTCTGTTGGGTCCATCATTGTTACAGCGACCAAGCGTGAAACAACGCTTGCAGACACGGCCCTGACGGTATCGGTTGTCGATGGTGCAACGATCGCCGATCAAGGCGTCAACGAAATCACCGAGATTTTCGATACGGTCCCCGGCCTTGGCTTCAACATTTCTCCTGGCGGACTGCCTGCCATTAAAATTCGCGGTATCGGCACCGCCAGCGCCAACCAAACTTTCGAGCAATCAGTTGGCCTGTTTCAAGACGGCGTTTTTAAACCACGCGCGCGGCAATATCGCGATGCAATCTTCGATGTTGAGCGGGTGGAAGTTATCAAAGGCGCGCAGGGCGTTGTCTTCGGTAAGAACACCAGCGTGGGCGCGATCAGCGTTACCACCACCAAGCCCGGCGATGAATTTGGCGGCTTCATTTCAGGCAGCTACGAAACCGAATTCGACAGCTACAGCATTTCCGGTGCGATCGATGCGCCGCTGGGTGATGCGGTCAAATTCCGCTTCGCCGCGCTGACCAGCGAAACCGGCGGTTTTGTTGAAAACACATTGCTGGGCGTTACCGATGGAGACACTGATCGGTTTGCGCTCCGCGCGACAGCCGTGATCGAAGCAGCCCCAAATTTCACTATCACATTGGCTGGACAGCATGCGGACAGTGAAACGGTTGGAAATTCCTTCCAGATCGTCCAGGTCCTTGATCCGGGCTTGGCATTCCTTGGCAACGCGCCGTTCGAACGCGCTGTTGATGGCGATTTGGATGCTGGCGGCGGGACCACATTCCCGCGTGAGTTTGATGAGCAGCAAAGCACAGACTTCACTGCGACGATTGATTGGGAAATCAGTGACAACATCACGATCACTTCGATCTCAGCGGTTTCAGATCTGGAATACGAAAACGTAACCGACATTTTCCTCATTCCGCCATTCCCCGGTCTGCCGACTGGTAGCTTCAGCTTCAGCGAGGATTTCTCACAATTCACGCAAGAGCTTCGCCTCGATTATCAAGGGGATCGGACCCGCGTTTTGGCTGGTGTGTTCTACCAGTCGCAAGACTTCAACTTCGTCAACAACACGGCATTGAACCTTGTTCTGCCCTCGCCCAGTGATTTCGGCGGGATTGACCTTGGCGGCTTTAATATCGGCGGTGACTTCATTGCCCAAACCGATCAAGAACTCGAAGCGTTTTCTGGGTTTGTGCAGGTTTCTCACGATTTCAGTGATCGCTTCACAGTCGATGTAGGTGTCCGTATCTCGGATGAAACCAAAGAGGCAGTGTTTGCGCAATTCCCGCAAACCTTGCTTGGCTTGCCGATGATCGATTTCGTGACATCGACGATCATTCCTGGCGTTCCAGATGATCTGTTGCTGCCCGTCGCAGACCGTGCTGGCGTGACCTTGGGTACGCTGGTCACCCCAATTGTCGATTTGGAAGACAGCTTTAGCGACACGTCTTTCGATTTCGCGGTAACGCTCAGCTACGATCTCAACGATGATTGGCTGGTGTATCTCTCCGGGTCACAAGGCACGAAGAGTGGCTCCTTCAACAACTCGATCGATATCAATGCGGCGGACTTCAACTTCATCTTGGATGAAGAAGTCGCGCAAACGATTGAGCTTGGCGTCAAGGGCTCATTTGCTGGCGGCCGCGGCTATTTCGCCGCCGCTGCATTCTTCAGCAGCATCGATGACTTCCAGGAATCGCTGTTTGACATCACCGTTGGCCCAGCCGGAATGCTGGTCGCGGAAAATGTTGATGCAGAAACATACGGCGCCGAAGCAGAGGTTCGATTTGAAGTGTTCGATGGCTTGATTGTCAATGCGAGCGCCGCCTACCTCAATGCCGAAAACACCACGACGGGTTCAGATCTGACAGTGGCGCCGGAATTCACATCGAATTTCGGGTTTGATTACAACACAAGCCTTGGATCCGATTTTGAATTCGATTTCGGCGGCAATATCAGCACCAATAGCGGGTTCCTGCACACACCGCCGCAGCCGCCATTCCCTGAACTGGAATCGGGCTCATTCATTCTCGGTGATGTGTATGCCAGCTTCACTCATCCAGACAGCGGAATCACGCTGCGAGCTGACATCGCCAACTTGTTTGACGAACAATATGTGACGTTTGAATCCCCAGCGGCGCTGCTGCCGCTAACCAACGGGACATTCAACCGGCCACGCACGGTTCGCTTTTCTGCCACTGTTCGGTTCTAATGGTTCTCTCCCGCCCCGCCATCAAATTGGTGGCGGGGCGAACCAACCAGTGAGACTCAGAACTTTAAGCGGAATGCAAAATGGCGGTAAAATACGCGAACCTTTTGTCTAATGGTCGGATCGGCGATTATGACATTCCCAATCGGATGATCATGGCGCCAATGACGCGTTTTCGCGTGACCACCGAAGGTGTTCCGGAAAAATCCAACGCGCTGTATTACAGCCAACGCGCCAGCGCAGGGTTGATGATCTGCGAATCCCTTTATGTTGAACCGCGCGGCATCCAAGAAGCGGTGACCGCGGGGATTTACTCTGATGAACAGATCGAAGGGTGGCGTTACGTCACCGATCAAGTTCACAGCGAAGGCGGATTGATCTTTGCGCAACTGGCCCATGCAGGCCGATTGTCGCACCCCACTTTCCAGCCCGATGGCGCACTGCCAATTGCGCCTTCTGCCATCGCCGAAGGGGTGATGAGCCGGCTCAACGATCCCGAAACGGGTGAGATCATCTATGCACCCGCGGTTACCCCGCGCGCGATGGAAACCGATGAAGTTCGCGAAATGGTGCAGGAATATAAACGCGCTGCGCTGCGTGCCCGCAAAGCTGGGTTTGATGGCGTGGAAATCCATTGTGGCAGCGGACATTTGCACCGGCAATTTCTGCAAGCATCAACCAATTTTCGCGAAGACGAATATGGCGGCTCAATCGCCAATCGCTGCCGTTTCCTGATCGAAACTTTGGAAGCCATTATTCCAGAGCTTGGCAGCGGCAAAGTGGGCGTAAAAATCTCGCCGAATTTCGCCTATAACGGGATGACCGGCACGCACGAAGAGACGCTCGAAACTTATGAGTATCTCTGCAACGCACTGATGCCATTCAACCTTGCCTATCTCTATGTTCAAAACCCGGTTTGGAACATGTTCTTCGGGCCGGAAGATTATGATCCGATCGTCCATATCCGCGAGCATTACAGCAATACATTGCTCGGCGGCGGGGAGCTTGATCGTGACAGCGGCGAAGCGGCCTTGGCCAGCAAGACATGCGACTATATCGTGTTTGGCCGGCGGTTTATCGCCAATCCTGATCTGCCCAAACGGATCGCCATCGATGCGCCCGAAAATGCGTGGGATGATGAAACGCTGTACACCCCAGGGGACAGCGGGTTTACCGATTACACGACGATGGATGAAGAAGCGGCTGCGGCAGCGGCAGCGTCCGCTTCAGCCTAAACCAAATCATGCAAACTTCCTGGCGCGCGCGATTGCTCGCGGCGCGGCCCCGGCTTATTTTACGACTGTTGGGTAGATGATGTCGCGTAAATCGAGCGCGTCTGAGCCGAACTTCTCTTCTTTTAACGCACGCGTCCGTTCGACCCACGCATCAAGCTGCTCACGCGCCATGCCGCGCTGTTCCTGCGCAAAGTTGGTGAAGTTGGGATCGCGCGTGGTGATCTCCAGCTGCAGGCCATTAGGATCATACATGTAAACCGAAGTCACAAATCCATGCTCAACCGGGCCAAGGCACATCACGCCTTTTTCATTGATTTTCTTCTGCCAGCTCAAAACGTCTTCAAGGGTATCAACCTCAAAGGCGAGGTGCCGATCGAAACTGTCTGCTGGTTCAAAATCTTTTGAACTCGCTCGGCCTGGCTCATCAAAGAACGCGACAAAATCGCCGTTTGGCATTTCGAAGAACAAATGCATGAACGGGCTAGGTGTGCCCACGCCGGGAATTTCTTCTTCTTGCACAGCGATGCGAAGCGGCAATTCCAGCACATCTTCATAAAACCAACGGGTTTGTTCAGCATCGCGGCAACGATAGGCGATGTGATTCACGTTGGTAATACGCGCAGGCGCCAAATTGGACTGCTCAGCTTCTGACATTATTCACTTGCTCCCGGCACGAAATTCGCCAGATTACCAATAAATCATGCGACAAATCATGGTTTTAACGCGGATACATCAATCCAGATGCATCCCGCCTTTACAACATTACTGGTAACTCTATCAGGATTTGAAGTCAACCTTGATTGCGGCGAATACAGGATCGCAGACGCTTGCGGATAGCTTGACCACAACGCACTTCAATGGCAATCACTGATAACATTATCAGCCAAGGAGAGAGCGCTATGGCGAAAACATTTTCAAAAAGTTCCATCACCAGCGAGGCCGCAGCCACAGTGATTGCAGGCGCACGCGCCAAAGCTGCTGAAATGGGCAAGCCAATGATCATCGCCGTGTGCGACGAATCTGGAGTTCTTAAAGCCTATGAACGCATGGATGGCGGCCCGTTGCTCAGCGTTGGAATTGCGCAAGACAAAGCCTACACCGCTGTTTCATTCGGCATGCCCAGCCACGCATGGCATGATTTCATCAAGGATGACGCTCCCCTTGCAGATGGCATCGTGAAAACCGATCGGCTGGTTGTGTTTGGCGGCGGCTATCCGATTGTTGTTGATGATGAGATTGTTGGCGGGATTGGTGTCAGCGGCGGCCATTATTCGGACGATATGATCGTTGCCCAGGCGGGTCTCGACGCGCTCTGATCGCGCATTGGCGAACCTGCCGCAAACCCGCCCAAGATACATTTTCGGAGAATAAGACATGGAATATCGTCATCTCAAACTTGAGAAAGATGGCCATATCTTGACCTGTCGGATGAGCAATCCGCCTGATCAAACGCTGACCCTGCGGATGATCGGCGAATTGCATCATTTGATGAACGAGATCGCGCACGACAAATCGATCCGGGTGTTCCTGTGCACGGGCGAAGACAACACCTTCCTGCGGTGGGTCCAATTGACAGAGCTGCAGGATGAGGCGGTCAAAGGCGCTGGCAATAAAGGGGCAATGGAAGAGCCAGACACCCCCGAAGGCGAGCAATTGATGCTGCTGAGCCAGTATCACAATTATCTGGGCGCGCTGCACCAATTGGCAATGCGCATCCAAGGCATGCCGTTTGTCACAGTCGCGGCGATCAATGGCAATGTTGGCGGCGGCGGGTGCGAATTCTCATTGGCGTTTGATTTCCGCCTGATGAAGGACATTCCAGAGGCGACCTTTGCCCTGCCTCAATCCAGCTTTGGCATCGTGCCGGGTGGCGGCGGCGTGTATTACGCTTTGCAAAATATGGGCCGCGCGCGGGCGCTGGACCTGTTGCTGCATGGGGATTTTATTCCCGCTGCCGAAGCGTTGGAATTGGGCATGGTCTCACGTGTTTTTTCTGCCGAAACTTATGACGCAGACGTGCAAGCCTTTGTCGAAAACTTCGCCAAGCGCGCGCCATTGTCGATGCGGATCATCAAAGAAATGGTCAATGAGGCGACCCGGCCTGGCATGTTGGAAAGCCATGTTCGCGAACAAGATGGCCTGCGCAAAACCATCTATTCCGAAGATTTTCAGCACGCCATTTCGATGTGGATCAACAATCCCAGTTTCGACGATTATAAGCCTGTGTTCAAAGGCAAATAGGCGTCCAAACTATGGCTTGCGAAATCGACATCACAAGCGGCAAAGACGCGCATTTCATGCTGCGTTCGCATGCCGAAAAGCGGCCTCAGGCGCCCTATCTCCACTGGGCGCCGTTTGTCGGTGATGCGGTCACATATTCCTATCGCGAATTCTTTGATCGCATGGCTGCGTTGGCCGCTGGCCTGCAGGCGCGCGGCGTGGCGAAGGGTGATTTCGTGTTGCTCCATGCGCAGAATTGCCCCGAATTCCTGCTAACCTGGCATGCCTGCGCAGCGATTGGCGCGGTGGTGGTGACGACCAATCCGCGATCTTCGCGTGATGAGATGCGATATTTCATCGAACATTCGAAAGTGAAATTCGCCGTCGTGCAAGCGGCGTATTTGGATTTGATCGGGGAAACTGGCGCGCAATTTGAATGGCTGGCAGTAATCGCTGCGGATGGGATTGAGGCGCCTGCGGTTTTGCCGGACGGCACGCTGGCATTTGAAAACCTGATCGGGGACGCCGCCGATTTTGAGCACATCCCAAGCGATCCGATGGCTCCGCTTTCGGTGCAATACACATCAGGCACCACATCGCTGCCCAAAGGCGTCGTATGGACACACGCCAATGCCCTTTGGGCCGGGCAAGTTGGATCGATGCATAAGAGCCTTCGCGATGATGATACCGCGCTAATCACCACCCCGCTATGCCACACAAATGCGATGAGCTGGGCGCATCTGCCATCTTTGTGGGCGGGCGGCGCCATTGCGCTGCAACCCAAATTTTCCGCCAGCCGGTTTTGGGATGTCGCGCTTAGGCACCGCTGCACATGGGGCACTGTAATCCCGTTTGCGGTGAAAGCTTTGGCGCCTCAGCCAGTGCCGCCGGATCATGCCATGCGGTTCTGGATCGTTGGCGCGGCAAATATCGGCCCGTTGGATGAACATTTCAGCGTGGAAATCGTGGGCGCATGGGGCATGACCGAAACGGTTATCCATGCCACCTACACACCGCCGCAATTGCCCTCCCCGCCGCTATCGATGGGGATGCCGATGCCCGAATATGGGTTCAGGCTTGAACGCGATGATGGCTCTGCGCCGGTAGAAGGCGAAGCGGGCCTGCTGAAAATTAAGGGCGAACGGGGCGTCTCCCTGTTTCTGGAATATCTGCACAATCCCGATGCGACCGCTGAAAGCTTCGATGCCGGTGGTTGGTTCGATACAGGCGACAGAGTTATCCAATCCACCCAAGGCCATTTCCGCTTTGCGGACCGCGCCAAGGACATGCTCAAAGTAGGGGCGGAAAATGTTGCCGCATCTGAGGTGGAAGCCGCGATCGCAACCGTGCCAGATGTGATTGAAAGCGCAGTAGTGGCAAAACCAGATCCGATGAAAGACGAAGTGCCGGTCGCCTTCGTGCGAACCGAAAAGCCCAGCGACGAATTGCGCGAGACCATATTTGCAACTTGCCGAGAGAAACTGGCAGATTTCAAAGTGCCGGTGGCGATAGTGTTCTGCGAGGATTTTCCCCGAGCAGAGGTGAACAAGGTGGCCAAGGGCAAATTGCGGGACGAAGCCGCCGCGTTAGAGCTATAACGCCAAATTCGATGGCTGGATTAAACGGATCGATAACGCTTTTGCGCCGCCTATTTCTTGCTCGAACCGCCATCCACGGTGATCGCAGAAAACATCACATCCATATACATTGCAAAATAGTCTTCGGCGTTCTTGTCGTCATAGGGCGATGATTTGAATGTCAGTTCAACCAAATTGGCCATGTTGAAATAATTCACCAGCGCGCCGTGCATCAGCATCAAAATCTGCTCCGGGCGATATGGTTTTATCGCCCCTTGCTCGATCCCGGCCTCAATATATTTGAGATAAAGCCCATAAGCACCGGCGATATAATTATCGACGAGGAAGCTCAGCCGCTCACCGCCAGCCACGCCTTCAAGCTGCAGCAATCGGCCAAGTTCTGGGAACGATTTTTGCACCTTAAAGAAGGACGGATTAAACATGGTTTTCAGCGCATCGACCGGCGGCATTTTATCCAACGCATCGGTATCAAGCGCAGCCTCGGCATTGATCCGATCCATCAATTCGCGAATGGCAGCCTTCCACAGCCCCATCTTGCTGCCATAGTGATAATGCAGGCTGGGTTGTGAGAGGCCAACTGCCTTGCTCAACTCTGTCGTGCTCACCCCGTCATACCCGTATTGGGAAAACAGCTCTATCGCGACATCAATGATTTTTTTGGATCGAACTTTGTTCTCAGCCACGCGGTTCAGTCCCCTAATATCCGTGAGAAATTGGATTACCCTATCAGCCACCATGCGCCAGTGTTTTTTGCAAATTCTGGCTGTTCTTCCACACCGAAAAGCGGCTTATCGGGTGAGCTTTTCATGCCGCACCCCCTATCAAATTTGAGCGAATTCTCACCAAATCTGCCAAACTGATATGGCGTGCCTGGAATTTTATCCTCCAGTTCACAATACGGCCAACATATTGTTTTTGCGTTGTTCTTTCTGGAATTTTCTTCAAATTTGACCCAATTCTCGGCAAGTTTCAGCCATCGAAACTGCGCGTGATTTACCGGGTCCACGCGTGACCGGGCGGCTGGGCAACTGGTATTCGCCAGCAAATTTCCATAGGAACTGCAGCTGGGTACAGGTCCAAGGGGAATAAAATGAGCGCGTTGAGGAATTCATTGTTTGTGGGTGCCGGGCTTTCGGCATTGGCTTTTGCAGCACCGGCGATCGCGCAAGATAACGAAAGCGACACCGCCGAAGAAAGCGGAAATGCCATCATCGTTACCGCGCGGCGGCAAGATGAATTGCTGGCAGAAGTTCCCGCCTCGGTCACCGTATTTTCAGCCGAAACGCTTGAGCGTACCGGCATCGAGACTGCTGATGAATTCGTTCAACTGACCGCAGGCGTAACCATCGTTACCGGCACCGCGGAGGCTGGCGACACCCAGATCAACATTCGCGGCATCAATGGTGCGCGCGATGCGGAAAGCTCCGTCGCCCTGGTGGTAGACGGTATCCTCAAAACCAACACCGCGCAGCTCAACCAAGATCAGGGCACCTTGCGCCAGATCGAAGTGTTGAAAGGACCGCAGGGCGCGCTTTACGGTCGCAATGCGGCGGCGGGTGCAATTGTTGTCCAAACATTGCGGCCCGGCGATTTCCTTGAAGGCGGGGTCACGGCCAGTGCGGCGGAAGACAACACATACAAAGCATCGGCCTATGTCGCGGGGCCTCTCACAGAAAATATCGGCTTCGTATTGTCGGGCAGTTACAACACCACTGACGGGTTCTATTTTAACCGGTTCTTGAACGACAATGTCGTCGATGATCAGGAAGTCTATTCGATTGACGGGCGCATTATCGCGCAATTGGGACCAGACACAGAATTGGATGTGAAGGCCCGCTATGCCGATGTATTTGGCGCTTCGATTGCCTTTAACACCGCATTCCACCTGCCCAATTTTGCCGGGGTCGATCCTGCATTTTTCGAAGATGTAAACGATCACCCATTTGATTTCTTTGGCAATATCCGGCCAACCAATGATCAAGAAACCTTTGAAGTTTCAGCCAAGATTGAACACAGTTTTGATAGCTTGGTTCTGACCGCTTGGGCGCTTTACAGTGATGTTGATCAGGCTTTGATCGCCGACGGCACTTCTGCTGATTTCGCGCGCTTCACCTTCCCTGGGGCCACCGCAGCATCGGTTGCAGCGGCAGATAGCTGCGCCGCGACAACTGCGGCGCTGACTGGGTTTCCGATCAATCCTCCGACCTTTATCGGGGCCTCTCCAACGCCGTTCATTTTCGATCCCGTGAATGGATCCACCTTCGGTGCGTTCAGCCCGACAACGTGTGACGGCACTCAGCTGCAAATTCGCGAACAGACCGATATCAGCGGCGAAATCAGATTGGCATCGGACAATGGCGGCCCGCTGAATTGGCAGTTGGGCGGTTATTTCCTCCACATTGATCGCCAAGTCGGGGTCAGCCTTGGCGCAGATCTTGGGCTGGGTGTGCTGCCAACTTTGTTCAACGATGAAAACTCGACCAACCCAACGACCCAGCTTTATTCGGATGATTTCTCGACCAATGTCTTCGCAGCATTTGGTTCGATAGATTGGGAAGCCAGTGACCGCTTGGATATCGGTTTGGCTCTGCGGTACGATATTGAAGATCGCTCTGTCTCAAGCCTGGTTCCGACCGCGATTGATCCGTTTACCGGCGGACCGATCAATCCGGGGCAAGCATTTGGACCGATTGCAGATCAAGACGCCACATTCCGCCAATTGCAGCCCAAAATCTCGCTGCGTTACGGCGTGTCTGACGATGTGAACCTCTATGCCAACTGGGGTATCGGATTCAAATCTGGCGGATTCAACAATCAGGGTTCAGCCGCGATTGTCGATCAGGCTTTCAATCAGTTTATCGGCACCAACATCTTGATCGAAGATCAATTCCGCAAGGAAAGCTCGAGCGCGTTTGAGCTGGGGATCAAAGGCACAGCGTTCAATGGCCGGGTCACATTCGATCTGGCGGGTTATTATACCGAAGTTGATGACCTGCAATTCTTCGAATTCTATGTCGGCGCTTTTGGCCTGTTGCGTGTGGTTTCGAACATTGATGAAGTCGAAATCTTCGGGGCGGAGTTCAACACGAATGTAGAGATCATTCCGGGTTGGGATATATTTGGCGCGGTCAATGTGACCGAAAGCGAGATTATCGCCAATGCCTCTCGCCCCAACACTGTCGGCAACGATTCGCCTTATACCGCCGATTACACGATCAACCTTGGCACTCAGATTGTTGCGCCTTTGGCACCGACCTTCGATTTGGTGATGCGCGCGGATTATCGGATCACCGGGCCAACCTCATTCCACACCGTGCAAGACGAAATATCGCCGACATTGTTCAGCGGCTTATTGCCGGGCTCCGCGCTGGCGCTGCCCGCATTCGTGGGGGATGCCGATTTCAGTATCACCGAACGCGAAGCCTTTGGCGTGTTTGATATGCGTTTCGGGCTGGAAGGTGAGACTTGGAATATCACCGCATTTGCAGAAAACCTGTTCAATCGGGAATACCTGAATGAGGTTATTCCCGCGATTGAATTTGGCGGATCATTCCTGTCACCAGGCGGCCTAAGGCGCTTTGGTGTTGAGGTTGGCTACAAGTTCTAACCGGCTATCCAGTCGGTCTGATGAAAAGCGATGGGCGATGGGCGGTATTTGCCCCGTCCATCTTACGCTGCCAATCCAGCGAAGTTCGGCGTCATGGCTTGGCGATTGCCATGCCGCGCTGATCTTCGCGGCCCATCGCGACCAGAAACGGCGCTTGCTTTTGCTGATCCGCGAAATCATTTCGTGAGAGCATACCGCGCCAGCGGTGTGTGATCATGCATTGTGCAATCGGCGCGCCCAATGATCCCCCCGGCCCGGTCAGGATCAGCATGTCCGGCGCAAATTCCTTAAGCGCGACCTCAATCGATTTGGCAAAATCATAGCGTTCAACGATTTGCGTGCCCAAAGTGTAGTTGTGCAGCGCCGCCATATCGCTGCCATCGGGTGACCAGATAACCCCGCGCCCATCGATCATAGGGATTGTAGGTGGGCGAAACAGCTCCTGCTTTAATGTGTCACGCGCCGCCGCTGCGACATCGCTGAGCAAGGGTGTGTGAAACGCCGCATGTTTGGGCAGAACGGCAAATCGGTGCGCGTCATCGGGGTTAAGCAGCGCCTGAAGCTGTTTGATCGCAGCATCATCCCCGGCCAGCACCAAAGTGCCGCCCAAATCGATGGAAAGAAACGCATTTTCAGTTTCCGTCACGGCGTTGAGAATGCGCGCCTTTAAATCGTGATCGATCTGCCAATTATCATCGGCGACCGGGCAAAGCAGCTGTCCGCCTATCCCATCACGCTCCATCATATGGCCCATTGTATCAACCAGATGCGCACCATCTTCCAGCGATAATGCGCCCGAGGCAGCGAGCGAAAGATACCAGCCGAGGGAATTCCCGCAAATCGCAACGACATCAATTTCTTGCCTATCAATCGCCAAGAAATCAGCCTGCGCGCAGGTGTAAATCAAATTGGAGGCATTGCGCCCAGGCAGATGCTTTGAAGGAGAGAATTTGGCCAGACTATCAAGCTTTGCCGCCGCAACCGCGCCATCCTGCCCGCGCTTCTTATCCAGGGCGGCGATCATCGCTGCTTGCGCAGAATGGTGCCGCTGAAGATAACCAAGTTCGCCAGATGCATAAGATCCGCGCCCGGGGAATATGACCACGGCCCGCTGCTTTCCCGCCATCATCAGGCTCCTTCGCCTTGTCGTTCGGCCGAATGTCTTCCGGCCAAAGATCGAGCCGCATCCAGGATCGCGTGTTCTTGGATCAGCACTTCGTTGGCGGCTGGCCCGAGCGGAATAAAACTGTCTTCGCCAGTCAGACGGCGCAATGGCGCGGTGAAATTCGCTTCGACAAGCTTCGCCATTATTTCTTCGCTTACGGAACCGGTCTCGCGGCACTCATCAACGATCAAAGCGGGCGCATTTCGATCAAGGCATTCCAGCAAACTCGCCATCGGCAATGGCACAAGCCAACGCAAATCGATGACCTTTGCGGCGATCCCTTCTCCCTGCAGCACCTTTTGGCATCGCCGCGCGAAATATGCGCCATTGCCATAGGTGATGATCGTCAAATCCGGCTTGGCTGGCGGCAGGAAGACCTTGACCTCGCCAAAGGGCGCAGGATCGGTTTGCGCATCCGGATGGCCCAGCATCAACCCATCGCCATCCTCATGCAGATCTTTCGTCCCATAAAGCGCGATCGGCTCTAAAAAGACCACAAGGCGCTGCTCCTGCTTGGCCAAGCGGATGCATTCGCGCAGCAGCAGCACCGCCTCCTCCGCGCACGATGGGCTGGCAACCACGAGGCCGGGAATATCCCGAAACACGCCAATCGCGTTGTCATTATGAAAATGCCCGCCAAACCCTTTTTGATAGGCAAGGCCAGCAATCCGGATCACCATTGGATTGGCAAATTGCGCATCAGAGAAAAAAGAAAGCGTGGCCGCTTCGCCGCGGATTTGATCTTCGGCATTGTGGACATAGGCCAGAAATTGGATCTCTGGGATCGGCAGATAGCCATTATGCGCCATGCCAATCGCCAGCCCCAAAATGGTTTGCTCATCCAACAATGTGTCAAACACCCGCCCGGCGCCAAACTGCTTTTGCAAGGCAGTGGTCGCGCCGTAGACGCCGCCTTTCTTGCCAACATCCTCCCCAAACACCGCGATATCGGGATCGAGGGTCATTTGTTCTGCCAAAGTTGCGGAGATTGCGCGCGACATGTGCTGCGGCTTTGCCGTGGGAGATGGCAGCTTGCGTTTCTGCGTAACACTTGGCCCGGCCTGCGGGACAATCGATGTCATCACCTGTTTCGCGGAGCGCAATTTCGGCCTATCCGCCGCCGCCTCCATCACCGCGGCAACCTGATCGGAAATACGCGCGTAAAGCGCTGCGATCTCATCCTTTGAGGATTGGCCGCTTTCAATCAAATGCCGCGCTGCATGCAATAACGGGTCTTGATCGGCTTCGCGTTCAATCTCATCCTTGCTGCGATATTGCGCCTCTAAATCAGAGCCCGCATGGCCCATAAGCCGCACTGTTCTGAGATGGAGGAACACAGGCTTACGCTGCTTCCTAGCCACTTGTTCCGCAGCCTTCGCCGCGCGCACAGCATCAATCGGATCGCGCGCATCCCCGGCAATATAATTCAGCCCTGCCCGGTGCTCGAAATTGGATTGGACCCAGGATTGCGGCGTGGGCACCGATATCCCGATGCCATTGTCTTCGCACACAAACACCAGCGGCATTGGCAGGCCGCGATAAGAGGCCCAAGCAGCAGCATTAAACGCGCCCTGCGCGGTGGAATGGTTGCTGGATGCGTCGCCAAAACTGCACAGCGCAACGCTATCATGCGGCAGAATTGCACCTTCGCGATTTTGGCGTTTCGACAAGCCGATGGAAAACGCCGTACCCACAGCTTTTGGCAAGTGCGACGCGATTGTGCTGGTCTGTGGCGGGATGAATAATGGCTTAGAACCGATCACTTTGTGCCGCCCGCCTGAAATTGGATCGTCGGCAGAAGCAGCAAAGGACAGCGCCATATCCCACAGAGGCGTGACACCAGGTACCTGACGAGCGCGCTCAATCAAAAAGGCACCGCTGCGATAATGCAAAAACGCGATGTCATCATGCGCAAATACCCGCGCCAATGCGGCATTGCCTTCATGCCCGGAACTGCCGATCGAATAAAAGCTTTTCCCCTGGGTCGCCAAACGCCGGCTCTCCAGATCAAGCCGTCGGCTTTTAAGCTGGCTTTCAAAAATCTGCATAAGATCGCCAGGGTCCAGCCCGACATCGCTCGGCTTCAGACGCGTTAGCGGATCAGGGAGTTTGCCCGCCTCAAGCCGCGTCAAAAACCCGTCTGGCGATTGTGCGATTGTGCCTGCCATGGCGCTCAGCCTTGCCCGGCCAAGAACGCGCGAAGCCGGATCGGAGCGGTTTGGTGCAGCTGTGCGGGGCGCAGCGGGAATCGCAATTCGGATGGGGGAGTTTTGAAAATTGGCATTGCAACGCAATATGTCGCTGACATTGGCTGCAATCTCAAGCGGGCCGAAGATTTTTTGTTTGCGCGGCCGATCACGCAGGAGGAATACAGATCATTCAGCCGCTCAGCATCATTCCGCTATTGCCTCACGCGCAAGAATGTTATCGAATGCAAACGGGGCTGAAAAAGAGGATGCAAAAATGCGCGGACCAAACGCGGGACGAAGGCTTCCCATGGTGCGCTGGTACAATCCGGTTCTGCTGCTGATCGCTGGTATTCGCGCGGCATTGACCACCACGATTGGCCGCATAACTGACAACCGCGAATTGCAGGCGGCCTTGTCTCCTATTGAAGATGATGGAACCTACGGCGTGTTCGATTATTCGAATGGCCACGCCGCCAGCGATCAAGCCGGTAGCGCTTCGGCGCAGGATGGAATTTGGCTCGATTATGTCGCCGATCTTGGCGATGGCTACAAACCAACCTTTGCCGTGGCAGAGGCTGTTGCGCGTGAATGTTTGGACCATGGCGGCGCACCCACCCAGCGGGCAAAAATCTTGGTAATGGGCGGAGACGAAGTTTACCCCGACCCCTTCAACAACGCATATGAAGAGCGCCTGATGGCGGTCTATCGTGAGGCGTGTGAGAAGCACGGTGAGTTTGAGGCGGATCTATTCGCAATTCCCGGAAACCACGATTGGTATGATGGCCTGCGGGAATTTTCGGACCTGTTTTGCACCGGCGGGGAAACGTATGCTTCTCAGCAAGAGCACACATTTGGCGCATGGAAAACGAAGCAGGACCGCAGCTATTTCGCGATTGAGCTGCCCGGCGATTGGTGGCTGTGCGGCGTCGATGTTCAACTCGATACACGGCTAAATTCATCGCAATTACGCTATTTCGAGGATGTCGCGCGCCATGCGATGCAAACGGGCGCAAAGGTGATTTTGTGCGCCGCCACGCCCAATTGGGCGACCAGTCTCGAACGGCCGGTCAAAGATCCCTTGCTCGATCAAATCGCGCGTATTTTTGAACCCCAGGGCAAATCTGTGCGGCTGATCCTGGCCGGTGATATCCATCATTATAGCCGCTATCAACCGATGGATGAGGGGCCGGTCCTGATCACCTCTGGCGGGGGCGGTGCGTTTCTGCATCCGACCCATCAACTGGCGCAAACGACCCGCATCAATTGGGATGAGCAAGAACGCGAATACTGCCAGGAAAAAACCTTCCCATCGGCCTCAAAATCGCATCAGCTCACCTATCGCAACCTTCTGTTCCCATTGCTGAATCCGGAGTTTTCGCTGCTGATTGGATTGATCTACACGATCATGACTTGGTTCCTTGAAACCAGGCGACAACTCGTCACCAATCCGCTCGATACATTCATGGCAAATATGGTTGGTGATTATTCGACCATCCCGCAGGCGCTCGATAACTTTTTCTCTGCCATTCCCAAAAGTCCCGAATTCGCCGCGCTGGTGGTGGGCCTGCATATCGGATTGCTGCTATTCAATGGCAGCGGGCATTGGCTGGTGCGGCACAGTCTGGCAATTTTGCACAGCTTGGCTCACTTTCTTGCGCTTACAACGGCGTTTTGTTTGGCGGCGTTGATGTGCCCGATGCTGCCACTCGGCAATGTTGATCCGCTGATTTCTTTTGCTGTGTTCTTTACGATCGTTCTGGTGGCCGGTTCGTTGCTTGGCGGCCTGGTGTTCGGTTCGTTCCTCACGCTGACGCTCAACATTTTCGGCCTGCAATACAACAATGCGTTCTCCTCTTTGCGGATTGCGGACTACAAAAACTTTATGCGGCTTCACATCGATCGATCTGGCACATTGACCGTCTATCCCTTTGGCATCGAACGGGCGAGCACTAGCATTTCAGAACCTGTGCCGATCGAAGCGCCAATTGTGATCGATTGAGCCAAGGGAGACATCAAAATTACCCAGTCCGGACAAATGCAGCCCGATCAAATATTGTCGCTCCCCTCAGATGCGATGAAATCGCGCTATGACGCTATAATTATAGGGTCTGGCTACGGCGCGGGCGTGGCCGCAGCGCGGCTTGCGCAAGCTGGAAAATCGGTCGCCGTGCTAGAGCGCGGCCGCGAAATCCCAACCGGCCAATTCCCAACCACCGTCAAAGAAGGCGCACGGAATTTTCAGGCCGACACACCATTGGGACATATTGGCGCGCGCGATGCTCTGTTCGATTTGCGCGCCCACGCCGATATCTCAGTTATGGTCGGATGCGGGCTTGGCGGGACGTCGCTGATCAATGGCAATGTTATGCTCGAACCTGAAGAGCGTGTTTTTGAAGATCCCAAATGGCCATCGCAATTGCAGCAGGATCGCAGCACCGGGTTGGCCGAAGGCTATAACAAAGCGCGCAGCGTATTGAGGCCAGTTTCCTATCCCGGCACGCCCGAACTGGCGAAATTTGCAGCATTGGAGACTTCCGCCGCGCGTTTGGGAACAGAGGCAAGCTACCCCCCGATCAATGTGACGTTTGATGATCAGGCCGGCCTCAATGCCGCCGGAGTAAACCAACCTGCCTGCACATTGTGCGGCGATTGCTGCTCTGGCTGCAATGTCGGGGCGAAGAACACCATCGCCTTAACCTATCTGCCCTTGGCGCATTCGGCGGGCGCTGAAATCTTCACCTTGTGCAAGGCGCAGCGCATCGAAAAGGGCACTGGCGGCGCGAAATGGGATGTCACTCTTGAAGACATTTCAGAACAGGGTGATGGCGCTATAAAGCGAATTTCCGCCGATATCGTCGTCTCGGGCGCAGGCACACTTGGCTCCACAGAAGTGCTTTTGCGCTCGGCCAAAGCGGGGCTGGAATTGTCCGACATGGTGGGGCAGAATTTTGGCGGAAACGGTGATGTTATCGCCTTTGGGTACAACAATGATGTGCCGATCAATGGCATTGGGGTCGGCGCCGATCCAACGCGCAGCAAGGATCCCGTTGGCCCAGTTATCGCCGGCCTGATCGATCTGCGCAAAGCCGGGCCGCTCAATGAAAATATCGTTATCCAAGAAGGCGCGATCCCCAGCCTGCTCGCCCCAATCTTGCCCGCGGTTTATTCAGCCAGTTCGCCATTTTTTGGCAAAGATACAGACCGCGGAGATTTCTTGGCCGAAAGCAAACGGACGCTCGAAAGCTTGGCGCATGGCGCGTATCGCGGGGCGGCCAACAACACCCAAACCTATTTGGTGATGGCGCATGATGGCGGTGATGGAAATATCGCTTTGGATGATGAAAAGTTGGCGTTGCATTGGCCCGATGCCGGGAAAAAACCTGTGTTTGAACGGATCGATGCAGCCTTGAGAGAAGCGACCTCGGCGGTTGGTGGAACCTATTTACCCAACCCGATGTGGAGCGACATTTTGGGCAAAAACCTGATCTCGGTCCACCCGCTGGGCGGATGTGTGATGGGCAACACGCACGAACACGGCGCGGTCGATCATCGCTGCCGGGTGTTCGATGGCGCTGGCTCCGTGCACGAAGGACTATATGTGATGGATGGATCGGTTGTCCCGCGCTCGCTCGGCGTAAACCCCGCGCTGACCATCACCGCTTTGGCGGAACGCGCGATGGCCTTGATGATCGAAGAATTTTAGAGGTTCTGTTGGCCGCAAAGCTCGCGATCTGGCGTTTGCCAACGTTCAATAACGGCGCACTTCATCAAACGCGCGATCTGGGCGGTAATCGTTCAAAGATGCAGCGGCCTTGCCGGTGAGGATTTCTTGTGCGGCCAATTTGCCAATGATCGGGGCGAGCGACACGCCACTATGGGCGATGGCAATATAGGCGCGCGTTTGCATTGTCGAAAAACCAATCACCGGGTGGCCGTCGAGCGGAAGCGGCCTCCACCCAATATGCACATTTTCGATCTTTGCTTGGCTTAGCGCCGGGACATAGCGCACGGCAATATCCATAATTCGAGCAAAATGTTGCGCGGCGAGTTCACGACTGGGGAATTCATGGGGCCGCCCGGAAAGACGCTGCGCGTGGGCTTCGTTTTGCGGTGCCCCTTCCTGTTCGCCCAGGACAATTCGCCCATCCAATCGCTGATGAATATGGACCCCAGGGGCGACAATGATCCGCCCGAGCACCTGCTCCATAGGTTCGGTGATGGCTATCACGCCCGGGGTTGATCGTTGTGGGACAGAAATACCGGTAAGCTTTTCAGTCGCTAGCGGGTCTGCTCCGGTTGCTAGAACGAGAATGTTGGCTTCAATATTTCCGCAGCCCGTTTGGATCGCGATCGTTTCAGCTGTGGTTTCTTGAACAGATTGAACCTCGCAATTCGTCTGAACCACCGCGCCCAATTCGACCGCCTTCTGAAGCAAAGTGTTTGTGGCAAAAACTGGATCAAGCGCGCCATCATTGGGCGAATATGCTGCGCGCGAGAGCGGGCCGAATGCCACGTTGGGTTCAAGATCGGCAAGCTCAGCTAGGCCAATCATTCTGGCAGGCTCACCCCATTCGATCTGTTCGTCAATTTGCTCTGACAGACGTGCTTGGCGCTCTTGCGAACCGAACCACTCGATCGATCCACCCCATTTGATTGGTATGGCCAAATCGCGCTCAAGCTCTTTCCAGCCGGCCAAGCCAAGTTGGTTCATTCTGTGATATTGGCGCGGCTGCTTGGCCCATGTCGCATTAAGCCAGGCAAAAGTTCCGCGGCTGGCCCGTGTCGCAATTTCATGCCTTTCAAGCACTGTGACATTCGCCCCGCCAAGCGCCAGATTGTACGCAATCGATGCCCCGATGATGCCTGCTCCAACCACCGCAACGCGCGGTCCAGAACTTTTCTGAGTACCGCCGCACGCTGAAAGCAGCGTACCAGTGGCGGCCATTGCAATGGCATCGCGGCGCGTGAACCCATTTTCAGTCATCAAGCTTTCTTCCGTTCAAACCATTGCCACCGCCCGAATACAAACCTCCTTGCCATCATCCGTCAAGAGAACTGGCCTAGCGGTCGCGTGAGCATATGCAGTGTGTCGATCAACGCAAAAGGCCCCGGCATTCCTGCCGAGGCCCAATTTTGCATCTGTGGTTCAAAAGTTAGAACCGGAATGTAGTCTCAACAAACACCTGGCGGCCACGATTGAGTGTCACAATCTGATCATCCGAAGCGCCGCCAAATGGGGCCGGGCCGGACGTGCTGATAACAATCTCATCGGTCAGGTTGCTCGCGATCAAAGCGACTTTCCATCGATCATCTGGTGCGCCGATAGAAATCTGCGCATCAATTGTAATGAAATCATCCTGCACCAAATTGTTCAGCGATCCATTGGCGTTGCGCACCGAATCATTGATCGTTTCCAACGTGCCATTCCCGGTGATGAAAGAACCGCTATAGGCCACGTTCCCGCTCAATCCGAGCTCCAAGTTTTCGCTGAGCGGGATATCCCAATTCATTGCGATATTACCTGCAAAGGATGGTGCACGTGCCGGGGTGCGCCCTTCCAAATCATCGCCGGTTGTCGGCACAAAGAACGTATCGGTATATTCGGCATCAAGCCACCCGATTGCCCCGTTAAAGCTAAGGCCTTCGACTGGTGTGAACCATGCCCATTCAACATCGATACCCAGAGTTGTCAGCTCACCGGCATTGGTCGTGTCGAAATTGAAAATTGCGGTGTCAAAAAACTGAACCTGCAGATTGTCAAAGACATAATAATAGCCGGTAACATTGAGAGTGACAGAGCGATCCGCCAATTGCGAACGCACCCCGATTTCACCGCCAAGGGAAGTTTCTGAATCGAACCTCAAAGCATCAGCCGCGGCCTCCGCCACTGCTGGATCTGTGCTCACCAAATCTGGCACCACTGTGCCGGTTGGCAGTAGATTGTTGTCCACCCCGCCCGACTTGAACCCGGTCTTGAACGCGGCATAAATGCTCACATCATCTGTGGCCTGATATCTCAGCGTCACTTCAGGAGACAAATTGCTGTCTGTGAAGACGATCGGATCTGACGCAAAGCCAGACCCAACAGACCCAAATGCCGTTGTGATGAAGGAGTGCACGAATGGGAAGGCAATCGTTGTGCTCTTTTCTTCATCGGTCCAGCGCAAGCCGCCTGAAAGCTCCCATTGATTATCAAAATCGATCACAACATTGCCAAAGATTGACAGCGCCTCTGCCGACAATGGGCGATCAGCGAACCAATCAAAGGTAAAGCCAGTGATCGGATCAGGCCCAATTACCACCGATGGATTGAAGGCATTTTGCGAAGTTTCCAAGCCGCTTTGGCGATCCTCGTAAAACGCGCCAACCGTGAAGTTTACTGGCCCATCAAAATCACTGCTAAGGCGGAATTCTTGGGTGAATTGTTCCAGTGTATTCAGGAATGGAGCGACCAGACCAGCGGGCGATCCATCGGGCAATTGGCCAGTTGAATTGAACGCATCATTGTATTCATTCCTCATGTCGACATAGCCGGTGATCGAAGACAAAGTGAGCGTATCAGTCAGCCCAAAATCAATGCTCAAACGTCCAAAAAACAAGTCTGTGTCGTTGAACGATTGACTGATATCCGCACGATCCGAACCCACAGTGCCGGTCGGCACGGTGTCAATCGCGGCTATCCCATCGGGCGTCGGGAAACGATTGTCGCGGATGTTGCAATTGTGTGTCGGCGCGAATGTAACGCCAAAGACCGCCAAGACTGAAGGGTCTGCAATCCCATCAGCACCGCAGAAAACATCGGTGAATTGAAGCAAAGATTCGCCGCGTTGCTCGTTATAATTGAGCTTCAGATTGGCCCTGATGTTATCCGTCGGCTCCCAATCCAAAGTCACCCGGCCAATGAAATTGGTCAGCCCTTTATCAGGGTCCAGCGCCGGCACATCGTCCTGCAATTCAACATAGTTCGAAATATCTTGATATTCCGCTGCAACGCGAATGCCGAGCGTATCCGTCAATGGGCCAGAGATATAACCACCAATGGTGTATCCCTGTTCTTCAAACTCATAAGAGGCTTTGCCAGCGCCTTCCCAATCGGCAGTTGGATCGGCCGAGCGGAGTGAAAGCACCCCAGCCGAAGCCGCCTTACCAAAATAAAGCGATTGCGGACCTTTCAAAACCTCGATCTGATCAAGGTCGAAAAATGCCGATTGCAGCAGACGCTGTGTGCTCACCGAAATTCCATCGACATTCAGCGCAACTGCTGAATCAAAAGCGTTGGAGATATTGCTCGATCCCACGCCGCGCAGCGAAATCTGGGCACTCGCGCCCGAACCGCCAATTTGCACGTTCAACGAAGGAACGCGGCTGATCACATCGGTCGCTTCGTCAATTCGGAACGCGTCCAAGGTGTCGTTCCCGATCGCGGTGATGACCACCGGCGCATCTTGCAGGCTTTCCTCACCTGTCCGCGCGATCACGATGATTTCATTGTTGGTGGAGGTCGTTTCTGTTTCTTGGATCGGGCCTGTCTGAGCCAAAGCTGGCGCGCTGAACCCGGCCACCGCAGCCACCGCCACCGTTGCCATTAAAAATCCGCGCGCTGAATATTTAGCCCGCACGGAATCGTCGCGTGTTTTAGTGATGGTCATTGACCCCTCCTCCTGAACAACCGCCCACGCGATTGCATTCCCAAGCGGCGCAAAAAACGCCGTTTCCCTTACGGAACAGTCGGTGAAGAGCGGTTCTCACTCAACTAGTCAAAATGGTTGGATTGGCGGATTTTTGTAATTTTAATTGAAGACCGCGAACCATCACTATGCAAAAACCTCTAACGGCACCTCATTTACATTTGGAAATTAGGCAGCATGGGTTGTCTGCGCGCGGGCTGAAGCTTAGGAATTGAATGCCTCAGCACATCCCCAAAACTTGCCAATGCGCCACCTTCTATCTTCCACCCGGCGCAATGCCGAGTTATTATGCTAAGCTCTCGCTAGATGCCGGATAATAATGCAGAAGCGGCTTGGCCAAAAGGAAGATAAAGACCCATGCTCCCCACCCATCAAAACCGCCGCCAGTTTCTGTCCGCTACAGGCTCCGCGTTTGCAGCGCTGCTGGCAAGCGGTTGCATGACGCGCGGCGCGGCAATCTCCCCCTCAGCCGCTTCGTTTTCTGGTTACGGCCCGTTGGTGACCGATCCAGCGGGGGTGCTCGATTTGCCGCAAGGGTTTTCTTATCGGCTTCTGTCCAGCTTGGGCGATGCGATGAGTGATGGCGGGACCGTGCCCGACAAGGCCGATGGCATGGGCTGCATCGATATCGGCAATGGTGAGATCGCGCTCGTGCGCAATCACGAATTGGTGCCGTCTGACGATGCGGGAGGGCCAATCGCGCGCGGATTTGGCACTTATAACGGCGCGATTGTTCCGGGCGGCACGACCAATATCGTGCTCGATGCAAATACGCTGGATTTAAAACGACAGTTTCGCACGCTTGGCGGGACGATCCGCAATTGCTCCGGCGGGGTAACCCCGTGGGGCAGCTGGCTAACATGCGAGGAAGCGCCAACCGGGCCTGGCCAACGATTTGGTGAAGGCTTGGCTGTCAATCATGGCTGGGCATTCGAAGTGCCGGGCAATGCCACTGGGTTGGTCGATCCGGTGCCGCTGCGGGCGATGGGCCGCTTCAATCATGAGGCCGCCTGTGTCGATCCAGAAACGGGCTTCATCTATCAAACCGAAGATCGCAATGACGGGGTGCTTTATCGCTTCCTACCCAACACGCCCGGCAGGCTGATCGATGGCGGCAAGTTGCAGGCAATGGTGATCGAAGGGCTATCGGATACGCGCAATTGGGATAGTCCAGCGATGCCCGTTGGCCAATCCTATGCCGTGCGCTGGATCGATATGGACAATGTTGAGGCTCCCGAAGAAGATTTGAGGATGCGTGCAGCGGCCCAAGGCGCCGCCTTGATCGCGCGCGGAGAAGGCATCCATATGGGCACCGATGATCTGTTCTTCTGTTCAACCAGCGGCGGCGCGAAAAAGCTTGGTCAGATATTCCGATTTGTCCCAGGACGCGGCAACGGGCCAGACCGAGTGGAATTGTTCTTTGAAAGTGAAAGCGAAGATCAGTTCAACTATGGAGACAATCTGTGCGTTGCACCCAATGGCCACCTGATCGTGTGCGAAGATCAATACACTGATGTGGTGGACAACCATCTGCGCGGGATCACGCCAGATGGCAGGCCTTATGAATTTGCGCGGCTGACCATGCAAACTGAACTTGCCGGCGGGTGCTTCTCTCCTGATGGGAAATGGTTCTTCGTCAATGCCTATGCACCCACAAAAACGCTCGCGATTACCGGTCCGTGGACTGAGTAATCACGCCCAAAAACCAATACAAAACCGAAGCTTTGGTGGCCGCTACTGCGCTGCCAGCTTAGTCAGCGATCCAGCTGCCGTGAAACCCGGTTGGCACGCGCACCGGCAAATGAATCCGCGCCAACGGCTCGTCAGTCATTTCCTTGGCATTGATGATCACAAGCTCACTGGCATCGGCGCCCGGATCATAGACAAAGCTCATCAGATAACCGTCATCTTGATCCTTCGCGTTGCCAGCTGGAACAAAGCTCGCCTCGCTGCCCGTGCGGCCATCTTTCAGGCGGTGGCAAGTGCGCTGACCGGTCTCCATTTCATATTTGTGATAGCCCAAAATGTACGGCGCGCCGGCGGGATCAAATTCGGCGACATAGCCATGCGTGTGCGGCTGCCCCACCAAATCCGGCGAAGTGACCGGGAAATCAACGCCCAGGTCATCAATTTGTTCTTCCTTGATCGTGCCGTTTTGCAGATCAATCGTCCAACGGTGCATTTTCGGAATGGGCGGGTTCTTCATGCCAACCGAGGTGTAGCCGACCAATTTCGGCGCGTGGAAGATAATTTTTGAACCGGATTCGTAGGCATTCATCGTGTGATAAATGTAGCAGGGATCGATTTCGAACCACCGCACATCGCCGCTATTCCCAGTACGCGGCATCACCCCAACCCGCGCGCCATAGCTTTCATCAAAGCTGATCGGGACCCCCGGTTTGCCCAGTTTTTCCAAATCCCACAGCATTGGCAGGTCGAGGAATAGGACATGATTTTCCGTGATTGCGAAGTCATGGACCATGGTCGCCGCCTTCACATCGATGATCTCGGTCTGGACCAGATCGCCATCGGCTGAGACCCGGTGATAGGTCAAAAACGGAGGCATAATCCCATACCCGAAGAACAGCATTTCCCCGGTGATTGGGCAGATCTTTGGGTGCGCTGTCATATTGCGTTCAAGCTTGCCGCCAAAATCATACGCGCCGACCGTTTCCAGTTCACGCGTCATTTCAATCGGAACTTGGGTCTCTTGCAGCGCCAAAACCTTTCCCGCGTGGCCAACAATATGCGTGTTGGCGAGTGAATTGCCGCGCATCAGCCGATTTTCATTGGTGATCACATCAACATCGAGCAGCGGCGTTTCGACATAGCGGTTGCGATACCAATTGGCCTTGCCATTGCTCAATTCAACTCCGTGGATCATCCCTTCGCCCAGAAACCAGTCAGCACTAGGATGCTTGCTTGGATTGGGGCCATTGCGGAAATAACGGCCGTTCAAATCGGTGGGAATTTCGCCAGTGACTTTGAGGTCTGTCGCATCAACAATCTCTTCGACAGGTCCAAAATTTCCCGTCATCCAAAACGGAGCGTCTATTGCTGCTGTGGCCACCGAATTCATCCCTTTATTGTGAGCGCTCGATCAAGCAAATGGTGCCCAATCACTGATTTGCACAACCATTTCCGTGTAACATTGTTCCAAAATAGGCCTGCAATTATGCCCTATCGTGTTGTTGGTGTTGCTAAACTGTCGCCTTGAAAACCCGGCCAATTTCCAATCGATCGGCTGCACCCCAGCGAGAGACAAAGTTTTCTCAAGCGCACATAAAGAACAGAGTTTGGCTGAGTACGCAACTAATCAAAATTGCTAAGGTTCCGTAACGTCAATTTAATTGCTCGGGTTGCGAATCCCATGTTATTTCTGTGCTGGGACGAGGGTCCTATTTAGGGGAGATAAACTATGCGCCAGCACGCGCGAAACCGCATCTTTATGATGCGAACAAAGCTTGCAGCAGCAGCCGGATCAATGGCATTTGCCGCAGCAACTGTAACACCAGCATACGCACAAGACGCAGACACAGATGAAGAAGTTGTCGAAGACAGCGAGATCATCGTCACCGGTTCGTTTATCAGACGCGACGCGGCAGATTCTGCCTCGCCGATCAGCATAATCGGAAGAGACAGTCTGGAAGAAGTTGGGATCATCAATTCGGTTGATTTCATTCGGTCTGCGACGATCAATACCGGCAGCGAAGTGAACGCTGATATTTTCAGTTCGGGCGGAGTTACCGGAACTGCGCAATACAATTTGCGCGGATTGGGACTGGGTTCCACATTGGTTCTGGTCAATGGACGGAGAGCCAACCTTTCATCGGTAACAGCTGCGAACAGTTTGCAATTTGTCGATATCAACACCCTGCTGCCGCAAATCGCGATTGAGCGAGTGGAAATCCTCAAAGACGGCGCTTCAACCCTCTACGGTTCCGATGCGGTCGCCGGTGTTGTGAATCACATCACTCGCGACAATTTCGTCGGCGGAGAGCTCTTCTTCGACTATCGTGACGGTCAGGCTGACCAGCGCAATTTCCAAATCGATGGGATTTATGGCTGGGAGGTTGGCCCTGCGACCAACATCGTGCTGAGCGCGAGCTACGTCAATCAGAGCCGGCTCTTGGCCAGCGAACGTCCATTTGCGACGGTTTCTTCGGGATTGGGCAGCCCCGGCGCGTTCTTCCCGCTTGCAGCGGATGGTTCACCGCTAGGCGGCCCGGTTGCCGATCCGCTTTGCGGGGTTGTTGCTGGGACACCTTCGAGCTTCCCCGGCGGGCCCGGCGTCTGCAATTTCGATCTTTCGCCGTTCACAGATCTTGTCAGCGATGATGAAAGGTTCTTGGGCATGGCAACCATCCGGCATGAGCTGGCTGGCGGCCATGAGCTGTATCTGGATGTGAATTACAGCTATCGCCGCACCTTAAGGACAGGCGCGCCAAGCTTCCCCGGTCTGAGACCAATTTTGGTGCCGCTCACACACCCGCAAATTGCCGATGCGCCAACCTTTAGCGTGCCATCGCCGCCGCTTGCGCAGCTCCAGTTCTTTGGGCGCCCATTCGGCTTCGGATTTGATCCGATCGACAGTGTTTTTGAAGACGACGTTTTCAGAATTGTCGGCGGGGTACAAGGTCCGATCAGCGACACTTGGAATTATGATTTCGCGCTGACTTATGGCACGATCGAAGGTCTCAATTCGACCCGCAATGATGTCCTATTTGATGAGCTGCAAAACGCGATTAATGACGGGACGTTCAACCCATTCGCCACAGCTTTGGATGGCACCGCCCCTAACAGTCAGGAAGTGATCGATGACATCAGAGTTATCGCGGATGTGATCACAAACACTGAACTGTTTGTGGCTGAAGGCGTCGTGACCGGGGACTTGTTTGAACTTCCCGGCGGCACTGCCGGATTGGCCATTGGCGCACAATTTAGGCGGAATGAGCGCCGCGTTGATGCCGATGAAACGTTCAACAGTGAGGCGTTGTTCTTCCTGATTGGGATCGCGGATTCTGCTGGCAGTCAAAATGCCTTCTCATTCTTCGTGGAAACCGTCCTTCCGGTCACAGACTGGTTGGAGGTTCAAGGTGCCCTTCGGTATGAGGAATACAATATCGACTCGGTCGGCAGCAGCTTCGATCCAAAGATCGCGGTTCTGATCCGGCCGATCGATGAGATTTCTCTGCGGGCTTCCTTCTCAACGGCATTTCGTGCGCCGCAAGTGTCTCAACTTGTAGGTGAGGCTGTTGCGGTTGGCGGGGTATTCGATCCAATTGCGGGCGCCGTGGTCTTCCCGCCGATCAGATCGGTAGGCAATCCGGATCTGCTGCCAGAAGAGGCCGATACCTTCAACGCAGGCGTTACGTTCAAGCCAGTTCCCGGATTGACCTTCGAAGTCGATTATTGGCGGTTTGAATATTCAAACCTGATTTCGGCTGAGAACCCAACCGGCCTGGTTTTGGCCGATCCATTTGGCGATGCAGTTATCCGTTCACCAAGCGGCGCGTTGCAAGAAGTGCAGATTGATTTGATCAATGCGCCAAGTTTGGAAACAGACGGGCTGGACTTCAATCTCGCCTATCAAACCGGAATTGGCAATTCAGACAATACGGTTGGAGTGTCCGTTGGGGCAACGCGTATCCTGAGCTACAATTTGGTGGCAACTCCAGGGGACGATCCAACTGACCTCACCGGCTTCCGCAACACAACCAATATCGGCAATGCTTCGCCGGAATGGAGAGCCAATGGTTCAATCTTACTTGGAGTGAGCGCCTTCAATCTCTCAGTCACGGGGCGTTTCATCGACTCGTTCATCAATGACTCGCCGGGGTTTGAAGGTGAGGTGATCGACAGCCAATTCACTGTCGACACGCAGCTATCGGTTAATCTCCAGGATCTGGGGCTGAGCGGCGGCGGCATTGAGCCAACATTGTCGATCGGCGCGATCAACTTGTTCAATGATGATCCACCATTGGCCAACACATCCAATGCGTTCCCGATCGCAACCAGGGTCCATGATCCGCGCGGTAGGATCGTATATGTCCGGGCGGGTGTCGCCTTCTAGGCTGCCACCTGACCAGTTACCTGCTCTCTGGGTGAAGGGGCTGTCTGTCTAGCGCGATATCGCATCCGCTAAGCAAGTCGGCCCCTTCTCTCGTTTGGCTAGGAGTTCCAGCTAGCCGGTGCAATACTCTGCCCATTGAGGCGCAAGTATGCACCTTCTAGGTAACCTATTTACAAATTGCCCTGCGGCAAATATCAAAACCCAATTCGATCTACCAACGTATAGCGCCACACAAAAAAGTGAGCGTGAAGCGCGCAGGCTACATCAAAACAAAACGTGCAGCATGGGGCGAAAATTCCAAATACTTGTACAAAAGCGACAACTTTTCGGTCACGTCTCAAATATGTACTTAAGTTTGCAGTGAAATTGTTTAACTAACATGTTAGTTTTGCATGATTATTCAGAGTTTCTATTTGCAAGCTGCGACGAAAGCATGCTAGTCATTTCAATCAAATAAGTGCTTGGAAAAAGCAAAGTCATGGGTCGTTTGTAGGGCGTTAGCGCTCGAGGGTAGGAGCCATGACCGAACTCCTCAATGCCAAGCCGCTGAGACGCAGATTTCGCGTCTACGCCTTTGACCCTGCAGCATCGGTCTCGCTTGAAACGGCTGTCGTCAATGATGCCGTTATCGAATTGGATTGGGAACGCCGCTGGGAAGAGCCGGTGGGGATCGGACCATCCAACGAATATCTCGAAGTGATCGATTACGATCAATCGTGCCAGTGCTTTTATGAGCCGCTTGATCCCAATCACCCGTGGCTGCTTGCGCAAGACGGCCTGCCCCCCGCGGAGGGAAATCCGCAATTCCACCAGCAAATGGTGTTCGCCGTTGCGATGAAGACCATCCGCAATTTTGAGCGCGCGTTGGGCCGCCCAGTTTTTTGGGCATTGCCATCAGATGATCCGCGCAAAGCCAATGATGAACCATACCCGCCTTTCACCCGGCGGCTGAGAATTTATCCCCACGCACTGCGCCAATCCAATGCCTATTTCAGCCCGGCAAAAGGCGCGCTGATGTTTGGGTATTTCAAAAGCAAGCCTCGGCACGAGAATGACGAAGGCTATTGGATCTTCACCTGCCTATCGCAAGACATAATCGCGCATGAAACGGTGCACGCGATCCTGCACGGGATCAGGCGCCGCGCGGTCGAGGCGGTCAATGCAGATTCGCTGGCATTTCACGAAGGTTTTTCCGATGTCGTCGCCCTGCTCCAGCATTTCACCATGTCAGAGGTTGTGGCGCATGAGCTGGCGCGAACCGGCGGAGAATTGCGCAATGAAAGCTTGCTCAATGGACTTGCCAGCAAAGTTCGATTTCGATGATCCGATTGTCATTCCCTAAGCCAAGGTCAAGAATGATAAAAAGGTCAGCAGGGGACACACGAATGGCCGAACAGTGCGATAACAAACCGGATCTTGACGAGCCGCCCCGCAATATCGTGGTGATGTGCGATGGCACCGGCAATGAGGTTGAAGTCAATCTCTCCAACGTCCTCAAACTGTTCCGAATGACGATCAAGAATGATCTTCAATTGGTGTTCTATGACGCGGGAATTGGGACGATTGGCAATTACACCGCATGGCAGCGGCGGCGACAAGAAGCGTCTGCCGTATTCGCCCTGGCGACCGGATACGGGCTCGATGCCAACCTCGCGCGGACATATGCATGGCTGTGCGAAAATTGGCGAGAGGGCGACCGGATCTGGCTATTCGGCTTCAGCAGAGGAGCATACACGGTGCGTGCGCTGGGCGGGTTGATCCACATGCTCGGCGTGGTGCGGCCGGACCAGTCCAATCTGGCGGGTTATGCCGTCGGTGCCTATCGGCGGATGGCGGAATCGGGCGATTTTGAAACCACAGACAATTTCCGCCGGGTTACCGGCGCGCGCAGGGCAGCCATCCATTTCATGGGTGTGTGGGACACTGTCGCATCGGTGATCGTGCCGCACTGGGACCGTATGCAATTGCTGCTGGAGCACCTCCCCCATACCGCTCGCAATCCCTCTGTTGGCGTGGTGCGTCATGCCCTGGCGATTGACGAGAAGCGCCGCATGTTTCGCCCGAGAATTTGGACTGACCCGCAAGAATTTGTGCCCAACCCGTTCATTCAGGGCCCGCATGCCGCGCAAGATATTCAGCAAGTTTGGTTTGCCGGCTGCCACGGCGATATCGGCGGCGGCTATCCTGAAGAAGATAGCGGCCTGTCAAAATTCTCGCTGATCTGGATGGTTGAAGAGGCGATCAAACAAGGCCTCGATATCCGCAAGCAATCGCTCAATTGGCTTGGCCACGGACGGCAGCGAAAAGACAGCAAACGCGAATTCAGCCCACCCGATGCAGCGGCCAAAATCCACAATTCTCTGAAAGGTCCTTGGGGCGCAGCGGAACTTGTCCCAAAGCGGGTTCGCTACCGTGAATGGGAGCAGCGCCGCTCCATACTGGGATATTATTTGCCGCGCGGGGAACCGCGTTTTATCCCTGAGAACGCTTCGATCCATAGCTCCGTGATTGATCGATATCGGCAAGTGCCAGACTATTGCCCGCCGAACCTGCCAGATCTGATGCGAGTGGTTGATGGCGATGTTGAACAGATCGAGCGGGAAAATCTGCGTAAAGAGTGACGAAGGCAAAGCGCGGGCGGCGCCGCACAAACGCAATTCGGCGGCTGGCGCTTGAATTGCTGGCGCGGGTGGAGCGATCAGGCTGATTTTGCAGGCGAAAAATTACCACCGGATCACGGCTGGCACAGAAGTGGGCACTTCCATTTTTACGATAATTTTCAAGAATTTACTCGCCGGCACCACAGCGTACGTTGTGCGCCCTAAATCCCACCATTGCTAGCGGCGATCCGGTGAATGAATCGGATCGTTCAATGGAGACAATGAGGCAGCCACCTTTCAATCACGCGCAGCACCATTACTGGGCGAGCAAATCCTCAAAATTTATTGGTGCCCGATCAAGTTTTTCCAATGTCGAAAGCCTAAAGTACCTAAAACCATCGTTCTCGATTTCTTCTAGGGTAAATCGAACCTGGTAGACTGGGGTTTCGAGCGATGGGAACTCTCTAGAAGTTAAAAAGTTTGCCCCCAGACTGCGGTCTATACCCAATTCATCTTCTACTGCTTTGCTTGACCCCTCAATTTTTGGGATACCTATATGATCAATAACAGAGTCTTGCCCTGCAAAGCGCCCGACAATGCAGTTTTCTGACAAAATGTAGACATACGGGTCGTCCTGCTTAAGCAGAATCAAGTAACCTTGACGAACCTTCGTACTGCCCCCCCAACACCGTGGATTGTCTACATATTCAGAGGTTGTTTCGACATGCACTAGTCCGTTTTCGTTCGTGCATGCACAGAGCGCTAAGGCGACCAACAGGGGTACAGAACAATTCCTCAAAACCCTCTCCTACCTTCCCGCGCCATTGCTCGATTAACTGGTCCAGCACAATGTCGAGCAGAGAATCCACAAACGCCGTTAAGGTGGGCGCGAGTGTAGTTAGACCACGAAGAATAACCTTTATATGCGCCTGGTCCCGCGTTACCTACGATAAACTGCATCATGTAGGGGCGGACTTCACCTTCTAAGCGACCCAAGCCATCGTTTCGTTGCCGATCGTGCTGGACTTCATGCGCTAGGACAGCACCTAGCTCCAATGGCTCTCCGCTGCGAGAAGCGTAATCGGTGTCCAACCTAATAGTTCTAGTGCTTCCCTTGTAATCGCCACCCACTCGGCCCGGTAAGTCTGCTGACACAATCGTAAGACCGTTATTGTCATTTTCCGTACCGATATCCGCGAGAACCCCATCCAATGTGTCGGCTGCTTTTCCTGCAGCAAGCCTTGTCTCGTCGCTCAACTGCTCGTTGTCCTCTGCTGAGCGATAGAAATCTCGGGCTTGGCCGATCTGATTCACTGCTTTCTCTGCTGCACCACAGTCATCCTGAGTTTCGCACTGGTACAACCCGAAGGGATCGACGCCGTTAATCGGATCATTTGCGACATAAGCATAGAGGTTGTACTGGTCTTCATAGCCGATGGGATCGGTCTGGAGGAACCTGCCGAGAGTGGGTGAGTAGATGCGCGCTTTGTAATAATAGAGCCCGATCTCTGGCAGCCATGCTTGGCTGCGCGGCTCTC
>JBDWLM010000008.1:0-250093 GCA_039973155.1 Erythrobacter sp. | reverse complement strand
GCTTGGGACCGATTTTAGCGCCGAAGTTCCAGGGTACTCGGTTTTGAGCAGTAGGATCAAAGTGTGAGTAAGTCATTGTCTTTCTCCTGGGCCGGAATGGCCTTGGAGAACGTCCGCTTTCGGGAACTAATATCTTGGGTCGCTACGTCTTGGATTGGGGCGCATTGCAGTCATTCTGCGATAGACCGTGCCGCTTTGGCTAAATGGACCATCAAATCCGCGACTTCTTCGAGTTTCTGGATCTGGCCCGGATCAAATGTGCTTTGCGGTGCACCGAGCTCAAGCGCGATCACGCTCGCATCCTCCATCTCCATGCCAATGCGCGTGTAGAGTTGCCTGACCAGCTCTGCTCTATCTTCATCCATAGCTACACGAAGCCATGGAGTGCGCGGGAAGTCCACCGCTATCATATTGTGATTGCATGACTTTCTTGCTGGACTTGGGAGCCAAAGGAAGCATTGCTGTGTCTGCGCCCGGCGACACGGGCTCTTCTCGGTAGCAGCGGCATTTTACCGTTGCGCATATCGGAGAAGAGACATGGCAAACCCCTCTAACAAGAAGAACACCAACAAGAACAAGCAACCCACACGTCTCGAACAGCTGGAGAAGCTGCTCACGCGCCCCAAAGGCGCCAGAATCGATGAGATGTGCAAAGCGACCGAATGGCAGTCCCATTCGGTCCGCGGCGCGATGGCTGGCGCGCTCAAGAAGCGCGGCCACACCATCACGTCAGACAAGGAAAGTGGAACCCGCCGCTACAGGATCGGCGCGGCGGCATGAGTGGTTCGGACATCTCGCAGTTAGTCGAGCAAGTCGAGCAAGTCGAGCATATGAAGCTCGATGAGATCCGCGCGTTCTGGAAGACCCGTTATGGCAATCCGCCGCGGCTCCAGTCGCTGCCCATTATGCGGATGATGCTTGCCTGGCGCATTCAGACCGATGAACTCGGCGGGCTGGACAAGGACACAAGGCGCGTCCTTGCAAACTCCGGATCCCCGCAAGCCGAAGGCAAGCACCTTGGCACGGGCACAAGGCTCACCCGCATCTGGAAAGGGCGCGACGTCGAGGTAGTGGTCGAAGAGCATGGGTTCAGGTGGCAGGATCAGACCTTTCCCAGCCTGTCAGCCGCCGCGACGGCCATCGCCGGAACGCGCTGGAACGGACCGCGCTTCTTCGGGCTTCGGGATCAAACTGGAGGCCAGCCATGACCCGCAAGACAATCCGCTGCGCGATCTACACCCGCAAAAGCTCGGAGGAAGGCCTTGAACAGGAGTTCAACAGCCTTGATGCCCAGCGCGAGGCGGGAGAGGCCTACGTAAAGAGTCAGGCTCACGAAGGCTGGAAGGCCATTCCGACGCTGTATGATGATGGCGGCTTCTCAGGCGGGAGTATGGAGCGGCCCGCTCTGCAAAAGCTTCTATCCCATGTTGATGCGGGGTTAATTGACGTGGTGGTGGTCTACAAGATCGACCGCCTCACTCGCTCGCTTCCTGACTTCGCCCGCATTGTTGAGCGGTTTGATGCGCAAGAGGTCAGCTTTGTCAGCGTGACACAAGCCTTCAATACAACAAGCTCGATGGGGCGGCTCACGCTCAATGTTCTTCTGTCCTTCGCCCAGTTCGAGCGCGAAGTGACAGGCGAGCGTATCCGCGACAAGATCGCGGCTTCCAAAGCCAAGGGCAAATGGATAGGCGGCAATATGCCGCTTGGTTATGACCGGCCAAAGGAAGGAACGCACACGCTGATAGTCAATGACGCCGAGGCCCAGACGGTTCGCCACATCTTCAATCGCTACCTTGAACTGAAGTCGGTCCATGCGCTCGAACGCGAGCTCAAGGAGGACGGTATTCTCTCCAAGAGCTGGACCACACTAAAAAGCAAACCAATGGGAGGTTTGCCATTCAGCCGCGGTGCTTTGTTCTATCTGCTTCGCAATCCGGTCTATCTTGGCATGATCCGGCACAAGCAAGAGGTCCATGAGGGCGAACATCGGGCGATTCTGGAGCAGGAACTTTTCGACAAGGTGCAGACCCAGCTTGATGCGCAAGCCAGACGCCATCGTGCCAGTCCCAAACGCCGCGTTGCCCGATCCCCGCTAACTGGCAAGCTCTTCGATGCAAACGGCGAACCCATGACCCCGAGCTTCTCACGCGGGAGCAGGGGCAAACATTATCGCTATTATGTCTCCGCTTCTCTCCAGCAGGGCGGCAAACCGACAGTCGGCATTGCCCAGCGGATACCAGCGGAAGAGATCGAAGCGCTGGCAAAAGAATTTGCTGGGCGGGTTTCGAATGCAAAAAAGCGGGCGCTCAATGAGGTGCTAGCGGTCCACCTACAATCCCATCAGCTCCAGATCGATCTGTCCTCGGATACTATGAACGCCGCATCACCAAGACTTGAGAGCGGCGAGACCATCCTGTTCGAAAACAAGAAAGTGACCCGATTTGCAGTCGCTATCAGCCTGCCAAAGCGTGGCGGCCAATCAACGATCCTCCCATCACAAACACGCAAGCCAAGAATAGACAAAACTCTCGTCGCGTCTCTGCGCAAGGCCCATCAGATGCTCAAGACAAAGAACGGCATGCCGCTTGTCGAGCAGGCGCCAGCCTCTCCCCACGAAGGCAAAATACTGCGAATGGCTTTTCTAGCACCCGACATCCAAAGCGACATCATGAAGGGTCTGCAGCCACATTCACTCAATCTGCAAAAGCTCAAACAGATGCATATTCCGCTATGTTGGGATGCACAGCGCAAAGCGCTTGGCTGGATTGAAATGGCTGCTCCCTGCTCTTCTAAACCCAATCCCTGTTAGCCTGGAAGAATTCCCTGATACCAATATTGAATTCCCTGTTTTCCTAATAGCAGGGAATTACCATTTCGGGGCGCCCAAGGCCCTGTTTTTCATATGTAAATCACTGCACGAAATATCCGAGAACACCGAAATGTTGCTCAGATTGCCTGCTTTTCGGATAATTTCCCTGTAAATCACCACTTTTCAGGGAAACTCAACCTTCTTCATTCGGCCAAGAGACAGCAGCGCAAATTGCGCCTACAAATGGGCAAATTATCTCGTAGAGACTAGCAACACTGTAGAGCTTTGCGCCGCAAACCCGCGCAAATCGGGGCTTACTGGGAAGCCAAAATAATCAGAGAACAGTGCTGGGGGTGTGTGGCGGAGCGAGAGGGATTCGAACCCTCGATAGGTTGCCCTATACACGCTTTCCAAGCGTGCGCGATCGACCACTCTGCCACCGCTCCGTATTTACATGCACCGCTGCTTCGCTGCTTAAGTGCAATCTATAGAGGCGCGCGCTCTAGCGATGGACGCCGCGCTGCGCAAGGCGAAGCGTGATCAATCTCGAAATTCCGCTGCAAATCCATGCTATACCGAGTCGCATAATGCAGCGCTGCGCGGATCGGCATTCCCGGCGAACGCTGCTTCGAAAACCCCTTTTCGCCCCCTAAAACGCGTGAAAAGGGGTTTTTGCATGAGCGGCAAGAAAGCGAAGCGGTGGCGCAACTGATCATTCGCTGGCAGAAAGCAGCGATGAACAAAGCTCACCTTGCCGCAATCGCCGCACTCGCCCTATCCATCCCGGCCACTGCCCAAGAAGAGGCGCCCAGCCCGAATGCAATTGTGGATGCCGCGCCCCAAGCTGATTGGACCGCGATCCCAGCGGAAGATTTGCTGGTGATGACGCTCGCCCCGGATGCGCAAGGCAGTGCGCGCGAAGTGGTGATCCAATTGATACCGGCGCCGTTTTCCCAAGGGTGGGTGGAGAACATCCGCACCCTCGCCCGCGCGCGCTGGTATGATGATATCACCGTCAACCGCGTTCAGGACAATTACGTCGTCCAATGGGGCGATCCGAATTACGACAATCCTGAAAGCGGTGGTGAGGCAAAACCGCTGCCAGAGGGATTGAGGGTGATGGTGGAAGAGGAGTATATTGCGCGCGGAGATGTCGCCGGGTGGCAGAGATTTAAGGACATTTCGATTCCCCGAGGCAGTATAGTGACTGGGTACGCAGCGTTTGAATCTGGTTGGCCAGTCGAAGTCCGAGGAAACCCAGATTCGGCACAAAAGTGGCCCGTCCATTGTTACGGCATGGTTGGCGTAGGACGGAACCTTTCGCCTGACACTGGCAGCGGCGCAGAGCTCTACACCGTGATCGGACATGCGCCGCGCCATCTGGATCGGAATATCGCGCTGGTCGGGCGGATAATTTCCGGCATGGAGCATCTCTCCAGCCTGCCGCGCGGATCCGGCACGCTTGGGTTCTACACAGCGGAAGAAGCAGACAAACGCACGCTAATTCTATCGGTCCGCGTAGCCTCTGATCTGCCCACAGAAGATCGCCCGCAATTCGAATATCTTTCTACCGAAAGCGAGATTTTCACCCGCTATGCCGAGGCGCGGGCGAACCGCCGCGATCCGTTCTTCATCGTGCCCGCAGGCGGGGCGGATATCTGCAATATCCCCGTGCCAATCCGGGCTGTCAGCGATGAGTGATACACTCTCCGTCACTCTCCCCCTGCAGCGTTGGCAGGGTGATCGCGGCACGTATCATCTGGTCAAAATCATCGGCACCGACGCGGATCAGATTGCAATGCACGCGCGCCTCCATCGGCTTGAGTTTGGCTCACAGCGCGGCTTTGGCTCAGTCAAAGTAGTCGCGACAATTGGCGATACAGAATGGAAAACGTCCGTCTTCCCGCAGGAAAAATCTACCGAGTGGTTTTTGCTTGTGAGCAAAAAGGTGATGCGCGCCGAAAACCTATCCGAAGGTGATGCGCTGAGCCTGACAATAGCCATGCTTTAACGCAGGGTTCCTATTTGTGCTGTTCGGTCGCAAATCCAAAGAGATTGCGCGAAGGACGCCCGCGAACCTGATTACCCAAAAGGTATGAAATCACCACGCAAACCGCCCCCACAACGGCATGCGTGATATCGTCCCCGGCAAGCTGATGCGCCACCAACGCCATGATCATATTTATGAAATATGCGGCATAGGCCATATCGCGCAAATCATTATATCGATGCGTCACAATCACGACGGCTGCGATGATTTTGAGCGTCGCCAACGGATAAACAATATAGGTTGGATAGCCCAAATTTTCGAAATAGGCGGCCGCGACTGAATAGGCAGAAAAATAGAAATAGGCGGCATAGCCCAAGAGCAGCAACACGATTGCCGTTGCCAGCCAATAGATCACCATTTTTGCGATTTTCATTTGTGTTTCCCGATATCTTTCGCCCGTCTAATCGGGCTTGCTCGTGCGTTAAATCCGTTCTGCCTGCGCCACCGCATCACTCGCCCTAAGCGCGCTCAAAATGCGAGTCAGGTGCGCAAGATCCTGCACCTCAACTTCAATCTCATAGGTGGTAAAAGGGTGATCGAGCTGGGTTTGATTGAGGCTGGTCACATTGGCCTTATTCTGCGCAAAAATGCCCGCCATCTCTGCAAGAGTTCCAGTGCGATCATAAATCGTCACTCGCAATTGCCCGGCCGCGCCTTGTGATCGTTTACCCCATGAAAGGTCTAGCCAGTCTGCGTCAATTCCGCTGGCCAATTGCAGGCAATCAATCGCGTGCACCTCAACCCGTTCATCCTTGCGGCGCAGGCCAACGATGCGATCGCCGGGTACGGGGTGGCAGCATGTTGCCAAAGTGTAGCCAACATCGGCGGTCAATCCGCGGATGGAGATCACTCGCTCTCGCTTTGACCAGTCCTCATCCTCGTCAAAATCGGCGGTGCAGCCGGGAACCAGCGCCTCCATCACCTCGCGATCGGTTAGCTTGGCCGATCCGATCGCAAACATCAGGTCATCAGGTTCTGCCAGTTCCAGCCGCCTGACCGCCTCTTTAATCGCTTTTTTCCCAATCCGTGCCGGAACACGGGCGGCGATTTCATCAAACAGCTTAGAGCCAATCGCCGACACCTCAGCACGCTCTTTAAGCCGCACAGCACGCCGGATGGATGCGCGTGCCTTTCCGGTCACGACGAAGCTCAACCACGACAATTGCGGTTCGGCATTCTTGCCTTTGATGATTTCCACGACATCACCATTGTTCAAGGGTGTTCGCAGCGGAACATGGCGACCATTGATCTTTGCCCCAACCGTTTGTGCGCCAAGATCAGTGTGCACCGCAAAGGCAAAATCAACCGATGTTGCCCCTTTGGGAAGCTGGAACAGCGCGCCTTTGGGAGTGAAGGCGAAGATCCGATCTTGATAGATCGCCATGCGGGTATGCTCGAGCAGTTCTTCGGCATCATGGCTTGCATCGACAATCTCAATAAGATCGCGCAGCCACGCAACCTCTCCATCGGCGCGATCACCCTGTTTGTATGCCCAATGTGCAGCCAACCCAAATTCATTGCGTCCGTGCATTTGGCGGGTGCGAATTTGCACTTCGACCCGCATCGAATTTTCATACATCAAAGATGTGTGGAGCGATCGATAGCCATTGGTTTTGGGCGTCGAAATGTAATCCTTGAATCGCCCGGGGAGGAATTGCCACGCCGTGTGCAAAACGCCCATTGCGCAGTAACAATCCGCCTCAGATTCGGTCAGCACCCGAAAGGCCATGATATCGGTAACCTGCTCAAAACTGACATGGCGCTCCGCCATTTTTCTCCAGATCGAATAAGGGTGCTTTTCGCGCCCTGTCACCTCAACCTGGATCCCTGCCTCAGCCAATGCTTGCTTGATCTTCAGCGCGATCGCATCAACCTGCCCGCCATCCTGCCCGCGCAAATGCTCAAGCCGGTCAGAGATGGTGGCAAATGCTTCGGGCTCTAGCTGTTCAAAGGCCAGCGCCTGCATTTCGCGCATATATTCGTACATGCCCACCCGTTCTGCCAATGGAGCATAAATATCCATCGTTTCGCGCGCAATCCGTTGGCGTTTTTCCGGGCTTTTGATGAAATGCAGAGTGCGCATATTGTGCAACCGATCTGCCAGTTTAACCAGCAAGACACGGATATCTTCGCTCATCGCGAGCAAGAATTTGCGCAAATTTTCTGCCGCACGCTCATTTTCGGGCATCGCTTCGATTTTTGAAAGCTTGGTTACCCCGTCAACCAACCGCGCGACCTCGGGGCCAAAGTGCTCCTCGATATCTTCGATGGTTACCAATGTGTCTTCAACGGTATCGTGCAGCAAAGCGGTGATGATGGTCTGCTCATCAAGTTGCAGATCCGTCATTAATCCAGCGACTTCAATGGGGTGGGAAAAATACGGGTCTCCGCTCGCGCGGGTCTGTGCCCCATGTTTTTGAACGGTATAAACATAGGCGCGGTTGAGCGCCGCCTCATCGGCGTCTGGGTCGTATTCCTTGACCTTCTCAACCAGTTCGTACTGTCGCAGCATCGTGCGTCTATGATGTGGCGAATTGGCTGGGATTTGCAACGCAAAACCGCGAAACCGGACCCGCGCAAAGCATATTGCAACTTCTTACAGCTATCTGATCGGCAAGTTTCAGGATTACGGGGGCTGATATGATGGGTATGGGACGCACAATTGGCGGGATTGGGGCTGCATTGGCTGCCTTGGTGGTGGCTGGCTGCCAGAATGCGCCAATTACACCGGATAATTTAATGTGCGACTTCCGAACAATTCGGCTGAATGTTGCCATTCCGGTTTCAAGACCGGCCGACTTGGCCCAGCGCGCCCCGTCCCCACTTGCCGCCGAAATTGAGGCATCTTTGCGCGCGCATGATCGCCTGCAATTGGGCGAAAAGGCCAGCCTGTTATCGCTATCTGGCGGCAGCGAGCACGGCGCCTTTGGGGCTGGCGTATTTGCTGGCTGGGGCGGCGATGGTAATCTACCGGACTTCCAAGTTGTAACAGGGATCAGCACCGGCTCAATCCTCGCCACATTTGCCTTCGTCAATGATGCTGATGGGGCAGTCGAAGGATACACCATCAATTCCGAAAGTGAGCTGATCGATATCTATGTGAAGCCAAAGGGCGGCCCCAATCCCACTTTGGAAGAGGTCGAAGGTTTGATCACCCATGGTGCAGTGGCCAGTTTGGAACCGCTGCGCAAAAGATTGGGCAGCTTCATCACCGATGATGTCTTGGCCAAAGTTGCATCGAGGCACGCAAGCGGCGCGCGCCTGCTTGTGGGCGCAACCGACGCCGATACTGGCGATGCTGTCGCATTCGATCTTGGCGACATGGCAGCGCGATATGTCAAAACTGCGCCTGACGACGAAGGACGCGGGTTGATCAAAGATTGCTATCTCAGCGCTATCATCGCCAGTTCTTCAACACCGCTCGCCTCCCCGCCTGCGTTCATCGACAACACGATGTACATCGACGGCGGCACCCGTTTTGGGTTGTTTGGCGATTCCGTTATCGAGGCTTTCTATCGCCGCCAGCAAGGGCTGACCGACGCCTATCAGCTTGACGAGGATGAAGAAGATAACCCGCTTCCCGTTCAATCGCTTGCTCCGATTGTTTACGCAATCATCGATGGCACGCTTCAATTGCCCCCGCGTCATTGCCCGAAAGCGGATCAGAGCCTCTGCACAGCAGAGCGCCCGATGGGCGGCAGAGATGGCGCGCACAAAGACTGGAACCTGCTGGGCCTTGCGCTCAACACCAAGGGCATCCTGGTGAACGAGGTTTATCGCTTCTCAGCATTGTCCGTGGCAGCCGATGCTTGCGAGGAAGCTGGGTGTTTTAATATTTTGCGGATCGAGCCTGATGTCTCAGATTTTGAATACATCATCCCCGATGCCAATGGCGTTTTGGTGCCGGCGAATTGCCCCCAGTGGCGGCAGGTCGATATCGATCTGGACCACCCGGTGCAGTTTCATAAGCGCTATATGCGCTGCCTGATCGCCTATGGCGAAGCTCAGGTTCAGGCGGCGGGCTGGGGCGCGGGAAGTTAGGCGTGCTTGTATAGCGTCCTAGTCAACACAATCACCGCGACCACCATTAAGCTGGCCGATAGGACAAAGGGCGCGCCGGGGAAAAACACTCCCGTTTCATCGGCAAATCTCGCAAAGACATTGGTCATCAATGGTGGGCCGATGATCGCCGTCAGGCTGATCGTGCTGGCAATCGACCCTTGCAACTCGCCCTGTGCGTCTTCGGGAATTCTCTCCGTCATCAATTGCTGCAAGGCCGGAAAACACATTGCCGGGATTGCGCCGATCAACATTCCGAAAAGCACAATAGAAACCGTCGGGGCGAAAGCCAGCGTCAGGAACGATGGGATTGCAAAGACCAGGCTGAACGATGCGGTCCGCACCGGACCAAACCGGGCAATCGCTTTGCCTGATAAAAAACCTTGGGAGACCCCCATCAAGATCCCGAACAGCGTCACTGTTAGGCCGATTACAAATGGCGTCCAAGCGAATTTGGCGACCCCATAATACGCCCAAACTGCAATCTGAGACTGGCTGGCCAATTGCATGAAAAATATCGCGAGCAAGCTGCCAATTACCAAAGGAGCCTGTGCCATTTGCAAGATAGATCCAAACGGATTGGCGCGTCTAAGATCAAATGTGCGGCGTTTTTCCCGCGGCAAAGTTTCCTTGAACATCACAAAGCCCAATACCGTGCCGATCGCGCACATACTGGCCGCCACAAGGAACGGCAAACGGTCGCCATATTGACCCACCAAGCCGCCAATCGCCGGGCCAAGGACAAAGCCAGCTGCGCCCGCACCGCCCAACATGCCAAACGCTGCGCCGCGTCTTTCGACCGGAATACAATCCGCGATTGAACTGTTCGCAGCGGCAAAGCTGGCACCCATAATCCCGGAAATCACGCGCCCGACAAACAGCCATGTGATCGTGGGCGCCCATGCCATCAACGCATAATCAACGCCCAACATCGCCAATGTTACCAACAAGACTGGGCGCCGTCCGTACCGATCGCTGAGCCCGCCAATAATGGGTGAAAAAATGAACTGCATCGCGGCATAGGAAAACAGCAACCAGCCGCCAATTTCGGCCGCCCGGTCCAAGCCTTCTCCGGTCAAATTCTGGATCAAAGACGGCATGACCGGCACGATCAGGCCGATCCCGGCCATGTCGACAAAGATGATCATCGCAAGAATGATCAGATTGCGGTTCATATTCAGATTGCCCCTTCATCGCCTGTTGTGGCGGCGCATTAGCCAAAGGCAAGCCTATCCAGCTGGGAATGGAGAGCCGTGTGCGCTAACTCCAGGTCGCTTCGGGAGGCAGGCTCATCAGGATTGCATCGATATTGCCGCCGGTTTTTAGGCCAAACAAGGTGCCGCGATCATAGACCAAGTTAAACTCGGCATAGCGCCCGCGATATTCGAGCTGCCGAGCCTTATCCTCTTTGCTCCAATCGGCACCCATCCGCGCTCTGACGAGCTTGGGGAATATATCTAGGAAACTGCGCCCCACATCCTGTGTGAAGGCAAAGTTTCGATCCCAGCTCGGATCATCATCGCATTCCAGATGATCATAGAATATTCCGCCCACCCCGCGGTGCACTTCGCGGTGAGGAATATAGAAATAGTCATCCGCCCATTGCTTGAAACGATCATAATATGTCGGGTTATGCGCAGCGCAGGCTGCTCTCAACGTCGCATGAAATGCTTGCGTATCATCTTCATAGGGGATTGGTGGATTAAGGTCCGCCCCGCCGCCAAACCAAGCCTTGCCAGTGGTCAAAAACCGCGTGTTCATATGCACCGCAGGCACATGTGGGTTCGCCATATGCGCGACGAGTGAAATTCCGGTCGCTGAAAATCCGGGATTGTCCGCATCGGCCCCGTTCACTTGCCCGGCAAATTCCTTGCTAAAATTGCCGCGCACGGTCGAAACATTGACTCCGACCTTTTCAAACACCTGCCCTTTCATCAATCCCTGCACACCTCCGCCGGGATCGTCATTGCCTTCCTCTTCCCGCGTCCAAGGCGTGTATTCGAACGCAGCATCTGAACTGGCTTCCCGTTCAATGCTTTCAAACTCGCCGCAAATCTGGTCTCGCAAGGTTTCGAACCAGCCGCGCGCACGCGCTGTGTGGGATGTCCAATCGCTCATCCTTTGACTCTTGCCAAAGCCGCGCTGGCTCGGCAAGTAAGAGTGATGGTTCCTGTTTCGTTCGCATCGTTGGATTTTGCCGGAGAAGAACTTGTTCTGATGAAGAACAATGCCCTGTACTGGCCGTGTGAGCAGGCTTTGTTGGTTGCCGATTTGCATCTCGAAAAAGGCAGTTGGTATGCGCAGCACGGGCAGATGTTGCCGCCTTATGACAGCCGTGAAACGCTGGAGCGAATTGCCGATGCTGTAAAAGCTACCGGTGCTCGCCGAGTGATAACCCTAGGTGACAATTTCCACGATGATGATGGGACGCTGCGGCTGGATCATTATGCTGCCGGAATGCTTGAAGCGCTGACCCGCGCGCTCGATTGGGTGTGGATCACCGGCAATCACGACGAGAATATGCAGCGCTCTTTTGGCGCGCAGCTGTCTGAGGAGCTGGAGATCGGCGGGATTGTGCTGAGGCATGAGGCAAAGGCAGGCGAGACGCAGCCGGAGCTGTCCGGTCATTTTCATCCCAAGATGCGGGTGAAGGTTCGCAATCGGCATATTGCCCGGCCATGCGCTGTGGTAAGCCGTTCGGCCACTGGCGGCGACAGGATGATCTTACCCGCTTTCGGGGCCTATACCGGCGGGATGGACGCCAGCGATCCAGCAATCCTAGATGCGCTTAAACCGGCGAACGCTATCGACGCTATACTGCCCGCAAAGGGAAAGCTGGTGAGTTTCGCATTGTGGCGCGAGGCGGCGTGATCAGCTTTGCCCTTCAAATGGGGGATTTAGGCCGGTTTGAGTGGCCAAAATACGCCTGGAGCGTCAAACTCCAACTCACGCTCAGACTCCTCTAGCCATTCAATGCAATCGTCCTTACATAGCGCCCTGCACACATTTACGGCTTCCACAGGAGACTACACATAGCCCGTCCACCCCGGCGTTCGATGGCCCCGCCTACTAAAAGCGGCCCTCGCTTCGATAATTTCATTCAAGTTCCCAAAGTCCGCGTGATTGATGAGAACGGCGAAAATCTCGGCGTGATGATCACAGCCGAAGCCACCGAACAGGCCAATGAAGTTGGTCTGAATCTGGTCGAAGTTTCGCCCAACGCAGACCCGCCCGTGTGCAAATTCCTGGATGTCGGCAAATACCGCTATGAGGCCCAGAAAAAGGCCAATGCCGCGCGTAAAACGCAAAAGACGCAGGATATCAAAGAAGTCAAAATGCGACCCAATATCGACACGCATGATTATGACGTGAAGATGCGCAATGTGAACAAGTTCATCGATAACGGCGACAAAGTGAAGATCACTTTGCGGTTCCGCGGTCGTGAAATGGCACACCAGCACCTCGGCATGGATCTGCTTAAGCGGGTGCAGGCTGATGTTGAAGAAACCGCCAAAGTTGAAGCATTCCCGCGCCTTGAAGGCCGCCAAATGCTGATGGTGCTCGCACCGAAATAGCATTCTACTGGCTCAAAATTCCAGAATTTAGGAGGGTGTGGTTGCAAGGCTGCACCCTTTTTCTTTGCGTCAACTATTGCGAAATCGATGAAATACGCTCCCAGCCCGATTAGCGTCATCGCCTCTCCAGCTTCTTGCGCTAATAGGCTCGCAAGGGACCAAGGTTTGATCACCCCGAAATGCCCTTGGTCCCCCCCTTCGCGCCGGCTCCCCCCTAGCCGGCGCGCTTATTTTTCCCCTAGCGAACGCGCTAATTTGCGCATCTCAGCGGACGTTTTGCTCCGCATTCCGCATCAACGCGGTCTTCCAAACTCATTTGAAATCTTGCCCTAAATGTTTTGGCGCTCAGCTGGTGAGCATGGCCGCTGCCGATAATCGTGCGATGACACTTGCGGTCTTCCCCAACTGACGCGATGAAAGCGCTGCGCAGCGCGCAGTAAGCCGCGAAGCTGCGCAAAGGGAGGCACGATGACCGCGAAGCAAATAGGACGAGTGCTTGGCCCAATGGTCTTCGCGATCACTGCATTCACCGCGCCCCCAGCAGGGATGCCGGTAGAGGGATGGTTGGTCGCCGGTCTGGTCGTGTGGATGGCAAGCTGGTGGATGACCGAGGCAGTGCCACTCACCGTGACTGCACTACTGCCCTTTGTCGTTTTGCCATTTAGCGGGGTGTCGAGCGCGCGCGAAACCGCAAGCACATATTACTCGCCAATCTTGTTCCTGCTTTTGGGCGGTGCGTTTCTGGCACTCACGATCGAGCGAACTGGCCTGCACAAACGGTTAAGCCTGGCAATCTTGCGTGTGGTCGGATCGAAAGGCGGCCAATCACAATTGCTATTGGCCTTCATGATCTCAGCGGCTTTGCTTTCGATGTTGATTTCGAACACCTCCACCGCCCTGATCATGATGCCGATGGCGCTAGCGGTTCTGGCTGGCGGAGAGTTGGGCGGCGGTGCTTCTTCCAAGGATGCGGAAAGCGAGGGTACTGCAAAAACAGTCCCAAACACAGATGGTCTATCGGGCGCATTGCCAATGGGTATCGCATTCGCAGCCTCTATTGGGGGCCTTGGAACGATTGTCGGCTCCCCCACCAATGCAATTGCCGTTGGGCTGCTTGATACGATGATTGGTGTCGAAATCAGTTTTGCCCAATGGACGCTTTTTGGGCTGCCGATCGTGATCGTTGGGGTGCCGCTAGCCGCTTTCATCATCGCAAAGTTTCAAAAGGTTGCAGAGCATCCGTTTGATGTTCGTGCAGCACGCTCAGCGATTGATGATCATTCAGAATGGACCAGCGCAGAAAGGCGTCTGATCCCGGTGGTATTCCTGACGTTTCTGGCATGGATGACCGTGCGCTGGGTCAGCCCATATTTGCCCGAAGGATCATGGACCAATGGCACGATCGCCATCTTGGCCAGCTTCGCTTTGTTCCTCCTCCCCGATGGGACGGGCCGGGCTTTGCTCAATTGGAAAGAAGCTGACCGCGCGCCATGGGGAGTGATTATGATGTTCGGCGGCGGGTTGGCGCTCGCAGCGGGAATGCAGGCATCGGGCCTTGCCAATTGGCTCGGAGAGGCGCTCTTGCCGCTCGAAAACCTACCGCTGATCATCGTCAGTGTCGCTGTGGTCGCCATGATTATTGTGATCACAGAATTTGCCAGCAATGTTGCGACTGCAACCGGCATCATACCGGTCGTCGCGGCTCTGGTGGTAGCGCTTGGCGCGGATCCAATCTTGCTTGCCATGCCTGCTGCATTGGCTGCCAGTTGGGGCTTTATGCTGCCTGCGGGCACCGGGCCCAATGCCATTGCATGGGCATCCGGAAGGATAAAGATTGAACGGATGGTCGGCGCGGGATTTGTGCTCGATCTGGCGGGAATTTTCCTAATCGTCGGGATGGTTTGGGGCATCGCCGCATTGATTTGAGTTTGCATTATCCCCTCAGGGTAAAAACCTCTCCCTCACCACATTTTGCGTTTACGAGCCTTGTCCTGGTGCAAATCTCCGCCTGAAATTCGGTCCCAAAAACGTCCGCCTACATATTGTTCGGCGTCATAGGTTTTTACCAAAAAGCTATCGAGCGGTTCGGTTTGCTTCTTGTTTGGGATCGCAAAAGTCCAAAGCCGGAATCTGCCACGCTTGTTTTCCACCAGCACGCTTTTGATAAAGGCATGCGGGACGGGAACGCTGATCCCAAAATCCTCTTGCTCCTTTCCGATCCGATCCACTTTTTCACCAAAATAGAACACCGGGCAGGTCAAAACATAAGTTTCCAAAGTGCTCTCTCGCGCATCGAGATCGCGTATTTCCATCTCCAGATCGCTCCATATTCCGCGATTGAAATGTGGGCGTTGAGGAGACATATTGGACAGCAGAAACGTCTCGCTGTTCTGGATATCTTCCAAATCCTGATTGGCGCTGGCCACCAAATGTCCGCGATCAAAACCGCTTGCTTGATAGGCTTTCAATCCCGCTCGAAAGCGTTTTGGAATGCGAGTGTCTGCGCGAAAATTATCCAGCCGCTCGACACCTTCGGCATTGTTCACGAGTTCGCGATCGCGGTTGATAATCTCAAGCGTCCATTTCGCCTGACGAAAATACCAAGAATATCCAATCGTGAAATGCCGACCAGTTAGAATTTGATCGCATGGCGGCGCGCCGTAACGCAGTTCTCGTTGCATCTGAAATGGATCATTAATCATCTCTAATTCTCCCGACCGCTTGTTTCGTAAAGCCTAACCCAACACCATCATTTGATCGACAGCATTATTGATCGCGTAATAATCGATAGAAAGGCAGCTGAATTGTAAGTTTTACCCCGGCAGAGATTTATTGCGCCATGAGGCAAAGGAACGAATGCCCAAATTTGGCAAAAACCCGTGTCGATCGCCAATCAGAAAATCTCCCAAAGCAAGCGGTTGCACATGCAACCATCTCGCGATAATTACGCGGACATTATGGGACTGATGGCGGAGAAGCGTTTCTGCGGAGGTTAGAAGCGGGCGCCCTGTCAGAACCTTGATAGCTCCTGCCTTCCTGGGAGCGTTTGTAAGGAAGGAACCGCACCGTGTCGGATGCGATTGATTCAACTGATAACCCGACTCCACGTCGCAAACCTAAGGCCCCAAAAACAAGTGTTGGCGGGCGCGAGATGAAACCATCAACCCAGATGATGGGCTATGGTTATGATCCGCAACTTTCCGAAGGATCGCTGAAAGCGCCGATCTTTCTCACTTCAACTTTCACCTTCGAAAACGCTGCGGCAGGTAAACGCCATTTTGAAGGCATCACCGGCAAACGTCCGGGCGGCGCCGAAGGCTTGGTCTATTCGCGCTTCAACGGTCCCAATCAGGAAATTCTCGAAGATCGGTTGAGCATCTGGGACGGCGCTGAAGACGCGCTGAGCTTCTCAAGCGGTATGACCGCGATCTGCGTTTTGATGCTGGCCAATGTCAGCCATGGCGACGTGATTGTGCATTCAGGGCCGCTATACGCCGCCTCCGAAGGCTTCGTTTCAAAGATACTTTCAAAATTCGGCGTGACCTATGTTGATTTCCCCGCTGGTGCGAGCCGCGAGGAACTAGACGAGGTCTTGCTGAAAGCGAAGAAGCAAGCGGCCAGCCAAGGCGGCAAAGTCGCGATGATCTATCTTGAAAGCCCAGCCAATCCAACCAATGCCCTGGTCGATATCGAAGCGGTAAAGGCCGCGCGCGATGCTGGCTTGGCCAAGGATTGCCCGATCGCAATCGACAACACGTTTCTTGGCCCCTTGTGGCAACGCCCACTCGATCACGGTGCCGATATCGTGGTCTATTCGCTGACCAAATATGTTGGCGGTCACTCAGACCTCGTGGCTGGATCAATTGCTGGCGCGAAGAAGTGGATGGATCCTGTCCGCGCCTTGCGCAACACAATGGGCGGCATTGTCGATCCGAACACCGCATGGATGCTGCTTCGCAGTTTGGAAACCGTTGAGCTGCGGATGCAACGAGCCGGTGAAAACGCCGCGAAGGTGTGTGCATTCCTGAGGGATCATCCCAAGGTCGAAGGTCTTGGCTATCTCGGCTTTATCAGCGATCCACGGCAACAAGACATCTATGATCGTCATTGCAAAGGTGCCGGTTCCACCTTCTCCGTCTTCATCAAAGGCTGTGAGGAGGAAAGCTTCCGGTTCCTGGACAACCTTACCATTGCCAAATTGGCGGTCAGCCTTGGCGGAACCGAAACTCTTGCCAGCCATCCCGCCGCGATGACGCATCTTTCAGTCCCGCAAGAGCGCAAGGACGCGCTTGGGATCACAGACAATCTGGTGCGCATCAGCATCGGCATTGAAGATGCAGATGATCTGATCGCAGATTTCGAGCAGGCACTGGCTCACGTTTGATGACTACGCTATCTTCTCTCCTTCGAGGGAGAGGATAGCGCATGAACGAACGGAAACCGGTTTTTCTCGTGATAGGTGCGGGCGCTGGCATTGGCGGTCACGCCGCAGCTCGGTTTGCATCTGAAGGATACCACGCGGTGCTTGCACGGCGCAGTGATGAGGCTGGACTCGCCAAGCTGGTGAGCGAAATTGAGGCCAAGGGTGGGTCGGCATCCGGGACTTTGCTCAACGCGGCCGACGATGGGACAATCGAAGAACTGATCGATCGCGTCGAAAGCGATATCGGCCCGATTGAAACAGCGCTTTACAATTTGGGCGCGCAAATCGGCAATCGCGCTTTGCACGATACACCACATCGCACCTTTGAACTCGGCTGGAGGCTTGGCTGCTTTGGCCTGTTCCGGCTCGCCCACGCTATGCTTCCCGCTATGGTAAAGCGCGGACGCGGCAATCTGCTCGTCACATCGGCCACCGCGGCGGTGCGCGGCAATGCCGGCCAACACAGCCATGCCGCGGCGATGGCCGCGCGGCGCATGTTATGCCAAACTTTGAACGCGGAATTCGGACCGCAAGGCATCCACCTTGCACATATTGTTGTCGATGGATCGGTCGATGCACCTGACACGCTGGGCAAGCTTTTGGGCGACAAATTTGAAATATACAAAGCGTCCAAGGGTGAGGATGGTGTGATCGATCCCGGCGCACTTGCCGAAACTTATTGGCACCTTGCTCAGCAACCCAAAAATTGCTGGACCCATGAAATTGACGCCCGCCCATGGACCGACACAGCGTGGTGGAATGACAATCCAGACCCTGAAATCAATACAAGCGGGTCAAAGAATTTCGCCGGACCCCGTGATTGATTGTGAAGGTGAAATTACTGACGCTCTGCAAGGGTATTTTCACGGTACTGCCATGCGGTGACAGCATACCAGGAGAAGGCAAGCAGGCTTGCCAAACGCTGGGTCAGAGCACGCCAAGCATCACGATCGAGGCCGATCAATAGCATCCACATATAGGCCATTCCCGCTCCTGTGCAAAAGAGGGAAAACTGCACAAAACGCGGTGAAAAAGGTCCTGAAAATTCAGCCCCATAACAAGCAGGAACAAGCACGGAAAAGAGCGCCAGACCATAAAGACCATGACGCGGATCACCGGCAGGAAAAACGCCATTTGCGATCATGGCCGCATCGAACAGCAAACCCGCGGTGCCGGTCCACCACCAATGTCTGAGGCGAAAGAAGCATCCAAACCCGAACAAAACAATGCTGAGCCCTGCAATTACAGGCAGCACTTTGTCGGCAGTCGCCAACCATCCGCTGGCCCGCGATGCTTCGCTAATATGTTGAGTGAGTGGATCTAGCGCCGGATCGACAGAGCTTAGCAGAACAAGCAAGCCCATCGCAGCAAAGGCGAGCCAAGCCTGCCGAAAGGAGAAGTGCTAAAAACGAGACGAAAACACCTTGGCTGGAAAACTCATCCAGCTCAGACCGTCAATCGGCTTTATCCTTTCCAGGCGCGCCGTTCTTCGGCTTGCCGCAAAATTTCGTAAGACACCTGAATCGCCTGAAACTGTTTGGCCGCCTCTTCGTCGCCGGGCATCACATCGGGGTGCACCATTTTCGCCTTTTGACGATAAGCTTTCTTGATCGCTGCGAAATCGGCATCACTCTCAAGTCCCAAAACTTCAAGCGCGCGCATCTCATCCGCGGTGCGGCTACCATCGCCAGAGCCAGTCCAGCCATAGTGAGCAGATTCGGTGTATCCGGAATTTTCGCGCTGCTCATCCTTAGCCCGCTTGGTCGCCTCTTCTTTATCCAAGCCTTCGAAATAATCCCATTTGCGATTGTATTCCGCTGCATGCGCTTGGCAAAAATACCATTTGTCAGGATTGTTGGGAGATTTGGGCGCGGGGCATAGGCCCGGTTCGCCGCATCCATGCCGATCACATTCGCGCTGAACCACGGTTTCGCGGGACGAATCATAAGAGCGCCAGCGTGGAAAACCCCAGTCATTTGATCGGCGCGCGCGGCTCATGCAGGAAAATCCTATTTGCTCAGCAAAATGTCGTTGGTGGTTGCGATTTGTCGTTCAATCTAAACGCACTGGCGAAGATTGCAAAGGTTTGGGAACCAGTTTCGATCTGAAATGTTGCATTGCAATAGATCATTCATATATTGCCGCTAGAGCATTGCCTGAAAGAGCAAAACTATGAGTCCACAACTTGCCGTATCCAGCGCGTTCGCAACTTTTGCGATGGCATGCCTATGCGTGCTTTCGGTGAATGGCGGCCTGCACCGCGTATCGGGTGGTCAGATTATCCCTGTTCAGGCGGAATTGACGTCTATCGACGTGCCGACACCCAGCCTTTTGCCGCGCTAAAGATAGCGCAGCCAAAAATTGGGAGCCGGCGCTGCGCCGACCCCCAACATTCCAATCAGTTGATTACAATGCTCGCTGCACGGCGATTTTGTGCCCATGCGCCAGAGTTGGATCCGAGCGCCACTGGGCGTTCTTTGCCGTAACTTACGGTGCTGATCCGATTTGCAGAGATGCCCAATCCGACCAGGTAATTCTTGGCTGAATTCGCACGGCGCTCACCCAAGGCAACGTTGTAATCGCGGGTTCCGCGCTCGTCTGTGTGCCCTTCAACGGTGATCGTTATCTGCGGATACTGGCTGAGATATTGCGCCTGGCTTTGCAAAGCAGCCGCATCAGCGCTGTCGATGTTGAAGCGATCGGTATCGAAGTAAACCGTGGTTGAACTGCCCACGACCTGTTCGAAATGCGATTGCGTGCCGACAGTCGGCCCTGAAGGCGCGGCTGTAGCCGCAGGGTCTGTAACCTGTGCCGTGGTGGTAACAGGCGCGGGCGGCAAATCTTCGGGCGCTTCGCGTGAACAGGCGCCGAGCGCTGTTGCGGAACTGAGGACGAGAATTGCAGCTAGGCGAGTGTTGGAGACAGTCATTGTGTTTCCTCTCCATTGAGGATCAGCATCGCAAAGAGCGTATACCGATCGTGGGTTGAACATTGCATCATTCAGGGCCGGATAGGGCCCCATGCGGGGTCAGAAGCATCAACAGGCGTTGGCAGGCGGCGCTCATTTCGGCCAGTCAGGTCAACTTGCCATAAGCTGGAACGCCCCGAATTCCGCTCTGTGCGGAAAAACTGAATGATCCTGCCATTGGGCGCCCAGGTTGGTGCCTCATCTTGCCATCCGTTGGTAAGCACCCGAAGGTTACGCCCGCTGGTGTTCATAACCGCAATATTAAAGTCACCAGCGATCCGAGTGAACGAAATTTGATCGCCGCGCGGGCTCCATTCCGGCGTGGCACAGCGCCCGCCGAAGAATGTAATCCGGCGCTGATTGTTACCATCAGCATCCATTATATAACATTGTTGAGTTCCCGAACGATCGCTTTCAAAAACAATCTTTGAACCATCCGGGGAATAGGATCCTCCCACATCGATCCCCGGCGTGCTGGTGAGCCGCACTGGCTGACCGCCATTGGCAGAGATTCGATAAATATCGGTGTTTCCTGCAATCGCCATTGAGAACAGGATTGAACGACCATCAGGGCTCCAGCGCGGAGCCAGAGTTGGGTTGGAACTTTGTGTAATCAACCGCTGACGGCCAGTGCCGATTTCATAGACATAGATGCGCGGGTTGCCGTCGACATATGAAAGATACAGCAATTGCGAGTAATCTGGCGAGTAACGCGGTGTTAGCGCGGTTGCGCTGCCCAAAGTTAGAAAGCGATGATTGGCACCATCACTGTCCATAATGGCCAATCGTTTCACCCGCCGATCCTTTGGACCTGTTTCAGCGATGTATGCGATCCGGCTATCGAAAAACGGGCTTTCTCCCGTCAGCCGCGCATAGATAATATCAGAACACTTATGCGCTGCCCTGCGCCAATCGGCTGGGCGCACAACCCATCCTTCGCGGATCAATTCATCCTGAAGCGCGACATCATAAAGATAGCAACCAACAACCAAACGCCCATCATTTCGGGCGCGGACATAGCCGTGGACCAGCATTTCTGCCCCGCGTCCACTCCAACTGCCCCAGCTTGGCGCGGTGATCTGTGCGAATGATGGCTGCGGCAATGCATCGGGCCCAGTTGGCCTGAAAATCCCATTGTTACGCAGGTTTGCAGTGATGACCCGCGAAATCTCGCGGCCCAATGCCGCCGTGCCATTGGCATTGGCGGACGTGGGTCCATCACGGTCGGTTGCAAATGCTGGAATAGCAATGCCTAGATCATTCCAATCGCTTTCGTCTGTGACAGATCCGGTCAAACCACCGTCTTCAGACGCGGTTTCTTCAAACGCAGTCTCAACACTGCCGCCCTCCCCAACCGGCTCGTCCAAATCCTGATTTTGGGCGGCGAGCGGGGCTGCAAAAAGAGCCAAAGAAAGTGCGAGATACGATCTCATAATTATTAAAGCCTTCTGTCGAAACGCCATGCGGAGATGGTTTTCCATCCGTTGTAATACTGATCCGGCAAATCAAAAGGTGCCGCGAGTTGAACTGCCCGGATAGCACGTTCGGCATGAACCGGGGCCTGGGGACGATTGGATGCGTTAATTCCGGTCTGTCTGACTACGCGTGGCCTACCCGCCAACGTGCCATCCGGATTCAAGCGGAATGATAACACTGTCACCAGTTGTTCCACATCGACGCCCTGAGGCGCTGTCCAATGCGGACGCAATTGCCGCGTTATTGCAGATCGCAAGGATGCCTGCGCACTGCGGCCGATTTCTGACGCTGGAATACGCGTATCATTGGAGGTGGCCGAACTGCCCGAACCGGGGAGGAAATTGCTTCCAATCCGGCTTCCTCCACCCTGAGTTGGCGCTGCACTGGCAGTTGGACTTGGCCGTGGACGCGGCGTCTGGGTGGGCGCAGGTGCTGGGCTGCGGGTTGGTTGGTTCGCGCGCGGCGGCGTCGTTGGTTGAGGTTGTGGCCGCGACTGCGTTTGTGCTTCAGCCGGACTATCCTCAATCGCGGGGGCGAGTTCATCGGATAATGTCGGCGCAATCGCTGCTTGCGCTTCTACCACAGGGGCTGGAGCGGTGGATTCTAGGCCAACTTCCGCGGCGAGGCTCACGGTCATCCGCTCAGGGATAGGCAGCACTTCATCGCGCACCGGCTGAAACAGCATCGCCGCCAAAACCAGCACGTGCAGGATGAACGCGACCAAAAGGCCGAGTCTTTCCTCACGGCGGAAATTGCCAGTGTGCTGAATGGTCTGAGCCATCGGGATCCGCGCTATGGGGGTGTAACTGAACCGCTGGTGACCAGCGAGATTGAAGAAAAACCTGCTCGATTGAGCTCACCCATCACAGCCATCACCCTGCCATAATCAAGTGTGCGGTCGCCGCGCAGCACAATAACCGGCTGCTGGCCGTCACCGCGGCTATCAATTTCAGCAAGCCGAGTGGTGAAATTTCCGGGTTCAACCCGGGCATCATCAATATAGATCACGCCTTGCTGATCGACAGAAATGGTCACTTGATCAGGCGTTTGATCGATGGGGTTCGCGCGGCTTTCTGGCAATTCAATTGGAACGCCCGACGCGAGCAAGGGTGCAGTGACCATAAAAATGATCAGCAAAACCAGCATAACATCGACAAACGGCGTTACATTGATTTCCGCCATCGGGGCGCGGCGCGAACGCCGTCCGCCGCCTCTACCAGATGCCAAACCCATCGCCATTATGCTTTGTCCAATTCACGGCTTAGGGCAGCATGGAACCGATCGGCGAAGCGTTGAAGATGCGCCTCAAACCGATTAACCCGGTGGCTGAATCTGTTATACGCAATCACCGCTGGGATCGCAGCGAACAGGCCAATTGCGGTTGCAAACAAGGCTTCTGATATGCCCGGAGCAACAACCGCAAGGGATGAGCTTTCTTGCGCGCCGATTTGGAAGAAGCTGTTCATGATCCCCCACACCGTACCGAACAGCCCGACAAATGGAGCCACCGAGCCTGTCGTCGCAAGGAAATTCAGCCGCTCTGCAAGTTCATCTGCCTCATAAGCGACCTGGCTTTCCATCGCCGTACCGATCCTTTGCCGTGCGGCATCACGATCAACCGAAGCCAACTTCGTCGAGGCTTTCCACTCGCTATATCCAGATGCTGCGATCCGGGCTGATGGAATATCGCGTTGCTGGCTCTTTCCCATCACAGCGCCGCGATCTGGCGCATCAAAGAAATCCTCTTCGTAACGGCGGGATTTGCCCTCAAGTCCGCGCATTCTAACACTAAATGAAAGGATGATCGTCCAAACCCAGATACTGGCAAGGATCAGGCCTGCCATAACCAGCTGGACCACGATATCAGCATCCAGAAACAGCTCGACGGGATTCAACCGTGTGGAAGAAGCTGCAGAAAAAATTGCAAGCGTAGATGTCATTGAGCGTCTTGCTCCATAAATTCACGAAATGAGGAACGCCAGCTGTCAGGCTGGCGGCGCGGACGCCCTTCAGGCGTCAAAAAAGCAGCTCGCACTTCTGCAATTGCCAAAATGTCATCACCGCGCGTTGCGCGCTGCTCCATTCGAACGCTTGCGGCACCCAATTCGGTGCAAATGGTAGATATCACGACATCATCTTCAAGCTTTGCTGGCTGCACGTATTTAACAGCAATTTCAGTTACGGCGTAGGCGCCAGCTCCGCCTTCTATTGCAGTGCGCTGATCGATATCAAGCATGCGCAAAAGATCGGAACGCGCACGCTCAAACCAGCGCAGATAATTGGCATGATATGTGATGCCCGAAAGATCGGTGTCTTCATAATAGACCCGAACCGCATAGAGATGCCGCGATCCATCAAACACACCGCCGGGAAGAACAGGGCTAGTCATTGCATTAACCACTTAACGCAGCGAGGATTCGTGCGCCAGAGGGCTTTTGACATGGGAGCATGAATGGCGGCGAAACGAGTCTTAACTGCGACCAGATAAAGGCATGGGCCGTTATCGGGTGATCATAGGACCCAAGGGTTGCCCGCCAAAGATATGGACATGCAGGTGCGGCACTTCTTGCCCGCCATGTGCGCCGATATTGGCCAACAGACGGTATCCCGGCTCTACCAAGCCCATAGCCCGTGAAACTTCGCCAACCGCTCTTACAAAACCAGCGATTTCTTCTGCAGAAGCTTTGGCTGAAAAATCATCCCAACTGACATAGCGCCCCTTTGGAATCACGAGCGTATGAATTTCCGCCTGCGGATTGATATCTTCAAACGCGAATGCCCACTCATCTTCATAAACCTTGGTTGAAGGAATTTCGCCGCGCAGGATTTTCGCAAAAATGTTGTTATCGTCATAGGGCAAGGTTGCATCAATCGGCATTGTTCACTCCGCTACGCGGCCAGCTTTTTCGTCGAGACCTGACACACCCTCTCGCCGCTCCAGCTCATCCAAAACCTGCTGGAAAGCAACGCCTTTGTGTTCCAACAGAACCAGCAGATGAAACAGCAGATCCGCACTTTCTGCCGTCAAATCTTCAGCCGTTCCTGCAAGCGCAGCGATCACCGCCTCGGTCGCCTCTTCGCCAATTTTTTGGGCGATCTTGGGCAACCCTTTGGCATTAAGGCTGGCGACATAGCTTTCGCTTGGCGCAGCCTTTGCACGTGCAGCGATCGTTTGTTCCAGACGTTTTAGCGTATCCATATCTGACATGATTGGTTCAATCCCCCCGCGCTGGCAAGCCCGCCGCGCGCAATGCGCGGTGCGCATCGGCCACTGAATATTTGCCGAAATGAAATATCGAGGCGGCCAGAACAGCGCTGGCATGGCCTTTGGTTACCCCGTCAACCAGATGATCGAGCGATCCGACACCGCCACTCGCCACGACGGGAACAGACACGGAGTCAGCAATGGTTCGGGTCAGTTCCAGATCATAACCGGATTGGGTTCCATCCCCGTCCATCGATGTGACGAGCAATTCACCCGCTCCAAAAGACGCGATTTTTCGGCCATATTCAACAGCATCAATGCCGGTCGATTTGCGCCCGCCATGGGTAAAGATTTCCCACTTTCCATCCCCCACACGGCGCGCATCCACGCTCGCCACAACGCATTGGCTGCCAAATTTGGCTGCAATTTCCGCGACAAGCTCTGGCCGCGCAACCGCTGCGGAATTGATCGCGACCTTATCTGCGCCGGCAAGTAACAGCTCACGCGCATCCTCCACGCTGCGAACTCCGCCGCCGACCGTTAGAGGCATAAAACACACCGCCGCCGTCCGTTTCACGATATCCAGCAAGGTGCCGCGCCCTTCGTGGCTGGCCGAAATATCAAGAAAGCAGAGCTCATCCGCCCCTGCCGCATCATACGCTTGAGCCTGTTCAACCGGGTCGCCGGCGTCGCGCAAATCAACGAAATTGACGCCTTTGACGACGCGGCCATCCGCGACATCTAGACAGGGTATGACGCGGATACGGACGGTCATCCCTTGCCTCGATGGGCATGCAAGACTGCGAGCTTCGGCATCAATTCTGCCCCGCCACCGCAATCGCCGCCGCAAGATCGAGTTTGCCTTCGTACAAAGCACGGCCTGTTATAACGCCTTCAATGCCCTCACTCGCATGCAGCGAGAGCACATGAATATCATCAATACCTTTCACTCCGCCGCTGGCGATGACGGGGATATCGACCTGCCTTGCCAGTTCCAAAGTCGCGTCGATATTCGCACCCTTTAGCAATCCATCGCGGCCAATATCGGTAAACAACAGGCTGGCAACGCCGGCATCCTCAAATCGCCGTGCAAGATCAACAACCGGCACATCAGACACTTCGGCCCATCCTTCGGTGGCGACCATCCCGTCTTTGGCATCGACCGCCACGACAATCCCATTTTCCCATTCGCGCGCCATTTCTTTGACGAATTCTGGATCTTTCAGAGCGGCAGAGCCCATCACCACTCGCGACACTCCAACGTTAAACCAACGCTCCACGCCTGCAGCGTCGCGGATTCCACCGCCCAATTGCACATGACCTGGAAACGTCGAAACGATCGCCTCCACAGCATCGCGATTTTCTGCCCGCCCGGCAAAGCTGCCATCAAGATCAACCACGTGAAGGAATTCTGCGCCAGCTTGAGAGAAAATTACCGCCTGCGCTGCCGGATCATCGCCGTAGATTGTGGCCCGATCCATGTCGCCTTCTGCCAGCCGCACAACTTCGCCGCCTTTCAGGTCGATTGCTGGAAAAATGATCATGGCTTCCACTCCAAAAAACGTTCCAGCATTGCAAGCCCATATGCCTGACTTTTCTCTGGGTGAAACTGCACGCCCAAAATGTTGTCGCGCGCCACCGCAGCGACCAAGCCCTGACCATGGTCGGTCAGTGCGGCAACTTCGCTCGGGCTATCCGCCACGAAGTGGAAAGAATGCAGAAAATAGGCTTCACCGTCCTCCAGTGCAGGATGATTATGGGCATGCGGCAACAGAGCCACATCATTCCAACCCATGTGCGGCACTTTGATTTTCGGGTCGGCAGGCTCAATCGCCCGTACTTCCCCTGCAATCCAATTGAGCCCCGGAGTGACCCCATGTTCCAAGCCGCGCGCCGCGAGCAATTGCATGCCCACACAAATGCCCAGAAATGGTGCACCGCCAACTGAAACGCGTTCTGTCATGGATTCAACCATGCCATCAATCGCGCGCAATCCATCGGCACACGCCTTGAAGGAACCGACACCGGGCAGCACAATCCGATCTGCAGCGCGCACCCGGTTTGGGTCAGCCGTAACCTCAACTTCGGCGCCAATTCGTTTTAAAGCATTGTGCACCGAATGGAGGTTGCCCGCGCCATAATCCACGAGGGCGACTGTCTCAGCCATTATCCGCCCAATTGGCCTTTTGTGCTTGGAATCATGCCAGCTTTGCGCGGATCCTGTGCAACTGCGATGCGCATGGCCCGCGCGAAGCCTTTGTAAATGCTTTCGCAAATGTGGTGATTATTGCTGCCATAAAGCAATTCAATATGCAGGGTGATGCCAGCCGTTTGAGCGACAGATTGAAACCAATGTTCAATCAATTCGGTGTCCCATTCACCCAATCTTTCCTGCGTGAAGCCAGCATTCCAAACCAAAAAAGGGCGGCCAGATATATCCAGCGCGACACGGGCCAGTGTTTCATCCATCGGGGAATAGGCACTGCCATACCGGCCAATTCCTGATTTATCGCCCAATGCATCAGACAATGCCTGACCCAGTGCGATCGCCGAATCTTCGGTTGTATGATGCTGATCGACGTGCAGATCACCTTCGACTTTCATGCTCACATCGATGAGCGAGTGTTTGGCGAATTGTTCCACCATGTGATCGAGAAATCCGATTCCCGTGGAAACATCATAGTCGCCCGTCCCGTCCAGATTGACCGAAATGGCAATCGTGGTCTCGGCGGTTTTGCGTTCAATCGTGCCTGTTCGCGTTTCTGCCTGCATAGTCTCCGCGCTATAAGCTTGTACGCACAGCACGCAAGCGCATCGCGCTATGTCGGGGCTAACTATTACTTTTGGCACGTAAACGCTTGACCAGCGCGACTGCGCTCGTCACTTTCGCGGTCAATATGAGTGAAGAAACACCAGACAGCCTGATCCCGTATGATGAGATCGTGCAAGAAGCGCTCCGCGCGGTGGTTGGCCGTGTGCTGGGTGAGATCGAGCGTGGCGGCAGTGAATTGCCTGGAACGCATCACTTTTACATTACATTCAAGACAGGCGCTCAAGGGGTCTCAATACCGCAACATCTGCGCGAACGATTCCCGGATGAGATGACAATTGTTCTTCAAAACAAGTTTTGGGACCTTGAAGTGACCGACACGGAATTTTCGGTTGGGCTGTCGTTCAATCAAATTCCAGCGAAATTGCTTATCCCGTTTGCAGCGATCACGGCTTTCGTTGATCCGGCGGTTGATTTTGGCCTGCAATTTCAAGCGACAGTTTCCGATCTGGCGCCTGAAGGGCATGAAAACGCTGAAAATGACTCGGTCGAAGGTGTCGACGGCGAAGAACTGAGCGAAGGCGAAGACGACGGTTCAAATGTCGTAACCGTCGATTTTGGACGCAAGAAATAGCGCCAATTTTTTGGGCGCGATATCTTAGCCGTCCGGGGAAATTCTCGTGAGCGATTCTGACAAGGGCTTAATCGAGGGGGCACCCGGCGCAAATTCGGATGCAGCCTGCGAAGCTTCCCAAGACGCAGAGCAAAGTCCCGAAATTGGCGCCGCGCAGCGATCCACCAATCTCTTGCTCGCTGACATCATCCTGCGCGAGGCGAGCAAAGCGCTGCAAAACAACCTAGAAAAGCGCAACCTCACATCAAATTACGAAAAGACTCAAAACGAGAAGCCCACCGATGGAAAATCCATAATCTCCGCGCTAACGCTCTATGGTGCGAGCAAATTGGCCAGTCGGTCTGTTGGCGGCTTAGCGGTTGTCGCTGGTGGCCTCGTGGCCAAAGCTCTTTATGAGCGCGGCAAAGCGTTGGAGAAGGGTAATCCCGGCCAAATCGAGCTTGAGGATGAGCCAGTTGCGAACCACGAATAGTGCCTCGTCACCAGCAAACCGCCGCAATCCACCACCCTAACCCTTGATTTCTTGCACCGCTTTGCGCCATCGAACCGCATGGGCGATACAGATTGCGAACCATATTTTGAGGAATCCAATGTCGACGGCCTTAACCGCCGCGGATTGATGTTCATCCTCTCTTCCCCATCTGGCGCGGGCAAAACGACCTTGTCGCGCAAATTGCTGGAGGCTGATTCCGAAATCAAATTATCCGTGTCGGTGACCACTCGCCCGCCCCGAACGGGAGAGATCGACGGCGTTCATTATCATTTTGTCTCGAACGACAAATTCGATCAGATGGTTGAAGAAGATGATTTTTATGAATGGGCGACCGTGTTCGATCACCGCTATGGCACGCCAAAAGGGCTGATCCGGACCGCTTTGAAAGAAGGGCAGGATTTCCTGTTTGATATCGATTGGCAGGGCACGCAGCAGCTTTATCAAAAGGATCAGCAAGACGTGGTCAGTGTTTTCATTCTGCCGCCAAGCTTGTCTGAACTTCGCCGTCGGCTCGAAGAACGCGCCACCGATAGCGACAGTGTGATCGATGGGCGGATGGAGCGTGCCCGGGGTGAAATAAGCCACTGGGCCGAATATGACTATGTCGTCGTCAATGACGATATAGACTATTGCTTTGAAAAGGTTCGTGAAATCCTTGATGCGGAGCGTATGCGCCGCACCCGCCAAACCGGGTTGATCCCATTCGTTCGCGAATTGATGGTCTAACCTAGCTCGCTAGATAAACCTTAGGTGGTTTCGCGTTCTTCCAACTGATCGAGCAATTCCTCAAGCTGGTTTTCAATAATGGCGCCGCTGTCTCCGCCGCCAAAATTGAGTGCGCCGCTGGAAAATGTGGTTCCAAATGTCTCACCCAATGAGTGAGTTTGGAGCAAGCCCGATGCGAAATCGCGCGTGGTCAGCGTATCGAGTGGGTGCACAAATGCTGCCCAGATCAGGTTCTGCGCAACAGCATAGCGAGCATCGAGTGCGGTATCGAAATTGGCTTGCATCAATCGCCGCAAGGCCCCTTCGGGCAATGCTTCGACCGGAGCGATCGGTGTGATCACGCGCATCCGACCATTGGTGGCATCGGTCACAACCAGCATCCGGCGCTCTTCGAGAGTGAATTCCCAGCTGTTACCATTGCGTTCTGCATCGCCATCAAGCGCGTTTATTACCGCGTCCATTTCATCCAGCACCATCTGCATATCGGCGCTGACTTCAGGCTCCGGCGCGGCATCATTTCCTGCTTCCGGTTCGCTGAAATCGAAATCTGGTTCAGGTGCGGTCTCTTGCGCGTTGGCAGACGGTAAGGTTGCGATCCCTAATCCAGCAGATGCGGCAAAACCCAACGACAAGGCCGCCGCGATCACGAATTTGCGCGTTGGAAAGGGCTTAGGGAATGGCTTGGGCATAAAGGGCACCTGTGCAAAAAATACGCCGACACGGCATATATTCTTTCGTACAAAGTGCTCTGCTGGTTACATGTCCGTGTCGCGCAGTTTGACTTGTCGCTGGCTGCAAGTGCACCCCAATCTATCAGCCGTTGGGATCACCAAAGTTAAACGGCAGCGCAGCATTCACAACGCCGCCATCTACGGTCAGTGTTTCGCCAATCACATAATCGCCGGCACGGCTGCACAAATATATTGCCGCCGCAGCCATATCTTCTGGCGTGCCTATCCGTTTCGCAGGGATCATCGCTGCCGAAGCGTCTGGCGCGCTTTTGGCGGCCTTGTTCATCTCGCTGGCGAAAGCACCGGGAGCGATCGATGAAACGATGATATTGTCCTGCACCAACCGTGCAGCCATTCGCCGCGTCAGCTGGATCACACCGGCTTTGGACGCCTGATACGCATAAGTTTCCCATGGATTGATCCGCTGGCCATCAATTGACGATACATGGATTACCTTGGCCGGATGATCTCCTTTGCCCCCGGCAACCAGCAGATCGTGGAGCTTTTGTGTCAGGAAAAACGGTGTTTTGACATTCAGATCCATGGTCCGATGCCACCCTGCCTCGTTGAATTCGAGATAAGGCTGCCCCCAAGCCGCGCCCGCATTGTTGATAAGGATATCAAGCTTTTCTTCTTTGGCTGAGAGTTCAGCGACCAGATGCTCTATGCCATCCATCTGGCTGAGGTCAGCAGGGATGCCGAAAACCCTGTCATCACCAAATTCGGCGATGGTCGCTTCCATCTGTTCAACCTTGCGAGCCGAAATATACACTCGGGCGCAACCAGCAGAAAGCAAACCTTCGACAAACATTTTGCCGATCCCGCGGCTGCCGCCGGTCACCAATGCAACGCGGCCTTCAAGCCCGAAAAGGGCATTCATATCCATCATGTCAGCTTTCCTTTTTCTGGCTCAGTAACCGCTCATATCGGCCACACGGCCAGCATGATAATAGGCATCGCCCATGAATTCGGCGAGTGCACGATCGCGCTTCATATAGAGGCCGATATCGTATTCATCAGTCATCCCGATGCCGCCATGCATCTGCACACCTTCGCGCACTGCAAGTCCGGCGGTTTTTGAAACCTTTGCCTTGGCAACTGAGCTCATCAATTCGGCCTGTTCGCTATCGCCATCGAGCAATTGCTGTGTTTTGATCACAACCGCGCGCGCGATCTCAAGTTCGGAATAAAGGTGGCTGGCACGGTGTTGCAGCGCCTGAAATTCCCCGATCAATTTGCCGAATTGTTTGCGTTGCTTGAGATATTCGACGGTCATATCCATCGCGCCTCGAGCAACCCCCACTCCTTCCGCAGCAGACCCGACCCGGCCAGCGCGAAGCATCGCATCGAGAACTTCGCGGCCGCCATCAACTTCACCGATTACAGCGTCACCATCAAGCTCAACGCCTTCGAACTTAGTGTGTGTCGCCATTGAGCTGTCCACGAGCCGAACTGCATCATGGCTCATATTGGCGGCATCTTTGGGAACGGCAAACAGGGTGATGCCATCTCTGTCATCATCGCTGCCCGATGTGCGCGCTGCGACCACCAGCATATCCGCGCTGGCACCTTGAATTACGAAATCCTTTTGCCCCGACAGCTTGAAACCGTTGCCTGATTTTTCCGCGCGAGTTTTGATGCGCTCTGGACGGTGCTTTGCACCTTCATCAACCGCCACAGCAAACACGCTTTCCCCGGAAACAAGGCCTGGCAGATATCGACCGCGCAAGTCATTGCTGCCCGATTTCAAGGCGGTGGCAGCCAGCACAGAGCTGGTCAGAAATGGCGAAGGCGTGAGATTGCGGCCAATCTCCTCCAGCACGATCCCTGCTTCGACATGGCCCATGCCAAGTCCGCCATCTTCTTCACCCACAAGCATGCCGGTGAAGCCCATCTCAGCAAATTGTTTCCACAATTCGTGGCCAAAGCCATCGGGGCAATCTCGGTCTCGCCAATGGCGCAATTGCTTTTGGACATTGCCCTGTTCGGACATGAATTGGCTGGCGCTATCGGCCAACATCGTTTGATCTTCGTCGTGATAAAGGGGCATGGTCCCTTATTCCTCTTCACAAGAATGAATTACAGCGCGCTGCTTTCGCTTTAAAGGCGCGGCAGTGGAACAGATTGCTTGGCTTACGAACCCGGCAAATCGAGAATACGCTTCGAAATCACATTGAGCATGACTTCGGATGTGCCGCCCTCGATCGAATTGGCTTTGGTGCGAAGCCAATTGCGCGACGGTTTACCGCCATCGGTATCGTCGCTGTCCCACTCGAGGCTGCGAGAACCACCAGCCGACATCATCAGTTCGTGGCGCCGTTTGTTAAGCTCGGTCCCGGCATATTTCATCATATTGGGCTGCGCAGGATGGGCTTTGCCAACCTTGATCTCATCAAGGAATTTCTCGCCCATTGCAGCATAGGCCAAAGCATCAACATCAAACATGGCCAGCTCTGCACGCAGCATCGGGTCCAAATCACCCGCGTGACGCTTCATTGCCGCCCCAATGGCTGCTGTGCGATCGCCGCCGCCAGCGCCTGATATCATCTCCCGCTCATGGCCGAGCAGGTACTTCGCAACGTCCCAGCCGCGATTGATTTCACCCACTTGGGCTGGGATTCCCTCGCCATAGCTTTTGGGAACTTCGACATTGTCAAAGAATGTCTCACAAAACGGCGAGTTGCCGCTGATAAGCTTGATCGGCTTAGTGGAGGCACCTTCATTGGCCATATCAAACAGCATGAAGGTGATGCCTTGATACTTATTGTCTTTGTCTGTGCGGACGAGGCAAAAAATCCAATCGCAATGATCAGCGTATGATGTCCAAACTTTTTGACCATTCACGATCCAATGATCGCCCTTGTCTTCACCAAAGGTTTGCAAGCTCACCAAATCAGAGCCGGAGCCCGGCTCCGAATAACCCTGGCACCAGCGAATTTCGCCGCGAGCAATTTCATTCAGGAAGCGCTGCTTCTGCTCTTCAGTGCCGAAATGCAGCAATGCTGGGCCAAGCATCCATATGCCGAAGCTTGAAAGTGGGGGCCGTGCATTGATGCGGCTCATTTCTTGGCGAAGAACCTTTGCTTCTTCAGGAGAAAGGCCGGCGCCGCCATAAGCTTTTGGCCAAGCTGGAACGGTGTAGCCCTTATCCCGGCAAGCTTCGAACCACGTCTTTTGCGCGTCACTTTTGAATGCAGCGTTGCGGCCGCCCCAATAGACATCTTCTTCATCGCGCACTGGCTCTTGCATTTCGGCTGGGCAATTTGCCTCCAACCATTCGCGGGTTTCTGCTCGAAATGTTTCTAGGTCTGACATGGCTCCGACTCTCCTCTCACCACTCTATCTTGACGCTTACGTTATGGTGATTTGGGGTGACGCTGCAAGCGCTGAAATGCGAATTCATCACGCAATGCCTAATGCCGTAACGTCAAGCTGGTTCACTAAATCTTTGCGTTGACGCGAACGCCTCACCGCCTAGGCTTTAGTGAGGAGCTTGGGAGAGCAAATGATGCAAGGATTCGCAGTGGCGACCGAGAAATTCGGGGTGCTCGCGTGACTTTGGTGCAAGGGCGATTGCCATTACGATTGAAACTGATCCATGGATTTGGCGCAGTTGCATTTGGCGTAAAAGATACCGGCTTTCAGTTTTTTCTGCTGTTTTTTTATTCCCAAGTTTTGGGGATGGACCCTCGCCTTGTCAGTTTGGCTTTGCTGGTCGCCCTGCTGATCGATGCCGTAATCGATCCGATCCTCGGCAACTTATCCGATAGAACTTATACCCGTTGGGGAAGACGGCTGCCTTGGCTTTACGCTGCGCCAATTCCTTTAGCCTTTGCCTGGGTTTGGATGTGGACACCTGCTGGCGACGCGCCGCCTTCATTTTTCGAATTGCTGGCGATTGCCGCAGGGGTGAGGATTTTGCTGTCAGCCTGCGAAGTGCCATCGGTATCGCTGCTGCCAGAAATCACTTCTGACTATGATGAGCGGACCACCCTGTTCCGGTATCGGTATCTGTCCGGTTGGCTCGGCGGAATTTTGATGATGACTTTGGCATATGCGGTATTCCTGCCCGGCGAGAACGGCCTGCTGAACAAAGATGGGTACGCATCATTCGGAATGTTTGGCGCGATCTTGATGGTGATTTCGGTGATTGGTTCAGCGGCCGGACAGCACAAGCTGGTCGCAAATCTCCCTGATAAAAAGCCGCCTCCATTCAACATAAAAACGAGCTTCAACGAAATCATCGAAGCATTTCGAGAGCGTGCGTTCTTGATTTTCGCAGCGGGTGGCCTTGCCGCCTATGTGTCACAAGGGATGAGCTTCTCGCTTTCAAACTACCTTATCGTGTATGTCTGGCGTCTCGATACGGCGACCATTCCATTCTTGCCCGATGGCTTCACCGGGACGAGCGTCTACCCTGTTGCGCTGTTCCTATCAGTGATCTTGATGTTCGTGATCGTCACGCCGATGCACAAACGTTTCGGCAAACCCAAAAGCGCAGCAATCAGCGCGATTGGTGCAGCAATCCTGACACTGCTTCCCTATGGCGCATTGCTGCTCGGCTTTTGGCCACCTTTGGACAGCGCGAATTCCGTGCTGCTGTTGATCGCGTTCCTAACATTCGGAAACGCTTTGGGAATTGTCGTGCTGATCTCAGCCAGCTCCATGATCGCGGAGATTGTTGAAGCCTATTTGGAACGGACTGGGAAGCGTTCTGAGGGAGCGTTTTATTCGGGCAATTGGTTGGTTCAGAAATGCGCAACCGGGCTTGGGATTTTCTTGAGCGGACAATTCCTGTTCTTTGTGCAGCTTTCAACCAATGCGGTGCCGGGCGAAGTCCCACAAAGCGTGATCAACAACCTGATTCTATTTTATGCTGCCGCGACCATTTCATTGATGCTCATCGCAGCGTATTGGCTCGGGCGGTTTCCGATCAATCGCGAAGATCATGAAGCGCGAGTGACCGCTCTAAACTTGACCAAAGCAGAGTAATCGGACAATTGACTGATAGATTTATCAGGAAAGTGAGGGCTTGGCGTTATTGAGGGCCTCTGCCACGGTAAATACAAGCCAAATTCAGATTCGAATTTAGAGATTATTACGAGGAAGAAACATGGATTTTGAACCAACTGAGCGCCAAGTCTACTGGCGCGATCGAGTACGCGAATTCATCGAAATGCATGTTCGCCCCAATCTTGAAACCTACAAACAGCAAGATGCGGAAGGTGAACGTTGGAAGGTCATCCCGATCGTTGAAGAGCTGAAAGCGAAAGCGAAAGCTGCCGGCATCTGGAACCTGTTTATGCCGCCGCGCAATGACAGCCATCACCATGTCGATGAGAGTTTCGAGTTTGAAGGCCCGGGCCTGACCAATCTTGAATACGCATTGTGTGCAGAAGAGATGGGCCGGGCGGGCTTTGCCAGCGAGGTTTTCAATTGCTCAGCGCCGGACACCGGCAATATGGAAGTGTTCTTTCGCTATGGCACTGCCGAACAAAAAGAGCAGTGGCTGCGCCCTTTGATGAACGGCGAAATCCGTTCTGCCTTCTTGATGACGGAGCGGTTCACCGCTTCATCAGATGCAACCAATATCGAAACCCGTATCGAACGCGATGGCGACGAATATGTCATCAATGGCCGCAAATGGTGGTCTTCGGGGGTTGGCGATCCGCGCTGCAAAGTCGCAATCGTCATGGGCAAAACCGATTTTGAGGCGAAACGCCATGCGCAGCAAAGCATGGTCTTGATGCCGCTCGATGCGCCAGGCGTAAATATCCTGCGCCACTTGCCCGTGTTCGGGTTTGACGATGCGCCGCATGGTCATATGGAAGTGGAACTGAAAGATGTGCGGGTGCCTGTCACCAACATGTTGCTTGGCGAAGGCCGCGGTTTCGAAATTGCGCAAGGGAGGCTTGGCCCGGGCCGCATTCACCACTGCATGCGCACCATCGGCGTTGCGGAAGAGGCACTGGCCAAGATGTGCCGCCGACTTCAAGAACGCGAAGCCTTTGGCAAACCGATTTACAAGCATTCGGTTTGGGAAGAACGCGTTGCGCGGGCCCGCATTGATATCGATATGACCCGACTTCTGTGTCTAAAAGCGGCTGATATGATGGACAAGGTTGGCAACAAATCCGCCAAGCAAGAAATCGCGATGATCAAGGTTCAGGCGCCAAATATGGCTCTCAAAATCATCGATGATGCAATCCAAGCCCATGGCGGCGGCGGTGTGACCACCGATTATGGCCTCGCCTCTGCTTATGCCGGGATGCGCACTTTGCGTCTCGCTGATGGCCCAGACGAAGTCCACTCGCGCTCAATCGCACGGATGGAATTTGGCAAGCATGTTCCGACCGAGGGTCCAGAGGCAAACGCGCTTCGCAATGGCGGCGGCGCGGCCAATGATGGCGGCGCGTTCAGTGCCGGCGATATGGGCGCGACGCGCTAGTCCGCGCGCAATAGGAGCAAGAGAGCGGGTATGACGAAAGCAGCGATACTGGAAACTCCAGGTCAAGGGTTGGTGATCGGTGAGGTTGAACTCGCCGATCCGCAGCCTCACGAAGTGCTGATTGACACAAAAGCGTGCGGTCTGTGCCATTCTGATTTACACTTCATTGACGGAACCTATCCGCATCCGCTGCCCTGTATTCCCGGCCACGAAGCGGCCGGCATAGTGCGTGCAGTTGGCAGCGAGGTTCGCACGGTCAAACCCGGCGATCACGTTGTTACATGCCTCAGTGCATTTTGCGGCCATTGTGAATTCTGCGTCACTGGGCGCATGGCGCTGTGCATGGGCGGTGACACTAGGCGCGGCAAAACTGATCCGGTCCGCATATCCCGATCTGGGGGCGAAACCGTCAACCAAATGCTCAACCTTTCTGCCTTTGCCGAGCAAATGCTGATCCATGAGCATGCTTGCGTTGCGATCAACAAGGACATGCCGTTTGATCGTGCTGCTGTGATTGGCTGCGCGGTGACGACAGGCGCTGGCACAATCTTCAATGCCTGCAATGTTACACCAGGGCAATCGGTCGCTGTGATCGGCTGCGGCGGCGTCGGTTTGGCGGTGGTGAATGCAGCAAAGATCGCTGGCGCTGGTCAAATCATTGCGGCAGATCCTTTGCCAGAAAAACGCGCATTGGCCGAAACTCTCGGTGCTACGCATACTGTGGATGCGCTGGCCGAAGATGCGGCCAAACAAATCATCGGTTTTTCAAATGGCGGCGTCCATTACGGTATCGAAGCGGTTGGAAGGCAAGCGTCTGCCGATCTTGCTGTCGCATCATTGCGGCGCGGCGGGACCGCAGTTGTCCTTGGCATGATGCCGCTCGATTGCAAGGTTGGCCTCGGCGCTATGGATCTGCTCTCAGGCAAGAAACTGATGGGCGCGATCATGGGCAACAACCACTTCCCGGTTGATCTACCGCGGTTGGTTGATTTCTATATGCGCGGCCTGCTCGATCTGGATACGATCATTTCGGAACGTATTAGCCTTGAAGATATCAATGCTGGATTTGATAAAATGCGCGAAGGACACTCAGCGCGCAGTGTGGTGGTGTTCGATTGATGGTTGAGAAGTCCACCCCAGCGATAGATTTTGACAGGGAAATGGTCGGCACCGTTCCCGTGCCAGAGGCAGATCAGCTTAACCTTGAGAAACTGACAGCCTGGTTTGAAACCAATGTTGAAGGCTTTGCCGGCCCGATCAGCTATTCCAAATTTAAAGGGGGACAATCCAACCCGACCTACAAACTTGAGACACCCAGCACAAACTACGTGTTGCGGCGTCAGCCATTTGGCAAATTGCTGCCATCCGCCCATGCGGTTGACCGCGAATACAAGGCCATGACTGGGCTGCATCCAACAGGATTTCCGGTGCCGCGCACCTATGGTCTGTGCGAAGATCCAGAGATTATCGGTTCAAAATTCTTCGTGATGAGCATGGCCGATGGCCGCAGTCTGTGGAACGGTGAACTGCCAGACTGCACGCCTGAAGAACGGCGCGCACTCTACAATTCGCTGATCGACACGATGGCGGATTTGCACCTCAAAAAGCCGTCCGAGATCGGACTGGGCGATTTTGGCAAGCCAAACGATTATTGCGCGCGCCAGATTAGCCGCTGGACCAAGCAATATAAACTCTCCGAAACAGAGCATATGCCGCGGATGGAACGCCTGATCGAATGGCTGCCGCAAACCATCCCGCCTCAGCATGAAAGCTCTGTCGTACATGGCGATTATCGCCTTGATAACGTGATCTTTGCGCATGGTGAGAGCCGCGTCATCGCTGTGCTCGATTGGGAGTTATCGACATTGGGCGATCCCATTGCCGATTTCAGTTATTTGATGCTCAATTGGCTCCAAACTAAGGATGGGCGCGCTGGCCTTCTCGGCCTTGATCTGGAAGCACTTGGCATTCCGACGGTTGAACAAGCGGTGGAACGCTATGTTGCGCGCACCGGCTATCCCGTGCCGCCAATGGAATGGTATTTCTCTTACAATCTGTTCCGGCTCGCAGGCATTCTGCAAGGCATCAAAAAGCGCGTGATAGACGGCACAGCCTCGTCTGCTCACGCCAAAACCATGAGCAGCCGAGTGGGGCCCTTGGTCGACAGGGCATATGAGTTTGCGCTCGCTGCCGGGATGCCTGAATAGCAGCCCGTCATTGGGGCAAGTCCCATTAATTTCAAGTCAATGAGTATCAGGCGCGCTCAGGCGCGGCAAACGGGTTAGTTCCGCGCCTACTCCGTGCGCCACGCCACCGTTGGAGCCATCAGGGTCAAAATGCTGCGTTGAAGCTAACAACTGCGCCCATATCATCCTGCGAATTCGCGAAATGCCCCGGCTCCCGGCGATAGAAAATGCTGGTACCCGCGCGCCCGAACAAGAATGGCCCTTGCCATGCGAGTTCACCCATGATCTCCCGTCCTTCGGGGGAAAGCGACAAGCGCCGCTCGCCAAAGATCGCAGTTTCGGTATCGAAATCGAAGGCAACCGGAAGATTGAAACGCAGCGCCCCGCCATTCACTCGCAATGGTTGGCTGACACGGAATCCCAAACTATCGCCAGAAATCAGCGCGCTATAACGCGTCACGTCAAAGGACCACGCCTGGCTTTCGAGCTGCGAACCATCGGCAACGAGCGAACCACTTCTTGGCCGGGTAATCCCATGACGGTATCCCCCGCCCAGCCGCCAGTTACGATCCAATTCATAGGCAAGCGAGACATCAGCAAAGAGTGTGTCCGCGCCGTTCAGGTCCAACACTTCATTGAAATGCGTGCCCAAAACCGTTTCTTGCTCTTGCAGCCAAGTGAGCGACGCCGTTGTTTCAATGCCGGCGAAAGTCCGATCTGCTGCAAAGCCAAAGCTGCTTGTCGGACGGCTTTCTCGCTGACCGGTCAATACACCTGTGGCTTGCCGATTGGTGCCTAGGAATGCATCCCCTTGTTCAGCCGAAATGGTAAGCCCCCAAGGGCCAACACTATGCCGAGCCGCGATGGAAAACTTGCTGCGCTGAAAGAAGCCATCATCTCCGCCAGGACTGGCGGCAATCCGGAATGCAGGACGTCTTGATCCTTGGAGCTGTGCAACCAAGCCATTTGCGCTTTGCGAAAATGCAAATCCCAGCTGCAGGTCAGGAGCGACACGCGCTGCCACTCTAGCCGCCAGAACCCTTGCTCGCTGTGCATCTTCAGGATTGAGCTGCAATTGCTCGGACCAATTCAATCCGCCTCCGAGCGCTCCTTCCCCGACTGTAAATGCGAGCGACAAAGAACCGCCAGAAGTGCCCAAATTGATACCTTCACGGGCAACTGCTCCGCGCAAACGGTTGATTTGTGACGAATTGCGAGTTTGAGCGCCCAGTTCGACTGTGAAGGGTCGATCAAATCGATCGGTCACGATGGCGCTAAAGCTCGCCCCTGTGAGCGCGTCCCCAGTCGCGGCGGAGCCAATTACAATATCATCGGTTAGCGGCAACGCTTGGCTTGTTCCGCCCAATGACGTTGTGCCAATTGGCGAGAATGCTGCCGCGATATCGAGAATGCCCGATCCAAAGACGGGATCGAGCCCGGCTGCGCCAGCATCGCTCGCGCTTTCGAGCAGGATTTCAACAATCTCTTGGCCCGTAAGATTTGGGAATGCCTGCGCCAATAGCGCCACGGCGCCGCTCACTTGAGGCGCAGAGAAACTCGTGCCTGAAAACAGCGTGACAAAATTTTGCCCATCAATCTCTTCGATGAAGAGTTCGCCATCTTCGTACACGCAGCAAATCCGCTCACCGCGAGCGCTGATAAATGAACCGGCAAAGTCGCCCGCACGATTGCTGAAATCAGAAAACTCGCCCTGATCATCAACGGATCCGACAATGATCACATTGCCATTGCCTGCCTGTTGAAGCGTCGCAGCCAAAGGATCAGGTTGGTCAGGATCGATATCAGGGTCAGAGCCGTCCCCCGAATTTCCGGCGGCGACCACAACAACCAGACCAGCCGCAGCGGCTCGAGCGATCGCATTTCTAAGAGCCGTGCCGGCGCTGCTTCCGCCCAAGCTGATATTGACGACGGTTGCGCCAGCATTGATTGCCGCATCAACACCTGCTGCAATTCGGAAATCGCTAAACGTACACCCAAGCGTGGGATCATCAGGCGTATCCAGCCCGCATGATCCCGGCGTGTCGGCTCGCAATGCCAGCACTTCAGCATCAAATGCGATTCCAACTACACCAATGTTATCTAGGCCGCCCGCAGCAACAAGCGCGACATTGGTTCCGTGATCATCTTCAGGATCAAATCCGCGATTGCTCGCGACATCTTGTGAATTGCCATTTACCCGGCCGGCGAATTCGGGGCTGTCTGAATCCAGACCCGTATCAACGATCGCAATGATCTCACCAGAGCCTGTGAAGCCCTGCTGCCATGCACTCACTGCGCCGTGGAATTCGGGACCGTCTGAGCGGCGCACCTCAGCAGTGTCAAAACTTGCCGGAGTCGGCGGAGGAGGCGGTGGAGGTGGAGGTGGCGGCGGGGGCGGTGGAGGCGGCGGTGTTGGAGTTGGAGTTGGGGTTGAGGTTGCACCTCCGCCAGTAGAGCCCCCGGCCCCACCTCCGCACGCAGACAGGGCTACGCACGCAGTGGCGGCAGCAACAACTTTCCAATTGATCGGGCTTTTCGGGTTATTTTGCTTCATCGCGACCTTCCTTACCGAAACCCTCCTAACCTCGAAGTCTAGGGGTAAGGTTACCGGCTAGGCAAGACACTGACATTAAGTCGCGACAAAGCGTTGCACAATTGCCGCAACTTGGCGGAATGACCGCCAATAAATGAGTGTCCAAACAGCCTCTTGTCGCGTGTCTCTGACACCGCTAGCAGCTGATAAACCCTGTTTACCGCGCAGTTCAAAGATCTGCACCACCCGGCCAAAACCTTTCGGAGGAAGAATGTCTCAAGAGCTCAAAGTCCAGATCGAAGATGCATGGGAAAATCGTGCTGATATCACACCCAGCAGCGACCTACGCCATGCGGTGAACGATGCCTTGGCTTTGCTCGATAGCGGTGAGGGCCGTGTTGCGGAGCCAGATGGCGACGGCGGTTGGAAGGTCAATCAATGGCTGAAGAAAGCGGTCCTCCTATCTTTCCGCCTAAATGACAACAGAGTGATGGAAAGTGGTTCTGCCGGGCATGGAGCCTATGACAAGGTGCCAACGAAATTCGCCGGTTGGGGCGCAAACCGGTTTCGCGATGCGGGCTTTCGAGTGGTGCCAGGCGCGGTCGTTCGGCGGGGCAGCCATATCGGCAGGGGGGTGGTTTTGATGCCTAGCTTCGTCAATATCGGCGCTTTCGTGGACGATGGCACAATGGTCGATACTTGGGCGACAGTCGGCTCATGCGCGCAAATTGGCAAAAACGTGCACATCTCTGGCGGCGCTGGCATCGGCGGAGTGCTCGAACCGCTTCAGGCAGAACCGGTCATAATCGGGGACGGCGCATTTATTGGTGCGCGCAGCGAAGTGGCCGAAGGCGTAAATGTTGGCGAAGGGGCGGTGCTTTCGATGGGAGTCTACCTCGGCGCATCAACCAAAATTGTCGATCGCGCGACAGGACAAATCCATATTGGCGAGGTGCCGCCTTATGCGGTTGTCGTGCCCGGCTCGCTTCCCGGAAAACCTCTGCTCGATGGCAGTGCGGGACCTTCGCTATATTGCGCGGTGATTGTGAAAACAGTCGATGCTCAAACACGTGCAAAAACCGGCATCAATGAGCTGCTCCGCGACTGAATTCAGACCATTTGGTTTCACGGTCTGGTAACCAAACCACCGCTTTGCGCGTACTTAATTCAAGTGGGGGCTAATAGCGGAGAGACTATGAGCAACCAAAATCAAGCGATCCGAATCGAGTATGATGCGGCCAGAGCGGGTGCGACCACCGGTGCAATGCGCTGGGTATTGGGCGTCAGCCTGACGGCGGCGATCGTATCCATGACCCTTGTTTGGGTCATCCCAGCACTTAGTGCCTGACCGCCTAACCGAACTCAATTGATAGCGCGACCTTGCAATCATGCATGTGCGGCAAACAAACCGCCGCTATTCAGCCACCAGCCGAGTTTCAATCGGCGGCATATTGCGCACACTGGCCGTATAACGTTCCGCCTCCCGCAGAACGCGTAAAGCATTGCCGCTTGCGATCAGCTCTAGCTCGATCTGGGAATAACCGCGGCGCGCCAGCTCAGTAAACAACACCGGGTAGCCAGACGCGTCCTCCATCCCTACCGGGCCTGAGGGCATTCCATCGTAGTCGGCGCCGATACCAATCGCCTCAACACCGGCAACCTCGCGAATGTGATCGATATGGTCGGCCATTTCGCTTACGCCTGATTGCGGTTCTGGATTTTCACTATCCCATTGCTGCATTGCCTGTGCCACTTGATCAGGCTGACCCAAGAACAATGATTCCTGCCGCGCAAGCTCCGCCTCACGCTCGGCAAACCATTGCCGTCGTTCTTCATTGAGGAAGCCCGGCAGCGCCACGACCATCACGATGCCGCCATTTTCCGGCAAGCGTGACAGCACGCCGTCAGGAACATTTCGCGCATGCCCATTGATCGCGCGCGCGCCAGAATGGCTAAAAATCACCGGAGCACGCGCTGTATCGAGCGCATCATGCATGGCCGCTTCGCTGACATGGCTCAGATCGACTAGCATCCCAATGCGGTTCATTTCGCGAACCACATCGCGGCCGAACTCGCTCAATCCGCCATGCTCGGGCGCGTCAGTCGCGCTGTCAGCCCACGGTGTGTTCAGCGAATGGGTGATCGTCATATATCGCGCGCCCAGCGCGTACATTTGCCGCAAGACACCCAGACTTGATCCGATTGAATGGCCGCCTTCCATGCCCAGCAATGATGCGACCCGGCCATTGGCGATAGCGTTCTCAACCTGGTCGGCCGTTTCCGCATATTGCAGATGATCGGGATATTGCGCGATGAGCCGTTTCGCCACGTCGATCTGTTCAATCGTCATTTGAACAGCCTCGGCCTCGGGCATTCCAGTGGGCACATATACCGACCAATATTGGGCACCCACCCCGCCGGCGGCCAACCGATTGAGATCGGTGTGCATCACCCTGCCTTCGGGATGCGTCGATCCGCTGTCGGTTGTGTCAGAAAAATCGAAATCGTTGATCTGATTGTTGAAGCGCCTGCGCAACTGAATGGGAACATCGTTGTGCCCATCAAACACAGGCGAGCGTTCCAACGCAGCGCGAGCGGTTAGTTCTTCGGCGTTGGGCGGCGCAGCAGGTTCGGTTGCAATTGCATCCTCAGGCGCGCTCGGCTCTTGTGCGGCGCCAGAAACGCCAAATGGAACAGATGCCAGCAAGATGGCCGCGACCGGTAGACCAATGTTTTTCATCGCAGAAAGGGCTCCTAAGGAACTTAGAGTTGCGTTAAACGCTGTCTAAGCAAGCGTTGCGACGATGAAAAGCCCGCACGCAAATGGAAGGGAACACATGCCAGTTATTGCCAAGTGGAATGGCGCAGTGATCGCCAGCAGTGAGGATACAGTTGTGGTTGAGAGCAACCATTATTTCCCGCCTCAAGATGTAGATCATAGTGTGCTTCAGCCCAGTGACACACATTCGCACTGCCCATGGAAAGGGGATGCAAGCTATCATTCAGTTTGCGTAGACGGCACAACCAATCGCGATGCTGCATGGTTCTACCCCGCTCCTAAGGAGGCGGCATCTCAGATCAAAGATCGAATTGCGTTCTGGAATGGTGTCGAGGTCTCAGAGCAATGAGCTCGATACTTCAGGGCGGTAATTCAAAGGGCAAGGGCCTCATTCGCGCAATCTTGCGTATTCTATTGGCGCTATTCTATGCCTATGCCGGATACGCTCACATCGCCAATCCAGAGCCATTTTTGCATATTACACCCGATTGGGTGCCAGCCCCGCAACAGGTCATTTTCTGGACAGGGATTGCAGAGATCGCAGGCGCGATCGGTCTAATTCAACCGTTCTATTTGAAAATTCGCCGCGCTGCCGGAATAGGTTTGGCGCTTTACGCATTGTGCGTTTGGCCCGCCAACATCCATCATTTCGCAATGGATATGGGTTCCGCAAATGGCGGTTTGGGTCTTGGCTATCATATACCAAGGATGATCGCACAGCCGGTGTTGATATGGCTGGCATTGTGGACCGGCGGCGCAACGAACTGGCCGATGCGCCGCCGATAAACATTCAACTTAGGTAAGGTGCTTAGACACCGCAGCCGTCATCTTGAACATCGAGATTTGAGCGTTGCCGATCACCGCGCCAAGCTTTGCATCAGGATTGATCTGACGCTTGTCTTTGGTGTCCTGCAGGCTGTTCGCCTTGATGTATACCCAAACTTTTGAAGTTACTTGCGCGCGTGTCATCGGGCCTTTGCCGATTACAGCTTCAAGTTCAGACGAAAGTTGCACCGGTTTCTGCAGTGCATTGGTTTTTCCAGCCATGATCCTCTCCTTTTTCAGTGGTGGCAGGTCTCAAAATTCCCGGAGATCACAAACCGGGTTTAAAATTATTCCTCTTCCCAATCCCCTTCATCCTCACCGGCGGATCCAGTGAACGGGGCAACAAGCAATGCACTAGCAACAACAGTATCCTTGAGCATTGCAATCAAATCATCACGACTGGCGCCTGGCATTAAAGTCAACGGCAGTTCAGTCGCAAAGATTTGAAATACGTAATGGCGTGTCTCGCCCACTGGTGGGTCAGGCAGCAACCAATCGGAGTTTCCGAGCGAATTCTTGCCCGCGCGAGGCGGCACTTCGCCCTCCAACAATTTCCCTTTTTGCGCGGCCAAGCCCCATACCAACCAGTGATTAGTTGGCTCATCTCCAGCGCTAGACCCGTCTTCCGCGATCACAATCAATTCTTGCGAACCAGGGGGCGGCGCTGTCCATTCCAGCGGAGGGGCAACAGCATCTTCTTCTTGTGCAGAAAAGCATGGATCAAGCTCCTCTCCTGCATCAAATGCCGGGCTACTCAACGCAAAACCACCCCGCCCGAAATTGCGCTCATTACTAAGCTGCGCAATCGCAAGCCCGCTATGACGCGCGGGGGCAGGCAATGCCGTTTTCAGCCATTCTGGCAAATCAGTCATCGAGGCGGTTTCCTCCAAATCCGCTGGCGAATTTAGGCGTTTCGGGCGGACAAAACGAGACGCACAGGCCAACTTTGCCCCGGTTTCTGAGGAAAACTCCCTTAAATACGGCCAAAATCAACGATATTCCGGAATTTCTGGCTCTAAATTGCTCCGAGGCAGCTTTTGCCTTCGAAAGCTATCCTGAGCGGATTCGAACGGAATCGCGCCCGTGGCGCCTCTGAGTCGCCCCATAAGAAGGTAAATTTAGCCCGCATTCGACGCAGCAATTAATCGCGCTTCAAGCGACACGCTCTGATGGTATTTGGGGCTATCTTGCCGCGGGTCTGAGCGGCGGCGCTTCACCGCCCTGCGCGTGGGCAATAGCAGCGCCGACAACGCGCTCAGCAGCCGCAGGCTTGGCGATCAACTGAGCATCCAACTGCCTGATCCTCTCATTGTGTCGATCAAGATCGCCGGAATGCAGGATATAAGGGATATTGAGCTGCTCAAGCTCATGCGCGACAGGAAAGCATGTGTCGCCTGCGCCCAGCGAGACATCCAGGATCGCCATATCGATTTGGATATCTTTGCGTCCAAGAATTTTCAGCGCCGCTTCCGAACTTGCGGCAGTGATCGAAACGCAGCCGCAATCTTCTGCAGCAAATTCCAAATCCATTAGGATTAGGGGCTCGTCTTCAAGCAGCAACAAAGTGTAGTTCGCGGCCATCAGTTATTCCGCACCGGCACGGAAATCACGGCAGACAATCCACCTTGCTTCCACTCGCGCTCGATTGAGCCCCGACCAGTTGAGAGCAGTCGATCAACAATCGCCGTGCCAGTCCCCGGCACAATATCATCTTCGGATATCTGAGGCCCGCCTTCTTCATCCCATTCAATTATCAATTCGGAATTGTCGAAATTTGCCTTCCAATTGACGCACACTTTGCCTTTTTCGTTTTTCCACGCTCCGTGCTTTGTCGCGTTGGCCGCCAATTCATGCAGGATCAAGCCGACGATCGAGATAATCGTGAATGGCATTCGTAATCCGCCACCAGATAACTCCATACGTTGCTCATCTTGATCATAGGGGAGCAGCACCGCCGTTATCGCTTCTCCTATATCGATACTCCCAAGAGAGGCATCATCCAGCGTTGTTTCATAAGCGCGGCCCAATGCCTGGATCCGCGAATTGATCTCATCGGCCTCTTCGCGCACCCCGCGCACTCTGCCAGTGACATTCACGATTCCTGAAATCACCGCGAACATATTTTTCATTCGATGAGAAAGTTCGCGTGACATCTCTTTGGCGTGGCGCTCTTCAGCCCGCGCGGCGCGAACATCAGAAACATCCCACTGGCTGCCGAAGAAATAGACCAGCTTACCCGCGTCGTCATATATCGGGCCAAGATGCAAGGCATTCCAAAAGGATGTGCCGTTCTTGCGATAATTGAGCAGCTCAACCACCACCACATCCTCATTTACCAAGGCATCGCGTATGCGTGCCACTGATTCTGGATCAGTTTTTGGGCCTTGGAGGAAGCGGCAATTCTGGCCGACTATTTCCTCTTCAGCATATCCGGTAAGCCGCCGAAACGCCCGGTTTGCAAAAACAATTGGCAAGCCTGGTTTGTCCGGATCGCACAGGCAGATGGCCATGCGAGTTTGGGCCATCGCTTGCTCAAACAATACACCAGAGGCGCCAGAAAATCTGTCGCCAGCATGACCGGCCTTGAAGCGGTCAGGTGCATCATCAAACCGCATGGCGGCTTGATCGGACCGGCGCCGGTCCCGTTCGTCATCTGTGTTCACTTTGGTCTACTCTTTTGCCGCCAAGGGGTTTGGCGCATTCATTGTTGTCCACTTAACGAAGATTTCCCCATCCAGTTCCGAACGTCCCGCCAGTTTTTTGCGCCTAGCCATTTGGCGCCGGGTTAAGCGCGCGCAAATCTTCGCTTGGATCTTGGTATTTCGGGAGTCAAAAAGTCGGTTAGAGCGCGTCTGGCACCGTCGCAAAGCTTGGTATGTCTTCAAGCTCAACCCAATCCTGTTTGCTTTTGGTGTAGCAATGGAACGCTGGCTTCAAGCTGGATGTGTCATCGAGAGTTCCGGCCTTTACGAACATAAACCCGGGAGGCTGTGCAGCCAATGAGAAGATCGGTGAGCCACAATCGCCGCAAAACTGGCGTTTTACCGTCGCACCGCTCTCACCCTTGTCATTGAAAGTCTTCACGCTTCCCGTGACGGAAACCGATCCTTCCGGCACGCCAATAATGATCGAATGCGAACTCCCCGCTTGTCGCTGACAATTCTTGCAATGACACGTCATGCACATCGCCGGATCGGTCGACAATTCATAACGAATTTCGCCGCACAAGCAGCCACCAGTCAGTCCCATAAAACGCTCCTCAACTCATTCGTTTTCACTTCCAGCCGAACCTTCAATCTTGGTCAGCAGGAAGATCAAAAAACCAAACGCAAACACGCCAAATGCAATCAAAACACCGGCGAATAACGGATTGATAGATGGCCCAAACACCTGCGGCGCGAGCAAGGCGATGACCCCAACCTTGGTCAATATCCCGGCCCACAATACCGGACCGTATCGCAATGGTTCGCGCGCAACGTGGAAATAGACAATACCGAAGCCAAAGATCAGAAGGCCGATAATCCGCGCATCGATTGTCGCCTCTGGGCTAAGCATGCCAGCCAAGCCAACGATCAAACTGCAAATCGTCGCCACCCAAAAGAAAGCCCGCCATGTGCTTGAAACGGCTGTTGCTGTTTCGGAAGTTTCTGCCAAGGCGGTGGCGTCAGGCAAGTCGTTCATTATCACTCATCCCCTTGAACTGGATTGCTGTCACTATAACCGCATCCTGTAAGAACTTCTTCACCCATCTTGATGGTAGCTGTGAAAGGGAAATGGCGATCGCTCATACCGTCGTTGCAATCGCCGGGAGTAACCGCAATCTCTAATGCATCGGCCCCGATCGTCCCTGACAAACCCAATCCATTATTGCCATTGAAACGGGAGACCGAGATGATCTCACCGTCGATATCGCTGGGTGTCGAAAAGGTCAGCTGATCGCCCTCAACCACAATCGACCAAAATGGTTCAGTGCCAATCAAGTTCAGCGTCTCGTCATTCCCGATCTCGTTAAAGCGCTGGGCAGTGTCTGCCCGTTGATCGCCAGGTTCAATACATGCGCACACCAGGCCCGCAAGAGCTACGACACCGAATAGTTTTGCATTCTCAAACAAGAGCCGACCCCCCACTTAAAATCACGCAAGAGGTTTAGAGCGGAAAGCGCACTAAGTCACCAATTTCGCGATTCGCGCGGCCATACAAAGGCCGCCCAGCAACCAATGTTTGCGGTTACAGGCAGGCTATTGTTCGAGTTTGGGAGCAAAAGTGCCCAGCACAAATGGCCAAGGCACCTTGCAATTTAAGCGTTGGCTGCAGCAGCCTCTGCTTCGCGACGTTTCGCGCGCTCTTCATCGGCGCGCGCGCGATCTTGCACACTTTTGCGCGCTTGTTCGGCCAATCCACGCCAAGTCGTCTCGGCTCGCAAATGGCGTTCGCGCACATTCACAAGATCAGCCTTTTGGGCCAGCTCAGCAGCCTCGTCGGCGCGTTCGCTGTAAAATTCGTAAGTCTGCGCCAAGGCGTGATCTCCTTATTTTTGGAGTGATTGAACATGCATTTTGCACAAAGTGCAGAACGGGGCAGGCTCTATGCCCGCCCCATCCGATATCGATATTTAGTCGGCAGGTGAGAGGTTTACAGCGCTCTCTTTACCGTTGCGTCCTTGCTCAACTTCATAGTTGAGGCGTTGGTCGCGATCGAGTGTTTGCATGCCAGCAGCTTGAACAGCGCTGATATGTACAAAGCTATCATTCGAACCGTCATCAGGCTGGATAAAACCATAACCTTTGTCGGTGTTGAAAAACTTTACTGATCCTGTCTTAGACATTCGTTGTTCCCTTCCAAACGAAATGTTTCGACCTCACCACAATGTGCAGCGGGTCTAAATACAGCTGGATCTAGAATTCGATCCAGAGGCGTCATATCGTCCGATGAAAGGAAGTCGTCGTCTGATTTAGGCCGGGGGCTGAAACAGCCGAGCGGCAGTAGGCAAAGCACGAAGTCCGTCGCAAATTTCGACGTCAGCGCGTGTTACCTAGCAGAAAAAACCTCAATCACCTAATTTTATGTCGAATTTCCTTGTTTTAGGGTCGTCTCAGATCGCGCCACAGGGCGAAAGCAGCCCCCGCAAAACACCCTAGACGCACCAGATTCGCGGCCATGACAGGCCCCAATCACGCGGGTAAACGGGGCCAGAGGGGAACACTCCATGCATCGATTCGTTGATTCCACATGACCTTTTCAAACACCATCACCCGCACCGCCATCATCGCCCTGTCGCTGGCGATCAGCGCCTGCGTCGGCTCCCCCGGCCCGGTTGGCAATGCCGCCGTTCCGCAACCGGTAAAGCCTGTCTCGCTCGCGGCGTATCTCGGCACGTGGTACGAATATGGCCGATACGAAGCGCCCTTTCAGGAAGGCTGCGAAGGGGTGACCGCGGAATATTCGCTGAGAGAAACATCCGGCGATGCGCGCATTCGCGTGGTCAATTCGTGTTATCAAGGCGGGCTCGATGGCGAATTTGACCAGGCGACCGGCAAGGCGAAAACCGTCGAAGGATCAGATGGCGCAAAATTGAAAGTCAGCTTTTTCGGTCCTTTCTATGGCGATTACTGGGTGCTCGATCGCAGCGAACCGGGTGTTGACGGGATGTATGAATGGTCAATCGTGGGCGAACCCAGCGGGCGATATTTGTGGATGTTAACGCGCGGCGCACAGCCCTCCGCCGAATTGCGCAGCCATTTGGAAGCGCGCGTGCGCGAACTGGGATATGATTGGAGCCTTGTGCGCCTGACCAAGCAGCCCGCATCTTGAGCCAGCCCACCACAATTCTGGTCGATGCCGATGCCTGCCCGGTAAAGGACGAGGTGTACCGCGTGGCAGACCGGTACAAGGCGGATGTTCGGATCGTCAGCAATTCCCCGTTTCGCGTGCCGGTGAGCGACCGGGTGAAGCGCGTTGTGGTGGATGGCGGGTTCGATGCAGCCGATAATTGGATCGCGCAAGAAGCCGCCGCCCAGCCCAAAAACAAATGCGTGGTGATCACCGCCGATATCCTGCTGGCGGAAAGATGCCTAAAAGCAGGCGCGGCCGTTCTTTCCCACAATGGCAAAAGGTTTGACGCCGCCAGCATCGGCAGCGCCATTGCGACCCGCGCGATCATGGAGGATTTGCGCGCCGGGATGACAGCCGATTTGAACGGCGCAACCGGCGGCCCGCCGCCATTTTCCAAGGCGGATCGTTCGCGCTTTCTGCAAGAGTTAGACCGGGTGATGGTAAAGCTGCGAACTTGACATAATTGACACACGGCAACCCGCCCTGCCCGCGTGATTAAGCCCGGTTTTCTGCGGGTTTCAGCAGCCTGAAGCGAAGTTGACACTTTGCCCAAAATCGCGCGCTTGCGCGAAATATCACTCATCACAATCACCGCCGTGCAAATCGCGTTTCTCAGCTGTATTCGCGCCGCCTTGCGCGCCCTCATCATGCGGCTCCTCATCAGGCAGCTCATACGGCTCCTCATCATATTCGCGCTGCATCTGTTCCATCCAGGTATCCGGGCCGCGCTCCACCCGGCCAAGCAATGCGCCAAAATCATCGGGGCGATAATCGGCCGCACTGTGGGTGATCGGAACGTGTGCCGCGCGAAAGCCATCGCGCATGGCCAGCAGCGCCACCGTCAACCGTTCATCAAAGCGGCGCGATGTGTGGACCAGCTCGCCCTTATAGAAATGCGGAACTTCCACCCCGTTCATCGCGCGGTCCATTGCCGCCTCTGCCAATGCGTCAAAGCGGCACCTTAGGGCCGCATTCCACGCCAGATCGAAGGGTTCGCCCTTCATCCGCGCACGCAGGGCATAGGCGGATTGGCGGCTCATCCCCGCCGCCCGCGCAGCCTGCGCGACCGAGTGCGAGGCGGCAAGCGTTTGCAGGAAAGTGCATTGGCGCTGCCGCGTCCAGCCATCATGTCGGATGCTCGGGATTGTTGCGGTTTGGGGCGTGGGTGTTGTGGAGGTGGTCGCGTGCGGCGAGGTCGCGGGAAGCGCGGTGATGGTTGAGGTTTTGGAATTGCGTGCCATCCGCCATTTTAGGGCAGATTTTGGCGAAGTAGGAAAGGTGTGGTGGCGCGATGCAACCGCACATCTAATCTCTCCATGACGGGGAAATGAGAGACAAAGTATTTTGTCCCCCATTTTTTCCAACATATGGGAGCTAAAGAACTTTGCAGCTCACCGATGATAAGCTAGGAGGCTTGTTCACCACATTATGGTTTAATTGAGAGTCAAAATGCCCAAAAGCCTCCAAGACTACGATTTTGATTCTGCCGTTCGCTATCACCAAGGCCAGTTCCCGCCAGCTAACGTCGATTACGCCCGGCTGGCCTATCAGCTTGGAAGCGCGCGCCAAGCGATTGCGCGTTATGATATTAAACTCGAAAGACTCCATAATGAGGAATTAATGCTCGCCCCATTGAGAAACACGGAGGCCGTAGTTTCCTCACGCATGGAGGGGACCATTGCAACACTAGATGAAGTCTTGAGAATTCAGGCCGATCAGGATGACGACGGTGATGAACAGGCGGATGTGAGTTATCGGCAAGAGGCCATCGAGGTTTTCTCTTACACTCGAGCCGTAAAAAACGCGCAAAGGATGATGAGTGACGACAAAGCGATTAACTCAGCGGTCATACGCAAAGCTCATTCCAGTCTGCTCTTCATGGGACAGGGCGGGGACAAGACGCCAGGTCGTTTCAAGGAAGAACAGAATTACGTAGTGGATCGACGCAGTTGCAAAGTTCTTTTTGTACCTATCAGTGCGGACGACTTGGGCGATGGCATCTCAGCTTTCGAAGACTATCTCCACGACGATAGCCTTGAGCCTCTTGTTCAGACGGCAATTGCGCATGCCGAGTTCGAGGCCTTGCACCCTTTTAAGGACGGCAATGGTCGAATTGGGCGTATGCTGGTGCCTTTGAACTTGTGGAGCCGAGGTGTGATCCATGCCCCACACTTTTACGTTAGCCCTGCAATCGAGGAACGGAGAGAGGAATACATTGAGAATCTGCGAGCAGTTTCTGAAAACGCCAATTGGACTGATTGGGTATCCTTTTTCCTAGAGATTGTTGAACGACAGGCCGAGATGAACATCGAGATTACTGACAAAATCACTAATCTGTATGACGAGATGCAGGATCGGTTTCGTTCGGTACTGCGCTCCCGGTGGGCACCAGTCGCTTTAGACTACATTTTCGCAAAACCAGTTTTCCGGAATGCCGCTTTCACCAACGCAGCAGGAATTCCCAGCCAAACAGCGCATAGAATGAACAAACTGCTCGTCGACAATGGATTGTTGAACGTGATTGAACCAGCTTCAGGAAGGCGAGCCGCCTTGCTCGCTTTCCGGCCACTATTGGAGGTTGTTAGATAGTAGAAAAAGAACTGTAACCTCCAAAAGAAGTAGGGCCGCTGTTTGCGCAGCGACCCTATCCAGAGGCGGGCAACCCACCTCTTTTCGCTCTTGCAAGCATGAGAGAAGCTAGTGGGCCTCTGTTTTCAAGTCAATTGGCTCGTTCGTTGCCGACGGCCAAATTACTGAAAGTAGATAGATGTACACAACGACAAAAGCCCGCAAGCCAATTGGCACGACGGCACGGACTGGTAAAAAATGCCCTGAGTCTGGGGTTTGGAAAGCAATTTCCTTTCCATCAACAACAGCACCAATCGCGAAGGGCAATCGCATGCCGCCTTACAACAACCAAGCCGTCAGCTGGAAACTGATCAGGTACGCGTAACTTGGGATGGCTCGTCGCAATGCGGCGAGCCATCTCCATACCGACCGACCAACATTTGCTTTCAATTCGTCGTAAAAGAGAAGATCATGCCTAAAATCAAAGTCGCTCATATTATTGAGCAGGGTCAAAATATGATCCTTTTTCCACTGGACAGAACTTTCCATCAGAAAACATCAACAGAGCAACACACAGCATTGGCCGAACTTGAAGACCGAGCGCACGAAGCCGGGTTGGCGGGCCGAGCGGCGGTTTTTTGGGAGGTGCAGGGGCGGACTCACTATCTAGGTCCGAGGCAATGGACCAACTTCCTCCGCAGTATCAGTATCCGTCAGGTGCTAGCGAGCGTGAATAAGTCGATTACGTGGTAGCTGGACCAGCTCCCTCAACCTCACCCCTCAGGCAAATAGAGCTTCTGGCCCATGTCCAACCCCTCTCCAGGCACTGCTTCGCATACCCCCTCAAAAACTTACATCAACTCCCGCGACAACCTTAGCAAAATTCCCGCTGCTTAAAGTGTGATTGTGGTGCGCCACGATTGCCTCTGCGCCCAAAGCGGGCGTATCAAAGGTGGTATGGCCATCGGCGATTAGCGTCACATCGATCCCGCGTTCAAACGCGCCGCGAACTGCCGTATCGACGCAGAATTCGGTTTGCATCCCGCCGATCACCAGCTGGTTTACGTTTGCGCGGAGCAGCTTTTCATGAAAAGCGGTGTCTTGAAACGCGCTGCAATGCCGCTTCACCGTGATATCGTCTTCGGCGCGCGGGGTCAGCGCTTCATGGAATGCGAAACCTGATGCCTCCTTGGCCAGCGGGCTGCCTTCCCCGCCATCATGCTGCACGAAAAACACCGGAGCGCCCGCGGCGCGTGCACGGGCCAGTACATCCGCTAGCGCGGCCAGCATGCGCGCGGGATCAAAAGGCGGCGCGACATCGAACATGCCCTGTTGCACATCTATGATCGCCAGCGCCTTCATCACACTTACTCCGAAGTGGGCGTTATCCGCGCGACGATTTTGATTTCCACCAATGCGCCTTCGATAAACAGCCGATCAATATCGATCGCCGTCCATGCCGGGAATGGCGCGGTGAGATAGCGGTTCTTTACCGCCACGAATGCGGCGGCTGAAGCCTCCAGATCGACATGGAACGTGGTGATTTCCACCACATCATCGAAGCTTGATCCTGACCGTTCCAGAGTGCGGCCGATACGCGCGAAGGCTTCTTCATAAACCTGCTCTTCGGTCATGCCATCTGCCGCTGGCCCGGCGACCACGCCGGATAGGTAAACGGTGTCTCCGTGGATCACCGCTTCGGAAAAGCCGAATTGTTCGAACAGCGCGTTAATCTGAGGGTCTTCGGGCATAATGACCTGATCCGCTTCGCGCGCAATTGCAGCGGAGCTTAGCGATAATGCGGCGGCGGCGGCGATCGATAATTTAGCGCAGTGTCTCATACGTCTTCCTCTGGCAGATAGAGCTTCTGGCCCATGTCTTTATACTTCTCAGACATTTCCTCCATGCCTTTCAGCGCCGCCTGTTTGCTGGCCTCTGCCGCCGCTGCACCGGATTGCGCGGAGGCGAGGAAGCTGTCTGCCCCGCTGTTTTGCTTGGAGGCGAAATCGCGCACCTCTTGGCTGATTTTCATTGAGCAGAATTTGGGTCCGCACATGGAGCAGAAATGGGCGGTCTTCGCGCCCTCTGCCGGCAGGGTTTGATCGTGATATTGCTCAGCCGTTTCGGGATCGAGCGACAGGTTAAACTGGTCCCTCCAGCGGAATTCAAAGCGCGCCTTTGACAGGGCATCATCGCGCACCTTCGCCGCCGGGTGGCCTTTCGCCAGATCGGCTGCGTGCGCGGCGAGTTTATACGTCACCACGCCGACCTTCACATCGTCGCGGTCGGGCAGGCCAAGGTGCTCCTTTGGCGTGACGTAGCAAAGCATCGCTGTGCCGTACCAGCCGATTTGCGCAGCGCCGATGCCGCTGGTGATGTGGTCATAGCCGGGCGCAATGTCGGTTACGAGCGGTCCGAGGGTGTAGAACGGCGCCTCGCCGCACACCTCCAGCTGTTTCTCCATATTCTCTTTGATCTTGTGCATGGGGACATGGCCCGGCCCCTCGATCATTACCTGCACATCTTCTTTCCAGGCGCGGTGGGTCAGCTCGCCCAGAGTATAAAGCTCTGCAAATTGCGCCTCGTCATTGGCATCCGCGATGGATCCAGGGCGCAGGCCGTCGCCCAGCGAATAGGCGATGTCATAGGCTTTCATGATCTCGGTGATGTCGTCGAAATGTTCGTAGAGGAAGCTTTCCTTGTGATGCGCGAGGCACCATTTCGCCATGATCGACCCGCCGCGAGAGACAATGCCGGTCACGCGGTTTGCCGCCATCGGCACATAGGGCAGGCGAACCCCGGCATGGATGGTGAAGTAATCGACGCCCTGTTCGGCTTGCTCAATCAAAGTGTCGCGGAACACTTCCCAAGTTAGGTCTTCAGCGACCCCGCCGACTTTCTCCAGCGCTTGGTAAATCGGCACAGTGCCGACCGGGACTGCCGAATTGCGGATAATCCATTCGCGAGTGTCATGAATGTTGCGGCCCGTGGAAAGGTCCATGATCGTATCCGCGCCCCAGCGGGTGGCCCACACCATCTTATCGACTTCGTTGGCGACATCGGATGCGACCGCGGAATTGCCGATATTGGCGTTGATCTTGACCAGGAAATTGCGCCCGATCGCCATCGGCTCGGTCTCTGGGTGGTTGATGTTGTTGGGGATGATCGCGCGGCCGCGCGCAACCTCCTCACGCACAAATTCCGGCGTGATCAGATCGGGAATGCTCGCGCCCCAGCTTTCCCCATCTCGCACAAAGTCTTTCGCGACTTCACGGCCAAGATTCTCCCGCTCGGCAACATATTCCATCTCAGGCGTGATGATACCTTTTCGGGCATAGTGCATTTGCGAAACATTCTGGCCCGCCTTGGCGCGCAAAGGGGTTTGCACAACATTGGGAAATCCGGGCACGCCGCCGCTGCGATCCGGGCCGAGCTGGCCGTTATCCTCTGGTTTCACCTCACGTGCGGCATATTCTTCCACATCACCGCGCGCCATGATCCATTCGGAGCGCTTCGCCGCAAGGCCTGCATTGATATCAATGCTCACATTGGGATCAGTATAGGGGCCAGACGTGTCATAGACCCGCACCGGAGCCTCCCCGCCCTCCAGATCAATCTCGCGCATCGCGACCTGAATGCCAGAGCCCGTGCGCGCGCCGACATGCACTTTGCGGCTGCCGCGAATTGGCCCGGTGGTCACGCCAATTTCAATCGGGGAATTGATGTCGGCCATTGAGATATCCTTCGGTCAGTTAGAGATCGAACCGGTTAGGCCCGCGAATAAAAGTAACGCGCCAAACAGCGCGGTGATTGCGGCAAAAACCCGCACAAATTTGAGCATGACATCGGCCATCCTCAGCAACAATTGCGGCGCGGCCAGCGCAATCAAACCCTCGATCAGTGCGGCCCATCCAAACAGCGACACCAATGAGGCCAGCGGATCGCTCCAATGATGATGCAGGCTGACCAGAATGGCGCCAATGGTGAAGGTCAAAACCGCCGCGAGATAGGTCAATCCAGGATGCGCGCGAAAATCGTCAAACATGCTGAGCCACAATTTCGGGGCAATCACCCCGCCTATCCCGGCAGCCACCATATAGGCCCCGATCAAAGCAGCGAGGTGCAGCGTCAAAGCCGTAGAAGTGGTGATCATGCGCGCCTCCTTTCGCAATATCGGCGTAGAGGCATTGCGGCTGGTGGTTTGCATCGCCGCCCGCTCCCTCCGCCGATCTTAATCGGTTCAGGTTCAACGGGTCAGACGCTGCGAAGCGCCCCTCTCAGCCTGCGTCTTACTGTTACAGAAGACTCGCTGGCTCCCCGGGGAGATCAATCAATAGGGAACTTCGCAGAGCTGGTCCAGCGCGCTGGCCCGAATATCGCCTCCGCCATCAGAAAGCTGTATGCCAGACAACAATCGTGTTCAGATTTCGATCAATTCGGCGGGCCTAAACCGTATGACAACGGCAAAAGACTTGGGGTCGCGATCCAAGTTAGGGGGAATGAAAATGAACAAGGTAATTATTCCGGGAATTGCTGCTGCAATCGCATTGGCAGGCATCGCTGGTCCGGGCCAAGCCCAAGATGGAAACGCCCAAGATGGAAACGCGCAAGTTGCGGCGGCCCAGCCGCTCACTCAAACAGCGCAAAATGGCAGCTATTGGGCAGCCGATCTTGATCAAAGTGAAACCGATCCGCGTTATTTCGAAATGGAAAATCTCTGCATCACCGAAAATGGCAAACGCTTTTTCGGCGTGCAGGCAGGCACCGGCACTGAAGGCGCCACGGTCCTTTCCGACGAGGGGAATTTCCCAATCTCAATCAGCGCCGTAGATGCGAGCGCAAGCAAGCGCCATTTCACACTGTCTACGCCAGTATTTCCCAATGAATTGCTGACGTTGAATTTCATCGCACCGGGAGCACGCGAAACGCATAACGCGATGAGCGCCACCGCAGGCCTGAGCAGCATTTCAAACGATGCAATGCAGGTCGATTGCACCGATCACGATAATCTGGTCGCGGTCGTCGCATCACCGCAAGGCGGCATTTCCATCACACTGGAAGAAGGCGAGTTGGTGCTGCGATCACCTTTCCGATCTGGGGACGAGAATTTGGATCTGCGCGGCGGCATGGTTTCCCACGATGCCGATGGCACGCGGTTCCTTTTCTTGAAGGAAGATATGCGGGTGCAGATCACGCTCGATGCCGGGGGGGCTGCCAATTATGGATCCATATTGTTTGAAAGCCCGATCAAACACCGGCTTGGTGCGCCAAGCGCCTATTTCCTCGCCAATCCTGAAACAATCCTCGAACGCGCTCCCGCGACTGATGCCAGCACAATTGGCCTGATCGATCGGTTGGCGCAGTGCAATCACTTTGCCGGTGAAGCAAGCGAGGATGCCGAACGCAACGCCCAGATTGGTGAACGCTGGGAAGAATTGGCATGTGATGCTGTTCCCGCGCAGCGCTCTGCTCTGCTCACCGCAAATGATGCCGGCGATCCGCTGCACGCTTATCTAACCGCAAATGATATTGTGTGGTGATCAGGTTTGAATGGCGGGAGGAGGAGACAGCCCCCTCCCGCCAATTTGATCTTGCAGTTTTGAACCCGGCTTAATCGTTGTCGCGTGTTGCGCTGACCAAAATAAGGCCAAGCAGCAAGGTTGCGAGAACGCCCGATCCGCCAGAAATTGGAAGCTGACCCAGCGCCCCGCGTCCCAACACCATGATGGCTGCGTTGGATGCAAGCGCCACGGCACCGACAATCGCGGTTACCGCACCAAGGGCTTTGCCGCCGCCTACGCTGGCATTCATCTTCGCCAGGCCGAAAATGAGCGCTGCAAATGCGAGCAAAACTTTCGCCGCATTGTAAACGAAGAACGAGAAAGCAACGACAGCGCCGGCAAGCGGTGCAAGCGCATCAAGTGATTCTGCGCCTTCGCGGAATGGGCCAAACATGGTCAGGCCTACACCGACCTGCACGACATTGAGAACGGCGCTGAATGCGATGGCCGACCAACCAACGGCGAAGCGTTTTGATTGAACCATCGCGCCGCCTGCAAATGCGGCAATCGCGACGAACAAAATGCCCTCAGCCCCCCAAAGTAGCCCGCGATTGATATCGACTTCGGCGATATAGAGCGCTGTATAAACCGCTTGCGTAACGGCGATTGCGATCAGCAATCCTGCGGTGATTTTGGCGGTGCGTTGAAATGTATAATCCAATTGGAGTCCCCTAATTGTGTTTACCCACTCATCCGCATTCGGCAGCTTTGTGGTTTCGGTTACATTCGCCAATGCGAACGGTCGGATTTCCGCGCATCGCTTTCCGCGGTTAAACGCCTATGGCGTGGCTGGAACTGCGACCTCTTGGCCTTCACCGCTGAAAAATTCCCACTTGCCATCGGACAAGAAACCAGGGGTGCTGACCGGCACATGCACGCCGACAGGCTGTTCGACATTGAGCGTTTGATCGAACAGGTGATCGGCATCCTCTTCATTCAAAAACCAGAATGGCACGAACGCAAGGCCGGTGCGCGCATTGGCGAAGAATGTTGAATGCGGGGCAAAATGTTCCTCGGCCGGATCGGCATCCCCCATATGCATCACTCTGGCGCCCGAAGGGGCTGAGATGCGAAAAGTGATATTGTGCACCTGCGCGTGGCGATCAGGCCAGCCAGCATGCGGGGTTCGGATCGCCTCTACCTGGGCGCCTGCGATTTCAAAACGCATCGCATCAGCGCCGTTTTCCAGCGTCACCGAAGTGACCCGATCGGCAAAACCATCCTGCCACAATTGGTGCGCCTGCATCGCCTCAATCGCTTGTGCGGGCGCAATCAATTGCACCCCGGATTGGGCTGCGAGTAGCCGGTTCAAATGCTGAGCTGAAAAGTGATCACCGTGGGCGTGGCTAACAAACACCGCATCCACCGCATCATAGGGCGCGACGCCGCTAACAATCGCCTCTGTCACGCTCGGCGTCATTTCAGCCAAAGATCCAAAGTGATTGTCATAAATCGGATCGAACAAGAATTTCACTTCGCCCAACTCTGTTCGGACCCCCGCATTGAGGATCGCAACCGCTTTGTCGCCTTCAGTTGGCGCGGCTTGCGCCAGAGCATCGCCGTTCGATATCGCTTCCCCATTGCAAGCCGGCAGCGCCAAGAGGGCCGCGATTGATGCAGTTATCAAGGGGATCATTGTGTGTTTCATTCGGCCGGCTCCATTGCGGTTCCATCGGGTGTGAATTTGGCGGGAATATCGGGATCGCCCGTATCCAACAGCGGAATATTGCCTTCGGCCATGTTTGAATAGGCGTTGGTCCAATGCGCAACCCAGTTCGGATCATCCACCTTTGATGGGTGATAGCCCGGCGCGAGCGCGCGCAGCAAAGCGGGGCCAGCATTCAAGAAGAACTGGCCAACCATCCGATACAGCTCAAATCGGCTTTTCCAATTGCGCCACCGCCCATCGCGCTTAAGCATCCGCTTATAACCCTTGCGGCTGCACCAGGCGACGTGACAGGAACCGACAATAAGGCCCCAGGCGCGGCCCCAATAATCGCCATACAAGTGCTGATACAGGTCGTAGGCGACATTCTTATGCTCGCTCTCTTCCACCATGTGCCATAGGATTAAAGAGGTGACATCGCGATTGGCACCGACGAACAGTTCCCGCCGCTGGCCAATCAACCATTCGGTGATGCCGATTGTCATCGTTTCGAAACCAGCCGTGTAGGCCAGCCGCCATTTGAGACTGCGCTTTTGGAACTTTGCATAATCGCCGGTCATCTCTGCCTCAGCCTCCGCCAATTCAGGATAGCCACGTTTCAGGATATCGTTGTAGCGGCGATGATTGCGATAATGCGCGCCCTCCTGGCCGATAAAGCCTTGCACGTCTTCCTCAAGCTGCGGATCGGAAACCTGCGCCAATGCCTCTCGCACAGTCTTGATCAGGAACGGCTCAAGGTATGGCATGGCAAGCGAGGCACCATTGACCATATGGCTCCATTCCGGCTTCGCAGCATTCCAAACAGGATTGATGCGTTCGTCGAACTTGAATGGAATGCGGCGAACCTCGATTGGCGGATGGGACCGGACCTCTGTCATGTTTCAGCCTTACCGGTGCGGCTTTTGATATGTTTGTATTGCTGCCAACTGCCCCACGCCATCAGCGCAAAAGCGAGATGCACCCCGATCATCGCTGGCCAGCCAAACAGGAAAATGATGTTGTTGATTGTCACGTCGCCGGGGAATGGCCCTCCACCAAATTCCAAGCTGCGCGTATCAAAAATCGCATTGGCAATCGCGGGCAAGGTAAACAGCCAACCGAATGCAAGCGCAGACCAGAACAGCACCGATTGCGCGCGCTCACCAAGCCGGAAGAACCCGCCCGCGGCTCCTATCGCAATCAGCAGGGTTCCATTGGTGATCCCTTCGAGATGCGCCATATTCCAAGCCCGTCGATCGCCGGAAATATCAGCCGGAACATCCGTTATGAACGGCCACAGATCGATCGCTCCCAATAGAAAGAAGAAATAGAACCAGCCGGAAAAAACTGCCGAGATCAGCAGCCCAACGCCGTTCACGACGAGCAAGGACCGCCTGCGATTGCTCAATGTTTCATGCATAAATCTGGTCTCTTCGCGCTTTGTGCCTCATATCCTTGACCAGATTGGGTCGAGACGCAAACATTCAGCGCGCGGCCGCGATCAAGGAGAGACAATAAAATGCCATTCCGAATGACTGAATTGGTCGGCTGCGAATTCCCGCTGTTTGCGTTTTCGCATTGCCGCGATGTTGTCGCCGCTGTCAGCCGAGCAGGCGGTTTCGGTGTGCTCGGCGCGGTCAGCTACACGCCGGAACAGCTGGAAACCGAGCTGCAATGGATTGACGATGCTGTGGACGGCAAACCTTATGGGATCGACGTGCTGATACCCGAAGTTCAGGCGGTCGATCATTCTGTCTCTGCCGATGAGATTGTTGCGGCAATTCCAAGCGAATATCGCGATATGACGCGCGCGATTTTGCGCGATGCCGGGCTCGATGCGGAGGCCGCGCCGCCGCTAGGCGGATCGAGCGCGCCCAACACATCTTTGGGTCAGGAATTGTTGGAAGTTAGCTTCAATCACCCGGTGCGCCTGATCGCCAATGCACTGGGCACAGCCCCGCCCGCAATGATTGAGGCCGGACGCAAACATGGTGTCCCGGTCGCCGCGCTGGTCGGCGCGAAAGAGCACGCTCTCAAACAAGTCGCGGCGGGCGTCGATATCATCGTGGCACAAGGCGGCGAAGGCGGCGGCCATTGCGGCGAAGTTAGCACGGTGGTGCTGATCCCCGAGGTGATTGAGGCGATCGCGGCGGCTGGCGCGGACATCCCGGTGCTGGCTGCGGGCGGGATCATGAATGGGCGGCAGATGGCCGGGATGATGGCGATGGGCGCGGCGGGCGCCTGGTGCGGCAGTGTGTGGCTGGCCACCCCCGAGGCAGAAACCAATGAGTTGTTCCGCGAAAAAATGGTTGCCGCATCCAGCCGCGATACCATCCGATCAAAGCACAGGACCGGAAAGTTCAGCCGTCAATTGCGGTCCGGCTGGCACGCTCAGTGGCAAAATGCGGGCCTGCCAGCTCTGCCGATGCCTCTGATGATGTTGCTGTCAGAACCGGTGCTGCGCGCGATCGATAAAGCCGCGATAGGCGGCAATCCCAAAGCGCAGGAATTGTGCACCTATTTCGTTGGTCAGGGTGTCGGACTGGTCAAAGAGGTGCGCGGATCGGGCAGCATTGTGCAGGAATTCAAACAGGATTTTGCCGCTGGCGTTGAACAGCTCAACTCAGCATTCTGATCGCCCCTCCCAAACAGGAGCGCCAATACAGGAACGCCCAAACGCGCGATCACTCCCCGCTTGCCGCAATCCATCGGTCGATCTTGCTCTCCAGCACAGCCAGCGGCAGCGCCCCAGTGCCCAAAATTTGCGCGTGAAATTCTTTGATGTCGAACGCTTCACCCAATTGCTGTTCAGCACGGGCGCGCAATTCCTGAATTTTCAGCGCACCAACTTTGTAAGCCAGCGCCTGCGATGGAATGGCGATATAGCGATCCACCTCGGTCACCACTTCAGTGCGGGTCATGCCAGAATTTTCGAGCATGAAATTGATCGCCTGATCGCGCGTCCATTGTTTGGCATGGATACCCGTATCGACCACCAATCGCATCGCGCGCAGCTGTTCATCCTGCAACGTTCCATAACGGTTCCATGGATCTTCGTACAAACCCATTTCATATCCCAAAGTCTCTGAATACAGCGCCCAGCCTTCGACAAAGGCAGTGGTGCCGCCAAAGCGCATAAACGCAGGCAGCGCCTCATTTTCCTGGGCCAGGCTGATCTGGAAATGGTGCCCCGGTGCGCCTTCATGCAGGTACAAAGTGACATTGCCCGTGGTCAGCCTGCTGGGCAGATCATAGGCGTTGAAGAAAAACGTTCCGGGCCGCGATCCATCGGGCGCACCGCTTTGATACGATCCACCAGCGCTGAATTGTTCAACCGCCGGATCATAAGGCTTGATCACCAATTCGGATGCCGGCGTCAGCGAGAAATAATCGCCGATCAATCCTTCAACCTGTTCGCCAATGTCGTAATAACTCTGGGTTAGCGCGTCGCGGCTTTCAGGCTTAAACTGAGCATCTGTGCGGACGAAATCGAAAAATTCGGTGAGCGTCCCTTCAAAACCAACCTCTTGCTGAACGCCTTCAAGGCCCTGCTTCACGCGCGCAACTTCGCGCAGGCCGAGGTCGTGAATTTCGTCAGCGCTCAGCGGCAAGGATGTCGTTTGCTCGATCATCAATTGATAAAGCTCTGGCCCGCCTCTCATCTGACTTAGGCCGATGCTGGTGCGCGCAATCGGCAGATATTCATCGCGCAGAAAATCGCGCAGCCGCTCGTGAGCGGCATAGATCGCTTCGGTCTTGGCCGTATATTGCTGCGTCAGGCGCTGTTTATCCGTATCTGAGAAACCGTCTGGAAACGCCCCGACCGGGCCCATAAATTGCGATTCAGCCACTGGAATCGCAAGCAATGTGTCAAACTGTTCGATCACATTGCCAATAGTCAGGCTGGTTTCCAACACGCCGCTGTTCATGCCTTCGCGAAAACGCCCAATCGCCCGGTCATTAAACGCGATATAATCGTCATGACGAGAGAGATTATCTTCATAATGTGCGACAGTTTGGAATGGCGCAGCGCCCTGTCCGCTCGCAAAATTGGGGTAGAAGGTGTGAAACCCGCTGAAATGATTGACCGGGCGAACGATCGTCAGCGCAAACATCTCATCGGTGCTAGACCGCAAAGCTTGCTGCTGATTGTATTCAAACACATCATAGGCGAGCTGGTCTGTGGCGTTTAGCTGATCGCGGTCGATCTGTTGCAGCAGCGCCGCGTTCAGCATCGTATTGGTGCGCTCCGCCAAAAACGCCGAGTCTGTCAGCACATCGCCGATGCGATCCGCGTTATCACTATCGCCGCGGAACAGACGGCTCAAAGGATTGAGGACAAGGCTGCGTTGGTCCGCATCCGCGAACAGCGCAAACAGCCTATCGTGTTGAGATTCATCGCTCGCCGCTGCTTCTGATACCGGTTTATCGCTGGACGCGCTAACCGCGATAGGGGCAGCACCAAAGGCGAGCACTGCAGCAGAAGCTGCAAACAATTGATCGCGAAGTTTTGTCATGAATAGTCCCAATCTAAACAAATTTTTGCGCAGCCCGCCGGTTAAGACCGCCCGGCATTCGTCGCAATGCGGCGAACGACGAATTGCCGAAAAGGCTCTGCAAGCGGTCAAGCGGTGTAAGCGCAAGCCCCGCTTATCAAATTACGCTTCATTCAATCACGGTGCCGCGCACCATTGTGAAGGAAACAGCTTCCAGCACGCGAACATCGGCAAGAGGATTGCCATCGACCGCAATAATATCGGCCGAGAATCCCGGCGCGATACGGCCAATTTCGTTTTCTAGGCCTAGCACTTCGGCCGCCACGGTGGTGGCCGACGCCAAGGCCTCTCGATCACTCAATCCACCAGCGCGAAGCAGCGCGAATTCGCCAGCATTCTCGCCATGCGGGAACACACCGGCATCGGTGCCAAAAGCAATCCTGACGCCATATTCCCGCGCGCGCTGAACAATCGTTCCGGCAAATTCACTTACCGCGCGAATTTTCTCTTCGACCACCGGCGTATAAAAACCCGTGCCTAGATTCACTTTGATCCCTTCAAACGCCATCAAGGTCGGGATCAATGTGGTGCCATTGGCAATCATCGCCTCCGCTGCGGCTTCATCAATATAGGTGGCATGTTCAATCGTGTGCACGCCGGCCCGCGCCGCCGCCTCTATCCCGCGCGCGCCATGCGCATGCGCCGCAACTTCCAGCCCCAGCGATTCTGCTGTTTCGACAATGGCGCGCATCTCTTCATCGGAAAAATGCGCTTCTAGGCCGCGGCCCTGCTGGCTCAACACGCCGCCGGTTGCGGTGATCTTGATCAGATCAGCGCCGTATTTTGAGGCTTCGCGAACCCGCGCCGAACATTCAACCGGGCCGGTGCAGGAAAACCCCGATGCGATCACATCATTGACATGGTTCAAGAAACCATTGGTATCGCCGTGCCCGCCAATGATCGCGATTGTTCGCGCCGAGGTGATAATCCTAGGACCAGGCACCACGCCGCTGGCCGTTGCTTGGCGTAGGCTTTGCGTAACTTGATCCGTTCGAGAACCAAGATCGCGCACCGTTGTGAAACCGGCTAGCGCGGTGATCCGGGCATTCTTCGCCGCAATCAGTGTGTACCATTCTGCAGGAGTGGTCGCCGCGCGCCAAAATTCACCGCTGGGATCGCCTGAAAGATGAGTGTGTAAATCGATTAGACCAGGAAGAACGGTCTTGTCGGACAGATCGATGACTTCGCTCGCTTCGGCGGCGAGCACTTCAAATGCCGCGCGGTCCACTTCGACTATCTGCGTGATTTTGCCATCTTCCACCACGATAGTCCGCGGGCCAGTCGGTTCGCTGTCTGCATCGGTGATGACGCTGCCCGCATTGATCAAAGTGATCTGCGCCGAAAGCGGCGCCGACAGAGACACCGAAAGCGACATGGCCATTGCCGCGATGCCAACGAATTTGGCGAAAATTTTCATAGTTTGCTCTCCAGTTGGGCGGTTCTAGGCCTGCGATGCATGCGCTTTCAAGCCCAAAGCCGATCAAATTGGCGCGGAACCAAATTTGCCATCCAGCCATTGATCGTTATTGATACACGTAATTATCCAAAACACGGGGACAACTTTCGTATGAACCGGATCGCTATTGCTTCCGCCACTTTGTTTGCTTCAGTTTCGCTTGCCGCCACCGCTGCTGCCCGTCCGATGACAGCCGAAGACGTCGCCAAGATTGAAGCTGTAGGGGCGATTGCAGTCTCGCCCGACGGCAATCGCATTGCCTACACAACATCAAGCCTGCCTGATGTGACCGAGGGTGAAAACGATGGCAGTTTCCAGCAAGAATTGAAGATCGCAACCGGAGCGGACAATGCGCGAGCATTCCTGCCTGATGATGTGTCTCCGGGCGGCGTGGCGTTTTCCCCTGATGGCCGCATGGTCACTTTCCTGTGGGCCAAGGATGATGAAGACCGCGCAGTGTGGGGTGTTCCGGTTGATGGCGGCACCTATACCAAGCTCGCCGCGGTCGATGGCGCGGGAGTGCGCAGTTATGAATGGGCCGATGATGGCCGCACGATCTACATGCTGGCCGGCGCAGCGGACGACGCCCAGCGGGATGCGCAGCGCGAAGGCGGTTTCAATGCCCGCGTTTACGAAGAAGAGTTTCGTGCAGCGCGCCTGTTTGCAGCACAAATTGGCAGCGAGGTTGATCTCGATCCGCGAGAGATTGCCTTGCCCGGCTTTGTCAGCGCGTTTGATATTGCCCCGGGCGGCGCCTTTGGCATTGTCGAAACAGCGCCCACGCCTCTGGTCGATGATAGCCTGACCAGCAACCGGGTGAACATCATCGATCTGGCAACCGGGAATGTCCGCGCCGTGGTCGAAACTCCCGGCAAAATTGGCGATGTCGAAATTTCACCCGATGGCAGCCAGTTGTCTTTGATCGCCGGGGTTGATGTAAACGATCCGGCGGACACGACCTTGCATTTGGTGGACACGGCAACGGGCGCTTACCGCGCGCTCAATGCTGATGCGCCGGAGGCTGCTGTAGACGCTGAATGGCTCGCCTCGGGCCAACTTGCCAGCATCATCCATATCGGCGCGCAAAGCGTGCTGCGCATCTACAATGCCGATGGCAGTGTGGACCGCGAATTTGATCCGGGCGATCTGATTTTGACCGGGCTCGACGCGGCAGGCGGGAAATTGGCTGCTTCTGCCAACAGCGCCCAGCACCCCAATGAATTGTTCGTTTGGAACAATGGCAATTTCGATCGTTGGACCAGTCATAATCCATGGCTGTCGGACATCACATTCGGCGATCAGCGCACCATCACCTACACCGCGCGTGATGGTCAGGAAGTCGAAGGCATCCTGATCGAACCGACCGGCGCAATTCCAGCGGGCGGCGCGCCGACGATCATGGCCATTCATGGCGGACCGGAAGCGCATTATTCCAATGGTTGGCTGACCGGGTATTCGCTGCCGGGACAGGTCGCTGCGGGCCGCGGCTATGCTGTGTTCCACCCCAATTATCGCGGCTCCACCGGATATGGGACCGAATATTCAAAACAGCACCAGAATGATTATGCCGGCAAGGAATTTGACGATATCGTTGATGGCAAACGCGCGTTGGTGGCGCTGGGCATCACCGATGGCGACCGCACCGGGATCACCGGCGGGTCCTATGGCGGTTATGCCAGCGCATGGGGCGCGACCGCGCATTCAGCGGAATACGCCGCAAGTGTGATGTTTGTTGGCATTTCCAACCAGATCAGCAAATTTGGAACCGGCGATATTCCGCAAGAAATGTTCAACGTTCACAGCCGCAGATGGCCGTGGGACGATTGGCAGGCAATGCTAGAAGTCTCGCCGATCTTCCATGTCGATAAGGCAGAAACGCCGATCCTTATCATGCATGGAGACAGCGATACTCGGGTTGATCCAGGCCAGAGCTTTGAGCTTTACCGCTTCATCAAAATCCGCAAGCCTGACACTCCGCTGCGGTTTGTTCTCTATCCCGGAGAGCCGCATGGCAACCGCCGTGCCGCCAGCCGTTATGATTACAATCTGCGGATGATCGAATGGTTTGATACCTATTTGATGACAGGCGATCGTTCTGCGCCATTGCCTGCATCACGTCCGCAATTGGCCGAAGGTGCAGCTGGGGCCGAGGCATCGGAATAACACTGCGCCTTTGCCAAGCTTCGCAAGAGCAGCCGGTGACCAATTTTGGTTGCTGTCTGCTGTCGCAAACCCGGCAATTGCGCGGCCAATCTCAACGCGCCATTCAGAGGCAATTCATCGCTGACTTGGCAACCGCTACGCTGTCGAGAAGCGTTCGTTCTTGGAGCATGATATGAAGATTGCGTCGGTGGCCGCATTGGCATTGGGGGCGTTCGCAGCGTCGACTGCGATCGCGCAGACGAGCGAAACCAGCCAGCCGGATACGTCTGCGGACGCGGCTGAAACTTCCTCAGGCGAAATTGTTGTTGAAGGATATCGCGAGCAGCAAGTTCGCGACTTTTTGTGGCGCTCGCTGGTGGAAACAGGCGGCAATCTGGCAAAGCGGACAGATCCTGTGTGCCTGGGTATCGACAACTTGCCCGATACAGTGACAAGCGAATTGCGTGGTCGCATCCAAGCCAATTTGGATGACTTCCAAATTCCACTTGCAGAGCCTGGCTGCGACATCAACGCAGTGGTTGTGTTCCACGATAACCCGCAAGCATTTATGAATTGGCTGGCGAGCAATCGCCCGGTGGTGTTCGATGCGCTTTATCGCCCTGAACGCAATCGATTGATCCGGGAAAAACGCCAAGTTTACAGTTGGATGTTTATCCCCACTGCAATTCCAGACCGGAACCGGGCTGACCAAAACCTGATCGGCACCACTTTGGTGCCAACCGCATCAGCGGCAGAAATTTCCCGCATTCCGCAGGGTGAACCAGACTCGATCTCCCACAGCTTCACCGTGGTGGGAACCGAGATGATTGATGGCATGTCGATCGCGCAGTTGGGTGATTACCTGACAATGCAAATCCTGATCGAATTCAAACCGGGCAAACTGGAACACGCCCCGCGAGATTCAATTATGAATCTGTTTTTTGCCGGCAACCCCGAAGATTCTGCTCCTCAAGAAATGTCTAGCTTGGATCGCGCCCTTGTTAGAGGCCTCTATCAACCGCAGCGCCAGCGATTCAACGCTGGCAGCATCCGCGGCGATGTCGCCCGGCGATCCATTCGCACGCTCGATGATGAGGGGCTACTCGATCAAGTGGACGATTAGCCTTGATCTAAAACGTGTAGGCTAGGCCGATCGCGCCAAAAATCTGATCAGGATTGCCGCGAATGCTGGTGAACGGCGTGTCGGCAGCGTCGCCAATCAAACGCGAATATCCGGTGATCATAAATGCACCGATCCCGCCATTCAGTACATTGCCATCAAAATCGAACGCGAAAAGCGCATTGACGCCAACCGAATTGAGCCCGCCATCGGCGGTGAATTCGGGCAGGCCGCTGGCCGCGCTTTGCGCCGGATCGACCGAGTAATAGTAGTCAGCAAAATCATCATCGACGAAGCTTAACCCGGCAGACAGCGATATCGCAGCGCTTTGGCCCATCGGGGTGAAATAGGTCACCCCCGGTTCGATCAACATGCCTTCGTGAGCGCCGGCCACGTCGAAGCGGATATCGGTCGAAAAACTGATGCTATCGATCGGGCTGAGCACACCGGGAATTGTGACACCAGCTGATGCGCCCAATTCAACCGCGTTTTCCAGCTCACCCGCTGCAATCACCACCTCATCGCGGATGCGATCAGAGCGGTCACTGCGGAAGCGGAATGTCGGCCCGGCGGAGAAGCTGACGCTGCGCTGTCCCGGCCTTTCATTTTGGGGCTTGGGAACAAAGTCCAGCGTCAAACCGGCGGCAGACGGGTTGATCCCGATGCCGGCAATGCGCCCCCGGATCAGCGGTACGGGGAAAACCACATAATCATCGGAACCCGAATAGCTGGGGCTGGCGCTGACCCCAAGGCCAAGCGTGATCCAATCTCCATCAAACACGTTTGGGCCATTTAGAACACCGGGAGGCGGTCCGCCGCGAACCTCAGGCGGGCCAGCTGCCTCGCTTGACGCGGGCCGTCCCTGACTCGAATTGGCCTCGTCCGCCGCCTGCGCCCATGCTTGCGGCGCAGCCAAGCATCCGGCGGCACCGACCGCAAAAAGTCCGATTATTTTCAACATTTTGTAAAAGCTCCGCTTCAGCACACCAACCCGCAGAAGCCGAGCCTGTTCCCATTAACGCGCAACGCCGCGCGCTAAAGCGGTGCAATTATGCGATGCCGCCAGCCTGCCATGCGGCAATGCTATCGATCGGGAACAGCAACATGATGACATTTAAAGTGAGATTGTCCCGCACAACGTAGGCGGCGGCAATTTCCATAATCACGGCCGCTATCACGGTGACTTTCACCGGCAGCCGCATCGCGAGATAAAACCCCAGGCTCATCCAGCCGATATCGGCGAAGGAATTGAGCACACTGTCCCCCGAATAGCCCCAATTGGCGGTTACCGAGCGGAACCGATCGATCACCATCGGGGTGTTTTCCAGCACTTCCCAGGCTGCTTCCAAAAACACAGCCAATGGCAGGCCCCAGCGAAATGCATTCGCACCGCCCAAATTGAATTTTCTGAAGATCAACCAGCCAAAGCCATAAAAAATCATCCCGTGAATGATGTGGCTGGGCGTGTACCAATCGGCGATATGCTGGCTGTTGCCAGAAGAATTGATGTCCCCATGCCACAGTTTGACCGTGCCGCATTCGCAAATTGGCGGGCGGTCCATCGCCAGCAGGATTAAGACGGTTGCGATCGTGATTCCTATCGAAACCAAGATCGTGGTGCGGTTTGGGATCAATGTAGCCATGGCGAAAGAGATGAATCAGCTATGCCCGAAGTGCAAGCGCGGCGCGGCATGGCGCGGTGGATAGCGTAGCAGGCATGTCCAGCCCACCCATCGCCGCCATTGCGCCTGTGCCGACGCTTCCCTAGTGCCTTTGACGATGAGCACGCGCATGGTCGATGTTGCAATTGTGGGTGGCGGATTGGCTGGCGGGTTGATTGCGCTTGCTCTGTTCCGCACGCGGCCCGAATTGCGGCTTGCGCTGATCGAAGCGGGCAAGAAGCTGGGCGGCAATCACCGCTGGAGCTGGTTCAACAGCGATATCTCAGACGAAAATTTGGACCTACTGGGGGCTATCCGGCAAACGCAATGGGATGCAGGTTATGATGTCAGCTTTCCCCAATTCGACCGGGCTTTGGTGACCGAATACCGTTCTATGTCGAGCGCGGATTTTCATGAGGGGCTATCTCGTCTGTTGCCGCCAGAAGGCCTGCGTTTGGGATGCGCGGCACAGGCGCTAGATGCGCAAGGCGTCACTCTAACCGATGGCGAACACATCCCAGCGCGCGTTGTGATTGATTGCCGTAATTTCACATCCAGCGCCGATCTGTCGGGCGGATGGCAGATATTTATGGGCCGCCATATCAGGCTGGATCAGCCACACGGTCTGGAACGCCCGATCATAATGGATGCCAGCGTCGATCAGCTTGCCCCCAGCGGCAATGGCGGCGCCTACCGGTTTGTTTACACGCTGCCGCTGGGCGCGCATGACCTGTTCGTTGAAGACACCTATTATGCCGATGATTTGGCGTTGGATCGCAGCGCTCTTTCATCAAGGATCGATGGCTATTGCCGTGCCAATGGGTGGGATAAGGGCGAGATTATAGGGCACGAAAGCGGGATCTTGCCGGTCATAACCGGCGGGAATTTCAACGCTTATCAATCGGCGCTGCGGATCGAAGGGGTTACCATGGCGGGCGCACGCGGCGGCTTTGTTCACCCACTCACCAGTTACACATTGCCGGTCGCAGTAAAAATCGCCCAATTGATTGCCAAAGAGGCTGATCTCACGGGCATCCAATTGGCGGCCATGATTGAATCGGAAGCGCGCCAACATTGGAACCGAACCGGCTTTTATCGCGCGCTTGGCCGGATGCTCTTTCAAGCTGCCCGGCCCGAACGGCGGGTCGATATTTTTCAACGGTTTTACGGTTTGCAGGGCCCGCTGATCGAACGGTTCTATGCCGGCAACTCTACTTTGTTGGATAAGGCACGCATCCTTGCAGGCAAGCCCCCGGTCTCTATATTCAGGGCCATCAGCGCTCTGCGCTCACCAGGAATTCCCCTGCCCCCGGAGAAAACGGCATGACTGCCGATCCAACCCTCAATCTGACCAAGCCGCCGCGTTCTGATCCTGGGATCAGACAAGATCTGGCCGCAAAATATGCCGGGCGCAGTGCCTGCGTGATTGGCGCGGGCTTTGGCGGATTGGCGCTTGCGATCCGGCTGCAATCGGCCGGAATAGCGACCACCGTAGTCGAGATGCGCGATAAACCCGGCGGCAGAGCCTATTTCTGGGAGAAAGACGGCTTCACCTTCGATGCGGGCCCCACTGTCATCACCGATCCGCCCTGCCTTGAAGAATTATGGCAGCTTACCGGACATGACATCGCCGATGATGTTGAATTGATGAAGGTCATGCCGTTTTACCGGCTCAATTGGCCTGATGGGACCAATTTCGATTATTCGAATGACGAAGATCAGTTGAGCGGCGAAATCGCCAAGCTCAATCCTGATGACGTGATCGGGTATCAGCGCTTCCTCGAATACTCAGCCGGAGTGTTCGAAGAAGGTTATGTGAAGCTCGGGCACACGCCGTTCCTTGATTTCAAGAGCATGCTCAAAGCCGCTCCGGCACTGGTGAAGAAACAGGCGTGGCGCAGCGTCTATTCGATGGTTTCGCGCTATATCCAAAGCGAAAAACTGCGCGAAGCGCTTAGCTTTCACACATTGCTCGTCGGCGGCAGTCCGATGAAAACCAGCGCGATCTATGCCTTGATCCACAAGCTGGAAAAGGATGGCGGCGTATGGTGGGCGCGCGGCGGCACCAATCGGTTAATCGCCGGCATGGTCCGCCACTTTGAAAGGATCGGCGGGACGATGCGCCTGGGTGATGGGGTCAAGCAAGTTCACACAATGGGCACCTCCGCGACCGAGGTGGAAACACATAGCGGCTGGAAAGAACGCTTCGATGCGGTCGCCTCTAATGCCGACATTATGCATTCTTATCGCGATCTGCTCGGCCAATCCCCGCGCGGCAAGAAGCAGGCAAAGGCGTTGAGCCGCAAAAGCTTTTCGCCGTCCTTATTCGTGGTACATTTTGGGCTTGAGGGCAGCTGGCCCGGCATCCCGCATCATATGATCCTGTTCGGTCCGCGCTATAAGGGTCTGCTTGAAGACATCTATGATCACGGCGTGCTGCCGCAGGATTTCTCGATCTATTTGCACCATCCAACCGTGACCGATCCCAGCATGGCGCCCAAGGGCAAAAGCACATTCTATGCGCTTGTCCCGGTGGCGCATATGGGCAAGATGCCGGTCAATTGGGATGATGTCGGGCCGCGCCTGGAAAAGGCCGTTTTGGATGAAGTGGGCCGCCGCTTGATCCCCGATATTCACGATCGGATTGTGACCAAATTCAGCTACGCACCAAAAGATTTCGCAGCCGATCTAAACGCCCACCTCGGCAGCGCGTTCAGCCTTGAACCGCTGCTGTGGCAAAGCGCTTATATGCGCGGCCATAACCGCGATGATGTGATCGACAATTTCTACCTTGTCGGCGCAGGTACACATCCCGGCGCAGGCATTCCGGGTGTTGTTGGCAGTGCGAAAGCAACTGCGGGCTTGATGCTTGAGGATTTGGCGGTGAAGGAAGAAGGATGAAGCAACCGGCATGAAACGTCTCGCAATTTATTGCGGCTCAGCCACGCCCGAAGACCCGCGTTATGTCGCGCTTGCCCGCGAAGTGGGTAAGGCATTGGCTGCGCGCGGGATTGGCGTCGTTTATGGCGGCGGGAGGCTGGGCCTGATGGGCGCGGTGGCAAGCGGCGCGAAGGATGCAGGCGGCGAAGTAATCGGCGTCATCCCAGAAGCTTTGGTGAATTCTGAAGTCGCCAATCACAATTGCGATGAGCTGATCACCGTCACAGGCATGCACGAGCGCAAGCAGCGCTTCACCGATCTATCCGATGGGTTCATCACGATCCCCGGCGGGGTCGGCACAATGGACGAATTGTGGGAGGCGATGAGCTGGGCTCAGCTTGGCTATCACTCCGATCCGGTCGGCCTGCTCAACGCCTTTGGCTTTTACGACGATCTGATCAAATTCAACGCCAAAATGGCCGATGTCGGCTTTGTTCGCCCGGCGCATCAAAACATCCTGATCGCATCGGATACTTTGCCTGATCTGCTCGACAAAATGGCCGCTTATGAGCCGCACACCCCGATTTTCCGCATGAAGTCGGAAGAGCTCTAGAGAGCGCTCGCAATGCAGATCGAAGCCGCACGGCGCGAAGTTCTGGTCGAGCAAGCGCGCTTGTCGATCAGGCAAGGCTCGCAGAGCTTTTCCGCCGCCTCTAAGCTGTTTGATGAGGAGACCCGCGAGCGCGCATGGCTGCTTTACGCATGGTGCCGTAGGGCCGATGACATTGCCGATAATCAGGACATGGGCGGGCCGCTGGGCGATCAATCCAGCGCAGAGGAACGCCTGAGCCTGATCCGCAAGCTCACGAACAAAGCCCTGAAAGGCGAACCGACCGGCGACCCGGCATTCGATGCGCTCGGCGTGGTCGCAGAGGAATGCGGCCTGACCGCGCAAATGGCCGAGGACGTGATCGAGGGTTTTGCGCTCGATGCCGCCGATTGGCGCCCCCGCAACGAGGCCGACATGCTGCGATATTGCTATCACGTGGCCGGCGCCGTTGGCGTCATGATGGCAGTGGTGATGGGGATTGATCCTGAAGATCAAGACACGCTCGATCGCGCGTGCGATCTGGGGCTTGCGTTTCAGCTTTCCAATATTGCCCGTGACATAGTTGAAGATGATGCGGCGGGGCGATGTTACCTGCCGCTGGAATGGCTGGTTGAAGAAGACATTGAGCCTGGCCAGCATACCAAGCCGCACCACCGGCAAGAGCTGGCCGATATGGCCGCGCGGCTGGTCGCACTGGTTGAAAAACACGAAGCCGCCGCCCGCGTAGGCGCAGCGCGATTGCCGTTCCGCAGCCGCTGGGCGGTGTTATCGGCGGCGCGCATCTATGGCGCGATCGGGCGCAAGGTTCGCGCGCGCGGAGTAGAGGCGTGGAACAGCCGCACTTACGTCCCGCGTTGGGAGAAGGCACTGTACGGAATGCGCGCGTTCCTTTCCGCCGCGATCAACCGAGGGAAGCACCCCGACGGCCCGATCACATGGGGCATCGAGGATTTTCGACCAACCTGAACGGCCTGTGCTCAATCCGGTTTCCATTGAAATAAAATTACGTTAGACTTCTCACCCATGAGAGGATTTCTGAAAACCGCCGCCGCTGCTCTTGCCTTCGCCCTATGCGCCGCACCCACCTCAGCCCTTGCCGATCCGCAGCCCAGTCACCCTGAAATTGTAACCTCAACGGTGCAGGACTTCATGGCTGCCTTTGATACAGGCGATGAGGCCCAGATGAGAGCGCTGATGGTCGAAGAATCGCAAGTCATCTTGGTACAAGAAGATGATGAAAGCGACACCGTGCGCGGCCTGCCACTGGCAGAGCTCGCTGCAAGGATTGCTGGTTCCGAAGCCAACCTCAAAGAACCCATCGAAATCCGGTCTGTGATGATCGATGGACCCGTCGCTATGGTCTGGGCAGATTACTCCTTGTTTGTGGGCAGCAGGCGCAGCCATTGCGGCGTCGATATATTCACGCTGGTGCGCGAAGACGGCGTCTGGAAAATCGCTACCATTACATACAGCCACATAACTGAGCCGTGCGAAGAGGCCCCCGCGCTATGATCGGCAAACTCTTGATCGCCAATCGCGGCGAAATTGCATGCCGCATCATCCGCACCGCCCGCTCCATGGGCGTGGCGACAGTCGCGGTCTATTCCGATGCCGATGCCAAGGCGCTGCATGTGCGCCAAGCCGATGAGGCGGTCCATATTGGGCCATCGCCCGCGGCGGAAAGCTATCTCGTGGGCGAGAAGATTATCGCCGCAGCAAAGGATACGGGCGCAGAGGCGATCCATCCCGGCTATGGCTTTCTGTCAGAGAATGCGGATTTCGCGAAGAGCGTGATCGACGCTGGCCTGATCTGGGTTGGGCCTAAGCCTCAGAGTATCCGCGCGATGGGCCTGAAAGATGCGGCCAAAACTCTGATGATGGAGGCGGGCGTTCCCGTAACGCCGGGCTATCTGGGTGAGGATCAATCGGTCGAGCGCCTCTCCAAGGAAGCGGACGCGATTGGATACCCCGTGCTGATCAAGGCCGTTGCGGGCGGCGGCGGCAAGGGTATGCGCAAGGTTGACGCAGCGGAGAACTTCACTGCGGATCTCGAAAGCTGCCGGCGTGAGGCAAAGGCGAGCTTCGGTAACGATGAAGTGTTGCTGGAGAAATGGATCACTTCCCCGCGCCACATTGAAGTGCAAGTGTTCGGCGACAGCCATGGCAATGTCGTCCACCTGTTTGAGCGCGATTGCTCGCTGCAACGCCGCCACCAGAAGGTGATCGAGGAAGCCCCAGCCCCTGGCATGGACGAGACGACGCGGGAAGAAATCTGCGCCGCCGCCGTGCGCGCTGCGAAGGCGGTCGATTACGAAGGCGCGGGCACGATTGAGTTTATCGCCGACGCATCAGAAGGCCTGCGCGCAGACCGCATCTTCTTTATGGAGATGAACACGCGGCTTCAGGTGGAACATCCCGTCACCGAAGAGATCACCGGCGTTGATCTGGTCGAGTGGCAACTGCGCGTGGCAAGTGGTGAGCCGATCCCGCTCAAGCAGGAAGAGCTTAGCATCAACGGTCACGCGATTGAGGCAAGGCTCTATGCGGAGGACCCGGCGAAAGGGTTTTTGCCGAGTACAGGGAGGTTGGATGTCTTGGACTTTTGCGGTGATGCACGCATCGAAAGGGGTGTCGAGGAAGGTGCAAATGTTTCGCCATTCTATGACCCAATGATCGCCAAAGTAGTCTCCAATGGTGAAACGCGCGCTGAAGCAATCGAGGCTCTTGCCTCAGAACTCGAATTTTCGTCGATCTGGCCCGTTAAAACAAACCTCGCATTTCTTGTGAGCCTGCTCCGTGATTTGGACGTCGTGCAAGCCAATCTCGATACCGGGCTTATCGAACGAAAGCAGAATGCACTAACTGCACAGCCTCATTTGAGTGACCGTGCCTTGAGTGATGCGATGCATTGGTTTGTCCGAGAGACCACTGAATTCGATCCAAAGGCTGAACCCTTATTGGGCGTCCGCTTGAATAAAGCGCCCCAGAGAGAATTCCGCCTTGCCGTCAACGGCGAAGTGAGAGCATTTCAATACGACCCGACACCTAAAGGCCAATATTTCGAACATGGGTTTCGATCCAGCGAAGAGCGGGAGACCCAATTTGTCTGCATTGATGGGCATATGTTCAAGATTTCGCTTCCTCGCAATGACGCTGGAGGAGCAGCCTCCGCAGCCGACGGAGCCATCCTCGCCCCCATGCCGGGCAAGGTTATCGCGGTGGATGTAGCCAACGGCGATGCGGTCACCGCTGGCCAGCGGCTGATGGTGCTTGAGGCGATGAAGATGGAGCACGCGCTCACCGCGCCATTTGATGGCACCGTGACCGAACTTTCCGCCAAAAATGGCGGTCAGGTGCAGGTCGAAGCTGTGCTGTGCGTGGTGGAGCCGGAGGCAACCCCGGATCCCGCCTAATTCTGTTGTTCAGTTCGGATTTCAGACACCGTGGCATTGGTCAGTTCAACTGACATTGCAGTGCTGTTTTCACCGCAATGGGTGATCGTCGCATTGGTCGCTTCCACTGCAAACGTGCCGCGTTTCAAAACCAGATTTGGATAGGCGCTGCCGACCGCGCAATTGGCCACCGCCATACCGATCACCATCGAACTGATAGAATCCAAGCGTTTAGGATATCCAATCGGCAAGATTCGGCGATGGCTCGATGCTCTATGGCCGTCGGTAATCGCAACCTTGGCATCGCCTTCACCCCTGTAAAATCGCACAAATTCAAGATTGTGTTCCACCATCGGCTGGTTTGATCGAAGACGAGTTGAGGCGGCGGGTGCGGCGCTGTTATTCCTTCGCGGCGCGCCTTGCTGCACCAGATGGGTCACTTCTTGATTGGCGAGGCGATCATGCGAATCTTGAGCTTCTGCCTCAGCTCCATCGCCGCTGCGAAGGGCAGTTCGCGCGGCAGGGGCATTTGGTTCAGACGGCATCTCTATCGTCCAGCGCGTTTGCTCATTTTCCTGAGCCCCAGCGCTCGCCGCATTTCCGGCCAGCGCTGCGGCAGTCATAAAGGTCAATCCTATCCGCATCATCCCCTCCTCCAATAACTTTCCCGTAATAGCACGATCCAGCGAGAACCCCGAAGCGCGGCATTCACGCCGCTGCATATGCACTACAGGCTCGACAGTGCATGAACAGGTCGGCAAGGAATAAGACATGACAGAGATAACCTCGGGCCCAAACTGGCAAAGCGAACTCGAAGAACTGCGACAGCGCGAACAGCTGGCCGAACAGATGGGCGGCGAAGAAAAAGTCGCGCGCCAGCATGGACGCGGAAAAATGGATGCCCGCGCGCGGCTGGCAGCGCTCACCGATGAAGGGTCGTTCCGGGAAATTGGAAAGATCGCGGGCAAAGGTCATTATGATGAGAACGGCGATTTATCCGGGGTAACCCCCGCCCCGTTCCTGTTCGGCAAAGCGACAGTCAATGGCCGCCCAGTTGTGGCCACCGCAGATGATTTCACCATTCGCGGCGGCGCGGCGGATGCCGGGATTGCGCGCAAAATGGTGCAGGCCGAAATGATGGCGCACGAGCTGAAACTGCCGATCATCCGCATGATTGATGGCACCGGCGGGGGCGGCAGTGTCAAAACGTTGGAGATCATCGGCGCGACCTATATCCCTGCGGTTCCGGGTTGGGGCGACGTGGTCGAAAACCTCGACACGGTGCCGGTCGTCGCGCTCGCTTTGGGACCAACCGCCGGTCTGGGTGCAGCGCGCACTGTCGCCAGCCATTATTCGATCATGGTGCGCGGGCTGTCACAGCTGTTTGCCGCTGGCCCCGCCGTGGTCGATGGATTGGGTGAGAGTTACAAAGGTTCAGACAATCACAGCCAAGCCAAGGAAGACCTTGGCGGCGCCGATATTCACACCCGCAATGGCGTGGTCGATGATGAGGTCGCAAGCGAGGCAGAAGCATTCGCCAGAGCGCGCCATTTCTTATCCTTCATGCCCGAACATGTTGGCCAGCACGCCCGCCGCGCAGACCCCACCGATCCTGTCGATCGCCGCGAGGAGGCTTTGCTCAACCTCGTGCCGCGCGATGACAAGCAGGTGTATTCCATGCGCCGCGCGATGGACCTGATCCTCGATATCGGCACCGTGTTTGAGATTGGCAAAAATTGGGGCCGCGCCGCGATCACTGCCCTTGCCCGACTGGATGGCTATCCCGTGGCTGTCATCGCCAGCGATCCCAGCTATCTCGGCGGCAGTTGGGAAGCCAAGACATCCGAAAAGGTAGAGCGCTTCGTCAAACTGGCCGATCAATTCCGGCTGCCCATCGTCCACCTGGTCGACAATCCCGGCTTCATGATCGGGCGCGAGGCGGAAATGGCGGGCACAATCCGTTACGGTGTGCAAGCGATGAACGCGATTTACAAAGCCAGCGTCCCACTCGCGAGCATTGTGATGCGCCGCGCCTATGGCATTGCCGGCAGCGCAATGAGCAATGCCGAACGGTTTCAGTATCGCTATTGCTGGCCATCGGGCGATTGGGGCAGCCTGCCGATCGCGGGTGGATTGGAAGTAGCCTACAAGTCTGAGCTTGAAGCCGCCGCCAAAAACGGGGGCGACCCCGATGCCATGCTGGAAGAAATCAAAGCGCGTTTGGAAAAAGTGACCTCGCCGTTCCGTTCAGCTGAACGTTTCAATGTCGAGGATATTATCGATCCGCGTGATACCAGGCCATTGCTGTGCGAATTTGCCGAGCTTGCGTGGAGAAAATTGCACGCCGAAGCGTGATCACCCGCGCATAATATCGTGCATGATCATATATCGTCGCGCCTGGCTCGGCCGCCGGAACAACTTACCGCGTTCACCAAACAGCACCAAGCCAAGCGATGCGAGCGCGCACATCACCATCGCGAATGCCAGTGGAACTGCGCTGCCATCGTAAGCTTGGCCGATTACCGCGCCGACAATTGCACTGGTGACCAATCGCAGGCTGGTTTGCGCAGACGATGCAGCTCCCGCAATCGCGGCATAGGGTTGCATCGCGATTGAGCTGAAATTCGCGCCGACAAAGCCTAGCATTGCCATCGAGAACGAGAGCAGCGGAATGAAGCTCCACAGCGTTTGCGAACCGGACTGCGCGAAATAAAGTTGAGCCAGGCTGACACCCAGAAATCCGAACAGCGCCGAATGGCTGACCCGGCGTGCCCCAAACCTTTCAACAATCCGCGCGTTGAGAAAGCTTGAAACCACCATGCCAAGCACCGACCCGCCAAAGATGACCGCGAAATAATCGCCCGCACCAAAGCTTTCGCCGATCAATTGCTGAGAGGAATTGAGAAACCCGAACAGCGAGCCAAAGATCAACGCGCTGCCCAACGCATATCCCAGCGAGACACGATTGGCGAGCGAGTGCCCCATATTGCGCAGGATCACGCGCGGTTCGATCTGTTGGACATTTTCTTTGAGCAGGCTTTCGGGCAATCGCCGCCACATCCACAGGCCAACAATCACCGCCGCGACCGCCATCAACACGAAGATCATCCGCCATCCAGCAAAGATCAGGATCACTTGCCCAATCGCCGGGGCGACAATCGGAACTGCAAGGAAAATCATGATGATAAGGCTCATCAACCGGGCCATGCGATCACCGCCCACATGATCTCGAACGATTGCGGTCGGCACAACAGACAATCCCGCACAGGCAATCCCTTGGATCAATCTTATCGCAATCAGAACCCCAAAATCGCTGATCCAAGCGCAGGCGAGCGAGAGCACCACATAGGAGAACAGCCCGAAAAACAGCACTGGCCGCCGCCCAAACCGATCAGCAAACGCGCCAGGTAGAAAAGCGCCAATGCCGGAACCGAGGAAATAGGCCCCGATCACATATTGGCGATCATTTCCGCTTGCCCCGAGTTCATCAGACATAATCCCGAGTGCAGGCAGCATGGAATCGATGCCAAAGGCTTGCAGGCTCATCAGCATAGCCATCATCGCGATCATTTCGCGCTCGCCGAGCTTGTGTTCGGGAGTTGCAGAGAGTTTTGGCGACGACATGATTGGTTCCTTGCGCGCATTGCTCGAACAATGAAAGCCATGAAATGAGCAGGAGCGAAGCTTCATGGGGATGTGGCCTCTTTTGTCTTACCCGCGTTGCGATTAGTCTGCGCATTATGGGCGATGACCACGAAAATGATGCGGAAGGATTGGTGGATGGCGCGGTTGGGCTGCGCAAGATCATCCATGTCGATATGGATGCGTTTTTCGCCAGTGTTGAACAACGGGACGATCCAAGCTTGCGCGGCAAACCTGTGGCGGTTGGCGGATCGGGTGGGCGCGGCGTAGTCGCCGCTGCCAGCTATGAAGCGCGCAAATTCGGTGTGCGCAGCGCCATGCCTTCAGTCACCGCGAAACGGCTGTGTCCAGATCTGATCTTTGTCCGGCATCGGTTTGATGCTTACAAAGAAGCATCGCGCACGATCCGCAAAATCTTTCAGCATCACACGCCGCATGTCGAACCGCTCAGCCTCGATGAAGCCTATCTCGATGTGACATCAGACCGGCTCGGGATTGGCTCCGCGACCCGGATTGCCGAGCTTATCCGTCAGGAAATCAAGGCAAAAACCCGGCTGACAGCCAGCGCGGGCATTTCTTACAACAAATTCCTCGCCAAGATTGCGAGCGATCAGAACAAGCCCGATGGGATGTGTGTGATCCGCCCTGGCGAAGGCGCCAATTTCGTCGCTCAACTGCCGATCCGCCGTTTCCACGGTGTTGGCCCCAAAGCGGAAGAGAAGATGAAGCGGCTTGGCATCGAAACTGGTGCGGATTTGGCGAGCAAGGATATCGCATTTCTCAAACAGAACTTTGGCAGCTTTGCCGATTATCTGTTTCGCGCCGCGCGCGGTATCGATTTGCGGCCCGTGAGCGCGCATCGAGAGCGCAAATCGGTGGGCGGAGAGCGCACTTTCAGCGAGGATATTTCAGCTGGTGCCGCGCTGCGAGAGACGCTGCAAAACATCATCGATATCGTTTGGGAAAGCATCGAAAAATCGCAGGCTCGCGGACGCACCGTGACGCTGAAAATGAAATACACCGATTTTCAAACCATGACCCGAAGCCGCTCGGTCAAAGCCTTTGTCGCCGATAAGGATGAGTTCGCAACAATCAGCCGCGAATTGTTGGAGGAGGCATTGCCGCTGCCAATGCCGATCCGCCTGATGGGGCTGACCCTGTCAAACTTGGACAGCGATAAGAAGCGGCAGCCAAGCAAGAAATCGCCGCAACTGGACCTGTTCTGATAGCCGCAAGCCCGCGCGTCTTACGCCTCAGGTCTTAGGTCTCGCCCTGCTTGCGCTGCGATTGCCAATGCTCAAGCCGGGATCGCGTTTTGGAATTCAAAGGTTCGGGCAGCGAATGCATCGGAAAAAATCTCGCTTCCAGGATTTCACGGCGATCAGGCCTGGGATGCTCATTGCAAACTGCGGTGAAAAGATGCGCGGTGTGCGGCGCGCCAGAGAGGACTTCTTCGATCGTCCCTAGCGCAGTTATCGATGGCAATGTCAGGCCCAATTCCTCTTGAACCTCGCGAATGGCGGTCGCTTCGGGATCTTCGGATGGTTTGATGCCGCCGCCGGGTAGCGCCCAGCCTTCCGGTCCATAGCTGTGCCGCAGCAATAACAGCGCACCGCCAAAATCGGTTATGAAAACTGAACAACCCGCGATCGGGCGCTTGCTAAACTTGCGCCAGCGATGCCGGATCGCATGGGCCAGCGGCAAAACCGCGCGGTGCAACGGGGCAGGGATCAGGCGAAACATGTGATGACTCCCATATAATCTTGCTCTGCCGCGGCCAGTAGGCGCGCAACCGGCAAATCCATTTCTTGACGGCTTGCAGCGTCCCACACGGCGCGCTTCTCCTCCCCGCGGATCACAAACATCATCGCATCGCTGTTTAGCAGCGCCGGAATAGTCAGCGTGATCCGATCAAATGGGGCCTCAGGCGGGAGCGGATCGGGCGTGATCTGTCGCACTGATTGCGGATCGTCAATTTGCGGATCGATGTTTGGAAATAGTGACGCAATATGTCCATCAGCGCCCATCCCCAGCCACACCATCGCAAAATGAGGGGGCGTGGCTTGCGCCCCAGAAACTTTCGCCAAGGGAACAATTTGAGCGCCTAAGGGCTCCATCAAAGCGCGCAATTTCCCGGTGTTGCTCGCCGGGTGATCTTCCGCAACCACCCGGTCATCGGTTGGCAGCACGATCAAACGAGCAAAATCCAGCCGCCGCTGCCGCACAAGCGCTTCCAAAATTGGAAACGGGGTGGAACCACCCGCCAGCGCAATCGCAACCTTGCCCTCACTCGCAGCAAGGGCGGCGTTCAATCGATCGGTCAGAAATGCGGCGATATCTGCGTCACTCGCACCATTGATGGGGTCATTCACTGCCATGCATATCATATACCCAATTTGCCTGCCTGCGTCAGCATCTCAAAGGAATTGAAACCTTGCGTTCAATCCAATCACCAGCGCAGCCGCAAACAGACATGCCGCCAAGCCCAACCTGATCCAGCGTAGCGGAATTTTCGCGCGCAATTCTTCGCCCAAAACCCAGCCAAGGCAAAGCGCCGCAATGCCGCCCAGCGCGCCGCCAATCCCAACCGCTATTGGATAATTTGCGCCGCATGCGAGCGCAAAAATCACAAATCGTGCGCCATCTCCCAATTGCCGGGCAAGCAGCACGATCCCAATCGCAAAGAAGGACCGGGTCGGTTCGCCAATCGGTTCTTCACGAACCTTCCATGCCAATTCGACCGCAGCCGCCAGCAGCGCAAAAGCCACCATCATATCGGCCGCACGCGAAGGCAGGAGCGCCGCCAGGGTTGATCCGGCAAACACCATCACCGCCGCACTGATAATGGCGATGCATCCGCCCAGCGCCAGCAGCGCCAATGGCTGCCCCAGTTTTTCTGATAAGCGCGCCATCAGCAATTGATCACGGCTGCCCAGCGCAATCGCGAACACCAGCAGCATTGTTAGCAAAAACGAGTCCACGCCCTTCCCCTTTTGGCAGGCCCTTTTTGGTCGCAAGCCTGCTCTATCACGTGCTGAGTGATTGGCCAGAGCGGCGCTAATCTCGCACTTTGATCAGGTTGCGCTCATGTCTCACCGGCTTAGTAAGCCGCCAAAACCAATTGAATTATCAGGAGCACATATGAAACTGACACAAGGCATGGCTGCTGTCGTAACTGGCGGAGCATCGGGATTGGGTAAAGCAAGCGCAGCAGCGTTGGCGGCACAAGGCCTCAAAGTCGCAATTTTCGACATCAATGATGAAGAAGGTGAAGCGCATGCCGCGGCCATCGGCGGAACCTTCCACCATGTTGATATCCTTGATGAAGCATCGGTTGAAGCAGGCTTCGCCGCGGCGCGCGCGGCCAATGGGCAAGAGCGCGCAACGGTGCATTGCGCCATGGCAACACGGCGCGGAAAAACACTCGGCTTTGATAAAGAAACCGGCGGATACAAACGCCTATCAACCGAAGATTATGCGTTCGGCGCGCAAGGAATTCTGGTCGCGAGTTACCGCGTGGCCAGCATCTCTGCTCTTGGAATGGCGAATGAAGAGCCGCTCAATGAAGATGGTGAGCGCGGATCGATCACCCTCACCGCCAGTGTCGCGGCGGAGGATGGGCAGATCGGGCAAGTCGTTTACGGCAGCTGTAAAGCGGGCGTGAATGGCCTGGTATTGCCGATGGCGCGCGATCTGATGGATCTGGGCATTCGGGTGAACTCAATCATGCCCGGCATTTTCGACACGCCTTTGTTCAAAGGTATGAAGGAACGCAATCGTGCGGTTTGGGATCAGCTGAACGCCTCTGTCCCGTTCCCCAAACGGCTTGGCCATGCCGATGAATTTGGCTCCTTGGTGTGCGAGATTGCCCGCAACACCTATATCAACGGCCACCAATTCCGGTTGGACGGCGCGATCCGAATGCCGCCGAGATAGGCTGAACAAGAGCGGGCGACGCGCCACTTGACCTGGAGCGGGTGAAGGGAATCGAACCCTCGTCGTCAGCTTGGGAAGCTGCTGCTCTACCATTGAGCTACACCCGCTTGGCTGCGCTTTGGCATGCTGGCGCTCTTTGCGCTTGGGGCAGGCGCGCGTCAATCGGTTTGCATCTGCCACAGGTCGGCCTCGCCATTTCAAAGTACCCTAAGCATTTAGCCGCATAGGCCAGAAGTAAAAATTTGCTAGTTTTCAACCATGTTCTCTTACCATTGTCGAAACCAAATGGGCTTATGCGTTTCGCAAGGGGTTCAAAGGTATCCATTTTGGATTTCAAGAAGTTAGGGCGAATTGTCTGCAGACCGAACCATCAAAGGCCGGTCTGCTGAGGCGAGTTTAAATGAGGGCCGGGTAATGTGTTCATTTGCAGATAATATTTCAGCAAAGTTCAAACAATCAGAGAGTTACCCCAAAAATTCAGCAGAACCATGCGCGGCGAAAAGCCTGAAACGACGGGCGCGTTGTTTTTCTTTGAAAGGCGTGGCGATTAGCATTTTGCCGCTCTTGGCAATGACTGCGATGCCACAAGCCGCGCATGCAGACACCCAAACCATCACCGCAGGCGGCACCGCTGGTACATTCACCGTTCCTGCTGGCGTGTCACAAATTAGGCTCTCTGCACGCGGCGGCGCAGGCGGCGATGACACCGACAGCAGCACCAATGGCGGCGGCGGCGCGGTTGTTACAGCGGTGTTCAATGTCTCACCCGGTGACGTGATCAGCTATGTCGTGGGTGAACAAGGCGAAAGCGGTCCCAATGAAGCGGGCGGCGGCGGCTCAACCGGCGTGTTCATCAATAACACCTTGGTCATTGTCGCTGGCGGTGGCGGCGGGTTTGATAACACTCAGGGCACACCGGGCGGGCCAATTGGCGGCGCGGTTATCACCTTGGATGCGCTGAACAGTCCGGCGGGTCTAAACAACAATCCGGCCAGCAATTGCGTCGAAGTCCAAGGCGGTAACGCGGGCAGCGGCGGCGATGGCGCGAACTTCACATCGGCGGGGACGCCCTGTGTTTCTTCAACGACTGAAGGCGGCGGCGGCGGCGGCGGCGGCATCAATTCGGCGGGCGGAAATTCTGCTGCGGCATTTTTGACCGGCGTTACCAACAATGGCGGCGGAGCAGCCGACCTTGATCCTAGCGACGGGCTGACAGTTGCGGCTGGCGGGGTGGCAACCTCAGGCGGCGGCACAGGGCGCGTGGGTGGCCGCGGGTTCACCGGCGGCGGCGGCACTGACGGTTTTGAATCGGGCGGCGGCGGCGGCTATTCTGGCGGCGCGGGCGCAAACAGCAGCCGCTTCCCATCAGGCGGCAGCTCGTTCCTCGAAACAGCGGCGGTTCTTGCCGGTACAAACTCGCTCACAGCCGGCGGCAACAATTCGGATACGGGCGATGGCGAGTTGGTCATCCAAATTTCCGAAGTCACTTTGAATAAAACTCTGACCGGCATCACCGATGGTGATCCGCGCGAAGATGATTACACGTTGCGGATCGCATCAACCGATGGCGATATTACCACCGCAACCGCGTTCGCCGATGATGACACGCAAGGGCTACGCAGCGCGACTTCGGCCGGAACCAACACCTACACCGTCTCGGAAGACGCGACCGGTGTCGCGACAGATCCGCAATCCATCACATGTTCGGGCGGAAGCGCATCGGGCGCGACTATACCTTTCACAATTGCTGATTTGGGAACAGATTACACTTGCATCATCGAAAATGAGGCACCCAATCCTGTGTTGGCTATGACCAAGGTTGCCGACGACGATGCGCTTGTTACAGTCGACCAAATCGTCACTTACACTTACACTGTCACCAATAATGGCAATGTTGCTGTGGCAGGTGTCACGGTCAATGACGTGCACAATGGTTCTGGTCCTGCGCCGACGCCTATTGGCGAAACGCTGACCGATAATGGCACGACCGGCGATTCCACCGATGCAACGCCCAATGACGGCGTCTGGGACAATTTGGCCCCCGGCGATGTGGTGACCTTCACCGGGACATACACCGTCACTCAAACCGATATCGACACTTTGCAATAATCGGCCGGCGATATCCGTGCCAATTGAGCAGGCAGGGCGCGCCTTTTTCGCCAAGTGAACGCCGAAATGCTTCATCAATGCCGCACCGCGTCCATTTTGTTGGGGCGCAAAGTCTGTTTCCCTATCCGCTCTCCATCATTTTGGCAGGCTGAGAATGCTTGCGCCCGGCGCGTGTGCCTGCAATTGATCCGCGCAATACAGGAGACTCGACCCCATGCGTCAGATTGATCACTTCCTCGTCGGCGGCGCCGGCGCCCAGCCAACACGCAAGCACCACGTTTGGAACCCTTCAACCGGTGAAATTCAGGCTGAAGTTGGCCTTGGCGATGCAGCCCTACTGGAAAAAGCAGTGGCCACAGCCCAACAGGTGCAGCCCGGATGGGCCGCGACCAACCCGCAAAAACGCGCCCGCGTGATGTTCAAATTCAAAGAGCTGGTCGAGGCGAATATGCAAAGCCTTGCCGAATTGCTCAGCTCCGAACATGGCAAAGTGATCGACGATGCAAAAGGCGACGTGCAACGCGGCCTTGAAGTGATCGAATATGCTTGCGGCATTCCGCAAGTGCTCAAAGGGGAATACACCCAAAGCGCCGGGCCTGGCATTGATGTTTACTCGACCCGCCAACCGCTGGGCATTGGGGCTGGCATCACCCCGTTTAATTTCCCGGCGATGATCCCGATGTGGATGTTCGGCATGGCGATTGCGGCAGGCAATGCGTTTATCCTCAAACCTTCAGAACGCGATCCCAGCGTCCCAGTTCGGCTGGCAGAATTGTTCGTTGAGGCGGGCGCGCCTGAAGGGCTGCTGCAAGTCATCCACGGCGATAAAGAAATGGTCGACGCAATCCTTGATCATCCCGCGATCCCCGCGATCAGCTTTGTCGGATCATCCGATATCGCCCATTATGTTTACAAACGCGGCGCGGATAATGGCAAACGCATTCAGGCGATGGGCGGCGCGAAAAATCACGGTATCGTGATGCCGGATGCCGATTTGGATCAGGTGGTAAACGATCTTGCTGGCGCGGCTTTTGGCTCAGCGGGTGAACGCTGCATGGCGCTGCCGGTGGTGGTTCCTGTGGGTCAGGACACCGCCGATCGGTTGCGCGAAAAACTGATCCCGGCAATCCATGCGCTCAATATCGGCGTCTCAAACGATCCCGATGCGCATTATGGCCCGGTCGTTACCCCAGAGCATAAAGCGCGGGTGGAAAGCTGGATCGACACCGCCGAACAAGAAGGCGCAGAGATTGTCGTTGATGGCCGCGGTTTCTCTTTGCAAGGGCACGAGAAAGGCTTCTTCGTTGGGCCGACCTTGATCGACAATGTCACGCCCAGCATGAGCAGCTATCAAGAAGAGATTTTCGGACCGGTCCTGCAAATGGTGCGCGCCGATGATTTCGAAGACGCGGTGCGGCTTCCCAGTGAGCATCAATATGGCAACGGGGTGGCGATCTTTACCCGCAATGGCCATGCAGCACGCGAATTTGCGAGCAGGGTGAATGTCGGCATGGTCGGCATCAATGTGCCGATCCCCGTGCCGGTTGCGTATCACAGCTTTGGCGGGTGGAAACGCTCCGGCTTTGGCGACATTGATCAATATGGCACCGAAGGCCTGTCTTTCTGGACCAAGAATAAGAAGGTCACGCAGCGCTGGCCCGATGGCGGCGGCGATGGGTCCAATGCGTTTGTGATCCCAACCTTTGGATAGGGAAGATCACCGCGGCGCGCCATATGGCGGTGCAGGATGACAGACCGCCAACGCGCCTCTTCCGGATCCCCTTTCGAAGCGCAATTTGGATTTTGCCGCGCGGTTCGGACTGGCAACCGGATCGTTGTTTCCGGCACCGGTCCGATCGAAGACAATGGCGAATCCACGCCGGGCGGTGCAGCTGAGCAGGCCCAGCGCTGTCTAACTTTGATCGTCAAAGCGATTGAGGATTTGGGCGGCAATGCGTCTGATGTTGTGCGCACGCGGATGTTGCTGACCGATCCCGATGATCAGGCCAAAGTCGGGGAGGTTCATGCAAGGTTTTTCGGCGCAAACCCGCCAGCTGCCACGATGGCCGGCGCCGCGTGGCTATGCCGGCCGGAATGGAAAGTTGAAATCGAAGCCGAAGCGATCGTGTCTTAGGCTGACTTAAGCCGCCTCAGCGGTCTTGCGCTGCGCGATTTGCAATTCGGTTGCCGCGATCAATTCTGAAACATCGGTCATCAGATCAAGCTGTTCTGGGCCAAGCAGCAATTCCGGCTCATTTTCGCCCGTGCGGATCAGGATCGCTGGCAGCGGGAAGGAATGGCCCGGGTACTCCGCAGCAAAATCATCGCGGTGGTGAAACACCTTTTCCATCGGCAGATTATCGAGGAATTTCTTCCAAATCTTGCGCATCGATACGGTGCCGTATGTGACCGCACACAGCGAGCATGGATAAGTCGCAGGAAACACCGTTTTGTGCACCGCATGCACCAGCGCATTCAAAATGCCGCCATCGGCGTTGTACACGATCAGCAGGCGGGTGTTGTTCCGGTCCATATCAAAGGATACGCGCCAAACCGGCATTGGGTTACAGTGCCAAAACAATCGCAATCTGGCTGGACCTAGCAAAATTCCGTGCGTCACCGGTCTTTTCACCGCCCCCCAAGCGCGGTAGAGCGCCGACCCATGACCTCACAATTTTCACTCACGGACGATCAGCTCGCGATTCAGGAAATGGCGCAGCGCTTTACCGCCGATAACATCACCCCGCATGCCAGCGAATGGGATGAAAAACACATCTTCCCAATCGATACGATCAAAAGCACAGCCGAACTTGGCTTTGGCGCGATCTACGTGTCGGAGGAAAGCGGCGGCATTGGCCTGGGCCGATTGGAAGCGGCGCTGATTATGGAGGCAATGTCTTATGGTTGCCCCACGACCAGCGCGTTCATCTCAATCCATAACATGGCCGCCTGGATGATCGATCAGTTTGGCGGGCAGGATGTGAAGGATCGCTACCTTCCCGATCTTGTTACGATGGACAAAATAGCCAGTTATTGCCTGACCGAACCAGGCAGCGGATCAGATGCCGCCGGACTAAAGGCCAACGCAGTGCTGGACGGCGATCATTATGTTCTGAACGGCACCAAACAGTTCATTTCGGGCGGCGGCGTAAACGATGTTTATGTCACTATGGTCCGCACGAGCGAGCACAAGACCAAAGGCATCACCTGCTTGGTGATCGACAAGGATACGCCGGGCGTTTCCTTTGGCGCGCCGGAAAAGAAGCTAGGCTGGAATGCCTCCCCCACTGCACAGGTCATCTTCGAAGATGCCCGCGTGCCGGTGGCCAACCGGGTCGGCGACGAAGGCGAAGGATTTCGTTTTGCGATGATGGGGCTTGATGGCGGACGTTTGAATATTGGTGCCTGCTCGCTGGGCGGCGCGCAGAGATGCTTGGATGAAGCGATTGCCTACACCAAGGATCGCAAGCAATTTGATACTCCCATCGCCGATTTCCAAAACACCCAATTTATGCTGGCCGATATGGCCACCGATTTGGAAAGCGCGCGCGCGCTGCTTTATCTCGCCGCCGCTAAGGTGACTGACAATGCGCCGGACAAATCGCGGTTCTCCGCAATGGCAAAGCGGCTGGCGACCGATAATGGCAGCAAGGTTGTGAACGATGCGCTGCAACTGCTCGGCGGCTATGGCTACCTTAAAGATTACCCGATTGAGCGGTTTTGGCGCGATTTGCGCGTGCACTCGATCCTAGAAGGCACCAATCAGGTCATGCGAATGATCGTAGGCCGCGATCTGCTTCGGCAGTGATCTCGGCCCTGCCTGAGAAAGCAAACATTATGACCCAAGATGTACTCACCCGAAAAACCGGCGCTGTCGGCCATATCACTTTAAATCGGCCTAAGGCGCTGCATGCGCTGACTTTGCCGATGTGCCATGCGATGAGCGCCGCGTTGTCCCAATGGGCCTCAGATGATGAGGTGCATGCTATCATCATCGATCATGCGGAGGGCAGCCGCGGGTTCTGCGCGGGCGGCGATATCGCATTCCTGCGCGATTCCGCGCTTAATGATGGCGGTGAATCTGGACGCAAATTCTTCCATGACGAATATCAATTGAACCATCAGCTGTTTACGTATGAAAAGCCGGTTGTCGCGTTCATGGATGGGATCACGATGGGCGGCGGAGTTGGCATTTCGCAACCTGCCAAATTCCGCGTCGCGACCGAAAACACCCGCTTTGCCATGCCCGAAACCGGCATTGGCCTGTTCCCCGATGTTGGCGGCGGCTGGTATTTATCCCGCCTTGGCGGACGGATTGGCCAATTCCTGGCGCTCACCGGCGCGCGGCTGGATGGCGCGGAATGCCACTGGACTGGCCTTGCCACGCATTACGTGCCGAGCGAAATGCTGGATGACCTAAAATCGCGCATTGCCGAAAATCCTGATCGGATTGCGGGAATTTTGTCAGAACCCGTCGGTACCCCGCCAACCGCACGGATCGCCGAAAACGCCGATCGGATCGCCAAACATTTCGGCTCTGACCGCTATGAGGACATCCTCGACAGCCTTGAACAAGCGGACAGCGATTGGTCAATCAAAGAGCGAGACACATTGGGCACCAAGAGCCCGCAAACCTGCAAGGTTGCATTGCGGCAATTGGCAGACAGCGCGGCGATGAGCGATTTCGCCGAGAATATGCAGATGGAATATCGCATCGCCAGCCGCGTGCTGACGCGTCCCGATTTTTCCGAAGGGGTTCGCGCGGTTATCACCGACAAGACCAACGATCCCAAATGGGATCCCGCCACACCCGAAGGTGTAAGCGAAGATTTGATTGCGAGCATATTTGCTCCCCTCCCAGCTGATGAAGAATGGAAGCCGTTATGAGCACGTATGAAACCATCACCGTTGAACCCAATGCGCAAGGAAACACGGGCGTCACGCTGATCACGCTGAACCGGCCCAAAGCATTGAATGCGCTCAACACCCAGGTTTTGACCGATTTGATCGCAGCCTTTGCCGCCTATCAAGACGATGATAGCCAGCTATGCGCCGTGCTAACCGGATCGGGCGAGAAAGCCTTTGCAGCTGGCGCGGATATCAAAGAGATGTCGGACAAAGCGGCAGCGGATTTCTACCTCGATGATTTCTTCGCGCCCTACACCACCGAAATCGTGAAGAAGACCCGCAAGCCGTGGATCGCTGCGGTCAATGGCTTTGCGCTGGGCGGCGGGTGCGAGTTGGCGATGATGGCCGATTTTATCATCGCATCTGACAATGCGAAATTTGGCCAGCCAGAAATCAAGTTGGGCGTGGCCCCGGGCATGGGCGGATCACAGCGGCTGACCCGTGCGATCGGCAAGAGCAAATCGATGGAAATGTGCCTGACCGGGCGGATGATGAGCGCCGACGAAGCAGAGCGTTCCAACCTGGTTGTGCGGGTGATCCCGCAGGCTGACTTGATCACAGAAGTGCTCAAGACCGCAGCCAGCATCGCGGCAATGCCGCCGATGGCAACCATTGCGAACAAGGAAATGGTCAATTCCGCATTCGAAATGACGCTCGATCAAGGGCTGATTGTTGAGCGCCGGATCTTCCAGATCCTCACCGCAAGTGAAGACAAGGCCGAAGGCATGGCCGCCTTTATTGAGAAGCGTGAGGGCGTGTGGACTGGGAGATAGCTCTAAAAGGCACCGGACTGGTATTGTTTGGCCTTTTGTTCGTCTTTCTAGGATGGGACGGCTGGCGGCATCGGCGCGAAGAGCGCGTTAGCCTGATCGAGGCAGCGGTTCTAAAGGCAAATAACTTAGACGAGCCTTTGCCCATCAATCGTTGGGATCGGATGATGGCCTATGTCCAGCCGGTGCTGATGCTAATTTTTGGGCCACTAATGATCGTTGGTGGGCTCGCAACTCTATCGATGCTCGGAGAATGACATGAAAATCGCCTTTATCGGACTTGGCAATATGGGCGGCGGGATGGCCGCAAACCTTGTGAAGGCGGGCCATGATGTGCGCGCGTTCGATTTGTCTGAAGACGCCTTGGCAGCTGCAAAGACAGCTGGCTGTGCGACCTTCACCAGCGCATCGGAAGCCTGCGCCGATGCCGAAGCGGTCGTTTCCATGCTGCCCAATGGTGCAATCGTAAAATCGGTGTTTACCGCCGATGTGATCGGCACAGCGCCCAGCGGTGCAGTTTTCCTTGATTGCAGCACCATCGACGTTGCAACCGCGCGCGAAGTGATCGAAATGGCCACAAATGCCGGATATGACATGGTCGATGCGCCCGTTTCTGGCGGGATAGCGGCGGCCAATGGCGGCACGTTGACCTTTATGGTCGGCGGGACCAAAATCGCGTTCGATCGCGCGGAGCCGATCCTGCAGGCGATGGGCAAAGCGGTGATCCACGCAGGCGATGCCGGCAATGGTCAGGCTGCGAAGATTTGCAACAATATGCTGCTCGCGATCCATATGATCGGCACTTGCGAAGCGTTTGGCATGGCTGAGAAATTGGGCCTTGATGCGCAGACTTTTTACGACATTTCATCAGTCAGCTCAGGCCAAAACTGGTCGATGACCAGCTATTGCCCAGTCCCCGGTGTGGGTCCGCAAAGCCCATCAGACAATGATTACCAAGGCGGCTTTGCAACCGCTTTGATGCTCAAAGATTTGCGGCTGGCGATTGAAGCGGCAGACAGCGCTGGCGCGACGACCGAACTGGGATCACATTCAAAGGCGATTTACGAAAAGTTCGCCGAGGAAAATGGGAATCTCGATTTCTCAGCGATCATCAAGACGCTTTGATTAAGTCCTTTTGATTTCAGCAATAATTTGATCGAGCCAATCGCGAGGCGGCTGGCGTTGACCAATATCTGCGACAAATTCCTGCCCGCGGGCAACGCTTTGCAATTGGCCTTTTCTGTCCCACCGCGATGGCCGATCATGATAGGACAGCCCGCCGCGCTTCAACCATTTTGGCTTGCGCCACTGGCTGGGAGAGGTATCGGGCAGCGTAAGCCGCAAGGTCTCGCTCGCGCGGTTCGCGGTGCGCCCTTCCCCGCGCCAGATCACATCATTTGATCCATGCAGCGCCAAGGCATGCGGGTGTCCGGCCTCGATCAATTCGCCGGGAACGTCTTTTGTCAAAGCAATCATCTCCTCTACCCGTAAATACCCGAAAATCCGGTGGTGCGGCTGGCCGCGAGAGCCATCAGCCATTTCCTCTCGAAACAGTCCGAAAAACACGAACACATCTCCCACGCCAACCCCTTGCCGTTCAAGGTGGGTTTGCGCCGCGCCGCATTGGCCAAACCAACATACTCCATCATCACGAAACATCGGATCGTGATGGCATAGATCGCGCGCGCTCAGCTTCCCTCGGCTCGCCCGCATAGCCAATTCTCCGAGGCCCAAATCGCCATATGTCGTCTGGCTCGCTGCCCCGGCCGGGATCGGCAGACTGATCGGCCGCCCATTCACAATTGGCGATGCGCCGCCGCCTGCCGCGCTATCAAAACCCTTTCGGCTGAATACAATTCGCATGCAGTTCCTTTGCCGGTTGAGCTGGTGTTGCACAACACTCATCGATCTGCGCTTTGCGCCTCGCGCGCTTTGGCGCTAGAGGGCCGATCTATGGACGGATCAAGCAAAGTCACAGCCCTTATCATGGCAGGCAAGCGTTCGGGCGTTCTGGACCCGCTCGCGCAGCGCGCCAAAGTCGCCCAGAAATGCGTCGTTCCGGTCAATGGCACCCCGATGATCGCCCGTGTTGCACAGCAGGTTTCCGCTTGCGAACGAGTGGGCGCCATCCGCATCGTCGCGCATGAAGCAGATGAAATTGCCGAACTGCCGATCATTGCAAAGCTGATAGACGAAGGCCGCCTGACATTTTGTGAAGGCAAATTCAATATCGTCGACAGTGTTTTTTCAGGCGCCGATGGAGCCGAATTCCCGCTATTGATCACCACTGCTGACAATTGCTTGGTCACGCCAGAAGGATACGCAGAATTCATCGAAAAATGCCTGGCACAGCAAGCCGATGCGGCGGCTGGTTTGGCGCGCAAAGAAGATGTTCAAGCGGCCGATCCTGAAGGGCAAAAGAAGTTTTACGAGTTCAAAGATGGCGGCTTTTCCAATTGCAATATGTATTGGATGGGCAGTGCCCAGGCGCTCTCTGGCGCTGAGATCATGCGTGAAGGCGGGCAATTCGTGAAATTCCCCCGGCGCATCATCAAAGCATTTGGCTTTATGAACCTGATCCGGTTTCGCATGGGCTGGGGTTCAAAGGAAAAATTGTTCGAGCAAATCTCAAGCCGGTTCGGGTTCAAGCTCGTGCCTATTGTCCTTTCACAAGGGCAATATGCAATCGACGTCGACAATGTTCGCACTTATGATGTGACCGAACGCTTGCTGGCAAAGACGGAAGGCAAACGGGGCTAACGCGCTCGAATTCGCCGAAATGAACCGTCTCTTCACAAATATGGGTTGGCTACTTGGCGGGCGCGGTTTCAACGCGGCGATGAGCCTGCTTTACCTTTATCTGGCGACCCACTCGCTGGGCATTGAACGGTTTGGTCACTTCGCGATTATCGTCGCCTTGGGGCAAACCGTTACGGGTCTTGCGAATTTCCAAACCTGGCAGTTCATCATCCGTTGGGGGGCAAATGGCGATGGCCCAGCCGACGCGACAGGCTTTGCGATTGCGCTCGATATGCTTTCGGTCGTGATCGGGGCGGTTATCGCCGCACTGGTTGTTTGGACCGCGCAGATGTGGCTGCCGCTGCCATCCGAGCTGTTGTGGCTGACATTCGGCTATTGCATCGTCTCACTCCTTTCGATCCGCACAACCCCAACCGGCCTGCTGCGTTTGAAATTCAAATTCGCGACCGCCACCGGGGCAGAAGCGGTGCAACCCGCCATCCGCGCTATGGGTGCGATATTGGCATGGCTATTCATGCCCAATGTCGCCGGCTTTATCATCGCATGGGCCGCCGCAGAGGTCGCCGTCGCAATCTCTCTGTGGATCGCTGCAACACGCAAAGCCCCGATTGATCTGTCGAAAGTCAGCCTGACCAATATCCCGAAAAAGCATCCAGATGCGTGGCGATTTGTGTGGTCTACCAACATGTCTGGCAGCCTGACAATCGCAGGTAAACAGGTCATCATCCTGCTGGTTGGCACCTTTGGCGGTGCGGCGTTGGCCGGCGGTTTCAGAGTGGCAGCGCAGCTGGGCCAGGCTTTGGTAACGCTTGCACAAACCGTGTCCAAGGCGATCTTGCCAGAACTGGTGCATGACAAGGAAAACGCTGCCGAAATGGCGCGCCGCATGGCCAATATCGCGGTGGTCGCAGGAGTCTTGGCTGTGGGAATGGCGCTGCTGTTTGGCCGCTGGGGCCTTGCAACGATCGCAGAGGATGATTTCTCCGGTTTTTACTGGGCAATGGTCATCCTCTCGATTGCCGGCGCAGTTGAACTGGTCGGCGCAAGTTTGGAATCACTGCTGGTTTCCGCAGGCAAAGCGCACACCGCCTTTTTTGTGCGGGCCGTGCCCACTGTTCTGGCGCTGGTCCTGCTCGAAACCGCAATCGATTGGGATGGAGCAAAGGGCGCAGCCTTTGCTATGCTGGGATCAAGCTCGCTCGCGGTTGTCGGCTTCTTTGTGGCGGTGCTGAACTTGCAGCAAATCCGGATCGCGGTGGAGCCAAACGTCGATCCTCATGGGCCTGAACCTGAGCCTCAGCCTGAGCTGACCCCGAACGAACAGCCCAATTCTCCTAGCCCGAACAGTTGATCACTGCTCTGGCGATTGCCACGCTAGCTTGGGTTTTCTTGCAGCTTGAGTTTCATCGAGCCTGCGGCGCGGCGCATAATAGGGCGCCTGCTTCATGGTTTCATCACCGGCCAAAGCACGCTCAGCGACCGATCGAAACGCGGCAATAAACTGATCAAGGCTCGCTTTGCTTTCGGTCTCGGTCGGTTCGACCAGCATCGCGCCATGCACCACCAATGGGAAATAGACCGTCATCGGATGATAGCCTTCATCAATCAGCGCCTTTGCCAGATCCAACGTCGATAGATCATTGCCGAAATCCTTATCGCCAAACAGCGCCTCATGCATGCACGGGCCACTTTCGGCGAAGGGGGCATGCAGCAGATCTTCGAGGCTGCGCAGCACGTAATTGGCATTCAGCACGGCGTCTTCGGCCACTTGCTTCAAACCATCGGCGCCGTGGCTGAGCATGTATGTCAGCGCGCGGGTGAACATGCCCATTTGCCCGTGAAATGCCGTCATCCGGCCAAAACTGAGCCCGCGATGTTCGCGTTGCTCTTCTTCCACCAGCTCATACCCGCCATCGTGCAATTTGCGCACAACCGGCAGCGGGGCAAAATCCTGAAGCGCTTCGGAGAACACCACCGGTCCTGATCCCGGGCCCCCGCCGCCATGCGGGGTGGAGAAGGTTTTGTGCAGATTGATATGCATCGCATCAACGCCCAGATCGCCAGGTCGGACGCGACCGACAATCGCGTTGAAATTTGCCCCATCGCAATAAACATACCCGCCTATTGCATGCACCGCATCGGCGATTTCGCGGAATTCATTTTCGAACAGACCGCACGTATTGGGATTGGTGATCATCACCGCAGCCACATCAGGGCCAAGGCGCGCTTTCAAAGCGGCCAGATCAACCCGGCCTTCGGGCGTGGCGGGAATATCTTCCACGCCATAACCGGCAAACGCGGCGGTCGCCGGATTGGTGCCGTGCGCACTTTCAGGCACGAGCACAGTTTGGCGGGCATCACCGCGCGCCTCATGCGCGGCGCGGATCGCCAAAATACCGCACAGCTCCCCATGCGCGCCAGCTTTCGGGCTCATCGCGATGCCGGGCATCCCGGTGAGCGTTTTGAGCCAATCGCCAAGCTCATAAATCACTTGCAGCGCGCCCTGCACCGTTTGCGAAGGCGCAAGTGGATGGACATCAGCAAAGCCTGGGAAACGGGCGACCTTTTCATTCAAGCGCGGATTGTGCTTCATCGTGCACGATCCCAGCGGGAACAGCCCCAAATCAATGCCATAATTCTGGCGGCTAAGACGGGTGTAATGCCTAACCGTATCTGGCTCTGTCAGGCCGACCAAGCCGATCGGTTCGGTCCGTGCAAACCCGCCAAACCGGCTCGTGGCTGCGGCTGCGGCTGCGGCATCAATCTCTGGCAGATCAACTCCGGTGGTTTCTGCATGACCGATTTCGAACAACAGAGGTTCTTCCAACATCAATGCGCGGTTGCCCGTCACGGTCGCAGGGCCGGTGTGCAACCCATCCGATGCGGGCTGCATTTCGGGCTTCCAACCTGATTTGTTCGGCGCGCTCATGATAGCGCTCCTTCCAGAGCGCCCGCCAGCGCTTCGATATCCGCTTCGGTGGTTGTTTCCGTCACTGCAACCAACAAGCCGTCTGACAAGGCCTCAACATCGGGATAGAGCCGATCGAGCGGCACACCAGCCAACATGCCGGTTTCGGCCAGCCCTTCGACCACATCTCTGGCCGATTTGCCATCGAGACGCAGGGTGAACTCATTGAAGAAGGCGGTGTTGAGCAGCGTGACCCCAGGGACCTGCGCCAGCCGATCCGCTGCATAGCAAGCCAGCCGGTGATTTTCGGCTGCAAGTTCGCGCATCCCTTTTTCACCAAGCAAGGTCATGTGGACGCTGAATGCCAGCGCGCACAGGCCAGAATTGGTGCAGATATTCGAAGTCGCCTTCTCTCGCCGGATATGCTGCTCCCGCGTGGACAGCGTCAGCACAAATCCGCGCTTGCCCTCTGCATCCACGGTCTCCCCGCATAATCTGCCGGGCATTTGCCGCACATGTTTGGGATTGCGCACCGCAAACAGGCCCAGATATGGACCGCCAAACTGCAGGCCAACGCCGATTGCCTGCCCTTCTCCCACGACAATATCCGCGCCTAGTTCCCCGGGTGATTTGATCGCACCCAAAGCAACCGGCTCAGTGTTGACCGCGATTAGCAGCGCACCCTTGGCGTGGGCAGCCTCAGCCAATTCAGCAAGGTCGGGAATGCGGCCCAGAATATCGGGATATTGGACGACGACACACGATGTTTCATCATCGATCCGCTCGATCAATCCGGCATTGTCGGGTTCTGCCTGTATCGCTGGCATCGCGTCCGCAATCGTGCCGCCGGTAAATTGCGCCATCGTTTTGACGACCTGCGCATAATGCGGGTGCAACGCGCCAGACAGGACAGCGCGGCTGCGCCGAGTGACCCGGCCGGCCATTGCCACCGCTTCCCAGCATGCGGTTGAACCATCATAGAGCGAGGCATTGGCCACCGCGCAGCCATAAAGCCGGGCAACCTGCGTTTGAAATTCAAACAGCATCTGCAGCGTGCCCTGCGCAATTTCGGGCTGATACGGGGTGTAAGCAGTTAAAAACTCGCCGCGTTGGATCACCGCATCAACACTGGCCGGAACATGATGGCGATATGCGCCAGCGCCAAGGAAAAACGGTGCATCTCCAGCCGCCAGATTGGCGTTTGCGCGGGTTCGCATATGCCGTTCAACCGCCATCTCACTTGCATGCATCGGCAAATCGCGAATGGGGCCATCAAGGCGCGCGACTGCGGGCACATCGACAAACAGATCATCGATTGAGTTGGCACCGATTTTGTCCAGCATAGCGGCGCGATCGGAATCGGTCAGAGGCAGGTAACGCATGGATTATTGCTCGCGTTTTGAGTGAAGCGATCAGAGGCTATCGATGAAGGTCTTGTAGGCTTTATCGTCCATCAGCCCTTCAAGCTGGCTGCTGTCCGCAATAGTCTGACGGAAAAACCAACCTTCTTCTTCTGGAGAAGAATTGACCAGCGCAGGCTCATCCTCAAGCGCGGAATTGGTTTCCATCACTTCGCCCGTGATCGGCGCAAAAACGTCGCTTGCCGCTTTCACACTTTCGACCACGGCTGCTTCGCCGCCTTTTTCGATCTGCGCGCCGGTGTCTGGCAATTCGACGAATACGATATCGCCCAATTGTTCCTGCGCATAATCGGTGATGCCCACTGTGGCGCTTTCGCCTTCGACATCAATCCATTCGTGTTCATCAGTGAAGTAACGCGGCATTTTGGATCAGCTCCCTCGATAATAGCGATGTTGAACAAACGGCATGGTAGAAACTGTGGCAGGCAGGCGCTTATTGCGAACCTCGCATTCAAGCGATGCGCCTTCCTCAGCATTGGAAATATCGACATAGGCCATGGCTATCGGGCGAGAGAGCGTGGGCGAAAAACCGCCACTGGTCACGATGCCAATTTCCTGCTCGCCATCAAACACCAGCGCCCCTTCGCGCGCAGGCATGCGCCCTTCAAGCAGCAGGCCAACGCGTTTTTTCTGAGGGCCCTGCTCCAGCACCTGCATCACCGGCTCATGCCCGATCCATCCGCCTGCCTCGCGCCGCTTTTTTGACAAAGCAAATGTCAGATCGGCGCTGACCGGATCGGTTTCGTTGGTGATGTCATGCCCGTAAAGCGGCAGACCAGCCTCAAGCCGCAAGCTGTCGCGTGCGCCCAGCCCGGCGGGACGGACGCGATCATCTGCGGTCAATGCCTCGGCCAGCGCAATCACATGATCGGCAGGCACCGCAATTTCAAAGCCATCTTCGCCGGTATAACCAGAGCGGCTGATCCATAGCGGCGCATCATTCCATGTGAACAAGGCCGATGTCATAAAGGTGAGCTCACCCGCGCCCGGCACCAAAGATTCCAGCACCTCACCCGCTTTCGGGCCTTGCAGTGCCAGCAATGCATTGTCGGCATAATGTGTCAGCGTGATTGAATCGGGCAGATGTTCGCGCAAATGAGCAATGTCATCCCATTTGACCGCTCCATTCACCACCAATGCAATATTCTCACCGGTGTTGGTGATGATCAAATCATCCAGAACACCGCCGGTTTCGTTCAGCAATAGCGAATACCGCATCTTACCCGGCGCGAGCGACGAAATGAGCCCCGGCACTAGCTTTTCAAGCTCTTGCGCAGCCCCTTCGCCAGTTATCCCAAGCTGCCCCATATGCGAAACATCAAACAGGCTGGCATCGCTGCGCGTCCAATTGTGTTCAGCAACAATTCCGCCATGCTCTCCGGTATATTGAATGGGCATTTCATAGCCGGCAAATGGGACCATGCGCGCACCATTTTCGCGATGCCAGCCATCAAGCGGCAATTGCTCCAGCGCTGGCGCTTCGTCGGTTTCGGTTTCGATATCGCTCAATGCACAATTCCCCGTAACAGGCGCAGATCGCTTCGCCATGAAGCCTGCGTTCCTGCCCCCTCTGTCGGGAAACCTGAGAGCTTAGCCAGCTGCCATTTGGGGCTGCGGCCTTCCCCTTCGGTGGTGAGACAGTTGCCTGCCATCACGCTTTCCAGAGTGCCTATATCCGTTCGCGGTCCGTTTGCCTGAGAGTTTCCGGGGCGGTTGCTCCTTCGGCGCCTGTTTCGATTTCTCGAAGCCAATCTCTCCCGCGAAAGATGCCAGAATCGATTCTGGCAGGCGAGGTTTACTTCGCGGATGCAGCGCGGTGCGTCAACGCCCATCCCTTACAAATCGGGGAAAGGCTTCGCTGAGCCGCATTATTGGCCCAAATCAATCCAAATTGGGGCGCAGCCAACGTTCTGCCGTCGCCATTTCAATCCCGCGCCGCGCCGCATAATTTTCCAGCTGGTCTCGCCCAATCCGCGCCACCCCGAAATATTGCGATTCTGGATGACCGAAATAAAACCCTGACACAGCGGCGGTGGGATACATTGCAAAGCTCTCTGTCAAAGAGAGGCCGACATTGTTTTCTGCATCAAGCAATTCAAACAAGATCGGCTTGAGCGAGTGATCCGGGCACGCTGGATATCCGGGCGCCGGGCGAATACCGCGATATTCCTCTTTAATCAGCGCTTGATTGGTGAGTTGTTCGCCCGGGGCATACCCCCACAAATCGGTTCGCGTATGCTGATGCAATCGCTCCGCAAAAGCTTCCGCCAAACGGTCAGCAAGCGCTTTCAGCAGGATATCCGAATAATCATCCTTATCTGCTTGAAACCGCTCAATATGCGGCTCAATCCCGTGAATTCCGACCGCAAAACCGCCAATCCAATCGCCATCGGGATCGATGAAATCAGCAAGGCACATATTCGCCCGATCGCGTGATTTCTTGATTTGTTGGCGCAGGAAGGGGAGCCGAATATGCTCCTCTTTCTCTACGCAATGAATCATCACATCATCGCCGCCGAAATCGGCGTTGCGCGCGCACGGCCAAAATCCAGCCACACCGCGCGCCGTCAGCCATTTTTCCGAAATGATCTGATCGAGCATCGCATCGGCATCCGCTTTCAAACTGCGTGCGCTTTCACCCACCACTTCATCGTCTAGGATTTTGGGATAATTGCCATGCAATTCCCAGGCGCGGAAAAATGGCGTCCAATCGATATAATCGCGCAGATCCTCCAACGACCAATCATCAAAAACATGAACGCCGGGCTGCAAAGGCGGCGCTGGCTTATCCGACAGATAGGCATCATAGAAATTCGCGCGCGCTTCCCCAATTGTCATCAATTGGCTGGGTGCTTTGCCCGCACGCGCATCGCGCACTTTCTCATAATCATTGGCGGTATCGCCAACAAAGCCATCGCGCTGCGTATCAGAAAGCAGTTTTGACGCGACACCAACCGCACGGCTGGCGTCGAGCACATGGATCACTGGGCCTTCATAGGCTGGATCGATCCTCAGCGCCGTATGCACCTTGCTGGTCGTGGCCCCGCCGATAAGCAGCGGTAGCTCCAGATCGGCGCGCTGCATTTCCTCAGCAACGGTCACCATTTCATCAAGCGACGGCGTGATCAGGCCCGACAGACCGATCATATCGGCGTTGTTATCATTGGCAGTCTTCAGGATATCGCTCCACGGCACCATCACGCCCAGATCGATCACTTCATAGCCATTGCATTGCAGCACGACGCCAACGATGTTTTTGCCGATATCGTGCACATCGCCTTTGACCGTGGCCATCACGATTTTACCCTTGGCTTTGCGCTCTTCGGGCGCGAGCCGATCCTTTTCCGCTTCAATGAACGGGATGAGATGCGCCACAGCCTTTTTCATCACACGCGCGGATTTGACCACTTGCGGTAGGAACATCTTGCCCGATCCGAACAGATCACCGACCACATTCATGCCATCCATCAAGGGGCCTTCGATCACCTCAATCGGGCGACCCCCAGCCTCAAATGTTTGGCTGCGCAGCTCCTCCGTATCGTCAACAACATGCGCATCAATGCCTTTAACCAGCGCATGTTCAAGCCGCTTTTCCACCGCCCAACCGCGCCATTCAGCAGCCTCTTTTTCATCCTCTTTGGATTTGCCCTTAAAGCTTTCAGCCAAGTTGATCAGGCGCTCTGTCGCGGTTTCATCCCCGGCAACTTCGCGCATCAGGATCACATCTTCACACGCATCACGCAGCGCCGGATCAATCGTGTCATACACATCAAGCTGTCCGGCATTCACAATCGCCATATCGAGGCCCGCCGGGATCGCGTGATACAAGAACACCGAATGCATCGCCCGCCGAACGGTCTCATTCCCGCGAAAACTGAAAGACAGATTGGATAGCCCGCCGCTGGTTTTGGCATGTGGGCAGCACGTTTTTATCTCGCGGCACGCCTCAAGAAAATCGAGGCCGTAGCGATCATGATCCTCAATCCCGGTTGCCACAGCAAAGATATTCGGATCGAAGATGATATCTTCAGCTGGAAACCCCATGCCAGTGAGCAATTCATAGGCCCGCACGCAAATTTCCACCTTGCGCTGTTTGGTGTCAGCTTGGCCGGTTTCATCAAACGCCATCACAACGACAGCCGCACCATAATCCATGCATTTGCGCGCTTGATCCAGAAACGCGTCTTCGCCTTCTTTCATCGAGATTGAATTGACGATCGGCTTTCCCGAAACGCATTTCAGCCCAGCCTCGATCACATCCCATTTCGAACTGTCGACCATCACCGGGACACGGGCGATATCGGGTTCGGCGGCGATCAATTTCAGGAAGGTCTCCATTGCATGCTCAGAATCGAGCAGCCCTTCATCCATATTGACGTCGATCACTTGGGCGCCATTTTCAACCTGCTGACGCGCAACCTCCACCGCTGCGGCGTAATCATCCGCCATGATCAATTTTTTGAAGCGCGCAGACCCCGTAACATTGGTGCGCTCTCCAATATTGATAAAGCGCGAACCTGTTGGGGTTGGATTTGTTTCCGGTTCGGTCATTTCAAGCAGCCACCGTAAATGCTTCTAGCCCGGCAAGCCGCATCGCTGGTTCTGGCTGCGGGATCGTGCGCGGCTGAACACCAGCGCATGCCTGAGCAATCGCCGCGATATGTTCTGGCGAAGAGCCGCAACATCCGCCCAATATGTTCACCTGCCCGGCATCGGCCCATTGTTTGACGAAGCCGGCCGTAGTCTCGGGCAGCTCGTCATACTCGCCCAGTTCATTGGGCAATCCGGCATTGGGATAGGCCAGCAGCAAAGTGTCAGCGAGATCGCTCAAAATCTGAACATGCGGACGCAATTGATCCGCGCCGAAGCTGCAATTGAGCCCGATCGCGGCGGGTTTCGCATGGCGCACCGCATTCCAAAAAGCATCGACCGTGTGGCCGGAAAGATTGCGGCCAGACAAATCGGTGAGCGTGAGCGAAATAATCAGCGGAATATCCGTGCCCAATTCCTGAGCCAATTCACGCACGCCCATGATCGCAGCCTTGCAATTGAGCGTATCGAAAACGGTTTCGATCAAAATGAAGTCGGCCCCGCCTTCGATCAAAGCGGAGGCTTGTTCCCGGTAAATCTCTTTCACCTCGTCAAAGGAGACTTCGCGAAAACCAGGATCTTCGACATTGGGCGATAGCGACAAGGTTTTGTTGGTTGGCCCCATCGCACCGCAAACAAAGCGCGGCAGGCCGTCTCTTGCGGTGGCATCATCGCAGGCCTCACGGATGATTTTGGCCGCGGCCAGATTGATCTGACGAACAAAATCCTGCGCGTCATAATCTGCCTGGCTGATGCGATTGGCGTTGAAAGTGTTGGTCGCCAGCACTCTTGCGCCGGCATCGATATAAGTGTCGCAAATCTGGCGGATCAATTGCGGTTGAGACAGGTTCACCAGATCATTATTGCCTTTTTGATCGGCTTTTAATCCGGTTTCCCCAGCATAATCCTCCGCCGCCAATTTGGCGTTTTGGATTGCGGTTCCATAGGGGCCATCTTTGATCAGAATATCTTGACTGGCGGCCTTGATCAACGCCTCACGCGCGCTCATTTCGCGTCTCCGGTCGGGCGTTTGCCCAACATATGGCAAATCGCATAGCTCAGCTCAGCCCGGTTCAGTGTGTAAAAATGGAACTGCCGCACACCGCCTGCATAAAGCTTGCGGCACAATTCAGCAGTGATCGTTGCCGACACCAATTGGCGCGCGGCAGGTCGTTCATCCAATCCATCGAACAATCCTTCCATCCAGCTCGGGATGGCAGTGCCGCACATGCCCGACATCCTTTGAACGGCGGCAAAGCTCATGATCGGCATCACGCCGGGAACAATTTCTGCGTCAATTCCCGCTGCAGCCGCCTTATCACGGAAACGGAAAAAGCATTCTGGTTCAAAAAAGAATTGCGTGATCGCGCGGCTCGCTCCGGCATCAAATTTGGCCTTGAGATTATCGATATCGGCCTGTGCATCGGGCGAATCCGGGTGCACTTCAGGATAGGCGGCGACCGAGATTTCAAAATCCGCCACGCGCTTGAGCCCGGCGATCAATTCCGCAGCATTGGCATAGCCGCCGGGATATGGGGTGTAGCCGCCCGCGCCCTCTGGCGGGTCACCGCGCAGCGCAACGATATGACGCACGCCGCTTTCCCAATAATGCCGCGCGACGGCATCAACCTCTTCTCGCGTGGCGTTGACACAAGTCAGGTGCGCAGCCGCCGGAATTCCTGTTTCCTGATTGATCCGCACCACTTGTTCATGCGTGCGTTCACGGGTCGAACCCCCTGCCCCATATGTGACCGAGACAAAGCGCGGGCCAAGCGGCGCAAGAGTGGCGACGCTATCCCACAGGGTCTGCGCCATCTTTTCCGATTTGGGCGGAAAAAATTCGAAACTGATCGCGATATCGCCGGGCAGGCCGGAAAATAGCGGCGCGTCCAATGCGGTGCGTGCTTCGTGCATTTGGTTGAGTGTCGGGTTCATGCGCGGCGTTCCTTCGAGGTGGCGCTAAGAGGTTTTTCGCGGCGTTGGCCAAGCCAGATTTTGACAACCAGCTCGCCTTCATCAAGCGCGATAGGCGGCCGGGCGGTAAAGCCAGACCGGCGCAAAAGATCACGGATCTGTCGGTCGGAAAAGCCAAGCCGGGCATGGGCATGGCGATCGCGCAATTCCTCGTGGTCGTGAGCGGCAAAATCAACAATCGCAATTCGTCCGCCGGGCCGCGTCACCCGGGCTGCCTCTGCCAAAGCTTCCGCCGGGTCCTGCGCAAAATGCAGCACTTGATGCAGCAGCACCGTGTCAAAACTTGCCGCGGCAAAGGGCAGATCGGAAAAATCGCCTTGCACCAACTCGATGCGATCTGCGGGCAAATGCTGCAGCTTTGCCCGCGCAATGCGCAGCATCTCTAAATTCTTGTCCATGGCAACGATCCGGTCCGCGCCGCTGGCGAACAATTCAGCCATGCGTCCGGTGCCAGTGCCGATGTCGAGCAGGTTTCCGAGAGATTTCTCATCAAGCGCCTTGGTCAGCGCCTCTTCAACAAAGCGATCGGGGCTGTGTAGCCGGCGCAGTTCATCCCATTCGCCGGCATGGCGCTCAAAATACCCCTCAGCCGCCGTCTCGCGCGATGTTCGGATTGCGGCCAGTTTGCGCCGATCATCCTCGCATGCCTTGGCAAAACCAGGGTCTTCACGCTCGGCATTGGCCAGTAATCGCGCCACCGATTCCACAATCGGGGAAATTCCGCCCGCGCCATTGGGAGTGCGCAAAAACACCCAGCTGCCTTCGCGCCGCCGCTCAGCAAGCCCGGCATCACACAATATGCCCACATGGCGCGAAACACGCGGCTGACTTTGCCCCAGCACCTGCGCCAATTCGCCCACGGCCAGCTCCATCGTCCCCAGCAAGCGGGTGATGCGCAATCGCGTGGGATCGGCCAGTGCACGGAAAATGGTATCAACATTCATCGCGGAAAACATATAAAGATATTTTTATATCTGTAAATCGATTGACACAGCGGCGGGATACCAAGAATTTTTCGGGAGCGCCAAAGCTTCGCTTGCAATCGCTCCATCATCGCCCAAAACGGATCGCGCGATGAGATTGATCGAGAGCACACAATGAAACTGGGTTGTTGCTATTACCCTGAGCATTGGCCCGAAGATATTTGGGCAGACGATGCGCGACGCATGGCTGACATGGGGCTTTCACTCGTTCGCATTGGTGAATTTGCCTGGAGCCGGATTGAGCCAGAACCTGGCCAGTATGACTGGGGCTGGCTCGACCGTGCAATCGAGACATTGGCTGAGGCGGGCCTGAAGATCATTCTTGGCACGCCAACCGCGACCCCGCCCAAATGGCTGGTCGATCAAATGCCAGACATGGTGGCCATTGATCAGCACGGAAATCCAAGGCGATTTGGATCGCGGCGGCACTATTGTTTTTCCCATCAAGGATATCGCCTGGAATGCGCCCGGATCACCGCTGCATTGGCCCAGCGATACGGCGATCACCCGGCAATCACCGCATGGCAGACCGACAATGAATTTGGCTGCCATGACACGGTTTTGAGCTTTTCTTCGGCAGCGGCGACGGGTTTTCGGCAATGGCTGGCGGCGCGATATGGCGATGTCGCAACGCTCAATTCGCACTGGGGCAATGTCTTTTGGAGCATGGAATATCGCTCCTTCGATGAGGTTGATCCGCCCAATCTCACGGTCACCGAAGCAAACCCGGCCCATTGGCTCGATTTTCGCCGGTTCGCATCCGATGAAGTCGCGGCCTTTAACCAGATGCAGGTTCGGATCTTGCGTGAGAACAGCCCGCTGCGCGACATCACGCATAATTTCATGGGATTCTTCACAGAGTTCGATCACCACAAAACGGCACGTGATCTGGATATCTCGACCTGGGATTCCTACCCGCTGGGATTTTTGGAACAATTTTGGTTCAGCGATCAGGAAAAGCGCGACTATCTGCGCCAGGGGCACCCCGATATCGCGGCATTCCATCACGATCTCTATCGCGGCTGTTCGAATGGCCGGTGGGGCGTGATGGAGCAACAGCCCGGCCCGGTAAACTGGGCGCGGTACAATCCCGCGCCGCTCCCCGGCATGGTCGCACTATGGACGATTGAAGCGTTTGCTCACGGCGCCGAATTCACCAATTATTTCCGCTGGCGGCAGGCGCCCTTTGCGCAAGAACAAATGCATGCAGGGTTGCTGCGAGCGGACGGGAAAGAGGCAGAAGCCGCCCCAGAAGCCCGTGCAGCGGCCCGGCTGATCGCCGAACTGGGCGAACAAAAATCCGTTAAAGCGCCAGTAGCTGTGGTGTTTTCTTATGAAGCGGCATGGGTTTGCGGTATCCAACCGCAAGGGGAAAACTTCCGCTATCTAGAGCTTGTTTACGAATGCTATTCTGCCTTGCGAAGGCGCGGGCTCAACGTCGATATTGTCAGCCCCGATGCCGATCTGCACGGCTACCAGATGGTGATGGTACCGACGCTTCCGATTGTGCCTGATGGGTTTGCACAAAAGCTTTCAAAATTACGCTGCCCGGCGTTGCTCGGCCCAAGAACAGGGAGCAAAACATCGAGCTTTGCCATTCCCAGCGGCCTTGCACCTGGAGTGATCCAATCGCTTATCCCGTTGAAGGTTAGCCGGGTTGAAAGCTTACGCAGCGGCATTGCCGAGGTTGGTGATGGCTTTGCGCGCGCGCGCTGGCGCGAGGATATTGAGAGCGACCTAGCGCCGGAAATCTTTGCCAAAGATGGCAGCGGTGCCGTGTTTAAGCACGCCCATGCTCGCTATTGCGCGATTTGGCCCGATCGAGATTTGATGAACCAACTGATCAATTCTATGGCTCTGGAAGCCGGAATTGAGTTGATCGAACTGCCCGAAGGGCTACGACTACGCCGCACAGCCACGCATATTTTTGCTTTCAATTACTCCGCTAAACCCGTTTTCTGGGATGAAATTGGGGAGGAGATTGAGCCTGCCGGATACCGCGCGGCGGCGCAGCAATTATGAAACCTTGCCAAGCAGGCGCAGGGCCGACAAAGGCCCGGCGATGACAAGCACACGCACCTACGCGATCATTGGCTGCGGCATGATGGGCCGCGAACATATGCGCAATCTGGCCTTGGTGCCGGGAGCGCAATTGATCGCTATCGCCGATCCTGACGCCGGATCGCGCGAAGATGCGGCGGAACAAGCAAAGCAAATCGGGCAAGACATTGCGTTGTTTTCTGACAACGCCGATATGCTCAGCACCGCAAAACCCGATGCAGTGATTATCGCCTCGCCCAATTTCACCCATTTTGACGTGGTGCGACCGGTGATGAAAACGGGCGCGGGCATCCTGCTGGAAAAACCGATGTGCACGCAGTTGGATGACGCGAAAGCATTGACAGAGGCGGCCCAGAGTTACCCCGGTCTGCTATGGGTAGGTCTCGAATATCGCTACATGCCGCCGGTCACGCGGTTTATCGAACGTGTTCATGCCGGCGAAGCGGGCGATATCAAGATGCTGGCGATCCGCGAACACCGTTTCCCCTTCCTGGAGAAGGTCGGAGATTGGAACCGTTTCAACCGCAACACTGGCGGCACCTTGGTGGAGAAATGCTGCCACTTCTTCGATCTGATGCGCCATATTATGCGCGATGAACCGGTGCGCATTTTCGCCAGCGGCGCTCAGAATGTGAACCATCTTGATGAGCAATATGCCGGTGAAACGCCTGATATCACCGACAATGCCTTCGTCACGGTTGAATTTGCCCGCGGATCACGCGCCGTGCTTGATCTGTGCATGTTCGCCGAAGGGTCTGAACAACAAGAAGAGATCAGCGCGGTCGGTCCGATCGGCAAGCTCGAAGTGAAATTGCCCGAAGCGGACATTATCTGGTCTCCGCGCGATGGCAGCCCCGTTGCACGCGAACATGTATCCACCCCCGCCGATGCGATGGCTGCGGGATCACACCACGGAGCGACCTATTTCCAAATACAGGAATTTCATCGCGCGCTGATTGCGGGAGACAAACCGCGTATCAACGCGCAAGACGGCTTGCGTTCAGTCGCAATGGGTGTGGCTGCTCAGCAATCGATTGCGACCGGTCAATCTGTCGACCTGAATTTTGAGGACTGAAGAGGATAACAATGCCCACTACAATGCCGCCAATTGGGTTTGGCCTCTGGAAAATCTCGCGGGAAGACACCGCTGCCACCGTCGTTGAGGCGGTTCGGGCAGGCTATCGGCATTTCGATAGCGCCGCCGATTATGGCAATGAGGCGGAAACCGGCACCGGGCTCGCTCAGGCCATCAAGCAAGGCCTGGTGACGCGCGATGATCTGTGGGTGACGAGCAAGCTTTGGAACACTTTCCACGCCCCCGAACATGTTGAAATGGCGTGCCGCAAAACCCTGTCCGACCTTGGTCTAGACCAGCTTGATCTTTACTTGATCCATTTTCCAATCGCGCTCGAATTTGTGCCCATTGAAACACGTTACCCGCCGGAATGGGTGCTCGATCCAGATGCGCAAGAACCGCTGATGAGGCCTGCAAAAGTGCCCTTGCATGAAACATGGGCCGCGATGGAGGCCTTGATCGACAACGGCTTGGTAAAGCGCATCGGAGTTTGCAATTATAACACCGGCCTATTCCATGATTTGATGAGTTATGCGCGGATCAAACCCGCTATGCTGCAAATCGAATCTCACCCCTTTTTGACACAAGAAAAATTGATCCGCTGCGCGCAGGGATATGACGTTCCCGTCACCGCATTTTCACCGCTGGGCGCGCAAAGTTATTTTGAGCTCGACATGGCTCAGCAGGATGAAAGCGTCCTTGGATCAGCCCCTGTGATGGTGGCCGCGCAAGCGCATGGAAAAACGGCGGCACAAGTGGTGCTGAGGTGGGGATTACAGCGCGGGACCGCAATCATTCCAAAGACGACCAAGCCGGAACGGATGCGGGAAAATCTTGGCCTGGATGATTTTGAACTGAGCCAGGTTGAGATGGCGGCGATATCATCGCTCAATCAAGATCGCCGGTTCAATGATCCGGGCGTTTTCGCAGAGGCCGCCTTCAACACATTTCATCCGATTTACGATTGATCATGAGCACCGCGGATTTCCCTGCAGTCATTTCAGGTGGCGGCGATTTGGCCGCATTCCTAGAGGCAAACAAAGCGCAAGTTGACGCAGCATTGGATCACGCCGGGGCGCTGCTGTTTCGCGGGTTTGATGTGCCAGACGCGATCTCATTTGATGCCGCGATCACCGCCTATGGAGAGGCTGGCTTCACCTATGAAGACTCGCTGTCAAACGCGGTGCGAACCAATGTTACGGAGCGCGTCTTCACCGCCAATGAAGCCCCGCCAGAGACCGAGATATTCCTCCATCACGAGATGGCTCAGACGCCTCTATTTCCCTCCAAGCTGTTCTTTTATTGTGAGATCGCTGCGGAAACTGGCGGTGCGACCCCGCTCTGCCGATCTGACTGGATGCTTGAAAAACTGGCCCAAGACGCACCGGCATTTGTTGCGCGTTTAGCCCGCGAAGGGGTGCGCTACACCAATGTTATGCCGGGCAATGATGATGCCGGTTCGGGCCAAGGGCGTTCATGGCGCAGCACTTTGAGCGCAGAAACACGCGGCGAAGCGGAAATGCGATTGGCCGATTTGGGATATTCGTGGGAATGGATCGAAGATGGCAGCTTGAAAGTGACCACTGCCGCGCTGCCGGCCATTCGTGAATTGAAGGATGGGCGATCGAGCTTCTTCAACCAACTGATCGCTGCGTTTCGCGGCTGGGCCGATAGCCGCAATGATCCCAACCGGGCGATCACTTTCGGAGACGGGACGCCGATCACATCGCAGCAAATGGCCGATGCCGTCCGGCTGGCAGATGAACTGACGCAAGATCTTGATTGGCAGGCGGGTGATGTTGCGCTGGTCGACAATTTCCTGGCCATGCATGGCAGGCGCCCTTTTTCGGGCAAACGCCGGGTTCTGGCTTCATTGATCGCCTAAGCCCGCGGTATCCCAACCCTTGTGCGCCTAAACCGCGCTGCGCCCTGCCCGGCTCCAAATTGCCAGATTGCCGATCACAATCGCCCCCAGCAGCGCGGCGAATAACATGCCCGGTCCACTCGCAGATGCAACGCCAAGCGGAGAGAACAGCAGATACGTTGCAACCACGCAGGAAAACAGCGTGATCGCAAGCGGTTTGGCAAAGCGCCACGGGGTCATATCCACTTGCTCATTGCGAGTGAATTGCCATGCCTCCTCGCGCGGGCGCAGCCATCCACAAACCAGCATAATCGCAACCTCAATCACAAACAGCACTGCGTAGAGGTGGATAAAATGGAGCGTCACAACGTCATCCAGAACAAATCGCAGCAGCGCATAGGCGAGCACGTGGAAGACGATCACGATCTTTGCACCCAGCGCCGGTACGCGCGCAGTAAACAGGCCAACAATCACGATCACAATCGTCGGGATATTATAGAACCCGGTGAAGATGCGGATGATCTGCCACAACCCCTCTGGCGCGAGCGAGAGCAGCGGCGCCACCGCGAATGAGAACAGCGCGATCACAAGGCTCGCGATTTTGGCGACCCGCACCAATTGTGCATCGCTCACTTTATCGCCGCGCGCCGGGGCATAAATATCGAGGCTGAACAAGGTCGCCGCGCTGTTGAGCAGCGAATTGAAGGAGCTGAACACTGCCCCCAGCAGCACCGCAAGGAAAAAGCCTGACAAATAAGTTGGCAAGACATCGCGGATCAGCCGCGGATAGGCTTCATCTATGGTGCCTAGGCCGGGGCCATAAAGGTGGAACGCGATGACGCCCGGGATCATCATCAAAAACGGCACCAAGATTTTAAAGAAGCCGGAGAACAACACACCCTTTTGCCCTTCGGCAAGCGAACGTGCGCCCAAGGTCCGCTGGATCACATATTGATTGGTGCACCAGTAAAACAAATTGGCGAAAATCATGCCGGTAAAAATCGTGCCGAACGGCGTTGGATCCTGCGCCCCGCCAATCGCATTGAGTTTTTCAGGATGAGCATTGGCAAGTTCGCTCAATCCGGCGGCAAAGCTACCCTGCCCTAAAGCGATCAATCCAAAGACCGGCACCAAAATACCGATGACCAGCAGACCCACACCGTTCAACGTGTCTGACACCGCGACCGCTCTTAAGCCGCCAAAAATGGCATAGATCGATCCCACCACACCGATCATCACAATGGTTGCGACCAAAGCCGGGAAATAGCCCAGCCCGGTAAGACCCGGCACATCAAACAAAAGCAGCACTGCGACCGAACCCGAATACAGCACGCTGGGAATGGTGACGAACCCATATCCCAGCATAAACAGCACCACCGACATGCGCCGGACGGATGGATCGAACCGATCGTTCAAAAATTGCGGCAATGTGGTGAACGCGCCCGCGAGATATTTTGGCAAAAAGACCAAAGCCATGGCGATCGTGGCGACGGCGGCAGTGACTTCCCAGCCCATGCTCGACAAATTATGGCCGTATGCCGAACCATTTAGCCCGATCAGCTGCTCAGCAGAAAGGTTGGTGAGCAGCAGCGAGCCTGCGATAAAGGTCGCACCAAGGCCGCGCCCGGCCAGAAAATACCCGTCCTTTGTTTCGGCGGTTCCGCGCGTTTTCAGCCAGCTGATCCAGCCGACCAATCCCATAAAGGCGAGGCAACTCAGCCCGGTAAACAAAAGCGAATTGTCTGCCAAAATTCCCTCAAACAGCGAATTCATCGTTTAACCCGTAATTCCCGACTTGTTAAACCAGCTCGCCTGATCCGCTGTGCATTACGCGGCGCCCTGGCCAAACCTGTTTTCTCCAACCTGCGGAGATGGCAGCGCGGCAAATTTGACTGTGGTACGCTCTGGCCTAGACGTTTTGCTGCACCCAGTCCGCGCACGATTAGGAATTGCCTGTGACCAAGATTGATCTTTCTCACCCACAACCAGGCGATGCTGCGGCCGCATTCCTGGCCAGATCGCCGCATCAAAACTTTATCGGCGGGGCGTGGACTGCCAGCGATAGCGGCGATGTTTTTGCGACCAATGATCCGGCGACTGGCGATGTTCTGGGAGAGCTTCAGCGCAGCAACGCAGCGGATATTGATGCCGCTGTGGCAAGCGCGAGAAAAGCGTTTGAATCGGGGCCGTGGGCCAATATGATCCCGCTGGATCGCAGTAAAATCCTTTGGAAAATTGCCGACCTGATCGAAGCCAATATTGATGAATTGGCAGAATTGGAAACGCTGGATCAGGGCAAAGCTTTGTATGTCGGGCGGTGGGCCGAAATACCGGGCGCGGTGAATCAGTTCCGCTATTTTTCGGGCATGGCGACCAAGCTCGAAGGGTCAACCATTCCAACCTCGATCAACTATCAACCCGAAGGCAAAGAGGTGTTCGCTTACACCTTGAAACAACCGGTTGGTGTGGTCGGTGCGATTGTGCCGTGGAATTCACCATTGGTGTTGACCGCAATGAAGCTTGCCCCGGCGCTCGCCGCGGGGTGCACAATTGTTCTTAAACCATCTGAAGACACCTCGCTTACCGCAGTTCGCCTGGTCGAATTGATGGCCGAAGCGGGCCTGCCCGATGGCGTGATCAATCTGGTGACCGGTTATGGCAGCGAAGCGGGATCCGCGCTCGCGCAGCACCGCGATGTCAACAAAATTGCGTTTACTGGATCCACCGCGACAGGCCGCGCGATTCTCGACGCCGCGAAAGGTAATCTGAAAAAAGTGACGCTTGAACTGGGCGGTAAATCACCAGTGATCATCCTGCCCGATGCCGATCTTGAATCGGCCATTCCGGGCGCGGCCAACGCGATCTTTTTTAACGGCGGCCAGGTCTGCATCGCGGGCTCACGGCTCTATGTGCACGAAGATGTGTACGATCAGGTGATCGAAGGCATGGCGAGTTATGCGCAATCGATCGCGCTTGGGCATGGCCTAAACCCAGCGACGCAAATGGGATCGCTGATCTCCCCAACACATGCCGCCAAGGTGGCCGAATATGTCCGCTCTGCAAGCGCCGATGGCGCATCGATTGTATGCGGGGGAGAGGCAAGCGGAGAAAATGCCAGCTTTGTCGCGCCATCGATCATAACTGATGTGACATCGGATATGCCGATCGTGCGCGAAGAGGTGTTCGGCCCCGTCGTCGTCGCGGATAAGTTCTCTGATGTCGATGAGGTGGTCGCCGCGGCGAATGACAGTGATTATGGCCTCGCCGCTGGCATATGGACCGAAGGTTTGAGCAGCGCAACGCGCCTCGCCAACCGGATGCAGGCGGGCACCGTGTGGATCAACAGCCACGCCATGTATGATCCCTCACTTCCAATTGGCGGTATCAAGCAATCTGGCTGGGGACGGGATAGCGGGCAAGCCGCGTTGGAGAACTATCTCGACCTAAAAACCGTTTGCGCGATCGTTTAACCAGAGCCCCACCAAAACCACACCGGATCCGAAACATGGCGGTTTTGCATATCGTACCCAATGTCGCAGCCGACGACGTGGCTACCCTCAGGCAATTCTATGTCGATCTGTTCCGTCTTGAGGTGAAGGCTGAGCTCGATTGGTTTGCCGCGCTTGTCACATCCACCGATTCGCCCACACGGATCAATATCGCGCAGCATGGCGGATCAGGCGCGCCAGTGGCTGACATCTCTTTTGAAGTCGATGATGTTGAGGCCACATATGAACGCGCGCAGCAGCTTGGATCGAAAATCCTTTATGAGCTGAAGGACGAACCATGGGGCGTTAGGCGCTTTAATGTGATTGACCCGGCTGGAAAACGGCTGAACATTTACGCCCAGATTTGACTGGTTGAGCAGCTGCCACTGAAACAAGGGATGATCGCTATGCGGATAAAATTCGCGGCTTAGAGACTGGACTCGCAGGACACTGTTATCCAAATTCAATTCTGCGACGCGGTCCATATCATGCCGTCTGTGTCATTACTCGGCCTAGGTCTTGATGGCAGGACACCAATGACCAGATGCCAATGGCAGCGTCTCAAACCTGCGATTTGATAGGAAAAAGCTGATGAATGCCTTCACTCCCCCGCAAGCCAACCATGAAATGCTGGTGCTAGGCGATCATGATGATCGGATGCGGCAGGATTTCGCAAAAAGCCTGAAGCAATTTACGCAAAACAACCTCTTGCCGGGGCTAACGCCGGTTTTCGAAGGGCGTGTCGCGCGCAAATTTGAAAAAGAAAATGGCCGTCCTCCGGCGGATCGACACGATATCCGTAAAGGCATGGTCAAAGACATCTATTTTCAGACTTACGCATCAACCAATCGCATCGCGCAGGAATTGCTCTGGGAATCTGTGATGGACCCGCTCGAACGCGATATCGATGCGATCAACGCCAAAGCCAAGAAGCTTTCCGATGCCAGCACCGCGACGCTGGAAACCACGCCTGATTTTAAAGTTCCGCGCTATGTCAGTGCGTTTGATATCCATTGCATGCCCGGCGGGTATTCCACCAGCATGTCTGACGATGATGTCGGTGTTGGGGCGCTCTATGATCGCGGCGTCTACATTTATTCGATGGGCCAAATGGGGCCAGACAATGATGATATGGGCCGATCGGCATGCAATTATGTCCGGCGCAATCTGGCCGATTTCAAACCGACCGCGATCCTCGATATGGGTTGCACAATTGGGCATTCGACTTTGCCGTACAAAGAGCTGTTTCCGGATGGTGAGGTGACCGGCATTGATGTGGGAGGGCCGTGCATCCGCTATGCCCATGCCCGCGCGGCGGCTAAGGGGCTCGATGTCAATTTCCTTCAGCGCAATGCCGAACATACCGGTTTTGAAGATGAAAGCTTTGACCTGATTGTCAGCCACATTCTGCTGCATGAAACCAGCGGAAAAGCGATGCCGCAGATCTTCAAAGAGTGCCATCGCCTGTTGAAGCCGGGCGGCTATATGGTCCACGCCGATCTGCCGCCATTCCTGAAAATTGGCCCGTTCATGCAGTTCATTCTGGATAACGAGACATATTATAACAATGAGCCGTTCTGGGGCGCGATGCGCGAATTGGATCAGGAGCAATTGGCGCAGGATGCCGGGTTTGCGAAGGAAGATGTGTTCTTTGACACGGCTCCCATGGCTGCGCTCGAAATGATGGCTGAGCCGCAAGAAGAAGCGGAAGAGAAAGAATTTGTTGCCGGGGAATATGCACCTGGCGGCGGATGGGAAGTCTTTGTCGCGCGAAAGGCAGTTTGAAATGAGTGAGACAATGGATCACACCGCAGAACCGAAGTTGAAACGTCATGCAAAGGGTAAGCGCCCCAGCTTTTATGAGGTCGACGGCCTTGATGAAGCGATGTCGATGATCATGGTCTTGGCGAGCGAGTTATCAATCATGCGCGACCGGCTCGATACGGTTGAAACGATCGCCGCGAACAAAGGCATCATTTTGGCAGATGAGATCGATGGTTTTGAGCCCGAACAAGAGAACGTGGCGAAGCGTGATGACCGCCGCCAAGCTTTGTTCGAACGCCTGTATTACGTCACGCTGAAGAAAGCGCAGGAAGAAGCCGGGAAAGAGACCGAGCAAAGCTATCTCGACGTGTTGGAACAGGTGGCAAAGCCATAATGCCAAGATTGCTATCAGGTTCGAAAAACGCATTCGGCTGTGCCGCATTGGGCTTGCTAGTGATGGCCGCGAGCGCGTGTTCCCCTGTCGGAGATGCCAGACCTGACATTGCAAGCTGGGCCGAACGCCCAGCCGATGCGGACGAATTGTATCAAGCGCGCGTTGCACAATTGGAACGCGATCAGGGGCGCATCGAATATGATATTCTTGGTCCGATCGCATCGGGCGCGGCGGAGCAAAAGCTAGCCCGCCAATCAACAACCGGCATCAACCCTGCCGCCTTGGCCGCGATCCGCGAATATTCGGCAAGCAATGACAGCTCAGCGCTTTTGGTGTGGCACAAAGATGCGATTGTTGAAGAAAGCTATTTCGGCGATTCCAACGCGCAATCATTGCTCCCGTCAAAATCTCTTTCAAAACCGCTGGCTAGTATCGCAATTGGACGCGCCATTGCCCTGGGTCTGATCGAAGGTCTTGATCAAAAAGCGTCGGATTTCATCACTGAATGGCAATCCACGCCAAAGCAAGACATGACATTGCGCGACATTTTGTGGATGCAATCCGGTTTGCTTGAGCAATCATTTGATCTCGACCCGGATGGGCCGCTGATGCGCGCCTATGTTGATCCCTATCACGAGCGCTACATTGTCGACGAATACCCGCTGACCGACGAACCCGGAACGCGCTATGCCTATAGCAACGCGACCGGCGATCTGACCGCAGTGATCATCGAGCGAGCGAGCGGCAAAGACTATGCAGAATTTGTTGGCGAAGAGATTCTTGCCCCACTTGCCGCGGCAGATGGAGAGGCGTGGATCAACCGCCCTGATGGCAAGTCACGGTCGGGTTGCTGCATGTTCTTTACCGCCGAAACCTATCTGAAATTTGCCCGGCTTTTGCTCGATGATGGCATGATCGATGGTGAGCGTCTGCTTCCACAGGGTTTTGTTGCCGCCATGCGCACAGGATCGCCCTATTTTGCCAATCACGGAATGGGGCTGTGGCTTGGGGAACCTTATCGTGCCCGCCGCAGCTTCCTGGGCGCCGAAGCCCAAATCGCTGCGGTTTTGCAAAACGAACCGTTTCTGGCAGCGGACACATTCATGTTTGATGGGAACGGTCATCAAGTCACATACATCGTGCCATCACAGGATTTGATTGTGCTGCGGCTGGGCAATCGGCCAAGCGCCGATGGCGCCGAATGGGATAACAGCGTCTTGCTCAACACCGTTTTACGCGGGATTTCTGCCTCCCAATAATCTATCCGATAAGCGGTCAAATCTGCAAGCATGATAGGGAGGTCGGGCCACTACGATTAAACCACCCTTATGCAAACCGAACGATCCGCAACTGTCTCTAGGGAAATCGGCCCGACCACCGGCAAGCTGGTGGAGCGGATTATGGCGAGCCATGCAGGGCAGTTTCCCAGCGAAGCGCGGCAATGTGCGCACAAATTTCTGATCGACAGCATGCTGGTGGGGATTGCCGGAACCAGCAATCCCGCCGCAGACAATATTTTGGCAGTGGCGCAAAAATGGGATCAGGGGCAGCCCGGAAATTGCCGGGTTTTGGGCCGGTCAGATGTCAAACTGTCTCCGCATTCGGCAGCCGTCATCAACGGTTTTCAAATTCACTGCCTTGAATGGGACGGATTGCACGAACCATCCGTGGTGATCGCGCTGTGCGTTACCTCAGCGGCTTTGATTTCAGAATGTCAGGAACAGGACCGCGATATTGACGAGGTTCTGAAAGCCTTCGCCGTCGGAGTAGAAGTGGCGGTGTTTTTTGGCGCCGGGTCGCAATCTCAACCCAAATTTTTCCGCCCTTCAACCGCAGGCCTGATGGGCGCAGCGATCGCAATTGGATTGCTGCGCGGGTTTGACGCTGCACAGCTCACCGATCTGCTGGGCATGGCCTACAGCCAGGCATCCGGAACGATGCAGGCGCATTGGGAAGGATCAGAAACCCTCCCGCTGCAAATCGGCATCGCAGCAAGAGCGGCGCTATCCGCAGCGGATTTGGTCGCTGGCGGGACCGGCGCTCCGCACGATGTGGTCGACGGCAAGTTTGGCTATTTCAAATTGATCGAAGAAGGTGGCTCGCTCGATCCGCATTTCGATGCATGGTGCAAGCCATGGAAAATCACCGAGGTGGCTCACAAACCATTCCCGGCTGGCCGTGCAACTCAGGCATCTTTGACGGCGCTGATGGACTTTGCCGCACAGCATAGTTTTTCAATGGACGACATTAATCGATTTGAGGCCAGCGTTCCGCCGCTGATCCTGCTTTTGGTTGGGCGGCCATGGAAGCTGGGCATGTCGCCCGCCTATGCCCGGTTGTGCCTAGAATTTGTGGTGCCGCAGATGATCCGCAATGGCCGGATTGATCCGCGCAACTTCATCGATGATGTGTTCAATGCAGATCAGGCAAAGAACGACGCGCAGCGGATTTCGGTTCAATTGAACGAAAACAGAGATCCCAACGCGCTGGGCCCACAAGATATCTCGATCGAACTGAAGGATGGGCGAACATTTTCCTGCGAAGTCGATGCGCCGTTCGGATCGCCCGATCGCCCGATGACGCGCGAGGACCAGATCAACAAAGCCAATTTCTGTTTTGAAATTGCGGGCATCCCCGCTCAGGCCGAAGCGCTTTTTGAAATCGGTTCGGAACCCGGCGGCGGTGCGCAATTTGGCGCGCTGCTGGATATGCTCTGCCCCCAATCACAACCATCCGAAAGGAATTCATTCAGATGACACGCGATGAGTTAATTGCTGCCGGTGTTGAAAGGTTTTTCTTGCGGCTGAATGCGCATGATCTTGATGGGGTGATGGATAACATCGCCGAAGGTTGTGAAATGCGCATCCCCAGCAGCAACTTTACCTATACCGGCAAAGCTGCGCTGCGAGATCATCTGAAAGATTTCACAGACAGTTTTCCCACGATCCACTTTCGCGACTTTATTGCGGCCGCTGATGTCAGCGACCGCCGGCTGGCGGTGCGTTTCAATATTTCGCTGATCGATGATGATGGCGAAGAAACGCATATGTCGAACTGCAATTTCTTTGAGATCGGCGAAGATGGCCGGCTTGAGGACATTCTGATCTTCGCGTCCGCACCGCTCAGCAAAGGCTTTGAAGTGGGCTCAAGCACATAAATTTTACGACCTCACCCCAAATCCGACCCCATATCCGACCCCGGAGGAAACTATGTCAAATGCCGAAACAATCCGCCGCGAATTTCCGCTCCTCGCCGCCAATGAGGGCGTGTGGGAAGGCATCTATCGCTATTACGATGCGGAAACAGGCGAGCTGATCGATTCGCATAAGTCGCGGCTAATTTGCCGCCTGCGCGAAGATGGCAAGCCAGCGACCTATCACCAGACCAATTACTATTTCTGGGAAGATGGGCGCAGCGAAACCCGCGAATTCCCCGCCGAGTATCGTGACGGCCGCCTGTGGTGGGATAATGATCTGATCAAAGGCTGGGCTGCCGCCATGCAACCCGATGATAAAAACCTTTCTACATGCCTCAATTGGACCCGCAAAGATGAACCCGGGATCTATCTGTATGAGATGATCCAAGTCGATGAAGCGGTTAAGAATCGGGCTCGCACATGGCAATGGTTCCGCGATGGCAAGTGTTACATGCGCACGCTGATAGATGAGCATTTCGTAACGTCAGACTGGAAAAACTGGACCAATGACGACGCGCCAAGCGAATAGCACCGCGTTTTGGTCGCAGCTCGGATAATTGGCCAATGATTTTTTCAATGCCGACTCCGCACTGTTAAGAAATTTCCAAGAATGTCATCGGAGGGCAAAATGAGAACTGCACTAGTCAAAGCTTTGGTCACAACCGCAATGCCGATCAGCTTGGTCGCGCTTGCTGGAACTGCCGCAGCGCAAGAGAATGTTGGCGGAGATGATTCCGCAGTGGTGGATGATGATCAGGGGGGTAACCGGATCATTGTGACAGCACGCCGTGTGGAAGAGGATCTGCAGGAAGTCCCTGCCTCGATCACCGCTTTTTCTGCTCAGGATTTGGAAGATCGCTCGATTTCTGAGCTGGAAGATATTGCGCTGCAAACCCCCGGCTTGGTGTTCGAAGACTTTTCAAATGGCGGTTTTGCTACACCAACCATCCGCGGCACAACGCAGTTTTCAGTTACGCAGCTAGAACGCAACGTTGCGATCTTCCTTGATGGCATTGCCATTCCGCGGAACTACGCGTTTGACATTGGCGCGACTGACTTCTCACGGATCGAAGTCGTCAAAGGGCCGCAAAGCGCGCTCTACGGAGCGAACGCGTTTGCCGGTGCGATCAACTATGTAACAACCGAACGCAGCCTCACCGAGCTGAGTATTGGCGGGAAAGTTGATATTTCCGAAAATGGCGGCCTGGATCTGTTCGCTGATCTATCTGTGCCCATCGTTGAGGATGTGCTGGCAGTGCGTCTTGCGGTTGGCCGTTCGGAATTTGATGGCGACTTTACCAACAATCACCCTTCTGCCGGGGCCAATCTTAGCCCTGGTACGGATGAGGATATCGGCGGCTTCGAAAAAGATTCGATCCAAGTCGGCGCAAGTGTGAGCCCGTTCAGCGCGTTGAAGATCGATTTTGATTACTATCGCTTCGATACACTCAGCGAGACGCGCGCGGCATTCCGCATTTCTCGTGAAGCTGGCGATACGAATTGCAGCCCAGCAACCGCTTTTTTTGCGCAGGTTAACCAGCTATTCTGCGGCGAGCTCCCTTCAACCCCAATTCCGGGCGCGAGTGGGGTAGAAGGCTTCGTCGTTGATCCGCGGACTTTCGGCATCGATTCAACTTCGGAATTGATCCGCATCGGCGCGGAACTGGAAATTACCGATCAAATCACTTTGAGCTATCTCTATGGTGATTACAGCGGCAACGCGTTTTCAGCGGGCGGCAGTGACCGTGATGCGATTGTTGGCACAACCTTGTTTGGCCAAACAAACAACGCCTTCACATTCCTGCCATCGGGCAATTTCGATTATGAAACGCACGAACTTCGCGCTGAATTTGAAACGGATAACGGCATTTACTTCCTCTTGGGCGGCTTCCTCCAAGATGGTATCGATGTCGAATTGACAGCGTTTGGCTTCGTGCCACTCGGCGGCTTGGATCCAATTCCAGCTTTGCCAGCCGGCATCGCAGCTACCGATTCCACGATCGCAACGGAAAAGACGTCAATCTTTGGCCGGGTGCAAGTTCCGCTTTTGGATGACCGTCTGAATATCAGTGCCGAACTGCGTTATACTGATGAAGAGATCACTCAGGTCGGGTCGGGCCTTGCCCCACTGAATGATAGCTATTTCACCACCCGCGGCAGCATCGATTATGCTCTGACGCCAGACAATCTGGTCTATGCTTCGGTCGCTCGCGGCTACAAATCAGGCGGAATTAATTCTTCCACTGGTGGGATCACGGTTGCGGATGAATTCTTCTTCGGTCCAGAAACCAACTGGACCTACGAAATCGGCTTTAAGAACACATTCTTGAACGGCGCGGCGACGTTGAACATCGCAGCGTTCCTGATCGATTGGGGTGATCTGCAATTGCCGACCACACCAACCGGTGCTGATCCATTTGCGACCTCGATCACGCAGAACATCGGCAGCGCGCAATCGCGCGGCGTCGAAGTGGATGCGCTGTGGGAATTCGTGGAAGGTTTCACAATCAATGCAGGCCTCGCCTATATTGATGCGGACTATGATGAAGGGACAATTTCCACCCGGTCGCTGACCAGTGGCTCCTTCACAGTCTTCCCTTTCGAAAACCCAGTGCTGTGCGATGATATCGTGTGCAACGCCAACGGCGATATTGGCGGCAACGACATCCAGCGCACATCGAAATGGCAATGGAATGTTGGCCTTGCCGGCGAAGTTCCGGTTGTCGAAGCGTTTGACGCATTTGGCCGGGTTGATGTTGCCGGCCAATCCCGCCAGTTCGTGTCGGAATTGAACACCGCAACAATTGAACCACGCACCTTGGTCAATGCGCGCCTTGGCGTTCGCGGTGATCAATGGTCGGCTTCGGTCTGGGCGACAAACCTGTTTGACGAAGTCTACGTTGCCAACGCCTTCTTCCTGCCCAATTCCTTTGTGTTGGATTATGTGCCAACCTTGGGCAACCGGCGCCGGATCGGTGTAAGCTTCTCATTCGATTACTGAGAAGTTCGAAAAACTACGGAGTACCTGATGGATCGTCGTCAATTTTTTGCTGCTGGTGCCGCAGGTGCATCATCACTCATGATTGGATGCGCTGCTGCTCAAGCCCAAATTGGCGGAGCAGCAGCGCCCTCAGGCGGGGTTAAATCCTCGCTTAAGGGCGACTTCCTCGATCTCACAACGGCCAGAGGCAATCGTGACGCACTCGCTCGGATCATGGGCGATACCGATATGCAATCGACCAAATATGGCTGGTATACCGGGCTGGTTCACGGTGTGCGGCCCGGCGAAGCGGTACGCGACCTGTTTGGGTTCACCGGTTTTTCGGTCGCGCGTCTATTGCCATCCTTGCCAGGAGAAGATCCTGGCTATCGCAAAGTTTTGAAAGAGGTCGGTTTCTACACCGATCTGCAAACTGGCGAAGTTTTGGAAGAATGGGACAATCCCTATCTCAATGAGCGGGTCAAGGTGGTGCACATCGCCAATGATCCATTCAATTTTGAACTGACGGATTATATCCCCCTTCCCCCCAATTATGGCGGATTGAACGGCGGCGCGCCGCCCAAAATTCCGCTCCAACTCGATTGGCGGCGACGCGGCAATCTGCTCAACATGTCGCAGCGTATCAACCTGTTCTACCCGGCGGCATTGCAACCCGATGCTTGGCCGCGCGAAAGCGGCAGCGGGTTCAACCGTGTCACAGAAATGTTCCTGTACCAGCTCGACTGGAATGAAATGCAGAACCCTGAGAACACCGTTGTTAAAACGAGCGGCAGCTGGAATCGGATCACGCCTTGGCTGCCATGGATGTTGATGGGGCCTTCGGAAGGTCACATCACCTATAGCTGTCTGATGGGTTCGGGTGACAATCTTGATCTCGCCGATCCGGTCGCGGTCGAATATGCTGCGGAGCACTTCCCAGAATTCTTCAACGCACCAGAAACTTGGTACGGACCTTCGCTCTCATCACTTGAATGGTATGCGCGCCAGCAAGAGGCAGCTCCGCTGCCCGCGGATGGCGTGATCCCTACTGCTCCTAAAGCGGAATTACCCCGATACTAATTCGGGTCGTCAGCCCCTCAGCAGGTCAACTCTCCAGATCTGCTGGGGGCTGTAAAACTCCCCTTCTATTTACAGCTAGAATTTGAACGGGCGCCAACTGTGCTCCCCGGCCGAGCGTTCAAAGGGCAAGCATTCGCTCAACCCGTTACTCACCCAACCCGTTACTCGCTGGCCTTCAGCAATGCGTTGACGATGATCGAATCGTCATAAGTCAGGTTGATCAATCCCGTTCGGGCGATTGTGAGGCCATGCGATGGCACAACATAAACGCGCTGCCCGCCAAACCCATCAAAGAACATAACATCAGGAGCGCCGTAAGGCTCGCTGTGAGGCACGGTGAGCGGTGTAGCGGGGCCATAGCTGCGATTGGCAGTCCATTCCCCGCCCAGCCATATTTGATATCCATATTGCGCATTGGCATCAGACGGCGTGAGCATCGCATCGATCCACGCTTCTGAAACGACCTGTCGCTCGCCCACTTTGCCCTTGTTGCGGATCAATTCGCCCAGCCGGGCCCAATCGCGCAAATTCGCCTGCATGCCAGCATAGAACCGCGGATTGTCCGCTCCATCGAGCCACAGTGCCGCATCATCATTGCCAAGCGGGCACCACAATTCCTTCTGCAAAAAATCTGCAAAGCCGGAATAGCCGGCCGCCTTAACGCGCCCATCAAGCGCAAACCCCAGAATGGCGCTCACTGCATTGTTATAGGCAAAGCTCGATCCCGGCTCAGTCACCAAATCAAGCCCCAGCACCAGCGGGCGCGCATTGGGCGCGGCCATAAGCGCGCCAAAGTTCGATGGGCCTAGTCCGCTCGACATGGTCAGCAATTGTTCGATCGTGATGCTTCCGCGCGGATCATTTTGCCATTCAGGCAAATAACTGCCCACTGGATCATTGAGCGATCCAATCAGCCCTTTTTCCAAGGCAATGCCAACACTCAATCCCAACACCGATTTCATCATCGAGAGTGAGGTCGTGCGGTTAATAGCCGTGGCACCATTATCGTATTGTTCGTGAATGACGCGGCCGTTTTTCAAAACAATCAATCCCACGCTGCCTTTCGAAAGCGAATAAGATTGCGCCTGCTCTAGGCTCGCCGCGTAATGGGCGATTTCACCGCTTTCTGCGGGCTGCAATTCCGCGCCAATATCGCAGCCGGCTATCGCGCTCTGCGGCTGAAACTGATCCACATCAAGCACGGTGGGAGGTTGCGGGATTGGTGCCCCAGTTGGTGCCCCAGTTGGTTCCTCAGCTGATGCCTCGATTTGCGGCGGTTGCGCCTCAGCCGCTGTGATTGCTGGCTCTGCCGCGCTGATACACCCACATAAAAAGAACGATCCGCAAGCGATCATCAGCAAGGGTTTTGTACGCAGCATAGCTTCAATTCCTTCTTATCGTCTCGCCTGCGATTGCAAGGCCCGCGACGCAGCCCATAGATTTCGCAATTCGCACCGCAACTGCGTGCAGAAAATTCGCTCAGCCGGTTTGGATCTTCCGATCGATGTTCTCAAACCTTTCCCAAGCACGGGCCAACAAACGAAGTAGCGTATCGCATGGCCCGATCCCGAAAACCCAATCGATTTGTCCGCCATGCGGCTATTGCCAATATCTCTCAGACTGAGCATCCATGCGCTCTCTATCACGGCCCACTCTATCACGAGTTATTTGCGGCGCGAAAATGCGCACCAGCCAAAGCGGAAAGGAACCGATTCATGCGCATCGTCGTACTCTTCAACCTGAAACCAGGCGCGAGCGCTGATGCTTATGAAAATTGGGCTAGATCGACCGATATTCCGGCGGTTCGCGCGATGAATTCTGTGACAGATTTTCAGGCCCTAAAAGCCACCTCTCTCTTGGGGTCTGACGGCGCCGTACCCTATCAATATATCGAAACCATAGACATCACGGCAATGGACCCGTTTATGGCAGATGTTTCGACCGAGACCGCACAACGAATCGCTGACGAGTTTCAAGAATTTGCGGACAATCCAACTTTCATCCTGACAGAAAGGCTCTGAAATGGCTCGATTTTCAGGCAAGACTATAATCGTCACGGGATCAGGGCGCGAAAAAGGTTTGGGACAAGCCATCCTTCAACGTTTTGCCGATGAAGGCGGCAATTGCATCGTTTCTGATTTGGGCACCCCGCGCGAGCATATGAGTGCAGGCGATATCGGCAGTTCCGCCGAGATGGAAGGCGTCGCCGAAGAGCTGCGCTCGCGCGGCGAAGGGCGGGTTGCGGTTATCCCTTGTGATGTCTCCGATGATGCCAGTTGTGAAGCTCTGATTGCAAAAGCGCATCAGGAGTTTGGCAGTGTCGATGTGCTGGTGAACAATGCCGGTATTGGTTATATCATGAAGCCGCTGCTCGAAACCGAAGACGATGAATGGGAAGCTGTGATCAGCGTCAATCTCGGCGGAGCATTTCGCTGCAGCAAATATGCCGCCAAACAAATGGTCGCCGATGGGGTAAAAGGTTCAATCATCAACATTGCGAGCCAAGCGGCAAAAAGCGGCTTTCCGCATATGGCCCCCTACACCGCCAGCAAGCATGGCATGATAGGGCTCACCCGCTCTAACGCGGTCGAATTGGCGGCGCATGGCATCCGCGTGAATGCGGTTTGTCCCAACCATGTAACGACGGGACTGGGACAGCGGCAGAACGAATATTTTTCTGAGCTTCTCGGGTTCGAAAATGTTGAGGCCTATCTCGATAATATGCGCGGTCGCATTCCGCTCGGGCGTCCGGGTTACCCATCTGATACAGCCGCCGCCTGCGCTTGGCTCGCTTCGGAAGATGCGGTGTTTGTCACCGGGGAGGCTCTGAACGTCTCTGGCGGAGAAGAAATGCATTGAGCGACACCGCGATGGCCATTTCACATGGAGCAATTGCCGGCGGGACAATTCTGGTACCCGATCTGACGCAAGGCATTGCCGCTTACCGCGACACACTCGGCCTGGAATTGATCGAAACCGGCATCATTTTGGATGATCTGGCACTCCAATGGGGAACACCCGGGATCGCGAATCAAGCCTATGCAATTTTGCGGCCCACCTCTGGATCGGAATGTTTCGTTCGATTGATCGAGAGCAACATCCCTGAAGGGTTCAAGCCAACCACAACATATGGCTGGGCGGCGTTTGAGATGACAGCGCAAGGCGTGTTTGATTGGGCCGAAAAATTGGCGGATTCCAATTTTGAGGTGATCGGCCCGCCACGCGAAATTGCCGGGCTTGCATATTTCGTCCCGATGCAGGCTTTGGGGCCGGGCCGCGAGATGATTTACCTCAATGAAGTGCGGCAGCCCGCCACTCCCAGCAACGATTTGCCTGAAGCAAAAAGTCCGGTTGATCAGATATTTATCACGGTTTTGGCGGCGCCTAATCGGCAGCAGGCCTGCGATTGGTATTGCAATAATCTCAATCTGGATTTGGGTGAAACGCACACCATTGAATACACGATGATCAACAAAGCCTTCGATCAACCAGCGGGCACGCAATCAACCCTGACTATGGTTCAAAATGGCCGCATGCCGATCGTTGAAATCGATGATTATCCCGATGCCGCCGACACCAGACAATTCCCCAAAGGCATGCTGCCTCCGGGAAATGCGATGGTCACATTGTTTGTCAAAAACTTGGCGGAGCTTGATCTCGACTGGATCAGGACGCCGGTGATTGTGGATGGCGCAATGTATGAAGGGCGCAAAACCGGCACAGTGCGCGGACCGGCAGGCGAATGGCTGGAACTGATCGAGATTGCAGGTTGATCTTGGCTCAGATCAATCCTTGGCCAGTTTTTCGACCCAATCCATGATCGGCGGATCTTGCGCTTCCATCGCCTCAACCTCTTGCTGGAAGCCGCGCATCACCCGAGCGATATATTCGCGGGTGGCGATCCCGCGTTCCAAGCCAGCATCGCGATCTGGCGCGTAAGTTTCGATTTCATCGCGCGATAGGACACCGTGGGATGCCAACACTCGCTCCAGCGTGTCGTTGCGCTCTCGCAACACAGAAACCTCTGCAACCAACGCCATGACCACCGAATAAAGCCGGTCGAGTGAAGGATCATCAAAATATTCTGGTCGGCGCCCTTTGGCGCGGGTGCCGCTGCGGGAAACCCAATCGATCGGGCCTTCCTCTTGATTTTTTGCATCAGCCATACTGAAATCCTATTCCGGCAATCGCCATTATCCGGTTTGCGCCAATATCCGCCTCAATCGTCATCCAAGCGGGCAGTTTCCGCCCCTTTCAGATAGCCATTGGCCCGCATTCACGGTTAGTAAGCGGGGGCTTTCTCCGACAGGTGGTTATTCATCAATCGGACCGTGTGGGACAGACATGCTTTATGGCTAATCCTTGTGCACGAAAATGGGGGCAATTGCGAAACGCATTTTTTCAGATGGAAGCAATCGCCGAGCAGAGGAAAAATCATGGCTGAACAGACGCCAAGCGACAATCAAAGCCAGCCGATTGGGGGCAAATGGTGGCAAGCCGGATGGATTCCTGTGGTTTGGGCATTGGCGCTGTTCGGGCACAGCATTATCAACACGGTGCTCCCACGCACTGAAAAGCTGGACCCAATGCGCGAAACGCTGCGCGGTTATCACTATAGCGTGGGCGCAGTGATTGGGATTCTCAGCCTGATCCTGCTTATCCGGTTTTGGAAATCGCGCCATGTGCCGGTCAACCCGGCGCTCCCTGCGCTGGCAAACCGATGGTCCTACACGCTCACCATGGCGGCGCTTGCGCTGATGGTGATTGCCCCAGTTTTGGGCCTCGTCAACGCATGGTCAGAAGGTTTGGGCGTGCATTTCGGGCCTTTGCCTGATCTTCCCGCATTGATGGGCGAAAATCGCGCTGTGCGCATGTTCACCGGCTATTTCCATTCGGCGATGGGTTTTGCCATGCTGGCAATTGTGATCGCAACCCTGATCACTGCAGGCTATTTTCTGCTGCGATTTGGCCAGGGTCTGTTTGCCGGGTTCTTGCCCGGATTTGGCCTTTACACTCTGCTCTCAAGCGCATCGGCAGTCTATGCCTTCACCACCTTTGCCTCACCCGAACCGGGGCCGCGCAGTGTCGGAGTTTTCCTCGCGATATTGGCGGTATTTTGGGGGCTTGCACGCATTTTGAAACGCCAGCCGGATACCGGCGGACCGCGCTTTGCTGGCAAGGCCGGATTTGGTGTGATTGCCGTATTGGGAGCGGCAATCCCCGTCGTGTTCGGATTTTTCAGCCCCTATGGCATGTTCCGAGTGACGCCGTTTGAAGGCGGCGTGGTAGTCGAAGCGCCCGAGGGCGTTACCTCGCATGATGATCCAATTGTTACGGTTGAGGTTGTGCCGGAAACCGAGCTTGAACGGCAAGTGCGCGAAGAGAATTTCAAATGGTGCGGGTTTTGCCACACCTTCAATAAAGGCGGCAAACATCTGGCCGGGCCCAACCTTTATGGCATGTTCGGTCGCGAAATCGGGACAGTTCCCAATTTTGGATACACTGAAGGGTTCGCCGAACGCGGGCGAAATGGCGAAGTGTGGACCGACGAAGCGCTGCATGAATTGCTGATCGATCCCGATGTCTTCGCCCCAGGCACGACGATGATCGTTTCTTCGGGCAACATTCCGGAAGAAGACAAGCGAGCCGCGCTGATCAACATCTTGAAGAAGGAATCAATGGGCGAAAACATCGTTGAGGTGCCCGCCCCGTGAGCGCCGCCGCAGCCGCCAATTCCGGCGAGTTTCGCAAAGGTGGGAAAAGCCTGTTTGCAGGGATGATGGGTGTCGCAACCGGCGCCTCTCCCTTGCCCTTCAACGCGTTGCCAATCGTTATCGGACCGATCAACGCGGCAATGGGCTGGAGCTTTAGCCAGATCAGCCTGGGCATCACGATTTATGGCCTCATCGGCGCTATGCTGGCCCCGGTGGTGGGCGCATTGGCAGACCGTGTTGGCACCCGGCCTGTAGCGCTGGGATCACTAACCTGTTTTGGCCTCGCATTTGGGCTGCTCTATTTCACGCCAGACAGTATTTACGCGTTTTACGCGATCTGGGCATTGATCGGCATTGTTGGGATTGGATCCACTCCTGTTACATGGAGCCGGTCCATCAATCTGTGGTTCTACAAAAAGCGCGGCCTGGCGCTTGGCATATTGTTGCTGGGCACAAGTTTGGCCGGATTGTTTGTCCCACAAATTGCAAATCGCGTGCTCGAAATGGCCGATTGGCGCACTGTCTTCCTCGCCTTGGCGGCGCTGCCATTGTTCATCGGCCTTCCGCTCGCCATTGCGCTGTTCCGTGATCCAAAGCCCGAAGAAAGGCCGCCAGCCATATCGGCCAATTCTGGCGATCTAACCGGGATGGCGCTTGCGGAGGCGCTTAAGGGTTATCGTTTTTGGATTTTGTTTGGATCGATCATGATGATCGCGTTCGCATATGGCGGCGCGCATATTCACATGGTGCAGATCGTGCAATTCCACGGCTTTACAAGCTCGGATGCCGCCAATGTGATGAGCGTTGTCGCACTCGGAATTTTCTCCGGCCGGTTGATCGTTGGCTTGCTGTTCGATCGGTTCTGGGCACCCGGCGTGGCTGTGCCAGTTCTGCTATTGCCGGTTGCTGCCTGCTATATGTTGCTAGGCGATTCCACCTCGACCTCACTCGTATACCTCGCCGGATACATGCTCGGCTTCGCAGCTGGCGCTGAAAGTGACATGATCGCCTATCTCGCCTCACGTTATTTCGGAATGTTGTCTTATGGCCGGATATACGGATTTCTCTATTTGCCGTTTGGCGTATTCTCGTCGCTTTCTGCCGCAGCTTACGGGCAGGTGCGCGATGCGACGGGCAATTACGATCAAATTTTGATGGTTGCGATGGGATTGTTTACAGTGGGCGGATTGATCCTGCTGATGCTAGGTAAGTACCCCGATTGGGGCAAAGAGGAAAAAGGAGCGATCGCATGAAAAGAGAAGATATCGCTCCGCCTTACACCGCGGTCACCCGCCATGCGGTGTTCCCGGAGCCCAAGCACGATGAAGTTGCGCGGTTCAATTATCTGGCAAACTTCAATCGTTACATGGCCAGCGTGTTGGGGCCGGGCAACAAGATCGCATACGAAACACGCGTGCTCCCCAAATTTGTAGAAGAGCATGGCCGCGAGCCCAATCATCGCTACGAAATTCGTGAGGCGATGAACAAGGAACCGTGGCATCAGGCATGGTCCGCATTAAAGCGAAATTCGATGGAGTTGCGCCAGCAGAATGGACGCGCACTGGTCTTGCGGCAGATCGAAGATTTGATTGCAAAGGCCGAAGCCATCAATTCGGGCAGCAACACTTTGTCGCTCGATCCGGCGGTAAAGACCCCGTATTATCAGGATGCGGTCGACATTCATTGCATGCCCGGCAGTTATCACGGCGAAGAGATCGAAAACGACATTTCGGCCGGAGCCAATTATGATTGCGGAATGTTCGCAACCACGGCCGGTGGGCTAGGCGCGCTGACCGATGGCGGTGGCCAGGCGCTGGTCAAATGGATCAAGGAACAGCGCCCGGGATGGTCTCCGCGCCGCATCCTCGATATCGGTTGCACAATCGGCCACAATATTGTGCCGCTGGCATTGGCGTTTCCCGAATGCGAAATCATCGCCATCGATACCGCCGCGCCGGTTTTGAAGTATGGCCATGCTCGCGCAAAGGCGCTGGGCGCGAACAACATCTCCTTCATCCAATGCAATGCCGAAGATTTATCTGATTGGCCTGATGGGCATTTCGATTGGGTGCAGACCACCATGTTCCTGCACGAATTGAGCGCGACATCACTGCCGCAAATCATTCGCGAGGGCTTCCGCGTATTGGCGCCCAATGGCTTGATGTTCCACCTTGAACAGCCCGCCTATTCTGACGCGATGCCGCTGTATGAACAATTCATCCGCGATTGGGATGCCTTCAACAACAACGAACCGTTCTGGTCAGCCATGCATGCGATTGATCTGAACCAGGTGATGGAAGATGCCGGGTTTGCGCGGGAAAGCTTGTTTGAAGCGCATGTGAAGGCGGTGGTCGATCACGAAGTCTTCCCCCCAACCGCCGACGAAGGCGAAACCGAAGACCATGGGCGTGCCGCCGCATGGCACGCTTTCGGCGCCTGGAAATAATCCAAGTCTTGCCAATTTTTAAGCCGGTTTGTTGATGTCGATCGCGCGCGTCATTGCGCCTTTCGTCAGCACCAAGCTGCTCGGCTTGCTTACCATTTGGGTAAGGTTCGCCATGCCTTCGCAGCACGCCACCCGGCGCAGTGTTTTGCTCAACCAACAGCCCTAGTCGCACAGTGGAGAGACCGATCACAATCCACCAAACCTGCAATCAATCGACATATTCATGCCTCGAAGCAGGATGGCAAAAGATGCAAATATCTAGAACAAAAGTTGTTGTTGCAGGAGCGGGACCGGTTGGTTCCGTCGCCGCTTCGCTTTTGGCGCAACAGGGAATTGACGTCATCCTGCTTGAAGCGGGACCGGACAATGCGGCCGATTTGCGTGCATCAACCTTTCACCCGCCAACACTTGAGTTGCTTGATCGCATTGGCATTGCTGATCCCTTGATTAATCGCGGGCTCAAAGCGCCTGTCTATCACTTCCGAGAGCGGCAATCCGGTGAGGTCGTTGAATTCGACCTGAGTGAGCTTGCCGACGCGACCCGATATCCATTCCGGATACAATGCGAACAATATCACCTTTCGCGGATGCTTTCAGAAGCTGTAGATAAAGAACAATGCGCCGAAGTCCGGTTCAACAATCGGGTTGTGGGCCTGCATCAGAACAGCACTGAAGTGCAGGTTTACGTTGAAACACCAACCGCGATCGAACGCGTTGACGCCGATTTTCTGATCGGCGCAGATGGTTCAAATTCGCTGGTGCGCAAGTGGCTGACCACCGATTTCACAGGCTTCACCTATCCTGAAAAGTTCCTGTGTTTCTCCACCCCGTGCCCGCTTGATGAGAAAATTCCGAACCTAAGTTACGTGAATTACGTCTCTGACCCGGAAGAATGGATGGTTTTGCTGCGCGTGCCATCTTTGTGGCGCGTGTTGGTGCCTGCCTCCAACGAGCAAAGCGATGAAGAATTGCTGGGGGATGAGAAGAAGATTGACGTGTTCGATCGGCTGGTTGGTGACGGCGCGAATGTGGAAACCAAACACCGCACGATTTACCGCGTGCACCAGCGGGTCGTGAATGAATTTGTCCATGGCCGTGTGATACTCGCAGGCGATGCCGCGCATCTCAACAATCCGATCGGCGGATTTGGGATGAACAGCGGCATCCACGATGTTTTCAACCTGTGTGACAAGCTGGTTAAAATCTATGGCGGCGGCGATGCCGGTAATCTGTTGTCCAAATATGGCCGGCAACGGTTCAAAACAACGCACGATTTCATTCAGGCTCAAACGATCCGCAATATGGAATATCTCAAGGAAGGTTCGGAAAATGAGCACGCCCTGAGAAAGGCAGAGCTTGAGGCGATTAAAGCCGATCCCGTGCAACGCCGTGACTTTTTGCTCAGGCAATCGATGATACAATGCCTGAAACAAGAAGAGCTGATCGAATGATATGCGGAGGACACAGGTGGTATTAAAACCCCGTGCAAACCCCGACGCGCAAGGCCACAGAGCCCTGTTTGGCGTCTTGGGACCATCGACGAACACAATTGTCCAACCTGATTTCGATGATATGCGCCCCTATGGCGTGACCAATCATTACAGCCGTATTGTCGTTGAAGATGCGCAGGCAATTTCCGACGAAACCTTTATGGCGGGCACGCTCGAAATCTCTCGCAATACGCTGGATGCGGTGCGCGGCGTGCTAACCTGCAATCCCGATTTTCTGGTTATGGGCATGTCTGCCGTCACATTTTATGGTGGCGCAGAAGGCGCGCAAAAATGGCGCGACAATATTGAGAGCGAATCCGGTTTGAAACTGTGCACCGGCTCGCAATCGCTTATCGAAGCCTTCAATGCCTATGGCGGGATAAAGCGGATTGCGGTCCTTTCCCCCTATTACCCGTCGGCCAATACGCAAGTTGCACAGTTCATGTCGGATCATGGAATTGAAACCGTGCGCGACACCTGTCTGCGCTGCCCCAGTTGGACTTCGATTGCGCAGGTTCCCACCGCGCAATTGCGCGAAGAACTGCACCGTCTTGATGGTGACGATATCGATGCGATTGTGCAGGTTGGCACCAATTTATCGATGACGCGATTGGCCGCCGCGGCAGAGCTCTATCTCGGCAAGCCGGTTATCGCTATCAACACCGCGACCTATTGGAATGCGCTGCGCAGCAATGGTTTTGCCGATCGCATCGCCGGGTTCGGGCGATTGCTCGAAGATTTTTGACGAGAGATTTGCATGATTGACTATGATTATGTGCCATTGCCAAAGCGCAATCCGATCAAGTGGCCGGGCGAAAAACAGCTCGCTCTGGTCATCACTTTCAATCTGGAAACGTGGGATCTGACCAAGGATACCGACAAGCCATATTATGCTGGCGGGCCGGCAATCTTGCCCGATACTCTGCCGGGTAACACCCCCGATTATCCTAACTTCTCGTGGCGCGAATATGGCCAAAGGGTCGGCATTTGGCGGCTAATTGATCTGCTTGATCAATTGTCCATCCCCGCCAGCTGCACCACCAATGCGGTGACTTTTGAACGGCGCGGAGCGATGACAGAGGCCGTGCTTGAGCGCGGATGGGAATTGCTGGCGCACAATTTTGAGCAAGGCGAACTGCTCACGAATTACGCCCATGATGAAGCCGCAGAGCGCGATGTGATCCTTCGCTCGATTGAGATGTATGAGCGCCACGTAGGGCGCAGACCGATCGGATGGCTTTCATCCTCCTTGCGCGGCACGCTCAACACGCCAGGCATTCTCGCTCAGGAAGGCTTCAAGTTTTACTGCGACCTGATGAACGATGATCAACCGATGATGATCCGAACCCAGCATGGCCCGATCGTTGGCGTTCCCTATTCCAATGTCATCAATGATTTCACGATGGTGACGCGCCAATCGCTGACAACCGATCAATACCGTGATCAGCTGATCGAAGAATTTGATGTGCTGTATGCCGAAGGGGCGCAAACCGCGCGGATCATGAATGTTGGTTTGCATCCGCATGTGTCTGGCCGGGCGCACCGTATCCGCGCACTGCGTGAATTTCTCGAACATGCAAAAGGGCATTCTGGCGTTTGGTGGGCACGGCGGGAAGAAATTGCCGATTGGTACGGCGATAATCATGAAAGCCATTTCCCCGGTCAATTGGGCTAATTGGTTTAATTACAAGACAGCCAGAACCGCAATTGAAGCCGGATTTCCAACATCTCCGGCGCAAAATTTGGGCGATTAAGCGATGAATCAAGCCAAACAACTCCGCGCGAAAATCACCGCTGGGGAATTTGTCGCAGCGCCCGGAACATTTGACGGGATGAGCATGCTCATCGCCAATCAACATAATTTTGCTGCGCATTACGCCTCTGGCTATTGGACTGCAGCTTCACGGCTGGGCCTGCCCGATGTCGGGATCGCCAGCTACACCGATTTCATCACATGTTTTGCGATGCTCGCCAAATTGAGCAAAGCCCCGCTGATCGCCGATGCGGATTCCGGATTTGGCAGCGTTGTGAACCTGATGCATGCCGTGCGCGGATATCAGGACGCTGGCATCGCCGCGATGCAAATCGAGGATCAGCCTTTCCCCCGCTTCTGCGGGCATTCCGGCCACACCGAAGTTGTTTCAACAGAAGAGATGGCAAGCCGGATAGGAGCTGCAAACGAAGCGCGCGGTGACGGTGATATGATGATCATTGCGCGCAGCGATTCCCGGCGCAGCGAAGGGTTGGATAGCGCGCTGGAACGCTTGGCTCATTACGGCGAATGCGGGGCCGACATTCTGTTTCTTGAAGCGCCGCTGGATAACGGGGAGATCGAACTCGCTGGCCAAAAGCTTTCCAAACCGCTGATGATCAATGCGGCCCATGGCGGATTTTCGCCCATCCTCGATCCTGGCGAATACGCCAAGCTTGGCGTTTCGATTACGATTTATCCGGGCGCTGCGCCGCTAACGGCGATGCAAGCCGTTGACACATTTTACAGCGGGTTGGCGCAAGGAAGCGCGCAGCTGAGCGACGCACAATTGTACGACTTCCCATCCATGTCAAAAATGCTTGGAATGGATGCAGCGATCGCAGCCGTGCAGAGCCACCAACGCGGCACCAAGGATTGATCAGCGTGTTATTGCGATAAATCGCGGCCGATTACCTGCGCTGTTTTTTTGAGTTTGCTTAAGAATTGATCAACCACCGCCTTGGTCGATAAGGCGGTGTCGAAATAGATCATTCCCAAACAGCCCAGCAGGGTTCCATCTTGGCCTAGAATTGGCAGACCGATGGCAGAGGTTTTGCCATGATCGGCATTATGCTCATTGCGGATCAGGATGGCGTATCCCTCTTCGCGAATTTTCTCGATCAAATGGCCTTCTTCAACCAGATGCTCACCAAACCGGGAGGTTTCATTGTCAGTAACCTGCCAGCCTTTGATCACGGTTTCACGTTCCAAGTCATCGCAGAATGCCAGATAGACCCTACCGGTCGCACACTCAGCAATCGGCAATGTGTAGCCCGGATGGTAATTCGAAAATGTCATGGAGGTCATCGCGTGGGTCGAATCGCGCAATACCATCCGCGTCCCAACCCGTGTCGCAACCGAAACCGGCCAGCCAACATCCTGGCACAATGATGTGATGTGCGGATGCGCCACCTCAACCAATTTGCCTTCCTGTTGGAACCCGGTTGAAAGCGTTTCAACCAGCGAGGTTACGCGATAGCGCTTGCGATTGTGCTCACGCTCAACCAGCCCTTCATGGATTAAGGTCTGCACAATTCGGCATGCGGTTGGATAGGGCAGCTCTTCGCTGCGTGAGATGTTGGTCATCGTGATCGGTCCGTCGCGATTGATTGTCGACAAGACGGCCAATCCCCGAGAAAGCGATCTGATCGGAACGCCGCGTTCCATAATGCCCATCTCCCCAATCTCAAATCGGCGCTTGCCGAAGGCATCAGCAGGCCATGGCGCAAATACAGGGAAAGGCAGCGCAATACCAGCAAAAATATCCGCACAACGGTTAAATTACTCGGAGCCGGGAGATCCGATAATGCCGGAATCGAGCAGGCGCGAGATATCTTCTTCGCCGCGCCCCAGGCTTTCTAGAATCGCGATGCTGTGTGCACCGGCATGATGAACCTGGCGTGGTTCGGAAACTCTGGTGCCACCCATTTCGAGTGGCACCGCAGGCAGCCGCGTCATCTTGCCGTTGGCCAGAGTCACATCCTCCATGCCTCCTTGCGCAAGATGCGGATCATCGAACAATTCTTCCGGTTTGCCTATCGGAGCAAAGGGAAGCCCAGAGCCTTCGAGTTTGTCGATGATTTCAGCGCGCGTCATGCCTGCTGTCAGCGTGCGGATTTGCGGAATGATACGATCACGTGCCGCAACTCGGGCATTGTTTTCTCGTAGGGACTCATCTGCCCACAATTCGGTGAGGCCAAAGATTGTGCAGAATTTCCGCCACAAAGCGTCTGTCACCACCCCAATGAAAACCGGTTCATCGCGCGTTTCAAACACGTCATAAATTGCCCATGCAGAAACCCGCGCTGGCATAGGGGCCGCTGGCGCGCCGGTGACAGCATATTGTGCCATGTGTTGCCCCACCAAATAGGCGGTCGTTTCAAACAGGCTGGCAACAACTTTTTGTCCTTCGCCCGTGCGATGTCTTTGTTCGATCGCAGCGAGAATGCCGATCACTCCGAATAATCCGCCAGTCACATCAACCACGCTGGCCCCGGCGCGCAAGGGCTTGCCCGGTGGCCCAGTCATATAGGCCAGCCCGCCCATCATCTGTGCGACCTCATCCAATGCGGTGCGATTTTCATATGGCCCCGGCAGGAAGCCTTTTTCCGAACAATAGATCAGCCGCGGGTTGGACGCTGCGCACTGTTCATAGCCAAGCCCCAATCGATCAAGCGCGCCGGGCCGAAAATTCTCGACAAGCACATCCGATTGATCAATCAATTCGCGGGCAATGGTGACGCCGTCTTCGCTTTTGAGATCGAGGCAGAGTGATTTTTTGCCGCGATTGTACATCGGGAAATATCCTGCGCCGGACCCTTTTAGGATCCGCGTACGGTCGCCGCCAATCGGCTCAACCCGGATCACTTCCGCCCCCAGGCCAGACAGGATGTGCCCGACCGTCGGCCCCATCACCATGTGGGTGAATTCGATGACCTTGATCCCGGTCAACGCGCCAGCTTGCTCGCTCATGCCTGCGTCCTCTCGCTGTAATCCAGCATCGGACCGGCATCGGCGGTAAAGCCATATAGCGGCTCTCCCGGCAATGCTTCGGACACGATTTCACGAACCTTCAGCAGCGCTTCGAGATCAATGCCAGTTTCATAACCCATCGAATTGAGCATCAACACCAGATCTTCAGTCACTAGATTGCCCGAAGCTCCGGGTGCAAAGGGACAGCCGCCAAGCCCGCACAGCGAGGAATCAAAGGTTGTGATCCCCTCTTCCAATCCGGCGACAACATTGGCCAACCCCAATCCGCGCGTATTGTGCAGATGCAGTGTGGTTAGCTTATCAGCCCCCACGGCAGAGCGAACTTTTCGCGCCAGCCGCCGCACCTGAGCGGGATCGGCGTAGCCGGTTGTGTCGGACAGGCTCAATTCCTGCGCTCCGGCCTCGACCGCTTGTTCGGCCAATTTCACGACCACATCCTCGTCAACGGCACCTTCGATTGTGCAACCAAAAGCAGTCGACAGTCCAACTGCGAAGTGAATCTCGTGATCGGCGAGTATTTTGGCGCATTCGGCAATTTCGATCAGCATCGCCGCATGGTCCCTGCGCACATTCTTCAAACTGTGCGTTTCGCTCATCGAAAACGGGATGCTGGCCGCGTCTGCGCCTGCTGCCGCGGCGCGTTCGGCCCCTTTGGCATTGGGGATCAGCACAGCCACGTTCAGCCCATCAATCCCCTTCGCGAAGCTGACCAATTCGGCGGTATCGGCCATTTGCGGGAGCAGAGAAGGCGGGACAAAGCTGCCTACTTCAATCTCTGCCACACCCGCCGCCGCCTCGGCCGCGATCCAGCGCTTTTTGGCCTCGAGAGGCATCACCCGATCGATCGATTGCAGCCCGTCGCGCGGGCCGACTTCTGAGACGAGTATCTTGGTCATGGTGTATGCTCCAGATAGACCCACGGGCGCTTGGCCCGATCAGCATGGATCCAATCGTTGATTTCGTTTTGTCCTGTCAGCGTCAGGTCAATCGCGTCCAGCCCTTGAGCCAACATTTGTTTTGCCTCAGCTTCGATCGTGAAGGAAAATGCCTGCTCGTCGCAGCGGACTTCGCAAGCGCCCAAATCCACCTCCACCAGCCGGTTACCCAGCGCCGCGATTTCATCATGGCTCGCAGTGATCGGCAAAATCCCATTGGTGATGCAATTGTTGCGAAAAATAGGCGCGAAGCTTTCTGCAATTATGCAATCCACTCCCCATTCGGCGAGCGCCCAAACCGCGTGCTCGCGGCTGGAACCGCACCCAAAATTGGCACCGCCCAAAAGCAGCGCACAATTGCGATATCGCGGATCATTGAGGATGAAATCAGGGTCTTCGGTGCGCGCGTCCGCATCAAGATAGCGCCACGGAGCAAACAAGCCCGCCGACAATCCAGCGCGGCCTGTTGAGCGCATTTCCCGGCTGGGAATGATCGTGTCAGTATCAATATTGTCGATCAATAACGGCGCGCCAAGGCCGGTCAAAGGTTGAGGGAATGGCCGCATCACCGCGGCCCATCCGGGGCAAATTCGCGCGGGTCAGCAATTGCTCCGGCAATCGCGCTCGCCGCCACTGTTTCTGGGGAGGCGATATGGGTGCGAATGCCCGGCCCTTGCCGCCCTTCAAAGTTGCGATTGGTGCTGCTTATCGTCCGAGAGCCTTCAGGAAATCCTTCTCCGCCTGCAAAAAAGCACAGCGAACATCCGCTTTGGCGCCATTCAAATCCCGCCTCGATGAAGATTGTATCAAGCCCTTCGGCTTCGGCTTCGCGCCGCACCTGTGATGAGCCCGGCACAATCAACGCCTTATGAACGTTGCCGCTCACTTTGCGGCCCTTAAGGATCGCAGCCGCGCGGCGCAGATCCGAAATGCGGCTGTTGGTACAGCTGCCAATGAAGGCTGCATCAATCGGCGTGCCGGCAAGCTGGGTTCCGGCATTCAGCCCGATATATTCGTGCACTTTTTGCGGGCCATCGGGCACAGTTTCGCAGACAGATATCGCCTGCTCCGGGCTGGTGCCCCAACTGACCATCGGATCGATAGTTTCGGCCGCGATCACAATCTCACGGTCAAACTCCGCCTCAGCGTCGGTTGTGAGTTGGCGCCAATAGGATTGATCGAAATCGGATGGCGCATATCGCCGGCCTGAAAGATAATGGATTGTCTTTTCATCGGGCGCAATCAACGCCCCGATCGCGCCAAATTCGGTTGCCATATTACACAAGGTCATCCGCGCTTCCATATCAAGCGCAGCGACAGCTTCCCCGGCAAATTCAACCACGTGGCCTGCGCCGCCGCCCGCGCCAAATTCACTGATCAACGCCAGCGCCATATCTTTTGCGGTCACTCCAAAACTCAGCTCGCCAGAGAATTTTACGCGCATCGACTTGGGCTTGCTAAGCCGCAATGTTCCGGTCGCCATCGCATGTTCGGCGTCGCTGGATCCGATGCCCCAGGCCAACGCTCCGAAGGCGCCCTGTGTGCAGGTGTGGCTGTCTGGCGCGACAAGAGTAAGCCCCGGCAAGACTATACCAAGTTCGGGCGAGATCACATGGACGATCCCCTGATCGCGATCATTCACATCAAACAAGGTGATCCCGGCATCCCGGCATGCCGCGCGGGTCTGGGTGATAAACGCCTCGCCGCCGCGCATCAAAGTGCCATCGCCGCGCCCGGGCCGCGTATCAACAATGTGATCCATCACGGCAAAGACCCGCGCAGGATCAAATACCGCGCGCCCCTTCTCTGCCATTTGGTTCAACGCGGCCGCACCGGTCCGTTCGTGCAGGAACACCCGATCGATTGCGATCAGGCTTACCCCCGCTTCGGTCCGAGTGACCTCATGTTCAACCCAGATCTTTTCAAATAGGCTGGTAGGAACCTCGCCATTGCTGCTTTCAGAGCGCGTCAAATTTGCTCCTCCCAGCGCTTGGCAATCCGATCTCCGCCGGGGTCATCGGCGGCCTTGAAGCATTCTCTCGCACGTTCAGCGCGCCTCAAGCCAATCGATAACCGCCTGTACCGGCTCAACATCGGCATATTTGATCTGAAGATCGGTGAGGTTGGCGAAGTGATAGCTCTCATGCTTATCCGCGCAGGTTTCTATCGGAACAATGGTGCGATAGCCGTAGCTGAGTGCATCGACCGCCGTCGCCCGGACACAGCCCGACGTGCTGCCGCCGGTGACGACAACAGTGTCGACTCCGTGAAAAGTCAGATAACTCGCCAATGGCGTTTCAAAAAATACGCTCGGCATGCGTTTGGTAAATTGCAGGTCATCGTCATCAATCTCGCAGCGCGGATCATAGGCATGGCGTTCGCTGCCATACTTGATGTTCTGCAGCGAATCTTCGGTATCGGTTCGGGTGCCCCAAACCCCGGCATCAGCGGCATCATCTTTGTACCCCACCCGGCTCCAAACAACTGGCATGGAACGCTCGCGAGCTAGGCGGCTAATCGTATTGATATATTCGATTTGGCGTGGATCTGTTTCGTATGCGGTCTTGAACATATCGGTGCGGGTATATGCTTGCTGCACATCGACATTGATAATCGCAAGTTTCGATCCAAAGCCAAATTTCTTGCGGGCCGGATTGGCCATCAGTTGTTCAAATATCTGGCGGGCCGTTTTTCCGTCCTCAACCATTTTCGTACCGATCATTGCCACATCCATCCAACCACAGCGTCACGCCAGAAAAATGACGTGCGGCGGGGAATAGCAAGATTGGAGCAATTATGCGTGGGTGAAGCGCTTTTATCCGTACTATGGAGATCGCCGCGCAAGTATCTGACGCGCCGCATCCGCATCGACAACCTCGGCATATTTCGCCTGTAGATCGAACAGGTTGGCTTCATGCGGGTCGTTATGGCGATCGGCGCAGGCCTGCCGAACAACCACGGGAATAAATCCGTTTTGCAGCGCATCAAGCGCCGATGCGCGAACACAACCACTGGTGGAAAAACCAGTGATAACAAGGGTGTCCACTCCCTGCGCATGCAGTCGCTCGGCCAGGTTTGTGCCGAAAAAGGCCGATGGATATTGCTTGGTAACAGTCTCGCCCGGACGCACATCGAGCCCGTCCGGAAATGCCCCCAATGGTGAGCCCTTGTCGAAACATTTTAGCGAGGGAACCTTGCGATAAAACACTCCGCCATTGGCGCCGCCCGGTTCATATTCAACATTGGTGAAAACGACCGGGTTTTCGCCCGATCTTGCCGCCTCAACCAACCCAAAATTGCATTCAATCGCCGCCGCGGCCGTTTCACAAAAAAGCGGGCTGTCTGGCTGGGAATAAGCCACCACCAAATCAACCACGAGCAGCGCGGGATGATCGCCGGGGCTCAATTGACCATCAAAGGCTCCGCTGTAATTCTGATCAAGTGCAGTTTTGGGCATCAGATGACCTGCGCGGCGCTCTGTTTTTCAATTTCCGCTTCATCCCAGCCGAAAACTTCGCCAAAAATCTCTTGATTGTGCTGGCCTGGAGTAACCGGAGCTGGGTGGCGAATGCCCGACGGAGTCTTGGAAAATTTGGGGAAGGCATTTTGCATTTTCAGCTTGCCGTGCCCTTCGGTTTCCACCTCTACAATCGCCTCTCTGGCGGCGAAATGCGGATCGTCCAACATATCTCTTGCGGTATACACACGGCCCGCTGGGATTGAGTGTTTGATCATCAGGGCATCGACTTCATCAATGCTCAGTGTCCCGGTCCAGTCATTGACCAATATGTCCAGCTCGGTTTGATTTTCGCCGCGCGCCAGATGAGTCGTATATTTCGGGTTATCGGCCAGCTCAGGTTCGCCCATCGCTTCTGCCAAGCGCCGGAAAATCGCATCATTGTTGGCCCCGATCATAAACGGGCCATCTTTGCAGGAATAAACATTGGATGGGGCGATGCCCGGCAATATGGATCCCGATCTTTCACGCACGAACCCGTTATAATCATATTCAGGCACAAGCCCTTCCATGACCTGCAAGACAGATTCATACAAAGCAGTGTCGATAACCTGCCCTTGGCCGGTCCGCTCGCGGTGCTGCAAAGCGGCAAGCGCGCCCATACAGCCGTAAGTCGCGCACAACGTATCGCCGATAGAGATGCCCATGCGGGCAGGCGGGCGATCTGGATCGCCAACGATATAGCGCCAACCGCCCATCGCCTCTCCAATTCCGCCAAAGCCAGCGCGCACAGAATATGGCCCATCTTGGCCATAGCCAGACATGCGCGCGATAATCAGGCGCGGATTGTCAGCATGTAGACTTTCAGGCGAAAGCCCCCATTTTTCCAATGTTCCGGGCTTAAAATTCTCGATCAGAATATCGGCGCTGGCAATCAGCTTGCGCGCGATATCCTGCCCCTCTGGCACACGCAAATTGCAAGTGACGGATTTCTTGTTGCGGGCAATGACTTCCCACTGGACCTTTTCTTCGCCCTGCCCCCAATCGCGCATCGGGTCACCTTTGCCGGGTGGCTCGATCTTGATCACTTCGGCGCCCATATCACCCATCAATTGGCCGCAGAATGGACCGGCAAGCAATTGGCCCATTTCTACCACCCGCAGGCCGGCCAATGCGCCGCTACCTGGTTGTGCAAATGCCATCAGGCAGCCTCCGACTTCTTAACGCGAGAAACATTATCCCATTGCGGTTGCTTTGGTGCAGGCAGCCCGGTTTCTTCTTCACAGCTGGCCCGCAACTCTTCGATACTCGGACCGTAATCGAACAGCTGGATTTCGCCGCGTTCGCCGCCCATTTTCGCTCTTAAATCAGCCGTTGCGGATTGATCAATCGCCCCATCTTCATCGGCGACAACGCCAAATTCGCGGGCGCCAGCGGGTGTGACCAGGCCTTGCCTAATTTCAAGACCGACAAGCTCTGGATCGCGCTGCAAGGGATCGCCCCAGCCGCCGCCGCCCCATGTGATAAAGTGCAGCAGCTCACCTTCTTTCACGGGCACGTCTTCAACCTTGTTGCCGACGATCCTGAGCGAGCCATCGGTGGCTTCGAGCACCTTTTTCGCGCGTTCGCCGGGCAGCCCGCCATTCACGCCCCATGGCGGCACGAACCAGCGATCATCGTGGATCGCAATTTCACCATCGGCGAGGAAGCGATAGGTCATATGAATGCCATTGCCGCCGCGATGGAGCCCTGCCCCGCCGCTGTCTGGCTCGGTCGAATACCGTTCAATGCGGAGCGGGAAATATCTTTCCAGGAATTCATTCGGCACATTTGTGAAACCCGGCCAAAGTGAGTGACCATCTGGCCCATCGCCCAATGGCCTGCCGGGGATACCGCCAAATCCAATCTGGAACAGCTGGAACCATTCGCCCTCACTAGCCGGCCGATTGTCCCACCCGGAATAGAACAGATGCGGGGATGAGCTGAAACCCGCAGCATTGAGGAATTCCGGGCTACCCTGACCAAGAAGTCCGCCAAGGATATCGAAAAGTCTGCCGAGTGCATGAGTTCGGCCAGAAAGCGCAGCGGGGAATTGCGGCTTGAGCAGCGATCCTTCTGGGATGCGCACTTCGATCAGGTCATAAAACCCATCGTTGAACAGAATTTGCGGGTCAAAGACCATGATCATGTAAATGCCGAAGAACATTTTGAACATGTTCTCATTGAGCAGGAAGTTGATCGAGGCAGCACTTTGCGGATCGGTCCCGTCAAAATCGAGGATGACCGTGTCGCCCTCCCGCCACATCGAGCACTTGATTTTGTAAGGGCCGAAACCCTTGCCATCATCGCAAATATAATCTTCGAAACTGACCGGCTTTTCACCCACAGCTTGCGATAGCAGCGCTTTCATCGCGCGATGATTGCGGGCCAGCAATTCTTGCGTCGCAGAGACATAGATATCGTCCCCGAAACGGTCGGCCATTTCAACAACTCTGCGCGCCGCCACACGGCACGAAGCGATAATGGCATTCAGATCTGCCTGGCACCAATCTGGTTTACGCGTTTGGTGCATAACCAGCTTCATCAAGTCTTCGTTATATTCGCCCTTCTTCCAGATTTTGACAGGCGGAATGCGCACCCCTTCTTCGAAAATTGACGAAGCACCGATCGGCATAGAGCCCGGCACGCTTCCGCCAATATCCGATTGGTGGCCGAACATCGCGGTGTAGGCGATCAAACGGCCATCCTTGAACACCGGCAGCAAGATCAACCAATCATTGGAGTGGCTGACGGCACCGTCGCACGAATAAGGATCTGACAAAAACACCATGTCGCCATCTTCAAGCGTTCCATCAAAACCTTTCAGGAACCCGTCGATGAAGCTGCCAAATTGGCCGACAATCATCTTACCAGCAGGATCAGAGATCAGCGGAAACGCGTCTCCCTGTTCGCGAATACCCGGCGACATCGCCGTGCGAACCAGCGTTGCGTCCATCTCAATCCGGGCATTGCGCAGCGCATTCTCGATAATGTCGAGCGTGACGGGATCGATCTCAATGTTCTCAAACGGTGTCGTGTTTGTTTCGATAATTTGTGCAGGCATCGCTCAGCCCTCCTTCGCAGGGTTGATGAGAATATTTCCAACCGGATCGACGGTGGCAATACAGCCATTTTCCACCAAGGTGGTCGAATCCATTTCGGTGATGATCGCTGGCCCGGGTATCGTATCGCCCTGGCGCAATTTCGCCCGGTCATAAATGACCGCAGCCTGTTCTTTGCCATCCATCCACAATGTGTGATCGCTGATTTTCGCAGCGATCGGATTACCATCACCTTTTTCAAGCTCGGAAGCGGCCAAATCTGGCGCTTCACCCATTGCCACAGCACGAAGGTTCACGATTTCATGGGGGGTATCCATATTGAATGTGAACAAACGGCGATGTTCTTCATCAAATCTTGCCAGCACCCCTTCAATGCCATCTTGCCGCAACAATTCAGCATCGATGGTGAGTGGCACCTCGAACGCCTGACCAGCGTAGCGAACATCCACTTCGAACTCGCTGGTAATCGCCGATTCCGGCACCCCATCTGCCAGCAAATCCGTGCGCGTTTGTTTGCCCATTTCTTCCAAAAGATCGATCAGATCGGCAACCTGTGTGTCGCGAGCAAGCTTGCTGAAACTGCGCGCGGTTTCCGTCCTCATCCGAGTGGTCGCATCGCCAAGGGCGCACAAAACACCCGGTGAAACTGGCGATATCGCTGGCCAACTGTTCATCAGTCGCGCAACCGCGTTCACATGCAGCGGACCCGCTCCGCCAAAGCCCATAACGGCAAAGTCACGCGGATCGTATCCTTGCTGCACGCTGATCATCCGCAGCGCACCGAACATGTTTTCATTGACGATATCAATGATACCGCGCGCCGCTTCCATCAAACCGATATTGAGCGCGTCTGCGATTTTTTGGACCGCTTGCTTGGCTCCTTCGCGATTGAGCTTAAACGAACCGCCCAGCAAATCTTCGGGCAAATAACCCAGCACCACATTGGCATCGGTCACAGTCGGCAGTTCGCCGCCCTTGTCATATGCAACCGGGCCGGGAACTGCGCCCGCGCTTTCTGGCCCAACACGCAATGCCCCGGTCAATTCCGGGACGTGCGCAATCGAGCCGCCGCCAGCGCCAACGGTCTTCACATCAAGCGCCGATGCGCGGACAGACAAGTGCCCCACCTCGGTCGTCCGTTGTCTGCGCGGCTCCAGCCCTTCGATCAGAGCAACATCGGTTGACGTGCCGCCGACATCGAGCGTCAGAATGTTTTTGACGCCAGCGTTTTTGCCAACCCAAAGCGCGCCGGTGACGCCGCCAGCCGGGCCTGACATCAGGATATTTACCGGATGCTCTTCGGCCTTTTGCGAATTCATCAGACCGCCATCGCTGCGAAGCAAAGAAAGGCGCCCCTTCATGCCTTCTTTCTCCAATCGGTCACGCAAGTTCGAAACATAATTGCTTACAATCGGGCGCACTGCTGCATTGGCAACGGTTGAAAGAGTCCGCTCATATTCCTGCATTTCAGGCAGCACTTCATGGCTCAAAGAAATGGGAATGCCGGGCAATTCTTCGGCTGCAATCTCCCCGATCCGGGCTTCATGCGCGCCATTTACATAGGCATTGATCAGGCTGACAGTCAGTGCCTCAATCCCTTGCGCCTTTAACTTCTTCAATGCTGCGCGCACGGCATCTTCATCAAGGGGACGAACTTCTTCGCCATCCGCGCCCATCCGTTCAGGCACATCAATCGTGTTTTCCAGCGCGGCCAATGGTTGCGGTTTGGGCCACACGATCCATGCCGCCAATCCGCCCGGCACAAAACTGCGCGCGATCTGCATGATGTCGCGATACCCCTCAGTCACGATCAGACCGACCTTCGCGCCCTTGCCTTCCAATACGGCATTGGTCGCAACAGTGGTCCCGTGGAGGAAATAGGATATTTCACTGGCGGTGATGCCGGCTTCATCGGTGATCGCCCGCACACCGTTTAAGATCCCTTCGGAACTGTCATGCGGGGTCGATGGCGTTTTGTGCCGCCAAAACGCCCCGGTCTGCTCATCAAACAGCAGCAAATCGGTGAATGTTCCGCCGACATCGACGCCTAGCCTATATCTCATCGCACCATATCCCTCTTACATTCATTCCGTTTGCATATTGTCGAAAATTGATCACGCTTGCGGTGGGAAAGCTCTGGCCTTTGGAACTGCTGCGGGCAGCTCCTTGCCCATAACGCCTTTCAACCATTCATTGGTGATCCCAAGCTTCGCCTGATCCATGCCGGTATCGATCCCGGCCCGTTCAAGCATGTAAACCACGTCCTCGGTCGCGACATTTCCCGCCGCGCCCGGGCTAAACGGGCAGCCACCAAGGCCACCAATCGAACAGTCAATCGTGCTCGCCCCGGCGCCAATTGCCGCCCATACATTGGCAAGGCCCGTCCCGCGCGTGTTGTGAAAATGTAGCCGCACCGGCAGGCCTTCGACTGCATCCTTCACCGCGCTGACGAGCGTGTGAACATGCGCAGGGTTGCCGACCCCGATCGTGTCTGCAAGCGCGATTTCAACTGGGCCAGCTTTTGCAAGCTCCCTTGCCATTGAGACGACTTGCGCCTCTTCGGTCTCACCATCAAACGGGCAACCAAAACTTGCCGCGATCGTCACTTGCGCAGTTTTTCCGGCCTCTTTCGCCAGGCCGACAATCTCACTAGCAACCGCAACCGATTGCTCGCTCGTCTGACCTTGGTTGGCAATGCCCAGCCCGTCACTGGCGACTGCGACAGCGCCCAATTGATCGATCTGACCGGTCGCGAGTGCACGCTCAGCCCCGCGGCGGTTCATAACCAGTCCGATATAGGTCACATCGTCGCGCTCTGGCAGCTGCGCCGCGACCTGATCCGCGTCCGCCATTTGCGGCACAGCGCGCGGATTGACGAAGCTTGTCACTTCGATCCGCCTCGCGCCTGCATCGATCGCGTTTTGGATCAGTGCGACCTTGTTTTCCGTCGAAACTTGAGTCGACTCATTCTGCAGTCCGTCACGCGGACTGACTTCAACGATCTCTATGTGAGATGGCAAAGAAGGCATCATATCGGCATCCAATTTAAACCATGGCTCATAGAACCGCGAAATTGAACGGGCAATCTTGGTAGCGATGCCGAAATTGTGAGGTGACAAGGTGCCATAGTGGCTAGTGCTTTTGCCGGTCCGGCGCGGCGCGGGAATGCAGAAGTTCAATTTAGTCGTTCTGCGAATGTTTGGCTGCGTTGAGAGGGCATGAAAATTTGTCACTCAGCCGATGCGGCAGAGCGGGTGCCCTTATTCGCTTGCATTGCAATTGTCCGACTGACCTGACCTGCGCTGCGTTTCGCCTTAAGATCATCGTCTATGGACGCGTTGCGTGCTTGGCTTTAGTGTTTTGAAACGCGCGCAAAAACAAAGCCAAAGCGTGTTGATGGGACGGGGAAACGGATGAAGTCTTCAGCAAATCCGGTTGGGATCAGATCGAAGCTCGCGCTGTTTCTGCCAGGCATTTTTCTGCTCGGTTTCAACATTGGCACCGGTAGCGTTACCACCATGGCGACAGCCGGCGCGAATTACGGAATGAGCCTGCTTTGGACGGTGCTCATTTCGTGCGCGGCGACCTATCTGATGATCGCCTGCTATGGTCGATACACGTTGGTAACAGGCGAAACCGCTTTGCAGGCGTTCCGCAAGCACATTCATCCCGGCGTAGGCATTTTCTTCATTGCTGCCTTGGGCATTGGAGTGTGTGCCAGCGTTATGGGGGTGATGGGGATCGTGGCGGAGATCGCCTATGAATGGTCCAAGAACTTTATCCCTGGCGGGATCGATCCGCTATATTGTGCGGCGTTCTTCGCAGGCGTGGCCTATTTCATTTTTTGGAGCGGCAAGACACAAATTTTTGAGCGTGCCTTGGCCGTGATCGTTGCGATCATGGCGGGCGCATTCGTGCTCAATTTCTTCATTTTAATGCCTCCGTTGGCCGATATGGCGGAGGGGCTAATTCCCTCTGTTCCTCAAGTCGCATCGAGCGAGACTGGGCCGCTGCTGCTGATCGCATCCATGGTTGGCACCACAATTTTTTCCGGCCTGTTCATCCTGCGAACGACTTTGGTTCAAGAGGCGGGTTGGACGATCGAGCACGACAAACAACAGCGCCGTGATGCCGCGTTTGCGGCGATTATGATGTTTGTCATCAGCGCTTCGATCATGGCGGCGGCGGCGGGCAGTCTGTTTGCCCAGGGCATTGGGCTGGAACGCGCATCGCAAATGATCGGGCTGCTTGAACCGCTTGCTGGACCCCTGGCGGTTTCCATCTTTGCAATTGGAATTATCGCTGCAGGCGTCTCTTCGCAGTTTCCCAATCTCTTGATGATTCCGTGGCTCTTATGTGATTTTCGCAGCACGCCGCGAGATATGACGATCTGGCAATACCGCCTGTTTGTATTCCTGATATCGCTGCTGGCGCTGGTCGTGCCGCTGTTCGATGCTCGGCCTGTGTTTGTCATGATTCTCAGCCAGGCATTCAATGTTGTGTTGTTGCCGGTGACGGTCAGCTGCATCATTTACCTCGGCAATCGCAAAGATTTGATGGGCGAATATCGCAACAGTACATCGACCAATGTCGGCCTAGTTGGGTTGCTGCTGTTTTCGCTGTTTACCGGTTTCTTGGCTTGGCAGGGCCTTACGGCGTTATTGGCCGGTTGAAGAAAGGCGATAGGATGCGCGAATCTTGGCGATGGTTTGGACCGAATGATCCGGTTACGCTGGCTGAAATTCGCCAGACAGGCGCCACAGATATTGTCAGCGCACTGCACGATATCCCGATTGGCGAAGCATGGCCGCAAGAGGCTATCGCAGCGCACAAGGCTCTGATTGAGGCGGCGAATACCTCTATGTCCCCGCTGCATTGGACCGTGGTGGAGAGCATCCCAGTTCATGAAGACATCAAACTGGCCGCGCCGGATCATGAGAAATTTGTCGAGGCATGGATTGAAAGTCTCCGCAATCTAGCGGCAGAGGGTATCAAAACCATCTGTTATAACTTTATGCCGGTGATCGATTGGACGCGCACGGATCTGCGCTATCAATTGCCGAGCGGCGCCTATGCCTTGCGCTTTGATCAGGATCGTTTTGCGGCATTCGATCTGTTCATCCTTAGGCGTGACGGCGCAGAGCGCGACTATTCCCCAGACGAAGCCCGCCGCGCGCGCACCGTATTTGAAGCGATGTCTGATTTGGAGGCTGATGCCCTGACCCAGACCATCATTTCTGGGCTGCCGGGCAAGATGACTGATGCCTATTCGTTGGAGGATTTCAGGCAGGCGCTGGCGCGCTATTGCGGGATTGACCATGATCGCTTGCGCGCAAATTTGTTGGCGTTTCTGGCTAAGGTCGCGCCCGTTGCAGAAACATTGGACGTCAAGCTGGCGATCCATCCCGACGATCCGCCATGGGATATGTTCGGCCTGCCGCGTGTTATCTGCACGCCCGATGATCTTTGCAAGTTGTTCGGCGCTCAACCAAGTCCGGCCAATGGCATGACATTATGTGTCGGCACTTATGGGAGCAGGCCTGATAACGATTTGCCGCAAATGGCGTGTGAATTTGCTGAGCGAATTCATTTCGCCCATCTGCGCGGGGTGACGCGCGATCCGGCTGAGCAACGCAGCTTCTATGAGGCCGACCACCTGAGCAGCGACATCGACATGGTCTCTGTTGTGCGCAATCTTTTGTGCAATGAGCAGGCTCAAAACCGTGAGATATTTATCCGCCCTGATCACGGGCATGTGATCATGGACGATATCAACAAAGCGACTAATCCAGGCTATTCAGCGATCGGCAGGATGAAGGGGCTGGCTGAAATTCGCGGCGTTATCCGGGCACTTTCCGCATCCCATTGATGTCCAACGCCAGCGGCCGTCGCGAATGCTACCTCAAGGTCAGAATACCCGCATTCCAATCCAGCGGCCATCGCTCTGCAATGCGCTTGCAAGGCCTCGCGCGCTAGTTGTGGCTGATTGAAAATCGGCAATGAAGATCACCGCGAAATGGGGATATAGCAGTTTCGTGCTGGAAGAACTCAGCGTGAGCTTTCGATAATTTCGCCACTATTGAGAAAGGTTGCAGTTTGTCTGGCAGCGCCGGTGGTGCCGCTTAGAGGAAGCGGTTATACATCCACTGCTTATAAGTGGATGTCTCTGATATAATTGAAAAATAACAATTTATTGAATCATTACAAAACCTCGATGTAGATTTTGCTACAGAAATTGCTACAGAATGACGAATGACAACAATCCAAAAGTACCTGCACAAGCGACCAGGCTCAGGCAATTGGCAAATCAGACTTGCAGTGCCGAATTCGCTCAAGGCGCAGCTTGGCAAATCTGAAATAACTAAATCTACAGGAACGTCAGACCGTAAAACTGCCGAGACCTTCGCTATGGGTTTCATATCAGAACAGCGCGAGATGTTCACGGCGCTGCTGGCTGATGCTGGAAGCATTGTGCAAACGGACATTCATGGCAAAATTGTCGATATCTATCACAAGCAGTTTCTAAGGCGGCTGCGAGAGGAGAAAAGGGCAGCTGAAAACTACGATGAATGGTGCGACATGTTCGAAGCAAGTCGCAAGAAATACATCAGATACGCAAATACCAAGGAATACGCTCGGCTCCGCCCATGGGCAGAAGACATAATCACAGACTACGGTTTCGCGATCAGCACTAAGGGCGAAGAACTCGAAAAGCTGTTGCCAAAGCTAATGGATGCAATCCTAGATGCGTTTGAGATTGTTCGACAAGAGATAGACGGCAAATTTGACGGTGAACCGCAATCAAGATTCGTTCGGGAAACGATTGCTGCCGATCAGAATCAGCCGAAGCCCGGCGAGCGCTTAGAGGACTACTTGGAAAAATATGAAGCCGAGGAAGTAAGCGACAGGCAACGCAAACCCGCCAATGTTGAGCAAGCAAAGAATGCCATCGAACTATTCATCGAGTGGGTAGGCGCATACAAGAATGTTGCCAATCTTACCCGACGGGACGCAAGCAGCTTTCGCGAGGTGCTTTCAAAATTTCCGGCACGAAGAGGCAGCCTCAAACAACTAAAGGCTGAATCCATCCCTCGGTGTATCGAGATTGCTGAGAGAGATGATCTAAGACTGCTAAGTGTCAGGACAAAAAACCGATATATTTCCGATCTATCTGGGTTTTTCAAATGGATGAAAAAACTCGACTACTGTGAAGAGAATATATGGATTGGAATGAGCTTCGACACGAGCAATGCTGAAAGCAGCTACCCACCATTTAGTACCGATCAATTGAATCAGATCATGAAGTCTCCACTTTATTCAGGTTTCCTTCGAGACGGCAAAGAACACGAAATCGGAAACGTGTTGGCAAACGACTGGAGGTTTTGGCTCCCACTGCTTTGTATGTTCACAGGCGCCAGAATTACCGAAATCGCGCAAATGTTTGTGGACGACATACATGAAAGCGAGGGCCATCTAGCAGGCTACATTAGGAAAAATTCGGAAAGAGGACAAAGCGTCAAAACGAAGCTTTCCGCGCGGCTGGTTGTGTTTCATCCGATCTTGCTCGGCGCTGGTTTCCGAGAATACTGGCAATTGCAGGTCAAACGCGCGGCACAAGATGGAAACGAGCAACTATTCCCCGAGCTTACTACCTATGAGAAACGCCCAGAGCTTGGAAGGAAGCCAGCGAGGTGGTGGAGGACATATCTAACGAAGATTGGAATCAAAAGCGGTGCAGACGGTATTGGCTCTCACTCTTTTCGGCATCGACTTGCTGATGAAATGCGGCTTGCCGGCTATCTGGATGCTGAATTCGGGTTGTTAGTTATGGGACATTCCAATCGCTCGATGACCTCACGGTATGGTGAAGTTCCCCAAGGCACAGTCAAGCGACTAGCAGACATGATATCCAAGGCCGAATTCAAAGGTGTCGATTTCTCAAACATACTGCCAAAAACTGGCGAATAAGCTGCCTCGAAAATTCTAACTTTTGAAAGCACCCATTGTACCAATGAACAGCAATTCATCTAACCCTCGTGGCCCATATCTAAAGCCCAAGAACATGGGGAAAGTTACTGCTTCAAGCATACCCAAGAAGAAGCGAAAAAAGGTCAATGTTTCAACGGTTAAACGTGACCGCAAAGAGTTCCTTCAGCGTGAGCAAGAGGCACTCAATGAGCTTGTCCGCATTGCCAATATTCGGAGCAAATATATGCGGGGTACAAAGGGCACCGTTGACCCCATCCTAGTATATGCGGATTTCGATGACACCGTGGGTCTCCTTCACGATACAAACCCGAAGGAATATCCAGAATGGAATGAACTAACAGATGATGCAAAGGCTCGAATAGGGTTCTTACTATCTCTCGCTTTCAATGGGTACTCCTTCACAGCGAATGTTTCAGAACAGCTTGAACGCAAATGGGCTAAGCAAGGGCTGAAACCGCGAGACCGCGCAATCGACAAGATCAACAAGGAACTAAAGAAAGCTGGTCTGGGGAATGCGCCCTACTTCTTCGTGATCGAAGCTAAGGGCAGGAGCGGTAAATCACGCACGAACTTGCATCTCCATGGTTATTGCCTGCTCACCTCTGGTCACGAAGCAACACGGTTTAAAATTGCACTTGAGGAAGCTTTGTACCGGAACCTCAAAGTACCAAGGGGACATGGTGCACCCGTCAAAATCGAACCAAGCTATAAGAAAAGCGACGCCCCAAAGGCTGCAACTAATTGGGTTGGCTATTCGCTTAAGAACGCTTTGCTACCTGGTCCAAAGATCAAGGGCACGCCTTTGTATCTGAACACCCCACTCCGGCAATGTGCGCATGAGTTCTGGGATATCGTTCGAGAGATAGAATGAGAGGTTGTCAGGACGTTGACACTTTGAGAGTGCACCGCGCGCGAATTGGTTTCTCTTATACAGGTAAAAAACTGCAATCCTTTGAGTTAAGGCCGTTTTCAAATGGCCCTGCAACCAGTCCCGCGTTTACAATGTAAACATGGAAGTCTTAACTGGTTGAAATGTTATTGACCCCGATGCCGCCAATCTGGCGGCTGGTGCGGCGCTTTTGCTATCCACAGCGGCATGTTTTTTTAGCCGCTTGCCAAATCAATTAGGACGCTTGCCAGAACCCGTTTCAAAGCCTCCGCGAAGATACCGTCAAATGAACTGAGTAAGCGCTCAGAACCAATCCTCGAGCAGTTGGCATTGTAATCGAAACCAGACACGAGATCAGTCTGTGACTAGGAGGTCGAACCTCCTTATTTCTGCCCTCTTTGATGCAAGAACAAGACGAAGCGTAGCCCGAAAACGGCCATTCCGCTTTCGACCCATTTCCAGACACTGCGGCACACTACTTTCTTGTCTGTTCGAGCAGGTCCACGAGTTCCTCGAATTTCTCGCGCTGCTCGCCTTCGTCACCGCTGGCGATAGCCTCTGCAACACAGCAAGCCGCGTGATCCTTCAGCACCTGCGTTTCGACCTTCGCGAGTGCTGATTTGATCGCGGCGATCTGGTGAAGGATGTCCATGCAGTATCGATCATCTTCGACCATCTGCGCGATGCCGCGCACTTGGCCTTCAATCCGCTTGAGGCGGTTCAACTTAGCGGTAGTGTCTTTGGCCATTTGTCGATCCTGATTGAAATACCCTAGGGGGGTATATATAGACCTTGTCATTCATTCAACATAGATGACTTTTTACATGCCACAGTTCTCCCGCCGCAATCTGATTACCAGCACTGCCGCACTGGCCGCGGCATCATCGCTTCCGTTGCCTGCTTGGGCGCGGGGTCAGTCCCAAAGCGGTTCGATGGCACACGCGAGCAAGGGGTTTGATGAGTTGTCTGGCGAGGACATCAATCTCTCAATTGGCGATGCGCATTTCATGACTGGTGGACGTTCCGGTCATGCCTTTGCCGTGAATGGCACGGTGCCCGGCCCGCTGATCCGCTTGCGGGAGGGTCAGGACGTTCGGCTGCACGTCACCAACAATCTGGACGAAGACAGTTCTATCCATTGGCACGGCCTCCTCTTGCCGTTTCAGTTCGATGGCGTCCCCGGTGTCAGTTTTCCCGGCATCAAGTCGGGTGAGACTTTCATCTATGAGTTCCCAATCCGCCAGACGGGGACCTATTGGTGGCACTCACACTCTGGCTTGCAAGAGCAGGCTGGTCACTATGGTCCGATTATAATCGAAAGCGATGAGCCGGACCCGCGCTATGATCGTGACTATGTTGTGCTCTTGAGTGAGTTTACGCCTATCCATCCCCATCAGATTATGCGCTTGCTAAAGGTTGGTGAGCACTACTTCCAAAACCAGATGCAAAGCGCGACCGAGGGCGAGATGTCGGGTGAGATGCGCCGCATGTGGGGGCAGATGCGCATGAATCCGCGAGACATCGCGGACGTATCTGGGCAAACCTATACTTATCTGATTAATGGCCACGGCCCTTCCGATGATCTGCAATTGGAGTTCAAACCGGGTGAGCGTGTGCGGCTACGTATCATAAACGGCAGCGCCATGACCTTCTTTAATGTGCGCATCCCCGGCGTGCCGATGACAGTCATTCAGACGGACGGACAGGATGTTGACGAAGTTGAGGTAGACGAGTTTCAGATCGGCGTTGCAGAGACTTATGATGTAATCGTTCAGCCGAAGGATGGCAGCCACGCTATCGTTGCAGAAGCAATGGACCGTAGCGGGATGGGTGTCGCAAGCCTGACTTCGCATCCCGGCCATGTCGCTACGCCGCCCGCTCTGCGCAAGACGCCAACGCTTACGATGACCGACATGGGCATGATGGATCATGCCGCAATGGGCCACGATATGGGCGGCATGGAGCACAATATGCGCGACACTTCGTTGCTGCCTGATGACGTCGAAGCTGGGTCCGGTGTTGATATGGTCGCGCCGATGCCGACGGACCGGATGGACTTCCCCGGCCTTGGCTTGGACGATGTGCCACACCGGGTTCTGCGCTACACCGACCTCAAAGCCAAACGCATGAACCCGCACCGTGAAGTGGAGCGCGAGATGGAGATACATCTCACCGGGAACATGGAACGCTACATGTGGTCGTTCGACGGCAAGAAGTTCACTGCCGTTACCGATGATCCCATCCGCTTTGGATATGATGAGCGTGTCCGAGTAAAGCTGGTCAATCAGACCATGATGGCGCACCCGATCCACCTGCACGGCCACTTCTTCGAGATGGTGAACGGCGCAGATCACATGAAGCAGCCCTTGAAGCATACGATGGTGGTGCAACCTGGCGGCACAGCCACATTCGATCTCACCGCGAACGAGCCGGGCGACTGGGCATTTCACTGCCATCTGCTCTACCACATGCACGCGGGCATGATGCAGGTTGTGACCGTGCGGCCATTCCCTGATGGGGCGAATGGGTGATGCGTGCAGCAATTTTTGTTGGTGCCGCTCTGACCGCTGCGCCGGTATTTGCTCAGGATCATTCGGGGCATTCCGGTCACGGCAATCACGGTGCGCATTCGCAGCACCAAGGTCATGCACAGCATCAGGCTCAACCGAAGAGCGAGCCTGAGCCAAAAGAAATGGACCATTGCGCGATGGGGCACCTGCCGCCCGAACAGTGCCCGCCGAAAGGTGAGCACGACGGCGATGACGGAATGGACGATGGCTCCATGGACCACTCTGGCCATGGCGAAAGCGATCAGGACGAGCACCCTGACCAATCAACCATGGATCATGGAGCAATGGATCACAGCGAGCACGTTGGGACTACGGACAAGTCTGTTCCCGGCGCTGCGCCGGAAGACGCGGTGCCTGCGCCGGAAGACGCGGTGCCTGCGCGAGCCTTGGAAGGACCTCGGCATGCAGCGGACGCGATCTGGGGTGCCGACGCCATGGCACCAAGCCGCGAGAATCTCGCCCGCGAGAATGGCGGGATGCGCACGGGTAGCATTCTCATCGAGAGACTTGAAGCACGCATCGCCATGGATGACGGCGAGGATGGATATGTCTGGGACCTGCAAGCGTTTTACGGCGGCGACATCAACCGCGTTGTCCTGAAAACTGAGGGCGAAGGCGAGTTCGGCGGTGAGTTGGAGGACGCCGAAATACAGGCGCTCTACAGCCGCGCCATCGGCCCGTTCTTCGATCTGCAAACGGGTGTGCGCTTTGATCCAGAGCCGGACACAGGGGGGCATCTGGTTGTCGGGGTGCAAGGTCTTGCGCCCTACATGTTCCACGTCGATGGTGCGCTGTTCTTATCGGATCGAGGCGATCTTACGGCACGCTTGGAAGGCGAATACGATCAGAGAATTACGCAGCGGCTGATCGTGCAGCCGCGCCTTGAGGTTGAGTTGTCTGCACAAGACATTCCCGAACGCGGGATCGGAACCGGCATCACCAAGATAGAAGCGGGTGTGCGGCTGCGCTATGAGATCGAGCGCGAGTTCGCGCCCTATGTCGGTATCGAATACGAGGCCGCACTGGGAGAAACCGCTGATATCGCCAGAGCCGTTGGCGATGACCCTGATGGATTGAAGTTGCTTGTCGGTTTGCGGGCATGGTTTTGAGGGGGTTGTGCCAAGTCCGCTTTCCACCCCAATAGCAGACACAATGCGTCCGCTAATCACTCGCTGAAACCGGACCGGCGGCTATCTAAGTTTCTCAAACAAAAGCGGCTGGTCAGCAAACGACCCAGTTTCAGTCGTAAGAACTCCAAAGTTTCAGAATGGTTTCACACGCTCATGTGTATCTATCGCGCATTCGGAATGATCATTGATTGCAGCCATGACTTGGCAACCGTCCACTTTTCCGCCTTGGCAATTTTTGATCATGCGCTTCAACTCGCGCTCTAACGCTTTGAGTTGAGATATCCGCTTTTGCACTTCGGTAAGTTGCCTCTGTGCAATTGAGTCTACCTCTGAGCAATCTTGGTCAGGCTCGGTTTGCAACCCGATCAAATCCTTAATCGCATTCATTGCAAAGCCTAGATCGCGGGCATGGCGTATAAATGACAAGCGCTCGACATCAATGGTTCCATAGAGCCTGCCCGCTAGCACTGCGGTCGGGAGTGCCCATCAGACCAATGCTTTCGTAATAGCGTATTGTGGTCACTTTGACCTTTGCCGCGTTTGAAAGGCGGCCAATTGTCATCGGTTTCATAAAATCTGCTTTTCTGCTTGCCTCTACAGTCGCTGTAGGCTGTATCACTCATATCGAATCATAATCAAGCGAGTGATCCGATGACGAAATTTTCCCAACCCAAAGTAACTAAGCCAATAAAAAAGCTATACTTTCCGCCCCTATTGCAATTCATGGTCTATGGCATTGGTGGCTATATCGCGGCAGCAAGTTTCCCTGCATTGGCGTATCAATCGACATTTTTCTTTTGGGCATCGCTTCCTTTGGGTTTGGTCGGCATAGTTATTCTGCTGATCTCTGTGCGATCATTTGCAAAGGCTGGCACCACGGTAAATCCGATTGAGCCTGAGAAGGCCGAACAATTGGTGACATCGGGGCTATACCGCTGCACCCGCAACCCAATGTATCTTGGCATGTTGCTGGTCCTGCTTGCGGCAGCTTTAGCCGTTCAGAACATCGCTGCCTTGGGCAGTCCGCTGCTTTTTATGGCTTCGATCACGCTTTTGCAGATCATACCGGAGGAACGTGTTCTTGAGCGAACCTTTGGAGATGCATTTGCGGCATATCGCCAGCAGACACGGCGTTGGCTTTAGGAGTGCTGACCATGATTGACCTTCCTCCTGCTACCTCGTTCATATTGTTCAGCATATCAGCCAGCTCGATTTGCGCGATTTTGATACTTTCCATAATCGCGGCCCTAACTGGCAAGTTTAAGTTCTTCCCGCCACCGTCAAAGGCGGGGTGGCAGCACCGCACATTTATGGCGCTGTTTCGATTGTTTCTTTATCCATTGGTGGCGCTTTCGCTTCTGTTTTACGAGATCGTTCCCGCTGATCATGCCCTTCTGCAATATGGCGGCGGCATCCTGCTGCTCATGATTGGATTCTTACTCGCGTTCTGGATTACATTGCAGATGGGCTGGCGCAACGCATTTGGTGAGAAGCACGGCCTTAAAACCCAAGGCTGGTTCAGGATAAGCCGGAACCCTGTTTACGTTGCGACATGGTTCGGCATGATCGGTTGGGGTTTGCTTGCAAACAACGCTTTAGTCTGGGCGCTGTTGGCGCTTTGGGCGATCATGTATCTGCTCGCTCCTATCTTTGAGGAGCCTTGGCTTGAACAGCAGTATGGCCAAGAATATTTGGACTACAAGCACCAGACACGGCGGTTCCTGTGATAAAACGATTTCGTAGTGGCATCGGCAGCTGGTATCCAATTTGTGCGGGATGCATTTTCCTAGCGCTGGGCATTGCTACTCTTATTCACCCAGAAGTATTGTCCTACTATTCAATAGGTTTAGACGAACCCTCCGCACGCACTGCGATGCGCGCAATGGTCGGCGGCGGTGAAGTTGGGATAGCTATTGCGCTTCTGTTCGGAGGCTACATTAGACTGTCTCTCAGCCAACGGTGTCAGATCGCAGCGGTGATTTTCATATGCGTAGGGCTAAGCAGGCTTTTTGCTGTCACCATTGAAGGCGCAGACGCCTTGACCATGCAACCGTTCCGCGAGGCCGCTATCGAACTCACACTAGGCGGTTTGGGGCTTTGGGCGGCGCAGATTGCTAAACCTAAGTTGGATGTCAGCTCTATATGAGCGTCCCCTTCCCACCTCATATCGGTCGTTCCGCAGGACTCTAACTTGATCGCTAAGCGGACGCCTACTTAGGTATACTCATCCAAGGCGTCTCGTGGCTTCCACGGAATGTCTCATATGGCTTCGCTTCCAATTCCGAGGCGCTAATTTCATCTGACTCTAAGAACCAAAAGAGACAGGATGAACAATATGTCGTTAGTCGGATACGCCCGCGTTAGCAGTAGCTCCCAAAGCCTAGAATTGCAGGAACAGCAACTAGCCGAAAACGGCTGCAAAAAGCTCTTCTCGGAAAAAATGAGCGGAACATCGGCCAGCGACCGCATAGCCCTCCAAGAATGCTTAGAATGGCTGCGAAGCGGCGATACGCTCGTTGTTACTCGGCTAGATCGGCTGGCGCGTTCAGGGAAAGACTTGCACGGCATAATCGACCAACTCGCCTCAAAAGAGGTAGGCTTTCGTTGTTTGCAGCAAGGTGCTGTCGACACGACCACTTCGATGGGTAAACTTGTGCTTGGTATTTTGGGTTCAGTCGCGGAATTCGAAACTGACATTCGCAAAGAACGGCAGCGCGAAGGCATTGAGAAAGCGAAGAAGCGCGGCGTCTATAAAGGTAGACCGGCTAGCATTGATGCCGACCAGATAAGATCAATGAAAACAGCTGGTATTGGCGCAAGCACGATAGCCAAAGAAATGGGTATCGGAAGGGCTAGCGTCTATCGACTTTTAGCTTGTCCTGAATGAGCTTGCCTTGAAACGGTAATATGAAAACAGCTTACCGTTTCAAGGCAATATCAGCCGCAAATTAGAAGCCGGAGATTGCTTCCTCATACTGTCTGCGGAAAAGTTTCGCCTCTTCGCAATTGATACCGCGTGTCTTGCACAGCATTTCGTTGATCTCCGCTGCCTGCTTCATGCCATTGGCAGCGGCAGGGTCAGGCCTGTAAGTATAAGGAGCGCTTGCATTAGAGTCAGAGCTGGCATTTTCACGCGCTCGTTCAAGCACCTCGTCGACCGCTCGTTCTCGCTCGTCCTCGCATGCATCTCCAAAAGCATCGATATTCGCGTTCTCGTAGGTAGGCCCAAGTTTATCAATGTTCGCCGTACCAACCGACAGAATATCTTCGCATGCCTTTGTCAGATCATTGCAGGCTTGGCTCCCACCTCCATTGCAGACCCGATTTAACTCACCGAGATCAATGATTGGTGCGTTGATCTCAGCGGTCATGGCAGTCTCGCTATCGGCAGCGGCAGTGGGATTAGGGTTTGCGGCGCTCAGACCGATCAACGATCCGATAATCAAACATGAGCCACCAGTGAGTGCATATTTTTGAATTTGGTTCATCTCGCCTCCTTTGAAAGAGGCTGCCCGGTCTAAGCCGGGTGTTTAGAACCCTGCGTACACACAGAGCGCCGCCGCCTTTAGGCGAGCCCTGTACATACGCGACGGCCACCCGGCCGAAGATGTTCGACCGGCGTGTACGATTGGAGGTTCTAAAGCCTCACACCGAGGACTGACTCGATGCGAGGAAGAGACTAGTCACTGGCCAAACCGGAAGCAAGCAAGTGTCTATCAGGTTGGCTCGATTACGCCGAAATTGGGTAGGTACCGATGGGCCTCGAAAAACGCATCCTTCTCACGCGTTGGTATCCACTTCAGATGATTGGCCGCTGGCTTGTTCGGAATGAACTTTTCCAACGCCCTAACCTCGTGTGGAGTGATCTTTGGCACTTTGATGGTAAACGGTACCTCGGACTCAGATGTGAATTCCAAGCTTTCGAAGTCGCATTCATCAAAGAGAGCAAGTTCTTTCTCAGCGACAACCATCCATCCAAGCGTCGTCATCGACGCGTTGTCCCGATAACGGATATAGCAAACTTGCTTGAGAGTGCGACGTTCTGGCGCGGCTTTACTCGCATCGGCCTTACCCAAGACATCTAGAAGCTTTTCCGTGATTACCGTACGCGCAAATTCAGCAATCTTTCTGCCGGAGAAGTCTGCGATCTTTGCATCTTCCTCTACATAGTCAGGAAATTGATCCTTCAATTGCTGAATCTTCTCTGAGACTTCCGGCTCTTCGAATGGGAGCTGATTTGAAAAGGTCAATCCAATAAACGAACCGCTCGCAAGATCGCTGGCCACTGTTCTCAGGTCAGAAACCATGTCTCCGCAGAATTGATCATCATAATCGAGCCAAACGAGCGAGCGTCTCTTGAAATCAATCTGAGGTAGCGCTTTGGCCGAATTACCAAAGACCATCTTGATACACCGAAAGGGCTTATTCTGTTTAAAGCGCTCTTTGATCTTCAATGTTCTAGCGTCTTCAATGCTGAACATTCTTTTCAGCCCCAAGGCTCGATGCACCATGCGGAAATCTACGAAAGCTACTGAGCCAAATCCGATATACTGATAATCATTTGGCTTGCAGAACTTCAACCGTCGAAAAAGCTCGCAAAGCATGCCCCTTTCTGCGTGCTTTGCAGGTCGAAGGCGATAGTCAATTTTGGAGAAACTACCCGTCATTGCAATCAATCTTCAACCAAGTTGCTGAAGGCAAAATCGAATGATTTTTCGCCGACTGCCTTGTTTGACGTTGCCCCCAAAAACTCTTTCAGTGTCTCCACCTCATCCTGCCGGCGCTTGTATGTGATCGTGGTAAGTGGCGGCCCCTTTTTTTTGGGCGCCTTGTAGGAAAAGACGGCACGTTCCGTGAGCGTGTCGATTGGTGTCAGCTGAGCCTTCGCAACCGAAGTTGTTAATTCACGATCCCCTTCTTCATAGTCGTTCTCAGCATCGAGGTCGTTCAAGAAGTCAATAACCGGCCTCATCGAAGTGATCATGCGCTCAAGGAGCTTGAAATATGCAGCGTGTTCATAGTCCAAGTCTGTTTTAGTCGTATTCCATGGCAGAACGCTCGCGTCCTTGCAGTCCAAGAAAACGTAACCCCTGAACCTAGAAAACTGTCCGTGATACTTTGGCGCTTTCGTGCCATCCGCAGTGGTCTCACTCCAGCCAGTCCGAGAGCCTTGATCGGCATTCAAGATGCAGCGGCCATTGCAGAACACGTACCAGCCAGCGTCTGCTTTCTTTGAACCACCTATTCCAGCATATAACCTTGTTTTGAGTGGGTGGCTCCCGCCGATACTGTCAGAGAACTCTTGATAGAATGGCTCGATGCCTTCGCCAGACTTAAGTTGCCATTCACTCGTTATGAGCGCTTCACCCTTGACCGAAATGACCAATCCGTTTCTCATGAAGTGCTGTTGGGTTGTTGCAAGTTCAGACTTTAAGCGCCGAAGAAACAGATCATTATCGAAGCTGGTTTTCACGCCATCATGTAACCGCCGAACCGAAATTGAGGTGCCCGTTTCTGACACCGGTGTTTCTTTGACCTCAAGATTTGAGACTCTGAAATCCCAATCCTTAGCCTTGATCCATTTGTCGACATTCACCTCAATATCGAATTTTTCAGATGGTGATGAAGATGCGACCTCAAACTCTCTTCCCATTTTGAAAAGGGCTCGCTTCATGCCGACACCGAATTGTCCAACAGAGAAGTCGGTCTCTTCAAAACCCTCCGCACGGCCGAATTTAAAGGCATACTTCCTAGCAGTTTCTAAGGGTATCCCGCCGCAATTGTCGGAAATCTGAAAGCCTTCGCTTGAGAGATCGATGTCTACTGAAAGACCATGATAGTCTCCATCCGGCCGCAGTCGTTTCGCACCATCTATTGAGTTATCAACCAAGTCCAAAATTGCTTTGTCCAGTTGAATATCTTTGACGATGATCTGAACAAAAAAAGACTTGGTCGGTGACGCATCGACCGAAAGTGGATCGTCCTGCGCTGGCTCTATCGTGGTCAAAGAAACCCCCTCATCCAAATTCGAGTGCTTGGGCGTAATCTTTTAGTTGGCGATACACAACTGATAGAATTTCTTTTGAAATAATTGGACTTACACTGTTACCGATCTGTCTAAAGCTATGCCATTTGGTGGGATGGAATAGATGACGATCTGGGAACCCTTGAAGTCTTGCCGCCTCTCTTACCGTAATTACTCGATCTTCAACTGGGTGTATGGGACGAACCGATTGAAACGAACCCTTGTCGGAGCCAGTGCCAGCCCTCAAGGTAGGGCAGAGTCCATCTAGCCTCAAACGGTGGTGCTTCCCAATGGGATCAGATTTCCCCGGCCTTACCTTGGAGAAACGTTTGACGACCTTGGATGTATGCTTGGTTGGATGATTGCCAGTAAAGGCAAGGTCTGGAGACGCTAGCTTGCGAGCGTAGTCCGAAAGCTCTTCACTAGAAGTCATTTGATTTTGGTCGAAAGCAACTTCCTTTTCAGCCAAAGGTCTTGAAGAACTCAGACCGGAAAGCGCATCGCCGACGGTCACTGCCATATGTCCATTGGGCTGAAACATCTCGGTTGTGATTGTGGCGCATCGATTTGGCAAAAAGCCGATAACAAATGCACGGCGTCTCTTTGTAGGCGCACCAAAGTCGGCTGCATTCAGCACCATCGGTTCTAAAACCGTGTAGCCAGCACTCTTCGCGCAACGCTGCGCTTTATTGAGAACAGTGCGTGCTTGACCAAGGAGCAGTCCCTCCACGTTCTCCATCACAAAAGCTTTAGGGCGAATTTCCGTAACCAGTCTAAAGAAATGACCCAATAGATCGCGGCGAGGATCAGATTCTGATCTGTGACCGATCATACTAAAGCCCTGACAAGGTGGCCCTCCAAAAATCAGATCAATTTCTTCGCCAAACACATCAATGACCTCCCGACCTTTGAGATCGGCGACATCCCGCAAAACTAAATTGGTGTCAGGGAAATTAGCTCGATGGGAAAATGTCAGATTTTCGTCGACGTCGTATGCACCCACGACATTAAAGCCCGCATTTGCAGCGCCAAGCGAGAAGCCGCCCGTACCACAAAAGAAGTCTATCGCTTTGAGTTTGATGTGCAGCTCCTTTCGTACCGCACTAACAAAGTCGGGCCGGTGCGTCGATCGCTATAATGCCTCTGCGTGATAGCTAGCATATTGACGAGGATAAAGCGCAAAATTTGCTACGAAAGATGCTACAGAGAGTGCTACAGAACGCAAATTAAATACGTATATTTTTCATATATTTAAAAAACTGGTGCCGCTTAGAGGATTCGAACCTCTGACCCCATCATTACGAATGATGTGCTCTACCGACTGAGCTAAAGCGGCATCTTGGCAGCGCCCGTATAGCACGCGTCCGCCGATGCGGAGGCTGCGCGGGGGCGTGCGCATTCCTATAAAATGGAGGCCCGAGCCGGAATCGAACCGGCGTACACGGATTTGCAATCCGCTGCGTCACCACTCCGCCATCGGGCCACCCCTTAGGTCAAAAACGACCAACGGAGCGCGCCCACTAGCGATTCGCCGCACCAAAGGCAATGCGCCTTACGTAACGACAGTCTGGACGAGTGCCAGATGAGTGGGCACAGGACTGCGATATGACCATTTCCAGCTTAATCAAACCGGTAACCGGCCAAGCAGGACCGGCCAATCTGACACATGCGAAAGATTGGATGCAGGGCCGAACTCTCTATGGCGGCGCATCGGCCCTGATCGCTTACAAAATGGCAACCCGAGCCTTTCCCGATTTGCCGCCATTGCGAGCCGCGCAAATAGCCTTTGTGGCACCCATTGGTGAGAATATTGAGCTGTCAGCCGAAATTGTTCGGCAAGGTCGCAACGTTACCCAAGTTCGCAGCGAAATTCATTGCGATGGCAAGCCTGCATTGAGCGCATTTTGGCTGTTCGGGGCCGACCGCGATGCCAATGCAAAACGGCCCGCCGATCCGCACCAAGACTGGCCCGGCGATCCAGAGGACGCAGGTGCCGTGACAAGCGGCCAGGTTCCATCCTTTATCGATAAGAATTTTGAGCTGCGATTTGGCCAAAGCAAAGGCGCCGATCATGGGGCGACCATGCGCCGCTGGGCGCGCCTGACTGACGCTGAAGAGCTCGACACGATCAGCCAATTGGTCTTGATGGGAGACGTCATGCCGCCAGGCGCCATGCGGATCATGCAGCGCCGCGGACCGATCAGCTCAATCAACTGGTCATTCAATGTGCTGGAACCTGATGCGACCACGCGTGGCGGCTGGTTCCTGGCAGAAAATGCCAGCCAGCATGCCGATAGCGGTTATTCCTCAGAGCGGCTGCGCATGTGGAACAGCGAAGGGCGCCAAGTCCTGGATGGGATCCAATGTGTCGCCGTATTTGGCTAAACCGTTTTTAACGGCAGGCGGAATTAGAGCCTAAACATCATCAAAATTGGGTTGCCGCTTCTGCATTCCTGCCATCACTGCTTCCATCTGATTTTTGGATCGGATGATGCCATGCTGTTCGATGCTTTCCTCCATCAGGATCGCATCGGTATCCCGCTCTAGCATCGCCGCTTGCAAACGCTTCGCCGCGCGAATGGCATGGGGGTTGCGATTGGCAATCACAGTCGCAATCTCTGTCGCTTTGGCAACCGGATCTTCATCGACATAAGTCGCCAGACCTAATGATTGCGCCTCTGCCCCGGTAAATTCGCGATTGGTGTAAATCAGTTCGCGCAGCACATCATCGCGAACGACATTACGCCACAGGGCATAGCCGCCCATGTCGGGCACCAGGCCCCACTTCATTTCCAAAATCGCCATTCGGGTTTCTGGATGAGCGACGCGGATGTCTGCGCCGCTTGCGATTTGCATGCCCCCACCAAAACACACCCCGTGAACCGCCGCGATTACTGGCACCGGAAGGTTTCGCCACAGCATGGCAATATGCTGAAACTTATTCGCATTGCCATATGTCCGCTCGGTTATGACTGGCTCATCCTCCTTTGGAGTGCGGCCAAAACTGGCCACATCAAGCCCGGCACAAAACGCGCTGCCTTCACCCGACAAGACTACTGCTCTCAGGCCTTTTTCGTGTTGAAGAACGCTGCCCGCTTCAATGATCCGTTCAAACATTTCGGGATCAAGCGCGTTCATTTTGTCGCCGCGCGTCAGGCGCACTTGCGCGACACCCGCATCATCCAGCTCGATCGCAACCCGATCATTGGCAAGCATAGGCATCTCGAATTTCCTCAAGTCATTGTTAGATTTTTTGGCAATTGCGAAGATTGCCGCACGCGCCCGATCAAACCGAGCCCGCGATCATGTCTCTGTGTGAGAATTCGCAAATTTGAACAAGCTTGGATCAGCCGGTGCATCCAGAAAATACCCGTCCTTTGGATCGGTCGCAAGCAGCCCCTGAAGCCCAAATGGCTGCAATTTGGAGCGTACCCTGGCAACATGAACGGCAACACTGTTGGTTTCCGGGTCGTACGTAATACGCCATACATCCGCGAGCAATTGCCGCCGCGAAAATCGTTTGCCGGGCTGTTCGGCAAGTCGCCAAAGCAGTTCAAATTCGCGCGGGTGCAAGCCGAGCCAGCGGTCTTCCACCCGGCCATCCCGATGAAACAAATCGAGCGTGACATCGCCAGCCTCGCGAAAACGCGGGATGAGGGTGTCGCCCTCAGGGATCAAATTATATGCTGCGGTCACACTCACAGGCCACCTCCTATCGGCGTCGCGCAATTTGCACGTATGGGGCTAATAAGCTTGCCAATCAATCTGATTGTGAAAACCAAATCCAATTTTGCAATCGAGCGCGATACGTTGGAATCGAACAATTCACGAAAGCCAGTTCTGCTGAGCCAATCACGCGGTTGGCTTGATTGCAAATCCCGGTTCGTCAGCCCGTTCATTGGCCCGTTCGCAAACACCCGATCCCGGCGCTCCACCGCGCCAAAAGTTTTCTCAGATTGGTTGCAATGCCCCATCCCCATGTCTCCCAGATATCTGAATTTGCCCGGTATGAAAACCGTATGAGTCTTTTGCGTGCCGTGGAAATGCTTTGTCGCCATTGTATCTCCATGGCGTTTGATCATGATCCGCTTTCTTGTTGATCGCTAAGATCGTCGGCTTGTTGATCGCTAAGATCGTCGGCTTGCTGATCGCTAGGATCGATGGCCTGCTGACCGATAGAATCGCCGATCGTTCCAGACGATGGCGCCATCACCCATATAATCAGCGCGATGACCGCCAGGAGAGCCAGACTGATGAAGAGAACGCTCCCAGTCCGGGGCATAGAAGCGTGTTCGCCCTGAAAGCCGGACGGCAAACCATCGGAATAATTTCGGCGGGCAGGCGGGGCTTGTTCGCCGGCGGCTTCGCTCGTCAATTCTGCGGTAAGATCTGCCGCTGAAGCGTTAGCTGGCAGAGAGTTAGATTGTGTCTGCTGCTGTTTTGCAAAAATCGCCTGATCAGCGCGATAACGACCCACCAGTTCGCTTAGATTGCCCGCTGCATAAATGTCCTTGAGCGCGCGAATATGTTGATTGACGCGCGACTCAGACAAGTCGAGCTCTTGCGCGATAACCTTTATCGGCATGCGGCGATCAATCAATTCCATCACGTCTCGCTGCCTATCGGTCAACGGCCGTGAGGCAGTGGGGGGCATTACGTTCTCCTTGAACTTGCACGCGTCTTAAACGATCAAAATCTCACACGAGTTTTCATCGTGAATGAAACAGTATTTTGGTTTGGCCAACAGGTCTAAGCCGATTGACCGCCCAGTCCCTTCGACGAAAGGTAGCGTTTTATATTTCGGGCCGCTTGGCGTAATCGCTGTTCGTTTTCGACCATCGCGATCCGCACGAATCCTTCGCCCTCTTCGCCATATCCCACACCTGGCGCGACCGCGACTTCGGCCTCGGTCAGCAATTGCTTCGAAAATTCAAGGCTTCCCATATCGGCCAATTCAGGTGGCAATGGCGCCCAGGCAAACATCGACGCTGCCGGAGAAGGAATATCCCATCCCGCGCGCGCAAACGCTTCGACCATCACATCGCGCCTCTTGCGGTAAAGCTTGCGATTGGCATCTACAATGTCTTGAGGACCATTCAACGCTGCGCATGCGGCGGCTTGTATCGGCGTAAACGCCCCATAATCGAGGTATGACTTAACCCGAGTGAGCGCCGCGATCAGGCTTTTGTTGCCGACCGCAAATCCCATCCGCCAACCGGCCATGGAATAGGTTTTCGACATGCTGGTGAATTCGACCGCCACATCTTTCGCCCCTTCGACCTGCATGATCGATGGCGTGGGATTGTCATCATAATAAAGTTCGGAATAGGCCAGATCTGAAAGAACCCAGACCTGATTTTCACGTGCCCAAGCCACCAGCCGTTCATAAAATGCAAGGTCGACCGTTTCAGCAGTTGGGTTCGATGGATAGCTGACGACCAACACGCTGGGCCGCGGAACGGTGAAATTCATCGCGCTTTCAAGCGAACGCCAATAATCTTCATCCGGCGTCGTGGGGACCGATCTTATTGTCGCACCGGCAATGATAAAACCGAAAGTATGGATCGGATAAGATGGGTTGGGGGCAAGCACCACATCACCTGGCGCGGTGATCGCATTGGCCAAGCTGGCCAGCCCCTCTTTCGATCCCATAGTCACCACAACTTCGCTTTCGGGATCAAGATCAACCCCGAACCGCCGGTCATAATAATTGGCTTGCGCGCGCCGAAGGCCAGGGATCCCTTTCGACTGCGAATATCCATGCGCATTGGGTTTAGATGCAACTTCGCAAAGTTTCTCAATCACATGCGGCGGCGGCGGCTGGTCAGGATTGCCCATGCCCAGATCAATGATATCTCTACCGGCCTGCCTCGCCTCATGCCGCATCGCATTGACCTCTGCGATAACATAAGGCGGAAGACGCTTCATCCGATAAAATTGGTCGTTCATTACGGTCGTCACCTAAGTTTGCGCAATCATCTGTATTGAAAGCGCACGATTCGGTCTATGGGTTTATCAGTTCAATTGCGAAATCAATTCCATCAATCCGTCATAAACTTGCGCAATAATCCTTTCGCTTAAGGGATCAAGCAAGGCATAGTGTCGCCAATGGCATATGATGATTCGAACACTGAGCAATCTGGCGGGCAGCCGTTTGGCGCATTCTTTGATATGCAGGGAGAGGCTTTCAGAGAGCTTTTTTCGCAGGCCTTTGATGGCGCAAATACGGCAGGCGGACCGTCCAATTTAGGCGCGCATACGCCAAGCCCAACCGAAATAGCGGAATGGACCGCGGCTGGTGCGCAATTGCAAAAGATGTGGCTGGAATTTGCCAGCACGCAGGCCAAAAAACAGGCGCAAAGACAGGCTGGCAAGGCGGCTGACAAAGCAGGATCAATCGGCGGCGGTCTTGATCCGGCGCGGTGGTTGATGATGTCACAAAGTTTGCTCAAACAGGTGCAACCTGCTGCGCTGGAACCAGCAGCGAATTTGGCCAAGGAATCACTCAATTTGTGGCAAGGTGTGCTGGGCCAGTTCGTCAATTCAAACAGCTCCGACCCTGCGCCCCAAGACGATGCTGAACTGCGCGAGGCGAGCCTGCGCAAAGATCGCCGATTTGCCGATCCCGCATGGCGTTCTCACCCAGCCTTCACCCTGCTGCATCAGAATTATTTGATGCTGGCCGAATATTTCAAAAATTCGGTCCGTTCGATGGACGGGGTCGATAAAGAGAAACGAAAGCAGCTTGAATTCGCTGTCACCGCTTTGGTGGATGCGATGAGCCCGGACAACTTCATGCTGTCCAATCCCGTTGTCATGAAGCGGACAATGGAAACGCGCGGGCAAAACCTAGTCAGGGGCATGAAGCATCTGATCAATGATCTGGAACGTGGGCAGCTGACTCACACCGATTCCGATGCCTTTACTTTGGGGGAAAATCTGGCGGCCAGCCCCGGTAAGGTCGTGCACCAAGACGATCTGTTCCAATTGATCCAATACAGCCCGACCACCAAAGACGTTTTCGAAACGCCGCTGGTCATTTTCCCGCCATGGATCAATCGGTTTTACATCCTCGATCTGACGCCGAAGAAAAGCTTCATCAAATGGGCGGTCGACCAGGGGATCAGCGTTTTCGTTGTCAGTTGGAAATCCGCCGACGCATCGATGAAAGATGTAGTCTGGGATGATTATATCGCTGCACAAAGCAAGGCGATCGACCTTATTCGGGAGCGCTTGGATGTGCCCAGCGTCCATACGATTGGCTATTGCGTTGCCGGGACGACACTCGCCGCCACGCTGGCTGTGCTTGCACGCCGCGATGAAGCCGAAAAGGTGAAAAGCGCGACCTTCTTCACCGCTCAGGTAGATTTTGAAAAAAGCGGAGAGCTGAAAAACTTCATCGATGATGGTCAGCTCGAAATGATCTCATCGCTCAGTCCAGATGGCTATGTTGATGGGCGATATTTGGCCGCCGCCTTCAACGCGCTGCGCGGCAAAGATCTGATCTGGAACTACGTGGTCAACAATTACCTGCTTGGCGATGATTACCCGGCCTTTGATCTGCTGCATTGGAATGGTGATGTGACCAACCTGCCCGCACGCTGGCATGGCGATTACCTGCGCGATCTATACCGGGACAACAAATTGGTGGTGCCTGATGCGATGAGCGCGAATGGCACACCGATCGACCTGTCTCAGGTTAGCACTCCCAGTTTTGTGCAGGCGGGCCGCGAAGATCATATCGCCCCGGCTGAAAGCGTGTGGCGGCTTACCGATCATTTTAAGGGGCCGCTCGAATTTCTGCTGGCGGGCTCTGGCCATATTGCCGGGGTGGTCAATCCGCCGGCGGCCAATAAATATCAATATTGGCTAGGAGATAGCAAAGCCGGCTCGCTTAACGCTTTTGTTGATAGCGCAACCGAGCATCCGGGCAGCTGGTGGCCGCACTGGCTATCTTGGCTTGAACAGCAAGCACCCAATCGTGTGCCCGCAAAAGGCCGTAGAAAGCCGGGTGGACGCGGCGATAAAGTGATCGAAGATGCGCCAGGAACTTACGTAAAATCTAGGTAAATATCTGATTTAAAATGATTTAATATAATATTGTGCAGTGCACAAAAAATGCTTGACTTCGCAGTTGCAATGCCTATTTTGTGCAGTGCAACATAAAGTGAGGTTATCATGGCTTCTAACGCCAATTCAAAAATCGATGTCGCGGCTGAAAAAGCATACGCTGAAGCCGCTGCCAAAACGGCCGCCTCTGCGGATGCCGCGCCGAAAGCAGCCGCGAAAGTAGCTGCCCCCAAAACGGCACCGGCTAAACCAAAAACTGCGAAGCCTAAAGTCGCAAAGAAAACCGCCATAGCGAAGCCTGCGAAAAAGACCGCCACCAAAAAGCGCGCTGCGAAAAAGCAGCCCGTAAAGAAGATCGCTGCAAAAACCAGCGCACGCAAAGCTACCGCCAAAACCACCACAGCGCGTAAGAAGGCCGCCAAGCCGGCCACCAAATCCGCTCAGGCAAATCCTGTTACCAAACTGAAGGACAGCATCATGGCTACCACCAAGAACACCGATTTCGCAGCCGCTGCGAAAGAAATGACCAGTGACGTTCAAACTCGCGTGAAAAACGCTGCTGCCAAGTCTGGCGAAATCGCCACTGAAGTGGGCGCATTCAGCAAAGCGAATGTCGAAGCTGTCGTTGAGTCAGGCAAGATCCTGCTTTCTGGCGCGCAAGAGCTTGGCCGTGAGCAAGTCGCAACCGGCAAGACTGTTGTTGAAACGGTAACCGGCGACGTCAAGAAAATGGCCAGCGTCAAATCACCAACCGAACTCGTTCAACTTCAAGGTGAGCTGGCTCGCCGGAATTTTGATGCGGTTGTATCCTATGGTTCACAGCGCACCGAAGCATGGGTGAAGCTTTACAACGAAGCATTTGCTCCGATCTCAAATCGCGTGAGCATTGCTGCTGAGAAAATCTCAAAAGCAGCATAAGAGTTCCAGGGTCAACCTCTCCTCTCTCCCAGTTGACCCTTGAAAACGCGCGCAAGCGCAGAGCCGGGCAGATCATTCGATCTGTCCGGCTTTTTCTTACGATAGCCTCCGAAAAAGCCATCAAAATTAACTGGATCAAGATTTTTGATTCCTTAAGAAGACTGTCGCACCTTGCGAATGGTCCAACGAATCCGATATTGAGCCTCGTCATGACTCGCCCATCATTTCCCAACCCCAAATTTCTGCCCGCTGATTTTTCGAATTTGCGGATGGCCGATGGCGATGATGATGCCGATGATGGCAGCGAAAGCGAAGTTGGCGTCGCCACGAAAACGCGCACCAAACCGAAGAAGCCCAGCCAATACAAAGTTCTGCTGCTGAATGATGACTACACTCCGATGGAGTTTGTGGTGATGGTACTAAAGCGGTTCTTTTCGATGGACCTTGAGCAAGCCACACGCGTGATGCTGCACGTGCATCAAAAAGGTGTCGGGGTGTGCGGCATTTTTCCATATGAAGTCGCCGAAACGAAGGTCAATCAAGTGATGGACTTCGCAAAGCAAAACCAGCATCCGCTGCAATGCACGCTTGAAAAAGCCTGAATTTGCACCGTATTTGCCGCCTGATTGCTGCGGTTCGAAATCTCATACATGACCGGGCCATATTTTCTCGCTATGGCCTCTGCACGTGAGGTGCGCATCTAAGGTTTCGCCTCGCGATTGAACCGCGAAATTCGAAGGCCTACCAGACTAACGTGACCACTCTTTCACCCCGCATTGATCGCTACATATTCAAGTTGGTGATCTTTCCCATGTTGGGCGTGTTCGCGCTCGCGGCGTCTCTGCTGATCCTTGAAAAAATGCTGCGGCTGTTTGATTTCGTGGCGGTCGAAGGCGGACCGATCGCGGTTGTGTTCAAAATGCTCGCGGCGCTGACGCCTGAATATGCGAGCTTGGCGATCCCATTGGGGTTGATGCTCGGCGTCCTCTTGGCGTTTCGTAAACTCGCCACGTCTAGCGAACTTGATGTGATGCGCGCGGTTGGCCTTTCCTATGGCCGTTTGCTGCGCGTTCCCTACGCCATCACCTGCGTCCTCGTCGCGGTGAATGTGGCACTGGTGTTCTACATTCAACCCATCAGCCGATATTACTACGAACAGATGGAGTATGAGCTGCGCTCAGGCGCGCTAGGCGCTTCGATCAAGGTTGGAGAATTTACCACGCTTGCGGATCGTATGGCGCTGCGGATTGAAGAAAGCGAGGATGACGGACGGCGATTGATCGGAATATTCGCGCGCGTATCGAACCCGCGCGGCCAAGTGCTTTCCATCAGCGCCCGCGAAGGATCATTTCTGGCCACCACCGATAGCCCAGACACCATCATTTTGCGGCTTACCGACGGCACAATCCTGCAAGACACCGGCAGCGATACACCGCGCGTGCTCTCCTTCAGTCGGCACGATCTACCAATTGACTTGCCAGCGGTGGAGGAGTTTCGAGAACGCGGCGATGCCGAACGGGAATACATCCTGCCCGAACTGCTCAGTATCGGCTGGAACGATAACGAAACCGACGCGAAACGCGATGCCAGTCAGGCAAGTTTCAATTTCCGCTTGGTCGAAGTGGTGATGATTTTTCTCTTGCCGTTACTGGCCGTTGCATTGGCCATACCGCCCAAGCGATCGACCAGCGCACTGGGCGTGTTCGTGTCGATTGTGATGGTAGTCTCGTATCACAAGATCAATCAATATGGACAGGATATCGCCACGCTCGGCCTGATCGATCCAGTCCTGGCTCTATGGGGCCCATTCTTGATTTTTGCCGGTCTGATCTTGTGGATGTATTACCGTGTGGCATTCGTGCCCGGCGGCCAAGCGATTGGCGTGCTTGAAACAGCGACGGCGAAACTCTCCAAATGGCTGGGCAAACTGATCAAGCGGCGGCGGCCGGCGAGCATGCAAACCGCCGATCCCGACTTGCAATCTGTCCCGGCTGAATGATCGCGATTTGAACATACCATGCAGCTAGATTTCTTCCCTTCGCGGACCCTGAACTTTTACCTCGCCAAAATGTTCATCATTAGAATCTTCGCGGTCTTGGTGATGCTGGTTTTGGTCCTGATGATGCTCGATCTGCTTGCCGCGAGCGGCGAAATCCTTGCGGCAGAAGGGAACACCAATGCAGAGGTTTGGAAATATGTCGGGCTGCGTGTCCCGCAATTGATCTCACGTTTTCTTCCCTACTCGGTGCTGCTGGCAACGCTGATCACGCTGGTCACTTTGAACCAGAACAGCGAAGTCGTGGCGATGAAGGCAGCGGGGCTATCCGCACACCAAGTGCTGTCCCCTTTATTGCTGACGGCGGCCATCGTTTCCGTGTTGAGCTTTGCATTCAATGAACGGGTTGTAACGCGCGCGACTGGCACGCTTAAAGCGTGGGAAGCGGTTGAGTTTGGCCCCATACCGATCGAGTCCGGATCGAAGGCAAATGTCTATCTAACAGATGGCGACAACATCTTGTCGGCGGCATCTTTAAGCGGGTCCGGCGGGGCCATCAAAATGAGCAATGTCACCTGGTATGAACGGGCTCCTGGCGGGATTATTCGCCGTCAGATCCGGGCGGAAAGCGCGTCTTTCGCCAATCCTGGGTGGCGGCTCGAAAACCCCACAGGGTTTGATGTCGGCAGCGCTGAGACAAGCCAATTGGAAACTCTGGTTGTGGGCGAAATGCTCACCCCGGCACGCATTGAATTGCAGGCGATTGATCCAGATGCGCTGCCTTTCACCGAACTGTGGCAGACGATCAACGCCTACGATGCGCTGGGCCGGCGTACGTCAGAAATGCGGGCCAAATGGTGGCACAAATTGTCAGGCCCGCTTTCGGCATTCTTGATGCCGCTATTGGGGGCAGTTGCGGCATTTGGGCTGGCGCGTTCGGGCCAACTTTTCATTCGCGCGCTTATCGGGATGGCGCTTGGCTTTGCCTATTTCGTGGTCGACAATGCGGCGCTCGCGATGGGAAGCTTTGGCGGCTATCCGCCGTTTCTTGCTGCATGGGCGCCATTTCTATTGTTCTTCCTGGTTGGTGAGACAGTCCTGATCCGGACCGAAGAATGACCGATTGGAGCCTGCGTCTCGCACATGCGGATGACGCTGATGAAATGCCGGCTATCGAAGCCGCAGCTGCGCAATTGTTTGCCGGAATTGATGGCCTGGAGACGATCGACCCCGACGACACTTGGGAGCCAAGCGAGCTGCGCGGTTTCATCCGCAAAGGCCATTGTCTGGTTGCGCATGTCGGCGAACAGATGGCGGGTTTCTTGATCAATCAGCCATTTGGCAAAGAGCTGCATATTTGGGAAATGGATGTCTTGCCCGATTTCCAACAACGCGGGATTGGCGCCGGATTGCTGCGTGCATGCCAGATTGATGCGCGTAATTCGGGCTTTCGTGCGCTCACCCTCACAACCTTTGTGGATTTGCCGTGGAACCGCCCTTTCTACGCACGGCTCGGTTTTGAACGAGTTGAAGAATTGGCGGCTCACCCGCGCCTCAATGCTGCGTTGGAGGAGGAGGCAGAGTGGGGTTTGCCGCGCGATCGGCGCTGCGCGATGATCCATTTTTTGCAATAGGTGCAAATCGAATATCTGGCCTTGGCCAAATCGCCGAAATTGTATGAACGGCCTTACCGGCCTATACTCCTTTGCGAGATTGAGGAGAAACTGGATGAAACCCGTTCTTTTAACGTCCGCCCCTTTGGCGCTGCTATTGCTAGGCGCATGTGACAACTCAGACGAGACAGCATCTGCGCCCGAGAGCGCAACCGATGCCTCAGCCGAAAACGCCAGCAATGCGTCAGCGGCCGTTGGCAATGCCGGAAACACAGCCGGAAACACAGCCGGAAACGTGGCCGGAAATGCTGCCGATCAATCGGTCGAAGGCGGGCATTCGAACACCGTTTCGCAAGGCAATGCGACACCGCGTTCGAGCAGGAATGCCAATGAGGGCGCAGCGTCAAAACTGCAGCGCATGGATCCAGCACAATAATTTGAGAAGCGCATCTGCCACTGGTGGGCAGCTGATGTAATCAACCCCTTGGGATCAACCCCAGAGATCAACCCCAGAAATCAACGACGCATAGTGCTGCGTGCAATTCGCCCTATCAAAGGCATCATGCCCGCATGGTTTGCCCCTTCATAGGTGGATTGAGAGCCAAACTCGCTCCAAAGCCTGCGGTGCGCCTCAGGCAAATCATGATAAGGCATCGATGGCATCAGATGATGAAGCGCGTGGTAGCGCAGCCCAACCGGCGCCCATATCTCAGCAATCGGGCCCGGCGGTGGAACATTGACGCTGTCGAGGAACTGCGCCGTCACCGTCATCGGATCGCCTTCATTCTCCCACAAATGGGCGACCAAAGTGCGAAGTTGATTGAGCACCGCGGTGATCGAAACGATGCTGAGAGCGATCAATAGCGGCCGCCAGCCAATCACCTGTGTTCCTAGAATGAGCGCGACCGCCCACACAAAAACGCCAAGCTCTTGCCAGCGAACACGCTTGGTCAATTCGCCGGTAGGCGGCTTACGGCGAAATTCCGGATTGATCGATAAGGAAGAAAAGCGCTGCCAAACGAATGAACGAACTGGCGGGAATATCGCCCCGATCGGAACCAATATCGCCGCGCGGAATATCAGCGCAAATGGGGCAAGGAATGCGACCAAAACAAAGACTGGCAGGCTCCACGGTTTCATCAGTGCAAGCGGGAGATATTCTGGGTCTTCCACCGTGCCATAGCGGGTGCGGGTGTGGTGGATTGTGTGCACCCCTTCATACATGAAGCTTGGCGTTAGCAAGGGGATGCCAACCAACAAATTCCAGCTCAGTCTAAATCCCGGCAAGGCGTCGCGGTGAATGTGGGTCAATTCATGGATGAACATCAAAGAACGGTAGAGCGCCAGTGATGCGATCAACCCTGACAGCACAGCGACCAAAAGGTTTTGCGACAAGATGGCAATGCCAATTCCGGCATATCCGATCACGGTCGATATCAGCATATCGGCCCAATAGATGCCGGACTTTGCTTGCCCCAAATCTTTGGTCAGATCACGCGCGGCGCGCAGCATCTCTTTATCGTCATCAGTCTGAAACTGCGCACGAGAGGCTCTGCCCGGCTGCGTGCCAGCGGATGGCGTTGCGGGTGAAAGGGGTTGCTCTATCATCGTCATAATCGTCGCTTGGTGTGGCCCTTAGCCCATTTTAACCGGCGGGGACAAACTCATACTGTTGGCAAGAGTGATCGATTCTCTTGCTTGTAACGCCGCACCGGCACACACAGGGCGCATCTTAGTGGCTAGTTGAAGGCATCCCGAATGACTGAGGCGCAAATACGCATCGAACCCGTGAGCGGAAAAAGCGGACGAGCGCAATTCGTCGATCTAGGTCGCGCTTATTCAGATAAACTGCCGGGATTTGTGCCGCAATTGCGATCCGAACAGCTCGAACTGCTCAATCCTGCCAAAAACCCGTTTTTTGGCCACGCCCGTGTCCAGCTGTTCATTGCCTATCGCGGTGACGCGCAAGTCGGCCGAATTTCCGCCCATATCGATGAGCTAGCGCTAAAAATGCCGGTAGAGCAAGGCTTTGGCCCCGGCACCGGCAATTTTGGTTTTTTCGATGCTGATGATGAACAGGTTGGCCAGGCTCTGCTGCAGACGGCAGAGCAATGGCTGATCGATCAAGGGATGACGCGCGCATTGGGGCCAATTTCGATGTCCATATGGGAGGAACCAGGCCTGCTGGTTCGCGGACACGATCATTCGCCAATGATTATGATGGGCCATCATCCGGCAAAGTACGCAAGTTGGATCGAAGACGCTGGCTATTCCAACGCCAAATCTCTTTACACCTATGATCTTGATATCTCGAAAGAATTTCCGCCACTGGTTCAGCGGATAGTGAAATCAGGCCAACGCAATGATCGGATCAATGTTCGCTACGTCGATAAGAAGAACTGGGATTCAGATGCTGCGAGCGTGCTCGCAATTTTAAACGATGCATGGTCAGATAATTGGGGCTTTGTGCCTTTCACCCCGGAAGAGGTGGCCTATGTCGGCAAGAAGCTAAAACCGATTATATTCGAACCTCTGAATATGATTGCAGAGGTCGATGGGAAGCCGGTCGCGTTCATGCTCACCTTCCCCGACATCAACGATGTGCTGGCCAAGATTGATGGCAAATTGCTGCCGTTCGGCTGGTTCCACATGCTGCGTTGGTTGCGGCATCCGGCTGGCGCAGGAATGCGCGTGCCGTTGATGGGCGTCTGCAAGGAGCTGCACAATTCAAGGCTGGCCAGCCAATTGGCATTCATGATGATCAGCAAGATCCGCGAAAATGCGAACAAGATATTCGATTCCCAGCGCGGCGAGCTGGGCTGGATCCTGGAAGACAACCAAGGAATGGCGGCGATCGCGGATACGATCAAAAGCGAGATAAATCGCGAATACGTGATCTACCAAAAATCACTCATTTAACCCCGAACGGATTGCGGGACCAAAACGAAAAAGGCCCCCACGTGATCTTGTGGAGGCCTTCGGGATCGTATCACCAACCGCTTGGACGGGAGGGGGTCTTGGCGGTGATAACTTCATAATGGTTGGGCCAGACGGAAGTTCCCAATTCTCTTCAAAAAAATTCCGTTTTTTCATATCTAGCTGATTTTAATGGCTGTTTTTTACAGGTCGCTTTGACACATTGGAAAGAGCCAATTGCACAGTTGGATTGGCGCCATTCGCGCTTTACGGTTCTGCGCGACGAGCATCGATAGAGCCGCTATGCGCAATTGCTATCGACACAAGACGAAGTTTGAAACGATAGAAACCGGGACTAGAATATGCCGCTGAGTCAAAAAATCTCCGACATACTGCCCTATCTCAGGCGCTATGCGCGGGCATTGACCGGCTCCCAAAGCACCGGGGATGCCTTCGTAACGGCCACTCTGGAGGCTGCGCTCGCGGACCCTGCGTTAAAGCGATCTTTCGATGATGGCCGGGTCGCAGTGTACAAGGCGTTCAATAAAGTTTGGTCGAGCGCCTATTTGGATGTTGATGCAAATGACGGGCAGACGAATGGCCACGAAGCTGCTGCCAATCAGAGGTTGGGGGCGATAACACCGCTTAATCGTCAGGCCCTATTGCTGACAACGGTAGAGGAATTTAGCTCAGCCCAAGCCGCCGAGATAATGGATCTGCAACCTGGTGATGTTGATCAATTGGTCAATGAGGCGATCAAAGAAATTGAACGCGAATCTTCAACCAATGTCCTAATCATTGAAGACGAGCCTCTGATCTCGATGCAGTTGGAAGATATTGTCGCATCTCTTGGACATCAGATTTGCGGGACAGCCGCAACCCGCACCCAAGCCGGCGAAGTCGCGGCTCAAAACGATGTCGGTTTGGTGCTCGCAGACATTCAATTGGCCGATGGCTCTTCTGGTCTGGACGCGGTCGAGGATATTCTGTCGATGGGCAACGTCCCGGTTATCTTCATCACCGCATATCCAGAGCGGTTGCTGACGGGTGACCGGCCAGAGCCGACCTATTTGGTGACCAAACCATTTCAAGAACGCGCGGTCTGCGCCGCGATCAGCCAAGCACTGTTCTTCAATTCCGGAACTCCGGCGAGTTAGAATTTCCCGCCCAAAGCACTTTCCCAGAGCACTTTCCCAGAGCGCATTCACTGCTGCTCTGTTCCGCGAACTCTAAATTCGTTCTTGCGGCGCACCGGAACACGCAAAACGCAGCGCACGCCGTCTGCCGGGAATTCGAGCTGGACCGGATGTTTAAGCTCGTGGGTGACAATTTTCTGGATCAGTTCAATGCCAAATCCAAGCCCCTCTGGCTTGCAAACCTTGGGGCCGCCACTCTCCTTCCATTCGACAATGGCGAGGTCTGGACTTTCCAACGACCATTGGATTGAAACCGATCCGCCTTCACGGCTGAGCGAGCCATATTTGGCCGCATTCGTCCCCAATTCGTGAATCGCCAGGCCAAATGTCAACGCATCATTAGGCGCCAATTCAACCCGCGGCCCGTCTAGCCTCACCTCGTGATCATTCGCCTCTTGAAAATGGGCCATTTCCGCCCTGATCACATCCGCGACTGGGGTGGTTCCCCAATCCGATTGGGTCAAAAGATCATGGGTTGCTGACAATGCCCGTATCCGGCCATCCAGACTGTTGGCAAATTCATTTATGTCTGAGGCGCGCCGGCGGGTTAGCGACAAGATCGACAGAACATTGGCGAGTGTGTTCTTAACCCGGTGGTTCAATTCCCGCGTGAGTGAATTGCGGATCGAATTTTGCTCTTCGAAATACACAAGTTTGGCCCGGTCTTCTGCAGCCTGCTGAGCGAGCAACCGCGCCAACAGCATCAATAGGCTCGCGACCGCCAATCCGAACAACAGGCTGACGATGGATAGCGGAGCCAGCGCCCCGCCTGCTGTGCCCTCCACCACAAGCAGAAATGACCGGTCGGCAACTTCAACCTGCAGTAACAAGTGATGGCCGCTGGCATTTTCAACCTCGCGATCGGCCAGCAGGTTCTCTGGCTCAGCCTCACCATCATATAGCTTGGCACCGATATCCGCTTCCGATCCAATCTCGATCGCAGCATCGAGAAATTGTTGTCCGTCAAAAGCGCTGTAAATGTAGCCTCTCAATTCCTGGCCGGTCGTGCGATTATCATAAACCGGCATGAATATGAGGAATCCCGGCGCGTCGCCTGCGCCTTCTTGGGCAAGCACCACCTTGGCAGAAGCAATCGGCTTCAACAGACGTTTTGATTCGTCCATCGCTGCGCTGCGCACTGGATCTGAATACATATCAAAGCCGAGCGCGCGGCGATTGCGCTTCGTTTCCGGGAGCAAGTAAGTGACCGGCGCCATTGCCGCGTTCGGCTCTGTTGACTGCGGCCAGATTCGTTCGACATTGCGAGATGGCTCCGCATTCATCCGCGCCAAGTGATCAGCAGCACCATCAGGCGTGACAGTTTCAACCCAGCCTATGGCTTCAGCACGCCGAAATTCAGTGTCCAGCCGCGACTCAGCGCCAAATTGTCGGAACAGTTCCGGGCTGACCGTCTGCGCATTGGCGAACAAAGCGGCACCGGCGCGAAGATACGAGGTGGAGGAGCTGCCCAATCGATCGAGTGAGAAGGCAACGCTTTGCGCAAATTCGCGCAATTGGGCCTTCTCTCTTTGCCGGGCATTGCTTTCTATTGTGAAGACGCTGAGCAAGGTAGCGGCTGCGATGGCCACGAAAATTGCGATCGGCACAGCACGCGGAAATTCCAACAGCCAACGCCGAAGACGGCCATTGGCGCTGTGCCCTGTGCTGGAATTTGGTGCCGTGTTCATCGAGCCTGCGCAATTGGATGCTTGGAAATGGGAACAACGCAATGCGCCCAACGTTCCCAATAGCTGAGGCATCCTGCCATTTAAATGGTTTCTAATGTGACTTCCGCCGAACGGGACGGCACGCTATCATCAAGGAATATGGGCTTGGAAAAAGATAAAAGCGGCAGGGAAACGCGCAAGCCTCAATCCGAGTCTAATCCTGAGCGTGGGGAAACGGCGGCGTCGCCGCCCGATTGGGCTGATGGGTTAAAGCAATTGTATGATGCAGTGGTTGAAGAGCCGCTGCCGGATAGCTTCAAAGACTTGCTGGCCCAGCTCGATGAACAAGACGAAGACTCACCTAGCTCAAGCTCGAACAAGTAATGGCAGAGCATGTCCGCACGGCGCGCGAGAAGGCCGCATTCAAAAAAGAGCTGACTGAGGTTGTGCCGCATCTACGCGCCTTTGCGCGCGGGCTTTGCGGGCGGGCCGACATGGCCGATGATCTGGTGCAGGAGGCGCTGCTAAAAGCATGGGCCGCACAAGCTCGGTTTGAACCGGGCACTTCGATGCGCGCCTGGACGTTTGTGATTTTGCGCAACGCCTATCTCACAGACATGAGGCGCAATCGGTTTCGCGGCGAGTATGATGAAAGCGTGGCCGAACGGATTTTAACCGCACCCGCCGATCAGGAAGAACCGATCCATCTGTCTGATATGCACCGCGCTTTGCTGTCTTTACCGACAGAGCGCCGTGAAGCCCTGCTGCTGGTGGGCGCAGGCGGCTTTTCCTACGAAGAAGCAGCCGAGATTTGCGGCTGCGCAATCGGGACAATTAAAAGCCGCGTCGGCCGCGCACGGGCCGCGCTCAACACCATGTTGGATGAAGGTGATATTCCCAAACGATCAAATGAAGATGGGGTTGCCCATCGCGAAATCATGAGCGAGCTGCAACAGATTACGCGCGGCGATCGAGACGAAGTTTCCGATTGAACCAATGCCGAAAACCCAGCCAGCACGCACCTGATTTCACAATTGCGCGATTGCATGCTTGGCACCGAAAACAGCCCCTGCAATAAGGGCTCAGTTTCGACCCAAGCTGCGTAACTGAGAACCAAAACGTCTGAGAATTCTCCCGATGATCGGAAGCAAGCCGATCCACGCGACGCGGCGGCCAGCCAAAGACTGGCTTTTGCTGAGCAGGAATTGCGCCTTATTTCCGCGCTGGTCCTGCTTATTGGACTGGGCTTGTTCCTCGCTTTGCCGTTTGTCTTATCGATCGGGTCGGTCGTATTCCTCCCTTTGGTAACGGCCATTTTGCTAACGATTTTGCTGTCACCCTTGGCAGATCGGCTCTCCCGATTGGGTATCCCAAATGTCGTCGCATCTTTGGGGGCGCTGCTCGCGTTCTTGGGCATTGTCTTGCTCGCCCTCGCTTTGGTTTTGCAGCCCGCTTTGGCATTGTTCGATACCCTGCCCCAAATCACCAACCAAGTTGGACAGCGCTTCTCCGAGCTTCGCGATCAGTTTGAATGGGTCGCGATGATCAATCGCGAACTGGGCGAATTGATGGGAGAATCCAGCGCGCGCGAAGTTGTGCTGGCGACCCCCACCTTGCTTGAAGAAATCGCGCTGGCCACGCCGACTGTTTTGATTGAGGTGCTGGTGACCTTTCTGATGGCCTTCTTCATGATCGAGGCAAGAGTGCGCTTAAGGAAACAATTGCTTTTTGACCGGGCAAGCTTTGGCTCAAGCGTTAAGGCGGCGCGTGTGCTACGCGAGGTTCAGGACCGCGTCGCCACCTATATCCTGACCGTCAGCTTCATCAATGCCGGGGTCGGCCTGATCGTGGCATTGGGCGCTTGGGCATTGGGTGTCGAAGCGCCGATCATGTGGGGCGGGCTGGCAATGATATTGAACTTTGTGCCCTATCTTGGCCCGATTGCGATGGTCGCGCTGCTCGGGCTGTTCGGCATCGGCACCGCCGAAACTTTGCTGCTTGGCGCGATACCAGCCGCCGCATATGTCGCGCTCCACACCTTAGAGGCAAACATTGTCACGCCATCAATCTTGGGCGCTCGTTTCACGATGAACCCGGTGTTGATCTTGATCGCGCTTTCTTACTTCACATGGGTCTGGGGCGTCCCCGGTGCGCTGTTGTCAGTGCCAATTCTGCTTACTCTGACGGTGCTGTTCAACCACATCGGCAGGCCCAACTTCGTCGGCTTCATCTTCGGCGAACCCTTATTCAGCTCGTCCCTGTTTGTGCGCGGGCTTGAAGATGATCAGGCCGGCCCAGCGGCCTAAGCCCTCACCCGATCGACCACCGAAGCGACCGCGACATTTGTTGTCACATTGGCGAGCGTTCGCATGATGTCTGGCAGCATTTCGACAGCGACCAACAGGACTAGTGGTTCAATCGGAACACCCATCGCAAGCGCAATTGGTCCGATCGAAACAACAAAGCTGATCGAGCCGGGCAGGCTTACCGAACCCACGCTGATCACCAACGCCACAGCAATGCCAGCTGCGGCAACACCGGGGCTGATTTCCACGCCGGCAAGCGCGGCCACATAAAGCGCAACCGCCATGTTCATCGCCGGGCTTGTTGCGCGGAAGATCGCCACCGCCAACGGCAGTACAAATTCGCTGGTTCTTTCGCGAATGCCCAATCGATTTGAACTGTCCAGCATGGCAGGCAAGCTGGCGAGCGAACTTTGGGTTGAGATTGCGACCGCTTGCGCAGGGACCACTGCGGACGCAAATTTCAGCGGACTAACTCTGCCGAACACAGCGGCAATCACATAACCAAGGATCAAGATGAAGGCCCCCATCGCAGAGACCACCAAAATGTAGTGCGCAAGCGCGGCAAAAACGCCTCCGCCGCTCCTTAGCCCCACTCCGAATGCGAGGGCAAAAACGCCGATCGGCGCCAGCCACAGCACCCAACCGATTACCATCAGCATGGTGTTGGCCAAAGCGTGAAAAAATCCGAGAAAACGTTCATTCTGGTCTTTGGGAAGCCGTGTAACCGCCGCTGCAAACAAGGCAAAGAAGACGGTGAGCGGCAACATCGATGTTTCCGCAGCCGCTGCGATGATGTTTGGCGCGATCAGCGATTCTAGAAAATCGAGAATGTCCGGCACAAGTTGCTGTTCTCCGCCATCCTCGGCCAAGAATGCGCTCGCGCTGTCTGGAATGGGGAATAGATCCAAGACAATTGGCATCATCAAAACGGTAAAAAGACCGCCAGCAATCAAAACCCCAAACACCAATGCCAAAAACCGGCGCGCCGCAGCGCCTGCGCGGGCGGCATCGGCCATCTCCGAAATTCCGAGCACCAGCAAAGCCGCAACAAGCGGGACGATCGTCATCTGCAAAGCGCGCAGCCAAAGCGTGCCGATCAGGCCTATCTCGCGCTGAATCAATGCAACAAGGTCGCTGCCAGACAATGCAATGCCAAGCACCAAGCCGAGGATCAGCCCGCCAAATGTGAGCAACACCGGAAGCCGGATTGTTGCCAGTGCGTATTTGGATTCTGCGCTCAATTTTGCGGTTTCGGCAGCCGAATCGTTCAAAATGTGTCCCCTTTGAGGTGCGATCCCCTTCCCTTAACCGGATAACCACGCCAGAAGCGCCTGACAAATTAACAGGATTTGCCGCGACGATTGTCGCCGGTTGTTTTGGAAGAGAGTTAGCCAACCAATGTCACGAAAGTTCTTTGGCACAGACGGAATTCGCGGTCGCACAAATGCTGGGATCATGACCGCAGAGGTCGCGATGCGTGTTGGCCAGGCGGCGGGCCGTTACTTCGTGCGAGGTGAACATCGCCACAGAGTTGTGATCGGCAAAGACACGCGCCTTTCTGGTTATATGATGGAAAACGCGCTGGTCGCTGGTTTCACCAGTGTTGGGATGGACGTTATCATGACCGGACCGATTCCGACCCCTGCAATCGCCCTGCTGACCCGCGAAATGCGGGCCGATCTGGGCGTGATGATATCGGCCAGTCATAACCCTTACCCTGACAATGGAATAAAATTGTTCGGCCCAGATGGGTTTAAGCTGTCGGATGAAACCGAGGCTGAGATTGAGAGGTTGTTGGCTTCTGAACCCCAACTTGTCGAAGCAGAAAAAATTGGCCGAGCGCGCCGGATCGAAGATTCCCGTGGCCGTTATATCCATGCGGTGAAGCAATCTGTTTCTGATGAAACGCGTTTTGACCGCCTCAAAGTCGTTGTCGATTGCGCCAATGGCGCCGCGTATCAGGTTGCTCCCTCCGCGATTTGGGAACTCGGCGCGGATGTCGTCGCGCTGGGTGTTGAACCCAATGGCATCAATATCAATGACGGCGTTGGATCGACCGCGATTGAAGCGCTGCAATCAAAAGTGGTTGAGGAAAAAGCCGATATTGGCATCGCGCTGGATGGCGATGCGGACCGGTTGATTGTGGTGGATGAGAAAGGCTGCGCGGTCGACGGTGATCAGATCATGGCTTTGATTGCCACGCGCATGCACGAAAAAGGATTGCTTTCCGGTGGCGGCGTGGTTGCCACCGTTATGTCCAACCTTGGGCTCGAACGGTATCTCCAAACGCTGGACCTGACGCTGGAACGGACCAAGGTTGGTGATCGCTATGTTCTGGAGCGCATGAAAGAAGGCGGTTTCAATATCGGCGGGGAGCAATCAGGCCATATGATCTTGCTGGATCACGCCACAACTGGTGATGGCACAGTCGCAGCATTGCGGGTGCTATCCAGCCTCGTCAGATCGGGCAAACCGGCCAGCGAATTGCTGCATGTGTTTGAACCTGTCCCGCAATTGCTCAAAAACGTGCGCTTTTCTGGCGGTAAGCCGTTGGAAAATGCGGCGGTCAAAAAGGTGATATCCGAAAGTGAAGCAGAATTGGCCGGGCATGGGCGCTTGGTCATTCGGCCTTCGGGTACCGAACCCGTGATCCGGGTTATGGCGGAAGGTGATGACATCGCGCAAGTAACAACGATTGTAGATAGAATTTGCGACGCGGTTCGCGCAGCAGCCTAGCGAGGGGAAGGCCAAATGCTTGAGATGCGGCCAGATTGTGAACGCTGCGGCAGCGATTTGCCGGCCGCTGCTGCGGGGGCATTTATATGCAGTTTCGAATGCACTTTCTGCGCCAACTGCGCTGAGGAGCTGGATGATCAATGCCCAAATTGCGGCGGTGAATTGATGGACCGCCCCACTCGCGCCAAATCTCTGCACGCGAAATTCCCACCGTCCACTCAGCGAAAGCACAAGGGCTGACCGGGCGATGAGCAAGCCGCCGCCACGAATATTGGCCATCGCCGGATCGGATTCGTCAGGCGGCGCAGGCATTCAAGCCGATATCAAGACGATCACAATGTTGGGCGGATACGCGATGACTGCGCTCACCGCAGCGACCGCTCAAAACAGCGTCGGCGTTCAGGCGATCACCCCGCTATCCGGCCAATTCGTGGCGCAACAGATTGCATCCTGCATCAATGATATCGGTGTTGATGCGGTCAAAATCGGGATGCTGCATGATGTGGCAATTATCGATCAGGTCAGCAGCGCGTTGGAATTGATCGATAGCCTTGTTCCGATTGTTTTGGACCCGGTTATGGTCGCCACCTCTGGTGCGCCGTTGATCACCGATGATGCCATCGCTGCGATGCGCGAAAAGCTGTTTCCCAAAGCAAGCATCGTCACTCCAAATTTGCCCGAACTGGAACATCTCGCCGGCAGAAACCTGCGCACCACCCAGATGATTGAGGAGGCGGCAGCTGAGTTAACCAGAGCATATGGCTGTGATGTTCTGGCCAAGGGCGGGCATACCGAAGATGCGAAAATCATTGATATCTTGGTCCGCAGCGCAGACGTAAGCATGCACTTCACGCAGGATCGGATTGATACGCGCCACACCCACGGGACGGGCTGCACTTTGTCGTCTGCAATCGCCACATTGCTGGGGCACGGGCAAGACATCAATAATTCTGTCAAACTGGCGCAAAACTTTGTGCGCAGAGCGATTGAGGCCGCGCCAGAATTTGGCTTAGGCAACGGCCCGCTGGGCCATCAGGCAGTACGCAACTTATGATGGAGCCGGTGATCCGGGTGGATGGCCGCCGGGCTGATCCCATGCGCGGATCGGTGCGGATAGATTTGCCCAAAGCGCTTTGGAATTGCGGGATGCTGGCCGGAGCAATCGCTGGTCTATTCATTGCAACGTGGCCAGCAATTCTCCTATTTTTCGTCCTTACATATGCGACCCTGCTTATCGGCCATAGCGTGGGCATGCACCGGATGATGATCCACCGGACATTTCAAGCGCCCAAATGGCTGGCGCGATTGCTAATCTATGTCGGGACAATCGTTGGCGTATCAGGCCCTTCGGGGATTATTCGCATCCACGATACGCGGGATTGGGCGCAAAGAGAGCCTGAATGCCACGATTTCTTCGCTCATCGCCGCTCCATATTCCAAGACCTCGCTTGGAACTTATTCTGCAAATTTGAATTCGATCTGCCGCCGAAGATCACTTTGGAGCAGGAAATTTCCAATGACCGTTTTTATCGCTGGCTGGACCGCACCTGGCGGCTGCAACAAATTCCTCTCGCAATTGTATTGTTCCTTACAGGGGGCTGGCCGTTTGTTCTGTGGGGCATTTGTGCCCGCGTATTTGTGAGCACAGCAGGGCATTGGACAATCACCTATTTCTGCCACAACCCCGGGCCGGGCCGCTGGATGGTTAGAGATGCCGGAATCCAAGCATCGAACCTGCCGGGGCTTGGCCTAATCACATATGGAGAATGTTGGCATAACAACCATCATGCCTTTCCTGAATCGGCAAAGATCGGGATCGAGCCAGACCAAGCGGACCCCGGCTGGTGGGTTATCGCCGGGTTAGAACGCTTGGGATTGGTTTACGCTGTGCGGCGGCCGCGCGATCATAGCGAGCGCAGTGATCTGATCGAGCGCAATCAGGCCTAGCGGTGCAAATCATAAAAATCAGAAATATGGGCCCAGGCATCATCGGCGGTTTCGCACCAATGGAACAATTCCAGATCCTTCTTGGAGATCGTGCCTTCTTCCGCGATCGCTTCAAAATTCACGACCCGGTTCCAAAAATCCTTGCCAAATAGCAGGATCGGGATTGGCTTCATCTTGCCGGTCTGGATTAAGGTTAGCAGCTCAAAAAATTCATCAAATGTGCCGAACCCGCCGGGGAACACCGCAACCGCGCGGGCACGCAGCAAGAAATGCATTTTGCGCAGGGCAAAATAATGGAAATTGAGCGACAAATACGGTGTGACATACGAATTGGGCGCCTGCTCATGTGGTAAGATAATGTTGAGCCCAATGGATTCAGCCCCAGCATCCGAAGCGCCGCGATTGGCCGCTTCCATGATCGATGGCCCGCCACCCGAACAGACGACAAACTGCCGCTTGCCCTCTTCGATGATCGCCTTTTGCGAAACCATTTTCGCCAGCTTGTGAGCTTCGGTGTAATATTTCGATTTTGCCGCGAGATTGGCCGCCACTTTCTGTTCAAACTCGCCCGCATCTTTGGCCGCTTCGATCTTCGCATCAGCCTCTTCGGGTGAAGGGATCCGTGCAGACCCGTACATCACAAGGGTGGAGCCAACGCGCGCTTCATCGAGCAGCATCTCTGGCTTAAGCAGTTCAAGTTGAAACCGCACCGGTCGCAATTCGTCGCGCAGCATGAAATCAACATCGCGAAACGCAAGCTTATACGCGGGGTGTTCGGTCTGCGGAGTATGGTCCGGCGCCTCTTCGGCAAACCGGGTTTCCTGCTCAGCATGATAGAACTTGTGATCGGTAAGGTCTTTATCTGTCATCATTCCGCCCTAGGCCGGAGCGCGTTGCTGAGCAAGTTGCCTATCAACATGGCACTGTTTCAATCGTTTAGGCTGGATGCCCCGCGTGGATTCGAACCACGATTGACGGAGTCAGAGTCCGTAGTCTTGCCGTTAGACGACGGGGCAGTTCTTGGTATCAACCAGGCGCAAGTTGTCTGGGGCCAAAGACGCCCGCGCATCTAGGTTCGCGGGCAAACAAGGTCAAGGTTTCACCCGCCAGATCCGCCAGTCGTCTGCCGACTGCCTAGGCGCTTCACTCGTCGAATTGCTTGCCCTTGTGCAGCGCATCCGGTATCTTCTTTATCAGGTCCTCGCGCTAATGCGGCGCGAGAGGAGAAGAAAGAATAGAGTATGGCGGATACAAGTCCGCCGGACAAAAATACAAAGACTGGCCGAAAAAGGGGCGGCAAGTCCGGCAAAGTAGCCGATTTTCGCTACAAGCGCTCCGATCAGTCTGGTGACAAGCGCACCGCTCGCAAGGGTGGCCCGCAAGGTCGCGCTCAAAAAAAGCAGGGCCGAAATGCGGCTGGCAGGAACTCGCCAGCGAGCAATGCGCCGGCGGGCAGAAAAACTCACTCACATCGCCCCAAAGAAGCCTATGCCGCGCTGGACCTGGGCACCAACAATTGCCGGCTTTTGATCGCGCGCCCATCGGGCAAGGATTTCACCGTCATTGATGCCTTCAGCCGGGTTGTGAAGCTGGGTGAAAATTTGGCCGAGTCTGGGCGATTGTCTGATGAAGCGATGGACCGGGCACTGGGCGCACTTTCAATTTGTGCCGATAAATTGCGCCGCCGCAATGTCCGATTGGCGCGCTCCGTCGCGACCGAGGCTTGCCGGCGAGCGAGCAATGGCGAGGCCTTTATTGAACGCGTAAAAAATGAAACCGGCATCGTGCTGGATATCATCAGCGCCGAAGAAGAAGCACGGCTGGCCGTGTTGGGCTGCCACATCTTGCTGGAGCAGAATGAAGGCCCCGCGGTTATCTTTGATATCGGCGGCGGGTCGACCGAACTCGTGTTGCTACAACCCGGCGGAAAAATACCTGAAATCATCGATTGGCTGAGCGTTCCGTGGGGCGTTGTTTCACTGACCGACACAGTCAAACTGGGCGAGAATGACGCCGCAGGCCGCACCGCTCGATACGCAAAAATGCGTGAAGTCGTTTCGGAAAGCTTCGCCCCGTTTGGTGAACGCATTGCCGATGCCTCTAAGCATCCAGATATCAGCTTGCTGGGAACCAGCGGCACGGTAACAACCTTGGCCAGCCTGCATCTTGAACTGCCGCATTATGATCGCAAAGCGGTTGATGGATTGATTGTACCTTCCAATTCGATGCGCGAAATTTGCGGGAGATTGTCTAACATGTCTGCGGCCGAACGCAGCACGGTGCCGTGCATCGGCAATGACCGGGCGGATTTGGTTGTGGCTGGCTGCGCGATTTTGGAATCGATATTGGACTTGTGGCCTTCGCATTGTCTTGGGGTTGCCGATCGCGGCATTCGCGAAGGCATTTTGCGGAGCCTTATGGCGGCCGAACGCGAAAGCGAAAAAGCGATGCAGCGGCTGAGGCCTGAACCCAAAAAACAAGCCCATTCGAAGGCAAGCAAATGAGCCGATCTGGCAAAAACCCTGATCGCCGGGTTCGCACAGCCAAGAAGCGCACAGCATCATCAACCCGGTGGCTGGAACGGCAGCTCAATGATCCATACGTTAAACAGGCAAAAGCCGACGGTTATCGCAGCCGCGCAGCCTACAAATTGATCGAGCTGGACGAACGTTTCGGCTTGGTCAAAGGGGCCAAGCGGGTCGTCGATCTTGGAATCACCCCTGGTGGATGGAGCCAAGTTGTGCGCAAGCGAGCGCCAAAGGCTGCGATTGTTGGCATCGATTTACTGCCAACCGATCCAATTGAAGGCGTGACCATCTTTGAAATGGATTTCATGGACGATGCCGCGCCAGCAAAGCTTCAGGACGCGCTCGACGGCCCGCCCGATTTGGTGATGTCAGATATGGCCTCCAATACGGTAGGCCACAAACAAACCGATCATTTGCGCACAATGGGATTGGTGGAAGCTGCCGCATGGTTCGCAGCCGAAAATCTGGCGGAGAACGGCGCTTTTATCGCAAAAGTCTTGGCCGGCGGCACCGACGCTGATCTGCTGACGCTGCTCAAGAAGCATTTCAAAAGCGTCAAACATGCTAAGCCGCCTGCAAGCCGCAAAGGTTCATCGGAATGGTATGTCGTCGCGCAGGGATTTAAGGGCCGAGCCGATTAAACACTTATCCGCTTAATCACCCAATTTCTTAGTCTCGAAAATTAGGCGCCGCCTTCATTCTCTTCAGCAGCAGCATCCTGCTCTGCCGCCGCTTCGCCTTCCAGATCAGCATCTGCTTCTGCCTCAGCTTCGGCTACAAGCGTGCCTTCACCATCCGATTCTGCAGCCACATCGGCAACAAATTCTGGAACAGGCAGACTAGAGCCATTCGCGTTCATATAAAGCATGACCGCAGCGCGATCTTCCACGCTTGAAAGGCCCGCAAAGCTCATCTTGGTGCCATCAGCAAACCGGCGGGGGCTTTTGAGCCATTCGCTCATCGCGTCCCAATCCCATTCACCGCCTTTGTCAGACAGAGCCGGACTGTAAGCAAATCCAGGGGAACCTGCGCCGATTGCCTTGCCCATAATCCCGTAAAGATTTGGCCCAACGCCATCTGCGCCGCCTTGTTCGACAGTGTGGCACGCCGTACATTTGGCAAACACCGCTTCACCTTTGGATGGCTCCATACCGTCCATATTCAGCGCTTCGACAATGCCCATTTCTGCTGGACCGCCCGCTGCAGTTTCAACGCCTTCAATAACGTATCCAAGTGGGTCGGGCCGCTCCGGCTTATCGGCATGAAAATACTTTCCGCTCAGGATGGCGAAGCCAAGCCCGATAATGCCTGCGAATAGAATCCAGCCTGCGGCGGTGTTAAAGCGATCGTCCATGGTGTGTTGAGATCCGGAAAAGCTAGCCTGTTGCGATTTCGCGCTCGCTCTAGTCATGTGAGCCATCCTGCGCAAGAGCGATCGGAACATCACGCATTGCAGCAAATGCAAGCGGGCTTGCGAGCAACCTCCTGCATCTCTAGCAGCTGCACACTATGCGAAGTTTTCCTCTGCCCGCCCGCGACCTTGTCGATAATATGCGCGAAGCCGCAAACGCCGCACCCGATCGGGCGATGGCATTCCAAGGTTCGCCCGGCGCAAATTCACACCGCGCCGCGATGGAAGCCGCGCCAAGTTCTCTGCCTTTGCCGTGCTTCAGCTTCGAAGATGCGCTGGAAGCGGTGAAGGATGGCCGGGCGCAAAGAGCCATCATTCCGATTGAAAATTCTCAACACGGGCGAGTCGCCGATATTCATTTCTTGCTGCCAGAAAGCGGGCTTTCGATTGTCGGTGAATATTTCATGCCGATCCATCATGCCCTGATGGGCATAGGCGAAGGGCCGTTTGAGGCCGCTTACAGCCACCCGCAGGCGCTGGGCCAGTCCCGCATATTCTTACGCGAACGCGGGATTGTACCCTTAAGTTATGCCGATACTGCGGGCGCAGCCGCGCATGTCGCCGAACGCGCCGACCCAAAATTGGGAGCGATTGCGCCGGCCATTGCTGCAGAGCTGTATGGCCTTACGATTACCGATCAAAATGTCGAAGACAGCCCCGATAATATGACGCGTTTCGTCATCCTCGCTTCGGAAATGCTGGAACCAAAACAATTCGAAGGCGAGAACGCGGTCACCACCTTTGTTTTTGAGGTGAAGAACATTCCAGCCGCACTGTATAAAGCGATGGGCGGGTTTGCGACCAATGGGGTCAATATGACGAAGCTGGAAAGCTATCAAAAGGGGACGAGTTTCTCAGCAACAGCTTTCTATGCCGATATTATTGGCGCGCCAGGCGATCCTGCGGTCGATCGCGCATTGGAAGAACTGGCATTTCATTCAAAGGAACTGCGGATCTTGGGCACATACGCGCAAGGCCGCGCACGCGGATCGATAACTTAGCCGATTTTTCAGGGCGCTATCTGCTCATCAGCAGTTGCGCCCGGCCAGCGGGCATGCAACCACGGTGATCGCATGACAACCGGAACAGGAACCAGCGCGGGGCAACTGGGGAATGCCATTGATGGCGGGGGCAGCGATGTATCCCTTGATCACTGGCAAGAAGTTCGGTCGAACGGCGATATCCAATTTGAACCGGTCGAAATTCCCGTGCCAGCTCCGCGCGAACCCAATTGGTTCGACCATTTGTTGGAATTTATCGGATCGCTGCTCCAACCCGTTGGGCAAGCTCTGGGAGCAACTTGGCCAATCCTGAAATGGGGCCTGTTGGCGATTGCCCTTGCCGCGCTTGCCTATCTCATTTGGAAAATGATCGACCCGATCGCCAGTCTTCGCGGTGATGCCGGTTCGGACACGATCGAGCCAGAATGGCAGCCCGATAGAAGCGAAACCATTGCTCTGTTGGAAGACGCAGATCGCATGGCGGCCGATGGCGAATACGCAGCGGCGATCCATTTGCTGTTGCAGCGCAGCGTCGGCCAAATTGCCAAAATCAAGCCTGATTGGGTTTCTCCGTCTAGCACGGCGCGGGAATTGGCGGTGCTCCCGGCATTGTCAGAAAAGGCGCGTGCTGCGTTTGGCACCATTGCGCAGCGGGTGGAGCGCAGCCTGTTCGCGCTAAAATCCATCGACCGTGAAGATTGGGAGGCAGCCCGCGCTGCCTATGCCGAATTTGCGCTGGCGAAGATTGTGTCGGACAAACCCATGCAAAATACCGATCTGGTGGCGGCTGATATAGGGATGTCAGCGTGAGTGAAGCGCCCGCGATACACCAAACCGGACGGGGCAATTCCGGCTTTAGCAAGCTGACCATCCTGGGCATCATCCTGTTCGGATTCTGCGCATTCATGGCCATGATCTATTTCATCGGCGCTGGCGATACCGGCGATCGAAGCGGTAATGGACAGGCACATGCGGCATCAAACAGTCTGGTTGGGTATGGCGCGCTGGTGCGGCTGCTAGAGCTTGAAGGAGCGAACGTTTCCCGGTCACGATCGCAATCCGACCTTGAAACCCAAGACCTGTTAGTCCTCACCCCTCGCGCGGATATTGATGTGGAGGATTTGACCGCGATCATAGAAAGTAGGGCCTATTTGGGCCCAACCATGGTTATCTTGCCCAAGTGGCTTTCAGTCGGAATCCCGCCCGAATTGTTCGAACAGGTTGAACAAGAAGTAGGGGAAGATTGGGTCCATCTGATCGGGCCGCAAGAATCCGCTCTCGCGCAAGAATTGCCCGAACCTTACAAAATGAAGGTTGCGGCCAAGCCATCGGCAGATGCGCCCACAAATTGGGCCGGTTTGGGCCTAAACGGCGTTTTGCCAAGCGACTCCGCCATCGGTGCGACCGATTTTGGCGATGGGACCGCGCTGGTTGTCGATCAATCAAGCGCCGCCTTGGCGCTGTGGCATTACAGCGAAGATGAATTTGGCAATTCGCAAGATACAGAGGCTGTGACCTTCGTTTTAGAGCCGGACTTGATGAACAATTATGGCCTGTCTGATGAAAACCGCGCGGCATTGGCGCTGCGGCTGATCGATGATGCGCGTTACGATTCTGATATACCCATAGTGTTTGATTTAACGCTTCACGGACTGGGCGGCACAACCAATTTGTTGACGCTGGCATTTCGCCCGCCATTTCTTGCCGCGACCTTGTGTTTGATATTGGCATTGCTGATTGTCGGCTGGAGAGCGTTCAAGCGGTTTGGACCGCCGATTGCCAATGCCCGCAATATCGCATTTGGGAAGCGCAGATTGGTTGCCAATGGCGCCGAACTGATCGTGCGAGCAAAACGTTTTGGGATCTTGTCTGATCCCTATATCGCGCTCAGCGCCAGACGGATCGCCTATCGATTGGGAATATCGAAGCCGGATCATGAAGCTATCGATCAGGCGCTCGAAAGCCGTTTTCCAGGCGATCTATCCTTTTCAAATGCCGCATCAAATTTGAATGCAGCGACCAAGCCAACCGAGATTTTGCGTGCCGCGCGCGCGCTAAGACAGATTGAAGGGAAACTCGAAAAATGAGCATGAGCCTTGAGGAATTGCGAGCATTGGCAGATGCTATTCGCGGCGAGGTTGCGAAGGCTATTTTCGGTCAGGATGAGCTGGTTGATCAGCTGCTGATCGCGATGATCAGCGAAGGGCATGTCTTGCTCGAAGGCCCGCCCGGCACAGCCAAAACATTTCTGGCGCAAAGCTTTGCGACGGCATTGGGGCTGGATTTTGGCCGGATCCAGTTCACGCCAGACCTGCTACCGGGAGACATTCTGGGCTCCAACCTGTTCAATTTCCAAACCAGCGCCTTCACGCTGACCCGTGGACCGATTTTCTGCGAATTGCTGCTGGCTGATGAAATCAACCGAACTCCGCCAAAGACCCAAGCTGCGCTGCTCGAAGCGATGCAAGAGCGCCGCGTCACACTCGATGGTGAAACCCACGAATTGGCTGAACGGTTCATGGTTGTTGCGACACAAAACCCGATCGAAAATCAGGGGGTCTATCCCTTGCCAGAGGCGCAGCTTGATCGGTTTCTGTTCAAATTGCTCGTCCCCTATCCCGATGAGGCAGAAGAAACCCGAATCGTAAAAGATTATGGGCAGCGGCAGGGGCCAATCAGACCATCAGAAATTGGCATCAATGCAGTGGCGGATGCAGCCAAGCTGATCGCGGCCAGTAGCGCGCTGAATCATGTGACGGTCGCCGAGGAGATCACCGGCTATGTCGTGCGCCTGATACGCGCGACCAGAGAGCATGCAGACCTTTCCGTCGGCGCATCGCCCAGAGCAGCAGTGATGCTGGCCAATGCGGCCCGCGCACGGGCCGCGCTCGATGGCAGGGCTTATGCCATTCCAGATGATGTAAAAGCGCTCGCCGTGCCGGTTTTGCGGCACCGATTGACACTGAGCCCTGCTGCCGAAATTGATGGCCGGGATATCGAGGCGCTGGTGGCTGAACTGGTTGAAAGCACAGAGGCGCCGCGTTGATTTGATGCGACTGAGAGTTCCTTCTCTGCCGTTTGTCCCAACACAGCGCGCGGCTTGGCTGACTGTGGTGTTTGCGCTCATTGCGCTTGTCACCGCAGCGACAGTGCCGAATTCGTGGATTGCAGCGCCAATCGCCGCCAATTTTCTGTTCGTTTTAGTGATCTTCGATGCGTTCTTGGCCGGATCAATTGCACGTTGGACCTTCCAAACAGACGAAGACACTGAAGTGGGCCAGCCGACGGCGCTGAGCGTGGTAAGCGAGTTTGCCCGAGGATGGATATCCAAGGTCGAGGCTGCGCTGGAGTTTGACCCGCGATTGGGCCATGGCGGCCGCGCTGCCTTTACCCTCGACCACGTGCCAGATGCGCAGCACTACAGTGGCTCGTTTCTGGCACGCCCGGAAAGAAGAGGGACAGCGCAAATCCAAAATGTCTGGCTGCGCTGGGCCGGTCCATTGGGCCTTGGCGCGCGTCAGGTGACCATCAAATTGGAGGATGCAGTCCGCATCTGGCCCGATCTCTCTCCCGTGCGCAGCCGCGAACTTCAAACATTCCTGCGCGATGCACAAACCGGATTGATTGCACGCCGGATTCGCGGTGAAGGCACTCAATTTGAAGCGCTTTCAGAATACGAACCAGGCATGGATCGCCGCCGGATCGATTGGAAAGCAAGCGCCAGACATATCAATCTATATGCGCGAGAAAATGAGAGCGAACGCAACAATCAAATCGTTTTCGCGTTTGATTGCGGGCAGGCGATGTGTGAGCCGGTTGACGGAATGGCGCGCATGGACCGGGCCGTTTCGGCTGCGCTGACTGCGTCTTACGTTGCGCTGAAAAGCGGAGACAGAGTGGCGCTGTTTGGGTTTGATCAACGCCCGCAAATACTAACGCCGTTCACCGCAGATGCGCGGGCATTCCACCGGCTGCAAAGCGCCGCTGCGACGCTCGATTACACCAGCACAGAACCAAACTTCACGCTCGCACTCGCCACGCTAACCGCAAAATTACGGCGGCGATCATTGATCGTCCTATTTTCTGATTTCACGGATACCACCGCAGCTGAATTGATGGTCGAAAGCGTTTCGAGATTGGTCGACAAGCACCTCGTCCTGTTTGTGACGATCGCAGACAGCGAGCTTGAAGAATTCATCGCAGAAGAGCCCGGTGACATCACGACGATGGCGCGCAGCGTAACCGCAGAAACACTGTCTCAGCAGCGACAATTGGTGCTTCAACGGCTCAGGCGGATGGGTGTCGACGTTATCGAAGCGCCCTGGCAGCAGATCGGCTATCAATTGATCGATCGGTATTTTGAGATCAAGAACAGCGAGGCGATTGGATGAAGGCCCCGACGATCTCTAACTGGTTCGGAAAAAAACACATCGAAGCGCCGCCTGAGATCGAAAGCGCGGCGCTGCGCTCTGATCGTTTCAGGCTGGAACGCGAAGGCGATTGGCGTGATCTGGAGAGTATCCTCAAACGCATGGAGCGCGGCGGCCTGCGGCGCATAAGCGATGAGGATTTGCTGGCACTGCCAACGCTTTATCGAACCGCTGCATCCAGCCTTTCGGTCGCGCGCGAAACCTCACTTGATGCCGCGACTTTGCGGTATTTGGAAAACTTGGTCCAACGGGCCTGGTTTCAAGTTTATGGCCCGCGATTGGGGCTAGGCGGTTGGCTGCGATCATTCCTGTTTGGTGGTTGGAGCCGCGCAGTCCAGTCAATCTGGCTGGAAATCTGCATCGCCTTTGCGGTGATGGTGGTCGGAACAATTGTTGGCTGGCTGCTCGTTGAGCAAGACAGAGAATGGTATTACCGGCTTGTTCCGGTGGAATTCGCCGACACAAGAGTTCCCGGGGCCAGCCGCGAACAATTGATGCAAACGCTCGCGGTGGAAGAAAGCGCTGGCGGATTGTCCATTTTCGCCGCCAGCCTGTTCAGCAACAATGCTGGCGTGGCGATCCTCGCTTTCGCGTTGGGTTTCGCCTTTGGAATACCCTCCGTTATGCTCTTGGTTTACAATATGGCACTGCTCGGCGCGATGTTGTGGCTGTTCGCTGGGCAAGGTCTAACGGTTGAATTTGCCGCATGGCTGAGCGTCCACGGCACGACAGAAATATTTGCCATTCTACTAGCTGGCGCAGCGGGCCTGCATATCGGCCGATCAATGGCTTTCCCCGGCGATCGTTCTGTTTTAGACGCCGCTTCGCAAAGCGGCAAACGCAGCGCCTTGGTGATGACGGGCGTGGTCTTGATGATGGTGGTCGCCGCCATTTTGGAGGCGTTTCCGCGGCAATTGGTGGCCTCCGTTCAAGACAGGTATTTGATTGGCGGGTTTTTTCTTGTTTTTTGGCTGACTTATTTCTTTGCCTATCGCCCCAGTAATTTGGAGGCGGAACAATGAGCACGGCAGCATTGCCTTCAGTCGCCAACCGCCGTGCGCGAACGCTGATCACGCCAGAAGGCATCGCGGTGCCCATAGTCGTCGCATCGCGCGGGGCCAGAATCGGCGCCCTGATCCTCGATATTATAATCCTTTATCTGGGTTTGCTCCTCATCTTTTTCATCTTGTTTTGGATGTTCCAGGGGGTGATTGAAGGTGCGATGAACACCCTTGATGAGAATGTTCAGGGTTCTGGCGAATTCCTTATCATCCTCCTGATCCTGGTCTGGTTTCTCGCCCGATATGGCTATTTCCTGTTTTTCGAGCTTGGCCCGCGCGGGGCAACACTGGGCAAAAGGGCGGTTGGCATACGCGTGGCCGCGCGCAATGGAGGCAAGCTGACTGCGGATGCGATTATCGCACGTAATCTGCTGCGCGATATTGAACTGTTCATGCCGCTTGTTTTCCTGATGACCGCAAGCGGCGGTGAATCGGGCAATTCGGGGCTGGCTGCAACATTGTGGTTGCTTGTTTTTTTGGCGTTCCCGTTCTTCAATCGAGATGCCTTGCGCGGCGGCGATGTGATCGCGGGCACATGGGTGGTAGAGGCCCCCAGAACCAAATTGGCGGAAGCACTTTCCACCCAAGGTGCGGCGCACGGCGAAAGTGATTTGACCGGTGCGCGGTATGAATTTGGGGACAAAGAACTGTCTGTTTACGGAGAGCACGAATTGCAGACGCTCGAACGGGTGCTGCGAGAAGACCAGCCCGTTGCTCTGGCCGCGGTTCATTCGACCATTTGTGGCAAGATTGGCTGGGATCCCGGCGCGGGTGACGAAAGGGCGTTTCTCGAAGCGTTTTACGCTCAGCTGCGCGCCAGGCTGGAAGGGGACATGCGGTTTGGCAAACGCAAGGCCGACAAATACTCCTAGTAGCAGCCCAATCCAATTTTATCAGCGGTAAAATTTAATCATTGATAAAATGACTATTGGCGTTATGTTGTCTCGCCAAGGAGCCGCGAATGCCAATCAACGAAAAGCGAATGCGCGCAAGCAATGAACGGCGCGAACGCATATTTTCCGCAGCGCACAAGATTATCGCCGAACATGGCTATGATCGTTTAACGACACGCGGCCTTGCAGAGGCTGCCGGTGTCACGGCCCCTACGCTGTACAATCTCGTCGGCAGTAAAGAAGAGATTGTGACTCAAATGGCCGCCAATGGGGTGGAAGATGTTTGGCGCCGGCTATCGCTGGAACCGTCTTCAAGCCCGCTGAAATTGTGCGATGCAATCATTGATCAAGCCCACTTGGTCTTCGCAGAAGATCCCGATTTTCAGCGTGCAATTATCATTGCCCTTGATCGGTTGGGTGTGTCTTACAGCGCCCACACGGGAGGGCGCGACATGGGAACCCTGGCCGCCGATCGCTGCGCAGAAATTGCCGAGCAAGCGTGTGAAATGGCGCTCAATCACGGGAAATTGAGAGGCAATCTATCGCCCCATCAATTGGGCTTGCAGATGTTCATCGCCTTTCGCGGTCCATTGCGAGATTGGGCATATGGCATAATCGATGCGCACGACATGATGCGGCGGCAGAAGACCGGGTTCTATCTCGCGTTCGCAGCCGACGCGCACGATCCATACCGGCAGGAATTGCTGGATGCGGCGGCAAGCCTTGCAAAAAACAAACCCCAATTGAAAGCGGCCTAAAGATGGAACGATTGTTCAAAATAATTGCGGCTGGGATGCCATTGATCTTCGCGTTCGCTTTTCTGGTGCCAGTGCTGGCGCAAGGGATGGAAGCGCTTGGCATTGGGGCTCCGTTTGGCCTTAGCGCGCTGACATTCGCACTTATCATCGGCGGCATTTGGGGCCTGTTCGCGCAGGTCACGGGGCGCTGGGTATGACACAGTTGGCGACACACAGCATGCCCGACCTTTCCAACCTATCGGAAGGCGAGCTGCGAAAACTTGAAAACCAGATCGCCCGCAAGCATTCGGGGATGTTCCCGTGGGTGGCGGTGTTCTGGGCCTTTGGCAATCTGGCGTGCTGGTTTGCGCTGTGGCCGCTTGTGTTACTCGAAATCATCCCGCTGTGGTTTGGATTTCCCCTGGCCGTTATCAATCTATCGCTGGTCTATCTGCCCACGCATGAAGCCCAACACGATATCATTGCCCGGCCCGGACAGAAACTGCGCTGGCTCAATGAACTGGTTGGCCATGCGACCAGCTGGCTTATCATATTGCCGTTTCAGGTTCTTCGGGTCACGCATTTGGATCACCATCGCCACACCAATGATCCCGAATTGGACGTTGATATTACGACCAAGGCACCGGGCCCATGGCAGGCGCTTTGGGGAACGATCAGGCAGCGGCAACCAGATGCCAAACGCAACGAGGATTATCTCAAAAGTCTGGTCCGGAATGGCAGGGAAGATTTGGTGGTACTGACCTTGCTCTATCGGCTGGGCTACATCGCAATTCTTGGAGCGCTCGCGTGGAATGGATATGCGTTGGAGGCGCTGTTCCTATGGTGGCTGCCCCAACAGATTTCCTCGTCATATCTGGTGTTTTTCCTATCATGGGCGCCGCATCACCCCGCGAATGATGGCGCACGCTACACCAACACCAGAAGCTGGAAATCAAAGCTTGGCAATATTGGGTCGATGGGAATGCAATTTCACATCATCCACCATCTCCATCCCTATATTCCGCTCACCCGCACCCCCGCGGCATACCGTGAGATGCGGCCTATTTTGGAAGCGAGGGGTTGCCGGCTCGGAGATATCTGACCCGCAAAGAAAGCCGCAGCGGGTCAGATCAATCCGCGAAATAGCTTACTCGTCTGCAAATATCGCAACTTCATTCACACCGCCGCTGGTCGCGCGTCCGCGATACATCCCGCTGGTGTTGAAGCTGTAAAGCGCATGACCTTGCGGCGTCACGAGGATGATCCCGCCATCCCCGCCAAGTTCCGCCACTTCTGCCATAACGGCATCGGCCTCTTCCTGGACAGCTTCCTCGCTCATCAAGAATTCTGAAGCATGGACGATGTAGGATGGGAAGCCATCAGGACGCAGCGGCACTTCGTCCTGCGCGGCATCGATTTCCTGCCGATAGCGATATCGCAATCTCGTGCAAATCTCTTGTGCGACACCAACCCGGATGAAGAACTCTCCCCATCCGGTCGCAGAAACAGCGCATGATCGATCATCGGCATAGGTGCCAGCACCAACCACAGGGCTATCGCCGATCCGCCCCCATCTCTTGCCCGTCATGCCCCCGGTAGAGGTGCCCGCAGCGAGATTGCCATTGAGATCCAAGGCCACGGCTCCAACGGTTCCAAATTTGTGATCGACATCAAGCGCGCTCAGCTCCTGCGCTCTCATTCTTTGGAGCGCTTCACGCCGCCTTTCAGTGGCGAACCATTCGGGCGGGGCGGTTTCCAACCCGTGCGAACCTGCAAATTCCTCTGCCCCGCTTCCGCTAAGGAATACGTGCCGACTTTCCGTGCGCACAGTATCCGCCAACAGGATCGGATTCTTGATGGCTTTTACCCCAGTCACCGCGCCGGCGCTGCGATCGCGGCCATCCATGATCGAGGCATCGAGCTCATTCTCACCTTCCCAGGTGAACACCGCCCCCCTACCCGCATTGAACAAAGGATTGTCTTCCAGCGGAACAATCGCAGCCTTCACTGCATCGACCGCTGATCCGCCTTCGCGCAAAACCTGCGCGCCTGCATCCAGCGCGTTTTGCAGGGCTGTTTCATATTCCACGCGCAGCTCTGGTGTCAGGTTTTCTGGATTGAGCGTGCCCGCCCCGCCATGGATCGCGATCGACCATTGCGGGTCGTGCTCTTGCGCCTTTAGCGGTGCCCCGACCCCAAAGTCAGCGAACATTAAGCCAAAGGTGAGCATTATTAGAAAGTTACGCATAATTGAAATTATACTCCGCGCTCTGGATTTGGACTCGATGTCCTATGTAGGCGTCCACCACTTTGTGGTATAGCGCCCTTTAAGAACACGGACTTAGCGTATACAAATTTGAAAAAATCAACAGGGGAGGGACCTCAAATGCTGGACAGATTTAATTTTAATCAAGCAGAAGCCATGGCTCTGGCCGAGAAGGCGTTTTACGCTTTGGCAATCTTGGTTGTCACATGGTTGCTTGCAAAAGCAGCCAAATGGGCATTCGCCAAATTGGTCGACAATGTCGATCTATTCAAACGCGGCACCGGCACCGGTGAGAGCGTTGGCGCATCGCTCGGAAAAATCGTTTCACTTATCATTTGGCTTTTTGGCCTGCTCGGAATTCTTCAGGTTCTTGGACTTGAAGGCGTAGCCGGACCGATCAATGAGTTGTTGAATAACATTGTCGGCTATGTCCCGAACATTCTTGGCGCGGGCGTCCTGCTGTTCATCGGATTGATGATCGCTGGCATTGTCAGAGACATCGCAGTCACGGCGATGCAAACCGTGGACCTAGACAAATGGGCCAATAAAGGCGGCGTCGAAGACGTGACCGGCAACAATACGATCAGCAAGACGATTGGCACGATCATCTATGCCTTGATTGCTATTCCGGTGGCCATCGCAGCATTTGGTGCACTCGAAATTGCAGTGATTTCGGACCCTGCAACCGCAATGCTGGGCATGGTTATGAATGCCATTCCGAACATCATCGCAGCCGGTATCCTGCTGGGCATTGGGTATCTGATCAGCAAATTTGTTGCTGGGTTGTTCAGCGAAATGCTTTCCGGCTTTGGCGTGGATCGCCCAATTGCAGAGCTTGGTATCCTCCCAGAAGGAACCAGCGCTTCAGGGTTGATCGCACGACTTGCTCAGATTGCCATCATCTTGTTCTTTGGCATCGCGGCGACAAACCTCCTCGGCTTTGTCGAACTTACCTCGATCCTCGACACTGTGCTTGAACAGGGCGGCAAGGTTGCATTTGGTGCGGTTGTGATTGGCGTCGGTTTCTTGATCGCAAACATGCTCGCAAAACTTGTGTCTGGAGCAGATGGCGGATCCGTAGCCGGATCGGTTGTTCGCTATGGCGCGATCCTGCTGTTCACCTTCATGGGTCTGCAATTCATGGGTGTCGGCAATGAGATCGTCCAAATGGGCTTCGGCGCATTGGTGGTGGGGCTGGCAGTTGCAGCTTCGCTGGCATTTGGCCTTGGGGGCCGCGATTGGGCCGCCAAGAAGCTTGAACAGCTCGATAAAAACGACTGACCACAGCTGGCAAAAAGCTAAGATGACGGGGTGCGGTGGCAATGCTATCGCACCCTTTCACTTATGCGAGGATGACAGGATGAGCGGATTTGGCGCGCACTCGACCACTGATGAAGTGCTGCAAGACAAAGATCTGAGCGGCAAAACAATTGTGATAACCGGGGGCAATTCTGGGCTGGGCATGGAATCGGGCCGAGCTTTGGCATCCGCAGGAGCGCACGTGGTGTTGCTGGGGCGAGATCAGGCCAAATTAGACACCGCCAAGCAGGCGATCGAAAGTGAAACTGGCAGCGATCTGATCGAGACCATCAATTGCGATTTGGGATCGCTCGATTCGATCCGATCTTGCGGACTGGAAGCCAATGACCGCTTCGACAAAATCGACATCTTGATCAACAATGCTGCGGTTATGGCCTGCCCAAAGCTCAAAACCTCCAATGGCTTTGAGCTTCAATTTGGCACCAATCACCTGGGGCATTTCTTGCTGACCAAGCAGCTGATGCCTTTGATCGCAGCAGGTGCGGACAAGCGGATCGTAAACCTTTCAAGCCGCGGCCATCATATATCGCCAGTGAATTTGGATGACCCAAATTTTGAGAATCGCGATTACGATCAATGGGTGAGTTATGGCCAATCCAAAAGCGCCAACTCGCTGTTCTCAGTGGGGCTGCAGCAACGCTTTGGCGACCAGGGCATTGATGCTTATGCGGTGCATCCCGGCGGCATCAACACTAATCTTGGCCGGCATTTGAGCGAAGCCGATTCGCAGGCGTTGATCGAACGAATACTGGCAAGCGATCCTGACTTTGCGTTTAAGTCCATCCCGCAAGGCGCGGCAACCCAATGCTGGGCAGCGACTGCGCCTGAACTTGATGGCAAAGGCGGCGTCTATTGCGAAGATTGCCATGTGGCCGAAATCGATGATCAATCTGCAAAAGGCGGTGTGCGCAGCTATGCGCTGGATCCTGCCGCAGCGGATCAGCTTTGGAATCTAAGCGAGCAAATGGTCGGAGAGAGTTTTGCGGCCTAAGTTTCGGCCAGGAAATCTCTAACCAAAGCGACCGTATCTTTCGATTCTCTGGTGGGTGTGATCGCCATGAACACATGCGGCGCACCGCCATATTCATAAAGCTTCACATCACCGCCAGCGGCATGCAGTTTTTCCGCATAGGTTCGGCTGTCGACAATGAAAATATCGTGCTGGCCGGTGAAAATTCGGGTTGGAGGCAGCTTCGCCAGCGCATCGGAATCGGCGAATAACGGGCTGCAAACGGGGTCTGCTGGATCACGGTCACCTGCCCAAATTGAGCCGCATACTCGCACACTGTCGACCTTCAGAATGAAATCGTGAGGTTCAACTTCGCGCATCGCTTCGTCCGCCAAAGTCACATCGAGCCACGGCGCGAACAGAGCCAGTTTGCCCGGTTGGGGGCCATCTGATTGGGCTAGCCGGTGTGCCAGGCTAAGCGCCATATGGCCGCCCGCGCTATCACCGCACAGGACAATATTCGCAGGATCATGTTTTTCGCACAGCCGCGCAAATGCGGCATCAGCAAGCCTATCCGCCGCGGAATAGGGAAATTCCGGCACGACATGATATAGCGGCATGGTGATGCTGACACCGGCGACCCTGACAAGTTCAGAGGCAAGCGACCAATGAATGTCGAAAATTGGCAGCACAAATCCGCCGCCATGAAAATACAGCATCTGCCAGTCTGCTGGGCCAGACTTTGGATGAAGAGTTATGACTTTCTGCCCTTCAAACTCCCATTCTTCGACGATGTGCTTCGCGGCTATTTTTGCAGGCAATGGTGCATCAGGCGGCAAATCTCGGGTCGCAATTTTTTCGCGAAGCGCGGCGGGATCATAGGGGAAAATCGGGTCTTGGCGTGACATTAGCCACTTAACTAGCCGCATTTTCAGGCTGAGTTTGGGGCTACGCAATTCAATCAATGTGTCGCTCGGCATTGTCGCTCCTCGTTACCGGAAGCCTGCCCGAGCACAAGATAGAGTCAAGCTCTCAGTTTAGCTGGAAATGCCAGTTACAATGCCTTCATTGATCCATCGACCCAACATTCCGCCAATATCCATCGCCGCTTGTTGAATGGCGTCTGGATCCGCATCCTGACCGGCTAAAATTTCGCACACCTCGCCATAATTGGCGCCGTCCATAAAGGCGGCAAATGCTGCGGATTCCGTAGGCTCGACATGGATGAAGGTGGGCCGCTCTCCCTCTCGCCAAACCAGGCAGCCGCGTTCCTGCACGGTTCCAAGTTCTAACGCGCCGGATTGATCCTCACTCAGACTGTGCCAGATCGCAGAGAGATCATGGTGGACGATTCTGCTTGCAGAACAGGGTTGAAATTCGAGCCTGAGATTGGTCCAGTCTTGATCTGAAAATTCAGCGCTTGAGGCCGCGAAATCGGCCGCGTTGATCGGCTTCGAATCCGCCGCCTTTGCCAATTGCAGCATGGTCCATTCAAGCCATGCGAGCTCCGCCACTTCGGGATTGTTGGTAAACAGCTGCACACAGGTTTGATCAAAACCAAGGCCTGCATCGTCGACCGTCCAACTGCCTGGCGGGTTCGCAATCGCATGATGCGCGGCGACCTGCTTAAACGGTGCTTCGCCAACATATCTGGCAGTGCGTTCAAATGTCTCATCAAATGCGCCCATCAAGGCAGAGCGATAATTGCCGCGATAAATTTGTATGCCAATGGCTTGCGAATTGCCCCAACCTTCGGGCAATTTTGCGCTGTCATCGAGGATCGCCGACATAAAGGCGGCCTGCTTTTCAGCGAGCGACGCGGCTTGGCTCATGCCATCGCACTTTCGCGCGCGCGCCCAGCAATTCCGCGCGCAACATCCAATTCGGCCAGCAATTCCCCCAAGGGCGGAATCTGATCATCGCGTTCGATCATCGTCGCCACAGGATTGGGCAATGCAGACATCGCCATTTCATACAGTGACCAAACATCGTCACACACCGCGCGGTCATGCGTATCAATGATCACGTCGCGTTCCGGGGTGGCCGGATCGTGTCCTGCCAAATGGATCTGGCGCACCCGGTCTAAAGGAAGCCCGGCCAGATAATCCTGCGCTGAAAAACCGTGGTTTTGCGCGCTGACATAAATATTGTTCACATCTAGCAGCAGATAACAACCGGTCCGCTCGGCCATTTGCGAAAGAAACTGCCACTCGCTCAACTCATCTTCGGGAAAGGTGAGATAGCTCGATGGGTTTTCGAACAGCATCGGCCGGCCCAAATAATCTTGGGCAGTGTCGATATTCGCGCAGACCACCGCCAGCGCCTCTTCAGTCAGCGGTAAAGGCAGCAAATCATGGCTGTTATGCGCGCTTGTGCGCGTCCAGCACAGATGATCAGACACCCACAGCGGATCAACGCGCCGTTCCAACCGTTTAAGCTTTTCCAGATAATCACGATCAAGGCCCAAGGCAGACCCGATTGACATCGAAACGCCATGAATGATCACCGGGTGCTTTTCGCGAACCTGATCGAGGATGCGCATTTGGCGCCCGCCATCGATCATGCAATTTTCTGAGATCACTTCAACAAAATCGACCGGAATGTCGGTTTCGAGAAAATCTTCAAAATGCGTTCTGCGCAGCCCCAGTCCGAAGCCGCCAAAGGGAACAATTTCTGCCATCAGGCAGCTCCTTAACAGAAGTTTGGCGATCCGGCGCGCTTGCATTTTGCGCATTAGGAGGGGGGTCTGGGTCATGCGCAAAAGCAAACGCACCGGGCCGCCGGGCGATAGAACGGCAAAACCGATATACGCCACATTGAGAATCTGGCGCGCCATTGCATTTGAATCGCGCGAAAGATAATTTCAATGGGGTGTTCGCTTAGAATGCGGCGGTTGTTACACTCGAAATAACAAACTTCAGAAAATGTACATTGGGCCCGCAGGCGTTTCGCGAAAAAAGAGGTCGAACTTTGTAACCAAGCGCACGGTTGCTGCGAATTGATGGACAGTTCCAGCATGATGTTGGGACACCCCCTTTAAGAATTTTGAATTTCGGAGAACCATCATGAACGCCAAGACGATCACAAACATCGCAGGCCTCGCCATCACAGCTGGTGTTGCCGCTGGGCTCGCCACCACTCCTGTTGCTGCACAAAGCGGCGGCAAGGAAAAATGCTACGGCGTGTCTAAGGCCGGCAAAAATGATTGCGCCGCTGGACCGGGCACCAGTTGTGCTGGTACATCAACTCGCGACTGGCAGGGTAATGCTTGGAAGCTTGTAGATACGGGCACTTGCACGTCAATCAGAACGCCACGCGGCAATGGTTCGCTTAGCCCGATCAATCGTTGATCGCTAACGAACGCTATTAGGAGAGGTGGGAAATGAGTAGTCTACTGTCACTTTATGATCGGTTGATTGGAGTATTATCTGGTCGTTTTTTCGAGTCAGTTGCGCTGCTTTTTGCCCGCATCGCTCTCGCTGGAATTTTCTGGCGGTCCTATAAAACAAAAGTGGTAGAGGGGACCTGGTTCGAGATTGATGAGATTCAATATTTTCTCTTCGAGAACGAATTTTCAGGTCTGCCTCTGCCATCTAGCCTTTCGGTTCCAATGGCGACTTACGCAGAATTTCTATTTCCGATTTTGCTCGTCGTCGGTTTGTTTACTCGGTTCTCGGCACTTGCCTTGATGATAATGGCATTGGTCATCCAATTGTTTGTGTTCCCAACGATGGATCACTTTCTTGGCTGGGCCATCACCGTCATCGCATTGGCCGCGTTTATAATTTCTCGTGGCGGCGGAACCTTCTCCGCTGATGCCTTGATCGCCAAAGCACGCGGTCAGTAAGGGCGCGATCGGTGATCGGGGACGAGAACACTCTAGCCCGCCTCATGGGCGCAGCACAGGAGGGCGATAAAGCCGCCTATAATGTGCTGCTTTCAGAGGCGGGACTATGGCTGGAACGCTATTTTAGGCGGCGCGTCCCGCCGCATCAGCTCGATGATCTGGTGCAGGACGTGTTGCTGGCGATCCATGCCAAGCGCGCCACGTATGATCCGTCTCGGCCATTCCTCCCTTGGTTGGCGGCGATTGCGCGGTACCGCTGGGTCGATCATTTGCGCAAAGTGTACAAACACGAAAGCAAAGAGATCGAAGATGATGATGCGATTGAAGATAGTGGAGAGGAAGTTACGCTCGCCCGCGTTAGCCTCGAACGACTCTTCGGCCATCTGAGTGAGAAGCAAGCTACGGCCATTGAATTGGTCAAGATTGAGGGGCTTTCAATTCGGGAAGCCTCAGAAAGAACCGGACAGAGTGAGAGTCTGGTGAAAGTAAATATTCATCGTGGGCTGCGTAAGTTGGCCACACTCGTTGAGGAAGCTGAATAAATGAGCAAGAGCCGTGAAAATATCATCGCGGGATTGGCCGAAGACCTAGAGCCGGTCCGTCGCATCACTACGAGCGATGGATTGCTGTTGGTTGCGTTTGCCACATTGGTGGCGTTCGCTGTGTCAGTGTTCGTGTTCGATTTCTGGTATGGAATGTTCGAAGGACAAGCTTCAGCATTCTTCTGGATCACCAACGGATTGGTCCTGTTGCTCGGCGCGGCTAGCACTTTGGCGCTGGTCATTGGCGGTTCTCCGCGTGTTGGGCAGCGCCCCAATGCGCCAGGTTGGACTGCTGCGATGGTCGCGGTTTTGCCGATTGCGGCAATTATCAGCCTGATCCCTGGCGGACATTCGCATGAAGGATTGAACGATCCTGTCGCATGGCTCTGCACCAAGTCTTCGCTTTCTGCGGCACTGCTTGTCGGTATCGCATCGGTTTTGTGGCTGCGGCGCAGTGCCCCTGTGTCGCTGGAGCGTTCTGGCTGGCTCACTGGCATCGCTGCTGGCGCGCTAGGCACTGTGGCATATGGTATCACCTGCCCGCTCGACAGCATTTCGCACCTTGGGCTGTGGCACACTGCCCCAATTGCAATCTCGGCAGTTGTTGGCCGGTTTGTGGTCCCGCCGCTGATCCGCTGGTAAGCATCAAAACCAAAGACATTTGATTTAGGAAGGGGCGCTCGATTGTGGCGCCCTTTTCATTGCCCAATAAGCGCATCAGCCCTATATGCGCGTTATGCCTTCCCTAAGACCTTGGCGCGATATCGAGCGGCGGCAATGCCGGCAAATCATGGTTGGCGATGTGCCAGTCGGTGGCGATGCCCCGATCACTGTGCAAACCATGACAAACACCCCGACAGAAGATGCCGTGGCAACGATCGATCAGATCCGCCGCTGCGAAGAAGCGGGTGCCGATATAATCCGCGTTTCCTGCCCGACAGAGGAAGCAACCGCAGCCTTTGGCAAAATCACCAAAGCCGCGCGCATTCCCATCGTTGCGGACATTCATTTCCATTACAAACGCGCGTTGGAAGCCGCCGATGGCGGGGCGGCATGTTTGCGCATCAATCCCGGCAATATCGGCAGCAGCGACCGCGTGGCAGAGGTTATTCGCGCAGCAAAGGCCAATGGCTGCGCCATCCGCATTGGGGTGAATGCCGGCAGCCTCGAAAAAGACTTGCTCGAAAAATATGGCGAGCCCTGCCCAGAGGCGCTGATTGAAAGCGCGCTCGATCATATCAAGCTGCTGCAGGATCACGATTTTCACGAATTCAAAGTCGCAGTGAAAGCCAGCGACGTGTTTCTGGGTGTTGCGGCCTATCATGGCCTTGCAGATGCGGTGGATTGTCCGCTGCATCTTGGCATTACAGAGGCTGGCGGATTGATTGGCGGCACCGTTAAAAGTTCGATCGGGATGGGATCGCTGCTGTGGGCGGGAATTGGTGATACGATCCGCGTCTCGCTTTCGGCCGAACCAGAGCAGGAAGTGAAGGTCGGCTATGAAATGCTCAAAAGCTTGGGGCTGCGCACCCGCGGCGTTCGTGTGGTGTCCTGCCCCAGCTGCTCTCGCCAGGGGTTTGATGTGATCCGCACGGTCGAAACACTGGAAAAACGGCTCGAGCATATCAAAACTCCGATGTCGCTCTCGGTGCTCGGCTGCGTCGTCAATGGACCCGGCGAAGCGCGCGAAACCGATATCGGCCTAACCGGCGGCGGCAATGGCAAACACATGGTCTATCTTTCTGGCGTCACCGATCACACCGTGCAAAGCGAAGACATGCTCGATCACATTGTGAAGCTGGTTGAGGAAAAGGCCGCCAAGATCGAAGCTGGCGAAGCGGCGGCATTTGATCCGCATGCGGCGGAGGCAGCAGAATGACCCCGATGTTCAAAACCATCTGCCTTGCTGGCGCGGCCTTGTTGCTGGCTTCCTGCGCGACCACGCACAATTCCGCCGCTGCGCCCGACCATCCAGAGGCCCGCTCATACCTCGTGACCGCTGACCCGATGAACGAAGTGGACGCGGCGCTCACCCGCGCACAGGCCAATGGCACACGTGTGCTGTTGATCATGGGCGCAAACTGGTGCCACGATAGTCGCGCGCTCGCCGGGTGGCTTGAAACGGAACGCTTTGCCGCACTGGTGGAGGCGCAATACGAACTCGTTTTCGTCAATGTCGGGATGCCGCAAACCGATGATGGTCATAACTTGGATATCGCCCGCCGGTTTGGCGTCAATGAGCTGCCCGGCACGCCCAATGTGCTGATCCTTACCGGCGATGGATTGCTGCTAAACCCGCTCACCGCGACGACATGGCGCAATGCCGCTAGCCGAAGCGAAAACGAGATTTACGATGAATTGGTGACGTTGGCCGGCCAAGCTTCCGGCTAAACGCGAAAACGCGAATGCTCCACGTCGTTCATCACGCTGATTATATGGCCCCGCGCCCAGCCCGGGGTACTTTTAAATTCGACAAATATTACCTCGTAATGGAGGCGCTACGCAGTGCCGATGCGCCCATCACCGAGCACGCGCCAGAGCCGTGCCCGCGCGAATGGCTGGAGGCGGTGCACGATCCCGCTTATGTCGATGAGGTTTTTCGGGCAGAGGTTCCGCGCGAAAAGGAACGCCGGATCGGCTTTCCCATAACCGCAAAAATTCGCGATCGGGTGCGCCATACCAATGGCGGGACTTGGCTGGCTGCTCAACTCGCGATCGAGCATGGCTATGCCGCCAATTCGGCCGCAGGAAGCCACCATGCCCTTTCCGATACGGGCGCAGGATATTGCGTGTTCAATGATCTTGCCGTCGCTTCCAACCGAATGTTGGCGCAAGGGGATGCAGCACGGATTTTGATCGTCGATCTGGACGTTCATCAGGGCGATGGCACCGCCAGCCTGACCGCGCTTCGCGAAGATATTTTCACGCTTTCATTGCATGCTGAAAAGAACTTTCCGGTGCGCAAGGCCCGCTCCAATCTGGACGTGTCGCTGCCGGATGATCTTGATGATGATGGTTATATGGAAGCTCTGACCCATCATTTGCCCCGAGTGATCACCGAATTTGAACCCGATTTCGTTTTTTACCAAGCGGGTGTCGATCCGCACATTGAAGATAAGCTGGGGCGGCTCGCGTTGAGCGATGAGGGCATCATCGCGCGCGATCGCTATGTCGTGGCGCAAGCGCGCAGTCGCGGGTTGCCGATCGCTTCTGCCTTGGGCGGCGGATATGGTGATGATCAGGCCGAAATTGGCCGCCGGCATGCGCGATCGATGCTTGCTATGGCTCATGAAAATGCGGCTCATAAGAATGCAAAGCTACAGATTGCGCCGATTTGATGGTACGCCGCCCAAATGGCATTTGCGGCAAATGGGTGAAATTCGATGACTGGATTTGAAACAGACTATCTTGTTATCGGCGCTGGCGCGGTTGGCATGGCCTTTGTCGATACATTGCTGGATGAAGATCCGGACTGCCATATCACGATAGTAGACAAACGCGCCAAGCCCGGCGGGCATTGGAACGATGCCTATTCATTTGTAACATTGCATCAGCCAAGCTCAACTTACGGGGTCAACTCGGCTGAATTGTGCACCGACCGGGTCGATCAACATGGCCACAATGCCGGCATGTATCCACTTGCGAAACATGCAGAAATCCTCGCCTATTATGAGCGGCTGATGCATGATCGGTTTGTTCCCAGCGGGCGGGTTAAATACCTGCCGCTGTCGGAATATCAGGAGGGGCACCGTGTTCGCGGCCTTCTCTCTGGAGAGGAGGCGCAAGTTGATGTCCGCCGCAAATTGGTTGACGGCACGTATTTCCAAACCTCAGTGCCTGCCACGCATACGCCGGGATATTCCATCGCAGATGGCACACCCTTTGCCATTCCGGGGGATTTGCCGGGATTGTGGAAAGATGCACACAGCATTCCATCTGATTTCATAATTATCGGCGGCGGAAAAACCGCGATGGATACTGCGGTATGGCTGCTCGAAGCAGGCGTTCCAGCCGAAAACATTGGCTGGGTGCGACCGCGAGATTCGTGGATGTTCAATCGGAAATACCTGCAGCCCGCCCAATATCATTTGGATCGCTTAGCCGAATTTCAACTGCGCCAAATGCGCGCCGCTGCATCGTCCAGCAGCGGAGATGAGATGTTCGCCAAGCTCGGTGAAGACGGCGTTATGCTGCGGATTGATCCGGACACGGTGCCAAAGATGTTTCATTTCGCTGTCATTTCCGAAAGCGAAGTGGAAATGCTCAGCCAGATCAAATCGGTCTATCGCCAAGGCCGCGTCAAAGCGATTGAGCGGGGCAAGATGCATTTTGCGGCAGAAAGCGTGGATGTGAACGCGGGAGCGATGTTTATTGATTGCACTGCAAGCGCGGTGCCTTTTGAAGCCCGCGAGAATGTCCGCCCATTCTTTGATGGAGACACAATTACTCTGCAATTGGCGCAGTCCCCCTTTGTGCCATACAGCGCGGCATTGGCCGCTTTTCTAGAGACGAATTTTGACACCGATGAGGAACGCAACGCATTGATCCCGCCCGCCCCTCTGACTGACACGACGGCCACCTATCCTGCTGCTTTTCTTGCCAATATGCGCAGCACCGGCCTGCTGATGCAGAACGCCAAGACCAATGCATGGAATGCACGCAGCCGGCTGCATCCAACCGGGCCCGCAATTGCAAAACTAGCGGCGGAAAACAGCCCGATGCTGGCGGCGATGGCTGACGTCGGAAAAACCGTGAAGGAATGCATGCCTGGGGTCATGGAATTGGGTTTGAAAGCCTTTGCGATCCACAACGGAACCCAATCCTAAAATGAAACCATGCGATTTTTTGTTCACGAGAACGATAGAATTGCGCTATTAGAATGGTTGAGATGAAACGCCGTGACTTAATCAAGACTGGATTGGCAGCTGGAGCTGCCCTGTCCCTGCCTGCCAAAATTGCCGCCGCACCTGCTCGCGGCTCTGCGCGAGACCGCAAGCTTTTCGAAATCGCCAACCGTGAACTTGATCGGGCTGGCTCCGCGATCTGGAAGCGCGATATCGTGGGAATTGCAGATTTTGGCGTGCATTCGGCGAGTAAGCGGTTCCATTTTGTAAATCTGGATCACCAAGAAGTGCAAAGCTTCCACGTCAGCCATGGTGCTGGATCGGATCCTGAACATGATGGTTGGCTCAACGATTATTCCAATGTCGAGGGGTCCAACGCGACCAGCCGCGGAGCCTATGTGACTTGGGAATGGTATGTTGGGCGCTATGGCACTTCGGTGCGTCTTGGCGGGTTGGAAAGCACAAACGATGCCGCGTTACGCCGCTACATTGTGATGCATCGCGCCAAATATGCGGAACCAGAACATGTCACGCGGTGGGGCCGTTTGGGTCGTTCCAATGGCTGTTTTGTCCTAGGCGAAGAACAATTCCGAATGGCGCTGTTAACGCTATCTGGCGGCCGGCTGCTGTTCGCGGACAGCCTGGGGCTGAATGAAGACGGCAGTCAAACTCTCGCCCCTTCTGGAATTCAGCCGCTGCACGCCAACCGGCCCAGCAACGCATAATCCGGCAAATGGCGGCGAAGTTTACGCGCCAGCGCGCGGGTCATTCTCAATCACGATAACTTCGTCATTGCTTTCGATGCCGCGATCATGGACGCGCGGCTGATCCAAACTGGCCAGCACCGGGGCATCGCGATCATAGATGTCTTCAAACGTCGACATTTCGCCATTGATGTCGGTCGCCATCGTGAAATAGGTGATGTAGGCAGGCATTTCGCGCTCAATATTCACCTTGGTGTATTCACCAGATGTGGCGATCTCGACCGCTTCTTCCTTCGTCGCGCCGCGGCCCAAAATTGCCATTGTGATCGCCAGTTCCAGCGCGCGTTCGGTGCGAATGCAGCCGTGGCTCAGCGCCCGATTGGTCGAATTGAACAATCCGCGAGACGGCGTGTCGTGAAAGAAAATGGCATGCCGATTGGGCATTTCCAACTTCATCCGGCCAAGCGAATTGCCTGGGCCTGGTTGCTGAACAACAGAGATCCAACCGTTTGCTCCGCGCGTCGCGGTATATCCATTGCGCCGTGCCCAAGCGGGATTGTTGAGCACCCGGTTGCCAAGCCCTTCTCCGCGCACAATTGATTGCGGCACAGTCCATGTTGGATTGAACACCACGCCTGAAACCATTTCGGCCAATTGCGGAGTGGCAGTGCGGCCGGGTTTACCCACGATCGTGCGATAAGAACTGATGATTTGATCGTTCACCGTCAATCGCAGCTGATATTCTGGCACATTGGTGATGAGATATTGCGAGCCTAGGTCGCGCGCCAACCACCGCCAGCGATCCATATTCGCGCGGATCAGCTTTCTTTTGCTGGTGTCATCCGCAGCGGTGCCCGCAAGCTCGCGTCTTAAGCGAGCATAATCAGGGTGCGTCGGTTCGAGCTGTGCGATAGTGCCAGCAATATCGCCCTCACTAAGCGCCTGAGTTAGAAGATCACTTGTCCGAAAACGATCACGGTCAGGATCAACAACAAACCATTGCTGGCGCGCCTCCATCGGAGTACGCCCATCACGCATATCCTCAACCAACCAGCGGAAATTCTTCGACGCGACTTGGTTCAGCTCAGTTGAAGGGCCCGCAGCGCGCAAAGTGCGCAAGGCCTGCAGGTCATAATCCGCCGGGTCGAGCCCTTCGGCCCCGATGCCTTCAATCGTAGTGATGAGTGCGCTGGCATTGTCGATTGTCCAGGCCTGCACCAGCGGCTGTGGCTGGGCATCCAATCCGCCTTGCACCACTGGGGATGAAACCGATTGAGGGAACGCTTCATCGAAGCTTTCAACCGCGTCTTGCTCAGCAGCGCTTTCAGCGGCACCGGATCCAGGAAGCAAATCCTGTGGTGCGTCTTGCTGTGCCAGTGCTCCCGTCGCGATTATACCCGCGACTGCGCTGCCAATTGCAAACTTGCTGATAAACTCTCGCATGATCCGCCTCAAAGCCCCAAAAACTTAGCCGCGCAATCGCAGCTTTTCATTTCGCGTTAGATATAACGCCCAATTGCCCTTAGTTTCAACCAATTGTGATTACGCTGGGCTGAATCAAAATAAAGCTCGTGACCATGGTGGCAGCTGCCCCTAGGGCGTCAGGCCGATGGCCAACAAACACCACCTTTTGCCATTTCTCGCGGCTTTGGCGGGTGTTGCGCTTCTTTCCTTCATGGATGCGCTGATGAAAGGTGCCGCGTTGGCGGCTGGCGCCTATTCCGCAACTTTGCTGCGATCCCTGATCGGCGCAGCTATGATAACCCCCTTTTGGCTCACCAATGATTGGCGTTGGCCAGAAACGAAGGTGATGAAGCTTCACCTCGAACGCGGGATAATATCCGCGTTTATGGCTTTGAGTTGGTTCTACGCGTTGACCAAGCTGCCTTTGGCCGAAGCCATCGCCATCAGTTTTATCGCTCCCCTTATCGCGCTGTATTTTGCCCGGGTCTTGCTCGGCGAAGATATCAAAAAGAGCGCAATTTACGCGAGCATCCTTGGTTTTATTGGCACTCTGATCATCGTCGGCGGGCAGATCGGGCGCGCGGAATTGTCTCGTGATCTGGTGCTGGGGCTTACTTCGCTGATGTTTTCAGCCTTCCTCTATGCCTACAATTTCATTGTGATCCGCAAGCAAGCGCAAATCGCTGGGCCACTTGAGATCGCAACTTTTCATAGCGGCATTGGCGGATTGGTTTTGCTGTTTTTCGCGCCATTTTTGTGGTCGACGCCAGATTTCGGCTCGCTGGGCGTGATATCGGCGGCCAGCGCGCTAACCGTTACCGGGGCGATGGCGCTTGCTTGGGCCTATGCCCGAGCCGAAGCGCAGGCATTGGTTCCATTTGAATATTCAGGCTTCCTATGGGCCAGCATCCTGGGATGGGTGTTTTTCCAAGAAGCAGTGACGATCCCAACCATCGCGGGAACAATCTTGATTGTCGTGGGATGCTGGATCGCCACCCGCAAAAACACCGATACGCCGGAGCCAGAAAGCCCATAATCGGGCCCAGAAATGAGGTCTACGGACTTGACCTTCGGCGCAAGGTCTAGCAGGTGCAGCCGCAGACATTTCTCTCGGCGCGCACACCGCCCGAGACTCATCATAAAAAGGATGGAACCCCCGGATGACACAGGTCGGCAAGGACACGCTCGCAACCCGCTCAACTCTCAATGTAGGCGGTACAGATTATGCATATTACTCGCTGAATAAAGCAGCTGAGCAATTGGGCGATGTTTCCAGACTGCCGATTTCGATGAAGGTGCTGCTGGAAAACTTGCTGCGTTTCGAAGATGGCGGGTTCACCGTTGGCCGTGAGCATGTGCAGGCGATTGTCGATTGGCAGAACAATCCGGCCACCGGCAATGAGATTCAATACCGCCCGGCCCGCGTTCTGCTGCAGGATTTCACCGGCGTGCCATGCGTTGTCGATCTGGCCGCGATGCGCGATGCGATTAAGGAACTGGGCGGCGACACCGCCAAAATTAACCCGCAGGTTCCCGTCAATCTCGTGATCGATCACTCGGTCATGGTCGATGAGTTTGGCCATCCAAAGGCAATGGAACAGAACATGGCGCTTGAATATGAGCGCAATGCGGAGCGTTATGACTTCCTCAAATGGGGATCGAAAAGCTTTGAAAACTTCTCTGCCGTCCCTCCGGGAACCGGGATTTGCCACCAAGTAAATCTGGAACACATCGCCCAAGGCGTGTGGTCGAGCAAAGACACTAGCGGCGCGGTGGTTGCCTATCCTGACACATGCGTTGGCACAGACAGCCACACCACCATGATCAATGGCCTTGGCGTGCTTGGTTGGGGCGTTGGCGGGATTGAAGCCGAGGCAGCGATGCTGGGCCAGCCGATTTCGATGCTGATCCCCGAAGTTGTGGGCTTTAAGCTGGAAGGCCGCATGGCCGAAGGCATCACCGCAACCGACCTTGTGTTGACCTGTGTGCAAATGCTGCGCGAAGTCGGCGTTGTTGGCCGCTTTGTTGAGTTTTACGGCCCAGGCGTTGCCAACCTTACTCTCGCTGACCGGGCAACCATCGCCAATATGGCGCCCGAATATGGCGCGACCTGCGGTTTCTTCGGGATCGACGACAAGACGCTCGATTACATGCGCCTGACGGGCCGCAGCGAAGAAAACATCGCATTGGTTGAAGCCTATTCGAAAGAGCAAGGCATGTGGTTCGACCCAGCCAATGAGCCTGTGTTCACCAACACGCTCTCACTCGATATGGGCACAGTTGTGCCAAGCCTTGCTGGTCCTAAACGTCCGCAAGATAAAGTCATCCTTCCCGAGGTGGACGAGCTGTTCAACGGCGACCTTAAGACGACTTACAAAAAAGACGCGCCCGTTCGCGTCGATGTTGATGGCAAAGGCCACGACATTGGCGACGGCGACGTTGTGATCGCGGCCATCACCAGCTGCACCAACACCTCCAACCCCGATGTTCTGATCGCTGCTGGCCTGGTCGCCAAGAAAGCGAATGAGCGCGGGATGCTGCCAAAACCGTGGGTTAAGACCTCGCTCGCGCCGGGCAGCCAAGTTGTGACCGATTACTTGGTCAAATCCGGCCTGCAAGACGATCTTGACGCCATTGGTTTCGACCTTGTTGGCTATGGCTGCACCACCTGCATCGGCAATTCCGGTCCATTGGCCGCCCCGATCAGCAAGGCGATCAATGGCAATGATATTGTCGCTGCATCGGTCCTGTCGGGTAACCGCAATTTTGAAGGCCGGGTCAGCCAAGATGTGCGCGCCAATTTCCTTGCATCGCCGCCGCTGGTTGTCGCCTACGCCTTGAAAGGCACCGTCACTGAAGACATCACCACCACGCCTCTGGGTCAGGACCAAGACGGCAATGATGTGATGCTGGCTGATCTGTGGCCAACCAATGCCGAAGTGGCAGAACACCGCGCGGCCAATATCGACCGTTCGATGTTCGAAAACCGCTATGCCAACGTCTATGATGGTGATGAGCACTGGCAGGCGATCACCGTTGAACCGTCTGACACTTATCAATGGCGTGCCGGCAGCACCTATATCGCCAACCCGCCATACTTTGATGGCATGGACATCACGCCAGCGCCGATTGAGGATATTGTCGATGCCAAACCGCTCGCCGTGCTGGGCGATTCGGTAACGACAGACCACATCTCCCCTGCTGGCGCGATCAAGGAAGACAGCCCAGCTGGCTCCTATCTCAACAGCAATCAGGTCGCGAAGAAGGACTTCAATTCCTATGGTTCGCGCCGCGGCAATCACGATGTGATGATGCGCGGTACCTTCGCCAATATCCGCATCAAGAACGAGATGGTTCCCGGCGTTGAAGGCGGCGAGACCACTTACAACGGCGAACAAATGCCAATTTTCGATGCAGCCATGAAGCACAAGGCCGATGGCACCCCGCTGATCGTGGTGGGTGGCAAGGAATATGGCACTGGCTCGTCGCGCGATTGGGCCGCGAAAGGCACCATTCTGCTGGGCGTGCGAGCGGTTATTGTTGAAAGTTTTGAGCGGATCCACCGTTCGAACCTTGTCGGCATGGGTGTTCTCCCGCTGCAATTCAAAGATGGCGATACGCGCAAATCATTGGGCCTTGGCTCAGACGATACGTTCAGTCTGCGCGGCCTTGCTGATCTCACACCGGGTCAGGACATCACCGTTGATGTGACCCGCGCCGATGGTTCGACCTTCAGCTTCACCGCGCTGTGCCGGATCGATACCGCAAACGAGATGGAATATTACCGCAATGGCGGCATCCTCCATTACGTGCTGCGCAAGTTGGCGGCATAATAAGAAGGATCAAGCGCATGCAGGTTCGCAAAGCAGCGATTTCGATCATGGCGGCTAGCTTATGCCTTGCTGCCTGCACTCAAGGCAATGCCGCCTCAGATGAGGTTGCGGATGCTGTTCAAGACCAGATCGTCGATCTTAGCGTCGCCGAACTGCAGAACCTGCAGGCCAGTGGGAATGTCCGGCTGATCGATGTTCGCCGTGATAGCGAGGTGGCGCAGGGGATGATCCCCGGCGCGGAACACATTGCGCTGGATGAGTTTGACCCCGCGAAGCTCGATCTTTCCGATGGGCGCGAGATTGTGCTCTATTGCCGTGCGGGTGTGCGTTCGAGAGTGGCCGGTGAGAGGCTTTCTGCCCATACCGGCGCTCCGGCGAAACATCTAAGCGGCGGTATTATCGATTGGAAAGATGCCGGCGAACCCGTCGATCGTCCATAAGGTTTGGGCGCATCGCCAATTCAACAGCGAGGCCTGACCCGCAAACAAAAAGGGCGGTACCCAATGATGGGCCCGCCCTTTTTTCTTGGTGGTTTCAATCCAGCTTAAGCGCCGCGCTTAACCCGAAACTTCTTGCGTCCCAGGATCGCTGCCGCTGCCATTCCAAATAGGATGGTCATCGGCGGTGCTGGCACTTCCGTGCCGCCAGAAGATGAGCTGCCAGAGCTCGAAGAACTTGAAGAGCTCGAAGACGAACTGCTCGACGAAGATGATGTCGAACCGCCAGAGGTCGACCCGCCAGAGGTTGAACCTGACGACGAGCCAGAAGAGCTAGACGAGCTCGAAGAACTGCCTGACGATGAGCTTGTGCTGCTGGTTATATCGCCCGAGGTGCTGCCACCGCTGGTCGACACGCCTGAGCTAGTTCCACCCGAAGATGAAGACGACGAGCTAGACGAGCTTGAGCCGCTCGAAGACGATGACGACGAACCGCCGGTGGAAGTGTTGCCACCCGTTGACGTATTGCCGCCGGTTGAAGTGTTTCCGCCGCTGGTGCTGCCACCAGACGAAGACGAACTGCTCGAGCTTGAAGAGCTGGAGCTGCTTGACGACGAAGAGCCACCCGACGAGCTGCCACCGGTAGACGTGTTACCACCCGTTGAGGTGTTCCCGCCCGTTGAAGTGTTGCCCCCAGTCGAGGTGTTGCCGCCGCTGGTGCTGCCACCTGACGAAGACGAACTGCTCGAGCTTGAAGAGCTGGAGCTGCTTGACGACGAAGAGCCACCCGACGAGCTGCCACCGGTAGACGTGTTACCACCCGTTGAGGTGTTCCCGCCAGTTGAGGTGTTTCCACCGCTCGTGCTGCCACCCGAAGATGATCCTGACGAGGAGCTTGAGGAACTCGAGCTTGACGATCCACTCGAGCTGCTGCCCGAAGATGTGTTGCCGCCGGTTGAAGTGTTCCCGCCAGTAGACGTGTTGCCACCGGTTGAACCGCCAGAACTGCTTCCCGAGCTTGAAGAGCTGGAGCTGCTGCTCGATGAAGACGAGCTAGAGCCACTGGAGCTGCCGGAAGATCCGCCGGTGCTGCCGCCGGAAGTTGAACTTCCTGGCCGACCCGAAGAACCGGTATCGCCGCCCGAAGAGGAGCTGCTCGATGATGAAGACGAACTCGAGGAGCTCGAAGAGCTGCTTGATGAAGACGATGTCGAGCTGACCTGACCGGTTGAGGTTGAAACCGAGCCGGTTGAGGTGCTGACTTGACCAGTTGAGGTGCTAACCTGCCCTGTCGAAGTGCTAACCTGTCCAGTGGACGAGCTGACTTGTCCGGTCGATGTGCTAACTTGTCCGGTAGAGGTCGAAACATTGCCCGAAGACGATGAGGTGGAAGTCGAAACTTCACCCGTTGAAGTGCTGATCTGACCGCTAGAGCTGGTCGATGTCACCACGCCAGAAGACGATGTTGTCGAATTGTCGATATCGATGATGATATCGCCTGAAGAACTAAGCTCGCCGCCTGAAGTAGAGGTTGTGGTCGAAACGGAAACATCACCGCTCGATGAACCGCCACCGCCAAAGAAGCCGCCAAAGAAGCCTCCGCCGAAACCGCCAAAGCCGCCGCTACCACCAATGATAACTGGGCCGCCGCTGCTGCCGCCACCGCGAATGGGTGGAAGCGGAGGAAGCGGTGCCGGTGCATAAGCAAGCTGCGCGATGGGCGGGCATTCTGCTGGATCAATATAGGTGTCGACAATCTGGCCTGCCCCAGTCGCTCCGGTCGCAATCCCAGCCTGGCCAGGAACGTGGCCGGCACCAATCGGTGCACACTCAACGGTCCGTTCGACAATCCGGCGACGACGCTGTTCAGGACGGGGAAGCTCGCGCTCCCGCGTTTTGATCAGTTTGCCATCTTGCGGTGCCACTTCAACCAGCTTGCCATCGGCATCGGTTGTAAACTGCGGGTCATCCGTTAGCGGCGCTTCGGCCACGTGGACGGCGCCCCCCGTCATCAGGGCTATCCCTGCGGCGGTGGCAGATAACTTTGCTGCAGCCAGTTTGATCGACATGAAATCCGAGCCTTACATTTCGTGTGGTTTGGTAGTTGCGGCCCATCCGCTCCTTCACCAAATCCAACACTCTCATGATGCCGGTTCAGTCTTTCTCGCAATGTGATTAACCATGAAATGAAGAGGGGGACCCGCAAAAACCCTAGAAAAAGGCCGTTTTTCAGGGTCGCTGTCCCACTTTGATACCGATTGTGAGCCCGATGTTAGCCGCAATGTTAGCTATTTTGATCAAACATGCTCGATTGCTGATCACCGCGATTGGCTGGTGGATTCATCTCCAAATGTTCCCAGCCGCCATCATTGAGCACGCGCCCGCGCGCGGTGCGCGCAAGCAGTCCCAGCTGAATCAGATAGGGCTCGATCACGTCCTCAACGGTGTCTCGCGGCTCTGCCAGACCGGCCGCCATCGTCTCCACGCCCACTGGGCCGCCTTTATATGTCGTCGCGATCATAGTGAGATAGCGGCGATCCATCGCATCCAGCCCCAAGCGATCAATCTCTAACCGCGTCAAAGCATTGTCAGCGCCCGCGCGCGTCACAGTTGCCTCCCCCGCAACATGGGCAAAATCGCGCACCCGGCGCAGCAAGCGTCCGGCAACACGCGGCGTCCCGCGTGATCGCCGCGCAATCTCGCGCGCGCCATCCTGTTCAATGCTCAGCCCCAGCAACCGCGCACCGCGCGTCACCACATCGTCCAGCTCATCATGGGTGTAAAAATTCAGCCGCACGGGAATGCCAAACCGATCGCGCAAAGGAGTGGTCAACAGGCCTTGCCGCGTGGTCGCGCCGATCAAGGTGAACGGCGGCAGATCAATCCGCACGCTGCGCGCCGATGGCCCCTCGCCGATAATAATATCGAGCGCGCGATCCTCCATCGCGGGATACAGCACTTCTTCAACAACCGGGTTCAGCCGGTGAATTTCATCAATGAACAGAACATCATGCGGCTCTAAATTGGTCAGCAGCGCCGCGAGATCGCCCGCCTTGGCAATCACCGGACCCGATGTCGCCCGGAACCCCACGCCCAGCTCGTTCGCGACAATCTGTGCGAGGGTGGTTTTGCCGAGGCCGGGCGGACCAAAGAACAGCGTGTGGTCCATCGCCTCACCGCGCGATTTTGCGCTTTCAATGAACACGCGCAGATTATCACGCGCCGCCTCTTGCCCGATAAATTCCTTAAGCGTTTTAGGGCGCAAAGCCGCGTCGGGATCATCAGGCTGGCGGTCTGGCGAATGGATCGGGGTATCAGGGTCGGTCATCACCCAGCCGCCTTTTTCAGCGCCACTCGGATCAGGTCACCCTCGCCCGCTTCCTCGCCCAGCTCCGCCTGAGCGCGCGCAACCGCTTGCGCCGCTACGGCTGGTTTGAAGCCAAGGTTCTCCAGCGCGCTTGCGGCATCCGCGGCCGCGCCGCCTTTTGGAGCAACAGCGCCCGCAGCGCCCGACATACCTCCTCCGGGAAGCGCGCCTGGTAAAGTTTGGGCCTTGTCCTTCAACTCATTGACGATCCGCCCGGCTAGCTTTGGCCCCACGCCATTGGCGCGTGACACCGCTGCCGCGTCGCCGCCGGCGCAGGCATCGCGCACTTCGCCGGTCGACAGCGCAGATAGGATAGCCAGGCCAACCTTGCTCCCCACGCCCTGCACCGTTGTCAGCAATCGAAACCAATCACGCTCCGCGCTTTCCGCAAAGCCGAGCAAGCGCATATCATTTTCACTCACCTGCAAATCGGTGTGGACGGTGCAGGCTTCCCCCACTTCGCCAAGCGCCGCCAATGTTTTGGTGGAGCAATGGACCAAATAGCCGACGCCTTGAACATCCACGATGGCCCAATCTTCGCCCGTTTCATCCAGCCTGCCAGAAAGCTTCGCAATCATCTGGTTTTCTTGGGCCTAAAGAATCGCTTGGTCTAGTCATTATGGACACAGGCCCACAGTTGCGACATGAGGGCGAGCATGAGCTGGAACACGTTCGGACGCGCGCTGCGCTTTACCACTTGGGGCGAAAGCCATGGCCCCGCTTTGGGCGTTGTGCTGGATGGCTGCCCGCCGCAAATTGCGCTGACTGAAAACGACATTCAGCCATTTATGGATGCGCGCAGGCCGGGCCAAAACAAATTTACAACGCAGCGCAAAGAAGCCGATCTGGTCAAGATCCTTTCCGGCACGTTTGAAGGCAAGACAACCGGCACGCCGATTTCGATGTTGATCGAGAACACCGATCAGCGATCGAAAGACTATTCGGAAATCGCCAAAAGTTATCGTCCGGGTCATGCCGATTATTCGTATGACGCCAAATATGGGCATCGCGATTATCGCGGCGGCGGGCGCAGCTCTGCGCGGGAAACCGCCGCACGAGTGGCAGCGGGCGCGGTTGCGCGGTTGATCATCCCAGAGGTGAAGATCACCGCGTTTGTCTGCGAATTGGGCGGCGATGCGATTGATCGTGACACGCTGAACTTTGAAGAGATCAACAACAATCCATTTTTCTGTCCCGACAGCTGGGCCGCGAAACGCTGGGAAGAGAAAGTCGATGCCGCGCGCAAAGACGGATCCTCCCTTGGTGCGGTGGTGGAATGCGTGGCCGAAGGTGTGCCTGCCGGCTGGGGCGCGCCGGTCTATGCCAAGCTCGACAGCGATCTTGCCGCGGCGATGATGACGATAAATGCGACCAAAGGCGTGGAGATCGGCGCTGGCTTTGAAGCTGCGCGGCTCTCTGGCGAACAAAATGCAGACGCGATGTCTCCCGGCCCCGATGGGAAACCTGTTTTTGCCAGCAATCATGCGGGCGGAACCGCAGGTGGCATCTCGACCGGGCAACCGGTGGTTTGCAGAGTCGCGTTCAAACCTACCAGCTCAATTCTCACGCCGGTCGATTCGATCACATCGGATGGGGACGCCGTGCAGGTGCGCACAAAGGGCCGGCATGATCCCTGCGTCGGCATTCGCGGGACGCCAGTCGTCGCGGCGATGATGGCACTGGTGCTGGCAGACCAAAAATTGCTACACCGCGCTCAAATGGGTGAGCGGTAATGCGCATGGTTCGTTCGATCTGCTGGTCGATTGGACCAATATGCCGGTTATGACGCAACCTGCCGCCCAGCAGGCGCAGCGTGTCATTTCATGGTGCAATGACAAAGGTTTGCGCAAAGCTGCAAATGTTGTGGCGACGGTCACGCAAAGGATGCAGGTAAAGCGTGTGTCAGCGCAAAACGACCGTTTCCAATACTTTGAAACCAGAGCAGATGCTCAAGCTTGGCTAAGGCAGTGGATTGAAGGCTACTGGCCGCCCGCTCCAATCGCTTTATTCAATCAATGTCAGCGTATTAATCGATTGGACAGATCAATAACAAACCCTCATTTGACGGCTATGTAACTCGGCTCCACCCGAGTCCCGACACAAAATCAGGAGAATTTTACGATGGATGCTAAGACAGGCGAAATGAGTGGAGGTTGCCCATTCCACGGAAATGGAGAGCCACGCTCACTCCACGGCCGCACAAATTTGGATTGGTGGCCTGATTCGGTTCAACTCGGCACTCTCACACTGGAAGGCCGCAGCGCCGATCCGTTTGATGGCGAGTTCAACTATGCCGAAGCATTCAACACAATTGATTATGCCGGACTGAAAGCAGACCTCACCGCGTTGATGACAGACAGCCAAGATTGGTGGCCTGCTGATTATGGCCATTATGGCCCGTTCTTCATCCGCATGACCTGGCACGCAGCCGGCACCTATCGCACCGGCGATGGACGCGGCGGTGCTGGCAGCGGCCAACAACGTTTCGCCCCGCTCAACAGCTGGCCCGATAACGGCAATCTCGATAAAGCGCGCCGCCTGTTGTGGCCGATCAAACAGAAATACGGCAAGAATATCAGCTGGGCGGATCTGTTCGTCCTGGCAGGAAATGTCGCGATTGAATCGATGGGCGGGCCGGTATTTGGATTCGGCGGCGGCCGGGCCGATGTGTTCGATCCTGAGACTGTCTATTGGGGCACCGAAGAACTGTGGGTCGATCAAGGGGTGGAAACACGCATTCGCCCTGAAGATGAAGCTAACCTAGAGAACCCGCTCGCAGCGATCCAAATGGGTCTGATCTACGTCAATCCCGAAGGGCCCGGCGGAAATCCCGATCCGTTGCTTTCGGCACGCGACATGCGCGAAACATTCGCCCGCATGGCGATGAATGATGAGGAAACCGTCGCTCTAACCGCAGGCGGTCATGCCTTCGGTAAAACGCACGGTGCAGCCCCATCTGACACGTTCGGCACCGGCCCAGAGGGCGAAGCGCTTCAAAACCAAGCGCTTGGCTGGCTCACCGATCAGGATGAGATCACCGCCGGCAACATCACAACATCTGGCGTTGAAGGGGCATGGTCAAACAACCCAACCTCTTGGAGCCATGACTATTTCCGCCTGTTGTTCAAATATGATTATGAACTGACGGAAAGCCCAGCTGGCGCCAAAATGTGGACCCCGGTCAATCCGGAAGAAGCAGATATGGCCCCTGATGCTCGTGACCCTTCGAAGAAGGTTCGCACGATCATGACCACCGCGGATATGGCGCTAAAAATGGACCCTGAATATCGCAAGATTTCAGAGCGCTTCCACGCCAACCCTGAACTGCTCGACGATGCCTTTGCCCGTGCGTGGTTCAAATTGTGCCACCGCGATATGGGGCCAAAGGCACGCTATATGGGGCCAGAGGTTCCGGAAGAAGATCTGATTTGGCAGGACGTCGTCCCCGCCGGTTCGGCGCCTTCCGATGCAGCAGTCGATGGTTTCAAATCTGCAATCCTTGGTTCCGGCCTAACCGTCAGCGAACTGGTGAAGGCGGCTTGGGCTTCGGCAGCAACCTATCGCAACACCGATCACCGCGGCGGAGCCAATGGCGCCCGCGTTCGCCTCGCCCCGCAAAATGGCTGGGCTGCGAATGATCCCGATGAACTGGGCAAAGTGCTGGCCAAAATTGATGAATTGCGCGGCGATTTGTCGATGGCGGATGCGATCGTCGCAGCTGGTACGGCTGCGGTTGAAAAAGCGGCAGCCGATGCGGGCCATTCCGTGTCCGTTCCATTCACGGGCGGACGCGGCGATGCCAGCGATGCACAGACCGATGCCGAAAGCTTCGAACCGCTTGAGCCATTTGCAGACGGTTTCCGCAACTATCTGCGCACGAAAGCCACGGTAAAAACCGAAGATATGCTGGTCGACCGGGCCAATTTGATGGGTCTTTCGATCCCAGAGATGACCGTTCTAGTCGGCGGTCTGCGGGCGCTTGGCGCAGTCAGCGGAAACACCGGCCACGGCGTGTTCACTGATCGTGCTGGCCAATTGACCAATGATTTCTTCGTGAACCTGCTCGACATGGCGACCAAATGGGAAGTTGTAGAAGGCAGCGGTGACGAAGAATATATCGGTCGTGACCGTGCAAGCGGCGCGGAGAAATATCGCGCAACACGTGCCGATTTGATCTTTGGTTCGCATTCTCAGCTTCGCGCGCAAGCCGAAGTCTATGCCGAAAACGGCAACGAAGCGAAATTCGTGAACGACTTTGTCGCCGCCTGGACCAAAGTGATGAACGCTGACCGTTTCGATCTATCTCACGGCTGATCGAACAAATATAATTCCGAAGCCGCAAAGCGCTTCGGGTTGCGAAAAGCCCTCGGCAGCAATGTCGGGGGCTTTTTCATTTCATTAGTTGGCGTCAGAACCAACCTGCATCGCGCAATTGACTGACATTCGCGCGGCTCACTGGCGCTTCGATATCTCGGGCCAATTTCAATCGAACATTGCGCCCATCGCGCACCGCATCTTCCACCGCCGCTCTCGCAACCCACCAACTGCGATGCACTTGCCGCCCTTCTAGCGGACCCAATTCTTTCATCGCGTCGCGCAGCCGCATCAGCACCAATTCAGAGCCAAGCGCGGTATGAACCCGAACATAGTGATCTTCCATTTCCAGCGCGACGATATCGCTGCCCAAAGCCGCCGGAAGGCGCTCCAACAACGGCGTTTCTGATACAGGCGATGAAGTGTCAGCAGGCGAAGCCGCAGCAGTCGCGGCGGCAGGCACAGCAGCAGGCGCAATCTGTGTTTCAGCAGGCTCCGCATTTCCGCGTGTTTCAATTATATAGAAGAATGCAGTGATCGCGCCGCCCACCAGGAACACATAGAAATACGAGGTTAGGCCCTGTTCCAAGCTCGGCAATTGCACCGGATTGGGCAGATAGTTCATCGACCAGACAACCGCCGTCATCGGGATTGTCGCAAGTATTACGCCCAGCACCCACAAGGCGGGGCGCGGCAATTGCAGCGATTGGTGCAAGCGATCAACCAGCCAGCTCATCGGACTGTAGATCCCATAGCCGATCCAAGCGAAACCCACCCAGCTGACCAAACGAAAGACAAGCGGCTGCGCAAAGCTGCCAAATGGCCCGATGAGCGCCAGCACAACGCCGATGACGGTCATGATCGTAAGGTCGATCATGATTTTGCGGACAATGCGGGCGCGCGGCGCGGGTTCAAAAGAAGCCATGTCAGCAATTTTGGCCGCCCATTCGCGCTTCGTAAAGTGGCAAGACCCCAGAAATCGGGGGTTTCAAAGGAGATCGCGCACCGTTCACGAAGGGATTATCCCGCCTGCGCAGAGGCACTGGCACGCCAATGGGCGCAGGTCATGATGATGGCATATCCAGCAATGACAAGGACCCAAGCATATGACCGCCATCACCCATTCGCAGCGTCCAAACGGGACATCGGGAAACAGTTTTGATCTCTCCCCTCAAATGCGCGCCATCACCGCACTAGCCGCGACAATGATGACTCTTTTGACCCTCTATGCCTTGGCGCGCGGACTGGGCGGATTTGCCCCGGCCCACCCCAATATTCGCGAATTTGCAATCGCATTTCATGTTGCGACCGTGATCCCCGCTATCCCGCTTGGCGGCTATCTATTGCTCGCCCCCAAAGGCACGAAGATGCACAAGAAGCTGGGAAAAATCTGGGTCGGTTTGATGGTCACAACGGCCACGGCGGCAATCTTCATTCAAACCGGCGGCGGGTTCAGCTTCATCCATCTGTTTATCCCAATGACCTATTGGGCATCATTCAAACTGATCGCGACCGCCAGACGCGGCGATATGAAGGGGCACAAAAAGGAAATCCTCAGCCTATATCTCGGCGCGCTGATGATCCCGGGAATTGTCAGCATGGCATTGCCGGGCCGGTTGATGAATGTCTGGCTGCTTGGATAAACGGGCAAGGGCCGATCAGCTTCAGCGCCGGAGCACCAGATAGAGCGCGCCTTCGCCGCCATGCTTTCGATGCGCCTTGCGAACTGCCGTGATCGCATCAGCATGGGGACCTGCGGCGAGCCAATCGAGCAGTTTCGCCCTGATAGCACCGCGTTTTTGCCCGCGATCTGCCGGATCAACCGGCCGAGAACGTCCCGCAATCACCAGCACCACTCGCGCATTCATCGCCATCGCCTGATCCAGCCCGCTCATCAGCCGCGAATACGCGCTATCAAGCGAGTGCCCGTGAAGGTCGAGAGTGAAATCGGGAGTAAGCTGCCCGCCTTTTAGCTTTCGGTCCCAATGCGAATCGAGCCCAGCGGATTGATTGGAAAGCGGCCTAGATCTTGGCCGTTTGGGCGGCGGCGGCACCGTGCTTTTTTTCGGCGGTGATTGGACGCTGTTGCGTGGCGGGATCGCTGCAGCCTTGGCTTTGGGCATTACCGGCCGCGTCCGCCCCTCCATCGGGGTCACGCTTTTGGCCAGATGCGCCCAAGCGGCAGCTTCTGGCTCGCTCAGACCATAGGGAACCGTCACTGCTGGCGCAGCAGGCGCGCTGCCGCATCCTTTGGCAAGAAGACCAGCGCCGCACCGCGGCCGCTCATTCCACCAGCGATCCTGCGGGCCTCTGCACCCGCGCCCCAGAATGTGTCGAACCGATTGGCCCCTTTAATCGCGCCGCCAGTATCTTGCGCAACCCAAAGTCCATCAGCCTCATCCCGGTCAAGATCGAGCCAAACCGGCGCGCCCAATGGCACGAAGCGAGGATCAACAGCGACCGAGCTTTCGCGCCGAACTGGTATTCCCAGCGCGCCAAGCGGGCCATCACCGGTTAACTCTTGGAAAAATATCCAGCTTTTGTTGAGCCGCATCAAATCGGCGCCATCACGCGGATTGTCGCGAATGTAGGAGACGATACCTTGCATCGATCCGGAATATTGACCAGGGCCATCGCCCAGCAAACCGCGATCACGCATGACCCCGCCGATGCCAACATATTCGCGCCCATTCTGACCCGCATATCCGATCCGAATAACATCGCCTTCTGGTGTGCGTATCCGGCCAGACCCCTGAATTTGGAGAAAGAAAAACTCGACCGGGTCCGCTGCCCAGGCGATTTCGAGGCCTCTCCCCGCAAGCGCGCCCTGTTCGATTTCGCTGCGTTCATAATAAAGGACATAATCGCCGTTTGCAGCCTTGCGGCCAAGCGGAGGGCGGCCAGTTCGCTCTGCTGCGGGGATATCGGCGCGCCATCCGCGCTCTAAATCGCCGGGAACGGCATAGACCGGCACGTCGAACCCAGCGCGCCGGGTCCGGCTGCCGCTGATTTCAGGCTCAAAATATCCCGTTGCAAATGCGCTGCCATCGCCAATGCGAACAGCGGTGAATTGGGTGAGGAAAAACTCGCGTGCACGCCCGGTGGGCCAACGGCCCGCAGCATCGCAAGACGCGCGCCAATCATCTTGCTGAGTTAACCCGCTCACATCATCACGGCTAAGCAAGCGTGGGCAAGATTCCACAAAGCTGGCCAAAGCGCCTGCAGCATCTGACGAAGAAATGCTCGCGCTGGAAAGGCTGGAAACCGCCGAAACACCGGCCAAAGCCGCGCTTGATGCTGAGATTGGGGTTGAGGGTGGCCTAACCGGAGACTGCCCATCGGGTATCAACCGCAGGCAACCTGCTAGAAGGAAAGTTATCGCCAGAGCAATTCCAATGCGCATGGCCAGCTAATCCTTTGGGTTTGAGGCGTTTCTAATCTCAGACATGGCCTAATCCCGGACCTGATATTGGGCCAAAATCAGATCCAGCCTGGGGCCGGTCAGCCTTCGTCAGTTTCGTCTAGCACCCAATTCGGATCGCCAGCGCCGACATTGCGTGAGAAGGTCCAGATGTCGCGGCTTTCCACTGCATCATCAAGTGATCCGGCAACGACATTGCCATCCTTATCGCGGGTGACCGCAGCAATATCGGCAACGAAAAGCACGGCGATGCGCGCCATCCGGCCATCAAGCTGGGCAGAGTGAATGCGTGTTTCCTCGATCCGAACCAAGCTGTTGTCGAGCTTATGCTCCGCGGCTTCGCGCGCATCAATCGCCGCTTCAAAACCTGAAAACACATCGTCATCGCAAAGATCGCGCAGTGTATCCCGATCACCTGTCCAGAATGCATCGAGCACCATTTCATAGGCGCTGCGCGCACCTTCGAGGAAAGTCGTCAGGTCAAACCGGCCATCCGCGCTGGAAATATCGCGAACGCCGCGTTCTACCGCAGGTAGAAGGCCATCCAATTGCTGCGCAGTGGAGGCCGGGTTCGTTGCCGGGGTCAGCGCCGCTCCGGGAGCCTGGCTTTCTGGAGAATCAAAGCGTTGAGGAATCGATTCTTCCTCATGCTCGGCGCGGCTTCCAAGGACGGAATAAAGACGCAGCCCCAAAAAGGCGGCGATCATGGCAAGGATGATAATTTCAGGAATCAATTTGTTTTTCCGGTTCTGGCACCCGCACTGCCCGGCGGCAGCTGAGCGCATTAATCATTAGGCCCCTCGTGCCTTAAATAGTCGTGAATTACAAATCAGCAACGGGGTTTAATGGGTTTGGTTGTGCTTTTTGGCGCTCCCTATCCGGTTGCGAGCACGGTCTGTGCCTGCTACGCGCCCGGCCAACCAATTTGATCCATACTGCTTGTACAAATCATAAGCAGGTTCACAGCTTAAGATAGAAAGTTTCTCTGATGGCCGATGAAGGCGACATTCTCACCGATCTGGACAATCCTGCAGCCGGCGCAAATGGCGCTGACAATCAACCCGCTGCAGGCATTTTGACGCAATATGTCAAAGATCTGTCGGTTGAAAACCCTAACGCGCCGGATGTTTACCAATGGCAGGAACAACCGCAGATTGATGTGCAATTTAATATCGGTGCGGAGCAGGTGAATGATCAGGTTCACGAAGTGACGCTGAAGGTCAATCTGACTGCAACAACCGAAAAAGGGAACGCTTATCTGGTTGAGCTGGCCTATGCTGGCCTCGCCGCAGTGCGCAATCTTCCCGAAGATCAAACGCATGCCTTCCTGTTTGCTGAGGCACCGCGCATCCTGTTCCCGTTTGCGCGCCGGGTGGTTTCGGATGCCGTGCGCGATGCCGGATTCCCGCCTTTGATGATGGACCCAATCGATTTCAACGGTCTCTACATGCAACAGCTCGCGAAAAAACAGCAGGAAGAAACCGCTGCTGGCGCAGGTGCTGGTGACACTCCAAGCGGACAGGCCTGATTTGATCGTATCGCAGGCTTTCAGTTTACGGCGCCTGTGATAGGGCTGGCGCTGTCATGAGCCTGCTAAAAAACGTCGGAACCATTGGCGGGCTAACGCTCGCCAGCCGGATCGCCGGGATGGCGCGCGAGATGATTTTTTCGCGCGTGCTTGGTGCCAATGCGATCACCGATGCGTGGTTTCAGGCCTTCATCATTCCCAATGTGTTTCGCCGGCTGTTTGCCGAAGGCGCATTCTCGGCCGCATTCGTCCCGATGTTTTCAAAGCGATTGCAGGGTGAAGGCGGGATCGAGGAAGCGCGATCATTCAGCGCCGATGTGCTGAGTGTGTTCCTGCCGATCCTCATCGCATTGGTGGCGGTTTTTGAAATCGCGATGCCAGGGGTGGTGTGGTTGCTGGCTGAAAAGCCGATTGATCAGCAGACCTTCCCGGTTGCCGTCGATTTTGCCCGCATCATGTTCCCCTATATTTTGCTGGTAAGTTTGGTGACGCTGTTCACCGGGATGCTCAATTCGGTTTCCCGATTTGCGCCTGGGGCGAGCTTCCCGATCATCCTCAATCTCGTTTTGATCGCGGCGCTTCTGATCGGTGAACGCTGGATCGCAACCGGCGCAAGCATTGTGCAAGTGACCTATGGCATCGCCTGGGCGGTGACCGGCGCCGGGATATTGCAGCTTGCCTGGCTTTATTACTGGGTGCGGGCTGAGGGGTTTGAGGTGAAAATGCGCCTGCCCCGGTTAACGCCGGAGGTTAAGCGGCTCAGCATCATTGCATTGCCCGCTGCGATTGGCGGCGGTGCCTATCAGATCAACACTTTGGTGCAGCTCTATTTCCTCAATCAGCTTGAGAATGGAGCGGTTTCTTACATGAATTACGCCGACCGGCTGAACCAATTGCCGCTTGGGATTATCGGGATCGCCTTGTCGACCGCCATTCTACCGGCATTGTCCAAATTTGTGGGCAGCCAAGACAATGATGGCGCCTCGCGCATCCAATCCGATGCGATCGAATTGGCAATGTTGCTGACATTGCCCGCAACCATTGCCTTGGCGATCTGCGGGGTGCCTTTCGTCACTATGATTTTCGAAGGGGGCCGGTTCGCGATAGACGATGCAAACCAAACCGGCGCTGTGCTCAGCGCGCTGGTTTTGGGCCTGCCAGCCTATGTTTTGATCAAGGTGTTGGTACCAAATTTCTATGCCCGGGCTGACACCAAGACCCCGGTCTACACAGCATTCATCGCGCTGTTTGTGTTCGTTGCCTACAACATCGTTTTCCTCGAAAAATATGGCGTCGTTGGCGTGGCCTTGGCCAGCGCGGTTGCGGCATGGATCAATGTCAGCATCTTGTATGCGGTGCTGTTCATCCGCAATCATTACCGCGCCAGTTGGCGATTGGCGGGCAGGATATTGCGGCAATTGATTGCAGCGGCGGCGATGGGCGGCGCGCTCTATTTCGCCAGTGACCAGCTGAGCGAATATTATGCCGCTGGGATCTTCGCTCGATTGTTCGCACTTGCGGTGCTAGTCGGCGCGGCGGCTATTGTATATTTCACCCTCGCATTCCTGCTTGGTGCGATCGACCGCGATCGGGTCACCAAGCTGACCCGAAAATCGACCTGATAGAAAGATCCACTGAACATGCACGTCGTCTCTGGCATCCAACCCACAGGCAAACCGCATTTGGGCAATTATCTGGGCGCAATCACGAATTATGTGAAGCTGCAGGAAGAAGCCGCAGCGGCCAATGGCTCCTGCCTGATATTTCTGGCCGATCTGCATGCAATTTCGCAGCCGCATGACCCAGCCGAATTGAGCGCCGCAACCTTGGAAATGGTTGCCAGCTTGGTTGCCTGCGGAGTCGATCCGGAAAAAACGATCCTGTTTAATCAAGCACAGGTTCCGGCCCATGCTGAATTGCAATGGCTTCTAAATGGAACCGCGCGGATGGGTTGGCTCAACCGCATGACGCAATGGAAAGACAAAGCTGGCAAAAACCGCGAAGGGCAATCTGTTGCCTTATTCACCTATCCGGTTTTGCAAGCGGCAGACGTGCTGCTGTATCAGGCGACCCATGTGCCCGTGGGCGATGATCAGAAACAGCATTTGGAGCTTGCCCGCGACATCGCGCAGAAGTTCAACACGGATTTTGCCAGCGAAGAAGCGCCGGTCTTCACCCTGCCCGATCCGTATATTCCGCCGCAGGCCGCGCGCATCATGAGCTTGCGCGATGGATCGGCGAAAATGAGCAAATCTGATCCTTCGGAAATGAGCCGGATCAACCTGACCGATGATGCCGAAACGATCATGAAAAAGGTCAAGAAAGCCAAGACCGATCCTGAGCCCCTGCCAGGCGAGGTAGAGGGTTTGAAAGAACGCCCAGAAGCGCTGAACCTGGTCGGGATTTTTGCGGCATTATCAGGAAAAAGCGCGAATCAGGTGCTGCAAAATTATGGTGGACAGGGCTTTGGCACGTTCAAACCGGCGCTCGGAGAATTGTTGATCGAACATTTTGCGCCCATCACGCATCGGTTTCGCGATCTGATGGATGATCCCTCTGCGCTTGGTCAAATTTTGGCACAAGGTTCTGAAAAAGCTCGCGAAAAAGCGAAACCTACGCTCGATGCAACCTATCAAGCATTGGGCTTGGTCAGAGGTTAAATTTCGCGCCGTCATCTTTTCAGCAGAATTTACGTTCAAAGCTGGTTCAGGACAGCATCCTATATCGGTACATGCTAATTTGCAGAATACCCGTCTATGGTCAGGGTCTGGTATGGCATTCCTAAGTCGGAATGTGGGGGAGACGCGTGTAGAGACGTGTGAGTACGAAAGGTAAAACCATGACCAACCCGTTAGAATCCTCTTTGAGATTTTTGAAGCGAGCGGCCGTGCCGCTTCTGATGCTAGGCCTCGCGGCCTGCGCGACTCCGTTTAAGGCGGATGTCCAACGTTTTCAGAGCCAACTTCCCGCGCCGACTGGTGAAACATTTGCTGTTGTAGCTGATGATCCAGAATTGGCGGGCGGGCTTGAATTTTCGCAATATGCCGATTTGGTCGAGGCTGAATTGCTTGAATTGGGCTACACCGAAGCAACACCGGAAGCGGCCAGCCTGCTGGTTCGCTTTGACTATAAAGTTGACGACGGGCGTGAGCGCATTCGCGGCGGCGTGGGTGCATTTCATGATCCCTTCTTCTTCGGGTCGCGCCGCGGGTTTGGCCGTTTTGGCCGGTTCGGTAGCTTTGGCCGGTTTGGCCGTTTCAGCAGCTTTAGAGGTCGCGGGTTTAGAGGTCGCGGGTTCGGCCGTAGAGGTTTCCGCGGTGGCGGCTTCTTCCGCTTCGGATTTTATGATCCATGGCTTGGCGGATCGAGCCTTCGCAGCGTGACAATCTATAACAGCGGCATTGATCTGAAGATTGATCGTGCAGCAACCGGTGAACGTGTGTTCGAAGGCAATGCTCAGGCTGTTTCAACTTCAAACCGCTTGCAGCACCTTGTGCCAAATCTGGTTGAAGCGATGTTCACAGACTTCCCCGGCAATTCGGGCGAGAATCTGCGCATCACGATCAAGCCAGAAGAAACAAAGGTTCGCCGGATCGAACAATGATCTGATCTAACTTGGATGGGTTGATGAGGCGGCACTGGAAACAGTGCCGCCTTTTTCGTGACCGTCTCTATCGGTTGTCTAGCTGTGAACGCACCGCTTCGAGGCCCCGTCTCGTTATCCGATAGGGGCTGCCAGACTGGCTGCGGATCATCCGGCGACGCTTCAATCGATTGAAGGTTTCCAACGTGCAATCCGCCAGTCTGAAGCCTTCACGATTAAAACAATCGACGATGGTCACATGACCGTTTTCTGCGCGGGTGAATCGAATCAATCCACCCTGCGCAAGCGCATGAAGCACGCGCTGTTCGCGTTTCGAAATGTTCAACGAATTTGTCCTGATTGTAGATGCAATAAATCGGTGCCGCGCGATGCATCTGATGCGCGGACATCCCATTGCCAGACCGCACAAATGCGCGGACATCGGCGATCAGTCTGTTACAATCTCTGACATAAAACCCTGTTTTGGTTCGAGGCGTTGATAATAAACCGCAGGGTGCACGGTCAAGTCCGCCTAAAGCTTGCGATGCCCGCCGGTTGAACCAAATCCGCCTTCACCGCGATCTGTCGCGTCAAGCTCGTCAACTTCTATCCAGGCGGCCTGAGTCACAGGGGCAACCACCAATTGCGCGATCCGATCACCGCGCGCGATGGAAAAATCTTCCGCCCCATGATTGATCAAGATCACTTTCAACTCACCGCGATAATCCGAATCGATCGTGCCCGGTGTGTTGGGCACGGAAATCCCATGTTTCAAAGCCAGGCCTGATCGCGGCCGCACCTGAATTTCATACCCAGCAGGAATGGCCACGGCCAATCCGGTTGCCACGGCCTGCCGAGCGCCGGGTGCAAGCACCACGTCTTGTGCGGAGATGATATCCATGCCAGCCGCACCGGCAGTGGCATAATGCGGCAGGGACAAGCCCTCACCATGCGGCAAGCGCTTCACTTCAACCCCAACTTGTTCGCTCATTCTGCGGCCTCTGCCTTCAGCGTGGCCGCAATGCGTTCAACCAATGCCAATGCGACCGCTCGCTTCGGCATCGTCTCTAGGCTTTCCACCCCATCATTGCTGACAATGTGAATGGTATTGGTGTCTCCGCCCATTACGCTTTCATCTTTGGGGCCAGACACATCGTTTGCAACGATCCAATCCGCCGCTTTGCGTTTGCGCTTTTTCTTGGCGTTTTCGAGGACATTCTCGGTTTCCGCAGCAAAGCCGACGACCAATTCAGGCCGATCTGTTCCGCCGGCGACATTGGTCAAAATATCGGGATTTTCAGTCAGCATAAGGGCGGGCGGAGCCGATCCGCGCTTCTTCAGTTTCTCGTCCAAATATTCCGTCGGGCGCCAGTCTGCCACAGCCGCCACCATCACGGCTGCATCGGCGGGTAGCGCTTGCTTGACCTGCTGCGACATTTCTTCGGCCGATTCCACATCGATCCGATCAACCCCGGATGGCGTTTGAAGATAAACCGGCCCGGCGACCAAGGTCACTTTCGCGCCAAGTGCCGCCGCTGCGCCGGCAATGGCAAAGCCTTGCTTCCCGCTGGAACGATTGGCGATATAGCGAACCGGATCAATCGCTTCCCATGTTGGGCCAGCGGTGACGAGCACGTGCTTACCATCGAGCGGGCGATAGCCAGGCGCGATATCAAATCCGGTATCGTAAGAGCCGTCTTGATCCGATCCTGCTCCATCATCGGCTGACGAATCTGCGTCTGCGATAAATTCCGGTTGAGATTTCTTCGCATCAACCGTGTGATTGATCGCGGTCATATCAATAGGAGGGGCCGCGCTAGCCGCCCCCTTGGTGGCCAGAACAGGCCCACCGAGATCTGGCATCGGTGCATCAGCATCAGCGCCGTCTCCCGATTGCTCAAAATCTTCCTCGGAAAGTTCGGCCGCTTCAGCGTCATCGAGATATTCGTCAGACGCAAGATAATCTGCTTCAATTTCTTCGTGCGTGCGCTTTGCCGTGGAGCGCGGAATTATCATCGATAGCAAGCCGCCCAGCCCGCCACCTTCGGACTCAACCTCCGGCTCTGGTTCCAACCCTTCGACATCATAATCATGCTCATCAGCAGGCTCATCATTGGCAGGTTGAGCAATTGCAGGCACCGCTGCAGGGGCAGCCGGTTCTTCAACCTCGATATCGAAGTGAGCGGCAATTTCACGCCAGATTGCATCGGGTTCTGGCAAGCGGCCATAGCCAAACTCGCCGCAGGCCATTGGCCCTTCATCGGGATGAAGCACATTCACCCCGGCTTGCGTAAGCCAATCAATGTTGCGCTGGGTTGCCTCATGCTCCCACATCTTAACATTCATCGCCGGCACAGCCATCACAGGCTTATCGGTCGCGAGAATCAGTGTGGTGGCCAAATCATCGGCGATACCAGAGGACATTTTCGCCAGCAGGTCTGCGGTTGCCGGGCAAACCACAACCAGATCAGCTTCGCGGCTCAATTCGATATGGCCCATCTCAACCTCGTTCTTGAGATCGAAGAGGCTGGTATAAACTTGATTCTCACTCAACGCGGCAAGCGACATCGGCGTAACAAACTGCTGACCACCCTTGGTCACAACGCAGGTTACATCACCGCCGCCCTTGCGGATCAGGCGGACAAGCTCACACGCTTTGTAGGCGGCGATCCCTCCGCCAACGACCAACAGGATTTTTGGGCGAACGTCAGTCATCGAAATGACCTCAGACACGATCCCAACCGGCAGCACATATCTATTTCTACTCCATCAATCGCAAACGGGCGAGTGCGAACCTAGCCGCACAGTACGCCCCAGCCAAGCCATGTCGGATATTGGTTAATTTTTGTTGAGTGCCGTGACTTTGGGGCAAAATCTGCCAACACAGTGCTAGGAGGCACAATTATGATCATCGGATTGCGAATTGGTTTGGTTCTCAGCGGGTTGCTGATGCTCTATTTGGGTTCTGGATTCTTGATCGATCCGGCGTCATCTGGGGCCAATTTTGGTCTCTCAGCCAATGGCGCGCACGGCCTAACGTCGCTGCGTGCGGACTTTACCAGCTTTTTTGGCGTAACAGGAATATGCCTGATTTGGGGCGCATGGCAATGCCGCCGTGACCCGCTGATCATCGGTGCGGCGTTGATGCTTGTCACTTTGGCAGGGCGTGTGATCGCCTATGCGATTGATGGCGGCTTCGAAGGATTTGAAGCGCCGATGGTGGTCGAAGCGATTGTCGGCGGCCTTGGCCTTCTGGGTGCGCGGATGCTGCCCAAAGCCAAACAGGTTATGGGGTGAAGCACCCTGTTCAGCGCCTGAGTTTAGCTTAGCCAGCCAAGGCTTACCGCGCCAAACATTGCGCCCGCACCGATCGCCGCAGCAATGGCATAGCGCAGTAAGCCGCCGGCTCTGCTGCGTTTGCGCGCGCCCAAAATTTCAACCTCGGGCAAAGGAGGCGGTTCAGGCGCACCGCCTTTCGCCGGGAATTGATCCTCAATCCGCCGGATAAGTCCGGGCAGGCGCAAAAATGTTTCGGCATCCAGTTTCAGGCGATCGGCAATAGCCGCCTCGGGGCCTAATTCGTCTCGAATCCAATTGCGCACATAGGGCGCTGACACATCCCACATGTTTATCTGAGGGTTGAGCTGCGTCGCGATCCCTTCAACCATCACCATCGTTTTTTGCAACAGCAGCAGATGCGGCTGTGTTTGCATGTCAAAATCGCGGGTGATCGCGAACAGGCCATCGAGCATTTGGCCAACGCTCAATTCGCTCACAGGCTTGCCGCGCATCGGCTCACCCACAGCGCGCAAAGCGGTCGCAAATTCATCGACTGAATGGTAACTCGGCACATATTGCGCTTCGAAATGGATTTCGGCCACGCGTTTATAATTGCCGGTTGTCAGGCCATAGAGGATCTCCGCGAGCCATTGCCGCGCACGCCGATCAATGCGGCCCATAATGCCGAAATCGATGGCCACAATCGTCCCGTCATCTTCGACAAAAAGATTGCCCTGGTGCATGTCAGCATGGAAAAATCCGGCGCTTATTGCCTGAGTCAGGAATGCCAAAACAAGCCGGCCGGCGATGTCTTCCAAATCCAGGTCTTTGGTCCGCAATTCGTCGAGTTTGCTGATCTTTATGCCATCAACCCATTCGACCGTCATAACCCGGCCATTGGTCCGATCCCAATCGATTTCGGGGATCCGGTACCCTTCGATCGCGATCATTGCCTGCGCCAGCTCGCTGGCTGATGCAGCTTCTCGCCTTAGATCAAGCTCGCTGTTCGTCCAGCGTTTGAAATTGGCGATTGTCAGCTGCGGCCGCAGTCGTTCTGCTTCCCCGCCAAACGCCTCCAAATGCGCAGCAGCCCATTCATATGTTTGAATGTCGCGCTCAAACCTCTCGCGAATGCCAGGGCGCAAAACCTTGATCGCAACTGTGCGGCCATCGGTCGTAACGCCTTTATGCACCTGCGCGATCGAGGCTGCGCCAACGGGTTCGGGATCAATCTCGCGAAACAGAGCATCAATCGGTTGGTCAAAGCTGGCCACAATCGCCGCTTCGATTTCTGCAAAAGGAACCGGCGGCAGGTTGTCTTGCAGGCTCAGCAGATTGCTGGCCGCTTCATCGCCAACCAAATCCGGGCGTGTTGCCAGCGATTGCCCCAGCTTGATCGCAGCCGGGCCGATCTCTCGAAAAGCTTCGGCATAATTCGGGGTTTTCGGTTGAAATGTCCCAAGCCGCGCTATGCGAACCAAACGCTTCACCGGAAGCGGCGTGTTCGGATCCGCTTCTATGCCGCGCAACGCACCGTGGCGGGCCAGCGTCCTGCCCCATTTAAGGAGCCGCCAGATATGCGTAATCGGGCGGGTCACTCTATATCTTCCAGCCTGAATGGATCGCCACCAAACCGCCAAATATCGCTTCAACCTTGGTATTCACAAAGCCGCCATCGGCGATCATCTGTTTGAAACGCGGCATCGGCGGAAACCGGCGGATCGATTCGACCAGGTAGCGATACGAATCCTCATCATCGGCAATCAGTTTGCCAAGCTTGGGCACCAATTTATCTGAATACAGATCATACGCCTCGCGTACGCCGGGCCATTCCACGGTTGAAAATTCCAGGCAGAAAAACCGGCCTCCGGGGCGCAAAACCCGGTGCGCTTCACGCAGAGCCTTGGGAATATCGGTCACATTGCGAATGCCAAACGCGATCGTATAGGCATCAAAGCTGTTCGATGGAAAATTAAGCGATTCCGCATTTTGGCACGACCACACCATTGGCCCTTCAATCGCGCTGCCGGTGCGATCCATTGAGCGTTCGACCCCAACATCGAGCATTTCCTGATTGATGTCGCAGACCGTGATTGAGGCACCCTTGTCCGCCATGCGAAACGCGATATCTCCGGTGCCGCCGGCCATATCCAGGATCGCCTCGTATTGCTGGGGCTTTACGCGCCTGACAAACCGATCCTTCCACACTCTGTGCAGACCAGCCGACATGGCATCATTCATCACATCGTATTTGCTCGCAACATTGGAGAATACGGCACCTACGCGCCGGGTCTTTTCCTCGGGTGCTACGTCTTCATAGCCAAATGATACTGTCTGATCGCTCATGCGGGTTGCCTTAGGGAAGTTTGTGTGGCTGGCAAAGCTTGTTAAACGCAGGGGCAATATGCCGGAACTTCCCGAAGTCGAAACGACCGTAAGAGGATTGGAGCGCTTCCTTCTGGGAGAGCGTATCACCCGCGTTCAGCTCAATCGGCCGAACCTGCGGCGGCCCTTCCCGCCTGAACTTGTTCAGGTGATGACGGGGGCAACCGTTTCTTCGCTGGCCCGCCGCGCCAAATACGGCATCCTCCATTTGGATCGTCAGCAAAGCATGGTGTTTCATCTGGGCATGAGCGGGCGCTGGCGGATCGACCCAGAGGCTGATGACAAGCACGATCATCTGATCATCGAAACCTCGGCGCACCGATTCGCGCTGTGTGACCCGCGCCGGTTCGGTTCTGTCGATCTGATTGCTACCGATGAACTTCACCTCTGGCCACAATTTGCCAGCCTGGGGCCGGAACCATTGAGCGACGATTTGACCACCAAAGGTCTCAAAGCTGCGCTGTCGGGAAAATCGCAATCCATCAAACTGTGTCTGCTCGATCAACGCATTATTGCCGGGCTGGGCAATATCTACGTCTGCGAGGCGCTGTGGCGCGCTGGTATCCATCCGAGCAAAGCGGGCGGAAAAGTCACCAAGCCTCAGATCGAGCGCCTCATCCCGCAGATTCGCGAAGTACTCACAACCTCTATTAAAGATGGCGGATCCAGCTTGCGTGATTTTGCGCAGCCCGATGGCGAATTGGGCTATTTCGCGACTCGCTTTGACGTTTATGATCGAACAGGCGAACCTTGCAGGCGCGATGATGGCGGAACCATCCGCCGTATCACCCAAGGCGGACGGAGCACGTGGTATTGCCCCAAGTGCCAGAAGTGAGTGATTTCTTGACCTGACGCGCCCTCAAGCCTATGTGCCGCGCTTTCCGACGCACTGCGTCGATTTTCGAGCATTACTGAGAATGAGATTCGGCCACCAATTTTGGCCATAGAGAACCGCGAGACAGAAACAGATATGGCCAACACGCCTCAAGCCCGCAAACGCATCCGTCGCAACGATCGCCGCGCCGATATCAACACGGCCCGGATGAGCCGAATTCGCAATTTTGTGAAAAAGGTTGAGACCGCCTGCGAAGCCGGTGACAAAAAAGCAGCTGCCGCTGCGCTTAAAGAAGCCCAGCCAGAATTGGCACGCGGCGTTGCGCGCGGCGTGATGCATAAAAATACAGTCGCCAGAAAGATGTCGCGGCTTTCGAAGCGCATTTCGGCGCTCTGATTCGCGCAGATTCGCACAGATCAGCCCCGCTTTTGGCGGTGGAATGGATTAGGGGTCAGGCCAAAATGGTCTGGCCCCTTTTTGTTTGTCCGCAGGCTGACCAAGCTTGGCTATCGAGATGCACGGTTTTCCCGCGATTCGCAGGGCCTTAAACCGGAAATTTAATATAAATCAGCGGCTTGAACGGCAGCCTGCGGGATGCAGGCGAGTCAACAGAAATATTTCTCTTTTTTTACAGCCAACCCCCTTGCGCCAAATCGAAAGCAGTAGATAACTCACATCACATCCGGGGCGGGACATCCTGGATTTTTACAGTTTGGAAAATGGGGCGAAACTTGGAACAGCGATTCTGGGTTATGGCAGCGCTTTGCCCGCCCAGGGGATGAGGACATATTCTGGATTTCGAGGCCGGAATTGATAGAGCATTTGGGGTTGAGCTGTGCAAAAAATAGATAAGGCGCGGTCTACGCGTCGGAATTCAGATGAGGACCTGATGGAAGACGCAGAAGCGGTAAACTTGGCTGCAGATTGGGCTGATATAAGCCAAGGTCTTCGAAAGGATTTGGGGCATCAACTTCACAGCCAATGGATTAAGCCAATCCAGGTTGGTGGCCTTTGCAAAGAATCGGGCACGCTCGATCTGTTCCTGCCGACAGAGTTTTCCGCCAACTGGGTCAAAGACCGTTTTCATGATCGCTTGCAGCTGGCGTGGAAGATCGCTCGCAGTGAAGTTCGCAATGTGCGCATTCAGGTGCACCCCGGGCGGCGCCAATTGCCCGAATTGCGGCTCGATGGCGGACGGCATCCTGCCAATGACGCTGATGCAAGCGCGATTGCAGTGGCAGCTGGCACCATTGGGGACGCAGGCTTTACCAGCTCTGTTGGGCTCGACCCGTCGCTTACATTCGCGGCGTTTGTTACGGGGGAAACCAATGTGCTCGGCTGCAATGCAGCGCAGCGCATGGCCGCAACCGAACAGCCACAATTTTCTCCGCTTTATCTCAAAGCGGCGACCGGCCAGGGCAAAACCCATTTGCTTCACGCGATCGGGCACGCCTTCCTGCAATCGCACCCGCGGGCGCGGATTTTCTACTGTTCGGCCGAGCGCTTTATGGTTGAATTTGTACAGGCGCTCAAAGCCAATCAGATGATTGAGTTTAAGGCGCGGCTGCGCAGCTTTGATCTGCTGCTGGTTGACGACATTCAGTTTATCATCGGCAAAGCCAGCGCTCAGGAAGAGCTACTTTACACGATCGACGCCCTGCTGGCGGAAGGCAAACGGCTCGTCTTTGCGGCGGACCGCGCACCGCAAGCCCTTGATGGGGTGGAACCGCGCCTGCTCTCACGCCTTTCAATGGGATTGGTGGCAGACATTCAGGCGGCCGATATTGAGCTTCGCCGCAAGATTCTCGAATCCAAATTGACCAGGTTTGCGCCGCTTAATGTGCCAGACGATGTGGTCGATTTCCTCGCCCGCACAATCACACGCAATGTCCGCGAACTGGTAGGCGGATTGAACAAGCTGATCGCCTATGCCCAGCTGACCGGGCAGGAAGTTTCGCTGCAACTCGCAGAGGAACAGCTGACTGATATTCTATCGGCCAATCGCCGCCGAATCACCATTGATGAGATTCAACGGACGGTCTGCCAATTCTATCGAATCGATCGCAGCGAAATGTCATCCAAACGCCGCGCTCGCGCGGTGGTGCGCCCACGCCAGGTTGCGATGTATCTCGCCAAAGTGCTGACCCCGCGCAGCTATCCTGAAATTGGCCGCAAATTTGGCGGCCGCGATCACTCAACGGTTATCCACGCTGTGCGCCTGATCGAAGATCTGCGCCAACGCGATGCCGATATGGATGGCGATGTGCGCAGTCTTTTGCGCCAATTAGAAAGTTAATTCGCACACAATTTGCACAAGCGGTAAACAGCTGATCGACAGGTCCATCCACAGGCCTATCGACAGGTGCTCCACAGCCTGTAGACAACTTGTCCATGAGCTTTTCCGGCGAATTATCCCCTGCCCGGCTTGATCGGTTTGCGCGCCATATAGTGCTGCCCGAAATCGGCGGCGCTGGTCAGGTCGCCCTTGCTGGCAAGCATGTCGTGCTTGTCGGGCTTGGCGGGATTGGCTCGCCCGCATTGCAATATCTTGCAGCCAGCGGGATCGGACATTTCACCCTAATCGATGATGATGTTGTCGATGCCAGCAACCTCCAGCGGCAAACCATCTTCGCCACCCGCGATATCGGCCATGGGAAAGCGGTCTCGGCGCGGCGCTGGCTCGCCAATTTTGATGATGCTTTGAATGTCACCATTTCAGACACCCGGATCAGCACGGAAAATGCCGGAGACCTGATCGCCGGGGTCGATTTGGTGATCGATGGGACAGACAATTTCGCCACCCGCCTTGCCGTGTCCGATGCCTGCGTTGCAGAGCGCGCGCCGCTGCTTTCGGCCGCCGTCGGGCGGTTTCAAGGCCAAGTTGGGGCATTCGCGGGGCATTTGGCGGGGGAGGCCTGCTATCGCTGCTTTGTCGGCGATGCGTTTGACGCGGAGGATTGCGACACCTGCGCCGAAGATGGAATGCTGGGCGCGATGGCCGGATGGGCCGGGAGCTTCGCCGCGATGCAGGCGGTGCGGGTGCTGCTGGCCGGCGTCAGCGCGTTTGGCGATCCGCAGTGGGGCAGGCTGCACATCCTAGACGGGATGAAACCGGGAATGCGGACGCTGCGCATTGCCAAGGATAATGCCTGCAAAGGGTGCGGCAACTAAACCCGCTTTCCAAAAGCGTTGTCGGGAATTCGGATAATTCCAAATTCGTTGGCTGAATATCTTGGTTCG
>JBDWLM010000007.1:0-112875 GCA_039973155.1 Erythrobacter sp. | reverse complement strand
GGCAGTGGGTGCAGCTGCGGTGACAACGGGCACCGGCGGCACTGCAATTGGCCGTTTGGCCAATGCCAGTGCAACATTCTCAACCGCGGTTGGCAATGAAACCACTGCAGCCTTCAACCGCTCTACCGCGGTGGGCGATGGAGCCGCCACAACCGCTGCCAATCAGGTGGCGCTGGGCGGCACAGGCAGCGCAGTGCGGATTGGCGATATCGATGCCAGCACGGCGGCCCAAACCGGGCCGGTGGAAGTTGTGACGGTGGATGCCAATGGCGTGTTGGGACGCCAATCGGTCGCAACCGCAGCATCGGTGCAAAATGTTCAGGTGGCCTTGAACACCGTTGCAGCGATTTCCGATGCCCAGTTCGATACCTTGGCCGGTCAGGTCAGCGACCTTGAGGTTGGACTAGCCAATGTGAATTTCCAGCTTGAGGATATCGAGAGCCGCCTATCCGGCGGAATTGCTGCGGCTACCGCTCTGGGCAGTGCGATAGCTTTGCCAGACAAAGCTTTCACCATTGGCGGGAACATTGCGACCTATCGCGGTGAACAAGGTTTTGCAGCGACACTGACAGGCCGGGTTAGCGATAGTTTTGCCATAGGTGCCGGCGTCGCGGGCAATACCGGCGACGGGGCAGTGGTAGCGCAGGCTGGATTTGCCTTCGGGTTTTAGTCTGCGTTTTCAATGAGGGAATGCAAAAATGGTGCCGGCTGCACGATTCGAACGCGCGGCCTGATGATTACAAATCAACTGCTCTACCAACTGAGCTAAGCCGGCACACCAACTTTGCGAAGCGCGCTTGCTTCAAAGTGCGCCGAATGTCCAGCCCTCAGTTTGTGCAATTTTGGGAGTTAGGGCATTCGGTTGCCATCGTGCCGGTTCGCTAGCGACCTTTCGAAGCCATGCCGCGGTGAGCAAAGCATCGGATGAATGATCATCAATTGCGCCGTCACCTGTGATGGGTGGCGAATCCAAATTGGATAGCGCGATATTGAGTTCGGCTATGTTGCGGATTTTGGTTTTGCTTGCAGAACGACCCGCTTCCACCGCGGCGAGAGAGGTGTAAATTTCTGCTACAACTGATCCAGAAACGGGCAGCGGGTCGATTGGCCAGACTGGCAGGGTTGCGCGCAATTGATGGAGCAACCGCATTCCTGTGAGCGAGCTTTTGCCAACTTGCGCCGCTCCAACCAGATTGAAATTCGAATAGGGTTTTAAACCCATGCGAGCCTGAGCAAGTTCGGTGACGCGCAAACGCCCACGACCATGTTGGGCATTGTCGCATGAAAAACGATCGCCTTCGCGGCCACCGTGACGCCGGAAATAGCGCGATATTTCTGGATGATCTACGAAATTGCTTGCTTCAAGATGCGGGTCGCTGCTGCATATATCGTCAATGAACGCCCATAGATCTTTGGCCGATTTGGGGCTGCGATCCCAGTGCGGGAAAAACGCCGCACAATCGGTAAAGGGCAGCGAAATTCCCAGATCCAGTCCGACCAATGTGTTGTCTGGCAGATCGCGCAGCAAAGCAAGCACATCAGCACGGCTCCACAGTCCGCTCGCCTTTGCCAGTTTGGGCGGGCCGCCAGCAGAATTCGCCAAGGCGAGGGCAATGCCTTTGTGTCGTTCCCCCTTTGCGCCAGACCAATCAATCGCAAGAAAGCGATCAAATTTACGCATCTTTCTGGCGCTCAGCGCGCAACCGATCCCAATATTCGATCCGCTCCATCACTTTGCGTTCAAACCCGCGCTCAACCGGCGAATAGAACGTTTGTGGCTCCATCTCTTCGGGCCAATAATTGTCGCCGGAGAATCCTTCCTCCGCTTCGTGATCGTATGAATATCCCGTACCATAGCCGATATCTTTCATCAGCTTGGTCGGCGCGTTGAGGATGTTTTGCGGTGGCATAAGGCTGCCGGTTTCGCGCGCCGATTTGAATGCAGATTTTTGCGCTGCATAGGCTGCATTCGATTTTGGTGCGGTTGCCAGATATAGGCACGCCTGAACAATGGCGAGTTCCCCTTCTGGAGAGCCAAGGAATTCATACGCGTCTTTTGCTGCCAAGCATTGGGTAAGCGCCTGCGGATCGGCCAAACCAATATCCTCGCTGGCAAATCGGACCAATCGCCGCAGCACATAAAGCGGTTCCTCGCCCGCTGTCAGCATCCGCGCCATATAGTAAAGCGACGCCTGCGGATCAGAGCCGCGAAGGCTTTTATGCAGCGCGCTGATGAGGTTGTAATGCCCATCGCGGTCCTTGTCATAAACGGCGACTCGCCGCTGCAAAAATTGGCCTAAACCAGCCGGATCGAGCGGATCTGCGAGCGCCGCATTGTAAAGCGTTTCGACCTGATTGAGCAGGAACCTGCCGTCTCCATCGGCCCCAGCGATTAAAGCTTGCTTGGCGGTATCGGTAAGCGGCAAGGGGCCTTCCAGTGCTTCTGCGCGGTCCAGCAATTGCCCCAATGCGTCGCTGCCCAATCGCTCTAAAATCAAAACAGCCGCTCGGCTGAGCAAAGCAGCATTGAGGGAAAAGCTGGGGTTTTCGGTGGTCGCACCGACCAAGACCACAGTGCCGCGCTCCACGAACGGTAAAAATCCATCCTGTTGGGCGCGATTGAAACGGTGAATTTCGTCTACAAACAACAAGGTGCGCTGTCCGGCTTGCGCGGCCTTGTCTGCCTCCGCAAAAGCTTTCTTCAAATCCGCAACGCCTGAGAAAACGGCGCTGATCGAGACAAACCGCATTCCCACCGCTGCGGCCAGAAGCCGGGCAATGCTGGTTTTTCCCGTGCCAGGCGGCCCCCAAAGAATGATTGAAGACAGCTTTCCCGCAGCGACCATGCGCCCGATTGCCCCTTCGTCCCCAGTAAGATGGTCTTGCCCGATTACCTCTTCGAGCGCGCGCGGCCGCAACCTGTCGGCGAGCGGCGCATTTTCGCTCGGCTCGGCATCGCTCTGGGACGGCGGCGGATCATTTCCAAACAAGTCAGCCATTCGTCGGACCTGATAAGCCACTCATCGGAAATTGCCATCTGCCTCTTGCTATGATATATTTAAGATATATCTTAGAGCTATCATAAATCAATAGGAGGCCGGCAATGAGCAGGCATAGATATCGTAGACATGGCCGCGGTGGCGGCTGGGAAAAATTCGGACCGGTTCTGGCCATGATGGCTGCATCCGGCGGCAATTGGGATTGGGATTCGGAAGATGAGTGGGAAGATGATGAGCACAAAGCGCGCCGCCGCCATCGCAAACGCCGTGCCCGGATGTTTGCTCAGGGCGAATTGCGCCTTGCCTTGCTAGCGCTCATCAATGACGAGCCGCGCCATGGCTATGAATTGATCAAGGCAATCGAAGAACTGACCGGCGGCAAATATAGCCCGAGCCCGGGCATCGTCTATCCGACTTTGCAAATGCTTGCTGATGAAGGAAAGATCGAAGAAGCCAAGGCGAAAGGCGCCAAAAAACCGTTCGCAACCACCAAGGATGGCAGTGCCGAATTGGAAGAACGCGCGGACGAGGTAGAGGCGTTGATGGCCAGACTGGCCGAGCATGGCGAGCAGGCTGAGAAAGCCCGCGTAAGATCACCTGATCTGTTCCGCGCAATGGGCAATCTGGCCAGCGTGCTTAAAAATCGCGCACGGTCAGGCAAACTTGATAAGGTCGCGATGAATGAAATCGTTGATATTATTGATGAAGTTGCCAAGCGTATTGAGCGCATTTAGTTCAATTGGGAGGCTGATGCGGTCGACTTGGTCGCATCAATTTGCTCGCGAAGTCCCGCGAGGGTAGTCTCCCCTCATCAAATCCAGTTTCACTAGATTGGAGAGGGGAACTACTATGGGCGAACAAGTAAGAGCGCCGTGGCATCTTTGGGTGGTTGGGGTGCTGACCTTGCTGTGGAATTCGGTTGGGGGATTCAGCTATACGATGACCCGTTTAGGAAAGCTGGCCGACCTTGGCATGACAGCGGATCAGATCGCCTATTTTGACAGCCATCCTGCTTGGGCCAACGCGATTTGGGCAATGGGTGTGTGGGGCGCGATCGCTGGCTCCATTCTATTGCTGCTGCGCTCTCGCTGGGCAGTAACTGCGTTGCTCATCGCCGTTGTGGGATTGATTGGATCAAATATTTTTCAGTATTTTCTAACTCAAACCCCAGAGAGTTTACAGAGTCCCGTATTTTCGATCATGATCGCGTCAATCACGCTGTTTATGCTTTGGTACGCTACTAAAATGCGCCGAGAAGGTGTCCTGCGATAGCTCCCTGGAATGAGTGAGTGGAGGTGACCGAATGCGGCGAGCAGGCAGAGAAAGCCCGCGTAAGATCACCCGATCTATTCCGTGCAATGGGCAATTTGGCCGGCGATAACGTTAACCAGTTTGCCGCATTGGTGTGTTTCGATTATTTCTTTCCTCCGGTCCGGGTCGCACCGGTAGGGAGGAAAAATGAACGAAGAAATCGTAGGCGCGAAAACGCCTTGGCACCTTTGGGTGGTCGGAATTCTGACATTGCTTTGGAATGCCGTTGGCGGCTTCAGCTACTCGATGACACGATTGGGGAGGCTGGAAGATCTCGGCATGACCGCCGATCAAATCGCATATTTCGATAGCTACCCTATATGGGCAAACGCATTCTGGGCACTTGGCGTTTGGGGAGCAATTGCCGGATCGATCTTGCTTCTGCTTAGATCTCGCCACGCCGTAACGGCGTTGATCATTGCTGGCATTGGTTTGGTTGGCACGTCAATTTATCAGCATGTTCTCACTCAAACACCGGAGAGCCTGCAAAGTCCGGGTCTTTCTATCATGATTTGGGTCACGACATTGTTCATGCTTTGGTATGCAATGCGGATGAGATCATCGGGAGTTCTGCGCTGATACAGTGCAGGTTCGGTGATTATGCAGGGGCGGCTTCGGCCGCCTCTTTTGCGATCAGCGCCTCGCGCTCTTCAACCAGCCGGACATAAGTATTCGCGACCACGCGGTTGATCGTTTCCCAACTGTATTCGCTGGCTTTGGCTTCTCCCGCCGCACCGTGGCGGGTGCGCAAGCCTGAATTGGCGCAATAGGGTTCGATCGCCTCGGCAAAAGCTAGCGCATCGCCGGGAGGAACCAATCGCCCGGTTTCCCAATCTTCCACCAGGCTTGATGCGCCAGTTGCGCCGGCCGCGATCACTGGCAGGCCTGATGCCATCGCTTCCAAAGTTACATTGCCGAATGTTTCGGTGATCGACGGATTGAAGAAGATATCGCCGCTCGCCAATGCTTGGCCAAGGTCGGCCCCGGTCTTGAAGCCGGCAAACACGCCGCCAGGAAGATTATCCTCAAACCAGCCGCGTGCAGGTCCATCACCGATCACCAATACTTTGTGGGGCGCCTGGCGTTTGCGCAATTGCACGATTGTTTCGGCAAAAACGTCCAACCCTTTTTCCATGACGAGCCGCCCGAGGAAAACGATAACCACGTCATCATCTTCAAACCCCAGCGAGCGCCGCCATTCCATATCACGTTTTGACGGATCGAAGATGCTGCGATCCACCCCGCGGCTCCACAATGCGATATCATCGTGCATCTTTTGCGAAAGCAATTCATCGATCATGCTTTGCGAGGGCGCGACCAAGGCATCGCAGCGATTATAGAAGCGCCGCAGCATCCACAAAATCGGCGGTTCCAGAAAGCCGAGGCCGTAATACCGCGGATAGGTTTCAAACCGCGTGTGGACTGAGGCCAGAATTGGAATATCAAACTCTTGTGCCCATTTCAGCGCCGAGTGGCCCGATGGATCGGGCGAAGAAAGGTGCACGATATTGGGTTCAAAACGTTGCAGATCTTTGCGGACCTTGCGGTTGAGCCTCAAAGGCATACGGTATTCGCCGCGCCCTTTCACTGGCATGCGAAAACTGGGCACGCTTACAAGATCGCCGGTTGGCTCAAAATCCGGCTCGTCGGTGGTTGGCGAATAGACGCGGACTTGCGCGCCGAGGCCCAACAATGAGCCGACGAGCTTGTTCAGCGCCTGGTTCGCGCCATCACGGGTGTAATTGTAGTTCCCGCTGAACAACGCAATGCGGAGGTCGCTGATCTTCATAATTTGCGCGCCATAGATTGATGCGGTGCAATTGGCGAGAGGAAGGTTTTGTTTTTGGCGCAGAACGGATGGGCAGAGCGGATGGAATGCCATGTGCGAGATAATGTGCAGAACTCAAAAACCCATTTGACTCCGCGGCAAGCATCTTTAGTGCCGCCCGTGGGCCACGCGGTCCCAACGCCGCGCGTGCTCTCTGTAAGGAGAGAATACATGACTGATACAAATGCCGGGGCGGCTGTTGAACCGACCCTGAAACCTGACCGTCCGCAATTTTCATCTGGTCCTACCGTGAAATTTCTAGGTTGGTCTCTCGACAAATTGAAAACCGAATCGCTCGGGCGTTCGCACCGCAGCGCTGTCGGCAAATCGCGCCTTAAATACGCGATCGATCTTTCCAAAGAGATGCTTGGCGTTCCCGACGATTACCTCGTTGGCATTATGCCCGCCTCTGACACCGGCGCACTGGAATGCGCGATGTGGACGATGCTGGGCGCTGGCCCCGCTTCGGTCGCGGCCTGGGAAAGCTTCGGCAATGTGTGGATCCAGGATGCGGTAAAGCAGCTCAAACTGCCAAACCTGCAAGTGCTTGACGCCGATTACGGTGAAATCCCTGATCTGACATCGATCCCGCAGGACAATGACGTTGTCTTTACATGGAACGGCACCACCTCTGGCGCGAAAATCCCCAACACCGATTGGCTGGAGCCAGGGCGCAAAGGCATCACGATCAATGATGCGACCAGCGCCATCTTTGCGCAGGAAATGGACTGGGCGAAACTGGATGCGACGACATTCAGCTGGCAAAAAGTCATGGGCAGTGAAGCGCAGCACGGGATGCTGATCCTTTCACCCAAGGCGGTTGAACGGATCGAAAGCTATGATCCCGAATGGCCGCTGCCAAAACTGTTCCGCTTGAAAAAGAACGGCAAGATCAATCGCTCTATCTTTGAAGGGGCAACGATCAATACGCCGTCTTTGCTGGCGACCGAAGATTACATTGCAGCGCTCGAATGGGCGAAGTCACTGGGCGGACGCAAGGCGATGTTCGAACGCGCTGATGCCAATGCCAAAATCGTGACCGATTGGATCGAGGCGACGCCTTGGCTCAAGAACATGGTCAGCGATCCGGCCAAACGCACCAACACCGGCGTTTGCATGCAATTTACCGGTGAATGGTACGATGGCCTTTCGGCTGAGGACCAAGCAGCGGTGCCTAGCAAAATCGTCAAAATGCTGGAAGAACGGCATGTTGGCTATGATTTCAACGGCTATCGCGACGCGCCGCCTTCCTTGCGCATTTGGTGTGGCGGCACCTTGGAGCAAGAGGACATTAAGCGCCTTTTGCCGTGGATCGAATGGGCCTACGCGCAAGTGAAAGCTGGCTGACAGGCTAGGCGGCTCCATCTGGGTCGCCTCCGCCTCCTTTTTGTGCCGGCCGCTGAAATAAGCGGGCCGATGACAAGGAAATTATCATGACAAAACCCAAAGTTCTTATCTCTGATAAGATGGACCCAAATGCCGCGCGAATTTTTGAAGAGCGCGGCTGCGATGTTGATGTGATCACCGGTGAAACACCAGAAGAACTGATCGCGCGGATTGGCGAATATGATGGCTTGGCCATTCGCAGCTCCACCACGGTGACGCCGGCAGTCTTAGACGCGGCGACGAACCTTAAGGTCATTGGCCGCGCTGGCATCGGCGTCGACAATGTCGACATCCCCACCGCCAGCGGAAAAGGCGTAGTGGTGATGAACACCCCGTTCGGCAATTCAATCACCACCGCTGAACACGCGATTGCGATGATCATGGCGCTTGCTCGGCAAATTCCGGCTGCGAACACCCGGACACAGGCCGGCGAATGGCCGAAGAAAGACTTCATGGGTGTCGAAGTGACCGGCAAGACGCTGGGCCTGATCGGGGCGGGCAATATCGGGTCGATCGTCGCCAGCCGCGCGCTGGGCTTGAAGATGAAAGTGATCGCTTACGATCCGTTCCTGACTGAGGAACGCAGCGTGGAAATGGGCGTGGAGAAGGTTGATCTCGATACTTTGCTGAGCCGCGCAGATTTCGTCTCGCTGCATACGCCATTGACCGATCAGACCCGCAATATCTTAAACCGAGAGCGGCTGGAAAATGCCAAGACCGGCATTCGCATCGTCAATTGCGCACGCGGCGGATTGATCGATGAAGTAGCGCTTAAAGATTGCTTGGAAAGTGGGCAGGTGGCCGCGGCTGCACTTGACGTGTTCGCAGATGAACCAGCCAAGGATAACCCGCTTTTTGGCGCGCCCAATTTCATTTGCACACCGCATCTGGGCGCATCAACGACAGAGGCCCAGGTCAATGTTGCTTTGCAAGTGGCCGAACAAATGAGCGATTATCTGGTCAATGGCGGTGTCACCAATGCGCTCAACATGCCGTCTTTATCAGCAGAAGAAGCGCCCAAGCTTAAACCTTACATGGCGCTGGCGGAAAAGCTCGGCAGCCTGGTTGGCCAGCTTGCGCATGGCAATCTCACCAAAATCAGCATTGAGCGTGAGGGCGCAGCAGCCGAACTGAACGGCAAACCGATAACAGGCGCAGTGCTCGCGGGCCTGATGCGGCGTTATTCCGACACGGTAAATATGGTCAATGCACCATACCTCGCGAAGGAACGCGGGCTTGATGTCAGCGAGGTACGTCATGACCGCGAGGGAGCTTACAGCACCTTGGTGCGGGTGACGGTGGAAACCAGCCAAGGACCGCGCTCGGTCGCGGGGACTTTGTTTGGCAACATTGCGCCGCGATTGGTCGAAATCTTCGGCATTGGGATCGAAGCGGATCTGGATGGCCACATGCTCTATGTGGTGAATGAAGATGCGCCCGGCTTTATTGGCCGGATCGGAACTTTGCTAGGCAATCATGGGATCAATATCGGCACCTTCCACCTTGGCCGCCGCGATGCGGGCGGCGAGGCGGTGCTGCTGCTCTCGCTTGATCAATCAATCTCCGATGAGATTGTTGACGAAGCATGCAAAGTCGAAGGCGTGAAAATGGTCAAAGCGCTGGAATTTTAAGGTGTGATGGGGCAAGCGAGCCCCAGACTGCGAGGCCCCGAATGGCTGAACGATATGAATGATACCGATGATCTCTTGCCCGAGGGGCTATCCGATCGCTTGCCCGCAGCAGCCGGAAGGATAACGCGCGCGGTGCGGGCGTGCCTCGATGTGCTTGGGAGCCATGGGTATGATCGCGTTCGGCCGCCTTTGCTGGAATTTGAACGGTCACTGGCGGCGCGAATGGCGGGGATTGAAACCCGTGCGATGTTCCGCTTCGTTGATCCTGAGAGCTTGCGAACGTTGGCATTGAGGCGCGATATCACGCCGCAAATCGGGCGAATCGCGGCGACCAGCATGAAAGACGCGGCGCGTCCGCTGCGTCTTGGCTATTGTGGTGACACCGCTCTGATCCGGGCTGATCAACTCGACCCTGCGCGGGATCGGTTGCAATTGGGGGCCGAGTTGATCGGGGCCGACACGGTTGCGGCTGCCAGCGAGATCGTGGTGCTTGCAGTTGAAGCCTTAGCGGCCGCGGGTTTGACAGGAATTTCGGTCGATTTCACCTTGCCCGATTTGGTTGACACTTTGGCTGAAAAAGCTCTGCCGCTTGACTTGGATCAGATCGAAAATGTTCGGCGTGAACTGGATACCAAGGACGCCGGCGGGCTTAAGACGGCGGGCGGGGAAGCGTATCTTCCCTTGCTTTATGCAGCGGGGCCTATCGCCGAAGCTTTGCCCAAGCTGCGTGATATAGATGCGGGCGGCGCGCTTACCAGCCGGATCGAAGGGCTTGAAGCGATCGCCCTGCAAGTCGGCGAAAAAGCGCGCATCACGCTCGATCCAACTGAGCGCCATGGCTTTGAGTACCAAAGCTGGTTTGGCTTCACCATATATGCCGATAATGTGCGCGGCGCGGCGGGTCGCGGTGGGACTTACCGGATTGGTGGGAGTGACGAGCCTGCGACCGGCTTCACTTTGTTTGTCGACAAACTAGCCGAAGCGACCGGCGATCCAGACAAGTCCAATACCCTCTATTTGCCGCTCGGGCACGATGCCGATGCGGCGGCGCGATTGCGCGCGATTGGGTGGCGGACGATCGGCCAGCTGGGAGAGGCGGAAGACCCCAAAGCACTGGGCTGCACCCATCAGCTTGAAGGGCGTGAACCTGTCTCCTTGCCCTAATTACAGCGTGCTGAGAGCGGGCAGGCATTGACCTCAAATTTGATATTGTCCCTGTTTTGGCTCTAAGCTATCAAAAATTGGATCAATATTTGTTTGGATTTTTGGGGTGAAAATTATGATCAAATTGAGTTCTCTGTTCTTGGCTGCCGGGCTTGCTTTCGCAGCGACCGGGGCGTCGGCACAAACATCAGATAATTACAGAGTGAATGCCAACTCGACCGATACGGTGAACGTGCGGGTATGCGAAGCTGCCAGCCGCCTTGCCGTAGTGGGTGATGGCGACACCGATCTTGATTTTAGGGTTGAGAACAGCGCTGGTGAGGTGGTCCATAGTGATTTTGACTCGACCGATCTGACCTTTGCGACATTGCGCCCAAGCGGCGAGGGGTGCGAAAATTTCACCCTTTCGGTTATCAATCTTGGCAATGTCTACAACGCTTATGAAGTGCGCCTTCGCCCAATGGCAGAGACGCGCACAAGCGCCAGCGGTGACAATGATGGCAAAAGCCGTGATCTATCCATTCGCAACCGAACGGGCGAAGTTATCAGCTATATCTATTGGTCGAACACAGCTTCTGAAAGCTGGGGATCAGATAAGCTTGGAACCAGTTCGGTGCTCGCAACGGGCCAAGATTGGAATGTGAACGTCAATGACGGTTCAAACGCGTGCCGGTTTGATTTCAAGGCTGAAACTGCCAGCGGCCGGACCATTGAACGGCGCGATGTGGATGCTTGCGCAGTATTCAACGTGACATTCGAATAAGCCCGAACCGCTTAATTTTGATTTGGGAATATCTGCGCCAGAAACGCGTCGACCAATTCGGTTGCTGCGTCTTCTGACGTTCCCAATTGCCGATTGAGCTTAGCGTGGCCGCTATCTTCGATTGCAACTGCCACTGCGTTCGCACCTTCATTGTTGAGTTGGCTGACCAAAAGATTGCTTTGGTCCTTTGAACGCTCTCGGTCTGAAACATAAAGCGCGAGCCAATTTGGCGCATCGGGGCCGCCGACATGCGTAACCGGAGATAAGGCGCTTTGCCGTGCTGGATCAGAACCAAACACATCAGTGTAAAGCCTGCGTGAGGGCGCTCTGGCTTGCGCCATGCTGCTTGCAATTTCATAGCCAGCGCCGTCGAGCAGGATAACGCCTGAAATCGCGGAAAATGCGTCTCCAGCGAATTGCGGATCGGTGGAGATCAGGGCCGCCACATGCGCGCCGGAGCTGTGTCCGATCAAGACGATGCGATTGGGATCAAATCCGAAATCGCCTGCGCGTGCGCGGATCGCATCAATGCCTGCCGCCACATCGCGGACTTGGTCTTCAACCCTGACATCGGGAACAACGCGGTATCCGGTTGATGCGAAAGCATATCCGGCCTGCGTGAAATGCGCCGCTTTAGAATGCACAGTCTTGTGATCGCCCAACTTCCAGCCACCGCCATGGATGAAAATCACCAGCGGAGACAGCTCATCCCAGCGATAGGTTTGGGGTCCGTCAACCGGCTCATAATAATCGAGCACTTGCCGGCGGTCCGCACCGTAAAAAATGCTCGCTTCGACTTTGGCTGGCGCGCGCGTCAGCTGTCTTTCACCGCTCTGATTTCTTTGTCCGAAACGTTGCTGCGCGCGTTCCCGCACTTCGGCCGAGCAATCTGCGCTCAATTCAGAGCTGCGTTGCTGCAAGCAGGCCCTGATTTCTGAACGATCGCCTGGGCACAAGCTGCGAATTTCCTGGAGGCATTGGCGCGATGGCAGATTGCCGCGCTGGGCAAGCAGAGGCGGAGCGACAAGCGCGGCTGCGAGAGCGGCACCGAAAATGGCTGTACTGCGTTTCATCGCAAATTCTCCTGTTTATCCAGTCTTGCGTTTCGTTCAGTCGCGCAATTGTCCACCAAGCATCGCAATCGATCCAGTCGTAAATTGTCGCGCAATGCAACGTTGGTTTGGTCAAAAGCCCACTTTTCGGCTCCGTACGGCATCTCAAATGTTCATTCGATGAACCGTCTGCAGTGCTGATGCTGTGCAGATCCAGCAGTCAGCTTGCGGATATAAGCGCAATCCGCCTTGCTCTAAAACCCTCAAGCGCCTAGGTCCGCGCGGTTTGTCCGATCATCACGAAAGTAACGCATGGCCAACGTCACCGTAATCGGCGCCCAATGGGGCGATGAAGGCAAAGGCAAGATCGTCGATTGGCTTGCCAGTCGGGCTGATGCCGTTGTTCGTTTTCAAGGCGGGCACAATGCCGGTCATACGCTGGTGATTGATGGAAAGACGTACAAGCTCAGCCTGCTGCCATCGGGGATCGTGTCAGGCACGATGAGCATGATCGGCAATGGCGTGGTGCTGGATCCATGGGCCTTGCGCGAGGAAGTTCAAAAGCTCGAAGGGCAAGGTGTCACCATCAATGATGACAATCTGGCCATTGCAGACAATTGTCCGCTGATCCTTTCGGTTCACCGCGACTTAGATGGCTTGCGCGAAGCCGCGGCGGGTAAGGGCAAAATCGGAACAACCGGCCGCGGGATTGGCCCAGCCTATGAAGATAAGGTTGGCAGGCGCGCAATTCGGGTGTGCGATTTGGCGCATCTTGATCATCTGGATGCGCAGCTTGATCGGCTGTGCGCACATCATGATGCATTGCGGGCAGGATTTGACCAACCGCCGGTGGACCGCGCAGCGATCCTTGCCGAATTGCGCGATGTTGCCGAATTTGTGTTGCGATTTGCGCAGCCCGTTTGGAAACGCTTGAAGAAGGTTCGCAAGGCTGGGGCGAAGATCCTGTTTGAAGGCGCACAGGGCGTGCTGTTGGATGTTGATCACGGAACCTATCCATTTGTAACCAGTTCAAACACCGTCAGCGGCACAGCTGCATCGGGATCGGGTTTGGGACCAAACAGCACCGGCTTTGTGCTTGGCATTGTAAAAGCATACACCACGCGGGTTGGCTCTGGCCCATTCCCGACAGAGCTTGATGATGACGTGGGCCAAAGGCTGGGCGAGCGTGGGCATGAATTTGGCACCGTTACCGGGCGCCAGCGGCGCGTTGGTTGGTTTGATGCGGTGTTGGTCCGCCAAACATGTGCAATTTCTGGCGTGACCGGCATCGCGCTTACCAAGATTGATGTGCTCGATGGATTAGAAACCGTGAAGATTTGCACGGGCTATCGCTTGCACGGCAATGTGTATGATTATTTCCCCAGCCACGCCGCCGATCAGGCTGCGGTTGAGCCCATATACGAAGAGATGGAAGGCTGGAGTGAATCGACCGCTGGCGCGCGCAGCTATGCCGATCTGCCGGCCAATGCGATCAAATACATTCAGCGGGTCCAAGAGATGATCGAAACGCCTGTATCGCTGGTTTCAACCAGCCCAGAACGGGACGATACGATTTTGATGCGCGATCCATTCGTCGATTAGGGGCAGCGGCTGCCAAGTCCCCTTTCGGGACGCGGGCTTAAGTGATCAACCTTGCGCAATTGCACTGCGGCGAGGTGCGCGATAAGTTCCTGCGGTAATGAAACGAGCCATTGCCTTTATTGTGTTGCTGTGCGGGTCCTGTGTTGGGCCTGCCGCCGATCGATCCAGTGATCGGGCCGGTGCTGGTGTCTCAGCCGGCGAATACGGCCAGCGATACACTTCCCGCTCCAGCGGCGAAGTAGGTCAACGCCTTGCCGATTATCTGATTGTCGACAAATCGTCGCGCTTGCTGGTCGCATATAATAATGGCCGGCCATTGCGCATCTATCGCGGTTTGCAATTTGGCGACGCACCGGCTGGGCACAAAAGGTTCCAAGGTGATGAACGCACGCCCGAGGGCGTTTACACGGTTCACACGCGCAACCCCAACAGCTCCTATCACCTATCGCTTCGGATTGATTATCCCAATTCCTCAGACCGGGCGTTTGCCAGCCAATATGGCCGTTCGCCAGGGGGTGATATTTTCATCCATGGGCAACCCAACGGTGCAACCCGGCGCATGCGCGGGGATTGGACCGATGGGTGCATCGCGCTTTCCAATGCTGAGATTGAAGAGCTGTGGCGCCTTGTGCCGGATGGCACGCCGATTGAAATTCGGCCTTAGCTCTTGGCTTCGTTGAGGATTGCAACCTGAACTTGCAGCAGCTTTACCTCGCGCAGGATCACAAACATATTCATCCTGTTGTAGAACCATTCTTTGATGAATCCCTGCGCCGTCAACATCGCAAGCAAGCCAACCGACCACAAAATCGTTTCGCGAATTTCGGTGGCATGGAACAGCTGCCAAGCTGCGTAAGCCATGGCAATTCCCAACGTGAAGGCGATCACGAAAATGAACTTTGCCCATCCGCCAAGCGGCCCTGACAAGGTATCGCCAATTTGTTCAAACATGCCGCGTTCACGCTCCAGCTCATCTAAGAATGCGCGATCATCATCGCTCAGCGCTTCGGCAATACGATTATCGGTGGTAGTCATAGGAGTTCTCCTGATGGTGATGGATCAATTGGGTGGAGCGCGGCCTTAAGTTGGCGGCGAGCATGGAAAATGCGGGACTTCGCAGTGCCCACGGAAACATCGGCAGCTAAAGCAATTTCGCGCAGTTTAAGGCCTTCGACAAAATAGAGATGCGCTGCGAACCTGTGATCATGAGATAACAGCGCGAAAGCCTGTGAAATCGCGGCGCGATCTTCCTGCGATGGATCGCAGCTTTGTTCGGCACCGGGTTGTTCTTCGATTGCCTGACTGCGCGATTTTGAGTGCTTAATTCGATCCGCGCCAAGCCGCCTCAAGATCCCAAACGCCCAAGGGGCAAATTTGGCAGGCTCCCGCAATTTTGCGATACCTCGACTGATGGCCAGCCAACAATCCTGGGCGAGCGATTCAGCCGCATTGGCATCGCCAACATATCGGCGCGCCGATCGCAGCAATCTGGGATACCAACGCCGCGCCAACCGATCGAGCGCACGCCGATCCCCGCTTTGTGCAAGCGTGACCAAATACTGGTCAAACAAAGCAGATGCCTCAGGCGGCGTTGGATGCGTTTTCTGGGTCATCGCTAGGTTAGTCTGACAGACGGCGTGAATGGTTCAATCCGTGAGGGAAAAAAATGCATTCACCGCCCATATTCTTGACATGAACTTGCTTTGTTCTATTAATGTTCCATTCCTAGTTGGAGGCGAGTCGAATGAGTCAGAACAATTCCACGCCCAATTTTGTTTATGATTGCCCATCGGATTCGGCGGGGCTGCCGGTTAGTGTCGCTGTGTTCGCAGACAATCAGGAAAAGTGTGATCGAATTGCCGAAGATTTGGCCGGGGCAGGATTTCGTGTCACTGGCGGCGGCTTGATTGCGACTGTCCTGGATGATCGGATCAATGTGTTGGGCGATATTGTTTTGATCGATTGCCCGCTTGTCGATGCTCAAATTTTGGCGGCTTTGGCGCGGCTGGATATGCGCGTGGCGCGTTCCAGCTCGCAATTGATTGTTTCTACCTCGCTTGAAGCCCTTGATGATGTGTTCGCTGCACTCGATCAATCCGATCCGCAGCTGCTTGTCGATCCCAGCCGGGCGGAACGGATTGTTGCCGTTGGACGGGTGCTGTCGAATGTTTCCAATGCCCGGGTGCGCGAATTGGCTGATGAAGACCGCATTACCTTGCTTCGCTTGTCGCAGCAGGTTGATGCCATCGCGCATAAGCTTGAAGGGTTGTCAGACGCGGCGCCTCAGCCGGTGCGTGATGAGGCTGTGCAGAAATTGAACGAATCCAAGGGTGCGTTTCGCGGGTTCGATAAATCGGGCGAAGATTGGAATGAAAACCTCACCACTCGCCCGACAATGCCTGATCCGCGTTTGATAAGGCAAATCATTGCCAACCGTCAGGCGCGTTCAAAATTCTTCGGGGAAGAGCTGTTTGCGGATCCGGCATGGGATATGCTGCTTGATCTTACAGCCGCCCACGCAGAGCACCGCCGTGTGTCGGTCACCTCATTGTGTATCGCCGCTGGCGTTCCGGCCACAACGGCGCTTCGTTGGGTGCGGCAGATGGTCGATGGCGGCGTTTTCGTGCGGGTTGCAGATTCAACCGATCGCCGCCGCGCCTTTGTTGCACTCAGCGATTCCAGCGCCAATGCAATGGCAAATTATTTCAGTGAGATTGGTGAACCGCTTTCGATTGCGGCCTAATCGTCTGTTCGATTGGCCCTTCGAAGGATGACGGTGAGGCCGCTCATTTGTTGGCCCTCAATGTCATCGGCACCGCTTAATCTTTCGGCATCGGCGCGCGCGCGGGCAAGTATCGCTGGCGCAATTTTGCCATGGATTACCAATCGATCTGCAATGCCCAGAGCGTGGGCCTGTCGCACGGTTAGATTGTCGGGATCATCATCAGAAATTTCTACTTCGAACACGCTGCTTGGTTGGACCGACAGATTGCCGCTTGCCCAACGATCTACCCTGCTGTGCGATTCAGGATCAAACGGATCGAGCGCCCCGTGTTCAGCCAGTGCTGCATCCAAAACCTGCCTGCGTTCGCCCAAATCCGGAACTTTCTTGCGTAACGCATCGCGCGCGCCAAACAGCGCCGCCGCAAGCGAACCCAATGTCTGCGGCAAGAGCCGTTCGAGCCGCAACCTGATGTGCTTGGCCAAACCCGCTGATGCTCCGCCTGTTCCCACCGCGATTAGCACGGGATTGCGATCGAGGATGCTGGGCGTTGTAAAATCGCACAATTCAGGCCGATCAACGACATTGACCAGGAATCCAGCTTCACGCAGCGTAGCAGCCGCAGCTTCGCATGCCTCCGGTTCGTCATAGGCGACAAATGCCAGCTTTACCCTTGCGGACAATGCGCGATCCATATCGTCTATCACTTCGCCGCCGGCACGTTCGATCAGGCGTTTTTTAGGCTGCGCGGCATCGCCATTCCCAAGAACAAGCACACCCTTGCCAGACAAGCGGTGAAACAGCGGCAGGCTTTGCAGCTCGCTCATCTGCTATTCGCCGTGGCAATCATGCAAGCCAATCGGGAACTCGCTCTGCATCCATGATCGCGCTAGCGGCGATCCGGTCTGCCACCACAGCATAGCGATCGCCATCGACCAGTACTTCGGCGACAAAGCCGCGCGAATTGTAACTGGATGCCATGGTGGCGCCGTAAGCGCCTGCGGTGCGAAAAACCGCCAGATCGCCGCTGATCAATTCATCACACTCACGGCCCATCGCAAAGGTGTCTCCCGTTTCGCAAATCGGGCCAACGATATTGCCGGTCATGCGATTGCCATTGGGCTCCACCGCGTCAAAATCGTGCCAAGCGCCGTATAGGGCAGGGCGGGCCAGATCATTCATCGCCGCATCGACAATAACAAATGGATGATTGAGACCTCGCTTAACTCGAACAACTTGGGTCAACAGCACGCCAGCGTTCCCGGCGATTACGCGGCCTGGCTCGAAAATCAAAGAGACATCCCAATCTGCAGTGAGACGCGCAACCATCGCGCCATATTCCGCCGGACTGGGAAGTTGTTCGCCCTTGCGATAGGGCACACCCAACCCGCCGCCCAGATCAACATGCGTCACCGTGTTGCCCGCGCCGCGCAGAGCCTGGACCAGTTCCCCGATCTTCGCGAATGCGCTTTCGAGTGGGGCCAACTCTCCCAATTGGCTGCCAATATGCACCGCAACGCCGCGCATATTCACTCCGGGAAAGCTCGATAGTTTGCCAAAAATTTGGCCGGCCTGATCGATCGGAACGCCGAACTTGTTATCCGCCTTTCCGGTCGAAATCTTGTCATGCGTCCCTGCATCGACATCCGGATTAATCCGCAATGCACATTGCGCAACTGCGCCGCGCTCGGCCGCCAATTCAGCGAGCTCCAAGCCTTCTTCTTCACTCTCAATATTGAACTGGCCAATCTCTGCGTCGAGAGCTTCGGCCAATTCGCTGCGCGTTTTACCCACGCCGGAGAATACAATTTTTTCTGGCGTAATCCCGGCGGCGAGCGCGCGGCGCATTTCACCAACAGAGACGACATCCGCCCCATATCCTTGCGCCTGCAAAACTCGCAGCACGGCAAGGTTGGGATTGGCTTTAACAGCAAAGGCAATCAATTTGTCTGGCACGCCGCTCAAGGCGTCTCGAAATACCTTTGCGTGGCGTTCCAGCGTGGCGCGAGAATAGACATAGACCGGGGTGCCAACTTCCTGAGCAATGCGCGGCAAAGGCACATCTTCGGCATGCAGCACGCCGTCTTTAAGCGCAAAATGATCCATTTCTTAGGTGACCTATTCCGGGGGAAGATCGAAGGGGTCGTCTTCACGCTCTTCAGAGCGGCGACGCAGCTCCACACTGCGCTCTGGCGCGGCCAACGTGCTCAATTCCAGCAGCTCATTTGCGCTTGGCGGAGTATCGGCACCGATCGGAGCGACCGGCAGGCTTGCGCCTTCAACAGGTGCCAACGGAGCGCGTGCTCCGCATGCCGACAAGGTGGCAAAAACAACAATCAGGATCGCTTTACGCATCATCTATCCAAACCCAATTTTGCGCGCGCTTTGGCAACTTGCTGCTCCACCTGTTCAGGCGCTGTGCCGCCGTATGAATTGCGGGCGGCGACCGATGCATCGACCGACAAGGCCGAAAAGACGCGTTCGTCTATTCTCTCGTCGATTGCGCGCAGGTCTTCAAGAGCCAATTCGTTGAGCGCCACTCCGCGCTCTTCTGCCAGCTTTACAGCAGCACCGGTGATGTGGTGCGCTTCGCGGAATGGAATGTCTGCTTCGGTGACAAGCCAATCGGCAAGATCGGTTGCTGTGGCATAGCCGAGCTCTGCGGCCTCACGCATGCGGCCGGTGGCAAATTCACTGCCCGCAACCAACCCTGTCATCGCCGCAATGCAAAGCTGCATCAGATTTGCGGCTTCAAAAACCGGCGGCTTGTCGTCTTGCATATCCTTTGAATAGGCAAGCGGGAGGCCTTTCATCGTTACCATCAAAGCGGTTGCACTGCCGATTACGCGACCAGCGTGGCCCCGCACCAGCTCTGCGGCATCGGGATTTTTCTTTTGCGGCATGATCGAGCTTCCGGTCGAAAGCGTATCGGGCATAGTCACAAAGCCAAACGGCTGGCTGGCCCACAGAATAAACTCCTCTGCCAAGCGAGAGAGGTGCAGCGCAGTTTGGCTCGCTGCGAACAGGAAATCGAGCGCGAAATCACGGTCCGAAACGGCATCCAGAGAATTTGCCGTTGGCCCATCAAAGCCAAGCTGATCAGCGGTTATCTCACGATCAATTGGGAACCCTGTGCCCGCCAAAGCAGCCGAACCGAGCGGCGATTGATTGAGGCGCACGCGCGCATCCCGCAAACGTGAGCGATCACGGGAAATCATCTCAAAATACGCCATAAGATGATGACCGAGCGTGACTGGCTGCGCTGTCTGTAAATGTGTGAAACCAGGCATGACGCTGGCCGAGTGCTCTCCGGCCCGTGTCACTAATGCGGCTTGAAATTCTGCGAGGCCGGCATCCATTTGATCAATCGTGTCGCGCACCCACAGGCGAAAATCGGTCGCGACTTGATCGTTGCGGCTCCGCGCTGTGTGAAGACGCCCCGCAACAGGGCCGATCAATTCGGTGAGGCGGGCCTCAACTGTCATGTGAATATCTTCGAGGTCCCAATCTTCGGGCACCCCGTCGCGGGCATATTCTTCGGCAATTTGCACTAGACCCTGATCAATCGCCGCTGCGTCGTCTGCACTGATGATCGATTGAGCGGCCAGCATTGCGACATGCGCCCGGCTGCCGACGATATCCTGTTGCCACAACGCCTTGTCAAACGGGATAGAGGCATTGATTTCACGCATGATCGCGCTAGGCCCTTCGCCGAACCTACCGCCCCACATCTGGTTGGAGCTTTCCGCCATGTCTCGCTTGTCGCTCACAATTCTTGCCTCGGCGCTGCTTCTTTCCGGCTGCGATAGTGGGGCCAATGGCGGGGCGCAACAGCAGGGTGAATTGGCGGGGGCGAAGCAGAGCTTAATCGGAGAAATCGATCGCAGCTATGCCGGCGATGTAATGCCGCAGCTCACATTCAACGATGCGCAGGGTGAAACGCTGGATCTCGCCGCGCTTGATGGCAAACCGGTCCTGATCAATTTGTGGGCGACCTGGTGTGTTCCATGTCGCACAGAAATGCCGCTTCTGGATAATTTGGCGGGCACGCTAGGTGATGAATTGCAAGTGATCGTGATCAGTCAGGATATCCGCGGGGCAGACGTTGTGACGCCCTATTTCGAAGAGCAAGGGTTCGTCAATCTTCATCCGTGGCTTGATTCGGAAACCAAACTAGGCGCGGCTTTGGAAACAGGCGGGGTAATGCCGCTCACCATCCTATATGATGCTGACGGACGCGAAATTTTCAGAGTAGCAGGGGATTATCACTGGGACAGCGAGGAGGCGCTGGCCCACATTTCAGAAGCGATTTCTGAGTGAGGCCTGTCACAAGACTTGCCCGCCAGCTGCGCGATCGAACGGTTTTATCAAACGGCACATGCCAGATTTGATGGTGGGCGATGACAGGCTCGAACTGCCGACCCTCTCGGTGTAAACGAGATGCTCTACCAACTGAGCTAATCGCCCGTTCCGATCAACGGAAGAGGCGCTTCTAACGTGCAAATCTTGAAAATCAATTGCCATGTGGTGCTTTATCGTGAGCAAAGCTATCAGCGCAGGCCATGACAGAGCCCAATCTCACGGTTTTGGCCACCGGTGGCACCATTGCAGGCGCGGCCGATTCGGCGACGCGCCATGATTACCATCCCGGACAGATCGGAATCGAAGAATTTCTGCAATCTGCCGAAAATCTGAAATTGAATGCGAATCTGCGCGGCACCCAAATCGCCAATATTGGTTCAGAAAATATGACGCCCGAGATTTGGGAGAAACTGCACCGCGCGACATGCGCGGCCATTTCAGATCCAAATTGCGATGGGATCATTATCACGCATGGCACCGATTCGGTCGAAGAAACCGCGTTTCTGTTTGATGTGACGCTGCCAACCGAAAAACCGGTGGTGTTTGTCGGCGCGATGCGGCCGACAACGGCGGTAGGCTATGACGGTCTTAGAAACTTTGCGAATGCAGTGCGTGTAGCATCGGATAAGGCGGCGAGTGGGCGCGGTGTTTTGGTGGTGATGGGCGACCGTGTGTTTGCTGCGCGTGATCTAAGGAAAGTGCGCACTCGCGGGGCCGATGCGTTCCAAGGCTTTCCTAGAGCTTCCGTCGGGCTCGTGACGCCCAGCGCGCTGGATTGGTTTGGTGCGCCGTGGCGTGCGGGCGAAGCGGCACGTTTTGAATTTCAAACCGATCTGCCCGATGTCCCCATCCTGTATGTGCATGCCGGGATGACGCCCGATTATGTTGATCGGCTGGTATCACCGGAGACGCGCGGCGTTGTTGTCGCCGGATTGGGGGAGGGGAACATGCCCGAAGCGGTGCGGCAAGCCTTGGTGCAATTGGCGCAGCGCGGAATGCCTGTGGTGCGGGCCAGCCGGCTTGATGAAGGGTTGGTTGATCGAGAGCCAGAGGATGACGAGAACCGCTTTGTCGCGGCACGGGCGCTCACCGCGCAAAAGGCGCGAATTTTGCTCCAATTGCTGATTGCTGGCGGGATCACCGACCCGTCCGCAATTCAGATCGAATATGATGGAAGGTAGTGCTGGCTACACGAACTAGCCGCCCGCACCCTCCGCGCCACATACCAAGAGTAAACCTCGGCAGGTTCTAGGCGGAAGGAGCGGGCAGGCTTTGATCTGCAAAGGCGAGTTAGCCCTGCGGCGTTACCAGATATTTTTCGCCGGTTTTCATTTGGCGATAATCAAGGATAGCCTCCTTGCTCAGCATCTCTTCCAGATTGACCTTTGCCTTGTAATGGCTGGCAAAGGTGGTGGTGAGGTTTTGGAGCACGCGGGTGCGCATGCGCACCACAGTTTCCATTCCAGCTTTGGCCAAAAACGGTGTGAGCAAGAAGCCTGAAACCGTCCATTGCAGGCCGTAAGATGGGGTTAGAATGGTCGGCCCCAGATCGAGCCGTCCATACATATACATCTTCTTATCTTGGTCTGATCCATAGCGGGAGAATTCGGCCATATTCGCTGAGGCCACTTGCTCCATCGCTTTCAAAACAGAATCGGTGTTTTGTCCGCCGCCAATCGGATCGAACCCAAGATAGGCGCCCGTGGCATCAATCGCCGCCCGCAATTGCGCCATGTAATCATCATCTGATGAATTGACGACATGTTGCGCGCCTAAAGCTTTAAGCTGTTCTACATGGCTTTCCTTGCGCACGATATTGACGAGTTTCATCCCGTCTTCGAGACAAATCTTGTTGAGCATTTGACCCAGGTTTGATGCCGCCGCGAGGTGAATGATCGCGTCATGACCTTCCATCTTTGCGGTTTCGACAAAGGCCAATGCTGTCATCGGATTGACGAAGGAACTGGCGCCTTGCTCGGCGGTGTGATCGCCGAGCGGCAAACACATCATCGCATCGGCAATCGCATATTGGCTGAAAGCGTTGCCCGGAACGCAGGCGACACGCTGGCCCATTAGTGCTTTTGCCATGTCGCTATCGCCGGTCGCGATCACGGTGCCAGACCCTTCATTGCCGGCGGGCAAGCGCTGACCATGACGGCCTTTCTGACCAGAAAGAAACGGTTCGGGCATTTGCGCGACCACTTTGCCCGGAGAAAATTCTGCATTCTCAAAATCAGCGGCGCTGGTCAGAATGGCAAGGTCAGATGGATTGATGGGGGCCGCTTCCATTTGCACCAACACTTGATTGCCGGTTGGAGCGGGAAATTCCGCCTCGGCGATTTCCAGCGTTAATGATCCACCCGCGTCAAGTGTCGTGAATAGCTGTTTTCCGGTGGTCATTCTTGGTTCTCCTTTTCGACCTTATCTTGTATATTTTCTTCTCGAGGTAGCAATTCAACCATTACGACCATCAATGCCCAAGTCCCAAGAGTAGCCTGCAATTGCGGGATGGCTGCAATTTCAAAAACGTCTTGAAGCAAAGTTGGTAAAAAGCCGATGCTTGCTGCGGTGGTAAGTCCGTAGAACAAGCGATATTGGCTAGAGCCCAGATACAAGATCGTGACAACCACAGATGCGCTCATCAAAAGCAAAATGACGAAATCATAAGTCGGCAGATTTTCCGCTCTCGCAAGAACAAAGCCTAACACAGCACCGAACACGATATTGATGCCATCAATATTGGCGCGATATTCGCGCTCGGTTATGCGAAAGGTGGGTGGGATCTTGTACCATTTGGCCATCACATTCCTCCTGTCTTATTGGTCCCATCAGGCGGGTAGTCAGCAGCGACGAAATAAAGTCCGTGCGCGGGCGCGTTCATACCCATCTCTTGCCGGTCGCGCGCAGCCAACACTTCTGCAATGCGCGCCTCTGGCCAGGTGCCGCATCCGACCAGTTTTAGACACCCAACCATCGAGCGCACCTGATGGTGCAGAAATGAACGCGCGGCGGCGTGAATATGGATTTCACGGCCCAATTCAGTCTCAACCCATTCGACATCGAGCCGGTCGAGTGTTTTGACCGGATCATTCGCTTGGCAATGAGTCGAACGGAACGTGGTGAAATCATGCTTCCCGATCAGCGATTGGGCGGCTCTGTGCATCGCCTCAACATCGAGTTTTTGTGAGACTTGCCATGCGCGCTGGATCGTAAATGTCAGCGGCGCACGGCGATTGACGATCCGATAGAGATAGCGCCGCCCAATACATGAAAAGCGCGAATGCCAATCATCGGGCACGATTGCGCAATGCGTCACCGCGATCGGATTGGGCCGAAGCTGCGCATTGAGCGCTTCCATCAATCGGAACGCGCTCAGATCTTTTTCGATCTCAATGTGGCTGCGCATCGCCAAAGCGTGGACGCCGGTGTCAGTGCGGCCCGCGCTCAACATCGTCACTGTCTCACCAGTGATTTCAAACGCGGCTTCCTCAATGGCTTGCTGCACGCTTGGCCCATGCTTTTGGCGCTGCAGGCCCTGAAACGGCGTGCCGTCAAATTCCAAGGTTAGGGCATAGCGAGTCATGAAAGCACGGTTCCAACCGCGACATTGCGGCCCCTTACGAATTCGGCGAGTTCCATCGCTGGTTTGCCCGCCCGCTGCAGCCGCAGGGGCCGCAACGCTCTGTCGCCGCAGGCAATCGTCAAAGTGTCGTCCAAAACTTCGCCAGAGTGCCCGCTCGCGTCTGAAATTTCTGCGCGCAGAACCTTCACCCGATCTCCCTCCAGTTCGAACCAAGCGCCGGGGAAGGGCGCAAGGCCATGAACATGGCGAACCAGCTCGATTGCCGGCCGCGACCAATCAATCCGGGCCTCTGCCTTATCGATCTTGGGAGCATAAATGGCGGCGGCGTTATCTTGAGGCACAGCTGAGATGTTTTGCAGATCTGCTAGCACTTCGATCATCGCATGCGCGCCAAGTTCGGCCAATTCATCTGTCAGTTCGCCGGTAGTCTTGTCGCGCACCGGGGTGCTCACCTTGGCGAGCATCGGACCGGTGTCCAGTCCCGCTTCCATTTGCATTATCGTGACGCCACTTGCCTCATCACCGGCCATGATAGCGCGGTGGATCGGCGCAGCACCGCGCCAACGCGGCAATAACGAGGCATGGATATTCAAACAGCCTTGGGCGGGCGCATCCAGCACCTCTTGTGGCAGGATCAGGCCGTATGCTGCCACCACCGCAACATCGGCTTCAAGCGCCGCGAATTCGGATTGCGCGGCTACATCGCGCAAGCTTGTTGGCGATCGCACTTCGATCCCCAGCGCCTCGGCTTGAGCTTGAACCGGCGAGGGGCGCAGCTTCTTTCCGCGGCCAGCGGGGCGGGGCGGCTGGGTGTAGACGCAAACGACCTCGTGCCCCGCTGCGTGCCCTGCTTCATGGAGAGCGACCAGCGCCGGAACGGCAAATTCGGGCGTGCCCATAAAGATGATTTTCAATTTTGGGCGCATAAGCGGGAGGGAGGCCTTTCTCGTTCTTGTCGCAGGCCCTATCTCTCCCCCCATGGCATCGCAAGAGATCGAAGCGCTCTCAAGCGCCTTGGCGCGGCTTCCCGGGCTTGGCCCGCGTTCTGCGCGGAGAGCTGTGCTGTGGCTGGTCAAGAACCGCGAACGGGCTTTGCCGACCTTGCTCGATGCGCTGGAGAGCGTGCGAGAGACACTGGTTGAATGCGCAACCTGCGGCAATGTCGACACCAGCAACCCCTGTGGAATTTGCTCTGATCCCCGGCGAGATGCAAAATCGCTGTGCGTGGTAGAAGATGTGGCCGATGTTTGGGCGCTCGATCGGGCGCGGCTGTTTTCCGGCCGCTATCATGTGCTGGGCGGCCGATTATCCGCGCTTGACGGTGTGGGGCCGGAAGATCTCAACATCGCTGATCTGCTACGCCGGGTTGAAGACGGAACCGTGGATGAGGTGGTGCTGGCGATGAATGCCACCTTGGAAGGGCAAACGACCGCGCATTACCTTGCCGAACGGTTGGAGCCGCACGGATTGCGGATCACTCAGCTTGCGCATGGCCTGCCGGTGGGCGGGGAGCTTGATTATCTCGACGAAGGCACGCTCGCGCAGGCTCTAAGAGCAAGACGGCCGGTGGATTAAAACTTCAAAATTCTTGAGCTTGCGGGTTGGCTCACCAACTCCTAAATCACGCGAATGGCTATTCTTGAAATCCTTGAAGTTCCTGATCCGCGGCTCAAAACCGTGTCAGTTCCGGTTGCGGCGGACGAGTTTAATGACGAACTTAAGCAGCTGGTCGATGATATGTTTGAAACGATGTATGATGCGCCTGGCATCGGCCTGGCCGCAATCCAAGTTGGCGTGCCAAAGCGTTTGCTGGTGATTGACCTGCAGGAACCGGATGAAGATGCCGAGCCTGAAAAAGGTGAGGATGGGGTGGAGCGTCAGCCAGCGAAGAACGATCCGCGCGTGTTCGTGAATCCCGAAATTCTCGATCCGGCAGATGATCTCGCCACTTATCAGGAAGGCTGCCTGTCAGTGCCAGAGATTTTCGCCGATGTGGATCGTCCGTCAACCTGCCGCGTGCGTTATCAAGATGTCGATGGGAAGACGCATGAAGAATCGATGGACGGTTTGATGGCGACCTGCCTTCAACACGAAATGGACCACCTCGAAGGCATTCTGTTTATCGATCATCTTTCGCGTCTGAAACGCCAGATGGCGCTGAAGAAACTTAAGAAAATGCGGCAGGCGGCGTGAATTGCCGGCCGCTTCATTCGGCCCGATTACAACGCGTCTCTAACACTGGCCCAAAACTGCCTTTAGTTGATAAAACACATACGCGGGCTGGGGTTTTGAACAAATCCCGCCATCGTTCACCGCGCTGCGGCATGGAACGGCCCGCCGCGAACGTAGCCGCCTGCGGACAAGTAGGAAAATCGCACTAGCGTTCCCCGTCCGTTCCGCTTAGAATTGCGCAATGGATCCAACTCTGCTGACAATTTTGGTGCTTGTCCTTGGCCTTGCAATTGGCGCTGGCGCGGGGTGGTTTTTCGGCTCTCGCCCGGTGGCAGATCTGCGCGAGAGGTTCGCCGAGAAAGAGGCTGAGACGAGCACGCTCGATGATAAATTTCGCCGCGCGGGTGCTGAACTGGGCCAGTCGCAGATCGAATTGGGTGATGCCAAAGTTAAAATCGCAACTTTGGAAGCCAATGCCGCCAATTTTGATGCTCAGATGGAGCAGATGAAAGAAGCGCGCGAGGAAATGCTGACGCAGTTCAAGGCTACTGGGGCAGAGGTTTTGAAAGCCAATCAGGAAGATTTCCTGAAGCGGGCGGAAGAGCGCTTCAAACAATCGGAAGAGACCGGCGAAGCCAAGATCAAGGCGCTGCTAAATCCGGTGGGGGAGCGGCTGGAGAAATACGAAAAGCAGGTCGAAACGCTCGAAAATCAACGCAAGGATGCCTTTGGGCAGCTCAACGGTCTGATCCAATCGATGCGCGAAGGGCAGGAAGAGGTCCGGCGTGAGGCGCAGCGGCTCGGCAATTCTCTCACCAACGCGCCCAAAGCGCGCGGGCGCTGGGGCGAACGGGCGTTGCAAAATGTGCTCGAACAATGCGGGCTGGCGCAGCACACCGATTTCCATCTTGAACAATCAATGCAAACCGATGAGGGGCGTCAGCGCCCTGATGCGATCGTCAATGTACCGGGTCAAAAGAAGCTGGTTATTGATGCCAAAGTGTCTCTGAATGCCTATCAGGCCGCGTTCGAGGCGGATAATGATGAAGACCGCGCGCGCCATCTGGATATGCACACAAAATCGATGCGCAATCATGTGCAAACGCTCGGATCGAAAAGTTATCAAAGCCAATTTGACGATGCGCCGGATTATGTCGTGATGTTTGTGCCGGGGGAACATTTTGTTGCCGCCGCGCTGGAACACGATCCTGAACTGTGGGATTTCGCCTTTCGCAACAAGGTGCTGCTCGCCACGCCTACCAATCTGGTGGCGATTGCGCGCACGGTCGCGCAAGTTTGGCGGCAGGACAAGATGGCCGCTGAAGCGCAGGAAATCGGCAAGATGGGCGCTGAGTTATATGATCGGTTGCGGGTCGCGGCGGAACATATGAAGCGCGTTGGCGGCGGGCTGGAATCTGCCGTCGCGAATTACAACAAATTTGTCGGCAGCTTTGAACGCAATGTGCTTACATCTGGCCGCCGGATGGCGGAAAAAGGGATCGAAGTTGCCAAAGAAATCGACGAAGTGCCGCTGATCGAAGGGGCCCCGCGCTACAGCGCCAAAGACGCCGAAGGTGTGGCCGAAGATGATATCGCCGATGAAACGAGCGGATTGCAGGATCACAGCGAAGAACGCCCCGGCGCCGCTGAATAGCGGCCTGCGCTTAGCAACCTTGGCGGTTCCAACCTCGCCCGGTGCAGCGCCACGGCGTGCCTGATTTCAACCGCGCTATCCGGCGGCAACCTTATCCGATGCCCCTCCAATGTCCTGTCCGATGCCCTGTTGCACCCGTCCCGGCTCTGCCTCTGGTTAACCCAGTGCGCTTGCCGGTCTTGCGGCGGTCTGGTAATTTTCGTTTCACAAAGGGGTCGCACGTTCAGATCGCAATTGCAGCCAAGGCACTGCTGAGTGCCATGCAAGCGAATAAGGGAGGTGAACGTGTTAGGACGGGCAATTGGTGCCGCGTGTCTTGGGGTCAGCGGTTGGGCTATCGCCCTGGCCGCGCAACAGGCGCAGGCGCAGCAAACAGGATCACAAACATTCACCGCGCAGCGATCTGAAGTTGTGCGGCCAGCGGAGCTGGAGATGGCGCCGCAGCAGCAGAGCACGGTGCTTCAGGCTGACAGCACCGAAGAGCTGCTGCGCCAAGTGCCGGTCCAACGGCGGTTTACGACTGCGCAAGTGCGCGCCGAGCCGGTGATCCAATTGCAGCAAGGGACCGCCGATTTGCGCCCTGTGCTGGGCAATCAGGATGCACCGGTCAATGTGGCGCAGCGGCTCCGCACGAGCCCGCAACTTGCCACCGTTCAAGGTGAGAATTTCGAACTGGCGGAAATCCCCGAAGGGATCGTTGTTCGGCAATTTATCGCCTATCAGCTCAATTCCGGGGCGTGCACCAACGCCGCGCAGCGCCGTGCCGTGAGCGCACAAGGCGTACAGTGCTTCACCCGTATTTCTGATGCGCAGCGCAACCGCGCGCTGGCCAGCCCCCGCAATTCGGCGCGGTTTGTCGCCGACCGATCAGAACGCCAGCAGATTCGCGCCGATGGATTGACCGCGCGGGCCGATCAGCGCGCGCAGATCGATGCCGATATTGTGCAATTGCGCGGATATCTATCAGACCCGGCGCGGCGCACGGAAATCGTTCAGCAAGTTGGCACAGCAGAGGCCAATCGGCTCGCCAATCTCAGCGATGAGGATCTGGAATACGAAATGCTCAACCGCGCCGAGGTTGAGATTGAAGAAGTGATGTTTGTGCCGAATATCGAGGCGCAAGATCTGCAAATCCAGGCGCGGCCGAGCTTTGGCCAGGTCGCGGCGCGGCCCAGCGGAACCTATCAGATGGCGCGGATCAGCCAGACCCGCGATGCGCGCGATGCGCAGCTGTTTACCAGTTCGGTCAGTCCGCAGGCCAGTTCATTGCCGCCTGCCCATCGCCGCGGCCCAGATCAAATCCGCGATGTTCCGGGGCCGCTGGTCGGATCCACCGATTTTAGGGCACCGCAGCAGCTCGATATTTCAGAAAATATTGCGATCGATCGCGAGATTTTTCTGACCGGGTTCACACTTGGCCGTCAACATGAATGGCGCCGCCGGGTTTCGCTCACGATTGCGTGGTGCCTGCTTGGCTGCAAGCGCACCTATTATGTCGAACCTTATGCCGGTTTTAGTTATGGTTTTGGCTTGCGCTTCCCGGTGCGGATGCAAGGCACCTACCAATATCGCCATCAACTGGGGCAGGAGCGGGCTTCATTCGTGCCTGATTTTGAGCCGATCAATGGCAACTCGCAGCAATATTCACGCGCCGGCATTGCCAATTCGCAATTGTTCAGCGGCCAGGAATTGGTTGCAGAGGCGCGCGCTTATACCGGGGTGCTGTATAAATTGCCGCATGGGCGCCAGGGCAATTTCAGCCTGGTTGATGTTGGCGTCAATCTTACCGAAAGCCTGCCCACGCCATTCCGCAATGGGCAGTTTGAACCTCCTGCACCGGGTGAAACGACGCCTCCGGTGGTGCGAATTTTCGATTCGATCGATCTGCTGCGCAACCGCGCGAATTTTGGCGTCGTGGGCGCTCAGGTGCATCCGGCGGTCAGGCTTGAACTGTTCTCTGATGGGCTCAGCTTTGTGCTGCGCGATCATGTCGCGGGCAGCAATCGGGTGATGAACACGCCGGGCAATGCCTATCCGCTTGAGGTGAATGACAATCGCTACAGCCGCTTTTCGGTGAGCGATCCGGTCTACAATCTTGGATTTCAGCTGACGCCGGGCCTGGTTGGGCGCGCGTTCGTGGATATTACTGTGTGGTCAAATCATTGGGACTGGCCGGTGTGGTTTCCGCAATTGACGGTTCAACTGCCGCCGGGCGGTGTGAATTTCAGCTGCCATGCGGGGACGGTTTGCGGCCACCAGTATAAACTGCGCGCGGATCATTGGAGCACCCGGCCGCGGCGCGCCAATCCGAACACCGAGCCGACCCGCGCCAATCCGAATACGGAGCCGACCCGCGCCAATCCGGGTGGCTAGTTCGGGTGTTTAGTCGGTGAAGGAAGCCAGCACTTCGTAAGCCAAAACAGCGCCCGCAACGGCTGCGTTGAGGCTGTCTGCACGGCCTTTCATCGGCATGGTCACGCGAAGATCGCATTCGTTTTCATAGGCTTCTGGCAGGCCTTGCGATTCGTTGCCGATCAGGATGAAGCACGGTGCCTGATAGGCGGCTTCGCGGTATGGCACCGAATCGCGCAGGCTGGCTGCCACTAATTGGCCGTCGCCGGCGCGCAGCCATGGCAGGAATTCCTCCCACCGTGCGCGGGCCAGCCTTTGGGTGAAGATTGCCCCCATGCTCGCGCGCACTGCCTCAACGCTAAACGGATCGGCGCAATCATCGATCAGGATCAAACCGCCAGCGCCCACCGCATCGCCGGTGCGCAGCATCGTTCCCAAATTGCCGGGATCGCGCAAATCCTGCGCCACCAGCCAAATTGGCGCGGCGGAGCGGTCGATCGGCTTAAACGAGGTGTCAAATTCATCGAACACGCCCACCACGCTTTGCGCGTTGGATTTGCCGGTGATCTTGCTGAGTATGTCAGGCGGGGTGGTGATGATCTCTCCGCCGCCATCGGCAACCGCGCGCTCCAGCGCATCCAGCAATGGGTGCGGATCACGGGTATCGGCCATCACCAAAATCTTGGGCACATGGCCGCAGGCATGGGCATCGGTGAGCAATCGCAAACCTTCGGCCAGAAATTGACCGGCGCGTTTGCGGTGCTTTTTCTCTCGCAGACTGCGAAGATATTTGACCGTGTTGTTGGAAAATCCAGTGATATGTTTGCGAGGTTCAATGCCATCGCGCGGCGTTTCAGCCCGGCTCATTCCTCACCAAATCCATCGCCAACTAGATCGCACAGATCGTTCAAAACGCCCTCTGCATCACCGCCTTCGACGATCAATTCAATCATATCGCCCTTGGCCGCGCCCAGCATCATCAGGCCCAGGATCGATCCCCCGGCCGCCTCGTTGCCGCCTTTGGAAACGCGCACCTTTGTGATTTCAGGAAGAACGGCAACCGCGCCGACGAATTTGGCACTGGCGCGCGCATGCAGCCCGCGTTGGTTCACAATTTCCAGGGTGCGGCGCTGTTCGCTCACGCCTTGGCCTTGGCCGGTTTGGCATTGTCGCCCAAAAACTCACTGGCCACTGTGATGTAATTCTTGCCCGCTTGCTGCGCGGCATCCACCGCTTCAACCACGCTCATCGATTTGCGAGCGCCGGCAAGCCGGATCAGCATCGGCAAATTGATGCCTGCGATCACTTCAACCCGGCCAGTATCAAGCAGCGAAATGGCAAGGTTGGAAGGGGTGCCGCCAAACAGATCGGTCAGAACGATAACACCGCTGCCGCTGTCCACTTTGGAAATCGCATCGGCAATTTCCTGCCTGCGTTTTTCCATATCATCATTGGGGCCAATACAAACGGTAACGACATTTTCTTGCGGCCCAACCACATGCTCCATCGCATGCACGAATTGGTCCGCCAGACGCCCGTGAGTAACCAGAATCAAGCCGATCATGTCAGAAAACCGGGTCCGTTAGCTACCAGAAACGCTCAAAATCAAATTCATAATTTCGAGCCTAAAAACTTGTTTACCGGGCCGCACAATTCAACCGCGTTCGATTTCGTCAGCAGCGCGTGAGCCCAGATTGCGATGGCGGACAGTGGGCGAAAAACCGGCCCCGCGCAAGCCTTCGGCCATCCGCTCTGCGGTAAAGACTGAACGGTGTCTCCCGCCGGTACATCCAAACGCCACGTGGACATACGCTTTGCCCTGCGTCTGGTAACGCGGGATCAGGGTTAGGAGTAGGTCCCTAATCTGATCAAACACCGCCGTGAATGACGGATCTTTTTCGATGTGATTCGCCACCGCTTGATCTTGCCCGGTCAATTCACGCAGCCCATCTACCCAATGCGGATTATCGAGGAAACGCATATCAAATACCAAATCGGCAAGCGGCGGCATTCCGCGCGCAAATCCAAAACTTGAAACGGTGATGGTGGTGGGTTGGGCCACAGTGTTGCCGAACAATTCACGCACCCGGTTTTGCAATTCATTGGCGGCAAATTCGCTGGTGTCGATCACAATATCGGCCCAGCGCCGCAGCGGCTCCAACAATTCGCGCTCAGCCTTGATCCCTTCTTGCAAAGGGCGATCCTGCGCCATTGGGTGGCGCCTGCGGGTCTCGTTATAGCGCCGTTCGAGCTCTCCCCCGGCGCAATCGATAAACATAAAAGTGATCGCCAGATCGTCCCGCGCAGAAAGGTCTTTCACCAGCGCGATAATCTCACTCGGCACAAAACCGCGGGTGCGCGAATCGAAGCCGATTGCCAAGGGGCCGCGCTGTTGATCGGGATTGGCAATAATCCCATTCAGCAACCGGACCGGGAAATTGTCGATGGTTTCCCAGCCGATATCTTCAAGCACATCGAGCGCCGTTGATTTGCCTGCGCCTGAAAGGCCGGTGAGCAGCAAGATATGTTGTTTGCCGTCATCGGCGACCGGATCGGCGGGAGTATGGTCAGCGGAAGAGGGGGACGACTGATTCATTGCGCTATTGAACCGCTATTGAGCCCCGGGACAAGCCTTATTCGACCGGTGACGTTGCGCGCGCCAAGCCGTGGACACGCAGTGCCCATTCCGCGCGGATCGCCGGTGCAATTGCGCCGGGGGCAAACGGGAGTGAAGGGATTTCCAGCCCCAACAGCACCCGGATATCGGCACTCTCGCGGTATCGCGGCGGGTCTTGGGAAAGCGTCAGCACCAACCCAACCGGCGCAGTGGCGGCCGGCAGATCAACCAGGCCGACATTGCGAATTTCAAGCTTCCCCTGAATATTGGCAGGTGGGTGCGCGATAATCCGATCGCCTTCGCGCACAAGCCGCACTGCATCATCGCCAATCAATTGCGCACCGCGATCGATCAAGGCCAAGGTCAGGCTCGATTTGCCGCTGCCTGGTGGTCCTTCGATCAGCACAGCCCGCCCGGCAATGGCGACTGCGCTGATTTGGGCCAGAGTTTTCTCAGTCATGTTGAAGAGGCCGCAGGCAATTCCAGCCGCATACATGCGCCAACCAGCCCATCCTCGCGGACATCCGCAATCAGGCTGCCATCATGCGCTTCTGCAATGGCCCGCGCAATGGCCAGGCCCAAACCGGAATGGTTGCCGAAATCTTCGGCATCTGGGCGGATAGAATGGAACCTTTGGAAGACTTTTTCGCGAGCGTCTTCGGGAATGCCTGGCCCCTGATCGCACACAGTCAGGATCACCCGTTCCCCATCACAATCAATGTCCACCTCAATCGGGGCCTGAGGCGGGGAGAAAGAGACCGCATTGTCGAGCAGATTTTCAACCACCCGTTCAAGACGCGCGCCCACGCCCACGACGCTGGCAGCATAACCGCGGGTGTTGAACACGACCCGCAAATCTCGATTTTCGGCCCGATCTTCGCGGCTGCCAATGATTGCCCGGACCAAATCGGCCAGATCAATCCGTTCCAATGTGGCGCGCGACATTTCAGAATCGATTCGGCTGGCGTCTGATATTTCGCTGACCAATCGATCGATCCGGCGCACATCATGGGTGGCGATATCGGTCAATTTCATGCGCGTTTCGGCGTCTTCAACCATCGGCAAAGATTCGATCGCACTGCGCAATGATGCAAGCGGGTTTTTGATTTCATGCGCAACATCGGCGGCGAAACTATCAACCGCATCGATCCGGTGCCGCAAGGCTGCTGTCATATCAGAGACTGCGCGCGCCAACAGGCCAATCTCATCGCCGCGTTCGGGCAATCTTGGGACTTCCACTTCACGGTCGCGGCCCTGCCGCACCCGCACGGCAGCACGCGCGAGCAATCGCAGCGGGGTAACAATTGTCCGCGCCAGAAACAGCGACAACAGGATTGATCCAAACAGCACAAACAACACAGCAACACCCAAGGTGGAGCGCGCCGATCGGACCGATTCGGTGATATCGACCGCGTTGCGCGTGGTCAGCAGGCTGGCACCGTTCAGCCCAACCGGGGCTGCGGCGGTGATCACGGGGGACCCATCGGGCCAATCATACAAAGTGATCTGGCTGACCCCTTCGTCCCGTGCCTTGACCAATTCTGGCCAAGCATCGGCCAGCACCGATTCGGGCTCCAGATAATCGGTAACAGGATCGGCGCTAACAATCGTATCGACCGTGCGATCAAGCAGCCGAGCAAATTTCTGGCTCCAATCGTCGTCGCTGATGTCATCAAATTCAAACGCCGGTTCATCCAGTGCAAAGCTATCTGCGGTTAAAACTCCGGCGGCATCAAACATCCGCAAACGCATGCGTTGTTCTTTGCCGATTTGGACCAGCAGCGCCTCTTGCCGTTCACGCGTGGCCCCGGCCAATGCTTCTGCGGTAATCTGCGCTTCAATCCGTGCAAGTTTGAAGCGTTCATCCAGCAATTGGGTGCGGTAACTATCGATGTAGAACAGCCCGCCGCCCAGCAATACCAGCGGAAGGATGTTCACGATCAGAATGCGCGCAGTGAGCGAAAATCGGCCGCTCAGGCTCAGCCTTTCAATGCCGCGATCTAACCTGGGGGCATCACGTTCATCCATCGGTGAAGCTGTAGCCTGCTCCGTATAGCGTCTCGATTGCTTCGAATTCAGAATCGACCACGCGGAATTTGCGCCGCATCCGTTTGATATGGCTATCGACGGTGCGATCATCGACGAACACATCATCGGGATAGGCTGCATCCATCAATTGGTTGCGGCTCTTGATAACGCCGGGCCTGGCGGCCAGTGCCTCTAGGATTAGGAATTCGGTGACGGTCAGGCTGACCGGTTTTTCCTCCCACGTCACATGATGGCGCGCTGGGTCCATGAATAAACGGCCATGGGCCACGCTGGGGCTGGGGGCTTCGGCATCTGCCGGATCGCCATCGAATGCGCGGGTCGGATCGGCGCGGCGCAGAATCGCTCTGATTCGGGCGATAAGCAGCCTCAGGCTGAATGGTTTCGCGATGTAATCATCCGCGCCCAGTTCCAGACCCAATTCCTCATCCTGCTCATCATCTTTGGAGGTTAGAAAAATGACCGGCAATGGCACCTGTTCGCGCACCGCCCGCAACAGCTCAAGTCCATCCATCTTAGGCATTTTGATATCAAACACGCCAAGGTCAGGCGGATTTTCAACGAGCGCCTTCAGCGCGGTTTCTCCATCGGAATAGAGCCGCGTCACAAACCCTTCCGCCTGCAGCGCGATTGAGACAGTGGTCAGGATATTGCGATCATCATCAACTAGAGCGATGGTGATGTCATCGCTGCTCGATTCAGTGTCGCCCGTTTTTTCCGCCATCTGTTTCTCCCAGCCTCCTGCCAGCGGTTGAGCAGATGGGGTAGCGGCTTCGATCCGCAGAAACAACGCAGCTTCGTTGCAATTATCGCAAATCTATCTTCGAATATGGCCGCACAGTGGTTTGACGCAGCAAATGCGGCAATCTATGGCCTTGGGCATTGGATCCAAAACAATTGCACTTCAGCAACGCCGATAGAATGTGTTTGCGGGTGGAAGAGTGTTGGCTCCATCCGGTAAAATTCATCCCGGTTTAGACCGGTTCAGGAGATACGCGTTGACCCCGCTTGCCCACCCGCTTTCGGCCCAGGGTTTTGAAACCACGGCCAAAATCCATCCAAATTTCGGTACTTCCGAACTTGTCGAAGCTTCCATTTCTGGCGGCGAAGGCCAATTGTCCAAAGACGGCGCATTGGTTGTTAAAACCGGCGCTCACACGGGCCGTTCTGCCAAAGACAAGTTCATCGTGCGCGATGAAACCACCGAAGATACGGTGTGGTGGGGCAAAGTGAATGCCTCCATGACGTCAGACCATTTTGCGGCGCTAAAGGCAGATTTCCTGGCCGCATTGGGCGATAAGCAAGAGCTTTACGTCGCTGACCTTTTCGGTGGTTCTCAGCCAGAGCACCGCGTGAATGTTCGCGTGATAAACGAGCTGGCATGGCACAATCTGTTCATCCGCACGCTGTTGGTGCGCCCAACCAAGGATGAATTGAGCGGGTTTGCACCTGAATACACGATCATCGATTTGCCCAGCTTCCGCGCTGATCCGCAGCGCCACGGCACTCGCGGTGAAACTGTGATTGCGGTGAACCTTACAGAAAAGCTGATTCTGATCGGCGGCACCAAATATGCTGGTGAAATGAAGAAAAGCGTGTTCGGCATTCTGAATTACTTGCTGCCGGCCAAAGGCGTGATGCCAATGCATTGTTCCGCCAATATTGGGCCGGACAACAAGACGGCGGTGTTCTTCGGCTTGTCTGGCACCGGCAAAACGACCTTGAGCGCCGACGCTTCTCGCACATTGATCGGCGATGATGAACATGGCTGGTCAGACACGGCAGTCTTCAATTTTGAAGGTGGGTGTTACGCCAAGATGATCCGGCTTTCCGAGGAGGCTGAGCCGGAAATTTATGCGACGACGAAGCGCTTTGGCACTGTCCTTGAAAATGTCGTGATGGACGATGAAACGCGCGAACTGGATTTTGACGACAACTCGCTCGCTGAAAACACGCGCGGCGCCTATCCGATTGATTACATTCCAAATACCAGCGCAGACAATCTTGGGCCGGTGCCCAAAAATGTCGTAATGCTAACGGCGGATGCGTTTGGCGTTTTGCCTCCAATAGCGCGGCTCACACCCGAACAGGCGATGTATCACTTCTTGTCTGGCTACACCGCGAAGGTTGCCGGAACAGAGATTGGCGTGACCGAGCCAGAGGCGACTTTCAGCACCTGTTTTGGCGCACCTTTCATGCCGCGCCACCCCAGCGTTTATGGCAATCTTTTGAAAGAACGGATCGCCAAAGGCGGGGTGCAGTGCTGGCTGCTCAACACCGGCTGGACCGGCGGCAAATATGGCGTTGGCAATCGCATGCCGATCAAGGCCACGCGGGCCCTGCTTAACGCAGCGCTCGATGGCAATCTTGATGGTGTGGAATATCGCCGCGATGATAATTTCGGCTTTGATGTGCCCGTGCATGTCCCAGTTTTGGCTGAAGCAGGGATTGATCAAACGATCCTCAATCCGCGCGACACTTGGGCGGATAAGGGCGATTACGACGCGACATCGCAGCGATTGGTGCAGCTGTTCATCGATAATTTCGCTGAATTTGAAGCGCATGTTGATGAAGGCGTTCGGCAAGCAGCCCCGGCTGGACCTGTCGCCGCTTAAACACGCTCACCTCTTTTCAAATCACGCCAGGCCTCGCTTCCAATCGAAGCGGGGCCTTTCCTTTTGGGCGGAATCGGCGCAAGATCATCACAAGTTTGGATAATTTGGAGGACTGAGATGAGTTTACTTGATGGCGTTTTGAAACAGGTTGCGGGTTCACCCGATACCGTTGCGAGCTTGGCCGAACAGGTCGGCATCGCGCCTGACATGGTCGAAAAAGCGGTTGCTGCGCTGGGCCAATCCCACGCCGAAGATGGCGACACGGTTGAACTGGCTGCCCAGAAAACCGGCCTTGATTCTGGTGCGCTGGGTTCGATTATGGAAGGTATGGGCGGCGAAGGCGCGCTCGGCAGCCTGTCTTCAATGATGCAGGGCGATTCTAAACTGAGCGGTCTTGCATCTATGCTGGACCGTGATGGCGATGGCAGCCCGATCGATGATGTGATGGATATGGCCAAGGGTCTGTTCGGCAAGAAGTAAGCGCATCCGTTGCGCGCGCGCTTCGCTGTGCGGCAAATTTATGGTGATTGGGGCGAGGTTACCGGTGCGGTGATCTCGCCCAATTTATGCGCGCCAAAGTTCGGGGCGCCGGCACTGAGCGCATCGCATGCACAGCCCTCGTCATTGGCCATGCCATGCGGATCGTCGTTCGGCGGGTCAGGCATCGACATTTTTGCGTTTGGAGAGCGTTTCCTGCCCTGGCGCCGCGATCGACAGCGCGCGATCTGAAACGGGTGAGATACCCGGCCTTGGCGGCAAATTCGCGGGCAGTTTTATGTCCCATGCCAGCTTTCCCCCATCGTCGGGATCGCGAGAATCGGTACATTGTGCGCCTGCAAGGCGGCATCGTCCAAATGCCAATCCTGAGGCCCGCGCGTATGCGCAATATAGGATATAAACCAATGCATAGAGAGGCATGCGGCAACTCTCACCACCACACCCCAAACCACCCATGACCATCCTCGCAGCGCGAACAGCGTCAAAGCGATGGGCATTCGAAACTGCGATGGATCAAACGGCGGTTAAAAACCAACCGAATGGCCTGCGCACAGGGTGATGGCCGAAAGGATCAGAAAGGCCGCGAACCCGCCCCAAGAGAAATAGAGCGGACCAAGGATTACGGCGCCCAAAATGAAGCTGGTGTTCCAGATCGATCGTGCAGGATCCCACAAGGCGCGGCCTGTGCCCTGATCTGCGTGATCGAGGCCGGTGAGCGAGTTGACCTTAAAGGCGGCGCTGCCCGATTGGAGGTCATTCCCTATCGCGCACTTCCTCAACCGGGTGGCGAAAGACTATGTCTGATAGAAATAGCCGCGCACTTTGCTTTGCCGCAAGCTGTTGCATCGGGCCAAAATACCATGCGGGATCAAGTCGCCGATCATACCTTACGCTCAGCGCGACCCGCGTCCCTCCGCCCGCCAGCGGAGTGAAGCGAATATCAGTCCCGTCGATCCGCATATAACTATCGAGATAACTGTCATTCCGGGTGATTTCGGTGCGGATGTGATCATCGCTCACTTTGGCGATCTTGACGTGCATTTCACCCGAATGGGTGTTGGTGAACAGCCACCTTTTGTACGTGAAATTGAGCGTATGCGTGTCCCCTTGGTTGAGCGTGCCCGCGGCAATCGCATCGGGCATTGGGAACAGTTTTAAGAACCAATGGCGCTCGCTATCGAAGGCGATGGGCTGCGCAATATTGTGTTGCAATTCTTCGACTGACAATTGGCTATCCGCGACATATGTCGCGGTGCCAGGGCGCGGTACAGTTGTCGCGGAAAACAGCCCTTCGCTCATCAGCATCAAAATCAAAACCGGGATGGCGGTGGCTTGGAACGTGTTTTTTAGGTCATCTTGATCCGATCCGTCCTGGCTTTTGTCGCGCATCAGCCAGAATAGATAATACCCGATTGAGACGAACAGGTAATATATCGGCATGAACATCAGCACGCAGATAAACCCTTCGAACAACAACACCGACGATGCCAGAAAAACAATCGTGGCAAGGCGCATGTGGTTCAAATAGCGCGAAAAAAAACTGCGTTTTTCGCTGCGCTTGGTTGCGAATGCGATGGCAATCGAAACAGCGAACGGTATCAGGATATAGACCAATGTCGAAGTGCCAAATTGGCTATCGAGCAAAAGGCGAAGCGAAATTGTGGTGATCCCAATAATCACCAATATGAATTTCCGCTCCAAAATCAGTCGCTTCCGGCTAGCCATTCACGCCTGCAATATAGCGATCAACGTTCTTTGCCACCACATCGAGCGGTGAATTGCCGCCTAGGATCACAGCGGTGTTGAAATCCTTGAAATCATAGGCATCGCCCAGCTCGCTTTGCGCCCGCGCACGTTGACGCACAATCTCGCTATGGCCGATTTTGTAACTGCAGGCTTGGCCCGGCCAGCTGCAATACCGATCAACTTCGCTCGCGACTTCTTCATATTTGCTGCCATTGCGTTCGACAAAGAACTGGCGCGCTTGCTCGCGACTCCAACGTTTGGAATGCAGGCCGGTATCAACCACCAATCGGCACGCGCGGAAGGCCAGACTTTGCAAATAGCCAAGCCGCCCCACCGCAAAATCATCATAAGCGCCCAGCTCATCAGCGATTTGTTCGCCATAAAGCGCCCAGCCTTCGCTAAATGCGCCAAAGGCCAGGATCGAACGGATCAGCGGCAGCCGGTTTGAATATTCGCCTTCCCACACATGGCCGGGAATTGTCTCGTGATAGGTCAGGTCCGCCAGATCATATTTGCGGTGCAGATCGGTGGTGCGAAGATTGATCCACATCCGGCCCGGGATTGTGCCATCTTTGCTGCCCGCCCCGCCATAGGCGCCCGGCGCGCCGGGTTCTTCGGCGAGCGGCAGGCGGCGCACTTCCATATTGGGATCGACCAATTCGCTGAACGCGCGCGGCATTTGTGATTTGATCCAATCAACCCGGTCATTGATGAAATCGAAGATTTCAGCGCGGCCCGGATCACCTTCGGCAAATTTGTAGCGCGGATCATTGGATAGCGCCTGCATGCGCTCTCCAACGGAGCCGGTCGTGTAACCGATTTCTTTGAGGATCGGATCCATCCGGCCATGCAGTTCGGCCAGCTCTTCCAGACCTTGTTCGTGGATTTCATCGGGTGAAAGCGAGGTTGTGGTCGATGCGCTGGTTGCCCAGGCATAATATTCCTCACCTTGCGGCTGGCTCCACATCCCTGGATCGCTATCAGCTTCGGCCCGCTGAGCCTTGAGCTCTTCAAGCTGCGCCTCAAGCGCTGGCGCGATTTGCTCTGTCACAATGCTTTGGGCGTTAGCTGCATTTGCATTGGCAGCGCCGAGCTCCGAATTTTCCAAAGTCGCAACCAAGGGGCCGCCTTCATTCGCGGCAGCCAGGGTGGTCTCCATCTGCGCGATCGCCTTGTCGAGCAGGAAATCTGGCGGAACAAGACCCATTGCGCGGCCTTCTTGCATACGTTCAATCTCACCGTTGAGAGTCGCCGGGATTTGCTCAAGCCGGCTGATATAGGCATCGGCATCGCTGGCGCTGGCGAGCGGGTGTGACGAATCGAAGAAGCGCGGCATATCAATATACGCGCCGACATTTTGGATCACGACATAGGGGGCATTGCGCCAGCTGCCGACGGCAACATCGCCATAAGGCAGGGCGAACCCTTCCAGCGCCTTTGAAAATGCGCTTTCGACCACTTCAAATCCGGTCAATTGATCTGCGCTTAACCCGTCTTTGGGATAAGCGCGCGCGCCATCGCGCAGCCGCTCCAATGTGGCGGCATAATCTGCGCGCCCTTGCAAAGAGGCATCGGCCATCTGGCCGCGCCACGCGGCATATTCGCCGGTATCTACGCCCAATCCGGTTGCGCGTGCCGGCTCATGCGCCAGCATTTCATAACCGATCTGTTCCAGCGCGGCATCTGGCTCCAACGCGGCGAATTCCCCGCCATCGCCCACTGCCAGCTTTGAACAGGCGGGAAGCAGCGCAAATGCAGAAACGCTGCCAATCCCGGCTAAGGTTTGGCGGCGGGTGATGTTGATTGATGAAATGGTCATAGTTTCAAGTGTTACCGGCGGGCGAGGGCAAGTCAATCTGGCATGCGCGCCACAAGTGATGGCCTTGTTCCAAAGGTCGCCCCGTGCATGCGGTCCCGTGCTGGCGCCAACATGTGCTCTAGCGCTGGCTTCAGCACTTGCCGATCCGCATCCCGCTGCGCTAGCGATCATGGCCTAGGGGATAGACCGTTGAATCTTATCTTATCATTTGTGATGTTGGCCGCGATTGGGCTGCTCGCTGCGGCCTATTTCCTGTGGCGCCGCACCGGCGAATTGAAACAGCCGCTATTGATGGTGCTGCTCGCGGCGATTGCAGTTGGTAATGTCCTTATCTGGACAGTCCCTGATCGAAGCGGGAACACCCCGATCGATCAGGTTGAGACTGCGCAATAGGTGTTTGCCCGCCTGCCTATTCGGGAATTTGCCAGTTTATTGAGCTTGAATAGGTTCCGCTCACCGTAGCGCCGGCGCTATTCTGGGCTGCGTCAAAACGGGCGCGTTTGGATACCAGCGCGCATGTTGCGGTATCCAAGGCAGCGTGCCCGGTTGACCTGGTGATGGTGCAATCGGTGACTCGGCCAGAGCGATCGATATCGAGATTGAAGCGCGCCGTCCCCGACATTCCGCGCCGGATCCAGATGGCGCGATAATCGGAATCGCGCACCCAGCGGCTTGGGCTGTTTGAAGGACTTGCGCCGACAATTTCGACAATCGGAGTGACCGCCTCTCCGAGACCGGGATTCTCAACCACTGGGCCAATCTCTCCGCCCAAATCTATGTCCCCGCCAAGAGGCGGGAGCGTGGTCGTTACATCAAACGGAGCAGGGGTGTCGCTGATCGGGTTTGGCATTGGCGGCACCACGATCGGTTCAAGCCTGGACGTGTTAGCCTTTGGCTTGGGATCGGGGGTAATCTCCTCAGGAGGTGGCGGCGGTGAAAGAGTTGGGTCGATTACCGTCAGGTTCCCCGGCAGAACAACTCGGACGGCATCCACTGCCAGCCCAACGATCAGCAGCGCGGCAAAGGCGGTTGGGATGCCCGCGGCACCAAGAATCGCGATCGGGCGGCCAGTTGGGGCTTGTGTGATATAACTCATTGCAAGACTCCTCTCTTCAAGGAGCGGCAACCTTGAGCGATTTGCCCATCGGCACCGCTCATCAGTAATGTTACAACATAACAATCGCCCATCAAGCACTTTCGCGTTGCGATTCGAGACGGAAATGCGCTTTTGATGGGGTCTCCGCGCAGCTATCTTACGCAGAATTTGAACAACCCGAAAATCGCCTAACCAATTGGAAGGACGTGATAATAGTGCGGTTTGACGGTGATGGGGGCAAACGCCCGATCGCGCAGTCAGACCTATTTAATCGGGCAATCCGGCGATAGGCGGAAGTCGAGATAATTGTCGACCGAGCCCATCAATTCATCAATTTCATTCTCGAAGAAGTGATTCGCGCGCGGAATTTCTTCGTGATGAATGGTGATGTGCTTTTGCGTGCGCAGCTTGTCGACCAGCTTTTGAACCGCTGTTGGCTGCACCACAGTATCGGCTGCCCCTTGCACAAAAATGCCTGAAGCGGGGCACGGCGCAAGGAACGAGAAATCATACATATTGGCTGGCGGCGCGACGGAGATAAATCCGCGCACTTCGGGGCGGCGCATCAGCAATTGCATGCCAATCAGCGCGCCGAAGGAATATCCCGCGACCCATGTCGTTTGCGCTTCTGGATGGATCGATTGCACCCAATCGAGCGCCGATGCCGCATCGGACAATTCGCCAATGCCGCTATCAAAGCTGCCCTGGCTGCGGCCTACACCGCGGAAATTGAACCGCAATGTCGCGAATCCGCGATCCACGAATGTTTGGTACATCCGTTGGACGATACGATCGTTCATTGTCCCTCCACCTTCGGGATGCGGATGGAGGATCATCGCAACCGGCGCGCGCGGGCGCGGTGGTGGGGAAAAACGACCTTCTAAACGGCCTTCTGGGCCGGGAAAGATGACTGATGGCATCGTAAACCTTGTGATTTGCGAGTGTCGGGCGGGCCGGGTGGCGCGCTGAGCAGGCGACGCTATATAGGCTGTGCTGCAAAAATCGCAATTCTTTGTAAGGCCGTCCCATTTCAAACCGCATCTATCTTGATCATGCTGCCACTTCGCCGCTGCGGCCCGAAGCGCAGGCCGCGCTGGAGCAGGGCTTTGAAATATGGGCCAATCCGTCTTCCCCGCATGCCGAAGGGCGTAAGGCCAAATCTGCGCTGGAGGATGCGCGCGACCGGACTAAGCGGGCGCTTGGCTGGGACGGCGAAGTGATCTTCACCAGTGGTGCAAGCGAGGCATTGTCGCTTGCACTGCAATGGGCGAAAGCGGATCGCCGGATTGTTAGCGCTGTGGAACACGATGCGGTGTTTCGCGCCGCCCCTGATGCCGAAATTTTCACCGATGATTGCGCTTTAGATGATGGCGCTATTCTGGCTATTCAGCATGTGAATTCTGAAACCGGCGTGGTCAATCCGGTCTCCCAAATGGCCGATACGGTGAGAGCGACCGGTGCGAAAACGCTTTCGGACTGCGCCCAATCGGCGGGTAAATTGGCTTTGCCCAATGCCGATATGGTGGTCGTCTCGGCGCATAAATTTGGCGGACCAATTGGGATCGGGGCGTTGCTGGTGCGCGATTTCAATATGCTTGAACCGATGGGCGGGCATGAACGCGGATACCGCCAAGGCACCGAAAATCTGCCCGGCGCGATGGGCATGGCCGCCGCCTTGGAAGCCGGTGATTGGCTGACCACACCCGATGACAGGGCAAAATTTGCGCAGAGCCTGTCGGCTCACCTGCTGACGTTTGGCGAACAAACCGATTATATTTTTGCTTTGTCGCATCCTTCGATCAGCGCTCAGGCGCTGTTGATTCAGTTGGATGCGCAAGGCTTTGCAGTTTCGGCGGGCAGCGCGTGCTCATCTGGCACATTGAAAAAGAGCCGCGTGCTCGATGCCTTTGGTGTTGCTGATGATGCCGCGTCGAGGACAATCCGGATTAGCTTGGGTTGGAACACGGCGCCGGAGGATCTTGATGCTTTTGTTGAGGCCTGGGAAAAGCTGATCCAAAGATGAAACCTATGATCTATCTCGATTATCAGGCGACGACGCCGCTGGCGCCCGAAGCGCGCGAGGCGATGCTGCGCCATCTTGATGGGCCCGATGGCAGCGGCTTTGGCAATCCGCATTCGTCGCACAAATTTGGACGGCAAGCCGCCGCTGCGATCGAGGTGGCGCGCGAACGGATCGCCGCTTTGTTCCCCGCGGGCGGCAAAGTGATCTTTACTGGCGGCGCGACCGAGGCGCTAAACCTTGCCATTCGCGGTACAACGGGCGAAGGCGCTGTCGCGTTCTCGGCAATCGAACATTCTGCGGTGGGAGACACCGCCCGCAGCGCCGGCGCGCATCATGTGCTGGGCGTTGATGGCGAAGGGTTATGCGATCCCGCGCAAGATCTGCCGGATCGCACCCGCATTATCGCGGTGATGCAGGCCAATAATGAAATCGGCGTGCAGCAGGATATCGCGGCATGGGCGCACCGAGCGGGCGATGTCGGCGCATTGATGCTGGTCGATGCGGTGCAAGCATACGGAAAAGTACCGATTGCCACGGCCGATATGATCGCAATTTCGGCTCACAAATTTCACGGACCCAAAGGCGTTGGCGCGCTGTGGGTGCGTGATGGGGTTGCACTGTCCGAAGAGCAGACCGGCGGCGGGCAAGAATATGGGATTCGTTCAGGCACTCTGTCGCCAGCCTTGATCGCTGGCATGGGCGCAGCGGCGGCGCTCGCGCTTGAGCGCATGGAAGAGGATGCCGCGCATATCCGCTCTTTGTGGGAGCGCGCGCGGGATGTGTTTTCCGATTGGACGCTCAATGGCAGCGAGCAAGATCGCTGGCACGGCAATCTCAACATACGCAAATCCGGCATAGATGTTGCCCGGTTGATGTCCGATTGCCGGCAAATCATGTTCAGCGCGGGATCTGCCTGCGCCAGTGGATCGGGGCGGCCCAGCCATGTTTTGAAAGCGATTGGCCTAACCGATGCGGAGGCCAAATCTTCGATCCGGTTAGGATTTGGACGCTATACGACAGTGGAAGAAATTGAGGCAGCAGCTGGCGCGATCAATGCTGCTGCTACGGAGCAATTGGCATGAGTGTGACGGTGCATTTTACCGCGGCGAGCGGAACACAATCTGAGGCGAAAGGCGAGGTCGGCGAGAGCTTGCTCGATGTCGGTCAAGCCCACGGAATGCCGCTGGAGGGGACATGCGAAGGTCAGATGGCCTGCTCAACCTGCCATGTCATCGTTGCCGCCGAGTGGTTTGAAAAGCTTACCGTGCCCAGTGAAGAAGAAGAGGATATGCTCGATTTCGCCGCTGGGGTGCGCCGGACCAGCCGGCTGGCGTGTCAGATTGAATTGACCGAAGCGCTGGACGGGATAGCGGTTTCCATCCCGTCCGAAGCGCATGATATGTCGGCTTAAGCCACTTCTGAAGAAGCATCTGAAGAAGCGTCTGAAACAACGCCGCTTTGCGCCCGATTTCTGCGCCGCGCGATCCATTTGCCAAGCTGCATTATGATCCACGCCAATACACCGATAGGCAGCACAACCGCACCAAGCAGCATCAGCCACGAAATGACGGTGCCCATCACACCGCCTAGCTGATCAAACGCCTGAGCGATGGGTTTGGAGAAGTCGCCGCCCACTGCGGTGGATGATCCATAATCAACCGTCATCCGGCTGAAAGCGACGCGGCCGCGCATTTCGTTTAGCCAGCTGCGCGCCTGATCAATCTCTTCATTGACTCGCGCAACTTCGCGTTCGGCCTGCACCAGTTCGGCCACCGATCCGCGCCGGGTCTGCAAAGTTTCCAGCAACCGATCCCGCAAGACCGTGCGTGCGCGCAGGCGGGCCTCGGTGTCGACCATTTGTTTGGAAAGGTCTTCGCCATTGATTGAGGTGGCGGTCGCTTCGGCTTGGTTGTCGCTTGCTGCGCGGCCCAGTTCGGCGCCAAAGCTGCGCGCGACTTCGGCGCGTACGGCCATTTGCAGCTGTCCGCTGCCATCGCCATCTGTCGTGTTTGCGCCGCGCATCGACAAAATCCGGCATGTGCTGGAACCTTTCGCCTCACACATATCGGCGTGGCGCTGCTGCAGGGGCACGATTTTTTCAGCGGGGAGGCTGAAACCGAAATTGTAGGTGTAGGCAATTCGCGGCAGCGTGGTCGGGCTTTCGAGCGCTGGGATGGACGATTGCTCCCCTTCAGCAGAGATTGTTGGCGCTGCTGCATCTGCAGGGGCATCTGCCGCCTCCTCAGCAATATCAGCATCGGCATAGGCGGTTTCAACGGCGTAATCGGCTCCGGCCTCGCTCGCGCCCTCGCTGCACCCGACTATGGCCAAAGAGGCTGCGCCTAAACTCGGAACAATTCCAAATCTCTTATCGAATCGCATTGTTTCTCTCCTCAAAAAATGGGCCGTGTCACATTCGCCTTACTTCATCGCCTTATTTGCGCCCAAGTTTCGCCACATTTATGACACATTTGCATTTTGATGCAAGGGTGATGTTTTCTGAGCATGGTCTTTCGCGGCAACTGGTGAGGTGCGAAATGCGGTGTTAGGGCAGCGATCAAATTCGCCTTTTCAATGTCTTCGCTGTCTTTGGAGTACCCGCAATGACGCTGCGCGCGCGCGCCCGAACCCTTGTGGAAAGCCGCCGATTTGAAGGCTTCATCACGATTGTGATCGTGATAAATGCGATCGGATTGGGCCTGGAAACTTCCCCCAATGTGATGGAAAAAATCGGGTGGCTGGTTCAGCGACTCGATCAGATTGCGATCGCGATTTTTGTGATCGAATTGGCGATCAAACTATTCGCATACAGGCTGGCATTCTTCAAAAATGGCTGGAATGTCTTTGATCTGGCGATTGTTAGCGCGGCCCTGGTCCCTGCGTCAGAGCAGTTTTCGGTCTTGCGCGCGCTGCGGATCCTGCGCGCATTGCGGCTGGTCTCGGTCGTGCCGAGCATGCGCAAGGTGATCGTCGGATTGTTCAGCGCAATCCCCAGCATCGGCACCGTGATCGTGATGCTTTTGCTGCTGTTTTATATCAGCGCGGTGATGGCGACAAAGCTGTTTGGCGCTGCCTTCCCGCAATGGTTTGGCACGATGGGCGCATCGCTCTATTCGCTGTTCCAGATCATGACGCTGGAAAGCTGGTCGATGGGGATTGTGCGGCCGGTGATGGAAGAATTCCCGTATGCTTGGGCATTTTTCGTGCCGTTTATCCTGCTCACCAGCTTTATCGTGCTCAATCTGTTTATCGGTGTGATTGTGAATGCCATGTCAGAGGCCACCGATGAGGAAGCGCATGGCGAACGCGAAGAAATCCTGATCCAATTGCGCGCACTGCGATCCGATGTGGCCGAATTGCGCCAAACTTCCGATCAGTCCTCTGATCAGGTTTCGGGCGGCAATCACTAACGCAAATCGGGCAGCCAACGCAAAACTGACCGCCCGTTTTCTCGCGCAAAGTTGCAGCTATTCTGCGGCGATATAGGCGCGCATGGGTTCTTCGATTATTCCGCCGCTATCATGCTCATACGTGATCTTGGCACCGCCGTTTTCGGTGTTTGGCGGCACGACGAACGTCATGAGCGTGTGACCCGTTGCAAAGCTGTACAACTGATTACCCTGATCATCGCGCCGTGCGGTGTCGAAATTGAAATCTTCCTGCTCTCCATCGGGTTGCTTGACCCTCCATGTGTTGAGGATGAAGCCGCCATCTTCGCCGCGCAAAATCATATAGCTGTGTTCATCGGTAACTCCGTAAAACACAGCGTCTTTATCAAACCGGCATTCGGTGCGTTCCCTATCAAGCGTGATGCTGGACAAGGTGGGCAGGGCGATATCTGCTGGATCGCCCAACGCGCCCGGATTGATCGTGTGGACATGGCCGCGATTTTCGCCCGATTCGTGATCATTAAGCGGGTAAATAATCTGTCCCGCCCCGCCATCGGCATCGCCCAATTTAACCCAGTGGTTCTGCGCGTTGGCAAAACCGATCCGATCAAAGCTTAAAGTGTGGCTGGCATGGCCAGGTGTGGGTTTGATCACCGCAAAAATGGTCTGGCCGTCTGTGCTATCGCACAAATAATCCAGTTCATCATAAATGCCTTCGCCCGAATAGAGATAGGCATGAGACTGCGCCAAGGCAGAGGCGGGTGCTGCAGCAAAACAGGGAGCGCAGCACAAAACAGTCGAAATTTTCAAAACGTGATTGAGCATAGCAAGTCTCCTCCAGACAAATGACTATGCGACCCGATTCCCTCGTTAGTTCAGATAACTCGCACCTTTCCTGAATTTCATGGTTAGCTGGCGTTCATAGCGCTACCACTGATCGACATTGAATTGGAGTTGGACTGTATTCTCTGTGGATAGCGGCTCCCTCCCGTCCGCCTGGCTTGCTAAGCGGGTTCGGTATGGCTGACACCACTGACACGACAGAACCTGATCCATTCGACGCGATTGTCGATGCCCCGTTCGATTCCGCGCTGGAAGAACGGTATCTTGTCTATGCGCTATCAACGATCACCGCGAGGTCGCTTCCCGATCTGCGCGATGGCTTGAAACCGGTGCACCGGCGATTGCTTTGGACGATGCGCCAGTTGAAACTGGACCCGAGCAACACCTTCAAGAAATCCGCCCGCGTTGTGGGGGAAGTGATCGGCAAATATCACCCGCATGGAGACACCGCGGCCTATGATGCGATGGTGCGGCTCGCGCAGGATTTCTCGCTGCGGTATCCGCTGGTCGAAGGGCAGGGCAATTTCGGCAATATCGATGGCGATAACGCTGCGGCCTATCGCTATACCGAGGCACGGCTGACCAAAACGGCTATGCAATTGATGGCGGGCCTTGATGAAGGCACGGTTGATTTCATCCCGACCTATAATGGGGAAGAGCAAGAACCCGAATTGATGCCGGGTCTGTTCCCCAATCTGTTGGCCAATGGGGCCAGCGGGATCGCAGTGGGCATGGCGACCAACATCCCCAGCCACAATGTTGCCGAAGTGATCGATGCGACACTTGAACTGATCGACAATCCGCATGTTGAACATGCGCGGCTGATGGAGCTGTTCCAAGGCCCCGACTTCGCCACTGGCGGGCAAGTGGTCGACAGCGCAGATGTCGTTTCAGAGGCCTATGTCACCGGGCGAGGAAGCTTCCGTTTGCGCGGTGTGTTTCATGCGGCCGAGGCGGAAAAAACCGAAGATCGCGATGCTGGGATAGAGCGGCTTGGAGGCGGACAATGGCAATTGGTCATTTCCGAAATCCCCTATCAGGTCGCCAAGGGCAAACTGATTGAACAGATCGCTCAGGCGATTGCGGATAAGAAACTGCCAATCCTCGAAGATGTGCGCGATGAAAGCGATGAGGATATCCGCATCGTGCTGGTCCCGCGCAGTCGCAATGTCGATCCTGAATTGCTCAAGGAAAGCCTGTTCAAGCTCACCGATATGGAAACCCGCTTCGGGCTGAATTTGAACGTGCTCGATGCCAATCGCACGCCGATGGTGATGGGATTGAAGGAGCTGCTCGAACATTGGACGCGCAGCCAGATCGAAATTCTCCAGCGCCGCAGCCAGCACCGGCTCGATCAGATCGCGCGGCGGCTGGAGCTGGTTGAAGGCTATATCATTGCCTTCCTCAACCTTGATCGTGTGATCGAAATCATCCGCACCGAAGATGAACCCAAACCGGTGATGATGAAGGAGTTTAAGCTCAATGATCGGCAGGTTGAGGCGATCCTCAACATGCGCCTGCGGAGCCTGCGCAAATTGGAAGAGATGCAGCTGCGCGATGAGAAATCGGCGTTGCTCGAAGAACAAGATGGGTTGGAAAAACTGCTTGGCTCACCCGCGCGCCAGCGCACCCGGTTGAAGAAAGACCTGCGCGCCTTACGCAAGGAATATAGCGAAGAGACAACGCTTGGCGCGCGCCGCACCCGGATGGAAGAAGCGGCCCCTGCGGTTGAATTCTCGATGGATGCGATGATCGAAAAAGAGCCGGTCACCGTGATCTTGTCACAAAAGGGATGGATTCGCGCGGCCAAGGGTTATGTCGATCTGACGCAAGAGTTCAAATACAAAGAAGGCGATGCGCTGGCCTTTATCCTCCATGCGCAGACCACCGATAAGCTGTTGATCGCGGCGGGCAATGGCCGGTTCTATACCTTGGGGTGTGACAAATTGCCGGGCGCGCGCGGCTTTGGTGAACCGGTGCGTACGATGATCGATCTGGAATCGGATACCAGCATCGCGAAAATGCTGGTGCACAAAGAAGGCGGCAAATTGCTGCTCGCCTCCAGCATCGGCAAAGGGTTCGTCGCGGAGACAGCGGAATTGCTGGCAGAGACGCGCAAGGGCAGGCAAGTCGTCAATCTTAAAGGTGATGCGAAATTGGCTGTCATGCGTGAGATTGATCCGGGCCATGATCACGTTGCGTGCGTCGGGGATAATCGCAAACTCGTGGTCTTCAACATCGAAGAAATGCCAATCATGGCGCGCGGCCAAGGTGTGATGCTTCAGCGGTATCGCGATGGAGGCTTGTCAGATGCCACCACCTTCACGCTGGCCGAAGGGCTGTCTTGGCAAATGGGCGGTTCGGGCGATCGCACTCGGACGGAAACAGAAATCAACCTGTGGAAGGTGGCCCGCGGCGGCGCAGGGCGCCTTCCGCCGCAAGGCTTCCCAAAAAGCAATCGCTTCAGCGACTAAGGTTCACCCGTTTTGTAGCAGGCATAAGAAAAGGGGCTGCGGGTGCGCGATGCAACCACAGCCCCCTTCCTTGGTGCGACCCAAGCCGATTTTATTATTCGGCGCCTGATTGTGTTCCGGCAACGGTTTGCGCCAGCTGTGCGGCTGTGAACAGCGCGATCAATTGCTGCTGCGCATTGACCGCGAAATGTTCTTTCTTAAGCGCAATTGGACCAGCAGAGTATTCCAGAACGATGCTGTCCGCGGCCAGATCAATCTCACCGATCGTGCCAGCTGATTGGCCATCAGCGGTCAACACGGCAGCCCCGGCAACCAGCGCGGCATCGCGCTGCGCACTTGCAGCGGCAATCTGATCATCAACCAATTGATTGAGCTGAACCTTGGTGACAGTGATCGTCGGTCCGGCATCTCCAGCGCCAAAAGCAGCGGCTGGTAACGGCACCTGATGCTTGCCCGTGTTCAGGATGGCTTGGCCATTTTCGACACTTTCAATCGTGCCAACTTCATTGCCTTCTGGCCCGGTTACAACTGCGCCAGCGGCCAAATCTTGGGCGCTCGCTGCAAACGGGGTTGCGGCCAGAGCTGTGGCCAAAATCGCATGCTTCGCAAACTTCATCAATTCGTCTCCGTTGATTATTCTATCGATCAATGCCGCCATGCGGGAGGCGGCACGCGCGTTGCGCGACACCTGTTCTTTCTGGTCCGGCTGAGCGGCCCAAAATGTTACAGTCGTTGTGTATCTCGCAATTGCGGTCGGCTGTTTAGAGGAGCGCAATCGCCGATGACAATTGCCCTAAAACCAATGATCACAGTTTAGATCGAATGGTCGCCAATTTCAGGTTTTGGGGAGCGCTTTGTCCAGCAATTCGAGCACCCGCGCCTGGTCGGGGAAACCCTCTTCGATCCATTCCCGTTCCACCGCGCGCAGCGTTTTGGCGACTTGCGGACCTGCGGCCACGCCGCGTTCGACAATCACCCCGCCTTTGAGCGGGAAAACCGGCGGTTCCCAGTCCTCCAGGTCGCTCACATCCGCGTCCAAAAGCAGCAGCCGATCGACCGCGCTTTCCATTCCAAGGCTGTAAGCCAGCGCTTTGGGATTGTGCGCATCATCGGCCAATCGTTCGGATGCCAAATTCAGCCGCGCACGCTGAGCCTTGGACAGTCTGAGCCGCGCAGCAACGCCCTCTGCGACATCGGGGGAAGGCGGCAGCAAGGCAGCAAGGCGGCGGATTGCGGCGGGACCAGCTGATCCGCGGCGCTCACCTGTGATCAGTGTTTCGAGCGCATCGATCTGGCACTTCGTCGCTTCTGGTAAAATCACCGGAAGTACGCCGTTATCACGCATCCGCGCGATCGTTGCGTGCGGATCGGGCAGGGCAAGAATACTCAGCAATTCTCCTGAAACACGCTCGCGGCTCAGCCCCTTTAGTGTGTCAGCCAAATCGGCGCAGGCGTGCTCCGCCGCCGGGTCCAATTCCGCCCCAAAACGCGCCTGAAACCGATAATACCGCAAGATCCGCAAATGATCTTCGCGAATACGCTCGCGGGCATCGCCAATAAAGCGAACACGCTTGGCCGCCAAATCATCTAAACCACCGAAATAATCGGAGATTTCGAATGTCTCTGGATGAGCGAACAAGGCGTTGATGGTGAAATCTCGCCGCGCCGCGTCTTCGGGCCAATCTTGAGCAAAGGCGATCGTCGCGCGCCTGCCATCAGTTGCCACATCGCGGCGCAAAGTTGTCACTTCAACCGGGCCATCTTCCAGCACCGCTGTCACCGTGCCATGATCCAATCCGGTTGGGACGGTGCGAATGCCCGCCTCGCGGCAGCGATCGATCACAACATCCGGCGTCAGCTTGGTCGCGCAATCAACATCATGCACCGGCAGCCCAAGCAAAGTATCGCGCACCGCGCCGCCGACCCAGCGGATATTCTCCGCGCCCAGCGCGTCTTTAAGCAGCATCAGCCCGCCGCGCTTGACCCATTCCGCCTGTGTTAGATCATGAACCATCGAACAATCTTTCAGGTGTGATCCGGCGTGACAGATTGGCGATAATCGCCGCAGTCACACCCCAAATCCGGAAACCTTCAAAATGCAATTCCAAATATCCGCGCATGGCCCCTTGCCAAAACACTTCCTGCCTTTGCCAGTTTTCGCGCGCCAGCAACAGCGATAGCGGCGCTTCGAACCACGCTTCAACCTCTCCCGGATTGGGGGAGAAGGTTAGATCGGGCGGGATTACTCCCAAAACCGGCGTCACATTAAACCCGGTTCCGGTTTGATAGCGATCGGTTTCGCCAATGATGCGAACGTGGCCGCGATCGAGCGCCAGCTCTTCTTCGGCTTCGCGCAAAGCCGCCTCAATCGGGTTTTCACCCGGATCAAGCTTGCCGCCGGGGAAGGCCACTTGGCCAGGGTGATCGCGCATCCCTTGCGGGCGCTGGGTCAGGATCACACCGGGGCCGCCATCAGCTTGCGCGCGATCAGTAACTGCGATCAAAACCGCCGCCTCGGCATTGCGATCAGCATCGGCAAACCGGGCATCGCTTAGCAGGTCAGGGATTTCTTCGCGGTGCCCCGCTTCATAAACCGATGAAAGATGATGGAAAAACGCGTTCATCGCTGGCCGCCTATGGCACGAGCGAGAATGTCTCGCCCCCGCTAGTCACCTGCCAATTATCGCCATGGGCGAGCGCGATTTCGGCCAATTGCGCGTAAGTGGATCGGTTAAGTCGCGCTTCGCAGCCGCGTCTGACATGAAGATAGACCGCTGGCGTTTCGGCATCACCGGCAGCGCGCAGGCGGTGATCTGGCCCAGCGATCACCAAATCATCGGTGTGCAGCCTCAGCGCGAGCCCGCCCTCTCGCTCAACGCAGTCGACCGCTACAAAAGCAGCATCTTCCACCTCGATAGTGAGTTTTTCAAAGGGTGTGACGAGCCAATGCTGCCGCGTATCTTCGCGCATTAGCAGCCCTGAAAAAGCCCGTACCATCGCCTCACGCCGAATGGGGGAGCCTTCGTGGAACCACGTGCCATCGGCCGCGATGCGCATCTGGCTGTCACCAATTTTTTCCGGTGCCCACCCTTCAACCGGCGGCAGTTTGCGCTGCGCCACCTGATCGGCGATCTCTGCCAATGTCAGTTCTGCAAGGTAAGGGGGCGGTTCATACGGCATAGTCACCGCTGCGATGCCAGAATGCGCTTAATCCGCCAAGTCTGCGGCCTTACGTGATCCCCATGGACCTAAATTGCCGCGTTTGGGCAGGACTGATGGATTATCGCAGCGGACCAACAACCGCGCCGGGTCATTGGGGCCGGGCGTGCGCCATTCCCCCGTTGGTGCGGCGCTGAATCCAAAAAAACGCTCATAATATTCAGGGTCGCCAATCATCACTTGCGGCAGCGGGTGGATTTGGGTGCCTTTGGTGGTTTCTGCCACCGCTTCCAGCGCGGCAAGCATCATCGCTTTGCCATACCCTTCGCTTTGATGATCGGGCAGCACCGCGACCGGGCCAATCATCAGCAGCGGATAATCATGGCCATCGGGATCGGTCAGCGCCACCGGCCACACTTGAATTGTGCCGACCAGCATGTCTTCATCATCGAGCGCGGCAAAGCTGAGCGCGTCGAGCCATTCCACCCCTGCACGGATGCGATAGGCGGTGCGCGCATGCCGATCCTCGCCAAAAGCGCGATCGAGCAATTGCTCAATCATGGCAGGGTCAACTGCCGATAGGGGAATTATGCTTGCCATCGGGCGGCGCGATTAGGCTGCGGGATTGCCGCTGTCGACCTATTATCCCTGCTAGCCAGCAAGGTTCAGCTTGGCGCGAATTATGCGGGCATCAATTTCAGCAGGCGCCCGCCGGGACCATCTTCGATCAACCACACCGCCCCATCCGGTCCTTGCTCGATCCCGCGCAGACGGTTTTCGAACTCATACCTTCGCACCTCAACTGCTGTGTCTCCATCGATCTCAACATGCACAATCGCCTGCGCGGCCAACCCCACCATCAAGGGATCGCCGCTCCATGCGCGGAATGCATCGCCGGTGTAAAACAGCAGATCACCCGGCGCGATCACTGGGGTCCAGCCGATTGCGGCTTTGCTGAATTCGGGTTGGGACGCGTGCTCAGGGATCGGGTCACCATTATAGTGATTGCCATCGGAAACCGTCGGCCAGCCATAATTGGCGCCGCGTTCGACCCGGTTAAACTCATCGCCGCCTGCGGGTCCATGTTCCAAATCCCACAACTGTCCATCGGGCGCAAAACCAAGGCCCAGAACATTGCGATGTCCGTAAGACCATATTTCAGCGGTGATGCCGCCCGTTTCATAAAACGGATTGCCCTGCGCCGTGCTGCCATCAAGGTTCAGCCGCACGACGGTGCCTAGATTGTTCGCGGTGTCTTGCGCGGGTTCCAGTTCTTGCCGGTCCCCACTGGAGATAAACATATATTGTTCGTCAGGAGAGAACACGATCCGGTGCGAATAATGTCCGCGCCGGCTGGTTTTGGGGGCTTGGCGCCAGATCACATTGAGATCGGAAATCGCGCACGAACCATCGCCGCACGCCAATGTGCCGCGGCCCACAACTGCGCCGCTGGTATTGCTGCTGCCTGCCTCTGCCCAGCTTAAGTAAATCGTGCGGTTTGATAAATCCTGATCTGCCTCAGACGGCAGGAAGGCGACATCGCCAAGCCCGCCTTGCCCGCCATAGGCGACATCGGGCAGTCCGCTGACTTCGCCCGTTTTCCCGCTCGAAGTGTCGACAAATTTCATCGTGCCGGGCTTTTCGGTGATGAACAAAGTCTCTGTGCCCGGCGCAAATGACAATGCCCAAGGTTCGGCAAATTCGCCCATCTCCTCAGTTGTGAAAGCAACCGGGCCGCTAATCTCAGCTTCGGATCCAGCGGAGGCACTGTCCCCCGAATTTGCATTGCCGCAACTTGAAAGTGCCAATGCGGGGAGGAATAGGGCAGGGGCGAACTTGGAAAGTTTCATCATGTTGTGTGCAACTCCCGAAGGCGATTTTGGTGCCCCCGATTTTGCACAAGACGGGGTCACGATTGGGGTCGATGAGGCCGGTCGAGGGCCTCTTGCTGGCCCAGTTGTGGCCGCAGCGGTGGTACTGTGCAAGCCGATACCGCAAGGTCTGGCGGATTCAAAAAGACTTTCGTCGAAAAAGCGCGAACGATTGGATGCGATTGTACGTCAGGATTGCGCCTGGGCGGTCGGCATAATTGAGCCCGCGCAAATCGATGAAATCAATATCCTTCAGGCAACCCTTCAGGCGATGACCGATGCGGTTGATCGGCTTGCCAAAATCCTGCCCTTTGCAGTGCAGAATGTGTTGATCGATGGCAATATGACCCCGGCTGGGCGGCGCGATGGGTGGGATTGGCCAGCCCGCGCAATTGTGGGCGGTGACGGGACAGAGCCGGCAATTTCCGCCGCGTCGATTGTTGCAAAGGAATGGCGCGATCGATTGATGCGAACAGCCGCACAGGAATTCCCGCAATATGGCTGGTCGACCAATATGGGATATGGCACCCGCGAACATATGGAGGCGCTGCGCAAATTCGGGCCAACCCCGCTGCACCGGCACAGCTTTGCTCCGGTCGCGCAAGCAAACCTGCTGTGATCGCGCTAATTCCCTCGGCAGAGTGCGCCAGATCAGCTAGCGCGCATAGCCATATATGATGCAGGCGATTCTCTTGAGCGTAGTTGGGCTGATCGGCCTGGCCATTGGCGGCGAACTGTTGGTGCGCGGGGCCGTGGGTATTGCGCAAAAGCTGGGCATTTCCACCTTGTTCACTGGCCTGGTGATTGTTGGTTTTGCCACTTCGATGCCGGAAATGGTTGCCAGTGTTGAAGCGGCGCTGCGCGGGTCAGAGGATATTGCTTGGGGTAATGTTGTCGGCTCCAATCTCGCTAACACCCTGTTGATCCTTGGTGTGACAGCATTGGTTATGCCGATTGCTTTAACGGGCGCGGGAAAGCGAGACGCGCTTGTCGCGCTGGCGGCAACTTTGGGCCTATGGGGTTTGGCGGTCAGTCAATTTGGCGCCCGGTGGATTGGGTTTGCGCTGCTTGCACTGATAATCGCCTATATCATTTGGCGTTACCAGCATCCTTCGGCTGATAATGTTGACGACGACGACGATGATGATGCGCCGAGCAATGGATTGATTGCCGGGGCGCTGTTTGCTGGTGGTCTTGCGATCCTGGTGTTCAGCGGCCAGGCGCTGGTCAGCGGAGCGATTGATTTGGCCCGCATTGTTGGGGTGAGCGAAACGGCGATCGGTTTAACCGTGGTCGCGATCGGAACTTCCCTGCCGGAATTGGCCGCCAGCATCGCGGCGGCTGTGCGCGGCAGGCCCGGGCTTGCGGTTGGCAATGTGGTCGGTTCCAACATTTACAACATTCTGCTGATTGGCGGCGTGACAATGAGCATCGCCCCAAACCCTCTGCCGATCGATCTTGCAGGTACACAAATGGCGGTGCTGACAGCCTCTGCCGTCGCGCTGTTGGTGATGCTGGCAACAGCCAAATCGATCGGGCGGCCGCTCGGCACGGTTCTGCTCGCTGCATTTGTCGGAAATATCGTCTTGGTCTTCGCCTGATCCTCGATTGAACCTGCGTGCAGACCATTAAAAAGTAAGCTGAGTCTTCGGGGACACACCCCCATTATCTCGGTCTGGCAGCGCCCGATCTTGGCTATATCTAGTGGGGGACTCGTTTCGTTCTCCCCGATAATGCGCGCTGGTAACCAAGTGTTAACCATAATCCCCGATCAATCATTGCTTGACGTATCAATCGCTTGGACTCACCCTGTGGATAACTTTGTAGGGTCGCAATGTCGGGGAAATTTGATGGGCGTGATGGAATCCGCAAAATTGCGGGCAGCGAGTGCGGTTGAGACAGCACCTGAGGGGGCCAATGCGCTTCCCGTCGGGACTATCCTCAACGGTGATTGCATTGAAGCGATGCGTTCGCTTCCCGATGACAGCGTCGATCTGGTGTTCGCAGACCCGCCTTACAATCTGCAATTGGGCGGCGATTTGAATCGCCCTGATGGCAGCGCGGTTGATGCGGTGACCGATGATTGGGACCAATTTGAGAGCTTCCGCGCCTATGATGAATTCACCCGAGGCTGGCTGAAAGAAGCGCGCCGTGTGCTCAAACCCGATGGCTCTTTGTGGGTGATCGGCAGCTATCACAATATCTACCGCGTTGGCGCGATCTTACAGGATCTGGGATTCTGGATCCTCAACGATATTGTCTGGCGCAAATCCAATCCGATGCCCAATTTCAAGGGCACGCGTTTCACCAATGCTCACGAAACATTGCTGTGGGCCAGCATGGGCGAAAAATCGCGCTATCAGTTCAATTATCGCGCGATGAAAACTCTGAATGATGAACTGCAAATGCGCAGCGATTGGGTGATGCCGATTTGCGCCGGGGCCGAACGGCTCAAGGAAAATGGCAAGAAAGCGCATCCCACCCAAAAACCTGAAAGCCTGCTTTACCGCGTGCTGCTCGCCACGACTGAAGCGGGTGATGTGGTGCTGGATCCGTTTTTCGGGACCGGCACAACTGGCGCAGTTGCAAAGCGGCTTGGCCGGCAATGGATCGGCTGCGAACGCGAAGATTTCTACCGCGACATTGCATTAAAGCGGATCGAAAAAGAGCTGCCGCTTGATGAAAGCGCGCTTGAAACGATGCAGAGCAAGAAGGCGGCACCGCGCGTTGCATTTGGCACGCTCGTTGAAAACGGACTGATCACGCCCGGCACGCAATTGTTTGACAAAAAACGCCGTTGGAGTGCGAAAGTGCGAGCCGATGGGTCGCTGGAATGCGATGGCAAGACCGGATCGATTCACGGCTTGGGCAAAGATTTGCAAGAGGCACCAAGCTGCAATGGCTGGACTTTCTGGTATTTCGAGCAGGACGGCGAAATGAAATTGGTCGACGCAGTGCGGCAGGATTATCTGCTCGCCAACGAAGATTGAGGGAACTCTGATGAGCGCCGACAGCGCGCAAGCCTATATCCGCCCGACTGCCTTTGCACCTGGACCTCAGCATGAGGATGGGCAGGCAATCCGGCTAGGCGGATCGATGGTCTATGCCAGCCGGTTTGCGCTGATCGTGCGCAGCGGCGGCAACACTATATCGCGCCGGTTGTTCTCTGTATCCGACCAGGAAACCGCCTTTGATGAGCTGGACGGCGCGCTGAGCGATCAGGCCGAACTGCAATGGGCGAACCTGCAAAAAACCCACAATCCGATGGAGATGGGCGGGCGCACGATCCGGCTCGATCAGCCGCAAATCATGGGCATCCTCAATGTAACGCCCGATAGTTTTTCCGACGGCGGCGAATTTCTGGAGAAGCCTGACATCGGCCGGGCGCATGCCTCTGCCATGTTGGAGGCCGGGGCCAGCATCATCGATATTGGCGGTGAAAGCACCCGTCCCGGCGCCGCTGCGACGTGGGAGGGGGACGAGAAAGACCGCGTCCTGCCTGCGGTTGAGTATTGTGCCAGCATGGGGGCCGCGATCAGCGTCGATACCCGCCGTGCTGGCGTGCTAGAAGCGGCTTTGGAAGCGGGGGCGCATGCGGCGAATGATGTTTCAGCCTTGCGATATGATCCGCGCAGCACAGAATTGGTGGCCAATGCCGGCTGCCCCGTGGTCTTGATGCATGCACCCAGCGCAGGTGAAGATGTTCACGAGGGCGCAGAATATTCCGATGTTGTCTTCGATGTGTTCGATTTTCTCAGCGCGGTTCGCAGTGATGCGATTGCGGCTGGCATTTCTGAGGACAAGATTGTGCTCGATCCCGGCATCGGGTTCGGCAAATCACTGGCTGATAATCTGGCGCTGATCAACGCGCTGCCACTGTTCCATGCAATAGGATCACCATTGCTGCTGGGGGTGAGCCGCAAACGGATGATCGGCGCGCTATCGAATGAAGCAGAGGCCGATCAACGGCTTGGCGGATCAATTGCTCTGGCAACTGCGGGAATGCAGGCCGGGGTGCATATTTTGCGGGCGCATGATGTTGCTGAGACTGTTCAGGCGCGCAATGTGTGGCGCGGGATGCGCGATGCAGCGCTGACTGACTTTTCCGGTCTTCCCGCCTGAAGTGGGCGTATTTTGCCTTCGTTTCATCGCGGATTGAGCAATAAAATTCTTATCTCCTGTAACGAATGAATGGGTGCAGGCGAACGGGTGGGTACCCCTAATGACTTTGGAAGTACTCCCCCACATGATAAAGAATTCAACATTCCGCAGCCTTGCAACTGTGCTTTTCCTTTCCACTGCTGCCGCAGCTACCCCGGCTCTGGCGCAGTCGAGCGATTTCGATCCCGAAGGCGGCGTTTATATATCGGTGCAAGCCGGCGTTACCTCCCCCACAGATGAGACATTTGAAGGCATTCAAGCCCCCGATGTTGGCTCTCCCGGAGCTGCAGGTGCACCAGCGGTAGTGGATGCCGGATTTGACGAAGGTTTTGTTGGCACAGTGGCTGTTGGCTACCGCATTCCAACCCGTTTCCTCGGCCTGTTTCAGCCGAGCTTCGAAGTTGAGTATTCCTATGCTGAAAGCGACGTTTCTGGCGGCAGCTTCAATGGCGGCGACCAAATTTTTGGCGGCGACACCGAAGTAAACACTTTCTCGATCAATTATCAATCTGACGTTCGCTGGTCTGAAGGCCAGAAACTGATCCCGTTCTGGGGCGGCGGCATCGGCATTGCCGATGTGGATTCGAATATCACATATTTCCCCAATAATGGCATCGCAACGGCCCCGACCTTTGCCGTAACCGATGGCGGAACTGGCCTGTCGCTGCAAAGCAATATCGGCCTGCAATACGTGCTTTCAGACAACATCGAATTGCAGGGCCGCGTCCGTTATCAGCGCGTTAGCGGGCTTGATTTCGAACGCACATTCGTGGGTAGCGGCGGAGAGATTTTCAATGCGGATCTCGATGGTAATTTCGAAACGGTCAGCTTCCTTGCCGGCGTTCGTTTCCGCTTCTGATTTATCGCTGCATTAAGCAGCAAACCCAATACGGCTGCCGCGCCCCGCGCGGATGGCCGGGAGGAGAGGACCCCTCGTTGGCGCAAGCTGGCGGGGGGTTTTCCTGTTTTGTCACAGATTGGCAATGGAACGATTGCATAGGATCGACTATTCGGTTGGTTCAAATTGGTCGGTTGGTTCAAATTGGTTGATACCAAGCCGCGATATGGGGATCAGGGTTATGCGCGTTTCTTTCTTGGCACTTGCAGCGGGCGGATTGCTGACCGGGGCGGCCTTCACCAGCGCTGCGGCGCAAGGCAGCGATGATTTGCAGCCAGAAGTTTCTGCGAATGCGGAGGATTTCCTTCAGGCTTATTATGCCAAGCTGCCCGGCACAGTCTCTTTGCCAATCGCGCACAGCACGCCGGAATTATCCGCCACGCACACGATCAGCCGGATCGCCTTTGGCAGCTGCAATCATCACAAGCGATCGCAACATATGTGGGCGCAGATCGAGGCGGAAAACCCCGATCTCTTCCTGTTTCTTGGAGACAACAATTACGGCGATCAGGGATGGAGCGGAGATCCCTCTCTTGCGACGTTGCGCCAAGCCTATGCGGATATGGCCGAGACTGAAGAATTCACATCTTTCCGATCCCGCGTTCCGATGATGGTGACATGGGATGATCATGATTTTGGTTTTAACGATGGCGGTGCCAATTTCGCGTTTCGCCAATGGTCGGAAACGATCTTTGAAACCTTCTGGAGTGCATCTGACGAAGTTAAGGCCCGCCCTGGCATTTATGAAAGCCGGTTTTTCGGCAAGTCCGGCCAACGCGTTCAAATCATCATGCTCGATACGCGGTTTTTCCGGTCTGACCTTCAACGGCCAGCCTATCAGGACACGCGCCCGCCAAACGGACCCTACACCCCATCGGACGATGCGAGCCGCACAATGTTGGGCGATGTCCAATGGAATTGGTTGGAGCAAGAACTCGCCAAGCCCGCCGATTTGCGCATCTTCGTTTCTTCGGTCCAAGTGCTGACCGAGGCGCATAATTGGGAAAGCTGGTGGATGTTGCCGCTTGAACGGGCGAAGCTTTATCGCATGTTATCCGCGCGAGAGGAGAGCGGGCTGGTGATGCTATCTGGCGATAGACATGCTGGCGGGATTTACACCGATACGCCAATCGCGGATGGCGAACAGATGTGGGAGCTGACCAGCTCTTCGCTCAATTATTCGTTCAGCTCGACCGAACAAAACACCGCCCGCGAACCGGATCCCAAACGCTTGACCGATTTTATCTCGGAAGAGAATTTTGGGCTGGTCGATGTCAATTGGAATACCCGGACTATGACGCTGGGCCTGCGCGGCAGCGAAGGTGAAGTGCGGGCACAACAGGTCGTAAATTGGTAGCGTCGCCTACAGCGTGAACCCGCCATCATTCACCAGCACTGTGCCGGTGATATTGGCCGCCGCATCGGACAGCAAATAGAGGATCGAATCCGCCATTTCATCGGACGATGCGAAGCGCCCGCTGGGTGTTGTCGCGGTCAGCCCCTTGATCGCGGTTTCGCGGCCATATTTCTCTTCAGCGGCAACAAATTCTGGTGATCCGTTCCAGATCTGGGTGTCTACCCCTCCTGGCGCGATCGCATTCACGCGGATATTCTTCGCCGCATTTTCAACCGCTGCAATGCGCGCCATATGCGCAACCGCTGCTTTGGAAATGCCATAAGGCCCCACGCCGGGCACGGGTTTGACGCCAGTTGTTGATGAAACCACGACAATGCTGCCGCCTTGTTCGGGCATCGCGCGCAGCGCCGCCGATAGCGTAAGGAATGCCCCATCAAGGTTGATGTCCATCACCCGGCGCCATTCATCAAAGTTCAAATCGGCAATCGTTCCGCCTGAACCGATCCCGGCATTAACGATGGCATGATCGATTGTGCCCCAATTGCTTTCGAGCCGCGCCCACAGATCGCGGTCCGCAACGCTTCCGGTGATCCGTTCAACCTCGCAATCGAGATCGAGCGCGGCCAGGCCTGCTTCGTCCACATCAACCAGGATCAGCTTGCCCGCGCCGCGCGCACAAAGTGCCCGTGCACATCCTGCGCCAATGCCAGAAGCTGCGCCGGTAACCAGCGCGGTGCGATCTTTGAAATCTTGAATATCTGTCATCCGGTGCGCGCTAATCGGATTGCGCGCTACACTCAAGCAATGATGCTATGCTGCGTTGTCGATCCCAAGATCGGAGAGCTTGCGATAGAGCGTTGAACGGCCAATCCCCAGACGCCTTGCGACCTCTGTCATCCGGCCGCGATAATGCCCGATTGCCAAACGGATCACATCTGCTTCAATCTCTTCAAGCGGACGCAGATTGCCATCTTCGGTGTACAGCATGATGCCGACGCCTTCGTGGCTGGTCGAAGTGAGTTTTTCCAGCTCACCAAGCATTTCAGATAGCTGCGGGAAGCTGTCTGCGGTTAGTGTTTCACCGTCGCAATATACCGCTGCGCGGAACAGCACCGATTGCAATTGGCGGACATTGCCCGGCCAATCGAACGCACCCAGCAATGTGAGCGCGCTTTCGCTGATCGTAAGATGATTGAGGCCCGGCTGTTCGCCAATGCGGGTAAGGAAATGACGCGTCAGCGCGGCGATATCCCCGGTCCTGTCGCGCAGTGGCGGCAGCACAATCTTGGTCGTTCCAAGCTGATCGGCCAACTTGGCGTTAAAGTGGTTGGCTTTCACCAACCGATCGAGAGCGACATTGCTGGCTGAAAGCAGCCGCACATCAACGTGAAAACCGTGAGCCGCGCCGACTGGACGAACGATGCCGCTTTCAAGCGCTTCTGCCAGTCGTTCTTGCAATGGGTTGGGCAGACGATCGACCTCATCCAGCATCAAAGTGCCGCCATCGCAATGTTGGAAAGCACCGATCTGGCGGTCAAACGCGCCGGGAAAGGCATTGGGTTCGTGCCCGAACAAAACCGATTCAACGGAATTGGGCGGAATGCTGCTGACATTGATAACCCGCAGCGGCGATTTGCTGCGCGGGCTGGCGGCATGCATCGCACGCATCAGCATTTCTTTGCCGGTGCCGCTTTCCCCTTCGATCAGGATATGGCCGTGGCCGCGCGCTGCCTTGGCTGCCTGTGCCAAGGCGGTGCGAAATTTCGGCGCGGTGCCGATCATCGCATCAAAATCGAGTGTCGCTGACATTTTTTCGGTCAGCGGTGCCAGTTCGTCTTGCGGAGCTTCGCGGGTGGTGACGGTGCGCAAGGCCTCCATCAAACGGTCCGGAGAAACTGGCTTGACCAGATAATCGCTGGCCCCGGCGCGCATCGCTTCCACTGCAAGCAGCGGAGAGGCACTGGTGGTCAGCATTAAGATCGGCAGGGCCGGGCGGCGCGATTTGAGCTCCTCAATCAGCGCGCAGGCATCATCGCCGGGCACCCATTGATCGAGCAGGATCGCCGACAATTGCATCCCTTCGCGGGTGCCAAGGATCGCGATTGCTGCTTCAGCGTCATTGGCAACAATTGTGCGCCAACCTTCACGCGCGGCGATGGCCGTGATCAAGCGACTTTGCGCCGGTTCATCATCGATCAGCATTACAAGGCGCGTTTCCGTGTCGGACATCAATTCTCACCGTCCCCAAATCAGCCCCAGAAGAGAACCTCCCAGAGTGGATTACGGGCACGGTGTAGGGCCAACGAGTAAAGACCGTATTAAGGGTGTTGCAGGTTGTGAATGGATGCCCCCTGTCAATAGCGCGGACTTGAGCTAGCCCTCAGGGTTCGATAGGGGGCATAAAGTGCATTGCATGAGCGGTTTCATGCAAAAATCGGACAAATCTTTGAAGGATAATTGCGCGATGGCGACGCATGATATGGAAAAAGCGGAACAAACTTACGATGGCTTCATCGCTTCGCTAAAATGGATGGTCCCATTGATCGCGATCATAACGCTGGTCGTTGTCGTTTTGATCGCTGATTAGGCTGAATTTATGAAAATCGCTGTTCTTAAAGAAACCGCGCAGGGCGAGACGCGCGTTGCTGCCACGCCTGAAACCATCAAAAAATTCATTGGCTTGGGCAATGAACTTTTCGTTGAGAGTGAGGCGGGGCTGAATGCGTCTATTCCCGATGCGGCGTTTGCGGATGCGGGCGCCACAATTGGTAAAGCGGCGGACGTGATCAAGGATGCGGATATCGTGCTGGCGGTGCAGGCCCCAGATATTGCCGCGCTGGCCGGTGCCAAACCTGGCGCATGGGTCGCTGCCTTGTTTGATCCCTTCATGCAGAAAGATCGCGTCGATGCATATGCAACAGGCGGTTTTGAAGCGTTGAGCATGGAATTCATGCCGCGCATCACCCGCGCGCAAAGCATGGATGTTTTGTCGAGCCAATCCAACCTGTCTGGGTATAAGGCGGTGCTGGCCGCGGCGGATACATATGGCCGCGCATTCCCAATGATGATGACCGCAGCCGGGACGGTTCAGGCCGCCAAAGCGTTTATCATGGGTGTCGGCGTTGCGGGTTTGCAAGCGATTGCGACGGCGCGCCGGTTGGGCGCGCAAGTTTCTGCCACTGATGTTCGATCAGCCACGAAAGAACAGATCGAGAGCCTTGGCGCAAAGGCAATTTTTGTTGAGGACGTCGCTGGCATCGAGGGCGAAGGATCAGGTGGATACGCCACCGAGATGAGCGATGAGTACAAGGCAGCCCAAGCGAAGCTCGTCTCCGAACATATCGCCAAACAGGATATTGTGATCACCACCGCTTTGATCCCCGGACGCGCTGCGCCGGTGCTGATCACCGATGCGCAGATCAAAACGATGAAGCCGGGCAGTATTATCTTTGATCTTGCGGTTGCTCAGGGCGGCAATGTCGAAGGCTCTAAACCCGATGAGCTGGTCGAGAAACACGGCGTTAAAATCATCGGTTATGCCAACACGCCAGCGCATCTACCGGCAGACGCTTCGGCGCTGTTCGCGCGCAATCACTTCAATTTCCTTTCCGCCTTTTGGGATGCGGAATCCGGCAAGCCGGTGCTCGATGAAGAAATCGGTGATGCCGTGCGCCTGACGCAAGGCGGCAAGATTGTGAACGAGAGGCTCAAAGGGTAACAATAATGGACTTTATCTCAATTCTCTCGATCTTCGTGCTGGCGTGTTTCGTCGGCTATTATGTTGTGTGGTCGGTCACGCCTGCGCTGCACACGCCTTTGATGGCGGTGACCAACGCTATCAGCTCGGTAATAATTGTTGGCGCGCTGATCGCGGCGGCTGAAGCGGGCAGCCCGACTGCCAAATATCTCGGCCTATTCGGGGTGGTGCTAGCCAGCATCAATATCTTCGGCGGGTTTGCCGTGACCGAGCGAATGCTCGCAATGTACAAAAAGAAGGAGAAGTAAGAGATGACCTTCTCCTTGCTTTCAGGAACCGTAGACATTGCAGCGCATGCAGGCCCACCAGCTTGGGTGGCGCTCGCTTATCTTGCTTCTGGCGTGTTCTTCATCCTCGCTTTGCGCGGGTTATCCTCTCCTGCGACCAGCCGGACCGGCAACCGTTATGGCATGGTCGGAATGCTGATCGCGGTGGTGACAACGCTCGTTACGCACAGCATCGCCACCTTGCCGGAAATTGGCATTGCGATGCTGATTGGCGGGATCATCGGGATCACCGTTGCACGCAAAATCGCGATGACAGCGATGCCAGAACTCGTCGCGGGTTTTCACAGCCTTGTTGGTCTTGCCGCCGTTGTGGTGGGGCTTGCCGCGTGGCTTGACCCAGCCAGCTTTGGCATCACCGATGCTGCGGGCCAAATTCTGGTCGTCAGCCGGATCGAATTGGGGCTGGGCATCGCCATTGGTGCGATCACATTCTCTGGCTCGGTTATTGCCTTCCTGAAATTGTCTGGCCGGATGAGCGGTTCGCCGATCATGCTTCCGGGCCGCCATGTTATCAATTTGGGCACATTGGCTGCGATCATTGGTTTGATCGCCGCTTATGCCTTGTCCGGTGCTGCTGGACCGGGCGAAGGGCAGCTGATTATCGCGGTCACAGTGCTCGCCTTCATCATCGGCTTCCTGTTGATCATACCGATCGGCGGCGCGGATATGCCGGTCGTGGTGTCGATGCTGAACAGCTATTCCGGCTGGGCGGCTGCGGCGATGGGTTTCACGCTGGGCAACACGGCGATGATCATCACTGGCGCGTTGGTGGGTTCGTCTGGCGCGATCCTGTCTTACATCATGTGCCGGGCCATGAACCGCAGCTTCATCAGTGTGATTGCAGGCGGTTTTGGCGCGGATGCGAGCGGCGGCGGAGACGGCGAACCGCGCGAACAGCGCCCTTATAAACAGGGCAGCGCCGATGATGCGGCGTTTATGCTGGAGCAGGCGGAGAAGGTTATCATCATTCCGGGATACGGGATGGCTGTGGCGCAGGCCCAGCATATCCTGCGCGAAATGGCCGACACGCTCAAAGAAAAAGGCGTTGAGGTGAAATACGCGATCCACCCGGTTGCCGGGCGGATGCCGGGGCATATGAATGTGCTGCTGGCCGAGGCGAACGTGCCCTATGATGAGGTGTTCGAGCTGGAAGACATCAACAGCGAGTTTGCGCAGGCCGATGTCGCCTTCATCATTGGTGCAAACGATGTGGTGAACCCGGCGGCGAAGACGGACAAGAGCTCTCCGATTTATGGCATGCCTGTGTTTGATGTTGATAAGGCAAAGCAGGTGTTCTTCATCAAACGGAGCATGGGCGGGGTCGGCTATGCCGGGGTCGACAATGATGTGTTCTACATGGATCAAACCATGATGCTTCTTTCCGATGGCAAGAAGATGGTCGAAGAGATCGTAAAAGCGCTCGATTGATGCTCGCGCGGATGGAGCCAATATGAAACGCGTGCTGTTATTGGTGGTGTTTGTGGCCTTGGCTGCAGGCGGCATCTGGCTCTATTCCGGCGGTCTTGACCGGGTGACAGAGGCGCGCGTTGAAGCGGCGCTGACCGATGCAGGGGTTCCCGCACAGATGGCCGCGTGCATGGCGCCCAAGATGGTGGAGGGCCTGTCTCTGGCGCAGCTTAGAAAGCTTGAACGGTTAAAGGCGCAGGAGGGCGAAGGCAGCTTGATCCTGTCGCCGGCCAACGCGTTGGAGCGGCTTCGCCGGGTCGATGATCCAGAGGCATTGGCGGTGACCACCCGTGCCAGCGTTTCTTGCGCGATAGAGTCGACGCTGTTTTAATCCAAAGACGCGCTTGCATTCCCCCCGGATCGCGGCACAATGCGGTTTGGAGAGGTTTTTATGATTAGATTTACGTTCGCCGCGCTGGCTTTATCCAGCGCCACGATGGCCTATGCCGAAACTCACACCATTGCGCCGGGTGAAGGCGCGCAGGAACGCTTGCAAGAAGCGTTGATACTGGCCGAACCGGGCGATGAGGTGGTGCTCGAAGCGGGGCGTTTCACGCTGACCGACGGGCTGAGTCTGGATGTCGACGGAGTGACCGTGCGGGGCGCAGGCATGGAGCAAAGCGTGCTCGATTTCACCGCTCAAGCGGGTGCGGGCGAAGGGCTGCTGGTGACTTCTGATGAAGTGACTTTGCGTGATTTTGCGCTCGAAAACCCAAAGGGAGACGGGATCAAATCCAAAGGCGCGGATAATATCGTCTATCACCGGATCCGAGTGACCTGGACCAATGGGCCGGACGCATCGAATGGCGCCTATGGCATCTATCCGGTCGAAAGCACCGGCATTCTGATCGATGGAACAGAGGTGTCCGGCGCTTCAGATGCGGGCATTTATGTTGGTCAATCGAGCAAGATCACCGTGCGCAATTCTGTCGCCACAGATAATGTTGCCGGGATTGAGATCGAAAACAGCCGCGATGCGATCGTCACGCAAAACTATGTCTCTCGCAACACCGGCGGAATTCTGGTGTTTGATCTTCCTAATTTGCCGGTGATGAATGGCGGTAATGTGCGGGTCACCAACAATCTGGTGTCGGGCAATAACACCCCAAATTTCGCGCCAGAGGGCAACATCGTTGCCGCCGTGCCGCGCGGGACCGGCATCATGGTGATGGCCAATGAAAAGGTCTGGATCGAAGGCAATGTCGTGCATGATAATCCAACCGCGCCTTTCGCAATTCTGGCTTACACGCAAAGCTATAACGACACGCGCTATAATCCCTATCCGCGCCAAGTTGTGATTGCGCAAAACAATATCGATGGAGAGGTAAATGATCCCGATTTGCCCGGCGGCGAATTGCTTGTCGCCGCATTTGGCGGCAACCTGCCGTCGATTTTGTGGGATGGCCTTAATCAAGAAGGTGCGCAGCCTGCGCTTGCGGTGACGGGCGATATTCCCGGATGGTCGCTCAATCTAAGCCGGCAATCGCAATCATTGGCAGAGGCGCAGCCCGGCCCGCTCAATCCGACGGGGTCGGGCGAGGCATGGGATATGGACGGTATTGGCGCGCCCGCTGAATTGGAGGCGCGGCTTAAGTGATGCGGCATTGGCTGTTGTTTCTGGCGGCCTGTTGCGGATTGGCAGGCGCGATTTCTGCGCGCACGCCAGCGCCGGTGAACGACGCGGCGATCCTTGATGGCACGCCGCGCATGCTTTCAGAATTTCGGTTCTTTTTTAGACCGCGCAGCCAATCCAGCCACAGCGCGATTCCTTATGAATTGCGCACACCGCTCTATTCCGATGGGGCAGACAAATTGCGGTTTGCATATATCCCCGCTGGCGAACAGGCGATCGCTGATGGCGATGGGTTGCTGCAATTTCCGGTGGGCAGCGCGCTGATCAAGACCTTTGCCTTTGGCGAAGGGCCGGATCGGCGGCTGATAGAAACGCGGGTGCTTCTGCACCGTGAAGCAGGCTGGGTCGCGCTGCCATATATTTGGAATGACGAACAAACCGATGCGCGGCTTGCCCTGGCCGGAGGACGCATTGCCTTGACCCGGCCCGACGGCGCGGAAATCAGTTACCGCATCCCGAACAAGAACCAATGCAAACAATGCCATGTGAAAGATGGGGCGGTGATCCCGATTGGTCCCAAAGCGCGCAATCTGTCAGCCGAATGGCTCGAACAGGCGGTGGAATGGAACAGGCTTGATCAAGTGCCCGATGTGGAGCGCCGCATTCCCAATTGGCAAACGGTTACAGATCATCACGCTGAGGCGGATGAGGCCTCTGGTGGGGCTGATATTGATGCGTTTGCGCGCGGCTATCTCGATGTGAATTGCGCGCATTGCCATATGCCCGGTGGCTCCGCATCCAATTCGGGCTTGGACTTGCGCTGGGAACAGGATGATCCGGTGGCCTATGGCGTGCACAAACCACCCGTTGCTGCCGGGCGCGGCGCAGGCGGCCTGTTGGTATCAATCGAACCGGGCGCGCCAGAACGATCAATTCTGTTCCACCGCATGGCATCAACCGAGCCGGGCGTTGCGATGCCAGAACTCGGCAAATCCACCGTCGATGATATCGGATTGGAGGTAATCCGCACGTGGATCTCCGCAATGGAAACGCAATAGAGGGAGTAGGGCCATGAAGCGCTTGATCAAGATATTGGCTGTGATCGCGGCTTTGCTGGTGATTGCCTTTATCGCCCTACGCACGCCGGACACCGATCCGGCTGAGATGCGCGCCAAATATGGCGGCGAGCCGTCGCAATTTGTCAGCCTAGCCAATGGACAGACTGTGCATTTGCGCGATGAAGGGCCGCGTGATGCCCCGGCGATCGTATTCTTGCATGGATCAAACGCCGATCTGCATACATGGCAGCCGTGGGTCGATGGCCTTAAAGACAATTACCGTGTGATCCGGTTTGATCAGGTCGGGCACGGCCTAACCGGGGCCGATCGAGATGGCGATTATTCGCTTGATGGTTATGTCGCCGATATTGATGCTTTGGCTCAGACTTTGGGTTTGGATAGCTTCATTTTGGGCGGCAGCTCGATGGGCGGCGGGCACACTTTGGCCTATGCGATGGCTCATCCAGAAAAGCTCGCGGGATTGGTGCTGGTTGATGCGTCCGGCGCGCCGCGGGTTGTTCCTGAAGATCAGGATGAAGGCGGAAATATCGGCTTCACCATCGCCCGCACGCCAATCGTCAACAAAGTGATGGAACATATCACGCCGCGATCTTTGGTGGCGCAATCGTTTGCACAAAGCGTTTCAAATCAGGAAATTGTGACCGAAGAAGCGATAGACCGGTATTGGGAGTTGCTGCGCTATCCGGGCAATCGCACCGCCACAATTGCAAGGTTTGGGCGAGATTATGAACCCTTTTCGCCCAGCCAATTGGCGGCGCTAGACATGCCGGCCTTGATTGTTTGGGGCACAGAAGATGCCTTGATCCCGCTGGAATCGGGACGATGGCTCGATCAGCAATTGCCCCATTCAACGCTCGCCGAATATTCCGGAATTGGCCATCTGCCGCAGGAAGAAGCCCCGGTGGAAACCTTGGCGGATTTGCGCGAATGGCTGCTGACTTTGGACCTGGCAGGCCAAGGCGCATAAATCGGTTATTTTCTTGAGCCTATGGACGTGCGGCACTGCGGATAGCTAAACTCGCCAGTCTGCGCATATTACGGATTCGAGGAAAACTCTTGCGAAAATTGGGACTTATCGGCGGCATGAGCTGGGTTTCGACCCGCATGTATTACGAACGCATCAATCAGATCGTGCAAAAGCGATCTGCCCCGATGGCGAGCGCGCCGATGCTGATTGAGAGCCTCGATTTCTGTGAGCTTTATGCGCTGCGCGAGGAAAGCGATTGGAAGCGCGCGGCCACGGTTTTGACAGAGAGTGCAAAGCGTCTTGAAGGGGCCGGGGCAGGCGCGATTGTTATCGGCGCGAATTCGATGCACCGGCTGTATGATGATGTCGCCGGTGGGGTCGATATCCCGATCCTGCATATTGCCGATTGCGTCGGCAGCGCGATGGCGCAGGCTGGCTGTACCAATGCCGCGCTGATCGGAACGCGCAATGTGATGACCGAAAGCTTCTACCGCCAACGGTTGGTGGCAAAAGGGATCGAATTGCTCCCGCCTAATATGACCAATGTCGAACGGCTCGACAAAATTATTTATGAAGAATTGATGGTCGGCAAGGCGACCCGCGATGCCGAGCGGGCGCTACGAACAATAATCAATGATAAGAAGCAAGAAGGGGCCAATGCTATTATCTTGGCCTGTACAGAATTGGATTTGGTGGTGGATGTTAAGGCAAATATTTTGCCGGTGTTCGATTCCGCCCGAATCCATTGCCAAGCCGCCGCCGAATGGTTGCTTGAAGATTAACCAGTTAATTAGCTGGTGATCTGGCTTGCACCAGCCACTCTCTACCGCATCGTTACAATTTGCGACTGGATTGAAATAGGGCCGCGGCCTACGGCAATTTTGGATGTTTAATCCGAGCCTTCGGGTCGTATTCCGGTTGGCTCTGGGGCTGTTTGGTTATCACCCCCCGAACGGCCCCAAAACATCTTTTCCGATACACAATTTGGCAAGATCTCGCGCGGATAACCGCGTGTTTGATCGCTGGTTCTGCTATTGTTCCCGTTGTCGCGGTGGGTCCACTCACCTAGTTGCAAAGCAGATATGACGCGAGCACCCTACGCAGCCGATCCTGCCGCCACGCGCGGCCGCGAATTCGGAACCGACCGCGCTGCGGCGGGGTCTGGCCATCGTGGACCTCGCAGTGAATTTCAGCGTGATCGCGATCGGATTATCCATTCGATGAGCTTTCGCCGGCTCAAATCAAAAACGCAGGTGTTTATCGCACCTGAAGGCGATCATTATCGTACCCGGCTGACGCACAGCCTTGAAGTTGCGCAGATTGGCCGGGTCTTGGCGCGGGCGCTTGGATTGGATGAAGATCTGACAGAGGCGCTTTGCCTTGCGCATGATCTGGGCCATCCGCCATTTGGCCATGCTGGGGAATCGGCGCTGGCCGAAGCGATGCAGCGCCATGGCGGATTTTGCCACAACGCGCAGGCAATGCGCACCTTGATGCGGATTGAATCGCCATACCCCGAACATGATGGGTTGAACCTGACCTGGGAACTGCTCGAAGGCTTGGCCAAGCATAACGGCCCAATCGGAACTCCCAATTGGGCGCTGGCACAGCTTGATGCCGAATTCCCGCTCGATTTGGGGGATTGGCCTTCACTTGAGGCGCAAATAGCCGCGGTTGCGGATGATATCGCCTATGACAATCATGATATTGATGATGGCTTGCGGGCGGGTTTCCTGGGGCTAGACGACTTGATGGAGCTGGATTTCCTCGCCGATCAGTGGCGGGCGGTCGAAAAACGCTTCCCTAATGCCCCAAGAGAGCGTCAATTGCGCGAATTGGTGCGCGATCAGATTGGCCTGATGGTCAATGATGTGCTGGAACACACGTCTGGCAATGTGAAGGGGATTGGCTCTGTGGAGGAAGTGCGCGCGGCAAATCGCCAATTGGCTGGCTTTTCTCCCAGCTTTGCCAATCAGGAACGAACGCTGAAATCGTTCATGTATAAAAAGCTGTACTACCACCCGGACCAGGTTGAGGCTGCCAAGCGCGCCCGCGATGTGATCGCGCGCTTGTTTGTTGCTTATTCGCAAGATCACAAATTGATGCCCGAAGAATGGCAGGCGAGATTGCCTGATCAAGATCCCGATCGGGCGCGGGTGATTGCCGATTTCATCGCCGGGATGAGCGATCGTTTTGCGATTCTATCCTGCACCGAAATTTATGGGACAGCGCCGGCGGGCTTGTCCAATGTCTGAACTGACCCGCCTTGCTTTGGTCGGTGCAACCGGATTGATCGGGCGCAGGGTTATCGAAACCTGTAATGATGTTGACGATATTCGCGTTGTCGGCGTCTCGCGCCGCGAAGCGCCTTTGCCTGATGGCGCAAGGATGGAAATGTTTGTCGCCGAACCAGATAAATGGGGTGAGGTGTTCGCATCGATCAAACCGCGCGCGCTGATTTGTGCGCTAGGCACCACGTGGAAGAAATCGGGCCGCGATGAAGCCGCGTTTCGCGCCGTCGACTATGATCTTATCCTTGCCACTGCAGAGGCTGCGGTTGATGCCGGCATTCCCAATATGGTGATCGTAAGTTCGGTTGGGGCCGATCCAACAGTGAAGAATTTTTACCTGCGGGTGAAGGGCGAAACCGAACAGGCACTGTCCAAGGTTGGGTTCAAACGGCTCGATATCCTGCGCCCCGGTCTGCTGCGCGGATCGCGGATCAATGATTGGCGCATTGGCGAACGGTTGGCGATGGTCGCCAGCCCGGTGCTCGATCCATTGCTGGGCGGCAAATGGAGCATTTACCGCTCTATCGAGGCGCGTATTGTTGCCGAGGCGGCGCTGGGGCTGGCGATGCGCAATGCCGCCGGCCGTTTCATCCACGATGGCGATGCGATGAAGCGCGCCGCGCGTGATTGGCGCGATCGGATCGAACGCTTGCAACCGGGCGAAGACGAGTAAACGAGCGCCGCAACAGGGCATAACGGGGGAGGCGATGATGGATTGGTCGGCATTGTTTGGAGCGGTCAACCTGCTGGCTTTGGCGGCGTGGGCTGTGCTTATTCTAGGTCCGCGCCACCCGATCTTGCTTTCAATCGTGCTGTATCTCGGGGTTGGACTGCTCAGTCTGATCTATGCGGTGTGCCTGATCGCACTTTTGACCGGCGCAATCAGCAATCCGGACGGCGGCAGTTTTGATTTCAGCTCGATCGAGGGGGTGCGGGCCATTTTTGCCAGCGATGGCGGGATCACGATTGGCTGGACGCATTACCTAGCCTTTGACCTGTTCGTTGGGCTTTGGATCGCGCGCGATGCCGATGCAAAATTTATCTCACGCTGGGTTCAGGCACCGGTTCTGCTTGCAACATTGATGGCTGGGCCATTGGGGCTGGCTGTGTGGTTGATCGTGCGGGAACCGCGCGCGCGGGCAAAGGGACGTTGGAGCTGAGCAATCTGCTTGGCAAAACAGCGCCATCGTGCCTAAGCAGAACAGAAGAGCATAACCGATAAAATTGGAGAGATATTGGTGACGGCACAGGCGCATAATACCTTTGATGCATTCGTTTCCCATTGGGCGGGCGAACGTCCAGATCATACCGCATTCGAACAGGATGGCGAAACGGTAAGCTTTTCTGAGCTGGATGATTTGACCCGGCGGATGATCACCGTTTTCATGGACAATGGCATCGCCAAAGGTGATCGGATCGCCTGGCTGGGGAAGAACCGTACAATTTTTTACGCGATGTTTTTGGCAGCGGCACGCATGGGTGCGGTGATGTCGCCTATTGGTTGGCGTCTCGCCCCGCCAGAGGTTGCCTATATTCTGAAGGACGCAGGTGCGAAACTGATGATTACCGGGGTCGGATTTGCCGATGTGGTTGCAAAGCTGGCGCCGGAGATCGCTGCGACGGTGACAACTATCGAAGAACCGGAAATGTACGCCGCTATCGAAGCTGCATCGCCTGCGGACTTTACTCCGTCACAGCCCGATGATCCGGTGCTGCAACTTTATACCAGCGGCACAACCGGCAATCCCAAAGGGGCAGAGTTGAGCAATGAAGGCTTGGTTGCCCTGCGCAACACATCAAAAGAAGCGGGCGATCCTTGGAACAGCCCTGGCCCGGATGATTGCATGTTGGTGGCTATGCCATGCGCGCATATTGGCGGCACGGGCATCGTGATCTCTTCTATCGCCAACGGCATTCGCGCGATTGTGCAAGAGGAATTTGAGCCTAGCGAATTTCTAAAAGGGATCGCTGCAGGTGCAACGCAATCCTTTATCGTGCCAGCCGCGCTGCAAATGGTAATCCAGCATCCCAAAGCGCAGGATACCGATTTCAGCGGCGTGAAATACATCATGTACGGCGCTGCCCCGATGCCGCTTGAACTGCTCAAAGAAGCGGTGCGCACCATGCCGCAGGCGGGCTTTCTGCAAGTGTTCGGGATGACGGAGACATGCGGCACGGTGACTTTGCTGAGGCCAGAGGATCACTCGCTTGAAGGCAATGAGCGCATGCGATCGGTTGGGCGAGCTATGCCGGGCACAGACATCCGAATTTTTGATGAGGATAGCAACGAAGTGCCGCGCGGTGTGATTGGCGAGATTGTCGTGAAATCACCTTCCAACATGATTGGTTATTGGAACCTGCCCGAAGCGACCGAGAAGACCATTCGGGACGAATGGCTATACACTGGTGACGCAGCGATCATGGACGATGATGGCTACATTTACATTCAGGACCGGATCAAAGATATGATCATTTCTGGTGGGGAGAATGTCTATCCCGCTCAGGTTGAAAGCGCGATTTATGGCCACCCAGCGGTCGGTGAAGTGGCGGTGATCGGGGTGCCAGACGATAAATGGGGCGAAGCGGTTAAGGCCTGCATTGTCCCCAAGCCGGGCCAAACAGTCGATACCGATGATGTGATCGCCTATGCGCGCGAACAATTGGCGGGCTTCAAAGTGCCCAAAAGCATCGATGTCATCGAGGTTATGCCGCGCAATCCGTCAGGCAAGATCCTGCGCCGGCAATTGCGCGCACCCTATTGGGAAGGGCAGGACCGCCAAGTGAATTGATCGGGCGCGTCCGATGAAGAAACATGCGCCCGCCACGGACCGCAATCGAGAAGCCATCGCCCAGGTGCTTCGCAGTGAATTGCCCAAACCTAGCACTGGGCCAAAGATCGAGCCAGAGATCGAGCTGGCAATTGTGCTCGAAGTGGCGAGCGGCTCTGGCGAACATGCGGTGTTTTTTGCTGGGCAATTTCCGCAACTGGAATGGCTGCCGAGCGATCAAGATGAGCCGAGCCTAGCCTCGATCACCGCCTATCGCGATGAATATGCTGGCTCCAATTTGCGCGCGCCGATCATGCTCGATGCTGCCGCCACGGATTGGCCGGTGGAGCGCGCCGATGCGGCGGTGTGCATCAACATGGTGCATATCAGCCCATGGGCTGCGACTGAGGGTTTGTTTCAAGGCGCTGCGCGGCTGCTCGATGCGGATGCACCGCTGATCCTTTATGGTCCGTTCCTCGATCCTGATCGCGAAACAGCAACGTCCAATCTTGAATTTGATAGATGGCTTAAGGCCAAAAACCCGCATTGGGGGATTCGGTCGATCGCGCAGATAGATCCGCTGGCGCAGTCACACGGGTTTTCGCGCAGCAATAGCTACGAGATGCCGGCCAACAATTTGATGCTGATCTACCGCCGCAACTGACCGGCTGGCTCAGATAGCCTCATCAACATCATCCGCGACCGATTCCAGATCCTGCCCAACCCCGCGCACCGTGTTGCAAGCGGTCGATGCGAGTGTGAGAGTGGCCAAGGCAATAGCGATCAGTGATTTGCGAACCATCAGACAATTCCTTTCTTTGTCCATCCTTTACGCCTTTGAAGATGAACTTGTCTTTGCGCGAGCCAAAATACGCTCTCGATATGCGATGAGCAGCCCTGCGCCGATGATAAGCGGCGCGCCAATCCATAATGTTGGGGAAGGCAGGGCGCCGAAGACGTACCAGCCATAGAGGGTCGCCCAGATCAGCGATGTATAATCCATAATCATGATCACCGCCGCAGACCCGAACCGCAGCGAAGCGGTGAGCAGCAATTGCGCAATCGCACCGCACAGCGCCATTGCGCCGATCAAAGCCCATGTTGCCGGGTCATGCGAGCTGGCAACAAACGGCAGCGAAAGCGCAGCAAGCGGCGCGGTCAATGCGGTGAACCAGAACACAATCGTCCACGGGCTTTCGGTTTTGTTGAGATCCTGAATTTGAAATGAGATCAACGGCACCAGAATGGCCGCGACCAATCCCACCGCCAACCCCCATGGATCAATTGTTAAACCGCCAGAAAAGTCGCCGCCGCTGACAATGATCAGGATCCCGGCAAAGCCCAAAGCCACCGCCGATCCGCGGTATAGACCGACCCGATCTCCAAACAGGATCACAGATATCAAAACGGCGAAAAATGGCGTGGTGAAGCTGACCACGGTGGCTTCGGCCAAGGGCAGTAGAATGATCGCGCCATAAACGAACACCATCCCTGTAATGCCAGTGATTGCGCGCATCGCATGCGCTTTGAAACGGGTGGTTTTGACACTGGCAAGACGCCCCATCGCAGCCAGAAAACCGGCAATTAACACCACGGTGAGCGCTTGACGCCAAAATATCATTTCCAGCAAATGCGCGCCGCGTTCACCCGCGAGTTTAAGCAGCATCGCCATGGTCGCGAGGGTTAGAATGCTCAGCAGCCGGATGGTCAGCGCCAATAGCGGGCGGGGGCGGGCAATCGATCCATCCATGGCCGCGGCGCATGGGCCAGCTGTGGGGATTGCGCAAGGCCTTGAACCGCCTCTATGCGCGTTTGGCGATGATGAAGTTTCTAAATGCCCTGCTGTTTGCCAGCGATGCTGTGCTGCTTGTTATATGCGGGGTCGGCTGCTTGCTGCTTGCCGGGTTCGCATCATGGATGGACCGGCGGCGCAATATGGGGCGCGATCTTCAGCGGCTGGAAAAGGTCGGCTGGGTGCCCTGGACGACGGTGTTTGTGCTGAGCGCGATCATCGGCATGGGCTTGCTTGCGTTAAGCGTGCCCGTTGTCCTTGGTAATCAATAAATCGGCGGGGCCGGTAAACTGGCCGCAAATTTGGATTACAGGCACGCTTCCAAATATGCTTGATCAAAGCCGTACTGACGCGCTTTTTCCAGCGTGTAAGGCCGCAGTCCCGATGCCCGGAACTCACCCAGAATCTTGCCGTCTTCGCTCTCGTCCAAATATTCAAATTTGAACAAGTTTTGAGTCACGATCACATCGCCTTCCATTCCGATTACCTCGGTAATGTCAGTGGTGCGGCGTGAACCATCGCGCAGACGCTTAACCTGAACGATCAGATCGACAGATTCGGCAATCTGGGTCGAAATCGCCTGTTTCGGGATCTTAATGTCACCCATCAGGATCATGTTTTCCATCCGGCCCAAGCACTCGCGCGGGGAGTTGGCGTGAAGCGTACACATGGAACCATCGTGGCCCGTGTTCATCGCGGCCAGAAGATCGAAACATTCTGCGCCACGAATCTCACCCAGGATGATCCGGTCAGGACGCATACGCAGGGCGTTTTTGACCAAGTCGCCGATCGTAATCGCGCCTTGGCCTTCAAGGTTAGGTGGGCGAGTTTCAAGCGGCAACCAGTGTGGCTGTTGCAAGCGAAGCTCGGCGGCATCCTCAATCGTGAGAACGCGCTCGCCCGGATCGATCATTTTCGACAGAGCGTTAAGCATCGTTGTTTTACCAGAGCCGGTACCGCCTGAAATAACGATATTCATCCGACATGCGCCCGCGATTTTCAGCGCGGTACACATTTTGTCGTCCATCGAGCCAAATTCCTTGAGCATGTCCAAGGTGATCGGCTTTTCAGAGAATTTACGAATTGAGATCGCGGTGCCGCGCAGCGAAAGCGGCGGTACAATCACGTTCACACGCGAACCGTCTTTCAAACGGGCATCGGCCAGCGGCGTGGTTTGGTCGACGCGCCGGCCAACCTGGTTCACGATGCGCTGTGCGATTTGGAAGAGGTGTTGCTCATCGCGGAACCGAATGGGCGCGATGGTCAGTTTACCGCTCTTCTCAATGTAAGTTTGATCAGGGCCGTTGACCATAATATCCGACACGTCTGGATCGCCGAGTAATTCCTCAAGCGGACCAAAACCAAGCAGCTCGTCAATCAGAACTTTTTCAAGTGCGAATTGCTCACGGCGGTTCAACGTGACCTTAAGTTCGGCCAATACTTCCATGATAATAGGGCGAAATTCTTCCGACAGCTCTTCTTTTGAAAGAGTCGCTGCGGCTTCGGGATCAACCCGTTCGAGCAAGCGCGGAAGCACTTGTTCTTTAATCTTGTGAACGCTGGCTTCAAACCCGCCAACTTCGCTGTTGCCTTCATTAATCGAGGCTGCGCGTTCGGCGAGGCGATTCATTGCATCTTCAGTGGCGCCTCCTGCGCCGCTGGATGCAGGCTTTGGCGCTGGTTTGGGCGCCTCTGCAGCGGGCTTTTCGCCCTCTGGAAGAGGAGGAAACTGTTCGCCGCCTTGCTCTTCTTCAGCAGAACCGCCACCCTTCATCGGGCGTGCAACGCCAAAAGCAGGTCTACCACCGGTCTTCGAACCGCCGGAACCACCTTTTTTGCCAAATGCACTCATTGAAAGCCCCCTAGGCACCAAAACATCCACTGCATATCCACGCTATATGGCGAAGACTGCCTCTCGAAGTTTGGTGAATAGTTTGGAAACCTTATTTTTTTCCTAAGGAATCGGCACTGACTGCGCGGTATTGATTGAATGGCATCTAGGCAGCGATACGGGTTTCTCCGCCGCGTTGCGCCCGATGATATAGAGATTGTAATCGACCCCATCATATCCGGCCGGGATTTCTGCCAGCGGTGCGATCAGATCAGCCGGGAAATCATTGAATGAAATATCGGACATGAAATAGGATCGACCGTGCTGGGCAATCTCGCGCTCTAGCATCGCTGTAAATGTCTCCTTCGACGCCAGTTCGGAATAATGTTTATCCCAGCGAACAAAGGTGAAATCGCATTGTTCGCCTGGTCTGCCAAAGGTGATGTTGCTGCGCCCGGCAATCCCTGCGGATCGCCATTCAGGCAGCATGATCCAGTGCTTATCGCTCAAGCCTAGGCGTTCGATCTCAGCCAGGGCTTTTGGGGCGGCATCGAACCCGATCACCGCAGACATTGTAGAACTGGCCAAGCCGCAGATCGCGAGCAATGCCAGCCACCCGCGCAACACCGCCGATTTCAGCGCATCTGCCTGTGGCTCCAACTGCCATTGGCGCCACACCATCAGCAGCAGCAGGAAGGCGCCCAACATCAAATGCCGCAGGCCGATGGGGTACACCGCCAGGCTGAATGCAAAAGTGAAGCCGAAAAAGCCGAAGATTAGCAGGCGGTTCCATGGGAATGCGCGGGTCAACACCGCGCACAGCGCCAACATGCCGATCCAGGCCAGGCTTTCGATCGGATAAACCGGCGAGTTCCATTGCGGCAATATTCCGCCTTGAAACGGGAAGGGCAGGCTGCCGATCTTGCGGATCCAACCAAACAGCACGTCCATCATTTGGCTTTGGCCAGAAACTGGTTTGAACGCCTCAAACGCGCTGACAATGTCGGGGGCGGGCAAGATTGACCACGCCGCGATTGCGCCGCCAGCCAACCACAAGCTGATGCCGGGCCACCACACATCGCGCTCTCGCCATTTCATGATCAGAAACACGCCCGAGATGACCCCGAAAAAGAAATCCACTGATGGCAGCAGCGCCATAACGATCCAGAATGTCCAGCGCCAAATCCCGCCCCGATCCTGGGCCTTACTCCACGCCAGCATGGCCACCATGATCAGCGCAATTCCCAGCGTTGTTCCGCGCGATATGGTGAGAAATTCGAACAGCACAAATTGGCTGGAGGCGAGCAACAGCCGCTCCAACCGGCCAAATGGGCATGCAAACAGGATGATCGCCTGCACCACAATCGCGCACAGCAAGGCCGCGATCCACAGCACGGCATCTGGCGGGGCGATTGATCCGATCGCACGCAGCAACAAATACCATAATGGCGGATGACCTTCATATCGCAGCCACGCCATCATTACCGCGAGATCAGGTGCCTCCAGCGCGATCAGAGCAGCCTGCCATTCATCGGCCCACGGGATATGTGTGATGATGAGCGTGGTTTGAATGATCGCCAGCGCAGCAATGGCGACGACCCATATCGATTGCCCCGCCAATACGTTGTTGGCACGCGTAAACGCCGTGTTGATCCGTGTGACTATCCCCATTGGCGCTGCAGTTAATGGAAATGTCGGGCCAAATGGAATCCTTGCAGCGTTCGCAATCCACATCTGTGTTGGAAGGCCCGGCTAGACCTTGGCTTTGAAGGGACTAAACACTGGCGCACCATGCGCGTGCTCATGCTCACTTCAACTCTGCCTCGCTTCCAAGGTGATATGCAGGCCAATTTTGTTGGTGAGCAGGCAGAGGCATGGCTTTCTGCACGGCCTGACGCGCAAATTACCATTCTTGCCCCGCACGACATCAAGGCGCCGCAGCGTGAACAGCGTGATCGGCTAACGATCGAACGTTTTTCCTATATGTGGCCGGCACGCGCACAGACGCTCGCATATCCGGCGATCATGCCCAATATCCGGCGTAACCCGCTGATCGGATTGCAAGTTCCAGGGTTTCTGTTCGCGCAGGCACGCTATGCGAAAAAGCTGATGGAGAAAGAGCGGTTTGATTGCATTTATGCCCACTGGGTGATGCCTCAGGGGCTTGTTGCAAGGTGGCTGAGCCAGCGCACCGGTGTGCCCTATATTTTGCAAACGCATTCGTCAGACCTTTCAGTACTTTTGAAAGCGGGCGGAGCAGGGCGCCGTCTGGCGCAAAACCTATTGCGGGATGCCAGCCGGTTCTTCTGCGTCAATTCGGGGCAACTCGATATTGCATTGGGGATTTTGCCAGAGGCAGATTGGGGGACTTTCAGGTCCAAATCTGCAGTGCTGCCAATGGGCGTTGCCGATCTCACCCCCGCAAAATCGAACTCAGACGGGGCGGATATCGGAACGATCGGGCGGCTGTCGCGCAAGAAAGGCCTCGATTTCCTGATTGCCGCAGCGGAGGAATTGGCCGCGCAAGGTGAACGGCCGCGAATTGCAATCGCTGGAGACGGGGAAGAGGCCGCCGCATTGAAAGCTGCCGTCAATCATTCTGCAGTTGAATTTTCCGGTTTTGTTAGCGGGGCGGAAAAGGATGCTTTCCTCGCCGCGTGTAAACGGTTTGCCTTTCCTGCCAAAGCGGCGGACGGCGATGTCGAAGGTCTGCCCGTCGCATTGTTAGAAGCGTTGATGCGCGGCCAACCTGTGCTGGCGTCGCGCGATACCAACATCGAATTGTTACCCGAATGGCCGCAGATCAAAGACGATGTCGTGTTCGTGCCCGATCCCGAAGATATTGGTGCCTTGGCGCAGGGTCTGAAAATCTTGCTCGCCCGCGCACCCGGTTCAGCCAAACGTTCAGCTGATATTGTTGGGCGTTATCGCTGGGAACGTTTGATTGAGGAATATTTGGCGCCGATTGAGGCGGAGATTACGGTTGGTTGACGGTCAGCTCCGCCGCCAGCGTGCGCTGTTCGCGGCCAATAGCGAGGCCAATAGCCCACATGATTGCATCGCCTAGCATGGTGACGATCCGCATCGCGGCCGCCGCGATTAAAACCTGCGATTCTGGCAACACGCCATAAAGCAGCGCGACCAAACTGGCTTCGCGGATACCGATGCCTGCTGGCGCGCCTGGAGTGACAAAACCGGCCAACCAACTGACCAAGACCGCGCTGGAGATGAGCGCAATAAGCGAAAAGTTCGGCGTTTCGTAACCGACATTTAGGAGCAAGATCAGTTGAACTGACACGATCAACCCAAACAGGATTGAAAACAGCACAATAGCTTGACCAAGAGGAGCGATGCGCAATTTTGGGCGATTTTTGTCCCGGCTCAGCAAAAACAGGGCTGCCGCGCATCCCAAAATGGCCATACCAAGGCCAGCGGCTATCAACCACGGCGCGTTGGTGAAATTTACGAACCCTGCGGCCAAAGCAATCGCGATTAAGGCCGAAGCTGCAATCAACACACCAACATTTTCTAGCAACAATGCTGCGGTGGCGGTTTTGGCTGGCATCCCTGCCGCTTTCGCCAAAACAACCCGGCCGATCAGGTGTCCGACATTGCCGGGAAGATATTTCGCAAATTGTGAGATTAAGAATATCCTTGCGGATTGGACGGCGCCAAACGTGCCGCCACAGGCCCGCTGAATGATGTGCCATGCTGCCACCATCGGGATGAAAGCAGCGATATAGCCCAGCAAGGCAATGAAAATTGTCTCGCGATAGGCGGTGATCGCAGCGCCCAGATCAGCGATGCCAACGTGGAGCGACACCTCGCGTACGAAGAAAATCAGTCCGACAATTGCCAGAAGCAATCCAACCCACTTCAAATTCTTTGTTAGCGCCTGAGGCACGGTCTATTTTCTCGCGATGGCCAGAAGGCCGTGCCCGCCGGGCAAATGGCGATGGGCCGCAATGGCTGTGTGCATCAAAAGTCTGCCCGGAGGAGAGCGGAGGATTGGCGCAATTCGGTTTTCAATCGAACGATCGCGCCCGCTTGCAAAGGTTGCATCATCGCGGCTTGGCTGCGACGTGCGGGCTTGCATTTTGCGTTTGGATGCCTGATTGCCGGCCACACGCAATACATCTCCGATTGGTCCGCCATAAACATCGAGCATGGTCACAGTCATTCCTGCCGATTCAAGCAAGGCGCGGAATTGCTGCGGTTCAAAACGCTGAACATGTCCTGCCCATTCATCAGACGCGCCCCATTTCTTTTGAAATGCAGGCACTGTGGCAAGGAACAACCCGCCCGGTTTTAGGTATTGCGTCCAATCTTGAATGACAGCCGCTGGCTCTTCGACGTGTTCTAGCACTTCGGTGGAAACGATATAGTCGGCATCATTTATTGTCGCGCCGGGCACAACTTCGAAATTCAGATTGAAATGGCTCGTGCATTCTTGAGCCAATGCCCGTGATTGATCATCTGGCTCCACCGCTTGGCCGTGGTGGCCCAGTCTATCCCAATCAACCAATAATCGGCCAGCACCACAGCCCATTTCCAGCAGTTTGCCCGGATTCCAGTCGGCGATCGCATCCAGCAATGCCGCACGCCGGATAATATGCGCAGGCGATGGGAACCAACCGTCATCACGCAGCGCGCCAAACAGCGGATCGATTTCGCTGTGTGCAGCCAGATTGTTCGACGGCGAAGTTTGAATTTGCATATTCATAGCCTTTTATCCCCGATCGGGCTTACGGGCGAGAGCGATCACACCATTGGCGAGCAACCCTTTGCGATCCGTCCTCGCGTCAAAACCTTGGGCGAGGTAAGAAAACGGCGCATTGAGTACTGAAAAGACTTTCCCGCCAAAGGGAAGGACATTGAAAATCGCTGAACCAATCGTCGCCAATTGATGATGGATGAAACATGCAAGTCCACCAAAATGATTGAGCTCAATCACTTCGAAACCAGCATCTTCAAGTGCCAACTTCAGGCCGTTTGGTGTGAAGCGGGTGTAATCATGCGGTAATTCGTGCAGGCGGCTGAGATGCGGGACTGAAATCGCGGCAAGCCCGCCCGGTTTCATCACCCGTAGCAACTCTGCGATGGCTTGATGGGGATGCGGGACATGTTCGAGCACTTGGTGGCAGACCACGCTATCATATCGCGCTGTCGGAACTTGCGGCATGTCTTGTAAATCGGCGACCCAGGTTACTTCTTCATCGCCGCGCGGCGCGATATCGACCGATTCACGTTCTCCATTTCGAGCGATCACACTGGCCCAACCACCTCGGCCAGAACCAGCATCCAAGGTTAAACCTTGTGCTGCCCGTTCTGTTATCGCTTCGCTTCCTCGCCACAGCGCATAGGTTGTGCCTGAGAAAAGCCGGTTGGCGAACGCTTCCATCCGCGCGTCGCGATCTAGCGACGTGTTACGCGCATCGGCGAGGCGATTTTGAAAGCGGCTTGGCATAGGCTCAACTGCATCATTGATGGGTCGGTTGGGGATCATTGTTCTAAACTCTGCCATCGGTCAAAAATCCGTCCAATAGGGGCGCTTTGGCGGAGCGCTTTCGGGCGGCGTCAAATTATCACCCCAGATGATACCTGCTGGGGCACTTCCTGTGTTGGTCAGCAGAGCAATGCTGCGATCGAGAACGAGCGTTTGGCCCGGTTGAAGCGCATTTCCATTCACGTTCAATGCGCCGCCAGTAATGGTGTATGTGCCTGGCACGAGCACCTCATAGGTAGAATCATCACCGGCCTGAACTTGTTTTCCAGCGAGCCAGAATGGCCCCCAGAATGGCCGATAGGTTTCCACAAGAAGCTGCCGGTCCGCTTGCGCGAACAGATCTGCCGCTGGAAGTTCTTCCATCACGGCAAGTAAGTTTGGATTGAATTCAGGATCAACTGTCAGCAGCAGCGGTACCGGTTCAGCTTCCAGAATTGCGCGATAGGCGCTTTCGCCATCTTGCGCGCGGGTGATTTCGATGCCCCAACGGGTGAGGAAACCATTCGCCTTGGGAAATTCGGTCAACATATGCGGGAAGTCGAGATAGGCGACGGGCTCTTCAAAGATTTCGTTTGCCGCATGTTGAATTTCGCGCTGAGAGCCAATCCGGCTGGGGCCATCGGTGGCCCATAAGATAACGCCGCAAATCAGGCTCACAATCGCGATGAATGGGACCGGGAGACGGCGGGTGAGCACAATCAATCCAATGGCGCATCCGGCAACGACCGGGGCCAGCATCATCGGATAGAAGTAGGGCAGGGTGTTGCGATAAATCAGCAGCGATACGAGCGGCAGAGCCAGGCCAGCCAGCGCCAGCCGCTCATCGTGCGGGCTCTCGCGCAAATACGGGGCAGCAAAGACTATCAACGCCAAAAGCGGCAAAGACAATGCCGCCCCTTTCGATAAGTAGTTGAGATAAATCGGCGGCCCTGCAAACAGCATTGATGCGCTTGCATCTCCAGAAAGCATAGCGGCGCTTTCATCGCTAGGGGCGAGCATTGAGCTATGCCAAAAATAAAGCGCTGCGAATGTGATCGCTGCGACAAGCGGCACAGCCGCTATCACCATCGCGCGCTTTGCCGAAAAATTTGCTTCTGACCAGCGCAGCCAGGCGATCCCGGCAAATGCAGGAGCAAGCAGGATTGCTTTGACTGTTACCAGGCCAGCTATGCCCACCAACACACCTGCCAAACAAAGCGTAATCGCATTCAGCCGCGCGCGCGTGAAGATGGCCAAGGCAGCCATCATCGCGGCTGTTGCCACGGGATCGGTTCGGAAGGACCAACCATGCTGAATTGTGTATCCGGCGGATAGGAAAATGAGCACGGCCAGCATCGCATGTTCGCGCGACACGAAGCGGCGGGCGATCGCTCCAATAGAAGCGAGCGTTGCCAGCTGGCATACAAACATCACAATCCGACCGATGATTATTCCATCAACGCCAATGGCGGCGAGGGCGGGAATCCACCCGAACAGTTGAACGTGAAAAGTTTGGATTGGCTTGATCGTATCGCCGCGCAGATAATCGGTGATCTGACCATAGAAATAAAACTCATCCCAATTGATCGATCGGGTGAGAACCAAATGGAATTGCAACCCCAAGATTACGGCGATGGCCAGCATGATCAGCTGGACCGTGCCGATCTTACGCGACCGCGCAGTCGTTTCTTCGACGATAGAAATGGCTGAAGTCGCCATGGTTCCGCTCAACCGGCTTTGCGTTCAGGCTTTGCGCTAAATTCCGATTCCGGCTGCGCTCTTGATTCTTCCGATATCGCATCGTGTGCAGCATCAGCGCCGCCTTCGCTGCGATCGAGCCGCTCTTCCAAACGGCGCAATTTCAGCAGCGAGGTTTCCAGAAGCTTGCGGTTGGTCGCAATCAGATCGGCAAGAATTCCCAATGTGCTGACCAGCACTCCGACAATCACCAGCGCGACGCCCAGCACCAAAGACTGGATGTGGCCGTCATGTTCGCCGAGCGCCACGAAATAAAGGAACCGCCCAATTGGCATTGCGCCGAGCACCGCCAGACCCAATCCAAGCGCCAGGAACACCCGCAAGGAATTGAACGTGGTATAGGCGCGAAGGATCGTGACGCCGGTTTGCTGAATGAAACGCGGAATTGATTTGAACAACCGGGACGGCCGCGTTGCAGCATTTGTTCGGATCGGCACCGAAATGATCGCCATCCGCTTTCGGCCTGCTTGGATCAGCATATCTGTGGTGTAGCTGAATTCTGTGGTGATATTGATTTGTTGCGCAGCTTCGCGGCTGATCGCGCGAAATCCACTGACTGCATCGGTTATGTCGGTGTTTGATAATTGTCTAACAACGGTGCTGCCAAAACGCTGCAACAACCGTTTGCCAAATCCGAAGTGGGCGTTGTTGGCGACTGATCGATCGCCCACCACGATATCGGCGGTGCGGGCCAGAACAGGGGCAACAATTTTTTCGATGTCTTCACCGGCATATTGGCCATCAGCATCGGTGTTTACGATAATGTCCGCGCCTTCTGCCAAACATCTGTCGAGCCCGCTGCGAAATGCCGCAGCCAAGCCGCGATTGCGGCGGTGGCGCACCACGTGCTGCACACCCCATCTCAGCGCCACCCCAATTGTGTCATCATTGCTGCCATCATCAATGATGAGATACTCGATGGTATCAATACCTAGGATGCTACGCGGTAAATGGGCCAGAGTTTCCGGCAGGACCTCCGCCTCATTTAGGCATGGTATCTGGATAATCAGCTTGGTCATGGCAAAAAATATGGTCCCAATTGCGACGTCAGCAGGGGTGTTACAGCCAGTGGTTTAAGTAATCGTAAACCATGCTATGCCCCGCAAATCCTTGGCATTGGCCCATATTGCCGGCCCAAATCTGGGTTGCTTGATCAACTTTGGAATCGTGAGCTCGAATTGCATTCTACTGAACGCGCTGGAATCGCCTATGCGGTGGTGGGGTTCGCCACGCTTTCGATGGGCGATGCGGTGGTCAAATCGATGGCGGGAGAATGGCCGGCGGTTGCCGTTGCGGCCATGCGCTTTGCGATTGCGGCCGTGTTCCTATCGGCCTTGCTGTGGCACAAAGAAGGCGCAGCGGCGTTTCGCCCCAAAAACCCCTGGCTTCAGCTGGCGCGCGGCGTGTGTTTGGCGTTCGCGACGGCAAGCTTTTTTTCCGCGATCTATGTTATGCCGCTGGCCGATGCGATGGCGATTGCCTTTCTCGCGCCGGTTCTAACCCAATTGCTAAGCGGGCCATTGCTGGGCGAAAAAGTACGCCCCGCTGCTTGGTTGGTCTCGTTATTGGCGCTTGCGGGAGTTGCGGTGGTTCTGCGGCCCAATCTGGTCGAGCTCGGCTGGCAAGCGATTTTGCCCCTGATATCAGCCACATTCTTTGCCCTGATGGTTATCGCAAATCGCGCCAGCGCGGGGCAAGGCAGCGCCCTTTCCATGCAGGTTTTTATCGCGATCATTGCCGCTCCGATCCTAATTGCGGGGGCATTCATTTCGCGCGGCTTAGGCATTGAAGGTCTCGATTTTGGCTGGCCCAGCTGGGATGTAACGGCGCGCTGTCTGATCGTTGCTTGCACCGCGAGCATCGCGCATTGGCTGGCCTATATTGGCACGGCAAAGGCCGGCGCGGCGCAGATTGCCCCGGCAATCTATGTGCAATTGCTGGTGGCGATTACGCTTGGCTGGTGGTTCTTTGAAGATGCGCCTGATGCATTCACCTTGATTGGCGCAGCGATGATTATCGCAGCGGGATTGATTCTGTGGCGAGATGGCAAGATCGCGGCGCGCGAGAGCACGTGAAAGCGGGCAAAAACTGGGCGTTCAGACGCACCGGCTTGATCGCGCGAATTTGCTGGCTGCAGTGAAATGACAAAAGAACGAGAAATTGTGCTGGCCTGAAAGCACAAATTCATAGATTGCTGGCTAATGCGCGGTCATCAGATTGGGTGAAAGGGGCTTTAGAAACACCATGTGCGGAATCATCGGAATTGTCGGCGGGGAACCGGCTGCAGATCGGCTGGTCGATGGCCTCAGACGGATGGAATATCGCGGCTATGATTCCTCCGGAATTTGCACTTTGCACGATGGAGAATTGGTGCGCCGCCGCGCCGAAGGCAAACTGAACAATCTGCAAGGCGTTTTGGCGCACGATCCAGCCGCCGGGAATGTCGGGATCGCTCATACCCGCTGGGCGACGCATGGCGCGCCAACGGCCGCCAATGCGCATCCCCATGCGACCAGCGAGGTTGCGATTGTTCACAACGGCATCATCGAAAATTACAAGGAACTTCGCGCTGAACTCGCCGAAGCAGGGCGCTCGTTTGAAAGCGAGACTGACAGCGAAGTGGTTGCACATATGATCTCGCATCGGATCGAAGCGGGATTGGAACCAGCCGATGCTGTCAAAGATGTATTGCCGCGATTGCGCGGGGCCTTTGCCCTGGCGATGGTGTTTCGCGAATATCCTGACATGCTTATCGGCGCCCGGCTCGGCTCCCCCTTGGTTGTCGGGTATGGCCCACAAGGTGACAATGCCGAAATGTATCTTGGCTCAGACGCTTTAGCGCTTGCGCCTTTAACGCAGCGGATTTCCTATTTGGAAGAGGGCGATTGGGTGGTTGTCACGCGTGACAATGCGCAGATATTCAACGTGGACAATCAACCTGTTGAACGCGATATTCAAACATCCGGCGCTTCCGCAGCGGCGGTTGAAAAAGGCAATTATCGCCACTTTATGCAAAAAGAGATTTTTGAGCAGCCAACTGTGGTTGCGCAAACGCTCAGCTCTTATTTGCGCCAGGCCGATCACACCGTTGCTCTGCCGCAGCTCGATTTCGACATCTCGCAGATCAAACGGCTAACTATCGTTGCTTGCGGAACCTCGTTTTATGCTGGGATGGTGGCGAAATATTGGTTCGAACAATTCGCCCGCGTACCGGTTGATATCGATGTCGCCAGCGAATTTCGCTATCGCGATCCCGTGCTCGAAGATGGCGGCCTGGCGCTGTTCATTTCACAAAGCGGGGAGACGGCGGACACATTGGCGGCTTTGCGCCATTGCAAGGAGGCCGGGCAAGTTATTGGCGTTGTGGTCAATGTACCAACCAGCAGCATGGCGCGCGAAGCCGATCTGCTGTTGCCAACCCATGCGGGGCCGGAAATTGGCGTAGCATCGACCAAGGCATTCACCTGCCAATTGGCGGTTCTGGCAGCGCTTGCCGCGCATATGGCCGTTAAAAAAGGCCTGATGGACCGAGACGCAGAGGCCGAGGTGGTTAAACATCTGCTCGAAACGCCAGCGGCGCTGAATGCTGCGCTCAATCATGATGAGGAAATCGCCGATATGGCGCACCTTGTCGCTCCGGCTCGTGATGTCCTATATCTTGGCCGCGGGCAGGATTATCCGCTTGCGCTGGAAGGCGCGTTAAAACTGAAAGAAATCAGCTATATCCATGCAGAAGGCTATGCTTCTGGAGAGATGAAACATGGGCCGATTGCCTTGATTGATGAGGATGTGCCGGTGGTGGTGATTGCCCCTTCCGGCCCGTTGTTTGAGAAGACCGTTTCCAACATGGAAGAGGTGCGCGCGCGCGGCGGGCAGGTTGTGCTGATTTCCGATGCAGCAGGGATCGCTCAGGCCGGTGCTGGCTGCATCGCGACGATAGAAATGCCGGTTGTGCATCCGCTGATCGCGCCGCTGGTCTATGCCATTCCGGTGCAGCTGCTCGCCTATCATGTCGCGGTGGTGAAGGGGACGGATGTCGATCAACCGCGCAATTTGGCCAAATCTGTTACGGTTGAGTGAGCGCGGCGCATGTCGGGCAAAGACATTTCGGCGCCTTCGTCTGATCTGGTTATGGTTACCGGCGGCTGCCATTGCGGCAAGGTGCGCTTCAGCGCCGAGATTGAGCGTGGGCCGGAGATATTGCGCTGCAATTGTTCGATCTGCGCGCCATGCGGCTTTCTCCACCTGATTGTACCGCATTCACACTTCACATTGCAGAGTGATCGAGCGCACTTGAGTGCCTATCGATTTGGCACCCAGCAGGCCGAACATCTGTTTTGCAAGGCTTGCGGGATTAAAAGTTTTTATCAGCCGCGATCGCATCCAGACTGTTGGAGCGTGCATTTTGCATGCCTTGATGAAGGGCATGACATTGCCCCTAACATCACGGAATTCGATGGAAAAAACTGGGAACAGGCGGCTGAGAACCTTTGATCGCAGCTTGCCTCAAAACAGGGTGGTAGGGCGAAATTAACTGTTAGACCGATGTCAGGCTTTACCGTGAGATAACCTTTGGTGGATATGCGCATGCGGGTGACCGGTAATGAAGCCCCTCCCCAGCGTCCTATGCGGCAGCTATCAATCGCAACGGTATTGGGTTTAACCGATACCGGAGAGGCCGATTGGGCGCGGCTGCGCGGGCTGCAATATGTCTCGCTGGCCCGGCTCACATTTTACCGAGCCTGCGCGCAGGCAGTATTGGCGATTTTCGCGGTGCGGATTTTTTATGCCAGCGTCGATATGATGTGGCTTGGGCTGTGGCTCGTTGCCTTGACAGCGGTGCATGTTCGCGGCGTAAAATTTGATCGCTCGCTAATCGATGCAGATCGCCGCAAAATCACCCGACGAGAATTTTACGGGCAATCGCTAACTCCGCTCATGTCTGGAATTTTGTGGGGCGTGATGGTGTTGTTCTTCGCCCCCAGCGGAACATTGGCCGATCAGATGGCCTTGTTGGTGCTGCTGATCGTGCTCGTTTCGGGATCTATCTTCTTCTACACTTCGGCGCCGCTTGGGGTCTTTGTTCTCGCAACAATTCTTGGTGCAGCAACTTTTACCAGTTTCGCGCTCCAGGGCATGTGGATCATCGCCGCAGCAACCATATTATATTTCATTGTTTGTATGCTCGGCACGGTTGAGATCGCCCGGACATATCTGACCGCTCGGATTGCCGAAAACGGCATGGCCGAGAAGGAAGAAGTTGTCTCGCTATTGCTGCGTGAATTTGAAGAGAACGAAGCTGATTGGCTGTGGGAAGTCGATACATCGCGCCGCCTGCGTTCAGTCAGTCCGCGTTTCGCCTTCGCCTTGGGTTGCCCGCAATCCGAGGCCGATGGCAAGCCGCTGCTCGAACTGATCGCTGGTGAATCGTGGGAGAGTGGAAAATTCCCAACCAGCCTGCATGATCTGGCCGAACGGCTGAAGCATCGCGAAAACTTCTCTAACCTGTTGGTCAATGTAACGATCAGAGGTGAAAAGCGCTGGTGGGAGCTTTCAGGCACCCCGATCCTTGATGATCACAACCGGTTTGTTGGGTTCCGCGGTGTGGGTTCCGATGTGACCGAGGCACGAAATTCGTCAGAGAAGATCGCCTATCTTGCGCGATATGACACTCTGACATCGCTTCCCAACCGCTTGCAATTGACCGAAGCATTGGGAGAAGCGCTGACATTTTCTGAGCAATGGCGCACGCGCTGTGCCTTGCTGATGATCGATTTGGATCGGTTCAAGGCGGTCAACGATTCTCTCGGGCATTTGGTCGGCGACAAATTGCTGGCTCAGGTATCTTCGCGATTGCAAACTTTGATGACCGAAGACCTGCTGTGCGGCCGCCTGGGCGGAGACGAATTTGCGGTCGTGATCCGCGATGTCAGCGATTTTGAAGTCGTTCGCCAAACCGCCAGCCGCGTTATTGAGGCTTTGACTGACCCCTATCAAGTTGATCAGCACACCTTGTATGTCGGGGCCAGCGTCGGTTCGGCTGTCGGCCCGCGTGACGGCAAGACCGTTGAGGAATTGATGCGCAATGCCGATTTGGCGCTGTATCGTTCAAAGGATGCAGGCGGCGGGGTGCACTTTGAATTTGAGCCGCAGCTTCACGCATCAGCCGAAGAGCGCCGCCAGCTCGAAGTTTCACTCCGCAATGCCTTGGGCAAGGATGAGATGTTGCTGCATTATCAGCCAGTGGTTGATGCGCGCAGCGAAAATGTTGTCAGCTTTGAGGCGCTGGTTCGGTGGGACAGCTCCGAGCATGGTTTTGTCAGCCCGGGCAAATTTATTCCGCTGGCCGAAGACACAAGATTGATTGTGCCGATTGGCAAATGGGTCTTGTTCCAAGCGTGCCAAGAGGCGCGGCAATGGCCCGAACATGTCAAAGTCAATGTCAACGTCTCGCCAGAGCAATTGCTGGAACCTGATTTCCATCAGGATGTGATTGATGCGCTTTCGGAAACTGGCTTGCGGCCCGAACGGCTTGAAGTCGAAGTGACGGAAAGCATCTTCCTGCGCGATGCGACCACCGCGCGCACCGCTCTTGAACAGATCATGGCATTGGGCTGCAGCGTTGCGCTCGATGACTTTGGCACCGGATATTCCTCGCTCGGCTATATCCGCAAATTGCGCTTCTCAACGATCAAGGTCGATCGCACCTTTGTGCAAGGTGCCGCGCAGAACAGTTCAGAAAGTCTTGCGATCATCAATGCGGTGGTTGCGATGGCAAAAAGCCTAGATATGACCACCACCGCAGAAGGTGTGGAGACCATAGAAGAGGCCGAACTGATCCGGCGCATGGGCTGTGACAAGATCCAAGGGTTTTATTTCGGCCGTCCGATGACAGATGTCGATGCGCGCAAACTGTTCGATGGGGATGCCCTCAAACGGGCCTAAGACGGGGTGAGGCGGCGCCTAAAACGCGCGGCGCCAAGCAACCTTCGTATTTAAGCGGTTAGGCTAAGCGACCAGCGCTAGACTAAGCGACCAGCGCGCCAATGGCGCTTTCAAACAGCTTCTTGCCATCCACCCCGCCATGGGCCGGTTCAATCGCGCGTTCAGGGTGCGGCATCATGCCCAAAACATTGCCTGCCGCGTTCAGCACGCCTGCGATGTCTCGGCGAGAACCGTTGCAAGGCTCGGCATAACGGAATGCAACTCTGCCTTGCCCTTCAATCCGATCGAGCGTTTCCTCATCGGCAAAATAATTGCCATCATGATGCGCGATCGGAATGCGGATTGTTTCATCAGCATTGTATTGCCCGGTGAACAGCGATTGCGTGTTTTCGACCTTAAGCGGAACAGTGCGGCAAATGAAATTTTGATCGGCGTTGCGCATCAATGCGCCCGGCAAAAGGCCGCTTTCCGTCAAGACTTGAAAACCATTGCAAACACCCAAAACCGGAACGCCGCGTTCAGCCGCGGCGGCCACGCTTTTCATGATCGGGCTGTTGGCTGCCATCGATCCCGATCGCAGATAGTCACCGTAAGAAAAACCGCCGGGCAGAGCGATAAAATCGAGATTGTCGGGGATTTCAGCATTGCCGTGCCACAGCCGAATGGGGGCCGTGCCCGAAACCAATTCCAGCGCAACCGCCATATCTCGGTCGCAATTGGAGCCGGGAAATGTGATTACCGCTGATCGAAATCCCATCAGGCTGCTCCAGCAGATTCTAGGGATTCGATCACGTAATCCTCGATCACCATATTGGCGAGCAGCTTTTCACACATCGCCTCAATGTCGGAATTGAGTGTGCCGTCGGCCACGTCCAATTCAACCATGCGCCCGATGCGGACATCCTCGACACCGGAAAAACCAAGGCCATCAAGCGCATGGTGGACTGCGCGTCCTTGCGGATCGAGCACTCCGGGCTTGAGGCGGACTAGGATGCGAACTTTCATGCTGGTTCACCGAATGGTTGATTGGCAAAGGCGGGGAGCAAGCCAAAATGAACCTGCTTTGCGCAGCCTATAACGCGCAGACGGCATGGCGCAATCACCGCAAGCGGGCTTGCCCACGACTTGACGCGGCATCCACCAATTTTTGCAAGTTTTCGCTACTCGGCAGCGGCCAGTGTTTGATCTGAATCTCGAGGGCGCACGACAATCTCCACCGCGGCGCTGGGTTCAAGATATTGTTGCGCGCTCCGCCGGATATCCTCTGGCGTGATTGCGTTCAAAACATCAGGCGCGGCAAAATACCGATCGAGTCGCGCCGATTGGCTTTGTGCCCGATTGGCCAAAGACATCCACCCGCCCAATGATTTCAGCAGGTTGTCATATGTCTCAAGCAAAGGCTGGCGCGCGCGATCAAGGATGTCCTGATCCAATGGCTCTGCGCTCAATTGTGTGAGCATCGTGCGCACCGCGGCGCGGGTCGCCTCCACTTCAGCAACATCGACAGATGCGGTCACCGCGAAGGTGCCATAATCGTGATAGATGCGGCTTGTGGCACTGCCGGCAGACGGTGAATAGGCCTGGCCCAGATCTTCGCGCAGCTGCTCTTGCAATTTGATTTGCACAACCCGGCCCAGCAGTGACAGGTGCAGCGCCTCGGCCAAATCCTCATCATCTGTGGTCGGCCAAATCATTCGAACCAGCGCTTGATCGGCTTCGCCGGAATGCGTGAGCTCGCGCAAGGAGCGATCCGCGGTGAATGTGCGGTAACGCGCATCTTCGCGCGTTTGAAATTCGCTTTCACGTTCAGGCAAAGCGCCCAAACTGGCACTGACGGCAGCAATCGCTGCATCAGCATCAAAATCACCGACCAGCGCCAGTTCAATCGCGCCATTGCGCAAGCGATCGCCAATATCGCTTTCAAGCTTGGCAAAACTCAGGCCCAGATAGGCGTCTTTGGGTTGGAGGCTGAAACGCGGATCATTGTCTGACAGAATCCCGCCAATCGCATTCCCGAGCGCGCGGCCCGGCGTCGCATCAAGATTGGCGAAGAAGTTTTCGACATTGCGGGCATAGCGTTCTTCACCCTCGCGGCGGTATCCCGGATCGGTGAGCGCGGCGGCCAGCAATTGCATCTGCAATTCTAGATCGCGCGGCGTCGTGCCGCCTGCAAAGCGAAACGATTCTGCCCGGGTCGATATGCCCAGGCCAACACTTTTGCCGGCCAAAACGCTTTGCAATTCGTCTTGCGAATGCTCGCCCAATCCGCCTTGTGCCAAAACCGTGACCATCGCGGTGCGGAGTGGGTCGTCCGCCGTATCGAGCAGCGTTCCGCCATCCACGCTCAAGCTAAATTGCACCCGCTCTTCACGAATGTCGGTCTGTTTCAGCGTAAGGCGTACCCCGTTGGCAAACCGGATCAGGCGAAAACCAAGCCGATCATCGACCGTGTCCGAAACGATCTCTCCCGGCGCGCCAAAATCGGTGTAGGCAAAGCGCACCTCGCCGGTGTCTTGTGGTGCGGCGATCTGCGCTGCCAAGCCTTCATTCCAGGCGGTGCGCAGTGCAGTCTCTCCGCCCTCTGGTGCTTCGCGGCCTTGGAAACGGATCAGCGGCTCTGCCAGGGAAGGGAGGTCGGCTTTCAGGGCTTCAAACACCGCTTCTGGTGTGATGTGCGGAACAAATTCTTCAAACCGCTGAAGGCGGTATGATGGCTGCGTTGGAATCCGCTCTGATCCGACCAATCGCAAAGCAGCTCTGGCAAACCCGGCATTGTTGCGGGTCGCGGCGGATGCCACCCCGTTTTCCAAACCTGTTCTAATATTGGCGATCTGTTCGGTCACTTCGGCTTGGGTGAAACCAAATGCAATCGCTTGGCGCACCTCTCTTACTGCGGTGACCACGCCTTCACGCCATTCCCCATCGACTGTGCCAACCGAGATGCTGGTGGAACGGGCATCTTCAAAAACATCGCCCGTGCCGAAGGATGCACCGCGGAAGGGGGCATCTTCACCGCGTGCGAGGCTGGCCAATCGGCGATTGATTATCGCAAACCCAATTCCGCGTAGCAGCCCGGCATTGCGATTGGCGACCGTATCAGGACGGTCTTCCCAAGCGGAGAAACGGCTGATGCTGATGCTTTCTGACAGCGCTGGATCAATATAAATATCGGTTTCCCCGGTGCGCGTGATGTCAACCGGTCCAGTGATCGGTTCGGCAGGGTCTGAGCTGCCAGTCCAATCGTCAAAGTATTCGCGGATTTTCGCTTCCATCAATTCGACCGGGAAATCGCCGACAATCACCAACACCGCGTTTTCGGGCACATAATTGCGTTCATAAAAGCCGCGCAAATCTGCAGCGCTGGCGTTTTCAAGCACATCGAGAGTGCCAATCGGCAACCGATTTACAAACCGGGCATCTGGAGCGGTGAAGGCAAGTTGATCTTCTGTTGCCTTTTGCGCAAATCCGCGCCGGTCGCGCCGTTCTGCCAAAATGACGCCGCGCTCGCGCTCAACCGCATCGGGGGCGATGGTCACTTCGCTGGCGGTTTCGCGCATGATCATCAATGATGTGCTGAGCAAGCTTTCATCATTGCGCGGCAGGTTGAGCATATAAGTGGTGGCATCAAACCCTGTGGAGGCATTGGTGTCTGCCCCAAAAGCCAAGCCTTCGCGTTCCAGCAGACGGATCATTTCGCCTTCGGGGATGTTGGTCGACCCGTTGAAGGCCATATGCTCAACAAAGTGGGCAAGGCCGCGTTCGCTTTCGCTTTCAGACAGCGATCCCGATCCAAATTGCAGGCGCACCAAGGCGGTGCCTTCTGGGGTGGAATTTTCGCGCAAAACATAGCGCATGCCATTTTCGAGCTGACCAAACACGAAGCCGGGATCGACCGGTACGTCGCTGGTTTCAAACGCCCATACCGGATCGGATTGAGCGGTTGCGGCGGCATCTGCAGTGTCAGTTGCGGGTTCAATCGCGGCGGCGGATTGGGCGATCAACGCCTCGGCCAGGAAAAGGTTGGGCAGCGCAAGCAAAATCCCGGTGGCAGCAAGACGTGATTTGAATGTCATTTCAGAAATGGGGCCTCTCATACTGTCAAGCTGCACCATCTAACCTGAGATAGCTGACTGTGAGCTTACTTTAGTATCAGGTGTTATTCGCTTAAGCCCAGCGTTGCGTTACTTTTGCGAAGCTTGACGACAAAAAATTTCTCGCCCCTGCGCATGCAACGCGCTGCCGAATGTGCCGGCCAACTTCCAGTTGCGCTACTTCTTGGGAGGCTTTGTCTTTCCGCGAAGGCGGCTGCGATGGCTCGAAAGGTCAAGCACTTCACCGGGGCTGTTATCTTCATTGTTAAGCAGGCCCAATCGCCGCGCAACTTCCTGATACGCTTCTTCTTCGCCGCCAAGATCACGGCGGAACCGATCCTTGTCGAGCTTTTCACCTGATTTCATGTCCCACAGACGGCAACCGTCTGGGCTGATTTCATCGGCCAGGATGACGCGGCTGAATTCGCCATCAAACAGTCGCCCAAATTCAAGCTTGAAATCCACCAGCCTGATATCGATCCCAGCAAACATCCCGCACAAGAAATCATTCACCCGGATCGCCATCGAAGACATGTCGTGCATCTCTTCGTGGCTCGCCCAGTTGAAACAGGCGATATGCTCTTCAGAGATCAGCGGATCTCCCAGCGCATCATCCTTGTAATAATACTCGATCAAGGTGTGGGGCAGGGGTTCGCCCTCTTCCAGGCCCAAACGCTTGCAAATCGATCCAGCGGCGACATTGCGCACAACCACTTCGATGGGAATGATCTCCACCTGCCGCACCAATTGTTCGCGCATGTTGAGACGGCGAATAAAATGGGTTGGAATGCCAATATGGCCAAGGCGGGTGAACACATGTTCACTGATGCGATTATTGATCACACCTTTGCCGTTGATCGTGCCCTTTTTCTCGGCATTAAAGGCCGTGGCATCATCCTTGAAATATTGGATCAAGGTGCCCGGTTCTGGCCCCTCGTAAAGGATTTTGGCCTTGCCTTCGTAAATCTGGCGGCGACGCGTCATGGATTAGCCTCCCAGCTCGCCAGTATTGCCATTGCGAATGGTGCCCGGGGGCGGATTTGAACCACCGACACGCGGATTTTCAATCCGCTGCTCTACCCCTGAGCTACCCGGGCATTCGCTGCGGCGGCGGTCTGTACGAAAGGACGCATCGACCGGCGAGCAAATGAGTGCGCGCCTATGGCGAACGGGGCTGTCTTTGGCAAGGGGGAATCAGCGCTGAACGGTAAGCTTTCTCACAACCGCTTGGCTTTGCTTCATGTGCGCAGCTTATTGTTCCCAATCTTGGGAAGCGACCTCATCCGGTGATGCGGGGCGGCCAGGCACGGCATAGCCATCGCCAAACCACTTGGCGAGATCGCGATCCTTGCATCGAGTGGAACAGAACGGCGCGTGATCTTCGCTGCGGTCTTTCTTGCAAATTGGGCAGGGTTTTGTCTTGGCGGTCATCGTGCAAAATCCGGCTTTGCCCGCTGGCCAGCCCAATTGACGCCGCATGGTTCCTTAGGAGCTTCGCGGGAAAAATTGGAAGGTGCTGGCGGCAGACCTATTGTCATAAAGGGACAATTTGCGCGTTGCCCGCATCCAGCGCAAGCGCTTGATCGGTTTCAATCCGCACTTCTTTGCCTGTACTCTCCCGCAATTCGATCAGCCAATCTTCCGATATCGCGTTTTTGACGGTGGGATTGCAGGTTAGCAACAATGCTCCAGCGCCTTCTACCAATGAAGCTTGCCGCAACAGGTATCGCGCGCAAGCTTCTGTGCGGGAATAAGCGAAGCGATGCAGCAATGACGGCATTTCCATCCGCGCGACGATTTGGACAAAGCCAAATCCGTTCATGGCGGTGCGTTCATGCGGCCAATCATCCAGCGCCTGTGCCATCGCGGCGTCGACAGCTTTGCGATCTGCCTTGCTCTCAATCGTCGGGAAATCGATCCCGATATTTCCGCCCAGATCCAGCCAGCCTAAGGCCTGGGCAATGGCGGGCACTGCGGCCAGCGCCAATTCGCGCGGCGAACCGGAGCCATCAATATCTATCAATGTCATCGCTGGTGTGACGCTGAAAATCAGATTTCCACCAGCGAAGGCAAGCTCACCTTCGGCGGCGATTGTCCAAACGTCTTCCCACAATCCTTTTGGTAGCCGGTGGACCCAATCCCCTTTGATAAGGGCGCTCATCGGCGCGATGTCTCCTGGCATTGGCTGGTCGCCAAAATATCGGCCCTGTGCGCGTTTTAGACGACCGCGCTCGGCCATCGGTTCGCGGTGGATGATCAGCCGTACTTCGCTGCCCTCGCTCGCTTCCTTGGGCAGGTCCGGCACTTCAACTTCAAAGCCAGCCCGCGGCATTCTGGTTTCGCATAGCGCGCGCGATGATCCTTTTGCACGTTGCACCACTTTGGCGATGGCGATTGTGCCCGCGCATATATAGCTGAACCAATTAAGGCGCGCAGCGATAATCTGATCATTCTCGATCAGTAGGGAGCGATATTCGCCAAAGCTTTCTTCGTGGACCCACTCAGCCAATGGCAAATCCAGCGGCTTTTAACAGCGCCCGCGTTTCATAAAGCGGCAGACCCATCACGCCTGAATGGCTGCCCTTGATCCATTGGATCAGGCCTTCTGCGCTGCCTTGGATCGCGTATCCGCCCGCTTTGCCGCGCCATTCATCGCTGGCGATATAATGCGCAATGTCTTCTTCGCTCAGCACTTTAAAGCGGACCACCGTCTCGCTCAACCGCGATCGAATGCTGCCATCCAATGAACGCAGCGCGATAGCGGACAGCACGGCATGGCGGCGGCCGCTCATGAGTTTTAAACAAGCGCGCGCTTCGTCTTCAGTTTCTGTCTTGGGTAAAATGCGCCGACCAACCGCAACCACTGTGTCGCCCGCCAGCACGTGGCCATCGGCAGCAACGGCCTGTGCTTTTTCCAGAGCCATGCGCTGAGCATAATCGCGCGGCAATTCTGCCTTGTAAGGCGTCTCATCGATATCAGCGGGGGCAATCGCATCTGGCGTGATGCCGATCCGCGCGAGCAAATCGCGTCTGCGCGGGCTGGCCGAAGCTAGTATAAGTTTGGGGGCGCTCATGTGAGGGACCCGCCAGATTTACGCCGGGCCAGGACCCTGACCGGGGCCACCACGACCAGGCATAAAGCGATAGGTGATACGGGCCTTGGTCAAATCATAGGGTGTGAGCTCGCACAGAACCTCGTCACCCACGAGCACACGAATACGGTTCTTGCGCATTTTGCCAGCAGTATGGCCCAACACTTCGTGGCCATTTTCAAGCTCCACTCGGAACATCGCATTGGGCAGCAGTTCGACGACGCGCCCGCGCATTTCGAGGAGTTCTTCTTTGGCCATGTATATCCTTATGCAAAACCGCTTAATTGAGTGAAATCTACGTCTGGAGGCGCGCTTTAGCGTCGCTTTGCGTAAAATGGAAGTCTTGCGAGGCCTCAGATCTAAACTGGCGCAGTTACGGCGCAATCGAACGCATCACCATCGCGATGCAAAGTGATACAATTCACAGGCTTGAACCAGAATATGCTTTCCCCGAAGAGACCCCAATGACCCCCTCCCTTATACTCAAAGCAGGAGTGTGCCTTGCTGCCATTGCTGCCACCCCACTCGCGGCCCAAAATTCAACCACAGCCGATGATGATCAATCCGACATAGAGCTTGGCTCGAGCGCTGGCGGCGATGGCATCATCGTCCAAGGTCGGCGGCTTCGCGGAGAGCTCGATGTTGAACAAGAGCCGCTGCTAGAGCTGAACGAAGATGACATTTTGGGTGAAGGCGTAACGTCGGTCGCCGATCTTGTTACGCAGATATCCAATCAAACCGGCTCGGCGCGCGGGCGCGGTGGCGGCGGACGCCCGGTTATCCTCGTCAACGGCATCCGGGTCGGCAGTTTTCGCGAGCTCGCTTCTTACCCGCCAGAGGCGCTTGCACGGGTGGAAGTGTTCCCGGAAGAGGTCGCGCAGCGCTTTGGTTTTTCGCCCGATCGCCGGGTTATAAATCTGATTTTGAAAGAGAATTACTCGAGCCGCGAATTGGAGCTTGAATTCGAGGCGCCATCGCGTGGAGGCTATCTCGCGCTTGAGCAGGAGTTTGGCTATCTCAAGATATCGGATAGCGGCCGTATCAATGCCAATTTCGAGGCGCGCGACGAATCGCTGCTGACCGAGGATGAGCGTGATTTGATCCAGACGCCAGCGTCGCTCTCAGACCTCGCCAGCGATCCGGATCAGGCGCAATTCCGCAGCTTGGTCGCCGATAGCCTGACGCTTGAAGGAAGTGTTAGCTGGGCCCGAGCATTGGTTGAAAGCGGCACATCCTTAAGTGCGAATATCAATTATGTGCGGAATCAATCGCGTTCGCTTTCGGGTTTGAACATTGTTGAATTGACCGATCCCGCCGGGGCCAGTCTCACCCGCACCTTTGGCGCAGACGATCCGCTCGAACGGCGCGTTTCAACCGATACTTTCTCTGCATCCGGATCATTGACGAAGCCTGTGGGGGCATTTCGCCTTACCGCGACGCTTGATGCCAGCTTGGCCGAGAGTGAGACTGAGATTGATCAGTTTTTCGATACTGCCGATTTTGAAGCGCAAGCTGCGGCGGGCGCATTGGCGATCGATGCTGCGCTTCCGACCAGTGCCGATGCTGGCTTTGATGTGGCCAGAGCGCGAAATCTTGGCGCGGAATCGAAGCTGACATTGCGCGGTCCACTGGCGAACTTGCCTGCTGGCGAATTGCTGGCGACGTTTGATGCCGGATACAATTGGACCCGGATTGAAAGCTCCGACACGCGCACGCTGATCGATACAGAATTGACGCGCGGCGATCTGGAAGGTGGCGTCAATCTTGTCGTGCCGATTACCAGCCGCCGCAATGGATTTGCCGATGCGCTCGGCACAATCACGCTTAACCTGCAGGGGGGGATCGATTATCTTTCCGATTTCGGGACATTGCTTGATTGGACTGCGGGGCTGACTTGGTCTCCGATTGATCGATTGGAACTTTCAGCGACGTATATCCGGCGCGAAGTCGCACCATCGCTTGCCAATTTGGGCAATCCAGAAATTGAAACGTTGAACGCCCCCGTGTTCGATTTCATCAACGGGGAAACGGTTCTCGCCACGGTGATTACCGGTGGAAACTCCGATTTGCTGGCAGAAACACAAACCGATTGGCGCTTCGCCCTGAATTGGCAATTGCCATTCCTCAGCGGAACCCGGTTCACGGCGGAATATATCCGCAATCGATCCGATGATGTCACCAGCGTGTTCCCAGCTTTGACAGACGATATCGAGGCCGCTTTTGCCGACCGTATCACGCGCGATCCGGTGACCGGGCAATTGCTCACGCTTGATCGGCGACCGGTGACATTTGCTGAGACGCGGGTCGACCGGTTGCAATTTTCACTCTCAACACGCGGCAGCTTTGGCGGTGCAAGGCCGCGTGGCGGTGGCGGCGGCGCGGAAGCGGGCGGCGGCGGCAGGCCGGGTGCAAATCGCCCTGGACGGCCCCAAGCGGCTGCAGCAGGCGGCGGCAGACGGCCCGGTGGTCCCGGAACAGGCGGCGGTGCGCCGAGCGCAGACCAGCGCGCGCAATTCCAGCAATTTCGGCAACGTATTTGCGCCGATGATGGGCTGAATGTGCTCACCCAATTGGTCAATGCGATTGAGAGCGGCGAAGATCTTTCGGGCCAAATTCCCAATTTCGATCCTCAGCGATTTGAACGATTGCTCTCCCGTGCACGCGACGAGAACGGTGAAATTACACCCGAACGTCTGGCCGAATTTCGCGAACGGATTTGCAGCTTCGACCCCGCCGCGCTTGCCGGTCGGGGTCAAGGTGGCCGCGGGGCTGGCGGGCCGGGGCAGGCAGGCGCGCAACCTCAGGGTGGGGGACAGCAATCCGGCCCGGGTTCGACGGCGGCTCGCAATCCGATCGCGTCCGGTTTCGGCCGCGACGGGCGCGGGCGGTATTTCGTCAACCTGACGCACACGGTTGAATTGGCGAGCGAAATCCTGATCGCGCCGGGTGTGCCAGAGCTCGATCTGCTTGATGGCGATGCCACCGGCCAATTTGGCCAAGCGCGCAACGCCACCAGATTGGAAGCGGGAATTTTCCGAGATGGAAAAGGCCTGAGAATTTCCGGCCGCTACACCGGTTCTGCGCGGATTGATGGCACTGGATTGCCTGGCAGCACGGACTTGTTCTTCGATGATCTGGCGACCGTCGATGTTCGCTTGTTCGCCGATTTAGGCCCGATTTTTGGCCGCGAAGACGGATTTCTCAAAAACTTGCGCGTCTCCCTGAGGGCGGACAATATCTTTGACGCTCAAAGGCGCGTGACAGACAGCAACGGCGATACGCCGATTAACTTTCAGCCTTTGCTGATCGATCCGGTCGGGCGTTTCCTAGGCATTGATTTGCGCAAGATATTCTAGCTAAAGCGTTATTTTAGCAGGTAATTTCTGCGCCTCATTTCCGCGCACTAATCCTCCAACGAGTTGGGGAACATCCAGCTGTGCATCGCGCTCGGCTGGAATGGAGCCCATTCGCCCTCTTTTTGGGCGAGGCGATCAGCAATCGCGATCATCACCGATGGGTTCACACCCAGCCCGCAATGGCTGGCATGAACAAGGATGTTCTCGGTCGGGCTGCCATTGGGGTTGTCGCTCGGCGATTGCACCGATCCGCGCCAATGCACCACACCATCGGTCTTGGTCAAAATCGATGTCGTGGGCACGGGCGGGGCGGTGTTGAGCCCGCGGAATTGCCCATCGCGCAAATTCTCTGGTTCTGATCCGTTGAAAAATTCAAACAGGCGCGCAGCATTGGTGTGGTTGCGATCATCCGAGATCGGGCTGCCCAGCGATATGACCAACCGCACGCGATCCGGGTGAAGCTTCGCCAGTTCTCTGGCCAGAACACCGCCAAGGCTCCAACCGACCAGCGAAACCTTTTCGCCGCTGCCATCGTTGATGTCGCAAATCTGCTGTTCGAGCCGCGCAATCAGTTTTTCGTCGACCCGCAAATTGCGGCCAGAATCCCAACCATGTGTCTGATAACCAAGCTCACTTAGCAGGTCGCGCATCGGCACTGTTGATGTGTTGCTGGCCAGAAAGCCCGGTAGCGTGATCACCGGATGGCTATCGCCAGGGGGCAAGCTGCGCAACAGCGGGCGGCTGGCATAAAAGGCACCGAGTTCGAACAAAGCGCGCCCTTCGGCTAGCGTCCAGAAAGGGTGCGGTGGACGTGCGCCGGGCCGCTCGTGCCGTTTGGCAGCAAAGCCACCTTCGATGGGTAGGGCACCTGCCATTATGCTTGCTCCTCAGCGTTCTTGCGCGCGCTTTTGCGCTTTTTTGTGCGACCCTTTTTGGGCTCTGTTGATTTGGTTTTTCGTGTTTTTGCGGTCTTGCCGACTTGTGCTCCATCGCCCTCGGCCGCGACTGCGGCCGCGAACATCTCATCAAAGCTTTCTTGGATGCATTCGGCGTAAAATTCGGGATCGGGCAGGAGCGTGCGGCATGCGGTGAAGGCGATTGTCGCTTCGCTCACATAACTTTGCACAACGTGCCCCAGACCCAATCCATCGGTAAGGCACAGCAAGCCCATCATGCTTTTAAGCTGCGCCCCGCTGGAATAAATCGGCACAGGCGGGCCGGGCACATTGGTGACAACGGTGGTGAAGGGCGGGCCAACCCCGCGATCGGCCAAGCCCAAGCTGGAATATGCGCGCGCACCAAGCGCCATGAACAATGCTGGCGAGACCTTGCTCATCTCGGTCATATTGCGGGCACCCAGCGCGTCCGACATCGCTTTTGAATTCTTGGTTTGGGAATTTACATATTCGAGCCGTTCAACCGGATCTTCGATTTGTGTGCCCAATGGCGCAATCATCGCCGCGACCTGATTGCCCATATCGCCTTTTTCATCTCCTGAACGGACTGAAATCGGGGCCATCGCGGTGAGGGTTTTTTTCGGCAGATCCTCTTTGGATAGCAGATATTTGCGCATCGCCCCGCCGATGATGGCAAGGAACACATCATTGACCTTCGCCCCGTCAATCAGTTTGCGAATACCCTTGATCTCCGCCAGATCGAAACTGCGCCCTTCGACAACGCGGTGCGGGCTGATCACCGCGTTAAACCGGGTCCGCGGCGCGAGCATTTCGCCATGAACCTTAAACTGTTTACCGAGCAATCCGCCAATCGTTCGGCCAATTCCCGGCAGCGCCTGCGCGGCGACATTCAATTGGCGCACAGGATTGGTGATCGAATTGACCCAGCTGCGCGCGATCAATCCCAAGGCGCCAGGTTCATTTTCGGGCGCCCAGGTGTCGGGTGTTTCAAGCGGAGCCGGATCAGGCTGGAGCGTGTGCATCGCTTCCATCAGATCAATCCCGCTCATCCCGTCAATCGCGGCATGGTGAACCTTGGTTACAAAGGCGAAGCTGCCTTTTGGGATCCAATCAATATTGTCGAGCCCTTCGATCACTGTGAATTCCCACGGCGGGCGATCCAAATCCAGCGGGCGAGCGAAGATGCGAGCTGCCTGAATGCACAATTGCCGCCAATCGCTTGGCTCTGGCAAGGCGACGTGCCGCACATGATATTCCAGATCAAAATGCTCGTCCTCAATCCAATAAGGATAATCGAGGCTGAGCGGCACTTTTACCAGTTTTTGCCGCATGGTGCGCGACAATTGCATGCGCGATTCCAGAAACGCCAAAATGTCTTTAAAACGCACAAAGCCGCCGGGCGCGGTGGCCGGATCATAGATCAGAAGCGATCCGATATGCATCGGAGAATTGCGCGATTCAAGCGCAACAAATGAAGCATCCATGCCTTGCAATTGGCGCAAGGTTTTCTCCCATTCGGCTGGCGAGATACGCCGCCTTCGGCCCGATCTAGGGCTCTGACCAAGAGGCTAGCAGACAAACAGATCGCGCGACAAGCTGCCGCAAACGGCAGGAGTTGCCGTTGCGGAAGGGGATTTGGCCGTTGCGGAAGGGGCTTTGGCGGTTGCGGAAAGGAGCCTGGCGGTTTGGGAAACGCAAATGCCGGGATATTAGAAAGGCCTATCGGGGTCAGTTCTTGTCCGGGAGAGACAGCTCCTGCCCCGCGGCGACGCCGCTCGCCCATGCCCATTGGAAGTTATAGCCGCCCAGCCACCCTGTCACATCAACCGCCTCTCCAATCGCAAAGAGGCCGGGCACCTGCTTGGCCTCCATCGTGCGAGACGACAGTTCAGAGGTTGATATGCCGCCGATCGTTACTTCCGCCTTGGCAAAACCCTCTGTGCCGGTTGGGATAAATCGCCAATCTGACAGGCGATCTTGTGCTTTGCGCAAATCCTTGTCGCTGAGATTGCCCAGTTCGCGCTCCAACCCAATCCGCTCTGCCAAAGCATCGGCCAATCGGCTGGGCAAATGATCCCGCAACGCGCTGCGCAGGGTCGATTTCGGTTGCTTCGCTTTGCGTTCAACCAGCCAATCGGTTTCGACATCGGGCAGCAATGACAGCGCAATTTGTTCCCCGTGCCGCCAATAGGATGAGATCTGCAGGATCGCCGGGCCCGACAATCCTTTGTGGGTGAACAGGGCCGCTTCGCTGAATTCCGCCTTGGACTTGCCGCTCCCAGCGCGGGCTCGCACAGGCGTGGCAACACCGGAAAGCTCACGAAACAGCAAGTCTGCATCGCCCAGCGTAAACGGCACAAGGGCAGGGCGCGGCTCCACGATTTTCAAGCCGAATTGGCGCGCAAGATCATACGCAAATCCGCTCGCCCCCATTTTGGGAATTGAGGGGCCGCCGGTTGCGATCACAAGGTTTGGCGCACTTAGGCTTTGACCATTGGCAGCGACGGCATAGACACCCGCATCGCGCACGACGGTGCTGATATGTGCATCGCATAGCACCTCAATGGCCCCGCCAAACTCGCTTGCTCGGGCACATTCATCAAGCAGCATCTGCACAATTTGACTGGCGGAATCATCGCAAAACAATTGGCCCAAGGTTTTTTCGTGCCAATCGATACCGTGGCTATCGACCAGATCGATAAAGTCCTGCGGCGTGTAGCGGCTGAGCGCGGATTTGGCGAAGTGCGGGTTGGCCGAAATGAAATTTTCAGGCGCAGTGTGAATGTTGGTGAAATTGCAGCGCCCGCCGCCCGAAATCAGGATCTTCTTGCCCGGCTTATTGCCCTTTTCCAGCACGGCAACACGCATGCCGCGTTTCCCCGCGACCGCTGCACACATCAATCCAGCGGCGCCCGCGCCCAATATTATGACATCAAAATCCTGCATGTGATTGCCGATAGGGGCATCGCTGCGCATTGCCAATTGTATGTCATCAACCCTATCTGGCTTGCATGGCGCGTACACCTGCTGGAACTCCACCCGATCCAAGAGGGGCCGATCGCTTCAACGAGGAGCGCGCGGCCTATACTGTGGCCAGCGCGCAGCCCAATCTGGAAGCCGGCGAGAACGCTATTCGCGAAACTGTAAAGACGTTGAAACCTGTGCCCGGCGTGTATCGCATGTGTGATGTGCGCGGCGATGTGCTGTATGTGGGGAAGGCGCGCAGTTTAAAGGCGCGGGTCGCGAATTACACGCAGGTCAGCGCTTTGCCCGGCAGGCTGCAAAGGATGGTGAGCCAATGCCGCTCGATGGAGATCATCACCACCAATTCAGAGGCTGAGGCGCTGCTTCTGGAAGCGCAATTGATCAAGCGTTTTCGGCCGCCTTTCAATGTGTTGCTGCGCGATGATAAGAGTTTTCCTTTCATTCTTTTAAGGGGCGATCATGCGTTCCCGCGGATTCACAAACATCGCGGCGCGCGCAAGGCCAAAGGCAATTATTATGGCCCCTTTGCCAGCGCAGGCAGTGTCAACACCACACTTAATGCTTTGCAGAAACTATTCCTCTTAAGAAATTGTACTGACAGCTTTTTTGAACGCCGGGACCGGCCGTGCCTGCTCTATCAAATCAAGCGCTGCTCTGCACCGTGCGTGGGCCGGATCAGTGAGTCCGATTATGATGGCTTGGTCAGTCAAGCCAAAGATTTCCTCGCCGGAAAATCGGGCCAAGTTCAGGCCGATCTTGAAAAGCAGATGGCCAAGGCCGCGCAAGAGCTGGACTTTGAAACCGCCGCCATTCTGCGCGATCGATTGCGAGCGGCCACCTTCATCCAAGGGTCTCAGGCGATCAATGCCAGCGGTATTGGCGATGCTGATATTTTCGCGCTTGCGGCCAATGGTGGGCAGGTTGGCATCCAGGCTTTCTTCATCCGGGGCGGTCAAAATTGGGGGCACCGTGCATTCTTCCCCACGCATACAAAAGATGTCGAAGAAGCGCAGGTGCTGGCGAATGTGATCCTGCAATTTTACGAAGAAGTGCCGCCTCCTCCGATGGTGCTGGTGGATCGCACTGTGCCGGAGACCAAGTTGATTGAGGCTGCATTGTCGGAAGTCGCAGAACGCAAAGTTCAGTTTTCCGTCCCGCAGCGCGGCGACCGGCGCAAATTGATGGAGCAGGCATCGCGCAACGCGGTTGAGGCGTTGGAAAGGCGGCTCGCCGAAAGCGGCACCAAGGCCAAAATCAATCGCGAACTGGCGGAATTTCTTGAGCTGGAGGCGCCCCCGGGCCGGATTGAGATTTACGATAACAGCCATATTCAGGGCTCCAAAGCGGTGGGCGCAATGGTGGTTTCCGGGCCAGAGGGTTTTGAAAAGAGCCAATATCGCAAGTTCAACATCAAAACCGCTCAGACCAATGATGATTATGCGATGATGCGTGAAGTGATGGAGCGGCGCTTCACCCGCGCAATGAAGGAGGATCCCGATCGTGAGCGCGAAGGCATTTGGCCCGATCTGGTGCTGATCGATGGCGGCAAGGGTCAGATGAGCTCAGTCAAGGAGGCGCTTGGCGAATTGGGGATCGATGATGTGCCGCTGATCGCGATTGCCAAGGGGCCGCATCATGGCCGCGAAGGGCGCGAAGTGTTTCATTTCCCCGATGGCCGGGAAAAAACCTTGCCGACCAATTCGCAAGTGTTGTTTCATCTGCAAAACCTGCGGGACGAGGTGCACCGGTTTGCGATCGGGGCGCACCGGCAAAAGCGCAGCCGTGCGATATCGGCCTCTCCGCTGGATGAAATTCCCGGCATTGGCCCTGCGCGCAAACGCGCGTTGCTGCTGCATTTTGGCACGGCGAGCAAGGTTCGCGCCGCGGGATTGGAGGATTTGCAACGCGCCCCGGGTGTCAGTGATGCTGTGGCGCGGACGATCTATGATTTTTATCACGCCGGGGGATGAAGACGCTGGATCGCGGCGTACCGCCCTAATGGATTGGTTTACCAGCTTTCACCAAACGGGCGGATCACGGTTTCGAATGTCCAGGCGGATTTTGGCTGATGCGCCATATGATAGATCTCGCTGGCGATATCGGCGGGGTCTGAAAAGAACTCATCGGGCCGCCCGACAAAGGCTTCCCGCGTCCACGGCACATCGATCACCGCATCAATCGCGACATAGCCGACATGAACCCCCTTGGGGCCGGCTGTGCGTGCCATCGATTCCAGCAGAATTCGCTGCGCAGCCTTGGTTGGAGCGAATGCGGCGAAGAAATCTTTGCCGCGATAGGCGGCGGTGTTCCCGGTTGCGATAATGGCGCCTTCGCCAGCGTCTATCATCGCCGGGGCCAGTGCGCGCGCCATATGGTGCAATGAAAGTGTGTTGATCCGGAAATTCTTTTCCAACTGCTCGGGCTCCACTTCCAAAAAAGTGCCTCGCGTGCCGCGCACAGCATTGTGGATCAGCACTGAGGGCGGGCCCAATGTCCGAGTGATCTCGGCCAGCGTTTGGTCCAGCGCATCAAAGTCCGCAACGTTGCAAACGAAGCCATGTGTGTTGGCAGTTTCCGCTGCGATCGCATCGAGCCGTTCGCCATTGCGCGCGATCATCGCCACCTGATATCCTTCAGCGGCGAATTTCTGGGCGATGGCTTTGCCGGTGCCCGGGCCGACTCCCGTCACAACGCAGACCTTGCTTGTCATGGCTTCGCATTCTCCCAATCAGTGCATCGGGAAGCTTAGCAGATGGCGCTTGGCAGTGACCAGAGGTGGAAGGGGAATGCCTTCACCAACCACCTCTGGTGTGCTTGTTATCGCGTGTTAGAACCCGAAGGCGATACCCACGCGGCCGCCGGTTGTGTTGGCAGCGGTTGATCCTGCAACACCGCCAGAGACATAGATCCGCTCGCTCACGCGTGCCGTGATCGTTCCGGCAAAGCCTTGCTCTCCCTGGAAAGTCGATGCGTTGAGGCTGACCGAGACATTGCTATCGGGCACAATCATCGTCCCGCCAAATGCCATTGCCGCTGCAATGCCGCCATTGGCTTGATCGCTCAATTCTTCGAGCTGGAAGTTGATGTTGGAGACATCGCTTTCCAGCGCAGCAAATTGCGCTGCGCTTACCTCAGACACAGCCTGCACGACATTGGATAGGCTGCTGAACTGCGCTGCAGAGACCGTGTCCTGCCGCCCGAGCACGCCATTGGCATCCACCGTCACAACTTCCACCGGCCC
>JBDWLM010000006.1:0-12852 GCA_039973155.1 Erythrobacter sp. | reverse complement strand
CCAGACGTGCAGAGCACAATATGGTATTCCTGGCACCAGCAATAACGGCCGGTTCCAATATACGCGAGCAGCGACAATGTCCGGGGGACAGCGAGAGCCGCGCAGCCCGGATCTACTCACCAACGCTGGGTGTCGTCGCTTGCAATCATCCCCCGGATGATCGCGTCTCCTCCATCCTCCAAACTGATCCCATCGGGTACGAAGACCAGTACAACCTCTACGCCTACGTCGGGAACGATCCGATAAATGCGGTGGATCCGACTAGGATGCGAAAAGAGCTTCCGTCCCAAAATGTAGATTATGAAAGGAAAGTCTCAGAGCGGGCGAACCGGACTAGCCGAAAAGCTGAATCGCAACGAAGCCGGCTAGCTCGAGGGGTCGCTAGAATTTTTGTTGCACTTGGTATAACTTCTGCAATTAGCGAAGAAGCTGAAAAACGCGATATAATCTAGGTCTATCGAGTATATGGCGGAAGGGCTGGCCTTGAGGGCGGCGAAGATGCGACCAATGGTTCTTATTGGACAACTGAGGATCCGCGACAACGTTCAACCCGTGCAGAGGTTCATGATAGATTTGTATTGCCGCCCGAATGGGGGAACGCCATCACAGATATTGCCGAGGGAGAGATTGAGGCTGGCAACCCGAACATTACGAGTTGGGGAATTGCAATCGGAGAAGAGACTCCGAGTGGTGAATTCAGAGGTGGAGCTCCAGAGATGACAATTAGGAATTCTCTAAATAGTGTGAAGAATATCCGAATTAGTAAGTTACCTTATGACGATGAACCTTGAAATCTCACTATTTGGCATTACGTCATATATCTCGGATTTCACTATTCCAGATAGATTTGAGGGGCGTGCGGTGAATGTGACGCCAGAACTTGTGGGGGAAGAGACTGACTCTTTCGTGCTACGGTTGAATGATTTGGAAAGTGCTAACCCATTGCACCTCTGCAAATTTGTTACTTTTCGTAACAAATTTGACTACCTTGCAGGCGAACAATATTTCGGCGAAGTGAGGTTGAGTTTTTTAGATATTTTGGATGGGAAGCAAAAGCTAGTCACCGTTGCTCATTGCCGAGCATCTAGGATAGACCTTTGGGAGGTCTTGTCAGACTAACGAGGCAATTCTGATTTGACGTGCTACCGGCAGGGCGTGAACCGCAAGTCGAGAGCCAAGCCACCCAGTCCCTTCTGACAATGAGGTAGATTGAGATGGGACGAGCATTGGCAATAGCTTTTTTATCCATATTCGCACTGCTAGTTGCAGGATGTGAGAGCCACCAAGATGCACACTTCGAGTTTTCACCCGCGGTATTAACTGCTTCACAATACGATGCCTCGGATATTGTATTAGTAGGTCGAGTCAGCACGTTAAAGCCAGTCGCGGGTGACTTCGGTCAAGAATTCTTGGTCGCTGAGGTAGCGGTCATTGCATTCATCAAAGGCGAGGGGAATGCAATTGTGCAAGTGGTTGTGGACACCAACATGCCACACTTCAACTTTGGCTGCTGCTTAAAGGACAGAGTTTACATCATGTATCTGAATGAGAATGCAAATTTGGGATATCTGGTTCCATTTAACGAGAAAGATCTTCTACTTGTCTATAAATGACGATCGCTAAGTATGACTTCATTGAACGACCCGGCTCGATCACCGGGTCTGGCCTTGCAATTTGGGAGGCCTTGCTGGCGCTGCCGCAGGCGGTGAAGGCGGATACTGAGCAGGTGGCGCAATCTATGAAGGCTCTGATGGCGAAGTCGGCATGGCCATGACGCTAGAAGGTATGAGGCCAATCGCAACAGTACACGCCCACAACGGAATCGGAACCAGCAATCCTGTTTATTTTATCCAGCGTTCCTTGGGCCAGGTTCCGGACATGAATCCTCAACAAATGCGTCCATCGCCGGAGGATTACAACATGAAAGGTCGTGCGGGAGGAAACCACTATTACTGGCGGCGTGATCACCAGGGCGGCCAACGTGTTGGACCATGGACTAAACGCGTATATTAGGAGGTCGGTAAATTGAATTTGATTTTTAAATCGTCTAAGGTAATCTATTTCATTACCTGCCTTTTCCTGCTCGTTCTGTATGGCTATAATGCCTTTTTATATGGCCTTGGCGGGGACTTCGCTTGGACAAATACAATTATAATAGTGAGCTCATTTGTGGGCCTATGTTCACTTTTCCTTCGCCCGAATCTGTCCAGGCTGACGCTCATTCTTTCCTCCCTCCCGTTGGGCTTATTGGCGGCCTATTCCGCGTTGCAAGTAATACGTTCGACCGGGGAGGAAATAGATGGGTCTGGCCAAATTTATACCGCAAGCGCCTTCGAGATATTTTTGCCTCTCTTCTTATTTTTGCTTTGTGTTACCATACTCGGTCGCAGCCTCGTCAAAAACGGCGCGGAGTAGGATTGAATCGTTCAAAATCTTGAATGGTCACATGCTACATTCTTCCATTGAACGACCTGGCCTATTCACCGGATTGCGCCTCATAAAATAGGAGGCCAAGGCGCACACCGAACGCAGCGGTGCTGGCGAGTGAGCTTCTGAAGTTTATTATAAAAACGGCAATGTCCGCTTCTGTACCAGTAGTGATACGGTGGTAATTTTGCACAACACAGCATACCAACACCGCTCGTACTTCATGCCGCACGGGGCGGCGGCTCCACCCGCGACACCATGCTCAGAAACGCAACTGGCATGGCGGAGGGCCCTTGCGCATTCTCGCCATAAAACAGAACTTTCCGGCGACGCTTTTTAATCCTTGCAAATTGCCCGCAATTCCGCAGACTACTTATTCGGGAATCAGGGGAGTCGCACATTGCCTGAACAATTACGCCGGGACACTTTATTTGTCGCCTTAACAAGGCCGCAAATGTTCGCCGGGGTTACTTACACCTTTTTCGTTATCAATGCTGTGATTGCAGTGGAGCTGTTCCTGATCTTTCGCGCTTGGTGGGTGCTGCTGATCGCGCTTGCCGTTCATGGTATTGGCATGCTTGCCAGTCTTGAAGAGCCGCGAATATTCGATCTGTGGATCACGCGGGTTCGCAATTGCCCCAGAGTTCGGAACCATTCGCTGTGGCGATGCAATTCTTACCGCCCTTGACCCGCGATCCAAAAGTTGCCGCGCAAGAAGCGCCTGCTGGCGCGCATCTGCCCTATGCCCGGCACATCGATGATATGACGATTGAAACCCGCGATGGCTTGTTGATGCAGACCATTCGTCTGGGCGGGTTGCTGTTCGAAACGGCCGACAGTGATGAACTAAACTATCGCAGCGGGCTGCGCGATGCGATGCTGCGCGCGCTCGGCAGCTCGCGCTTTGCGGTGTATCATCATGTCATACGCCGCCGTGCGGAAACCAATTTGGGGCGCGTGTCGGCAGACGATTTCTCCGCGCAGCTGGATGATCGTTGGCAGGAAAAACTCGGCGCGAAACAGCTTTATGTAAACGAGCTGTTCCTCACAATTGTACGCCGGCCGTTGCAAGGGCGGATTGGCATTGCCGGCCGGGTGCGATCCTGGTTTGCTCGCAGCACAAGACGCAATGCCAGCTTGATGGCGGCGGAAAAGCATGCGCTTGATCGTGCGAGTGAGGCGCTGGTGGCATCGCTAAACGCCTATGATCCGCGCGTCCTATCAATTTATGATACGCCGCAGGGGCAGCGGTCTGAACCGCTCGAATTTCTATCCTGTTTGTACAATGCCGATATGCGCCCGGTTGCGCTGCCGCATGGCGATTTGGGGCATTTTATCCCCTCTCGCCGGGTAAGCTTTGGGCAGGATTGCGTGGAATTGGCCCCGGCGGGTGAATTGCCGCGGCGTTTTGCCGCGTTGGTTTCAATCAAGGATTATCCAGGGGCCACTTTCCCCGGCATGTTTGATGAGCTCTATCGCCTGCCGTTTGAGCTGAATGTCAGCCAAAGTTTCGCCTTTGTTGAACGGTCACAGGCGCTTGGCCAGATGAATTTAGCGCTGCGGCGGATGCGCGCGGCGGAGGACGAAGCGCTGTCTCTGCGTGATGAATTGACCGATGCGAAAGATGAGGTTGCAGCGGGCTGCGCGGGCTTTGGCGAACATCATTCGACCATTGCAATCCACGCAGAAACGCTGGAAGATTTGGAAAATCATGTCGCTGAGGTGGTTGCGCTGCTTGCTGATTTGGGCATCAATGCGGTGCGTGAAGATATCGCGCTGGAGCCGACATTCTGGGCACAATTCCCAGGCAATTTTCGCTATATTGGCAGGCGTGGACTTGTTTCGACAACCAATTTTGCGGGCCTAGCCAGCTTGCACAATTTCCCCGTTGGGCGGGCCCAGGGCAATCATTGGGGTGATGCTGTCACCTTGTTTGAAACGACCGCGGCAGGGCCATATTTCTTCAATTTTCACCAACAGGATTTGGGCAACTTCACAGTTATCGGCCCTTCTGGCTCGGGTAAGACAGTCGTTCTGAATTTCCTGTTGGCGCAGGCGCGCCGGTTTGCACCGCGGACAATCTTCTTTGATAAAGATCGCGGGGCGGAGCTGTTTATCCGGGCGATCGGCGGGCAATATGATCGGCTGACGCCCGAAGCGCAATCGGGCCTAAATCCGCTGCAATTGGAAGACACGCCAACCAATCGACAATTCTTGATCGATTGGCTTTCCTTACTTGCTGGCCAAACGAGCAGCGCCGAATTGGATCAAATTCGCGACGCGATTGAAACCAATTTTCAGCAACCGACTGAACGCCGGCGTCTACGCCATCTGGTGGAATTGTTCCGGGGGTCAGCCCGTCCGCATCCCGATGATATCTATTCTAGGTTGCGCCCATGGTGGGGCGATGGAGAACGGTCTTGGCTGTTCGACAACGCGCAAGATTTAACCGATCTTTCGGCGCAGACGGTTGGCTTTGATATGACCGCGATCCTTGATGATCCTGCGGTCCGCACACCAGCAATGTTTTACTTCTTCCACCGGGTTGAACAACGGCTCGATGGCAGCCCGGCAATCATCGTAATTGATGAAGGTTGGAAGGCGTTGGATGATGAGATTTTCGTGCGCCGGATCAAGGATTGGGAAAAAACCATCCGCAAACGCAATGGAGTGGTGGGCTTTGCCACGCAAAGCGCGTCTGATGCTCTTGAAAGCAAGATTGCCAGCGCGATTATTGAGCAAGCGGCAACACAGATATTTATGATCAATCCCAAGGCGAGAGCCGAAGACTACATCAATGGGTTTGGGCTTAGTCGCCACGAATTTGAACTGGTGCGGACCTTGCCAGACACATCGCATTGCTTCCTGATCAAGCATGGCCGTGATAGTGTGGTCGCGCGGCTCGATCTCTCCGGGGAGCAGGAATTGCTCACGATCCTATCGGGCCGCGAAAGCACTGTGCGGATATTTGATGAATTGGTCGACGCGACCGGCCCAGACCCTGCAAACTGGCTGCACCTCTTGCTTGAAAGGGCCGCTTGATGGCGTGTCCGCCAATCATCACTGGCGATCAGTTTTTGACGCGGGTTCTCACGCACTTGGATTGTCAGGCGCAAGTGATCGGGAGCTATGGCTACCAGGCGCTTGGCCAGCCGGGTTCGCTCGCTTCGAGTGTGATGGCCGGTTTGCTGACGGTGTTTATCGCTTTTTTTGCGTTCCGGCTGTTGTTTGGGCCGCCGCCCGGTGCGCGAGATATCGTAATCGACGTGCTCAAAATCGGGATCGTGCTCACGCTGGCTTTTTCCTGGCCTGCATTCCGCACTGTGATCTATGAAACCACGCTCAATGGGCCAGCAGAAATTGCCGCAGCGCTGCAGCAGGGCAATGGGGGGCAAAACGGGGCTGGATTCGCCGCTCGCCTGCAACAGGCCGATAATGCGATCGTTCGGCTTACTGAATTGGGAACGGGCCGCAACAACGCTGCGCTGCTCGATCAACAGAATCCGGGTGCGACATTTGAAGCCGCGGTGCTTGAAGATGACGACACATTTGGAACCGCCCGGCTCGTCTATTTGGCCGGCATATTTGGTTCGCTCGGCCTGCTGCGAATAGGGGCAGGGTTGCTGCTGGCGATCGCGCCGCTTGTCGCCGGGTTTTACTTCTTCTCGCAAACGCGCGGCATTATAGCTGGGTGGCTCAAAGCGATTGTATTGATGATCGTGGGCTCAGTCGGCGTCACCATCGTTTTGTCGGTGCAATTGGCTGTGATCCAGCCGTGGTTGACGGACGCATTGCGCTTGCGGGAATTGGGCTATGCGACCCCATCTGCACCATTGGAACTATTGGCGATCGCTTTGGCCTTCACCTTGGTTCAATTCGCGATGATCTGGTTGATGGCGCGAGTGGTGTTTTATCGCGGTTGGATTTCGCTGCCCAGCTTCAGCGCGCAATCACTCGCCCAAAACACGTTGCGTTCGCCGGCTGCCACCGCTGGGCAAATGGGGGCGAGCATCGCGCTATCTCGGGCGGAACGAGTGAGCAACGCCATTGAAAACTCAATTCGCCGCGAAGACCGCTTGATAAATGAATTCCAACGACGCGAGCCAGCGGCGGCATCTGGCAGAGGGCAATCCACCGAGCGCGTTCGGGTTAACCAACCAAACCGGTTGGGCAGTTCCTATCGGCGACCACGATCCTTGAATTCACGATCCTCAATCAAACGAGATCAAAACACATGACGGCACAACCAGATATCGATCCATCGCAGATCACAGTCGCCGACACTTGGGGTGAAAGCGTGACTGCCGATCTTGAACGGTCAAGCAGGCGCGCATGGATTGTTGCGATTATTGCCGCGCTTATCGCCTTGGCTGAAGCGGTCGCGCTGGTTTTTCTCATCCCGTTGAAAACAGTTGAGCCTTACACTTTGCTGGTCGATCGTCAGACCGGCAATGTCGAAGCATTGGCGCCCCTCGATACCCAGCTCGTGGCGCCAGATACCGCGCTCACCCGATCATTCCTCGTTCAATATATCATCGCCCGTGAAAGCTTTAGCTTGGATGCTTTGCAAGACGATTATCGCAAAGTTTCACTATGGTCTGCAGGGCAAGAGCGGCAGCGATACCAGCGCAGAATGGATGCTGGAAACCCTGCCAGTCCGCTGGCCTATTTGTCACGCGGAGCCACACTTAGGACTGAGGTGAAAAGCATATCATCGCTGGCGGAAAATCGTTCCTTGGTCAGATTTACGACGACGCGCAACAATCCCGGTGCAACGCCGCAGCAGGCGCAACATTGGGCAGCAGTTGTGAGCTTCGAATTTTCCAGCGCAGAAATGAGCGAAGCCGACCGCTTGATCAATCCATTGGGCTTCCAAGTTACGCGTTATCGCCGGGATGCCGAAAACCTGCCTGAAGCGGGCATCGTAAATGGCGTCGAGCAAATTCAACCGAGTGAGGTTGATCTATGATCCGCTTGCTGCCCTTGTTGATCATCGCCGCGTTTGCAGGCCCGGTTCAGGCGGAAATTGTCCCGATGCCGGGTATTGAATCCCCGCGTATTCAAACTGTTGCCTGGGAGCCGGGTGAACGCGTGCTTTTGACTGCGCTGCCTCAAACCTCCCTCACTGTTATCCTTGAACCCGGCGAGAAGATCCAGCGGGCCACGCTGGGCGGCAATCGCGCGTGGGATGTCGCGATTTCAGCGGAGGAGGACAGCTTCCAGATCACACCGTTATCATCAGCTGCTCCCGCTTTCCTCACCATTGAAACAGATCTGCGATCTTATGAGTTCGGATTGGAAGTCGGCACTGGATTACTGGCCGCCTACGTTGTGCGATTTGATTTTGCTGCCGCTGCGCCGTCGCGAGAAACGCCAATTGAGCAGGTGACTGCAATTGAAAATCTCAATTGGTCATATCGCTTAAGAGGGGACCGTTCGGTCAGACCGGCATCAATTCGCGACAATGGCGACAAGACAGTTATCGAATACGCGGCTGGGCAACCGCTTCCCGCGGTCTTTGCGATTGGTCCATCGGGAGATGAAGAGGTTGTAGATGGCTATATGCGCGGTGATCGGTTTGTAATTGACCGAGTCCATGAAAGATTGGTTTTTCGGATTGATAAGGAAAAGGCGACTGCGCGGCGCAATGAGCGTGAGGATGACGCATCATGACCGAGGCACAAGCGCACGAATATGAATACAATGATCCGCGCCCGGTGGTTGCAACGGGCAGCTCTGGCAATTGGGGGATTTGGGTTTTTATTGTGATCTTGCTGATCGGCGGTGTTGTGATTTTCAACGCGCTCAGCTCATCGCGAGAGGCTTCACAAGTGCCTTCGGTGCTGGATCCAAGAATTACTGATGGAACCCGAATTAGCGCACCTTCGCCGGTTGGTGTGCCAGCCAGGTTTTTAGACCAGCAAAACTCCGCAGTGATTGAAACAACAAGCGCCGGAGTCGATCCGATTCAAGCGCCGGTTCGGGCTCCGCTGCCGCCGGTGATCCTGCCACAGATTCCCACGTTTTCGCCTGCGCCCATTCCAACCTTTTCACCGGCGCCGCTTCCGCCTCAAGTGGTGTTCGAAGGCGCGACAAACCAGCCAGCCAGCCCAGTTGCAGCGGTCGGCGCTGACAGCGGAGAGCGCGTGACTGCGGATCGGTTCGTCAATCCATCGCTCACGATCCCGCAAGGCACCGTGATTCCAGCGGTTTTAGAAACGGCGATAGATTCCACTCGGCCGGGCGGCGTTAGAGCTTTGGTCCAACGCAATGTTTCAAGCTTTGATGGAAGTAGGGTGCTTATCCCGCGCGGCAGCAGGCTATATGGAGAATACGAGGCCAACCTCCAGCAGGGTCAAAACCGGGCAATGGTGCAATGGACGCGGCTTATCCGTCCAGATGGTGTCACAATCGCGCTAAATTCGCCATCCTCCGATCCGCTCGGCAGGGCCGGAATACGAGGGAAAGTAGACGGCAAATTTCTACAGCGCTTTGGCGGCGCATTGCTGCAGTCGGTGCTCGACATTGGAGTAGGCTTGGCCGTCAACGAAGCGACCGATGGTGTTATCGTCGCCTTACCTGGCAGCACCCAAAATGTGCAAGTGACCCAACCCGAACAAATTCAACCGACCCTTAAAGTGAAACATGGAACCAGCGTGTCTGTGTTTGTGTCGCGTGATCTTGATTTTTCGACGGAGGAGCCATGACCAAGCCGGAAACAGGATATTATCTCGATACGTTTCTCGCGCCCTTGGCGTCGCTGCTCAAGCAGCCCGATGTTACTGATATCTGGATCAATCGACCGGGAGAGGTGTGGTTTGAGAGCATCGGTGGGGGAATTGAGCGACGCGAGCAACCGGAAATCGATGCCAAGCTCCTTGATCGTTTGGCGCATCAAATCGCCGCCACCTCATCGCAAGGTATCAGCCGGAGCCAGCCTCTGCTCGCAGCCACATTGCCCGATGGATCACGGGTTCAAATTGCAGCCCCGCCGTCCACGCGCCAAGGGCATGCATTTGCAATTCGGCGCCATGTGTCGGCCAATCTTTCGCTTGGTGATTGGCAGGACGATGGAGCTTTTGATGAGATTGAAAGTAGCGCACCGAATATTGGCGCAGAACGCCGATTTCGCAGCTTAGTAGGTCGAGCGGCGGCGCAACATTTGCAAGAAGCGGTGCGAGACAGAAAGAACATTCTAGTCTCAGGTGGAACGTCAACGGGGAAGACCACATTTCTCAACTCGCTGCTCGCTGAAATTCCGCGTGATGAACGTCTTATTTTGATCGAGGACACCGCCGAGCTGCAGCTGGACCACAAAAACTCCGTCGGGCTGCTGGCCGCGCGCGGTGAATTGAGCGAAGCGGAAGTCGATGCGGAGGATCTGTTGATCGCGGCCCTGAGGATGCGGCCGGACCGGATCATTCTGGGGGAGCTTCGCGGGGTTGAGGCGTTCACTTTCCTGCGAGCTATCAACACAGGCCACCCCGGCTCAATGACAACTATCCATGCTGATACTCCCCAGAGAGCGATCGAGCAGTTGGCCTTGTTGGTTTTGCAGGCGGGATCAAAACTGGGGCGCGATGATGTGAGGCATTATGTGCGCGAAAGTATTGATGTGTTTGTTCAACTTGAACGGCAAAACGGCAAGAGACGGATAAGCCAAGTGTTGGTCGTGGATCCATGATTGATCCAATTGGGAATTGCATTTCTAGGAGGCGTGAATGCCAGCTAATTTGAAATACCGCATTGCGGCGATTGCGTTACTTGTCGCCCCAAATTCGGCTTTGGCGCAATCCGCCGATCCGCAAGGCTCGGGCCCGATTGTTGCAGCGCTCGCTTGGCTTCAGGGCACTTTGCTCGGGAATGTTGCCACCGCAATTGCCGTTATGGCGGTGGCGGCCGTAGGATTTATGATGCTGACAGGGCGCATGAATTGGCGCTTTGGAGCAACCGTGATTATCGGGCTTTTCATCTTGTTCGGAGCGGGCACCATCGTTGCAGGTATACAAGGTACGGTGGGATAGCGGCCATGGCAGCCATCCCTCGATCTAGCCTGTTCGACCCCACTGCAGAGCCTGTTTTGGAAAACTCAGTTGGTTGGATCAACGGGGTGGTGCTTGGCGAGATTGCGGTTGGGCTTTGCATATTGTCCGTCGCATTTCTAGGAATACTGATGTTGACGGGGCGATTGCCGCTGCGCTCTGGCCTGCGCGTAGTCGTCGGGTGCTTTATGCTGCTCGGTGCGCCCGCAATAGCTGCAGGATTTATGTGGGGTGGAGACGCGATGATTGAACGCTCTGCTGCGGCGCCAGTCAACCCGACCGAGCCTGACCCTGTAGAAGTGCGCGGTGAGTTGCCACCAACCGATTACGATCCTTATGCCGGGGCATCATTTCGCGTGGATTAGGCGCGTTCTAAGACCAGGTTTATGTCTTTGGTGCCGCAAGTAAGCGATGCAAATTTTATTGCGTCCAAGCTCAAGCGGCATTTTTAACTTCTGAATTTCTGTTCCACGTCCCGAGTCGTTCTGATCTGCGTGCGTTTGATTTTCGTTATTTACATAGTTTGTCGGTCGGTCACGTATAAAAACGGCGGAATTCCTGGTGTTTCAGCCGGTGGATAATAATTATAGTACAAACTGTTGACTTGCAGGCTTTCATTTGAGCGCTTTACTGTGTCGCACAGGAGGGTCACAGTCCATGCGTTGCCAATACTTGCTTGCGGGCGCTTCGCTCGCAACCCTGTTTGCTGCCTGTTCAGCACAAGCTCAATCTAGCACTGAGGCATACACTTATGATGCCTTGGGCCGATTGATTAAGGTTGAAACATCGGGCGGACAGAACGATGATGAAACGCGCGCAATATGCTATGATGATGCAGGCAATCGCACCGATTATGAAGCGGTTACTGGATCAACAACGCTGAGCTGTTCGGCAGGATCTGCGCCGCCACCGCCACCTCCGCCACCGCCACCGTCGCCCCCTCCTCCGCCGCCATCGAACAATCCGCCGCAAACTGGTGCGGATGGCGTATCCGGCGCGTGCAGTACTGGCGTGACCGTCAATTTGACGGCAAATGACACCGATCCGGAGGCCAATTACCCATTGGTTCTCATCGACATCACACGGACTAACGGGACGGCAAGTGCGTCTATCTCTTCGCAAAGCTCGGTAAGCGTTGACTTCGCGGCAACAACCGATTTCGCTGAATTTACTTACACAGTGGCCGACTCGCTGGGGGCGACGGCGACAGGTCAACTAACCGTGTCCACGACCTGCGGTGATGGGCCGAATTTTTAGCTAAACGATTCAAATGTTAAATTTTTTCTAGAGATTGGAAAGCGAAATATGAGGAATAACGATAAACTCATCTCGGTATTTTCGGTTTTACTAGGTGCCGCGTGTCTAAATGTGCCTTCAACACTGATCGCGCAAAACAATAATGTGCAGCAATCTGATGGCATTGCCTGCATGGCTCGGCAACTTCAAGATGGCCCACATGTGCCGCAATCAATGCGAGGGCAAGCGTTTCGAATAATTACTGAAGAGGGAGCGATCTCGGGCTTAGAAGCCAAGGGATATGTTCGTGTCGCTTGCGAGAATGCTGATATTAATTTGGCGAACCGTCGGGATGGATATCGTGATCGCATCTGCAAACTTTCGGCGATGGGGAACGAGGCTGTTCAAGCCCAAATCGAGCAAGCGCTGGGCGAACGAGCGGCGGTGCTCATCCATTGCATAGAGATGACGTGATGGGGGACTCAAGCCAACCGGTTACTGTAAAAGCGATCGCAAACATATTGAACGGTAATGGACTTTTGAATGATGATGAAAAGACCGAAGCGAATGGTTTTTAGAGAGTTTACCTTCCTATCGGTGTTCGCGTTATTCCTAACTTCGTGTGCAGAGCATCAGGTTTCGCAATGCGGGGAAACATTTTGTTTTTCGAGCGACAACTTTTCGGTGCTTTCGAAGGGCAAGAATGATAGCGATTTTGAATTTTATAGGACGGAATTCAAGAAAATCCCTGTGGGTGTTTATGAAGGTGATCACCCATTTCTTCCAGAAACGTCGATAGGATTGGAAGTAGGTGGGTATGGGTGGCGGTTAGGGTGTCGAGATGACACGTGCAGTGCGTGGCCTTTGTTACAACCAGCTAAGTCACCAAGGTTTATAGTAATTAGCGTGCCTCAAGAGAGTAAAGGGGATTTGAAGGAAATCTTGAACTATGTGGTGTTAACAGAGTCTGGAACTGACCCCTAAAGCGCATTCTGATCCGCGCGGTTCGATCGTTGCTCACACCGATGCCCGGGGCTCCTCGATCGCGACCAACACGTATGATGGAGTCGCCAGACGTGCAGAGCACAATATGGTATTCCGGGCACCAGCAATAACGGCCGGTTCCAATATACGCGAGCAGCGACAA
>JBDWLM010000005.1:0-1672 GCA_039973155.1 Erythrobacter sp. | reverse complement strand
TGCAAGCGACGACACCCAGCGTTGGTGAGTAGATGCGCGCCTTGTAATAATAGAGCCCGATCTCTGGCAGCCAGGCTTGGCTGCGCGGCTCTCAATGTCCCCCGGACATTGTCGCTGCTCGCGTATATTGGAACCGGCCGTTATTGCTGGTGGCCGGAATACCATATTGTGCTCTGCACGTCTGGCGACTCCTTCATGCGTGTTGGTCGCGATCGAGGAGCCCTGGGCATTGGTGTGAGCAACGATCGAACCGCGCGGATCAGCGCCGCCGCTGCACAAACGCAATTCGGCCCATCGCAATTCGGCGGCTGGCGCTTGAATTGCTGGCGCGGGTGGAGCGATCAGCCCAAATTCAGCCTCCGCTTAATGTCCTATATTGGGGGCGAAATCGAACAAACACCGTCATAACCTAGCAAATTACTTCAGGCGAAGAGTTGAAATAACGAAACGGACTAGCTGGTTTGCGAGGACGTGGCATAGCAGCGCCCTACCCTTGTCGCCTCATTCGTCAATCAGGCGCATTTGCTCTGACAGTGCCCATCTAACTCAAGCCTCAAGTTGCGCGCAGTGTAAAACTGACTTGGCCGTTGCCCAATCGCCTTAGTTCATAAAACCAATTGTTGTTGTCGAAAAAACTGCAATTATCGACAGAGGCGCACTCAACATTCAATCTGTCCTTTATATCCGTAAGCAGCCTATTTTCGCATTGCGTAGTTAATTCAAGATCGACAGAATATGTAAAATCAACCTCATAGTCATGAGCGCCGATGGTCTTATTCGACACTCGAGCTTCTGAGCAGAGAGGTAAACCCGTTTTCTCTTCGAAAAATTCTGAAGTTTCCCGGCGATGTTCGCCGCAGGCCGACAACAAAAGTACAATTGCGGTCATTGTAAAACTAAGAGTAGCGCGCATTGACCTCTTACCTTCTAGCCAGAGCAGGGATATATCATATGGAAAGGCGTTCCGTCCACGGCGCTCAGAATTCCAGTAGCAACCTCATTTTCCGTACTTCTTGCTCCAGTAGGTTGTTTGTTGTCGTCATAAAAATCGTAGAACCCTACGGCATCTCCGTTGCCGTTGCGATAGATTGTCGCACTGCCAATCGACTTGCCAAGAGCCCAACTCCCTCCCCCATACGCGGTCACGGGGTGCGCAGTGAGATCGCCCGAGCCTTTGACCGGAATTGGATCCGAGGTATCGGTAGTGTTGTTCAAGACGTGTTCGAATTGACTATCAGTGAGACATACTGTTGCTCCACTATCACCTGCGTAGTGGAGCAACAACGGAATCGGACCGAGGGCAGGTGTCGTAATGTTCACAGCAGCTGAACGATCAACCTTTTTCCTCTGATCGGTGGTTGGTCGACGCGCCACAACCTCAATCTCGTTCTCTTCAGTTTCTGTGCAGATAGCATCACCGCCGTCAGGATTCGGGACGCATGTGTCCAGCCCAGTCGGATCCACCGCATTAATCGGATCATTTCCGACGTAAGCGTAGAGGTTGTACTGGTCTTCATAGCCGATGGGATCGGTTTGGAGGATGGAGGAGACGCGATCATCCGGGGGATGATTGCAAGCGACGACACCCAGCGTTGGTGAGTAGATGCGCGCCTTGTAATAATAGAGCCCGATCTCTGGCAGCCAGGCTTGGCTGCGCGGCTCTCAATGTCCC
>JBDWLM010000004.1:0-15133 GCA_039973155.1 Erythrobacter sp. | reverse complement strand
GCTCACCCGTTTTGCTTATGACGGTGTGGACATGATTGGAGGAAGCGAAGCTGAACGAGCGTTAGCGAGGACAACACAACTCCGCCAATCAGCTTCAGCGGCGCTATGTGCATGGGTTTGGCATCGATAACCCCATTGTGTGGTATGAAGGCAGCGGCACCTCCGATCGCCGTTATCGCGTCTTTGCTGGGCTACCGCTTCCCTACTTGAGCGCAGGCTGATGAGCGTGGGAGCATCGTCGCAGTGGCGAACAACTCGGGCGGGTTGATAGGTATCAACTCATACGACGCCTTTGGCATTCCCGATGTCGGAAACATCGGTAGGTTCCAGTATACGCGAGCAGCGACAATGTCCGGGGGACATTGAGAGCCGCGCAGCCAAGCCTGGCTGCCAGAGATCGGGCTCTATTATTACAAGGCCCGCATCTACTCACCAACGCTCGGTGTCGTCGCTTGCAATCATCCCCCGGATGATCGCGTCTCCTCCATCCTCCAAACCGATCCCATCGGGTATGAGGACCAGTACAACCTCTACGCTTACGTCGGAAACGATCCGGTGAATGCGATTGATCCGACTGGGATGGAGACGAGGAGATCTCTCCAGGAGTGATTGAGGCGTGCGGGCCAGCGCATTAAAGCGGCGGGACAACGCGCCCGGCGTGCATTAGGGCGGGCGGAGGATGCTCTCGGTCGAGCTGGCGCGAAGCTCGAAGGCGCAAGGAATCTCGCGGTTGCAAGCTTGGAACGGGCGGTTGATGTTGTCTTCGACGATAGTGCTCGGCCAAGTGGTCTTGGCGATCTAACAAATGGCGAGGTCGCGGCAATCCAAGGGGCCGTCGATAATGCTCGACGTCAACTGAATGTCGTCGACTCGGCAACGACAGGCGACAGGCGCGGTGTTGGAACCGACTTACCGATAGGCAAAGGTGTCGGAACACGCAGCGATATTGATTACACTACAGCACCATCAAACATCGATAACTTCGAGGGTGCCGACTTACCTAGTCTAGATGACCATGGCATTCTGCGTGGAGCACCTGATGAGGGTGTACCTACTATAAGATTCGAACCAGGCGTTCGTCCAAGAATTGAGAATGAACAATGACTTTACATCGCTATTGGATCACTTTTGAGAGAACCGATATTGGCCTTCTCCGCTCCCACGGCGTTGGGCTAGGAATGGGAGTAACAGCGTTCGATGAGTCTGACATTGAGAAGATCGTCTCCAAGTACTTCAACGGTAGTAAGCCAATCAAAATTGAGGCGGTTAAAGCTGATGTAAGATATGAGGATCTTGAGAAGGATCACGTGAGAAAGAATATGGGGAACATGGCAGAGCGAGGAATTTGGTTTCCCAAGCTTCGCTAGGCTGTTTCTTTGAACTTGAAACCTCGAAGAAACACGACGCGCTGACCTTTTGTGCGTTTGCGGCATTCCTTCATAGAACGATCCGATTCATTCACCGGATCACCGTTCGCGATATGATAGGCCTTGGGGCGCACACCATACACAGCGGTGCTGGCGAGTAAATTCTTGAAAATTGTCGTAAAAATGGAAGTGCCCATTTCTGTGCCAGCCGTGATCTGGTGGTAATTTTGCCCCTTGCAAAATCAGCCTGATCGCTCCACCCGCACCAGCAATTCAAGCGCCAGCCGCCGAATTGCGATCGGCACAGCGGCGCCGCTGATCACCGTGATCTGATCGTCGGCGATCTCATATTCAAGGGCTTCTTCGACAAGCTTCATCGCGCTGATGTCTTGCGTTTTGGTCGATCGGATCGATTGCAACATGCTGGGCCACCACGCCGTTAGCGGCCCCGCAACCGGTCACGAAAATCCTGCTTTGTTTGGTCTAGGCGCCCCTGAACCTCTGATTGGAATGCCGCGCGCATTTCGCCAGTATCGGCGGCCGGTAGGCTGACAGCGCTCGCGACCATCCCTTCCACGCTTTCCTTGACGGACTTGCCCAGCAATTCGAGCCCGGGAGCGCGATTGAGCGCGCCGATTGCCCATTGTTGGCCCGACATACTGGCCTGTTCATAGATCGCCATCGGCATCGCAAAGTAACCGTCATTGGCAAAGCGCGTGCCCCAGCTGTTTCGAACCAGATAGGTCTCGCTTTCAAGGTCATACCCGACCACTGTCATCGCGTGCCGGCCGTGTTGGTGGCTTGTGCCGATGTTGCCATCTGGTTCAGACATCACGCCGGTCAGATGGGCTGCCAAATAGCATTCACGCGGCAGTTCAAGCGCGATGATCACCGGGATCTCTTGCGCCAGAATGTGCGTCAAAGGCGTGCTCTTTTGAAGCTCAGCAAACTCAATTCCGCGATAAAGCTGGGCGTTTTCATAGCAAGCCTGCGTTGGCGGATCGTTGATCGTGGTTTTAGAAAAGGGCCACATGCGCTCCTCGCAAATTCCCTTTGCCATCAGCGCCGCCATCGCGAAGTGCACAAAGGTCCCGCGATCTTCAGGTTGTTCGCTGTGGAACAGGCGCGAATTGAAATATATGAATGAGCGTGAGAGATCCTGGCTCGAGTGATCTTCCTTGCGCTGAAGCAATTCGAGCGCCCCGACGACCGCGTTTGCGACGCAGCTATTGGTTCTTTGCTGATCTTCGATCGGGCTGCAATATTTGGTCAGATCGACGCGTGGGGGAAGTGGGCTTGCACTCGCGCCCATCGCGCCCTTTGCGCTGGATCCGCCCAAGCTGCGAACCTTTGGCGCACCGTCATAACCTGGATCGATCAGGCATCCCTGCAAACTGTAATCGTCAAACTCGCTCATGTGTGTTCTCCGCAGAATTATGGATCAGGCGACACGTCATGGTCATTGGCCAAACCGAACCGGACAATCCGCCCCAGACGCATGATCGATGTGAAATTTGCTTATCAAGTTGACCGAACCATCGGGATTGTAAGTCACAAAATCGAGGTGACATCCGCCATCCCAGGCCAGTTCTCCCGCAAGGGTTCCGTTGACGATGTATTGTCCGCTTTCCAAGTTGCCTTCGATCGAATCTTGGGATCCGAACGCATTTGGACCTCGGCCAGAAAAATTACCGTATTGATCAACATTGATGTTGAGGTGTCCGCCGATGTCGATGTTCCAACGGCCGGCGAAATCAGAGTAAGTGACTTCCGACCCCTGCGGCTCAATTGTGTCTTCATCCAAACCTTCGTCATTCAGATCGTCTTCATCGAAAAAGGCGGTTTCTTCATTGTTCGTATTCCCCGAAATATCTGGTTTCTCAAAACAATATCCCAGACCAGCCAGCAGCAAGAGGCCGCCCCCGCCGCCAATTGCCCAATTCCGCACCGAATTGCCTGGACCTGGCGGTGTGGGTGGAGGTGACGGTGGAGGAGGGGCGGGAGTACGATGTTCTTCATCAATGGCCGTCTTCAACGCCTGACGATATTCATCCGCTGATCGCTGACGTGACGCTGGGCGGTTTGAAAGCCCCTGTTCGATCAAGTTATCAATCGCGGTTGGAATGTCCGAACGACTGCCAGAGGGCGGTTGCCAATGCCCCTGAGGCAGGACGTCCATCAACAGCTCATAAAACAAGACTGAAAGCGAATAGAGATCGGCCTCTGGTCCTGCAGCAGCGGGATTGGTGATCTGTTCTGGCGCCATATAGCGCGGTGTGCCCAGGCCAGTCCCAGTAAAATTATCGAGTGTCCCCGGCGCGCGGGCAATTCCAAAATCGAGGATTTGCAACTGCGCACCTGCCGCGCTCGGCTCTTCGGTCAGAATGATATTTTCAGGCTTTAGATCGCGGTGGACCACGCCCAATTGATGGGCCGCCTCCAGACCATCTAGCAAAGCGAGGATGATCTCACTGGTGACCGCGGTGGGAACTTCCTGCTGCCCATTAATTTTGCGCCGATGCCATTCCCGCAGCGATTGCCCCTCCACAAAATCCATCGCCACAAATGGATGGCCCTCTGCTTCTCCGACATTGTAAACCGCGACCACATTGGGGTGGCGAATATCCTGCGTCAGCGCGCCTTCACTGATCAGCTTGTCAACCGCCCTTTGATCGCCAAGGCGATCTGTCCGGATCAATTTGAGCGCAATATTGCGCGTTCGGCCAGCGAGGTCTTCTGTGGCCTTGTAGACCATCCCCATGCCGCCCTGACCGATTTTCTCGCCAATCGTGTACCGTCCAGCGAACAACGATCCTTGCTCAAGATCAAGATTGTCATTTGTGTTCGGGCCTGGCTTTGGGTCGCGTTCAAACGGCTCAGTTTGGAGCCCACCCAGCGTATCGCTTTGACCGATCGGGCTTCCGCATGTTGTGCAAAAGCTCGCATCGGCTGGATTGATAGCTTCGCACGATTGGCATTTTGCCATCTTTCACGCCCCTCCAAACAGCAGTAAAATAAAAAGTCCGGCTCCGCCCCACACTGCGATCTGGACCCACATTGGGTAGGCTTTCAAATACCCGCCCCACCAGCTCCACTCGGTCCGCTGGCCGTCCTTGTCGACCATTGCGGGCATATGCCATTTGCCCTGTTCGTCTTGCCTAGGGGTGACGAACATTGCACCCTTGTTGACCACGGATTCCTGTCCTGGCCGATTGAAAGATCTCGATCTTTGAGCCACAGAATCGAGAGTTTGCAGAGCAGTTTTGAGAGCTTGATCAAATTCAGCAACGGATTGTGGACGGCTGCCGGGACGGTCTTTGAGCCCCTTTTCGATAAGCTGATCAATGGCAATCGGCACATCAGGGCGGCCATCAGAAGGAAGCTGCCAATGTTCCAGCGGCAGCACATCCATCAGCAGCTCGTAAAAAATGCGAGAAACGGAAAAGAGATCGGCAGAGGGTTGGACCGATTCCGGGTAAGTTATTTGCTCGGGCGCCATGTACCCGCCGGTTCCTGCGCCTCCGGTCGACCGGCCTGAAGAGGCGTCGGGTGTCCTTGCGATACCGAAATCAAGGATCTGCAGCTCTGTTTTCTGATCCGTTGGTTCGGCAGTCAGGATGATGTTTTCGGGTTTGAGATCGCGGTGGATCACTCCTTGTGCGTGGGCGGCTTGCAACCCTTGGAGAAGGGAAGAAATGATCGCGCTGGCCTCTCCCAAAGATACTTCTTTGCCGGCGATCACTCTGCGCCGGTGCCATTCCCTCAGCGCAATTCCCGGAACAAATTGCATCGCGACGAACGGCCGGTCATCGGCCAGTCCAACATTATAGACGGTCACGATATTGGGATGGCGAATATCCTGGATCAAGGCGCCTTCGGCGAGCAGACTCTCTACCGCCTTGGTATCCGCCGCCCTGTCAGCTCGGATCAATTTCAGCGCGATTTCACGGGTTCGGCTGCCCAGTTTTTCGGTCGCGCGATAAACCACGCCCATCCCGCCGCGCCCGATCTCCTCAACAATTTGGTATCGTTTGGCAAAGGTGGACCCCGGCTCCAGAACCAATTGCTTGTCAATCTGTGCGGGTTGGAAGGGCATGGTGGGCCGATAAGCAACAGTTTCCATGCTGCGCAGTGACCTGCTTGAACTGCTTGTACCGAGCGGTTTGCCGCAATTTGTACAGAAAGATCCTGCCGCATCATTGTTTGCGCCGCAGTGTTCACAGGTCTTCATCATGCTGTCCCGGGAAGTGACGGGGTTCTTTGCAAGATCACCTCTGTGACACGCTGCAATTCGCGCCGGAAAGATACCTTCAGAGTCAGCGCGGCTGGATTATCGACGAGCGCGCCAATCTCATCGCCATCTTGGAGGACCACTTTCTTGTCAGGCCCAAAAGCCTTCCCATTAACTCTCACTCCATTGCTGCCTGCGACGCGCAAAATCGGGCGATCGTTTTCGGCAAAAATTTCAAAGTGGCGGCGTGAGATTGCAAGCGATTGCGATTCATCGACTTGACCATTTTGGTCTATGACTAGCAGCCTGACATCGGTGTCCCCGCCCTGGTTGCGCGAATGGGCCCGGCCAAAAACCAGCATTGCGTCTGGCGTTACCACTGGTTGGCCGGATGGTGGGCATTGGCTCTTCTCAAATCCGCGAAAATCGAACCGCGCCGATCTGGGGAAGCGCAAAGCGCCGTCAATACTGCGCAACCCCAACCGGCGTTCCTCGCGGTCCTGCCGGGTCACTTTCATGTCGATCGCAGTCACTTCGCGTTCGATCCCCGTGCCGCTGCCATCGGGAACCTTAACTTGGATTATGCTGCCTTTTTGGTGCTCAGCATTCACTTGCACGCTGGTGCCAGCTTGGCTGCGGCTATCGGGCACGGCGAGCAGCACCGAAGTGGAATAGGCAAAGTGTTCTTCGCGCGTTTTCCACTGCGTTGAAATAGCCCAAAGAATCTCGATCTGATGCAATCCGGGCTTATCAATCTCATTGGCCGTGACTGACGCCGCGGCACGCTCTCCGGGCGCCAATTTTTCCCAGCCAAGCCGCTCTTCGCGCCAGTCCCCACCTTCGCGGCTCCACAATCCTTTTACGAAAAGCGGTCGGTCCACTTGGGATTCGTTGACGAGATCGAACGGTACAGTCACCGATCCGCCAACGGCAGCCTGCATTGTTGCTCCGGGCACGATTTGCAGGTGCGGCTGGACGCAAATCGGGCAAAGGCCGCCATCATCGACGATCCCTCCGCATTCTTGAAAAGCCATGCAGCGCATCAATGGCTTGCCGCAACGCGTGCAAAACGTTGCATCGGAATCCTCCATCGCGCTGGCGATACAGCAGACCCGGTTCTTTTTCCCGCCGGAAGTAGATGATGATGCCATCGTCTTGTTCGTCCTGCCGTTCAATTGCGCAATTGGTGGCCACACGCTTTGCAAAACTTCGCTTTGGCGGAGTTGACTGTCTTGCAGTTGGCGCATTCGACTGTCGTCGCTTGTGAACCGCCACCACTGGCCGGTTCTTTCCCGCCAAGACCGGCGGCCATGCCAACGCCGCCTTGCATCCCCGTTTCGACCATCCGGTGTTCATGCTCCCGGCTTTCGCTCATCATTTCGCGGGCCATGGCCAGCAGATCAGCCGAGTTTTGTCCATCGGCATTGGCCCGGGCGATCGCGACGTCGGCAGCCTCTTTGCTCAGCCCCGGCATCACTTCAGACAATTGCTCTCCCGTCAGACCGCCTGCGGCCAAGATCTTGTCCACCTGACCCTGAGTGTCGGCTTCTGATTTGCGAATTTCGATATCAGCAAGGCCAGATTCCTTATCGACCTCAAGCCGGTTCATCGCTTCCAATTTTTCAAGCGCGATGCGTTGCCAGTCTTCGGCTTGTCGGCGTTCTTCATCATGCTTGATGCCGCTGACTTTCGCGCCTGATTTTGCACTATCGATAGCGAGATCTTGGTCGGCCCGGCTTTCGCGTCTGACGAAGTCAGATTCGAGCTTTTGCTCTTGTCGCTTGAACTCATTCTCAAACTTCTTGAGGTCAAATTGCGCCTCGCGGAGGGTTTTCTGCGCTTTAGCTTTTACCGTTTCGTCTTTGATCTCACCCAAAGCGATTTGGGTTTTGGTTTCATTTTCAGACAAGATAATCTTAGCTTCGTGCTGCAAAGCTTCGAATTCCTGACGCCGCGCGTGGTTTTCGCGCGCGTCGACGAACTCCACTTCGCTATCGAGCACCATCATTCGCAATTTGTCTTCGTTTGCGTGCTTGAGCGTGGTCTGGTCGAGCTGGCTTGTCAGCACGAAAGATGTTGCATCCGCCTCACGGCTGACTTGCCGCTTAAGAAGATCAAGCTGGAAGTCTTTCATCTTCTCATCGCGTTCAATCCGGGCGCGTTCAAACGCCTGGCGTTCGGCTTCATTGGTGGCCCAGTTTGTGGTCGCGTTGCGGACCATCACGCCAAGATCGCCAAGCAGCCGCTCGGCCTCCTTCATCATGTCAGCCTGAATTTGGTCCTGTAGACCGCGATTTCCGCGGATTTCTTCGGCATTGTGGCGGGCCAAGACTGCTCCGAAAATCCGCTCGCGGAATTGCGGTTCAAGCCGGTCGACCACATCCATCACGGTCAGCGCTTTGCGCCCCTTCGAAACGGGCGAACCATCCTTGGCAACATCGTCTGTCTCATTGCGCGATACACCGCGCATCAAACCCAGAACATTGGTTGGCTTGTCCGGATTAAGCTGGAGCTCAAACGTCGCTTCTCCAACAATTTCGACATTGTCTTTTGAAAGTGATTGGACCGGAATAACAGCCTGAAATGGCTTTAAGTCGAGCAGCAGAATCTCATAATGATGAGATCCCCCGACCACGCTGCGCACATTCTCCCAGAATCCTCCGATGGAAAATTGTGTGCCTTTGTAACCGTCAATAATCGCGCCATCGCGAAACAGGACGGAGCCAAGGTCTGCAGGAGCTGCGAACCTTTTTTCAAAAAAGGCTTTTAGTTCCGATTGACGGACAAATTCCGCAAGCATGTTCGGGTCGGTCAAGACGAGTGGTTGAGAATCCATAGTTTTACGCCTTTTTCCATTTCTTTTCAGAGAAATAGCGCCAGATATTGTAGCCGATAACGAACACAGCCACGACGCAACCAAATGTGTGTTCGGTGAGGACGTATTCGAGACGTCCGGTGGTGCCGGCTTCCTCAAGGTAGGAGCTCATTCGTCCCACGCTGAACACCGCACCTGATAAGCCAGAGAGTAGGGTGAATAACGACATCAAAAGTGTCGCCATCGAAGCGATTCGGCTGGCAATCGAAACGGGGCCCTTGGCAGCTTTTAAAGCGGCCAGCGCTTCTTCACGTTCGCGCGCATCGAGCATTTCTTCGTGCCGCTCACCGCGCGCAATCTGTTCCTTGCGAGCCTTTTCATCGACCTTGAGGAAATCCGGTTGCGCTTTCTTGTTCTGGCTAGCCGTCCCGGCGACCGTGAGATTGTAGGCGCGCCTGCGCCACCACCCGATCAATTCTAAGACCAGCCAAATCAGCGTTAGCGAAATGGTGATTTGAAACATTAGGTCGATGAATGGCCATGCGTCGGGCGGGATTTGATCGATCACTCGCTGGGCGCCTTCTTGCACCGCGCGAACGCCGCCTTGGGCCTGATCTTGAACTGATTGCAATGCACCCCTCCAGATGGTTTGTTCAAAATTTAATACAAAATCTAATAGGATTGATTTGTAGTCATATCGATCTCGTATTGACTATATTGAGAATAAAAAATACTACGTCAATACAATAATAATGAAGTATATAATTGAAAAAAGACGAAAAAATATAACCCCAATACTTTAAGTAAGGAGGCGAATTTGGTGACACATATGAGATCGAACGAAGTCGATGCCCTTAACTCTAGAAGGCGTGGACAGCGGCGAAATCGGATCAGGTTTTTTTCGGATTTGTTTCCGTACCTGCTGTTGCCGGTGCTGATCTACAATCTGATAGCGCTGTTTTCAGGCGGTGATGGACCGCAAAGAACGCCTGTGATCAGCGAGGTTTTGGACGCAGCCGCTTTCGCAATTCCGATGATGTCTGGCGTCATTATGCGCGTCACATGGGGGGAACTGATGGTGGTTTTGGCGGTCGTCTTCCTGTTCGTTGAAGTGATCAAATCAACCAACACCGCTTCGGCCGGGATCGTGAATCACATCCTGTCGATGCTTTTGTTTGTTTTCTGCCTGATGCAATTTTTGATTTTTCAAAGCTTCGCCACAGGTACGTTTTTCATCATCACCGCGATTGTGCTGTTGGATGCGCTCGCTGGAATGGTGGTTACAATCATCTCCGCCCGCCGCGACTTTGGCGTCGAAGGGATCGGGGTGTGATGCGGATCAGCTCAAGCCGCGCGGCGAAAGCTGCGGGCATTGCGCTGATTGCTGGTTTGGTTGGGGGGTGCGCGTTCACTCCCCAACTTAGCCAGGTCGCGGTTGACCATAATCGCATGGTCGCTCGCAGCACCAACGAACTGGCCTTGCTTAACATCGTTAGGGCAAGCCATCGTTTCCCGCTACATTTCACGGCGATCTCTGAAATCACAGGCAATGCTCGCGTTTCGTTGAACGCCGAATTGGCGCTTGGCCTTGAGCCAGGGCCTGACCCGCAATCTGCCAATGTTGGCGGACGTGTTTCGACAAATCCGAGCTTTCGGGCGACCGTTCTCGCGACCGAGAAATTTCAACGCGGAATTCAATCCCCGATCAGTCCTGGCCTCGTGGCATACTATCTCGATGATGGCTGGCGTGATGAATTGATTATGGCGCTGATGGTAGAACGGGTCGACGTGTTCGATGAAACGGGCACCGCGCTGCCCGCTGAAGCGATCATCAATAACGGCACGGGTGCCGGCCGGTTCGCGCAATTGCTGTGCACGCATCACCTGATTTCGGAGCCGACATCCTCATCGGTGCCGCTTGCCAATTTCAATGAGCTGATTGATCTTGATGCTGCGTCAAACGCCAGCGAGCCCGCCGCCAAAAGGCGCTCCGAAATTGGGGCGCTGGTTGATCTTATCGCTAAGGACGGATTGAGCCTAACCGGGGACACATTGGTGATTGATGGTTCGACCAACACCGTGAAGGTCAAACCGCGGTCGACCTCACGCTGCGCCGATGTTGCCATAGATTCCAATTTGGCGGGAAAGCGTCTTCAACCCCGTTTTCGTTCAACGCTGGGCCTGGTCTATTTCCTGGGTGAGTATTTGCGCCTGCGCGACCGGGGCGGTTCCAACTCAGCCTAACTTCTGCCCAGCTGTTTTGATCCCTGTGACACGTCACGGGCAGTCTCTCGCCCTTTGATTGCACTGAGTTCTGGGGGCGGTCCCGCTCTTGTTGAAACGGATTTTTTGGGAACGCGCTTCTTCATTTCGGCGGACGAGCTGAGCGAAGGGGAACGCGGAGGGCCCAGCGTGGCGCGCAGTCTGCAAGTTTTGGCGCTGGTCCAGCAATTGATAAACTTGCAGAAGAGCGCGGATGCCTTGCCCGCGTCGATTTCAGTGACCGCACTTGAATAAGCGCAGCACTCGCCGTCAATTCAGTTCGACCGCGGTCAACGTCCAATTCAATTGGTTTCGGCTGAAACGCAGCCCGAGGCCGACCGGTTTTGCTCCGCGATATTGGCGCGCCACGAATGCATCAAAGCCTTCGCGCTCAATTTCCCAATCACCGCTTGAAAACAGGCCGGGCTGTGAACTTGCCTCAGTCTCGCCATTCTCACTTGCCTGTCTGATCAGCGCGGCAATATTCGCCGGAGTCACTGCATTATCGATAATTGGTCTGGCAAACGCTGCGGTAAGATCAGCCCCCAGATATCTCAAAGTACCCGGAGCCTCGCCATCCTGTGTCTCGGTCATGTTCTGGCGGATTTCATCGGTCAGCGAAGTTTTAAAGCTTGCAAGATCGACCATCTCTTCAATTTGCGCATGATCGTCTGCGCGGGCGGCTGTATCAATCGCTCCAACCGCATGGATTGGCGATAGAACATGCCAGGTAAATATGGCGGCGCCAGCCAATAGCGATATGAGAAATATCCATCGACCCAATCTGCCTCCAAGCGACATAACTATTCCCCATCATGATTTCCTTGATATCAACAAGGGCGTGGTTTCGCGTGAGAGCGGGTCAACTAAATGTGAGGAAAACCGAATTTGACGAGCGAATCAGGGTTTCAACCGCCAATAAAGCCAGCTTCTGGTGGCCGCCCAGCGGCGCTTAACCGTCGCGGTTGAAAGCTCCATCACTTCGGCAATTTCTTCGATCGTCATGCCGCCGAAGAATCGCATTTCCACCAATTCGGCGCGGTCGGTGTCAAGTTCGGCTAGCTGTTCGAGCAAGTGATTGAGTTCGATCAAATCAAGCGGCGGCTCTTCTGCAATGCCAGTCATCAGCGTGACTTTCTGATGCGACCTTTTGTCCGTTTGTTTGCCGCGCGCATGATCGATCAAAACTTGCCGCATCACCTTTGAAGTTAGCGCAAGAATTCTTGCCCGGCCAAGGCTGGCCAGTTCTTCAACATTGAGAATGCGCAAAAACGCTTCGTTGATGAGGTCTTGCGATGCCAATGAGCAATTGCGTTCACCCGACAGGCGAGCGATCGCCATCCGACGCAAGTCAGGCTGGATCTCGCGGACCAACCGCTCATCAAGCTCCATAAACACCCCCTATTTGTGCAAATGATGACTGCACTCGGGCCTGATGACAAGAGTTCGAATGACTGTTTTTGTTGAAGCGGATGCATGCTCACGGGCGATCTCAACAAATCTACCGGGCACCGTTGCACGTCCAATACTTGCTAGCGCTCCTCTTTTGGTTAGACTTGTTCAGGTTGGCGCGGCCGATCTTTGTGATCGTCGTTTCAGCGAATCTGGGGGGATACGATGACCGATCAGGAAATCGACATACAGGCGATGGCGCTGCTAGAGCGAGCGCTTCAGCAACCAAAAGAGCAGCAGAGAAATTGGCTGAACGCGGTTACCGATGCGTCACGCGAGGTAATCGATAGAGCACTAGAAATGATCGGCGGAATGGATTCCGCTTCTGAACATCTATCCACCGGAGCCCCGGGAGAGGGCGTCGCAGAAGCCGCGCAACCAGAACGAATTGGTGCATACCGGGTTGTCGAACTTTTGGGCCAAGGCGGAATGGGATCTGTCTTCAAAGCCGAACGCGACGCAGAAGATTTCGAACATCTGGTCGCGATCAAAGTGATCCGACCCGGCCTGATGTCAGAGCAATTGGTCGAACGGTTTGAGCGCGAACGCCAAATTCTTGCCGGACTTTCACATTTGGGAATCGCGCGGCTCTATGATGGTGGCACGACCGAGGACGGCGGCCCTTATTTCGTGATGGAATTCATCGATGGTCAGCCGATTGATAAATGGGTTCAGAGCGCTGAGCTCAATATCAATCAATACCTTGAGCTGACCATCCGAGTTTCCGAAGCCGTCGCGTTTGCGCATCAAAACCTTATCGTCCACCGCGATTTAACGCCCAACAATGTCCTCGTTACCGCGGATGGCCAACCAAAACTGATCGATTTTGGCATTGCGAAGCCACAGGATGACGATGCACCCTTGGGGCAGGCGCAAGGTGGCTCATTGTCGCAATTGAGCCTGACGCCGGGTTATGCCGCGCCTGAGCGGTATGATGGCGTGATGGCGACGACGCTTAGCGACATCTATTCTCTAGGAAAACTGCTTGATCGTCTGCTGGATGGCCACCCGCGCGACCCGGATATTGATGCGATCATCGCGACCGCGACCGCCACAGATCCTGCCGATCGTTATGCTACGGCCAGCGCTTTTGCACAGGATATTGAACGCTACCTTGGCGGTCATGTTTTGGCCGCAAGACCTGTGAGCAAACGCGAATGGGTTTCAAAATTTTACAATCGAAATCGAGTTCCCGTGACGGCGAGCATAGCCGGGTTGGCAGTGCTGGTTTCGGCGCTTGTGCTTGCCGCGACGGCCTATTTTCAGGCGGAGAATGCGCGGGCCGCAGAATCCACCCGGGTCAGGCAATTGCGCACTCTCGCAAACTACATGCTGTTTGATCACAATCAGCAGCTTTCAACGGTGATTGGCAATGCAGAGGCGCGGGTCCAACTTGTCGACCGGGCTCAATCCTACCTATTAACCCTGTCGGAACTGTCCGAAGACGATCCAACGCTGAATATCGATACGGCGCGCGGCTTTATCGAACTTGCCCGCATTCAAGGTGTTTCGGCTCAACCAAATTTTGGTGATCAAGACTTGGCACTAGAAAATCTGGATCGGGCGCGGCAATTGCTCGAACGTCCTGGCACGCCGACAGGGTCCGCCAGCGCGGCTGCACGCGGCAGATTGGAGGCGTATCGCTCGCTCATTCTTTTGCATGCTCAAAGCAAACCTGCCGAGGCGGAGGAGGCGATCGAGGATGGATTGACTGCGGTCCTGGCCATTCCTGAAAACGAACGCGGGATCGAGTGGTACGAAGCGCTTAGCTATCTGCGCCGTGCGCAGTTTGAAACCGCTGATCTAGCGCTTGATGCACCTGCATTGAGTGAGTTGGTAGGGTTGTTCCGTCAAGAGATGGATCAATGGCCGACCGAACTAAAAGAATCGCCCCGGAAGGTTATCGATCAGGCCATCATTCAATATTATTTTGCCACGTCGTTTTCATACGGAGATGGGGTCGACCCGGCGAGGAGTCTGGCCGAATATGACGTGGCAGAGCAGCTGTTTTCAGATTTCCTTGAACTACGTCCGAATGATCCTTTCGCGCTATATTTCAAGGCTTGGAACGCTTATTATGCGTTCGGTGTGGCGTCGCAAAATGATCGACTGGAAACAGCGAGCGAACGTCTGGATCGGGCCCAGCAAACCACTGCACAATTGCGATTGATTGAGGAGCGCGACGAATCACTGCAGAGTTTTGCCGAATTGCTGCTGGAAGCGCGCGCTGATCTCGATGCGCGCCTGGGCAAGTTTGACCAAGCCATCGCTGCGCAACAGACGATTGTCGATCAACGGACCGAGTACATGGCATTGAGCAATAACAGCTCTAGCCGGACGAGTGACCTTGCCTATGGCCATGTCATTCTGGCGGATATTGGCCGCCGAGCTGGCAGGCGCGCCCTGGCTTGCGAAAGTTATGGCGAAGCGGACAAGTTGATGGGTATCGTCGCGGATCGAGGAGAATTGCGCGGCTATGTTGGGAAACTGCGCGCCGGTGTTCAGGAGAATATTGCACTGTGCGGGCAAGGCTCTGCAGTGTCAGCGCTCAAGGAAATCAACGAAGATTGAATTCACGTTGGGATGGCTGGCACTGTCAGAGCAAACGCACCCGATTGACGATTGAGGCGGTGAGGGTAGGGCGGGGTGATGCCCAGACCTCGCAAACCAGCCACTCCATTCCGCTATTTCAACTCATCGCCGGAGGTCATCCACTTGGTCGTGATGATGTATGTTCGCTTTCCGCTGAGCTTGCGGAACGTCGAGGATCTGCTTGCTGAGCGCGGGATCGATGTCTGCTACGAGACTGTTCGCATGTGGTGGAACAGGTTTGGACCGCTGTTCGCTGCGGACATCAAACGCCAGCGGATCAGCCGGATGCGAGGCTTCAGGAATTGGCGCTGGCACGTTGACGAGGTCTTTGTGAAGATCAACGGTGAGACCCACTATTTGTGGCGTGCGGTCGACCACGAAGGTGAGATACTAGAGAGCTAGGTTACGAAGAAA
>JBDWLM010000003.1:0-289627 GCA_039973155.1 Erythrobacter sp. | reverse complement strand
GAACCCGGAGGCTGCCAACCACCGGAAGGGTAAAGGCCGACAGGTTTCGTTCACCCTCGAGAACAAGCGCCTGCCTAATTACACCGACTGGATGAAGCACCGCGTCGACAGCCAAAAGGGCAAAGAGATTTATAGTCACCGGATGTCGGTGGTGGAGCCGGTGTTCGGCAACATTGGCACCAACAAACGGCTGAACCGGTTCAGCTTGCGGGGCAGGAAAAAGGTCCAGGGCCAGTGGCAGCTATACTGCCTGGTGCACAATATTGAGAAACTGGCGAATTATGGGCGGTTGGCGGCATGATCCGGGGGAAGGCAACCTCTCCGGAAGCCCCTTGGGGCATGGGCCTGAGAAGCCGGAACACAGAGATCGCGGGGTTGGCGGCTAAAGCAGCCTGTTAATCCGAATTTGGAACATTGCCGGCAGAATGGGCCGGCTGAAAAAAACATAATCGCAGGCGATGGAATGGTGGCTCAGTTTTGGGTTTTTCTACAGCCTCGTTAACAATAGAGAGGAAGTATGGAGTCTCCTTTTTACCTATCGATTATCTCACTTGGCATTTCCTTATTTGCACTTTTAGCGTCGTTTTGGAGGTTGAATCTGGCTCGCACGCAACACAAGTGGAAGATGGAGGAGAGGGAGCGAGAACGAGCTGAAAAGGATCCCGTTTATGATCTGGAACTCAACAGACAGGAATTTAACGGGAGGGGATTCCCTTTCAAGATGAGATTTCGGCAGGTTACTGGGGAATCATCTTACATTCAAAATGCACGAGTCCATTTCCAATTCTATCGTTATTTAGACGACGACAGTTTTGATGAGGTCTGGAATGTGTGGGTGGACCTAGTCGAAAAAAAATGGGTCAAGCCAGAAGATGAGTACAGCGAGATTGATTATTTTTTGGACTTGTCGCAACTGTTTCTGCCTACGGCCGTCAACATAAGGCTATATGTTGATTACGACGATAAATGGAGGTATCACCGAGATCTGGATAAGGTATATATCAAGCCTTATATTCAGGAGATCCTTGGTGGGAATGCACCCCACGCTGCCAATAATAGTTAACCAGGCGATCCAGCCGACCGCTAAAGCGGCTGATCTTCAGCGTTAAAATTTGGGCCACTAGGCTGGCGACTCTATGAGTGAAGAGGACCAAACAAAAGCGTTACGAGTCTACGACTCTCTCGCCGAGCCGATTGTTTGGGCTGGCTCGGTGGTAGCGTTGCTGGTCTTTATCGTTAAGCAGGTAATCCCGTCGCTGGATCAAAAACAGTGGGTTCCGTATTCAGCCTATGATTTGCTAAATGACTATCCTGTTCTGCCAGATTCATTTGTAAATTGGGGGGCAAGCTTTTTTCAGTTTATTAATGGCGGGCTTTTCGTCTTGCTTTCGATTTTCCTGATAAATACCTTTTTCTTGCCTGTCATCTCTTGGGCAACTGTTTGGTTAAGTGATGAGGAGAGCATAAATAGACCGTTATCTGGAGAGGACCGAATCTGGTTGTCCGGCCTTGTAAGCAGTGTGCTTGCCAATTCTGCGCTTGAGGTGAGAGCAGATGACAATCAGGTGTTAGAACTGCTTGCTGATGAACTTGATAGGCGCCCAAATTTGATTGCCAAGCTTGGAGTAAGGGATGCTGAAGTAGTTCTAGTGAATTCAGTAGTCGAAAGGCTGAACTCAGCGGAAAAATCTTAACAAGTCGCAGCATTCCGAGGCCAGTGGCCGCCGGACGCCCTTTCCATGGCTCCTTCGTCGCCATTCCAAGGACACCGCTGTGCTTAATCGTTAGGCAATAATTGAGAATGCGTTATGGATGAATTGTTTGGAAGGTATCGACAAGACTTCAACGAAATAAGGCGTCTTTGTCTCATCTGCCACGGACTGGATCTTTCAACGAGTACGCTTTCGACTGAATACTCAACGTGGAAGCTGTCGGAGCCAACGAACATTACCCTCCAGACTTTGGTGTCGAGCACGCTGCTTCATCTAGCAATCGCGTTACGGACAAATCTGTATCAGAAGTCCATAAAGGGTTCTGACATCCTTTTGGAACGAAGTGCATGGCTGTACTACGACAAGGAATTAAAAGAAGCGCCGGCAACCTTGAAGCAGGTTTGCGACAAAATCATCCATGCTGACACATTCTCAAAATCAAGATATCCAGGACATCTTTCCTCTCACGAGGACAAAATCGCCACGCAGATTAGGGGAACCGAGCAGAACCGAAAGGCTTGGACTATGAATCTCGTAATAGATCTACTTGCTGAGGATATCTTGGCGCTGCTTGATGATATTGAGACAGGCGAGCCTAACAGAGCAATCCACGCGACAAGCGCGTGATTGCAGCGTAATTGATGGGAAGTAGCGGTCCATGAGAAGGAAAAATCCCAACAAGGCCGGCAAAAACGATGTGATCAATCTGCTTTCATTGGCACACAGGGACTACATAGCAGCCAGATTTCTTCTTCTTAATGATTTTTATTTGCAAGGCCTGACCTTGTCCGCAACTGCTGTTGAAAAGTATCTCAAGGTTGTTCTGGCAATAAGGGAAGGAGTATTCACCAAAGACCACATGGATAAGCTCGGTAACTTCAAGGGCAGGATCAGCAGAGCTGGCATTAACTTATTTGACGAACTTGACCCAAGGTTCCTTCACTTGCTCCAAGACGTCTATAAGTTAAGGTATTATGACCAGCTCAGTTGTCAGACTCAGGTTGGATTTTTGAAGTGGCAAGTGCTAGGTGAGCTTGATTATACAATTCATACGATTGATTCGAAGCTTGAAGAATACGATGCGGAGAATCGGCGATGGCGCACTCCCTACAGATCCTCTGTTTTGAAAAAAGATCAGCATATAATTTCCGAAAACTATTTATTGAATGGTCAGGATAAATCAGCGTTCATGGAGCGTACCGGACCGTCATGTATTTTATATATTCACAAGGGTGAGATAGAGGTTTATATGGCCATGGATGGCATAAGCGCCACAAAATATGATGGGAGAATTGTGACAGTAACAGGAATAAACTTGCCCCAAGAAATAATTGACGACATACAGAAAAATGTAGGGGATGCAATTTAGGTCCACGCTAGACTTAATTTACAAATCGTGTCAGCGGACGTGCTGAGGCACGCCGCTGCATTCTGCGTAAGGTGCTATGAAACTCATCCTTGGGCTCTTTATCTCGGCAGTTTTTGTAGGCGCAGTTTCTGGTCCCGAGATTCATGACTCAGGCTTAGTGTCAGACCTGAGTCATGGCTCTCAAAATATAGGCTTGGTGATCCTCTTAACTGCCGCGGCTATATTTTTGGTAGTCGTGGTCCAGGTACTGAGGAGAAACACTAAATTCGGCCGCTATGTCATTGGGTTTATGGCTTCAGGAAGTGCCTTTTTTCTTTCCGCAGGTTTATCGGCGTTTGTGTATGCGGGCACAGCCACTTCTGTCAGCTTGATGTACCTTGGAATAGGAACAGGTGGCGTACTCGGGTTGCTATGCGCCTGGGGTGTGTCATGCGTATCGGGGGAAGTCCAGATTAGAGCATAGGAGGAACTGTCATGGGCACCCTCGACACCGATCCGGTAGCGGTGTCGCGGCACTCCATAACGTTAGCTCCCATCGTCGTTAGGGCAGAATTACCAAATGATTGGGCAGCTCGTTGCGTTCGTGGGTAGCGGGTATGTGCTCTTTCAGGAGCTTTCCGCATCTGGCAATGCAGTCAAGAAAACCCTGCCGCGTCTGGCCCTGGTGCACTTTGGCGGTGAAGTCCGCCACGATGTCTTCCCACACTGTGTTGTCCAGAATGTCGGCAATGCCCTGATCCACCAGAATCTCCACATAGCGCTCCGCCTCCGAGACGAAGATCAGCATGCCAGTGTCGCCTTCGGTATGATGCAGGTTTTGCTCCAGAAACTGCCGGCGCGCCAGGTTGGAGGCCCTCCAGTAACGCACCTGCCGGGGAATCAGGCGAGTGTTAATGCCGGGCACCCGAAACAGCAGGCTGAGCATGATGAACGTACCCCACTGCACCAGCAACAGCATGTCGGCACCGAGCCAGCTGCCGAAGTAATTGGCAATGCCGGGCACCAGCAACGCCAGGATGCCGGCCCAGAGCAGGGGAATATAGCTGTAGTTATCTGACTGGGCCGTCAGTACTGTGACCAGTTCGGCGTCGGTTTCCCGTTCCACCTCGTTAATGGCTGCAGTAACGGCTTCCTGATCGCTCTTGCTTAATAATGTCATGATTCTTTCAGTCTCATCGTCAAGTGAGGGGGTTCAGCGCGCTTGGCTATCAATGCGGAGCTACCAGCCACCAGAGGCACCGCCGCCGCCGAAGCCGCCTCCACCGCAGCCAAAGCCGCCACCACCGAAGCCGCCGCCACGGCCACCCATGGCACCACCCAGCAGAGCTGCTCCTAACAGGGCTGCGCCACCGCGCCCACCACGGCCACCGCGACTGCCGATAAAGAACACCACGGCCATCATGATGAAGAACAATAGCGCGACCATGCCGGCGTTGGGCTTCTCCTGGGCGACACCTGTTGTCTGGCCCTGGGGAGCTGCCATCGGTTCACCACCGAGAACCTGGATCATCGCGGCGGCGCCGTTGAAGATACCGGCCTGGAAATCCCCCTGACGGAACGCCGGGGTAATAATGCGATTGATGATCACCGAAGAGTCGGCATCAGTGAGCCGGCCTTCAAGGCCATAGCCCACCTCAATGCGGATTTTGCGTTCTTCCTTGGCCACAATCAGCAGGGCGCCGTTATCCTCGCCCTCCTGACCAATACCCCAGTGCCTGCCCAACTGGTAACCAAAATCCTCAATGGGAAAGCCCTGAAGGTTCGGCAGCGTAACCACCACAACCTGTTCAGTACTGGCTTGCTCGTGGGCCTGAAGCATCTTGCCAAGGCGCGCTTCGACCTCAGGAGAAAGTATCTCCGCCTGGTCGACCACCCGGCCGGTCAGTTCGGGAAACTCGGGCGTTGACTGTGCCCATACAGCAGCCGGCAGCAATACCAGTAACGCTAACAGCATGCTTTTGTGGAACTGTGCAATCATCAGAATTCCACCGCGGGCGCTTCATCCGCATTTTCCGTAGTGGCTTCAAAGTTGGCGCGGGGCTCCAGATCGCTGTACAGGATGCTGTGCCAGATCTTACCCGGGAAGGTGCGCAGTTCGGTGTTGTAGCGCTCCACCGCCTGAATGAAATCTCGCCGCGCGACAGCAATACGGTTCTCCGTACCTTCAAGCTGTGACTGTAAGGCAAGGAAGTTCTGATTCGACTTCAGGTCCGGATAACGCTCAGACACCGCCATCAGCCTGCTCAGTGCGCTGCTAAGCTCACCCTGGGCCTGTTGGAACTGCTGCAGCTTCTGGGGATTGTTGAGAATGCTCTCGTCTACCTGAATGGAAGTGGCCTTGGAACGCGCCTCAATGACTGCTGTCAGGGTGTCTTGCTCCTGAGCCGCGAAGCCCTTGACGGTTTCCACCAGGTTGGGAATCAGATCCGCCCGGCGCTGGTACTGGTTTTCTACCTGGGACCAGGCAGAGGTGACTTTCTCATCGTAAGTGGGAATGTTGTTGATTCCACAGCCACTGAGCAACAGAACCAGTGCCATCAGCGGTGCCAACTGCCAGACAGTCCGCTGTTGAAACGGTTTATGAAGGATTCCCATAGTGCTTTTCCCGGTGGTAAATGCATGAAAAAGGGAAGATGCCGTGCGATCATGCCGAGGCATCGAACTACCTTCTAATTGGGGATAGGGCCAGTGTTTTCAAGGTGACAAGCGTATTCCAGACCCGCACCTTTTGGGCACATGACGGTTCCTGAGCGCCAAGAATCCGAAGCCCCCCGGTACCGGACCACACCTCCGCAGCACAAGGGTGTTCCAGAGTTATACGAACGGGGGTATACGAACGCGTTCGTATAATTAGCTGTTAATGGCCAAGGCCTAGGAAGGATTCAGTCAGTAAAGCAGGGAGTTGCTTTCAAATGTTTACCATCGTTCAACTTGTCTCCCCGCAAAACACTGCAAAATCATTAGGTTTCGTGTTCTGGTTCCTTTCGCCATGGGCTAGGCTGGGTGCAAGCTGCATGGCAGAGGGCATTCGGGTTTGAGTACCAGGGATAAACCGCCGGGTAACCGGCCATTAACAAATGGCTGTTGTCGGACGCGCCTGCGCTGGCGCTCCGGCACGCCGCAATGCCAGAGCGTTAGCTGTGATTGCCCCACCCGAGAAGTGATACTATAGTAACACTGTTAATCTGATTCAGGGTGAGCCCATGAAAGTTGAGCTTGTTACCAACCTCAAGCGCCAAGCCACAAAGATTCTGGCAGATCTGCACTTGTCGAAAGAGCCGGTACTGATTACCGAGCATGGTAAGCCATCCGCATACCTTGTGGATGTGCAGGATTATGAGTTTATGCAGCGCCGACTTGAGCTGCTTGAGGAGCTCTCACGGGGAGAGCGTGCTGTACTTGAGGGAAGAATGTACAGCCAGAGTGAGGCCAGGGAGAAAATGAGTAAATGGCTGAAGTAATCTGGACGGAGCCCGCCCTTCAAGAACTGGATGCCATCGCAGAGTACGTTGCTCTGGATAATCCTGCTGCCCCTAGTCATCTGGTCCAGGAAGTTTTCGATAAGACCGAACGTTTGGAGGATTTTCCCCAATCCGGACGGATTCCTCCAGAACTTCCTAATTCGGTATACAGGGAGGTAGTGGTTTCACCGTGTCGCATTTTCTATCGTGAGGATGAGCAGCGGGTTCTCGTCCTCTATGTTATGCGAGAGGAGCGGCAGCTTCGGGCGTACATGCTTGGGAACAGCTAACCAGGTGCATCACTCGGATACCTTTGTCTTCGCGATGTCAAAGTCACCGGTGCGCTTCGGCGTTGCAATGGTCATGATGAGATGGATCGCCATTCTGTTGTTGGCTTTTCCTGCCATTGGATTGGCGGAGACTGAGCCGGAGTTTTATTTGTGCTCGCCCTACGTGGAAAAATCGACAGTAGGGGAGCAGACAGATCTTGGTTGGCCGGTTTACGTCAATTTGACAGAGTTTGGTACCACGAATTTAGAGGCATTCACGGAAGCAAACACCGGCAAAATGATCCGCATTCTTGTCGGTAGTCGTGAGTTTTCGAAGGCGACAATATGGGTGCCAATTCCTAGCGGAAATTTACGCGGGACATTCAGCTCCCAGGAAGTTGCTACCGATTGGCAGCGAATTTTAACAGGCAAACTGCCAGCGGCCCCATGCGGTGCACGGAATTGAGAAATGCCTAACCAGTTGTTGCAGCTCGTTCTGTACCTCCCCCCCCTTTCAGTAGACACGTATCGATAACTCCGCCAAAGGAGAACATTGATGCCTGTAATCAAGACTGGCAAGAAAACCAAGAAGTACACCACCGAGTTCAAACTTAAAGCTGTTGAGTGGCGCCACCAGGCTCACCGGAATGTGAAATGCGTTAAAGCGAAAATCGACTCGTGGCGCCGCGTAACAATCGGTGTCAGAATTGAAGATGTGGCGCTCCATACCAGTGGCTGAGGCTAACCCACGAGGTAGGGGCAGCCCCATAGTGGGGCATCATATTGTCTAGGCAGTTAATGAGCCGTTCCTCTTCTCGCACCTGAGACGAATCGTATGGCCTCCGCTCATAATCAAGGCTTGTCGATTTTCTTCGATGACACTGGGGCAGGGTGCCCCGTGGTGTTGGGACACAGCTTCCTCTGTACAGGCAAGATGTGGCACGAGCAGGTACCGGCCTTTGCAGAGACATACCGTGTGCTCAACCTCGATTTCCGTGGCCACGGTGGGTCAAGCGAAGTAACGCAATCCTTTTCCCTGTATGACGCTGTCTCGGACGTGGTGGCAGTACTGGACGAGGTGGGCATTGAGCGAGCCGTCTGGTGCGGGTTGTCCGTGGGAGGCATGGTGGCATTGCGGGCGGCGCTGACCTGTCCCGAGCGGGTGGAAGGGCTTATCCTGATGGATACCGACGCTGGGGCTGAACACCTGTATCGAAAGCTGAGGAATAGCGCAATGGGCTTGGGAGCTCGATTCCTTGGAATAGGCCCGTTCCTGCCCTCTATCGCTCGGCTCATGTTTGGGGCCACGACCCGGCGGCAGAATCCGGCGCTCGTGCGCGAGTGGAAAGGGGAGTTTTCCCGCGTCCATCTTCCGTCCATCCTGCTGAGCCTGAAAGCGCTGATGCAGAGGGATTCGGTTCTTGACCGTCTTTCGCAGATTGGCGTGCCCGCCCTCGTGCTGGTCGGGGAGGAGGATCGCTCGCTTCCGCCCATCCTATCACGCCAGATCCACGACGCATTGCTCGACTCCGAGTTGGTCCAGATTCCCGCCGCGGGTCATCTGTCCGCTCTGGAGCAACCGGCTGCTGTAAACAAGGCGGTTCTCGATTTCCTCGATAGGAGGTTTACATGAGCACGCCTAGTCTCGGCACGTCAGAGAGGAACACGCTTGAGCCGCTGGTCGACCCCCAGTGCGCAGAACGTGACGGCATGGGAGATCCGCGACCGCAAGACCATGCGCTATCGTCCGGTAGAGGAGTTACGAGCTCTGTTCCGGCCGCGACAAAATTCTGTTGGTAACGATCTACCTTGCTGATATGGCTGACTTTCAAGCTTTTAACGAGGTATGAGATAACTGAGTACCTGAAGCCCACTATGTCGCTCTGGGGCTCACTGGGTTTTAAAATATCGGCTCGCCGGTCGCTTTCACCGCATAGAACAGGCAATCACTCTTTGCAATCACCGGGTTGGTGGTGATCATGAAGGCTTTAAGGGCCTGGGCGGGGTAGATCTGCCCATCCTTCACTTGAAGAATCTGCTCCATGGTCTCGGCCCGGTTGTGGCCGATCGCGGTCAGTATGCTCAGGCCTTTGTTTCCCACCCATCCCAGCGGCTCATGCGGGGACACAATCCCAAAATTCCGGCGTTCAATGTCGGGCGGTAAGGTGAGGTCGGCCTGGCCGGTAGGCGTAAGGCGATATTCGATGGTCGCTTCCGGCGCCAGCTCCACCCGAATCGGATTGCGCAGTACGTTGACGTCCCACTCTGCTTTTTCCAGTGACAACACATCGGCTCTTGAGGTGTATTGCACGAGTCCCTCGTAGGCCAATTGGTGCGCCTGTTCTTCCTGGGAGCCACCACACTCGATGGTCACCGTGGGTACCTCCTGTTCTGAATATTCCATCAGCGCACCCAGACGAAGGTCTGTCATGACGAGGCGGTCGGTGAACAGGGAGGTCAGCGCCTGGTGGGCGGCGTCGCTGGTGATGGTCACGGCGAAGGCCGGGCCTGTGCCTGAGGTGTTGTGAACGTCCAGCAGGCATTCCGGTTTTACCTTCTGCAGCTCGGCCAGCAAGGCCTGGGCGATGGCCCCTTCCTCGCCCTCGAAGGGTTGCCGGAAGCACCGGTTGAGGTCGAGCCCGTAGGGCAGCTGGCGGTGTGAGAGTGCGGGTGGGATTTTCGCGGGATAGACGCCGCCGAGGAGAAACAGCATGTTGACCTCCGGGGTGTGCTGCTCCAGCAGCCATCGGTGCAGAGCAAACAAACCGGAAGGCTCGTTACCGTGCAACAGCGTGGCCATGGCCCGGGTCCGCGAGCGATCGCGACCGGCCACATGAACCACCGTGGGCTTGTGCAGCCGGTCCAGCCACTCAAGGGGTGAACGCCCCAGAGTCCGGGGTGACGGGTCATGCAGGTAGTCGAGTACGTTCGATGTGCTCACGGTGACCGCGCCCATTCATGGACCGGTGTATTGGTCTTCTGGTTGGTCATGTACAGCGACAGCATGCTGCGGAACGCCTCATCGGGGCTCAGGGACTGGAACAGGTGCTCGGTGATGTGGCGCTGCCAACGGGCGCCGGTCATGGCGGTTTCAATGCGGCCTTCAATGATGCCCAGCAGGCGGTGAATTTCCGACTCGTCCACGTCGGTTCGTTTCAATGCCTCCCGGGCGCGGGGCAGCAGGTCCCGGGCCACGGCCAACAACGGCATATCCTGCAACTGCACCTGATCCTTGTGCGGCCAGATGATTTCGGCGCCGATGCCGTATTTGGCGGCGCGGTAGAAATTGTGTTCGGTGTAATGGAAGGGGAGGATTGAGGTCAGATGCGGGATGTCGTCCAGCACCGCCAGGGCAGCCCCGATCACGAACAGCCCGTTCGCACACATATCCACGGCCGTTGGGCCGGCAGGCATGGATCGGATCTCAATGCGGAGATGACCATCGCCGGTGGGATCGTAGATGGCCCGGTTCCAGGGCCAGGTGGTGCCCTGGTGCAGGCGCATCTCGGCCAGTTCCGGCACCTCGCCACGATCGAGCACGGCCATCGGGTCTTCATCCGACATGAGTGGGATGATGGGGGGATACAACGATGCGGAGGCCGCAAACAGTTCCCAGGCGCTGCGTGCCCAGCCGTTTCCGTAATACACCCTGGGCGGATGGCGCCAGGTTTTAAGGTGCGGAGATCGGCTATCGATGGATTGCTTGAACAGGGCAATGCGGGTTTCGTCCCAGAGGTGGTGGCCAAACAGGCTGGGCGAATTGCTGGCCAGGGCCAGGACAATGGGCGTGACCAGTTGGACGGCATTGAAATAATCGGCGAAACGGTGGGCGGAAACCTGCCAGTGCAGCTGGAACGAGGTATTGGCCCCTTCCATGGTGACGTCGTCCGCCTCCAGGTCTACGACATCGTTGCCTCCTATATGGATGCTGAAGGGCTCGCCCCGTTGCTTGATCAGCGCGCTGGATAGAGCGTGGTAGCGGGGTTCGTCTGTCATCGCCTCTGTACCCGTATCGGACTGGCGCAGGGTGGGCAGAATGCCAATTGGGACCAGTTCCCCGTTCAGTGGTGCGGCGTGTTGGTTGATTCGTTGGATGGCAGATAGTAGTTCCTGCTCCGTTCGGGCAAACGGGCTTCCCTTGAAGACCTGGGGGCTGAGGTTGTATTCGAGATTGAATCGATTGAGCTCAACCGTCAGTTGCGGGTCCTGAACGCTGGCGGCGATGTCGGTGTTGATGGATTGAACCCGCAGGTCGCGGTTGACGATGTAGAACTCGACCTCAGCGCCAATGGAACTCTCGCCCTCACCAAAGCCGGGCCGGTCCAGCAGACGAGCGAACGCACTAAGGTCCGTGCGGACCTTGGCAGCAAAATGTTCAAACTCTTCATCCGTGAATTCCGATTTCGTGATCGTCAGTCCCACGGTAACGTTGTCTCTAGGGTTCATCTACTTTGATAGTAGTGGAAGATGGGCTTGGCACCAGCTCCTTTGACGGGTTCCGGGCTTCTTGTGGGCGGTTGACGCTCACCAGCCATGGCGTCACGCTTTGGTGATTGAATTTTCAGAGCGTTCGGCACGGGAGCTTTTATGGGAAGCTGGCGGGTAAAGAGTCTAGGCGATGCGATGCTGGCGTTCGAACAACAAGCCAGTATTGAGCAACGTTTTGCGTCAGGCTTTGCAGAGGCCGGCAGCCCGACTGACATGGCCGCATTCATCCGCCATGAATCAGAGGGTCGTTTGCACTGTGACGTTAAAGTTTACTTCTCGCCCAAGGCGGATACGTTTGCACAGGAGCTGAACGCCCAACCGTGCCCTAAACCTTCGCCCGATGGCTTGAGCCTGTTGGCTGGCTCCGAGGATTGCTGGCGGCTGCTTTTTCCTGAGTTGAGTTTCTGATATCACCCATGCCCGTAGCACCAGCGCGGGTTCTCTGATTGAGAGCTAATAATGACTATCCAGACACTGTTCGAAATTGATCTTCCTATCATTCAGGCGCCCATGGCGGGGGTACAGGGGTATGAACTCGCCGTGGCCGTGTCCAATGCAGGAGGCTTGGGTTCCTTGCCCTGTGCCATGCTCAGTCCTGAAGGCTTACGCGAAGAGCTTCTGGCCTTGACCAGTCAGACTTCCAGGCCCTACAACGTCAATTTCTTCTGCCATACGCCACCGGAACCGGACGCCGAAGCTGAGCGGCAGTGGCGCAAAACTCTCGCACCCTATTTCGAGGAGTTTGGTATCGACGCCAGCACCATTTCCTCGCAAGGGGGCAGGGCGCCATTCAGCGCCGAGATGGCCGATGTGCTGGCAGAATTTAAGCCGCCGGTGGTGAGTTTCCACTTTGGCCTGCCCGCGCCTGAACTGATGGATCGGATACGTGGTTGGGGCGGAAAGATCCTGTCGACCGCCACTACGGTGGATGAGGCGCTCTGGCTGGATGCGCAGGGGGTCGATGCCATCATCGCCCAAGGGCTTGAGGCCGGTGGCCATCGCGGATTCTTCTTGTCTAATGACCTTAATACCCAGATAGGCACCTTTGCCCTGATCCCCCAGTTGGTGGACGTGGTGAAGGTCCCGGTTATCGCCGCGGGCGGCATTGCTGACGCCCAAGGTGTTCAGGCGGCCATGTCGCTCGGCGCGGGCGGGGCCCAGATTGGAACCGCGTATCTGTTGTGCCCCGAAGCCCAGACCAAACCCGTGCACCGTGTTGCCCTGAAATCCAAAGCCAGCAGGGTTACCGCACTGACCAATCTGTTCAGCGGCGGTGCTGCAAGGGGGATCATCAACCGCGTGATGCGCGAACTGGGGCCAATGAATGGCACAGCGCCGGCGTTCCCCTTGGCGTCTGCTGCTATCGCCCCGCTGCGGGCAAAGGCCGAATCCGAGGGAAGCGGAGATTTCTCACCCCTGTGGTCGGGGCAGAATGCCAGTGGCTGTAAAGAAGTGTCCGCGGCAAATCTGACGCGAGAGCTGGCAGGTATGGACGAGTAAGCAGAGTTGGAACACTCAATGACAGATAAGGTTGTCTGTTTTTTCAGGACCTGCGCCAGGTCGTGGCCATTACTCTCCCGCTGCTTTTATCGAATGATCGCCGTAGCGATATTCTGAGTATGGGTCCTGTCGCCTGTGCTCAAAGCTCAAAATTCATCGCCACTTCCGGCGCCTGGATAAAGTGCCCCTGGAAATTGCGAATGCCACGCTCCCAGAACCACGATAGCGCTTTGGCGTCTTCCACGTGGGTTGCCACAATCGGCAGGCTGGAGCCGAAGATGCCAGTCAGTTGACGCAGTAAGTCTTCCAGCTCCGGTGTCTGTTCGGCGCTGGTGCCGTACTTCGAGGCTAGCTTTACAAAATCCACCGCCCCCAGCTCTTTCAACAGCTCAACGGATGCCGGGCCCGTTTCGATGTGCTCAATGATCAGACCGCATCCCATGTCCTGCACTACCCTCAGCACCTGCCTGGCCGAAGCGACGTCCTTAATCACGGTTGGGCTTGAGAGCGCCAGGTAGACCCGGCGTTTACCCTTGATGCGGGCGTTGCGTATGCCGGTGCTGATGAGCGGCACCAATTTTGCCACGTCCGCCATTGGGGACGACAGTTTGATGGCCACGGCGTGGCTGGCAGAGGCTTTACCCGCCAGTTTCGACAGCCCCTCCACTGCGTGTTCAACCACCCAGCGATCCAGGTCATAAAGGGTTCCGTGGTTGCCTTCAGCCAGTTGAGCCAGGAACTGGCCGGGCAGGTATACGGCGTCGTTTTCGTCAACCAAACGCACCAGGGCCTCGAACAGGGTGTCCCCGGAATCCATGTTCACGATTGGCTGGTAGTGCAGCCGAAACGAGCGGGCTTCGAGCAATTCCCGAATCCGATCATCCAGTTGGCTGCGATCAGACCGTTCCGTCGTTTGATGCCATACCACGCAACTGCCATCGGCCTGAATGGCCTCGGCACAGGCTTTTTCCACGTCGAGCAGGGCTTTGTCTTCGTTCATGGCTTCGTTCAGCGGCAGCACACCCATGCTGAGCGTGACCGGCTTCGGCGGCTCGCCCACAGTCCAGGTAGTGCTGTGCAGGCGCTGATGGAAGCTATCCAGATAGGCATCGGCATCCCCGGTTACCGGTGCATTCACCTGGAACAGAAAGCTCCCCCCTCCTAGGGCACAGCCTGAGTCATTGGCGCCCAGTTGGTTGGCGAAGTGGGTTGCCATATGCGATGTCAGGGTGGCGAGAGCTCGGGCGCCATGTTGGGCGCGCAGGTACTCTTCACGGTCAATGCCTACTTGCACCAGGCAGCGGGACCGGTTTTCGGGGGCGGCCTCCACGTATGCGAGCAGGGTTGCCAGCTCGGTCAGGAAGTAGTCGTGGTTCTGTAAGCTCCGGCTTTCTCTGCGCTGGCTAACCAGGTTGATGCGAGCCGTGAGCAGTTGAGCCTGCAGCAAGTGCTGATGCAGCGCGCTCAGGAACCGTTGCTTGTCCAGCGGTTTGGTGAAGATCGGATTGCCGGCCATACTCTGTCGCTCCAGCTGTTCCGCCACTTGCTGGGAGGCTGACACGAACAGGATGGGAATGGTCATGTACCGGGCATCCTGCCGGAGCACCTGGGCCAATTCCAAACCCTGTACGCCGGGCATTTCATGGTCCAGCACCAGGGCGTCTGGCTGGAATTGCTCGATACGCTCGAGTATTCGTATTGGCTGGGACAGCCCCTCCACCTCATAGCCTTCGACGGTCAGCATGGTCTTGTAGTAGGCCAGCAAATCAGCGTCGTCGTCGACCCAGAGCACGCGCGGTTTTGTGGTGAGGGTGTGCTCCAGCAATTGGCCGATGCGTTTTTCCAGCACCCCAAGGTCCAGGGGTTTGGTCAGATAGGTATCGGCGCCGGCGCGAAGAGCGCGCATGCGCGCAACCATGTCGCTTCTGGCCGACATCATGATCACCGGGGTGTTGGCACCTACGTGGCATTTCAGGCGTTCCAGCCAGGCAATGCCCTCCAGTGCGCCTTGGGGAAAACTGATGTCGAGCAGAATCAGATGGTGACTGTGGTCGTCAGTACGCCGGTTGTAGGCCTCCGGGGTCTCGAAGGTCTGGGCGGTAAAGCCGCGTTGTTCCAGCCAGGTTTTCAGGAAAGCGGCTTGACTGAGGTCGTCTTCGATCACGGCAATACGGTAGTGGTTCTTTGCAGCTGCCGGTGCCGCAGCAGGATCTGGTTGCGACGTGACCGTGTTGAGCGCCTCATCCATGGCCTGGCCCAGGTGGCCGAGGGAGGCTTCGATCTGACTGCGCTCCGCCGGAGTGGCGTCGGGTTTGTTCAGCAGTTGCAGCAATTGGCCTTCCAGCACCCGGGCGGTTTCGGTGATCTCCGGAAACTGAAAGGTGGCGCCGCTACCCGCGAGTTTGTGGGCGCACTGCTCCATGAAGGTTAGGGCCTTGGCATCCCAGCTTACGTGCTGAAGCCGGCTCCAGGACGATCGCAACTCATCCAGACGGCTGGGCAAACCGCGCACATATTGCTGCTTGAGCGCTTCGTATTTTGGTCCCAAGTAGCCGCCTGCCATTACCTGACCTCTTGCGCTGCGCATGAATGATTGACGTGCGTTAGGGGCGGTGAGTGGAAATATGTAATCGTGCGCCACTTCGAACGTGAGATACAGGTTTCAAATTTACAGGTTTACGGTACAGATCACGAGGGTCCGACGAAAAAGGTTCCCTAGGGCAGTTTTCAAAAACTCCGTCAAAGACAGTGCTTTCCCCTACACTGGCGTGATGGACACCGGCCTGGAACAGGGTATTCTTTCCGGCCGCACGAGGCCTGTGTCATTAGGCTAGGGCAATTGCGCTAATTGCCACCTGGGTACCGTTGAAGGCGGCGTTGCCGGTCAGTGCATCAATGCGCTGGGCATCGGTAACGTCGTTGATGCTGACTCCCGGTTGTGCCTCCGCCACGGTCATGCCGGTGTCGCTGCGATTGTGACCCCAGCCCTGGGGAATGCTGACCACCCCCTCGAACATGTCATCGTTAATCTCTACCGGCAGTTGAATGCTTCCGGTGGGCGACGCCACCTGTGCCAACTGACCGTCCTTAAGGCCAAGCCGCTCAGCATCGGCGACGCTCATCTGCACCGTGCATGGGTTTTTGCCTTTCACCAAGCGATGGGAGTTCTGGGTCCAGGTGTTGTGGCTGCGCGGCAGGCGACGGCTGATCATGGCGAACGGGTAGTCCGGGTTCCGGGCCTGGTCCAGCAGTCCGGAGGCGTCCAGCCGTTTCAGGTCGTCCAGGTACAGCTGGGGCGCGATGTGGATAAGTCCGTCTTCAGTCTGTAGTCGTTGTTGCAGGCAGGGCTGCAGAGGTCCCAGGTCAACTCCGTGCGGGTTGGCTTTCAGCTTGGCCAGGCTCATGCCCTGTTCGCCATAAGCCCCCTGTTTCAGGCCGCCATCCAGCATCATCTCCGGGGTTACGCCGTCGTCCTCGCGACCGGTCAGGTGCAGGGCCAGATCCCGCAGAATTTCCCAGTCGTGCTTCTGGTCCGGTGTCTTCTCGAACATGGGCTCGGAGAACTTGGCGGTGTTGCGCACGGCAAAGGAATTGAAGAATACATCGAAATGAGGCACTTCCAGGCCGGTGGTGGCCGGCAGGATGATGTCCGCATGGCGGGTGGTCTCGTTCAGGTAGATGTCCACCGACACCATGAAGCCGAGGCTGTCGAATGCCTGTTCCAGGCGGGCGCCGCCGGGGCTGGACAGCACCGGGTTACCGGCGATGGTGATCATGCCCCGGATCTGGCCCTCGCCCGGGGTGAGAATTTCGTCGGCCAGGGTCGCGACCGGGAACTCGTTGTTGAAGTAGGGCAATTTTCGCACCCGCGACTCAAACCGACCGTAAGAGCTGGGTTTACCTTTCTTGTCGCGCACCAGATCAAACGCCGGCTGAGGGAACATGGCGCCGCCGCGGCGATCAAAATTTCCAGTGAGTAGGTTCAGCACATTGTTCAGCCATTGGCACAGGCCGCCAAAGGATTGGGTGGAGGCACCCATGCGGCTGTAGCAGACCGCGCTTTTGGCCGCAGCCAAGTCCCGTGCCAGGTTGCGGATGGTAGTGGCGTCGATGCCGCAGGCGTCGGCGACGGCCTCCGGGCTGTAGGGTTTCACCGCCTCTGCCAACTGGTCCAGGCCGGCAATGATGGGTTCCAGGTGGCCCAGATCCACGCGCTGTTCTTCAACCAGGGTGTGGGCCAAGGCGAGCATCAGCAGGGCGTCGGTTTCCGGCCGGATGAACAGGTGCTGATCGGCCTTTTTCGCGGTTTCGGTGCGGCGTGGATCGACCACCACCACGTTGCCACCCCGGTCCTGAATGGCCTTCAGGCGTTTGCCTACGCCCGGGGCCGTCATCAGGCTGCCGTTGGAGACAATCGGGTTGGCACCGATGATCAACATGAAATCGGTGTAGTCGATGTCCGGAATCGGTATCAGCATGCCGGCGCCGAGCATGTAATTGGAGGCGACGTGGTGTGGAAGCTGGTCGGCGGAGGCGGAGCTGTAACGGTTATTGGTGCCCAGAGCCTTGAAAAAGCGCGGCAGCATGATGGCGTTGCCAAAGTTGTGGGCGTTGGGATTGCCCAGATAGACCCCGACCGAATCCTGGCCGTGTTCGGCTTGAAGGCCGCGGAATCGGGTGGCGATCTCGTCGTAGGCCTGCTCCCAGCTGAGCGCCTGCCAGCCATTATTGGTGCGTTTGAGCGGCGTTTTCAGGCGGTCCCTGTCGTGGTAGAAATCCTGCAACGCCACGGCCTTGGGGCAGATATGGCCCTGGCTGAACGGATCCTCCTTGTCGCCCTTGATCGACAGGATGTTGCCGTCCTGATGCTTTATTTCGAGGCCGCACATGGCTTCGCAAATGTTGCAGGTTCGATAATGGGTCTTGAGGTCGCTCATAGATCAGGGCTCGGTCATGGTGTTGTTATTGGCTAACCTGAGTGTGGCACAAGCCCTGACAAAAGCAGACGGTCAGAAATGACACATACTTGGTCATTTCCGCCACAAGCCAAAAAGAGGAATCTGTCATGGCCACGCAACCTTCTTCCACTGGCGGACAATGGAAACGGTCCCACAAGGCGCGTAAACGCTGGTCGCAACGGGTCACAGACAGCAGTGATGCCCTGGATCTGGAAACCGGGGTGTTTGCACTTGAGGATCCAAGGGAGATTGCACTCTCGCTGAAGCGTTCTGCCGAGCGTAGCCAGCGGCGCAAAGCTGACCCATTCCGCTCCGCGATGTCGATGCTGACCTTTTACATTAACCGGGCCGGACGCCGGCTCCCTGCTGACAAGCGTGCCCGACTGGAGGCCGCGAAGGATGAGCTGCGGGCACTGTACCACCGGCGCTGACTTGGTTATTTGTCGGTGGTTTCCGGCTGAAAAATGCTCAATATAGCTTCTGGGCATGACGCGAGCCATGGTTGCAGATCCGCCAGGGGCATCGGGTGGCCCAGCCAGTAGCCCTGCAATTTGTCACAGCCAAGTCCCTTTAATAGTCGGGCAGTGGCTTCGTCTTCAACGCCTTCGGCAATTACGCTGTAGCCCAGACCGTGCACCATATTGATGGCAGTTTCGATAATCACCCGGGAGCTGTCACTGGCACAGACATCGGTCACCAGGGTACGGTCCAGTTTGATCTCGGTGGCCGGCAGTTCCTTCAGGTAGGACAGCGACGAGTATCCACTGCCAAAATCATCAATAGAGATGCCAATACCTGCATCCGCCAGGCTTTTCAGCGCCAGCAGCCCTTTCTCCGGGTCTTCCATGGCGGCGGTCTCGGTCAGTTCGAGAGTCAGGCGCTGGGCGTGTATCCGGTGCTGGCCCAGGACGGATTCGATGTGCCCCTTCAGGCTGCGTGACGACAGATCCCGGGCCGAAATATTGATCGAAAGGCCCAGCCCGGGGTGATCACTCTGCAGGCCGGCCAGGTCGCGAATCCCGCGCTCAACGGCCCAGCGGGTCAGCTGGTGAATAACCCCGGTTTCTTCCGCCAGTGGAATGAAGTCGGCCGGACTGACACTGCCCCGTTGCGGATGATGCCAGCGAATCAGGGCCTCCAGCCCAATCACCCGGCCGGTCACCAGGGAGAGTTTGGGCTGGTAGTAGAGAATGGTCTGGTCGCTCTGGATGGCCTCCCGGAGATCCGACATCAGGGTCAGCCGGCCTTCACTGTAGATATCCAGATCCGGGCTGTAGAAACCGGTCGCCAATAGGCCCCGGGGCGCGATTTCCATGCCCACGTGAGCATTCCGGATCAATAACGCAGCGTTGTCACCGTGTTCCGGATAACGGGCGGCACCAAATTTCGGGTGCAGTTCAATAGCCAGGTTATCGAGTGGCACCGGGAGGGATAGCAGCCCAAGCGCCTGGTTCAGGCCCTCCAGGTCGGAGGCAATCTTGTCGGCGTGCACCAGAATGCCAACGCAGTCACCAGACAGCTGATAAACGCACTCGTCTCGGCCCTGATCATCGCGAACTCGATGTACTTCCGGCAGTTGAATGGCCATGGCGGTCATTTGTTCGGCCAGGCGCTTCAGCAAACGTTCGCTGCGATTGAGTCCCAGGGTACGGTTGATCTCATCCAGCCGGGTAATCCGGGCCACGCCCACCATGTAATTGCCCTGGGGATCCTCAGCCAGTTGGTTGTTCACCATCCACTCGAACCGGTTGCGATTGGGTAGCCCAGTGACCGGATCGTGGGTCATGGCTTCGGTGAGTTCCTGGCGGGCGTCGTTCCGGGCTTTCTCCTGGCGCAGGCTGTCGGCCTGGGCGATGATCTTGTCCTCCCGTTCGCGGTACAGGCGATCCGCCAGTGCCAGGGTCAGGATAAATGCCTCCAGTCCGGAACCAATCTGCATGGCGTGTTCGGTCATGAAGTTGGTCGGGAAGAAACCCAGCGCCCGTCCGGCGGTTGCCAGCACGCCTACCGTCAGCGGGGTCCAGGCCACGGTAAAAAAGGCTCCGGCTCGAACACCAGCAGCCCAGGTAACGGGGCCAGCCACAAACAACAGAGAAAAGAACACCAACGCCGATATTGAAGACAGCCTGATAGCAACGTTGTAGTCCAGCATCATGGCGCCGATGAAATTAATCACCTCGAAACCGATCATCACCCGTATCGCAAGATCGAGCCTGGGGCTATGAGACGGGGTGCGGAGAAAGCTGCGGCAGAACAGCAACGAAAACAGCGCCAACACGGGCATCGAAGCCAGCATCGCTTTGGCGTGCAGCCCCGGAGCCTGTGGATAAAGTAGCTGGAAGCTGTAGCCCTTGATCGAGGCGAAGAACAGTAGATAGCCGGAAATGGCGATGGCGTAATACAGGTACAGCCGTTCCCTGAGGGTCAGGAACACCGCCAAGTTGATCAGTATGATGACGGTCAGGCAGCCGTAATAGAAGAAGTGCAGTTTCTGTTCATGGGTGGCGGCGCTGAAGAATTCCGCTTCACGCCAGATCCGCAGCGGCAGGATGGTGGGTCCGGCGGTTTTGACCCGTACAAAGATGGTCTTGGTCTGTGCTGGCGCCAATTTAACTCGCAGCAGCATGTTCGGATGGTCCACCTGGCGCGGATAGAACGGCCGGCCATCGCCAGTTTTGAACTCCTGGGTTTTGCGGCCAGGAGCTTGGTTCTGGTTTGAAACCACATGAAAAATCACGTCATCCAGTTGTGAGTACGCCAGCTCAACAATCAGGTTGACGGCCTCCGGGTCGAGGTTCCGGACCGAGAAACGTAACCAGTAGGCCGAGGGCGTATTACCAAACGTGGCGCTGCCAGAGGGCTCCAGATGCCACGCGGAATCCGGCAGATTTCGAACCTGGTTGAGGTCCGCATCGGCTTCCGGGTCTTCCCAGTATTCGAACTGGGCCAGGATCGGCGACGATTCAGTTACCGTGATCGGCTGGGTTTGTGCCTGTACCAGAGTCCAGGTGAAACAACACACCACCGTTAAACTGAGACGCAAGAAATTAGAGAAGATCACGATCGGCTGACAAACTGGTTGGGGCCCTGAAGGCCAGTGACTGAAAGAGAGAATTGATTAATTTTTAATCTTATCGTTGATCGCACTGCAGCCTGAAGTATTTTATGTAGAAAAATGTGTACAGAGTAGCAACACACTGGGCAGGCAGTGTGTTGCTGGTTGACGTGGCCGACGAGGTTAGCGGCCGGGCCCTGCATAATCACCACGGGCGGCCAGGTAATGCACCCAGAGCAGGCGGGCAGCAACGGCGCGCCAGGGTGACCAGGGGTCGGACAATCGTTTTTGTTGATCGCGTGTGGGTGGCGCTTCCAGGCCCTTGACCTCCTGCAGGGCCACAGCCAGCGCCAGGTCACCCTGAGGCCAGATATCCGGCCGGCGCAGCGCCATCAGGTAGTAGACATCGACACTCCAGGGCCCCAGCCCGGGCACTGCAAGCAGGGCCTTGCGCCCCTCAGGCTCGGACCACTGGTGCAGCCGATCCAGCGGCAATTCGCCCTCGGCCACACGGTGCGCCAGTTCGTAGCAATATCGGGCTTTTTGGCGGGTCAGGCCCTGGGTTTTCAGGCCATCTTCACCGGCCCTCAGCACGGACGCTGGTGTCACCCCGCGCAGCGCCTGCTCAAGGCGTTCGAACATGGTCTTCGCCGCTTTAAGCGAGACCTGCTGTTCCAGGATGATCTGCACCAGGGTGGCGAAGCCCGGCTCCCGCGGCCACAGGGGAGGAACGCCGAAGCGGGCCAGCAGCGGCGCCAGATCCGGGTCCATCGTCGCCAGGGCCTCGGCGCCGTGGCGCAGCCTGTCCTCAGTGAGCGGCGCGTCAGAGTTCAATAATCAGTCCCTCATCGGCCGGTACCCGACCCTCACACACCTCCGGATACACTTTCGCCAGGTCGTGCAGGCCCGATACCTTCCTCAGGGTCAGCCATTGCCGGCTCTGGACTGCCGTATTCCGAATAAACGCGGAGGTCTTGCGGGTGAATTCGTCGGGGCCCCAGTCTTTCATCCGCTTCTGGATGTGGCTGGGGGCAAAAAAGAACTCACTGCGGTCCCGGTTCACACCTGCGCCTGGCTGGGTTTCGCTCCAGTGAGTCAGGCCAACGTTGATGCAGTGCACCATGTTATCGCCCAGATGTTGATGCAACTGCCCCAGGATTTCGCCGCTGCCGGACATATCAACCACCACGGTGGGTTTGGTGGCGTCGATTTCCGTCAGGGTTGGGTAGCTGAGGCACTGATCGTACAGGCCCAGCTCGCGCACCAATTCCAGGTTATGCTCGGAAGTGAGGGCCGAAACCTGCGGTGCCGAATCATCACCCTGCAGGGCGTAGGCCAGACCGATGCTGGTTTTGCTGGAGGCGCTGAGCAGCACCACCTGGCTGGTGCCGTACCAGTCGTTGTCCTGCAGCTGATCCCAGAGACAGTACGATGTGATGTAAAGCGGCCACAGCAGCATACGTTCGTCATCGGTGGCGCGATCATAGCCCGGCTCTGAACTCACACGGGTGTAACTGTTGTAGGCAATGGGCAGCTTCGCGCGATGAGGGGCGCCGTCCAGCAGGCGTTGATTGGTCACGCCCGCCGGTGTGATGGTCAGGTAGCTGGCGGTTGGGAAGTAGCCAAACAGCCGGTCACCGATCGGGACCTCCTCGACGTTCGAGGCGACGACCTCGGCAAAGCCCCATACCGGGATAATGCCCCACTCGTCGTCAGGGTCTTCGGAGGGCGGGAAGAACTGCCAGTATCCGAGCTGGTCGCCAGCCGCAGCGTAAGTGATGTTGTTGGCGGTGAAAGAGAACCGTTCGATCCTGACCACGATCTCGCCCTCGCCGGGGCTTGGCATGGCTTCGGTCGCAGGGCTGGTGATCAGCCGGTGCTTGGAAAAGTGGTTCCTGAAAACCTGGAACTCAGCCATTTCGACTCTCCTGTCAGCTATCTTGTCTGTGGCTTGCGCCGAATCGTAGCAATGGCGAAACGGGTTAATCCGCCGCGCCTACTTCCAGTCGTCGTCGGCTTTTTCCTGAGCTTCAAGCTCGGCCTTGCGCTTGCGGATCTTGGCCATTTTTTCGTCGGAGATTTTCATGCTGTGGGCCGAATCACGCAGGATCATGAGGCCACCGACAATCAGGGCCAGGGCAACGATCAGAAAGATCCATCCAATGGTTGGCATGTTTGGTGTTCTCCTTCGGAGCTATCCTTGAGGACGATGCTTCATAGTGACTCAGGGCACCGGGGTTCGGCAATCTGTTCCGGGGACGCACTGGCGACACTCAAGCCCACCGAGCCGACAGACATGAAATGTTCTGCTGTGCGTAAGCGTCTGTCAGAAACCGAACGCAAAGAGCGGCCTTTTGGTAAACTGGTGAACATGACTCAGATTGAATGGCAAGCCCCTATAGACTCGGCTCCTGATGTGCGTGACGGCCTGACTCGTACCGAGCGGCTGATTCTTTACGTCATCCATGAAACCCAGCGTGAACTGAACGGGCGCAACGTGCCCACCGCTATGCTCTACGGCCGGGTGCTTGAGTACGTCGACATGAGTGTGGCCGAGCTGCACGTTTACCTCGACCGGCTGGGTGTAAAAGGTGATGGCTACTCCAATCCGGTGAATCCCCGATAAAAGCGGCAGCGTTGGCCTGATCGGACTATGCTCAGAAGATGCGGAAACGACCTGGAGCGAGAGGTCTGTCATGCGTATCGAGAGCATTGCGGTGTACACCGCGAATTTGCCCTACGCCGGTAAGGCCTACGCATTTGCCGGGGGGCGGTCCCATCAGGATTTTCTGAGTACGGTGGTGGTGTTAACCACCGATACAGGATTGATGGGGTACGGGGAGGTTTGTCCCTGTGGCCCGAACTACATGCCAGCCTTCGCCGAGGGCCTGCCTTCTTGTCTGTCGGTGCTTGCGTCCGCCCTTCTGGGTGAAGACCCATTGCACATCACCCGCATTAACGAATCCATGGAGCAGGCGCTCAACGGGCAGGCGGTCGCCAAGGCCGCTATCGATATCGCCTGTTGGGACTTGCTCGGTAAGGCAGCCGGCATGCCGGTGTATGCCCTGCTCGGCGGGCTGCTGACCCGGTCGATGCCACTGCATCGGATTGTGCCGCTGGCGGAATCCTCGGAGATGGAGGAGACTCTGAGCCGTTATCGCGCCGAGGGGTTCCGCCATATCCAGATCAAACTCGGTCACAGCGTCGAGGAAGATATTGAGCTGATGCAGACCCTTGGCCGGAAGAAACAGCCGGACGAGATCTGGGTTGGCGACATCAATGGTGGCTGGCGACGGGACCAGGCCCTGCGGTTTTCCCGGGCAGTGGAGGGGTTGGACCTGTATCTGGAGCAACCGTGCCGCAGTTACGAGGAATGCCTGTCGATCCGGCGCCGGGCACGGCATCCACTCAAGCTGGATGAGAGTCTCAATTCCCTGGCCGACGTACGGCGCGCCATTCGGGACGACGCCATGGATGCCATGGCGCTAAAGGTCAGCAAGTTTGGTGGCCTGACTCCGTCCCGCGTTATTCGTGACGTCTGTGTCGACGCTGGTATTGCCCTGACCATAGAAGACGCTTGGGGCAGTGGTATTGCCACCGCGGCCTACGCTCATTTGGCCGCCAGCACCCCGGCCCGGACCTTGCTCAACACCACCGACCTGCACAACTACAACACCGTGCAGCTGGCGGACGGGGCACCTGAGGTATCGTCCGGCCGGATGACCCTGAGTGACCGGCCAGGGTTGGGAGTAACTCCGGATTTCAAAGCCCTGGCACTGCACGACGTGTACGAATAACGGAGTCCGGGCTATGTCCTACGCACTGACCGGGCCGCGCAGGTCCTCCACAATCTTGCCCGCCAGTTCGCAGTCCGCTTCATGCCTCGGTTCTATCCAGGGTTCAGTCAGTGCCTGCTGGGCCCAGGCCTGCATGCCGGGTTGCGCCAGCATGTGCTGGATGTACTCGGCCATGGCGGGGCTGCGGTCCAGGCTATAGGTCTCAAAGCGGAACACGACGGGAGCGAAGAAGGCGTCCACCGCGGTGAAGCGGTCTCCGGCCAGGAATGGTCCGCCAAATCGGCTCAGGCCTTCCAGCCAGATCGCGGCGATGCGTTCGATATCCCGGGCCAGTTCAGGGGGCAGGGTGTTCAGGCGCACCTTGACCCCGATGTTCATGGAGCAAAGCTCCCGCAGGGCCGGAAAGCCGGAGTGCATTTCGGCACAGACGCTTCGGGCCCAGGCCCGGGCCACTGGGTCGGCGGGCCAGACCTCAGAATGGCACTCGGCCAGATGGTCAATAATGGCAAGGGAATCCCAGACATGCAGGCTTCCGTCCTGCAGAGCTGGTACCTTGCCACTGCCACCCTCGGCCCGAAAGGCGTTCCACGCCGTCGGGTCTCCGAACGGAATCAGCTTTTCCTCGAACGGCAGTCTCAGCTCGGTCATCAACAACCAGGCCCGCAGGGACCAGGAGGAATAGTTCTTGTTGGCGATGTAGAGGGTGGTCATAAACGGTCTCCGTGGTCAGTGTTTCCAGAAAGGTTTGTAGGCTTCCTCGCCGAGAGTGCCCGCCGGCACACCGATGTCCTTTTCGATCAGTGCAACATCCATTTCCATCAGTTGCCGGCGCAGTGCCGCCCGTTGGCGAGCCCGCTGCCACCATTGACGCAGTATAGCGAGTAAGGTTTTCTTCATTTCGATCTGCCGGTCCTGGCACGCGCGCAACGCATCGCAGGCGGCGTCCAGTTGGCTGTCGGTAAGGCTGGTGTTGAAGCTGTTGTGAGTGTTCATCTCCTGCTTCCTCTCGTTGATCGCGTTGCGTTATGCTGAACGCGCACCCTATGAAAAACACTCTAGGTGGTATTGATCCTAGTGGTCTATCAGTATTCTTTTGACGGAGCGTTCGTAAAATATGAATGCCATGAACCTGAAACTGGATCGCCTGAAGTCCTTCGTTCTGGTGGCGGAAGAGAGCAATCTCACCCGTGCAGCCCAGCGGCGTCACAGCACGCCCTCGGCCGTCAGTGAGCACTTGAAACAGCTTGAGTCAGCGCTCAGCGTCCGGTTGTTCAATCGCAACAGCCAGGGCATGGTCCTGACCCGCGAAGGCGAGCTGTTGCTGGGGCCGGCGCGCAAGGCCTTGGGGGGTGTTGAGGAAATGGCAGATCTGGCCCGTCAGCTGGGCCAGCACCAGTCGGTGTCCATCACCGTTGGTATCAACGCGCCGCCGGAGCATTTGCGGGTTGATCGACTGATTCAGCTGTGTGCCCGAACCCTGCCGGCGGTGTCACTGGAGCTGCGCACCATTTCATCCAATGTCATTGTTGAGAGGGTTGCCAGCGGCGAGCTGGATTGCGGTTTCGTTTACGGCGAATGGCACAACCATCAGTTGGATTTCCAGTACCTGATGGATGTGCCGGTGTCGGTAATTGGGCCGGCAGACTCGCCGTTGCAGGCATTGCCCAGCGATCCGGCCGAGGTCATGGAGTTACCCTGGATATGGCCCACCAACTCTTGCGCGTTCTACGGCATGTTGCAGCAGCTGATGGGGTCCGAGTGGCAGCGTTCGAGGCGCGTGGCAACCTCTGAGGATGAGTACACCGCGCTGGCCATGGTGTCGGCGGGCCTGGGTTATGGCTTGGTGGAGCACTCACTGGCCACTGAATGGGCCAGTCGCAACAAGGTGGTTGAGTTCAATGAGGCGGCACTCAGTACCACCCTGAGCTTTTGCAGCCATCGCCACCCGGAACGCAACGGCTCAATGGTGCGGGAATTGGTGGCACTGGTGGTCGACCAGTTGTTTGCCGATGAGCTGGGCAGCTAGCGCTGGCGATCGTCTGCCATCGCTCGCTGCCCCAAGTCATCAGCCGTTATTGATAAGCCGGCGCCCGGGACTTCCGCGCCGCCAGCCAGGCCACCGCAACCGCCGGAACAATCAGCAGGGCGCTGATCAGGGACAGCTCCAGGTTGCTCAGTGGCACCGGGCCGCCGCCGGGAATGGCCAGCAGCAGGCCGCCGGTCAACAGCGCCAGCCTTACCGGCCACTGCAGGTGTTTGCTGAGAGTCAGATTACCCACACCCAACAGATAGCCCTGAATCGAGCCTGCAATCAGCAGAACACCCGCCATGGCCTGAGTAATCACCACCAGAATCTCATCCCAACTGCCCTGGAATATCAGCGCAGGGTTCAGCACGAACAGGAAGGGGATGAAGTAGATCACACTGCCCAGGCGCATTGCCTGAACCCCGGTTTCCATCGGGCGCGAGCCGGCGACCGTGGCTGCCGCAAAGGCACCCAGGGCCACCGGTGGGGTGATGAAACTGAGCATGCCCCAGTACAGGATGAACAGATGCACCGCCAGCGGATCCATGCCGCCGCCGTTGATCAGTGCCGGCGCCAGTGCCACCGCCAGGAAGATATAGGCGGCGGTCACGGTCATGCCGATGCCGAGGATAAAGCTGGTCAGGGCGCCCATCATCAACAGCACCAGGGTATTGCCGCCGGCCAGGAAAATAAGGTCGTTGGCGATGGTGCCGGACAGGCCGGTTACCGATAGGGCACCAACCAATAGGCCTACCCCGGCCAGAATGGCGATGAGTTCGGCAAACAGCTTGCCGGAGCTGGAGAAGAAGTCTTTCACCTGCTGCCAGCCCCAGCGCTGGTAGGGCAGGATCTGGTTGATCACCAGCAGCAGCGCGGTGGCGTAGAAGGGCGCGGTGGCTTCCTGGCGCAGGAAAAACAGCAGCCAGATCAGCAACGCGAACACGAAGATGAAATACCAGCCTTCCTTCAAGGTTTGTCGGATGGATGGCAATTCTTCCGCAGGCAGGCCTTTCAATTCGTGGCGGGCCGCGTAGGCATCAATCTGGATAAATAGGCCGAGGAAATAGAGCACCGAGGGTACCGCCGCCGCCAGGGCGATGGTGCCGTAGGGAATGTTCAGGAACGCCGCCATGATAAAAGCTGTCGCGCCCATTACTGGTGGCATCAGCACGCCACCGGTGGATGCGCAGGCCTCCACGCCGGCGGCGTAGGATTTACTGAAACCCACCTTGCGCATGGCGGGAATGGACAGCACCCCGGTGGTCAGCACGTTGGTAATAACGCTGCCGCTCATCGAGCCCATCAGCCCGCTGGAGAACACCGCCACCTTGGCCGGGCCGCCGCGAACGTGGCCGAGCAGGGCAAAGGCCAGGTTAATAAAGAACTTGCCACCGCCGGTCTGTTGCAGCGCCACCCCGAACAGCAGGAAACCAATCACCAGATTGGCAAAGGCCTGCAGCGGAATTCCCATGACACTCTCACGGCTCATGGCGTGATAAATGGCGGTCTGCTCGGGCGAGGAGGGGAAGCCCTGAATCGGGCCGGGCACCAGGTCGGCAAAGATCGGATAGATACTGGCGATCGCCACGATGGTGGCAATGGGCAAGCCGCCGGCGCGGCGCACCGCTTCAATAATCACAACCCAGAGCAGGAAGCTCATCACCATGGCGTAGTCGGGCGCGGCGTATTCCCAGCCCCGATCGAGAATCTGTTCGGCATTGAACACGAAGAACCCGCAAATACCCGTGGTCGCGAGAAACAGCAGCACGTCGTACCACGGCACCCGAGTGCGGGACGAATGCCGGTTCATCGGCCAGAGCACGTAAACCAGGGGCAGCATCAGTGTCACCACGGTGTAGAAAAACTGGCTTTCAACCTGGGTGACAAAGTTGATGAGCTGAAGATTGAACAGGTAGTCCAGGGTTAGCAGCGTCAGGATGACTGTGGCCAGCCGGGGAATCCAGAGCCAGAAGCCCGTAAGCTGGCGGATGCCGGATATGTTCTCCGGTGATGACGATGGTTCAGTTTCAGGATGCATGACGGGTAACTCCGAACACGTAATAGGCAACGGGGCGGGCAATCAAGGTGTTGGCCGGAGCAAACGGGCGGTTTGCCCCGGCCTGGGGATCAGCGGAAAACCGGATTCATACCCGCCGCTTCCAGCGCCTTGGCGCGAGCGGCCATCCAGCCTTTGCCAAAGGCGTCCTCATCGGAGGGTGGGTTGTTGGCCATGTAGCTGTCCCAGGTTTCCTTCAGGATCCGCTGGCGCTCCACCAGCATGTCCTGGTGCGCCTGCATCTCGTCGGTCCAGTGGCCGATCTCTTTGTAGTAGTCCACCACCGCATCGTGGAACGGGATAACCCACTGCATGTTCTGGTTGTCCAGACGGTAACCGGCGTTGCCGGGGGCGGCATCCTTGTACTTGTCATAGTCCTCGATGAAGACGCGGATCAGGCTTTTTGCCAGTGCGTCGTCGGTGGAGGCGTTCGCCACCAGGATCGGGTAGGGGTAGCTGGCGCCAACCCAGGGTTTGTCTTTGCCGTAATCGCCGGCGGCCGAGGTCACCGTGTGCGGCTGGAAGTAGGGTGCTACCTTCTGCAGTCGTGCCCAGCCTTCTTTATCGGCCGGATCCAGCTCGGGCCAGACAATGCCCCGGGGGCTGGCGGCCAACTGCTGGGGAGGTGGTGCGACGCTAACGGTGAAGCCGGTGTCGGTCTGGTCGGCGATGATGCCCTCGAAGGCACGGCCGTAGCCGGGAAATTCAACTTTTTCGACGTCGTCCCAGGTCAGCCCGCCAAAGGCCAGGTAGGCCTCGGTGCCCAGGTTCAGGGCGTCGTCCCCGCGAATCCAGGACACCCGCTTGCCGCGCAGATCTTCAGGTGATTCCACACCAATATCTCCCGCAACCGCAATGCCCAGGCCGAAGCTGGCGATCGAGGTGGTGATCACGCGAATTGGCTGTGGTCCCCAGTTCTCGTCAGCAAACATCAGCACGCCTTCCGAGCCGTAGTAGCTGGCGATGCCGCAGGCGCACAGGGGCACCCGGCCGGTTCTCAAAGGCGTCATCCGGGACACGTCGTTTTCGCCCGGCAGGATACGCACCGAGGTGCCGTATTCGTTTTGCAGCAGGTTGCCAATGGATACCATCTGGCTGTAGCCGGCAGAGCCGGTGCCATAGGCCGTCATGGCTAGGGTGCTGGGGAGTTCCACGTTGTCTGCGCTGAAAGCCAGCGCTGGCAGGGTGCTAAGGGTGAGGCCCATCAATCCCCGGGTTAGGCGTGACATAGAAAATCCTCTTATCGTCGTTGTTGTGGTGTTTAGAGGTTTTGCACAGCGAAACATCATTTTGTTATAGATGATTCAACATAGTCGCTGGAATTATGGTTTGTCAATACACCTATTTCATATCCGTTCTATATAAGAAGGGCGCTTAACCTGGCTCTTGCCCAGCTTTTCAAAGCGAAATAAGGACTTGGTTTCTGTGTCGCTTAGTGAAATGAAATTCTGATATAGAGACAAAAATGATTGACGGGGACGTAAAGGAAGGTCTAGTTTCTTTTAATCGAAATGAGTGTTTCACAACAAAAAGCCAAGGATCTCTCCAATGCGCCACATCCTGCACCGTTCCCGCACTGTCCTCGCCGCTGCCACTGCAGTGGCTTCTTTGTTGAGCCTGTCCGCCGGTTCCGTTCACGCTGAGGGTGGCTTGCCCGACACCATGACCTGGTCCTCCTACGACGTGGGTTCCGCGGGTTATGCCGAAGCGTCCGCGATTGCCGATGCCTTTGGCAAACAATACGGCACCCGGGTCCGTATCCAGCCCTCCGGTTCAGCCATCGGCCGGTTGCAGCCGTTGATCAGCGAGCGTGCGGACTTCAGTTTCCTGGCGACCGAAACCTTCTTTGCAGCCGAGGGCATTCATGACTTCTCGGCTCGCCGTTGGGGCCCACAGAACCTGCGAGCCGTTGCCGGGCGCCCGTCGTCGTTCGGTATTTTCACCGCCGCTGATGCCAACATCGAAACCTTGAAAGATCTGAAAGGCCAGCGCTTTGCCTATGTGGCGGGCAACCCCTCCATCAACGTGAAGTGCGATGCATTCCTGGCTTTCGCCGGGCTGACCCGGGATGACGTCGACGCCATTATGTTCCCGACTTACGCCAGCACCATGAGTTCTCTGGCGCGCAACGAAGCTGATGCCTCCTGTACCACCACGACCCCCAGCCACGTCTACGAGCTGGCGGAATCACCGCGTGGCATCCGCTGGCTGGAAGTGCCTCCGGGTGACAAGGAAGGCTGGGAGCGCCTGCGCTCTGTGGCACCGTTCTTCCAGCCCTACACCGAAACCGTGGGTGCTGGTATCAGTGAAGACAATCCGGTGGATATCCTGGCCTACCGTTACCCGGTGCTGACCGTGCGTGCGGGCACAGATGAGCAGTTGGTGTACAGCTTCATCAAGGCGCTCGATGAAACCTACGGCATGTACAAGGACGCCACAGCGGTGATGCCTCGCTGGCGCCTGTCAGAGGCGGGCACTCCGGCGATCGACGTGCCGTTCCACCCGGGTGCGATCCAGTACCTGCAGGAGAAGGGCATCTGGACCGAGGAACATCAGGCCTGGAACGACGCACGCACCGAACGTCTGAATGCCCTGATGGCCGCCTGGTCGGACGCCACCGCGGCGACCGAAGGCAAGTCGGATGAGGTCTTTGCCGAAATCTGGGAACAACACCGCCAGAAGGCGCTGAGTTCGCTGTAACTCGTTACTGATTCGGGGCAGGCCGGGGCTGATGCAGCCCGGGCTTGCCCCGCCTTTGTTCAGGATATCGTCCCTTATGAATGCCTCCCCCGAAGCCGCTGTTGAGCAGCCGGCAACTCCGGAATCCCGCCCTGGTCGTCTCCGTGGCATCACCTACTGGTCGGTGATGACCCTCGGTGGCCTTGGTTTGCTGATGGCGATCAACCAGACCTTCAACCTGGAATTGCTGGGTTTTCAGCCGCTGGGCAATGCCTATCTGTATTATCTCATCGGTATCTTCCTGGCTGCCGCCTTTCTGTGTTTCCCAAGCTGGTCCGGTGCCGCCAACCGGGTGTCCTGGTACGACTGGCCCCTGGCGGCCGCTGCGCTGGTGACCTGTGGCTACCTCGGGTATCACGGCCTGACCATGATCCAGCAGGGCTGGGAGTTCATGGCGCCCACGGAAGCGACTGTGGCCGCATCGGTGCTGCTGGTACTGGTGCTGGAGGGTGTGCGCCGCTGTGGTGGCTGGCCGCTGCTGGGCGTTGCCCTGCTGTTTGGTACCTACCCGCTGTACGCCGATTCGATGCCGGGTTTCCTGTGGGGCAATGAGTACGGCCTGGGCGAGGCGATACGCGCCCACGTTATCGGCGTCGAGAGCATCATCGGGATACCGATGCAGGTGGTGGCCCAACTGGTGATCGGGTTTGTGGTCTTCGGAGCTGCCTTAACCGTGACCGGCGGTGGTGAGTTCTTCATGCAGTTCGCAACGGCTCTGATGGGCCGCAGCCGGGGTGGTCCGGCTAAGGTGTCGGTGTTGTCGAGCGGCATCCTGGGCAGCCTGTCGGGCAGTGTGATCTCGAACATCCTGACCACCGGGCCGATCACCATCCCGACCATGAAAAAGACCGGCTATCCCGCCCATTACGCGGGTGCGATTGAAGCCTGTGCTTCCACCGGTGGCACCTTGATGCCACCGATCATGGGCGCGGTCGCCTTCATCATGGCGTCGTTCCTGGGCGTACCCTATTCCGAGATCATGATCGCCGCGTTCCTGCCAGCGTTGTTGTTCTACCTGGCACTGCTGTTCCAGGTCGATAACTACGCCGCCAAACGCGGGCTCAAGGGCATGCCGGAATCGGAAATTCCGAGTCTGAAAGCCACCCTGAAAGATGGCTGGCCGTACCTGTTCAGCCTGGTGATGTTGATCTACATGCTGCTGTTCATGCGACTGGAGGCCTACGCGCCTTACTACGCCACTGTCGTGTTGCTCGGTATTTCTGTGTTCAAGCGCCGCCATCGGATGAATGGCAAGCGGGCACTGGCGTTCATTCAGGATCTGACTACCAGCGTTGCCAATCTGGTGGCGATCCTGGCGGGCATCGGCCTGGTGGTCGGGGGGCTGTCGTACACCGGGGTGGCCGGCGCGTTTTCCCGTGAACTCTTGCTCTACGCTGACGGCAGCATTCCGCTGATGCTGGCGGCGGGTGCGGTCACCAGTTTTGTGCTGGGCATGGGGATGACTGTCAGCGCCTGCTACATCTTCCTGTCCATACTGTTGGCACCGGCACTGGTGAACGCTGGCCTGAATCCGCTCGCCAGCCACCTGTTCATTCTGTACTGGGGCATGATGTCCTACATCACGCCACCGGTTGCCCTGGCCGCCATTACCGCGTCCGGTGTCGCCGGTTCCAACGCCAGCAAGACCGGCATGTATGCCATGCGCCTGGGCGGTATCCTGTTCATCCTGCCGTTCCTGTTTGTGCTCAATCCTTCCCTGATTCTGCAGGGCGAGCTGGCTGACATTCTGACCTCCACCGTCACCGCCATTACCGCGATCTGGCTGATGGCCTCCGCCATGGAAGGCTACCTGTACCGGGTAGGGCTATTGGGTTACCCACTCCGGGCACTGATGATGGTGGCCGGCGGCATGCTGATCTATCCGGACCTTGTCACCGACCTGATCGGTTTTGGTCTGCTCGGCCTCACTTACCTGTGGCATTGGCGCTTCCGACAGCCGGTGGCGGCCGGTGTCCGTTAACCGCATACCAAACAAGGGTCAATGAAGGGTGAATGATTGTGATGAATAAAACCTGTGAGTCCCTGCGCGCCGCGGTGGCTGACATTGCCGACGGCAGTGTGGTGATGATCGGCGGTTTCGGGAACTCTGGCATTCCGCTGCAGCTGATTGAGGCGCTCCGCCAGCACGGCGCCCGTGACCTGACCATCATTTCCAACAACGCCGGGGTCGCCGAGATTGGCATCGCCTCCCTGTTAAAGGCCGGGCAGGTGCGAAAGATCGTGTGTTCGTTCCCCCGTTCGTCCGGCTCAATCTGGTTCGAGCGCTTGTATGAGGCCGGGGACATCGAGCTGGAACTGGTGCCCCAGGGCACGCTGGGGGAGCGCATTCGCGCGGCTGGCGCCGGTTTGGGCGGGGTGTATACGCCCACCGGGTATGGCACCCGACTGGCTGAGGGCAAGGAAACCAAGGTGATCAACGGCAAAGGCTTTGTGCTTGAGACCGCGCTACCGGCGGACGTCGCACTGATCAAGGCACACCGGGCCGATGTCTGGGGCAACCTGATCTACAACACCGCCGGCCGCAATTTCAATCCGATCATGGCCACCGCTGCGACCACCACCATTGCCGAAGTGAGCGACGTGGTGTCCGCCGGTGAGTTGGACCCGGAGTGCATCGTCACCCCCGGCATTTTTGTCGATCGCGTAGTCACCCAGGAGGCATCCCGGCATGATGCGGCTTAATTCCGATGAAATGGCGCGACGTGTCGCCCAGGATATCCCCGACGGGGCCTACGTCAACCTTGGCATCGGCATGCCGACGTCGGTCGCCAATCACGTGTCCGATGATCGGCTGGTGATTTATCACAGTGAGAACGGCATTCTCGGGGTAGGTCCTGCGCCAGCGCCCGATCAGGTCGACCCCGATCTGATCAATGCCGGTAAACAGTATGTGACCCTGCTGCAGGGCGGCTGCTACTTCGATAATGCCGAGTCCTTTGCCATGATGCGCGGGGGCCACCTCGACATCGCCGTGCTTGGGGCGTTCCAGGTCTCTGAGCGCGGTGACCTGGCGAACTGGGCGACCAATGACGATACCTTCCCGCCTGCGGTGGGTGGCGCCATGGACCTTGCGGTCGGTGCCAAGCAACTGTTCGTGTTGATGCGACACACCACCAAGGCCGGCGAGCCCAAGATACTCAATCAGTGTCATTACCCCCTGACCGGTGCCGGCGTGGTGAAACGCATCTACACCGATCTGGCGGTGATTGATGTCACCGAGGAGGGGCTACGGGTGCGAGAGCTCTATGGCGATAACACCCTGGCCGATGTTCAGGCCCTGACCGAAGCGCGCTTGCTGCCGCCGCTCTGAAAACGAAGGTCGAGCAGACGCTTTTGCTCACTAATCCCTAAACCCAAACCCCAAGGATGAGGGCTGGCTATGAATCGCGTTTCTCTGCTGGGCACCCGCTCGGGGCTTGCTTATGGTGCGCTCGGTGCCGGCATTCTGTCGTTCCTGCCGGGCGTGGGTGAAGTTGGCGCGGTGTTGGTGTTTGCGGCGATCCTGCTGGGCTGGCGTGACTTGCGCCTGGTGTCGCGGATGCTGTTTGGTTTGGTGTTGCTGACGCTGGGTCTGGCGGCTGTTGCCGAACCCTCGGCGCTGCCAGCGGCGGCGGCCAGCATGACCCGGCTGACGGCGTTAATTCTGACCGTGATGTTGCTGTCTTCCATGCTGGGCACGTCCGCGGACCTGGGGGCCATTTCCCGGCAACTGTTCGCTGGCTCGCCAATGGCGCGTTACTACAGCGTCGCTTTTGGCACCGGTTTCCTGTCCATGCCCCTGAATTTTGGTTCGGTCGGTGTGATGGCCACGATGATTCGCGGCGAAATGGATGACCGGGGCGACAGCGCCACCACCCGGAACGCGTCCCGTGGCGTGTTGCGGGGCTTTGGCGCCTCGCCAATCTTCTCGCCCCTGTCGATTTCCATCGTTCTGACCATCACGTTTGTTCCGGCCTTGAAAAGCTGGGAGCTGATCGCGGTCAGTCTACCGCTGGCGGTGGTGTATCTATTAGTTGGCGGGATGTTTCGCGAGCCGGAACAGTCGGAGCCAAGCACTAACGTGCCAACCGAACCCGTGTCCGGACTGCCACGGTATGCGCCCTGGTTACGGTTTGCCAGCATCATTGGCGCCATCTGCGTTGCCACCTTCAGCCTCAGCGGGCTCTTTGGGCTGAGTTATTCCCGCTCGGTCACCCTGAGCTGTTTTGGCGCCGTGTTGGTGGGCCTGGGTTATCGCAAGCTCAAAGGGGCCGAGGTACAACTACCGTCAATGGCCCCGGTGAGCAATGAACTGGTGATTGTTGGCGGTTCGGCGTTCCTGGGCACGTTGATCAGTACCTTTGCCGCCCAGTGGCTTGGCACTGGCTTTAGCTTGCCCGACTGGGCCTACCCGGTGGCGGCGTTTAGCGTGCCCTGGGTGTTTTTCCTGGGCGGAATGATTGGCTTCAATCCCATTGTTACCGGTACTCTGACCGGCGGCATTCTGGGTCCGATCTGGCCAGTGGGCGCCGTGCTCGGTCTGGGTACCGCGATGGTGGCTGGCTGGGGCCTGACCACCGCCGGCACACCATACTCTGCCAACTCACTGCTGCTGGAGCGCCTGACCGGGTACAGCGCCCAGGAGGCAGCACTGCGCTGGAATATGTTGATGTCGGTGTGCTGTCTTCTGGTCTCCGGGACCCTCGCGGGGACCATCACACTGCTATTGTCGGGTACTTGAGCAGAAGCTCCGTTCCTGTTTCAGGCCGGTTCGGGCTGAGCCGATAGCCGTTACGCTATACTCCCACCCCAACAGCACAGGGAGCCCACGTAATGACCGTGTATTTTGTCCAGGCGTTTATCTATCTCGTGGCCGCGGTGATTGCCGTGCCGCTGGCCAAGCGACTGGGTCTGGGCTCGGTGCTGGGTTATCTGGTTGCCGGTGTGGTGATTGGGCCGGTGACGGGCCTGGTGGGTCAGGAAGCCACCACCATCCAGCATTTCGCCGAGTTTGGCGTGGTCATGATGCTGTTCCTGGTGGGTATGGAGCTGGATCCCAAGGCGCTCTGGGCCATGCGGGTGCGCCTGGTGGGCCTGGGTGGGCTGCAGGTGGTGCTGAGTACCGCCGCCGGATCGGCTGTGGCCTGGTGGTTGGGATTGGTTTGGCAGACGGCCCTGACTGTGGGCCTGATTTTCGCCCTGTCCTCCACCGCCATCGTCCTGCAGACCCTGAATGAAAAAGGCCTGGCCCGAACCGAGGGCGGGCGCAGCGCGTTTTCGGTGTTGTTGTTCCAGGACATCGCCGTGATTCCCATGCTCGCGCTGATTCCCTTGCTGGCGTTGCCGGATCTGATGGCCGAGTCCGGCACCGGGGCCGGTCATGACACTGGTCTGAGTCTGGTCGCGGACCTGCCGGGTTGGGCCCACGCCCTGACCGTGGTGGCCGCCGTGGCTGCGGTGATTGTCGGGGGCTATTATCTGAGCCGGCCGCTGTTCCGGTACGTGGTCCAGTCCGGCCTGCGCGAGGTGTTCACCGCCACCGCTTTGATGCTGGTGATCGGCATTGCCGCATTGATGAGCCTGGTGAATCTGTCGCCAGCCCTGGGCGCGTTCCTGGCCGGGGTGGTGCTGGCCAACAGTGAATTCCGCCATGAACTGGAAGCCAACATCGAGCCGTTCAAGGGCCTGCTGCTGGGCCTGTTCTTCATCACCGTCGGTGCCGGCATCAATTTCGAGGTGCTGATCGCGGAGTGGGGCACCATCCTGACTCTGGGGATTGCGGTCATCGTGGTCAAGGCACTGATCCTGCTGGGCTTGGCGGTGCTGTTTCGCATCCATGGCAGCAACGGCTGGCTGTTTACCCTGGGCCTGGCGCAGGCCGGCGAATTTGGTTTCGTGTTGCTCACCTACAGTGTCCAGAACTCGGTCATTCCAATCGAACTCTCCCAGGTGCTGTCGCTGGTGGTGGCGCTATCGATGTTCCTCACCCCGCTGCTGTTTATTGCCTACGATCGCCTGGTGCTGCCCCGGTATCGGCGTGCCAAGAACGACGAGCGCGAGGCTGACACCATTGATGACCGGGCCCCGGTGATAGTCGCCGGGGTTGGCCGATTTGGGCAGATCGTGTGCCGGCTGCTGCGCGCCAACAACATTCCCATCGTGGTGCTGGATCATGAGATCGAGCAGATCGAGAACGTCCGCCGGATCAACATCAAGAGTTTCTTTGGTGACGCCAGTCGACCGGAACTGCTGGAAACCGCGGGTATCGACGATGCCCGGTTATTAGTCGTAGCGATCGACGACCGGGATCGCTCGGTGCGCATCGTCGAGCATGTGAAACAGTTCTATCCCGGAGTCTGGGTGCTGGCGCGGGCGTTCGACCGGGGCCACAGCTATCAGTTGCGCAAGGCCGGTGCCGACGACGTGGTCAGTGAGACCTACCATTCGGCACTGGAGTTGGGTGGCCACGCATTGACTGCCATGGGCGTGCACCCGCTAAGAGCCAAGCAGATGACCTGGGCCTTTGTGGATAACGAGGAGGCCCACGAAGACGAGCTGTTCGAGGCCTGGCAGGAGATTGAGGAGGGCATCAGTTTCAGTCCCCGCTACGGCGAACTGTTCATGAAACTCGAGGAAGCCCTGAGCAGTGCCATGCAAAAGGATTGGGAAGAGCCCACTCGGGAAGACGTGCCGACCTGGACGCCGCCGGATCAGTCCTGATTGCGGTGATTAGCAACAGTATTAACTTTCCCTAATGGAACCTCCTGAAAAAATTGCCCGTGGATTGGAATAGATCCCGTCCTGATTCGTTATCGGGGTGAATCCAACGGAAACACTGGAGGACAAACCATGATGAAACGGACACTGACTTTTGCAATCGGTTCGGTAATGGCCGTGTCGGCTTTTGCTGCAGATACCCAAGGCTCGGCCAGCGTTAACGCTAACGCCGAGATGCGCAGCAGCTCGCAGGCCTCTGGTCGTACCGACGGTCAAAACGCAGGCGCCAGCGGTGCCACCCGCAACAGCGTGCAAACTTCCGGCGGAGCCTCGGTTAGCGCCAACGGCCGCGAAGCCGATGCCAGCATGGCGTCTTCCCGGGAGGCCAATTCCGGCGCAGCGATGAGCACGGAATCGGCCAAGTCGACCGGTGCCGAGGCGGCAGCAAAGGCTCGCGCCACCGGTGACAGCGCCCGCAATGCGGCGGTTCGCACCGGCGAGCAGGCCCGGGAGACTGGCCGCCAAACGGCCGAGGCCGGGGTATCCACTGGCCAGCGTGCTAAGGGCGAAGCTACTGCCCAGGCCCAGACCACAGGTGACAAGGCTGGGCAAATGCAGGAGCAAGCCCGCGGCAGTGCTCAGGGCAGCGTCGATGCTGCAAGCGAGCAGCAAGTCGACGGTTCGGTTTCTGGCAGCGTTGAGTCCAACGTTCGCAACAGTGTCAGTGACTCGGTGAAAAACTCTGTCTCTGAAAGTGTGAAATCGAACGTTCAGAGCAGCGTGAATCAATCCGTGAAGAACTCCACCCAACAAGGCCTGTTGTAAGGCCAAAGGCATGGGTAACCAATAACCGGGCCGGTCACGGCCCGGTTTTTTCGTGAAGGAGTGGACTATGCAACGAATAGCCCGATCACTGCCCCTGGTGGTGCTGGCCGCTGGCCTGCCGGTCGCCAGCCAGGCGGCCTCTGTAGGTGGTCACTTGGCCTCCGGCTATGAGTATGACAGTAACCTGAACGTTGACGAGCTTGAACAGTCGTCCGGCGAAAGTGGCCAGGCCTGGGTTTTGGGAGCGGGCGTGAACGCTGAGGGTCAGCCGGTGGAAAACCTGACCCTGACCGGCAGCTACGACGTCACTGACCGGGATTACCGGGACAGCGAAGCCTTCGATCGTACTCTGCATCTGGCGTCACTGGATCTCAGCTACGATTTTGGCACTGTCACCCTTGGCGCCAGCCACCATCATTCATACGCCACCCTGGCGTCGGATCCGTTTCTGGATTACCAGCGGAGCAGTGTCTACCTCGGAAAATTGGTGGGCGAAGACGTCTATCTTCGGGCCAGTGTGTTGTCCAAACGCAAGGATTTTGAGGATGACCCGGCTCGGGACGCCCGCACCCGCGGCCTCAGTCTCGACAGCTTTTTCTTTTTCAACCGGACCCGAACCGTATTCATTCTGGGTGCCGAAGGTGACGACGAAAACGCCGACGCAGATGCCTACGATTTCCGGATGCTGGCGGTCAAAACCCGGCTCAAGCACCGGTTTCCCGTGGCCGGCCATGACCACGAAGTGCAGATCGGCTGGCGTTACGAAGCCCGGGATTATGACGAGCCGGTATCGTCGGTGGAGAACCCGATGACCTCGCCATTGTTGGGCCCAAGTGACCCCACCTCCGAGCCGAGGGACGATCGCATCGCCACCGTTGACGCCAGCTATGGCATTGGCCTGACCGAGTGGCTGACGACGGAAGCCAGACTGGAGTACACGGATTACCGTTCGAGTCTGGACTCGGCGCAGTACGATGAAACCGTGGCCTCACTGAATCTGCGGGCAGAGTTCTAGGTCCGTGTCAGTAACTGTCCCGCACCAGGCCGTAGCCGTACACCGGGTCGCGGCCGCTGTCGCCGAGGTCAATGCCGTGCTGCTTGAGTCCCGTCAGCGCCTGCTCGAACGAGGTGTCAGCCAGTGCGCACGCCAGTTGGCCACTGATCACCGGCGCCGCCAGCGAGGTACCGCTCTGGGTACCGTACTGACCGTCAGTGACGGCAACCGCCACATCGACACCTGCCGCGGCAAAGTCCACCTGCTGGCCCTGGTTCGCCCACCGATAGATCTTCCGATCCTGATCCACAGCGGTCACTCCGATCACGCCGGGATAGCCGGCCGGATAAAGCATGGGCGACGCTGGACCTCCGTTGCCAACGGCGGCGACCACCGGTGTCCCCCGAACGAGCAGCCGTCGGATCACGGTGGCCAGCACGCGATTGTCAGGGCCCGCCATGCTGATATTGATCAGCGCCACTTCGCTGGCCTGCAACCAGTCCAGAGCTTCCACCAGGTGCAACAAAGTGGCGCCGGCTATTGAGGCCTGCCGGTCAAAAAAAACCGAGGCGCTGACCAGGGTGGCAGCCGGGAGCCGGGTGGCGGCGGTGGTGCCGGTTCGCCCGCTCAGCCGACTGGCGACCGCGGTGCCGTGATCGGTGGGTGGACGGAAAGCCTCGGACAGTTCAAGGTCCGCCAGGAAATCCCGCTGGCGAACGGTGGTTTCGGCGAAGGCTGGATGCTCGGTATTGATGGCGGTATCTACCATGCCGATGGTGACCGGCGCTGCGCAGAGCGGTGCTACTGGCACGGTGGCGGATGGCTGCGGATCTTGAGTGTCGGTGGTTGAGCCGCGGGCTACCCCGGACGCCGCTTCGGGCTGGTAGATGTGGTTTCGGTCCAGTCGTTCCACCAGGGCTTGTGGCAGCCGACGTTGCAGCTGCTCCCGGGAATCCAGGTTCTGGCTGGCCTGAAACCGCAGCACCGTCAGTCCCAGTTCGTCCAGGGAGGTCTGCTCCAGCACGGTGATACCGGGCTGTTTGAAGTGGTGCAGCTCATCCGCTTCGACGGTGACCAGCCACTGGCGTTCGACGGCGCGCCAGCCGTCTTCCACTTCGACATCGGCAAAGACTTCCCGCCCGGACGCGGAGCGGATCGAGAGCCGGGCCGGCAAATTGGCGGCGGAGGCCAGAGAAGAGAGGGCGCCGGAAGAGTCGGGCTCACCCGCACCATCGGGTACCCGCTTGGCCATTTCTTCAAGTTGGCGTTCGATCTGGCGGCTGACGGTTCGCTCCACCTGGCGATCGAGCTGGTCCAGGGCGTTCAGGGAGCCGGGGTCGAGCGCCGATAGGGGTGCGGAGAGTCCCAGTCCGAACAGGTAGACAAGGGTGCGTTGGAAACGGTGGAAACGAAGTCGGTTGGCTTTCATACCCTGCTGACGTTTATAGGCGAAAAAAATTCCCGGTGCGACGGAATAAAGGCGGTTCCTATCCGTTAACCCGGTAACACAGCGAGACATGGCGCCATGAAAGAGGAATTGAGAAAACTGGTCCCGGGGCTTCGACGCTTTGCCTATTCGCTGACCGGCACTATGCCGGAAGCGGACGATCTGTTGCAGGGTACCCTTGAGCGGGTACTGCGGCAATCGCCACCGCTAGGGGTTGCCATTGAGCCCTGGGCGTTTCGTATCTGTCGCAACCTGTGGATCGACGAGTGCCGGTCACGGCAGGTTCGAGACCGGGCTGCACAGCAACCCGAGCTGACGGACGGCCAGGTGGTGGACGGCGAGCGGGCCACGACCAGCCAGATCCAACTGCATCAGGTTGATGCTGCCATGGCCAGACTGCCAGATGAGCAGCGGGAGATCATTTCGCTGGTGGCGATCCAGGGCATGTCCTATCAGGACGTTGCCGATACCTTGGAAATTCCCAAGGGTACGGTCATGAGTCGTTTGGCCCGAGCCCGAGCGGCACTCAGCAAAACCTTGAACATGGCACCCGAGGGGACACCGTCATGAACCTGACCGACGAAGTACTATCCGCCTTTCTCGACGGCGAACTACCGGAAGCCGACATGCAGACCATCCGCAACCTGTTGGTGGACGACCCCTCGCTCGGGGAGCGTCTGGCCGATCTGGCTGCAGTGGACCGCGCCGTTGCCGAGCATTACGGAGTCATCGACGAACAGGCCCTGCCAGAGGCCGTCAGCGAGCTGCTGAAACCCGAATCTGCCACGGCTGCAACCGTAGTCGCTTTTCCCTACTGGCGCCGGGCCCGCCAGGGCCTGCAGCGGCGGGCCGGTACCGCGGTGGCTGCGGCCCTGGCACTGGGATTCGGCTTGGCACAGTTCTGGGACGGTGCTCCGGTGGACAGTAACGCCGACTGGCAGCAGGTGGCCGAGGCCCTGGAAACCACCCCCAGTGGGAAAACCCGTATTCTGGAGACCGATACCGAGCTGACACCGCGGCTGACCTTCACCAATCACGCCGGTGAATTCTGCCGGCAGTTTTTGCTGCAGGAACAGAGTAAAGCTTCCGAAAAAATTGCCTGTCGCAGTAGCGCTGAGACGGCAGGCTGGGTGGAGATGGCAACGGTGACGGTGCCCAAGGTGGAATCCGGCAATCGCTACCAGACCGCCAGTGGCGGCTCGGTGCTGGACGGTGTGCTGGACCAGATGATCGCAGGTGAGGTGATTGATCCGGCCCGCGAGCGGCAACTCTTAACTGGAGGCTGGCGGACGGAATAACTGGAGAGTGTTGATTACATCCATTGCCGGCGTTTGAAGAACCAAACCAGCGCCAGCGTGATGCCAATCATCAAGCCCCAGACCATCGGATAGCCGTAATGCCAGCCCAGTTCCGGCATTGCCCAAGGGCTGTCGGGGTTGTGGAAATTCATACCATAGACCCCGACGATGAACGTCAGCGGAATGAAGATCGTCGCTATGATGGTGAGGACTCGCATGACGTCATTGGTGCGCTGACTGATGCTGGACAAGTAGATGTCCAGCATGCTGGTGGCCATATCGCGAAAGCTTTCTAACAGTTCGATGATCTGCACGCTGTGGTCGTGACAGTCGCGAAAGTAAACCAGGGTGTCGGTGTTGATAAGCTCGTCTTCGCCTCGCATCAGGGTGTTGATCACCTCCCGTTGGGGCCAGAGCACGCGCCGGAGTAAGAGCAGTTCACGCTTGAGCCGGTGAATGCAGGCGAGGGTTCGCCGGTCGGGTCGCTCCAGGAGCTCTTCTTCCAACCGCTCGAGCTCGTCTCCAAATTGTTCCAGAACTGGGAAGCCAGCATCGACTACCAGATCCAACATTGCGTAAAACAGGTAGTCGATGCCCCGAGTGGCAAAGCGCCGGTTACTCGTCTGTCGCATTCGCTTTCGGACTGGCTCGAACGGGTCCGCGGCGAGTGGGCACAGGCAGATCAGGTAGTTTACTCCAATGAACAGACTGATCTGGACCAACTCCAGGTTTTCGCCGTCGTAGATGGGCAAGTTGGCAATGACGAACACCTGATCGTCGTAAAGCTCGACCTTGGGGCGCTGGCCGGCGTTGATCACGTCTTCCAGTGCCAGGTCATGCAGATTAAATATCGAGCCCAGGTTGCGCAGAAGTTCCGGTTTGACCTCGCCATTCACCTGAATCCAGGTTCTGGAATCCCGTTCCAGGAAGGGGCGGCACTGTTCCGGAGAATCCAGTTGGTGTTCCTCAACGCTGGTGCTGGTGTAGTCAATCAGGGTCATGGACACAGGCAGGGCGGAGCCCGGTCGCGAGACAAGAGTGCCAGGCGCGGTTCCAGGGCTGTGGTAATGCTTGCTGAAAAGAGCCATCTTGGTATGCCATTGATCGGAGACGGTTTCACCTAGCATAGTCCAGCCCGGCTAGCTTGCCTGAGGCTAGCCGATCCAGATGTCGGGGCCGGGTTCTTTGACTATGCTTCCGGTAGGGGTCGGCAAGACCGAAAACGGTCGCCGGCAACACACCATTCCGGAGCTCACTGTGGAAGATCCAAGCAAAGTCACCGTATTTTACGACGACCGAGTTCTCAATCATTGTCCCGATGTAAATGCTGCGTTCCTGCCCGGCCGGTTGGACAAGCGAGTGCGTTCCATCCTGTCGGGACTGAATGTGCAGTGGAAGTACCCGGAACACCCGGGGCGTATTCAGGCCATCCTTGACTTGCTGCACCGGGAACCGATCGAGGGCGTGGCGTTTGCCGGTGGCCAGGTGGCTACCCGGGAGCAGCTCGGCCGGGTGCACACCACCTCTTACCTGGATGACGTTTTCTCCCTGCGTAACAAGCACGCCTGGCTCGATGTCGATACCACCGCGGTGTCACCGGGCAGCGTGGAGGCTGCGGAAGTTGCCGCCGGTACCGCCATCGCCGCGGTTGAGGCGGTGGTCTCCGGTCGCACCCGAAGTGCCTTTGCCTTGGTTCGCCCGCCCGGCCATCACGCCGAACCGGTGCGCGCCCGCGGCTTCTGTCTGTTCAACAATGTTGCCGTGGCGGCCGCTCACGCTCACGCCGAACTTGGCTGTGAACGCATTCTGATTCTGGACTGGGACGCCCACCACGGCAACGGCACCCAGGATATATTCTGGGCTGATCCTGATGTTATGTTCTTCGATATTCACCGCGCGGCCCCTTTCTACCCGGGGAGTGGCGGCCTGCATGAAGTGGGTGCGGGCCTGGGTGAGGGCACCACGGTGAATGTTCCGATGCCCGGCGGCGCCGGCGATGTCGCTTACCTGAAGGCTCTGAACGAAATCCTGGTGCCGGCCGCCGAGTACTTCAAACCGGACCTGATCCTGGTGTCGGCGGGGTTCGATGCACACTGGTACGATCTGGCCCTGAATGTCTCCTACGAGGGCTTCGCGGCTATGACCGGGATTGTGCAGTCCCTGGCCGATCGGCTGTGCGACGGTCGTCTGGCCTTTGTTCTGGAGGGTGGCTACAACACCGAGTCGCTGTCTTATGGGGTGCGATCAGTGCTCGACGTGCTAGCGGGTGGCGCCGTGCCGCAACCGAGGGTGTGTGGCATGGAAGAAGTGGATCAGGCCGCGGCCTTTCACCTCAGTGCGTTTGCCGAGGAACCACCCGAGGACTGACGCACTTCTCTGTTAAAAACCGACGAGGAGGACACTATGTTCATGGCAGAAAAATCCACCGGTCACTTGATTGAGATCGCCGACACCCACGCTCTGTTCGATCCCCATGTCAGTCGCGTAAAAGGTTGCATGCATTACGGAGAAGAAGCCCAGGACCCCGAGTTCTTTGACAAGTCGGCCCTGGTGTTTGCCTCCGGTGAAATGCTGCCCCGGTGCTGGACCGATCCGTATTATCGTCGAAAGGGCTGAAGATTGATCCGCGGCCGGTACCACTGCACCGGTCGCCTGACTCTCAGCTTTTGAACCCGCCCCCGTTTGAAACCCGCGTGTGTTTCCGGTAGCCTTTATTTTAATTGAACGTTCAATTAATAAAAATTGAGCGGATGGATAACCATTGACTGGATGGAAGCAGCGGAGCCGCCATGCCGAAAGTCGGAATGAAGGACACCCGAAAGCAACAGCTGATCGAAGCGACCATGCACTCGATTGCTGAACTGGGCCTGCAGAACACCACCATCGTCAGCATCAGCAAACGGGCTGGTATGTCTTCGGGCATCATCAGTCATTACTTCGGTGGTAAGCAGGCACTGATTGAGGCGGCGTTGCGGTATTTGCTGGATCAGCTCGGCAAAGAGCTCCGGGAGCGAATGGCGAAAACCGACGGGTCTCCAGACCAGCGTCTGGCCTGCATCATTGAGTCGAATTTCTCAGATTTCCAGCGTTCAGCGCTGGCGGCCAAGACCTGGCTCAGTTTCTGGGCGAGATCCATGCACGAGCCCGGTCTTAAACGGCTGCAACAGATTAACAACGCCCGGCTGTACAGCAACCTGCGCTTTTCCTTTGCCCAGGTGCTGAGCCCGGAAGCAGCGACGGCGGCGGCCCGGCAGACGGCCGCCATGATTGATGGTTTCTGGCTCCGCAGTGCGATGAGCCTGGAGCCGGAAGAGAGTTTTCAGGCTGGCGAAAAGCTGTGTAAGCGTTTTGTTCAGGACGCCTTGTCGCAAGCCAACACAATGAATTCAACACCTGCACCTGGAGGTTACAAGTCCTATGGCTAACTCGGTCCCCCGTTTTCAGAATTTCGTGCACGGACGTTTTCTTGCCAATAGCAGCGGTGAGACATTTCCGGTGGTCAATCCGGCCACTGGTGAGGTTATCTATGAGGTAGAGGTAGCCGATGAGGCCGTGCAGCAGGCGGCCATTGAGAGTGCCCGGGCCGGTTTTGCCGAGTGGTCGGCGATGACCGCCATGGAACGCAGCCGCATTCTGCTGAAGGCAGTGGCGCTGTTGCGCGAGCGCAACGATGAGTTGGCAGCCTGCGAAGTGCGGGACACTGGCAAGCCCTGGCAGGAAGCAGAAGCCGTGGACGTGATTACCGGCACCGACGCCATCGAATTCTTTGCCGGCCTGGCGCCGTCCATTGAAGGTAACCAGCAGGATTTGGGGGGTGATTTCTACTACACCCGTCGCGAACCGCTGGGTATTTGCGCCGGTATTGGCGCCTGGAACTACCCGATCCAGATCGCCTGCTGGAAATCGGCACCAGCGCTGGCCTGCGGTAACGCGATGATTTTTAAACCGTCGGAAGAGACGCCCATGGGCGCGATCAAGCTGGCGGAAATTTTCACCGAAGCCGGTGTACCAGCGGGCGTGTTCAACGTGGTGCAGGGTGCAGCCGAGGTGGGTGCCTGGCTGACCCACGATCCGGCCATCGCGAAAGTGTCGTTCACCGGTGAAGTCGGCACTGGCAAGAAGGTCATGGAAGCGGCGTCCTCCACCTTGAAGGACGTCACCATGGAACTGGGCGGCAAGTCGCCGCTGATCATCTTTGACGACGCCGATCTGGAGAATGCCATCTCTGCAGCCATGGTGGGAAACTTCTACACCCAGGGCGAGATCTGCACCAACGGCACCCGGGTGTTTGTCCATGAGAACATCTATGAGCGGTTCATGGACCGTCTGCTGGAGCGCACCCGCAAGAACATCAAACCGGGCGACCCGATGAATCCGGACACCAACTTTGGCGCCCTGATCTCCGAGAAGCACCGCGACCTGGTGCTGGACTACATCGCCAAGGGCCTGTCTGAGGGTGCAACCCTGACCCACGGCGGCCGGGCCTTTTCACCGGAGGATTCCAAGGGTGGCTACTTTGTTGAGCCGACCATCTTCACCGACTGCACCGATGACATGACCATCGTGCGGGAGGAAATCTTCGGGCCGGTGATGTCGGTGCTGACCTTCTCCGACGAGGACGAGGTGATTGCTCGCGCCAATGGCACCGACACCGGTCTGGCTGCTGGCGTGTTCACCAACGATATCCGCCGTGCTCACCGGGTGATTCACCAGATCCAGGCCGGTATCTGCTGGATCAACAGCTACGGTGAGTCCCCGGCGGAAATGCCTGTGGGCGGCTACAAACTGTCCGGTATTGGCCGCGAAAACGGCAAGGTCACCCTCGATCACTACACCCAGATCAAGTCGGTGTACGTGGGCATGAAGGACCTGGACGCGCCGTTTTAAGCCAGTGACTCAACCGGGAGTAATTGCATGACAGAAAACCGATACGACTACATCATTGTGGGGGCCGGATCGGCTGGTTGCGTACTGGCGAACCGACTCACCGAGGACGCCCGACACAAGGTGCTGCTGCTGGAAACCGGCGGCAGCGACAAGAGCATCTTTATCCAGATGCCGACCGCGTTGTCGATTCCGATGAACACCAAGAAGTTCGCCTGGCAGTTCGAGACCGAGCCGGAGCCGTTTCTGGATAACCGCCGCATGCACTGCCCCCGGGGCAAGGTGCTGGGTGGCTCGTCCTCGATCAATGGCATGGTCTATGTCCGCGGCCATGCCCGCGACTTCGACGAGTGGGAGTCTGAAGGCGCCGAGGGCTGGAACTACCGGCAGGTGCTGCCCTATTTCAAGAAAGCCGAAACCTGGGCCTTTGGTGCCGATGACTACCGCGGCGGCACGGGTCCGCTCGGGGTCAACAACGGCAACAACATGCAGAACCCGCTGTACCAGGCGTTCGTGGATGCCGGTGTCGACGCCGGTTATTTTCCGACCAAGGATTACAACGGCGCCCAGCAGGAAGGTTTCGGGGCCATGCACATGACCGTGAAAAACGGCCGTCGCTGGTCCACCGCCAACGCCTATCTGCGTCCGGCCATGGACCGCCCGAACCTGACTGTGGTCACCCACGCCCTGGTGCACCGGGTGCTGCTCGATGGCAAAACCGCCACCGGCGTGCGCTACGAGCAAGGCGGCAAGGTGCATGAGGCGAAAGCAGTGGAGGAAGTGATTCTGTCTGCCGGCTCTATCGGCTCACCTCACCTGCTGCAGCTGTCCGGTATCGGCCAGCGCGAGGTGCTGGAATCGGCCGGTATTGAGGTCAAGCACGAGCTGCCGGGCGTGGGCGAGAACCTGCAGGACCATCTGGAGTTCTATTTCCAGTTCCGCTGCAACAAGCCGGTGTCGCTCAATGGCAAGCTGGACTGGTGGAACAAACTGAAAATCGGTTTGCGCTGGATCCTGAAGAAAGACGGCCTGGGCGCCACCAACCACTTCGAGTCCTGCGGCTTTATTCGCTCCAAGGCCGGCGTGGAATGGCCGGACCTGCAGTACCACTTCCTGCCAGCAGCCATGCGCTACGACGGTAAGGAAGCGTTTTCCGGGGATGGCTTCCAGCTCCACATCGGCCACAACAAGCCGAAGAGCCGTGGCTTTGTGCACGTGCAGTCGTCGGATCCGAAGCAGGCCCCGCGAATCCGGTTCAATTACTTGGAACACGAGGCCGATCGGGAAGGCTTCCGGGATTGCGTGCGCCTGACCCGTGAGATTATCAACCAGCCGGCCATGGACGAATACCGCGGCCCGGAGATTCAGCCCGGAGCGGAAGTACAGAGCGACGAAGAGATCGATGCCTTTGTCCGTCAGGCGGTGGAAAGCGCCTATCACCCCTCTTGCACCTGCAAGATGGGCACGGACGAGCGTGCAGTGGTCGATCCGGACACCCGTGTGCGCGGCATCAAGAACCTGCGGGTGGTGGATTCGTCCATCTTCCCAACCATACCCAACGGCAACCTGAACGGACCCACCATCATGGTGGCCGAGCGGGCAGCCGATCTGATTCGGGGCAGGGAGCCCCTGCAACCGTCTGACGCGCCTGTCGTTATGGATGACCAGTGGCAGGGCCGCCAGCGCCCGGGAGCCGCAAAGCGGGCTTCAAGCTAGCGCGGCCCGCGCGCTCCCACCCGGAGGTGCAACGCCTCCGGGGTTTTGCAAGCCATCAGGATTTCCCTATCAGCGCGACGACTGTGCCAGTCGTTTTCTGGGCGCCAGATAGGCAAGTCCTGGCCCGTTATAAAGTAACGCGGGGGTTTGTGTCCGATTCGAATGAGCAACAGCTTCAAAGTAGAGGAGGAACACCCATGCTGTTCACAATTAACAACAACCGAAACCGGAGGCCGTTATGACACTCTGGTTATCATCAGGTCTAATTTTCACCTTCGCGGCTATCGCGCTGATTCTGTACAAATGGTGGGACATGCAGTGCATCGGCGTGACGCCGGTTCGCACGCTCACCTTCATTGCGATCCTGTTCACCTCCGGTCTGGACGTGGGCCTGATCATGTTTCCGCTGACCGAATTCGGCGGCTATGGCGATCTTTCTGAGAGTCCGGAATACGGTTTTGCCAATCCGCTGGCTATAGAGTTTGGCTTCTGGGCCTTCCTGATTTGGGGCTTCTATTTCCTGACCTGCTTCTATTTCGCGATCATTGAGCCGCGGGTTAAGTTCTTCGAGATTCCGCTGGTGAAAGTGGTCAATAACGTGGTGATCATCGGCACCTGTGCCTTCACCGCCTACCTGCTGCTGGTGAACCTGCCCTGGTACCTGCCGCAGATCGGCGATGGTAAATCTGTGGTGCCCACCTTCTACGCCATTGTCTTCGCCTCCATCGGGCTGGCGGTCTATTCCAGCTCGAAGATCAAGTACGTGCGCATTCTGAGTCTGAGCTCCAGCGTGCTGTTTATTGCCCTGATCGCCGGCATGTGGGTACGGGCCTTTGCCCTGGACGAAGGGTCACCGGGGGATTTCCTGGGCACCGTTGGCCTGTTGGGTGAATATTTCACCAACATTCACCAGTTCGTGCTGCCGATTAACGATTACCACGAGTTCTACCTGTTCTGGTGGTTCGCCTGGAGCATCATGATTGGTCAGTTCACCGCGCGCTTTGTCAGTGGTATCAAAACCTGGCAGCTGCTGATTGCCATGCTGGTAGTGCCGTCCATCGCCATCGGGGTGTGGTTTTCAGTGCTGTTCCATTATCACGACGAAGGTCTGCAGGTGGCGGCGATTACCAATCTCGCTATGATCACCGTGGGTGTGCTGATGGTGGTGAACTCGCTGGATTCGCTGATTCGGCTTTACACCGACAACCTGAATTTGACGGCCGAGCGCCTGGGTCGGTTCAACTACGTGCTGTTCAATCTGGTGGCGATGATTGGCCTGACCATGCTGTTCCAGCTCGACTTCCTGCGGATTCAGTGGGTTGGCGCACTGGTGATCGCCCTGTACTTCGGCTGTTTCGCTTACATTGTGGTGAAAAAACGCAGCGAAGTGGCGGCCATCAGGAGCTCGCCGGAAGAGAATATTCTGGATTACCGGAAGGTTGAACTCGCCAACTGATCCGTAGAGGTGAGGTTCTTAGGACAGGCTGGCCCTTGGGACCAGCCTGTTTTTTTTGACTGCAGTGTGGCTTATCGTTATTCCGTCACATGTTGAAGTTAACATTTCCGTCTCCATAAACAGGGTGGCAGTTTCCCGAACTCCCGGTTTGGCCGCCAGTTGTCTGGAGGCTCTGCGGTTCCTCCGCTGAAAATAGGCTATGCCTATCTTTGGGTTGGGAATTATCAATTTTATCCGGGTGCCCGGGTTTCGTAGTCTGGGCGCCGTTATCCAATCGATCCTTGAATCCACTAATGAGGAGTGTTCTTTAATGGGCATTATCAACAGCGAAATTAAGCCGTTTAACGCAACCGCCTTTAAACAGGGCGAGTTCGTCGACATCAGCGAAGCCGACGTGAAAGGCAAGTGGGCGATCTTCTTCTTCTACCCGGCCGACTTCACCTTCGTTTGCCCGACCGAGCTGGGCGACGTTGCCGACAAGTACGAAGAACTGCAGAAGCTGGGCGTTGAAGTGTTCTCCGTGTCCACCGACACCCACTTCACCCACAAAGCGTGGCACAGCAGCTCCGACACCATCGGCAAGATCAACTACTTCATGGTTGGCGACCAGAACGGTTCCATCACCAACAACTTCGGCGTAATGCGTGAAGGTCAGGGCCTGGCCGACCGTGCCACTTTCCTGATCGATCCGGATGGCGTTATCCAGGCGATGGAAATCACTGCAGAAGGTATTGGCCGTGACGCTGACGACCTGATGCGTAAAGTGAAGGCCGCCCAGTACGTGCGCAACCACCCGGGTGAAGTTTGCCCTGCGAAGTGGAAAGAAGGCGAAGAGACCCTGACACCGTCACTGGACCTGGTCGGCAAGATCTAAGTTTCCCGACTCAGGTGAAACCATAGATCAGGGCCTGCGTTGCAGGCCCGAGATTAAAAAACCCCGGTTTGTCCGGGGTTTTTTGCGTCTGGGTGGGAGTAGAAACGGAGGAAAAAGCCGGAGGGGCGGTTACAGCGCGGCCAGAATGGCTTCCGAGCTGGTGGTCTCCAGGCCCTTTTCATCGATGTTCAGCATTTCGACCACGCCATCGTTCACGATCATGGCGTAGCGCTGGCTGCGAATGCCCATCTGGCTGGCAGTCCGATCCTGGGTCAGCCCGAGCGCACCGGCGAACTCGCCCAGGCCATCGGCGAGCATGACGATTTGCTCGGCGTTATGGGCCTTGCCCCAGGCATCCATCACAAAGGTGTCGTTGACCGAGGTGCAGACGATGCTGTCGACGCCCTTGGCTTTCAGGTTGTCGGCATCGACCACAAAGCCGGGCAGGTGCGCGGCGGAGCAGGTCGGGGTAAAGGCTCCGGGCACCGCAAACAGTACCACTTTCTTGCCGGCAAACAGGTCGCCGGTCTGTACTTTCTCCGGACCGTTGCTGCCCATCACCTGCAGTTCAATGTTGGGTAACCGCTCGCCTACCTGAATCGCCATGTGTCTGCTCCGTTGAGGGTGTTATTAAATGGTTCGCTGGTCCGGATTAGAGGTTGCTGCCGTAGTCCACACCCCGGGCCTTGAGCCGGTAAAACTCCTCCAGTACGCCGGCCATGGCGTCCGGGCAGTACGGGCGCAGGCCTCCCAGAACCAGACGTTTGGCGACCTGGCCGACCGGGTTCTGCTCGGAAAGCAGCCGGTACTCCAGGGTGACATTGCCACGCTTGCCATTGGCGGCAAGTTGGGCGTCGTGCAATTCCAGTTCCGGGTCGGTGGCATCCAGGCGATCCAGCGCCAGGCTCATGCTTTCGTACATCACCATGGGGCGGTCGGGATTGAACATGACCCCGTTCGATTCCATCAGTGGTTGCAGCGTGTGCGGGAAATTCTTGCCAGAGGCCGCGACGTAGCGGCGGGTAAAGTTCTCGATGATGGTTTCATCGCGGGTGCTCGGGCCGCTGTGAGTGACCTCCAGATAGACCTTGCCATTGGCGTCGCACAGCTCAATGCGACCTTCCTCCGGTTCACGGAATTCCAAGGGCACGCCGTCACCTAGCAGGCTTTTGAATTGGAAGGTCATGTTGGCAGAGAGACCGAAATGCGAAACCACCACCGCAAACAGCAGGTCACCGGGCACGCAGAACCGGCGGGCGTCGGGATCATGAATCGGATTGAAATCACCGGCAATTTCTTTGGCAAAACGGCTGGCCTGGAGCGCGGTGATGTGGATACGTCCTTGCTGTATCGAATGAAAACGGTCTAGAAACATGTGCTGCCTATTCTGTTCGCGGAGTGGGGTGTGTCAAAGGAGCCCGCTGTAGGCCCATGGTGCCCGCTGTCTACCTGTAATGATAGTTGAGTCCCATCAATACCAATATGCGCTATTCGTCCTAAAGTGAAGGCTGGGCAGTAAGCATAAGCAAGGAGGTGGGAGTGTGTCCTTCCGGTCCGTGGCACGAATTACCACAGCAACAGGCCCTGGCCGAGTTCGATACCAGCCAGGCAGGTTTGACCGCCGCCGAGGCCGACCGGCGCCTACAGCGTTATGGGGTGAACAGCCTGCCGGAACCGCACCGACCCGGTCGGATCGCCCGGTTTCTGCGTCAATTCAATAATGTGCTGATCTATGTGCTGCTGGGTGCCGCGGTGATTACCACCACCCTCGGACACCTGCTGGATACCGGTGTCATTCTCGCTGTGGTACTGGCTAATGCATTAATCGGTGAGCTTCAGGAGGGGAAGGCGGAGAAGGCCATCCAGGCGATCCGAAGTATGCTGGCCCTGCGCGCCACTGTGGTTCGCGATGGTCATCGCCAAACCATTGCTGGCGATTGCTTGGTGCCCGGGGACATTGTACTGCTGGAGGCGGGCGATAAAGTCCCGGCCGATCTGCGGTTGTTGAAAGCCCACAATCTGTTCGTCCAGGAAGCGCTGCTCACCGGCGAATCGATGCCTGTAGAGAAGCAGACCAAACCGGTCCCGGCCGGCCAGGCCCTGGGTGATCGCAGCTGTATGGCGTTCAGTGGCACCGCCGTTACCGCGGGCCAGGCCTCGGGTCTGGTGGTGGCTACCGGGTTGCACACAGAACTTGGCCGGATCCAGGGCTTGCTGGCGGATGTTGAGCAGCTGACGACGCCGCTGGTGGCGCAAATGCGCCAGTTCGCCCGCTGGCTGACCCTGTTCATCCTGGTAATGGCGGCGGCCCTGTTGGCCTATGGCCATTGGCGCCTGGCCTATGATTTCGGCGCCCTGCTGATGGCGGTGGTTGGTCTGTCGGTGGCAGCTATTCCCGAGGGACTGCCGGCCGTGCTGACCATCACCCTGGCGGTCGGTGTGCAGGCTATGGCCAGCCGCAATGCCATTGTCCGCCGCCTGCCGGCGATCGAAACCCTCGGTGCCGTCTCGGTGATCTGTTCCGATAAGACCGGTACTCTGACCCGCAATGAAATGAGTGTCGTAACGGTAATTACCGCGGAAAGGTCGTTCACCATCGACGGCGATGGCTATGGCCCGGATGGTGCGGTGTTGGACGGGGATCAGGTCGTCGAGTCTGGCACTTGTGAGGTCCTGACCGAAATGGCGCAGGTTGCAGGTCTATGCAACGACGCGGAACTCAAGCGCGAAGATGGCCGCTGGCGGGTGGAAGGGGACCCCATGGAGGGTGCGCTGTTGTCGTTTTCGGCCCGCGCTGGGCTAGACACAGGCAACTTGCAGGAGAATTGGCCGAGAACGGATGCCATTCCGTTTGATACCAGTTATCGCCACATGGCAACGCTACACCACGATCACCAGAGCAGGGCGTTCATCTTTGTGAAGGGCGCGCCTGAGGTAGTTCTGGAGCTGTGTGCAGTTCAGCGCTCTGAAGCCCATAACCAGGCGCCATTGAATCAGCCCTGGTGGCAGGAACAGGTTGCCGCGATTGCCGCCTCCGGGCAGCGGGTACTGGCGTTTGCCGCGCGTCCGGTGGCGGCCAGTCAGGTGGTGCTGGAGCGGGATGACCTGACTGAGGGGCTGGTTTTCCTTGGGCTGGTCGGGCTCATTGACCCACCACGGAGCGAGGCTATTGAGGCGGTGGCTCAGTGTCAGAGTGCCGGTATCCGGGTCAAGATGATTACCGGAGACCATGCCGACACCGCCCGGGCCATTGCCCGTGAGGTTGGGCTGGAAAACCCGGAGCGGGTGCTGACTGGGGCTGATCTGGACCAGCTCACGGACCAGCAGCTGGCCACGGCGGCAACCGATACCGATGTCTTTGCCCGTACCAGCCCGGAGCACAAGCTACGCCTGGTGATCGCGTTGCAGGCCCAGCAACAGACCGTGGCGATGACCGGTGATGGCGTGAACGATGCACCCGCCCTGAAGCGGGCAGACATTGGGGTGGCCATGGGACTCAAGGGCAGTGAGGCGGCCAAGGAGGCCTCCGAGCTGGTGCTGGCAGACGACAACTTCGCCTCTATAGCGGCGGCCGTGCGGGAAGGGCGCACCATCCACGACAATATTCGCAAGGTCATCAGCTGGACTCTGCCGACGAACGCTGGTGAGGCCTCAGTGATTATTTGGGCCTTGCTGGCGGGTCTGACGCTGCCCGTCACCCCCATCCAGATCCTCTGGGTAAACATGGTCACGGCAGTGACCCTGGGTGTTGCCCTGGCGTTTGAGGCCAGTGAAGCCGATACCATGCAGCGACCGCCGCGCGAGCGCTCTGAGCCATTACTGACTCGAAGCCTGGTTTGGCACATTGTCCTGGTGGCCGTCCTGATTCTGTTGGGTGTTTTTGGCATCTTCCGTTTCGCCATTGCCCAGGGACACTCGGTTGAGATAGCTCAGACCATGGCGATGAACACGCTGGTGGCAATGCAGGCTTTTTATCTGCTGTTCATTCGTAACAAGGACACCGTCACGCTCACCTGGGAAAAGTTGCGGGCGACTCGCCTGGTGTGGCTGGCCATTGTCGCGGTGCTGGTCGGCCAGCTTGGCCTCACCTATCTGCCACTGCTTCAGCGAGTCTTCTCCACCGCCCCGGTGCCGGGCCCGGAGATGCTGTTCAGTCTGTTAATAGGCGCAGCGTTGTTCCTCGTGATCGAGCTGGAAAAGCAGCTCCGTTTGCGGCTGGCCAAGGGGCGTGAGTGATTTCTGGCGGGGATAATCTTAATGATGCTTTGGCTTCACATAGTATGGCCCTATCAAACAGTTTGGGCCAATCAATTTGAGCGTGCGCCGGGCAAGCCTTATTGTTGCCCCACGTTGATTTTAACCTGTATTGAATTCAGTGACTTGGTGTCACGCTGACTTAAGAGAGGAAAGACTACATGTTGGATGCCGGTATCAAGGAGCAACTGAAAGCCTACATGGACAAGCTGCAGCAGCCGATCGAGCTGGTTGCGGCCTATGACGACGGCGACAAGTCCCAGGAACTGAAGCAGTTGCTGGAAGAGCTTGAGCCCATGTCGGACAAAATCAGTCTGCGGACTGAGGAAGCCACTGACGTGCGTCGGCCGTCGTTTGCCATCAACCGCATCGGCACCGACATCGGTGTCCGCTTTGCCGGTATTCCCATGGGCCACGAGTTCACCTCGCTGGTACTGGCGCTGCTGCAGATAGGCGGCCATCCCTCCAAAGCCGCTCAGGAAGTGATTGAGCAGGTGCAGGAACTGGACGGTTCATTCGAGTTCGAAACCTACTTCTCGCTGTCGTGCCAGAACTGCCCGGACGTGGTGCAGGCCCTGAACCTGATGAGTGTGCTGAACCCGAACATCAAGCACACCGCCATCGACGGCGCGCTGTTTCAGGACGAAGTGGAGCAGCGGGAAGTCATGGCGGTGCCCAGTGTCTACCTGAATGGCGAATCCTGGGGCCAGGGCCGGATGACCATGGAAGAGATTGTGGCCCGTCTGGACACCAAGTCCGACGAGAAAGAGGCCGAGAAGATCAACCAGAAAGACACCTTTGAAGTGCTGGTGGTTGGTGGCGGCCCCGCTGGCGCCTCGGCGGCGATCTACGCATCCCGGAAGGGTATCGCCACCGGTATCGCAGCGGAGCGCTTTGGCGGCCAGGTGGCGGATACCATGGGTATCGAAAACCTGATCTCGGTGCCCTACACCGAAGGCCCCAAGCTGGTTGGCGCCATGGAACAGCACGTCAAGGAATACGACGTCGACATCATGAACATGCAGTGCGCCGAGAAGCTGATTCCGGCCGCCAAACCGGGTATGCCCCACGAAATCCGTCTGGCCAACGGCGGTTCTCTGAAGGCCCGCACGCTGGTGTTGTCCACCGGTGCGCGCTGGCGCCAGATTGGCGTTCCGGGCGAAGAAGAGTACCGGAACAAGGGCGTGGCCTACTGCCCGCACTGCGACGGCCCGCTGTTCAAGGGCAAGCGCGTGGCCGTGATCGGTGGCGGTAACTCTGGTGTCGAGGCGGCCATCGATCTGGCTGGCATCGTCGGGCATGTCACCCTGATCGAGTTTGGCGCCGAGATGCGCGCCGATGACGTGCTGCAGAAGAAGTTGCGCAGTCTCAAGAACGTGGAAATCATCACTTCGGGCCAGACCACCGAAATCACCGGTGAGAATGGCAAGGTTAGCGGTTTGAACTACAAGGACCGGACCAGCGGTGAAGAGCACCATGTCGCTTTGGAAGGCGTGTTTGTCCAGATCGGTCTGGTACCGAACACAGAGTGGCTAAAGGGCGATATCGAGCTTAGCCAACACGGCGAAATCGTGGTCAACGACCGCAACGAGACGTCCATTCCGGGTGTCTTCGCGGCTGGCGACGCCACCACCGTGCCCTTCAAGCAGATCGTTATCTCCATGGGCGAAGGCTCGAAAGCAGCGCTCAGTGCTTTCGACTTCCTGATCCGCAATTCGGTGGAAGACGACGAGGAAAAGGCGGCCTGAACGAAGTAGAAACCATCTGATGAGAGAGTAGAAGGCACCGGAGCGATCCGGTGCCTTTTTTAGTGGCTCCGACCCAGTAGCCGATTATTGCTCGATATCGGCTTGCAGGCTGCCCTGGCTGATATTTGCCGCACCCTCTTGGCCGAACAGGTGCGGATAGGCGTTCTCGATTCCGGTCACGATAAAGCCGTGTGGCACGTCGTCGAACACACCGTGGTCATTGACGTATTCCATGTGGGCCTGACCGGCGTCGGTGTACTCCTGGAAAACCGAATCGTTGATGCCATCGAACTCCAGCGGCGCCACCTTCATCAACTCGCACAGCTGCCGGTTAAATGCCGGCGTCGCTTTCACCCAGCGACCGTTCAGGTACAGCTCGATAAAGCCGTGCATGCGGAAGATATCCGACTGCAGCCACTCGATCAGCTTCGGGCTGGACAGGTGATTACGGACATCGGCCAGTCCCAGTCGGCTCGGAATGCCCAGGGAGCGGGCCGCCGCGCCCAGCAAGACCGCCTTGGGAATGCAGTAGGATTCGCCGCTGCTCAGGGCATGGCTGGCACTGAAGGTGTTCGGATCAGTCCGGAATACATAGGGGTTGTAGCTGATGTGGTCCCGAACCGCTAAGTAGAGCGCCTTGACCTGTTCCACCGGATCATTGGACACGCCTTGTAACTGTTCGGCGATCCAGGTCTTGAGCTCCGAATTTTCGTAATCAAAGAACGCGGTGGGCTTTAGATACTGGTCCATGGGCGGGCATCCGGGGTTAGGGCATCAGGCCATCATCTTCGCCAATTAGCTTGCTACAGGCAATGACGAAATCCACCACAATGGTTGCCAGATTAGCTCAGTTCGCGGGTGGGTTTCAGGAGGCTCGCCGGTTCAGCTCGTAGGCGCAGATGTTCACCGAGGTGGCCAGATTCAGCGATTCAATCGCGCCCTGCCCGGCGATGGTGTAAGGCGCGGCGCCAAGCTTTTCCAGTGCGTCCCGGGGTACACCCCGGGCTTCGTTGCCGAACAGGTAACAGTCGTGTTTGGGGAACTCGGCTGAAGTCAGCGCGGCGCCATTCAGGTCGAGGCAGGCAATGCGCTGGTAGCGGTCGGCGAGCTGCTCCAGGCTTACGTCGGTTTCCAGTGGAAGGTGAAACAGTGCGCCCATGCTGGCCCGTACTACCTTGGGATTGTAAGGGTCGACACTGCCGGGGCTGAGCAGGCAGCGAAAGCCGCCGAACCAGGCCAGGGTGCGCAAAATAGTTCCGAGATTGCCAGGATCCTGAACCTCGTGCAGGTACACCGCCCGCTCGCCGGCATTAGAGGGTACCGCAGCGCCCTGGTTTGCTTCTGGCATGGCCACCACTGCAAGGATGCCCTGGGGCGTGCGGGTGTCGGCCAGTTGCGCCATCTGGCGGTCACTGACCAGGTGCGTGGTAAACGGGCTCTGCCAGTGTTCGTACGCCGCGGTGACGTACAGCTCCGCGCTCACCAGCGCCGGCTGCTGGGCGACGGCTTTCTGCAGTTCCAGCACCAGGTGTTCGCCCTCGACCAGGTAATGCCTGATTTCCTGGCGGTACTTTTTCTGGTGCAGTTTTCGAATGTCGTTCAGTTTCACGATGGTTGCCCGTGGCTGCGCCCGAGCCGCGCAGGCGGTCGAGGTGGGAGCTGGAATGAGCCGATTGTACGTGCGCCGGCAGCGGATGTCAGGATTTTGCCGGGATGGCGCCCGGCACGTACAATAACAGACCGTTTCCCCCGCTATTGATGAGTCCTATGGCCCGATCCAAAAGCAGTAACCGCTGGCTTGAAGAGCATGTAAACGACCCCTTCGTGAAACAGGCGCAGGTGGACGGCTACCGCTCCCGGGCCAGCTACAAGCTCCTGGAGATCAACAAGAAGGACCGTTTGATCCACCCCAACATGGTGGTCATGGACCTGGGTTCGGCACCGGGTGGCTGGTCGCAGGTGGCGGCCAACCTCGTGGGCCACAAGGGCCGGGTCATTGCCTCGGATATCCTGGAGATGGACGCCATTGCCGGGGTCGAGTTCATCCAGGGGGATTTCACCGAGAACGATGTGTTCGATGCCATCATGACCACCCTGGGCGATGCCCCGGTGGATGTGGTGATTTCTGACATGGCCCCGAACATCAGTGGGGTGACTGTGGCCGACCAGGCGTCCTCCATGTATCTGGTGGAGCTGGCGCTTGATATGGCCTGCCAGGTGCTCAAGCCGAAAGGCAACTTTCTGGCCAAGGTGTTCCAGGGCGAAGGCTATGACGACTACCTGAAATCGGTGCGGGCGGTGTTCGATAAGGTGGTGGTACGCAAGCCGGATTCATCCCGGGCCCGCTCCCGTGAGGTCTATATCCTGGGCAAGGGCTTCAAGGGCTAAGCCGGGCCTGACCGAAAAACAGGCATAAAACAGGCGCAAAAAAAGGGCACCTGAAAACCAGAGCCCCAAAAAGGAAGACGTTGCACGTGTCGCTCGTGCTGGCGGGCGGATGCGGGCGGGTGGAGGAACACTCATCCGCCGCCGAAGTATCTGCTAATCCGAAGCGGTTACAGGCTGGCCTGTAGGACGCGGCGGCACACCTCAGGCGTGACATCGCCGTGCTCACCCAGTTTCACCATGCCGTGGCTTTCCAGACTCGCGATCAGCGGTTCAATGTGCTGCTCGCCAAGGTCGTAGTCGCTCAGGCGGGTTTTCACCCCCAGTGATTCGAAGAAGGCCTCGGTCTTGGCGATGGCAGCCTCGGCTTTGTCCTCGGCACTGCCGTCGCGAATGTTCCACACCCGCTCACCGTACTGAACCAACTTGTCGAGCTTGGCGGCCTTGCGCTCGCGCAGCATGGCCGGCAGCACGATAGCCAGGGTCTGGGCGTGATCCAGGTTATGCAGGGCAGTCAGCTCGTGGCCGAGCATGTGGGTGGCCCAATCCTGGGGTACACCGCTGCCAATCAGGCCGTTCAGGGCCAGGGTAGCGGTCCACATCATGCTTGCTCGAACCTGATAGTTTTCCGGCTCGGCCAGAGTCTGGGGACCAATTTCGACCAGGGTCTGCAACAGGCCTTCGGCAAAGCGGTCCTGTACCGGGGCTTGGGCCGGGTAGGTCAGGTACTGCTCAACCACGTGCACGAACGCGTCGACCACGCCGTTGCCAACCTGGCGCAGGGGCAGGGTGTAGGTCTTGGTCGGGTCCAGTATCGAGAAGGCCGGGAACACGTGATTGCTGTGGAACGGCAGCTTGGCTTTCAGGGATTTGCGGGTAACCACGGCACCCTTGTTCATTTCCGAGCCGGTTGCCGGCAGGGTCAGCACAGAGCCGAACGGCAGCGCCCGTTCAATGTTGCGGCCACCCTGGGTCAGAATCTCCCATTCATCGCCTTCGAGCACAGAGGCGGCGGCGACAAACTTGGTGCCGTCGATGACGGAGCCACCGCCAACGGCCAGCAGGTAATCCACGCGCTGTTCACGCACCTGCGTCACGGCTTCCATCAGGGTCTCGAAACTCGGGTTTGGCTCGATGCCGCCAAACAGCGTGACCTGTCGCTCGCCCAGGGCTGTCGTTACTTCATCCAGGGTGCCGGTCCGACGCGCGCTTTCACCGCCAAACAACACCAGTACCCGCGCTTCCGCCGGTACCAGTTTGTCCAGATCGGCGATCTTGCCTTCACCGAAAGCGATGTGCGTCGGGTTGTAGAAATCGAAACTGTTCATCGGCTTGCTGCCCCTGTGTTGTTACAAAGTGGACAGCATCCTAATTACAATTAGACCGGTCGTCTAGTAGTCATTCCTGCTTATGCTCAAAGCCTTGCAAGACATTGACCGCGTTGACGCCAATGGCTTCGACATCGTAACCGCCCTCCATGGTAAACACCGTGGGCAGGCCCAGTTGGGCGATGCGCTGACCGAGGGTGAGGTAATCGGAGGATTTCAGCTTGAAGAAGGAGATAGGATCGTCCTCAAAGGTATCCACACCCAGGGCGACCACCAGCGCGTCCGGTTGGTACTCGGTTATCCGCCGGCATGCGGTTTCCAGGCCCTGACTCCAGACGCTGTAGGGAGTGCCCGGTGGGTAGACGATATTGAGGTTGTGATCCTCACCTTCACCTTCCCCGGTTTCATCCTCAAAGCCGAGAAAGTGCGGGAAGACCAAATCCGGATCGCCATGCAGGCTCAGGGTCAGCACGTCCCGGCGTTGGTAGAAGATGGCCTGGGTGCCATTGCCGTGATGAAAATCGACATCGAGAATGGCCACTCGCTCGGCGCCCTGATCCCGGAATGCCTGCGCCACGATAGCGGCGTTGTTGAAGAAGCAGTAACCGCCAAACAGATCGGCGTGGGCATGATGTCCGGGTGGCCGGCACAGGGCAAATGCGGCCCGCTCGCCACCGGCGACCAGCTTCTGTGCGGTCAGCGCGACGTTGGCCGAGGTGCAGGCGGCCTCCCAGGTGCCATCGGAGATCGAGGTTTCGGCAGCAAAACTGTAGTACCCGAGTCGACCGTCGATGTCTTTTGGTACTCGGGCCCGCATTCCGCGTCCGCACCAGACCGCCGGGATAGCCTCGCCTGGCTTGCCGGCGGCCAGCCAGTCTTGCCAGCAGCGTGCCAGGAACTCGACGTAATCGGCGCTGTGCACCCGTTTCACGGGCTCGAGGCCAAACTCGTCCGGTTCCAGAACGTCGCCGAGCCCCTGATCCTGCACCCTTGCCAGGATGGTGTTGGCGCGGGATGGCTTTTCATGGGGCTCGATGAGCAGGCCACCGTCCAGCTCGGTTTTGACCGAGCGGCGGCTATGGAGGGGGGAGAAAACGGTTTTCATGGGCCTCGGATTCCACGGTGAATGACCCCCGAGACTTTGGCACAGGGTCGGATCACGCTCAAATCCGGCGCCGCTAGACCAGCTGCTCCGGCTGCAGGTCACTGCTGACCAGGGACTGGCTGGCAACGCACAGGGCACCACAGACGGCAGCCGCCTGTAGGCAGTCCTGCAGCGCTGCGCCCTCTATATAGCGGTATAGGAAACCACTGAAGAAGGCATCGCCGGCGCCGTTGGTGTCGAGCACTTGGCTGGCGGGAACCGCCACTTGCTCCAGCCACTCACCGGCCGCTGTTAGCAGGGTGGCGCCTTCGGCACCGTGGGTACAGACCACTAACTCTTTGCCCTGGTTAACCAGCTGCGCCATGGTCTGGCGGTAGTCCGGCAGGTTGTCGCTGGACAGGAAAATAATACTGGCGGCATCTATGAATGGTTGGTGATAGGGGTTGGTGCCGTCGTAATCGTGTAGATCGGTCCAGATGGGCAGGTTGATTGTCTGCAGCCAGGGAAGGGCCGAGCGGGTGTAACTGAGGATGTTCACCACGGCCAACTGACAGCCTTCCGCGAGTTGTTGCAACGGCGCCCAGTCGAGGCCGCTGGGCTCAGCCGGGGGCTGCACGAACAGGGAGATGCGCTTGCCATCGGCTGACATCAGGTTAACGTGCTGCTCGGTCGGCGTAGTGGTCTCGGTGACCAGCAGTTGCAGTTCGGGATGGGCCAGAGCGTCCCGCACCTGCCGGCCTTCGGCATCCTGGCCGAGCAAGGTGTGGAAAATGACCTGATGGCCCAGTGCCGCCAGGTTCAGACTCTTGCCGGCCCCGGTGCTACCCAGGGTTCGGTAGCTGGCGTCTGGCCAGATGGTTTGAGGTTCCGGGGCGGGCAGCGTCGGCAAGTGGATGATGGTGTCCCACGACGCGCCGCCGATGACAATAATGGGTTTGGACATGTCGGTTCTCCTGACCGGGGCGATTCACAAAGTCTAACGTTCCCGATGCCAGGGCGGCTCCTCCCTGCAACTACGCCCTCCGGCTGCTTTTCAGGATGAATTAAGTGCTGGTTTTCACCAAACATCAGCTTGGCTTTTCGGGCCACGCTGGCTGCCTCAGGGAACTGACGCCGTGGGTTTCCCGTGGAACGATAACAACAACAACCGTCGTTACCCGGAGAAATCTCGTTCATAACGGCGCCCAGGAGAATAATAATGCGTGGTTACCCCTTTCTGTTGTCATTGCTGTTGCTGTTTACATTGAGCGGCTGCATAGGTGGTGGTTCCGGCGGCTCGGACGATGACGCCGCGGCTGAGCAGGATGATCAGAACGACGATTCCGATCGCATCCTGGGGGATTGTGAGATCCCGTTGCCGCCGGAGGTGCGTCAGTACACGTTGGATAGCCCGTTGCCCAACAGTTTCGATCGGGATCGCACAGACGATACCACCGAGGCCGATGTTACCCGGTTCCACGTGGCGGTATTGCTGCCTGAGCGGTGTGCCGAAGATCGCTTCCCGGTTGTTATCGAGAGTCACGGTTACAGTGGCAATCTGGATTCCGAGATTGACGAAGATGGCTCAGTGGCTTCTGACACGCCCCATTTCCCGGCCATTGATGAACTCTTCGCCACGCTGCCACGCCACGGCTATGTCGGGGTCTCGTTCGATGAGCGGGGTCACGGTAATTCGATTCCTGAAAACGGGGGCGGCTATGCCCGCATCATCGCTCCCCGGGCCGAAACCCAGGATGCCCGTTATTTGCTTGACTGGCTCTACGAGCAGGCTCCGAGTCTGCATATCGAGCGGCAAGAGGATAGCGGTGTAGCACGGGATATCAACGCGGGGCTGATCGGCTACAGTTACGGCGGCGGTTACCAGTTTGGCTTGTCGCAGCTCGATGACCGGATCGACACCATCGTACCGAACGGCACCTGGCATAGCCTGATGTACAGTTTGCTACCGGGTGATGCCGTTAAACGTTCGTTCACTGGCCTGCTCTGTTTGCTGGCCGAAACCGGGAACACTGTTAACACCCCGGCGGTGGCTCGGATGTGCGAACTGATGGGTCCGGCCAGTCCTCAAGCCAACCTGATTAGGACCCGGGCTGATCTGATCGGCGCCATGGAAGCCGACGGCTACACCGAAGCGGAGGTGGTCGAACTGTTTGACCGTCATACCCGCCACCTGCAGCGCTCGGCCGAGCAAGGTCAGCCCTGGTGTCAGCCGGGTGAACTTGGTTGTTCGTCCAACGGTGACGCCTTCGTGCCGCGCTCGGTGCCCACCTTGTTGTTGCAGGGCAACCGGGACGTGCTGTTTAACCTGACCGACGCCTATTGGAACTGGGCCTACTTCAAGCAGGCTGCGGATGAGGGTGTACCGGTGTCGATTCTGTCCACCGAGGGCGGACACATGAACCCGCTGGCCAACCAGACCGAGGGCAGTGCCAACTGTGGCGGCCTGATAGGTACTGACCTGATCCTGAGCTGGTTTGATTTCCACCTCAAGGGCGAAGAGTCCAGCGCCTATCAGAGCATTCCATCGGTGTGTATTTCCGTGGCCGACACTCAGAACGCGGATAGCGCTGAACCGGCCGGCCTGGTGCTCCAAGATTTCCCGGTAGGGTCGCAGCCGGGCGCGACCGGCGGCATTCCGGCTCGGCTTGAAACGAGCGAAGTGAGCCGACCCGCACCCGATTCACCACCCACCTTTGTGTCCGTGCATACGGTGACTGGTGAGAACGAGATTCTGGCCGGCATACCGAGAATCGATGAGGTAACGGTGGCCAATACCGCGCTGCCCGGCACCGTCACGCCGGTGGCCTACCTTGGGATCGGGATTCAGCGTGGCAGTGAGCTGATTCTGGTGGATGATCAGGTAACATCGCTGCTGGAAGGAACACACACGTCCAACCCCAATATCGGCGAACAGGGCGTGCTGCTGGCCGGCGTTGGTGAGCAGCTTCAGTTCGGGGATGAGGTTGGCCTGCTGGTCTATTCCAGCCATGTCCAATACTCGGCGGTCAGCAATCCGGGGGCAGTCGACGGTAATAACCGGTTTGATCTGACCATCAATGGCCTGGAGTTGCCTATACTGGATCTGTCCAGCCATCCAACTGCGCGTCTGCAGTAACGGCGTTCGGTGCCCACAACGGCCCGGTAAGACCAGTCGCGCTCATTCCCCAGGCTGATTGCGTGGGGTATCTTGGTTCCATACCTGTCATCACAATAACAAGATGGAATCGAGAGACCGGTCATGAGTGCACACCATTTTGATGTTCTGATCGTTGGCGCCGGGGTATCCGGCATTGGCATGGCCTGTCACCTCGGCCAGCAATGCCCGGGCAAATCCTTTGCCATTCTGGAGCGGCGCCAGTCGCTGGGCGGAACCTGGGATCTGTTCCGTTACCCGGGTATCCGATCCGATTCCGACATGTTCACCTTTGGCTACAACTTCCGGCCATGGGTCGGCGGTAAGGTGCTGGCCGATGGTGCATCCATTAAGAACTACCTACGCGAGACGGCACAGGCGTTCGATGTTGAGCGTCACATTCGCTATGGCCTGGCGGTAAAAACCGCGGACTGGTCAAGCGTGAACAAGTGCTGGACCCTGACCGTAGACAACGAAGCGACGGGCGAAACTGAAACCTACACCGCCGGGTTTCTGGTCGGCTGCACCGGCTATTACAACTATGACCACGGGTACCAGCCGGATTTTCCGGGCGAAAGCGACTTTCAGGGCCAGATAGTGCATCCGCAACAGTGGCCCGAGGAGCTGGACTACGCAGGCAAGAACATTGTGGTGATCGGTAGTGGCGCCACTGCCATCACCCTGGTGCCGACCCTGGCGGAACAGGCTGCCCACGTCACCATGCTGCAGCGTTCGCCAAGCTACCTGATGCCGCTGCCGTCCACCGACAAACTCGCCCTTCTCGTGCAACGATTATTACCTGAAAAACTGGCCTACAAGCTGATCCGTGCCCGCAACATTGCCATTTCCCGTTTCCTTTACGTGCGCTCCCGCAAGAGCCCCAAGCTGATGCGCCGTCTGTTTCTGCGCATCATCTGGCGCCGGCTCGGAGACAACGCCGACATGCGTCATTTCACACCGGATTACGCCCCCTGGGATCAGCGCTTGTGTGTGGTCAAGGATGGCGATCTGTTCACCGTCCTGAAAGCGGGCAGGGCGTCCATGGCCACCGATCACATAGAGCGCTTCACCGCTGATGGTATTCGCCTGAAGTCGGGTAAAACCCTGGCAGCGGATATCATCATTCCGGCGACCGGACTGGACATCCAGATGCTCGGCGGCATCCGGCCCCGGGTCGATGGCCAGGATGTGATGTTGAAGGACAAGGTTATCTACAAGAACGTGATGGTGGAGGGGCTGCCCAATGCCGGTATGATTTTCGGCTACACCAATAGCTCCTGGACCCTGAAAGTGGATATTGCTGCGGAGTACCTGTGCCGGCTCATGAATCTGATGGACCAGCGCGGGTATCAAACGGTGGTGGCCCGGGATACCGAGGATAGCCGGAGCGATACCACGGTGCTGGGTTCGCTGGATGCCGGCTACGTCAGACGGGCAGCGGACCGGTTGCCCCGCCAGGGTACCCATGGGCCCTGGAAAGCATCCCAGAATTACCTCGAAGACGTGAAAATCCTGCGCTTCGACCCGATCGAGGACGGCTATTTGGAGTTCGACGGCGTCCGCACGCGCGCCAATGCGGGAGGGGGCCGGGGCTTCCTGCGGCCACTGCGCTCCGGCCTGTTCGGATCCTGATATTAGCCGATCGCTGATCGCCGTCATCCCGGCTTGTGGTCTAGTATGGGGGCTGCACTCGACTGATAAGGATGCTGGTTATGAACAATTTCAGAACGCTCGCCGTGGCCCTAGTGATTCTAGGTCTTGCTGGCTTGGCGCAGGCTGCGGATGGACTCATTGTGGTCAAGAGCAACCACAGCGTGGCAGCAACTGCGGATAAACTGGAGTCGGTGCTGGGCGAAAAGGGTATGACGGTGTTTAACCGCATCGATCATGCAGCCGGAGCTGCATCGGTGGGCGAACAGCTGCGCCCCACCGAACTGGTGATCTTCGGCAACCCGAAAGTCGGCACCCCGCTGATGCACTGCGGCCAGAGTGTCGCGGCCGATCTGCCCCAGAAAGCGCTGATCTGGGAGGATGAAAACGGACAGGTCTGGCTTGGCTACAACGATCCGGCCTACCTGAAGGCCCGTCATGGCCTGGATGGCTGCGATAAGGTACTGACCAAGGTCAACAAGGCGCTGGCGAATTTCGCCGAGGCGGCAACACGCTGACCCCCGGGTGCCTCAAGTTCCTGCGGCAAAAACAGTTACCTTAAACACATATTAAAGGGGCAGCCGGTGTGTCAGGCTGCCTGCCTGTTGTTTTGTTAACGGTAACTGTTGTATGGCTTTTCGCAGAAAGAAAGCAAATCGCCCCCTCTGGCACCCGTCGTTGTGGGGCTCCTGGTCTCTGGTGTTCGTGCTCTGGTTGCTGTCGTTTCTGCCGATGGCCGCCAAGCAACGCTTTGGCAGGTGGCTGGGGCGGTTATTGGCCGGCAAACTGAAATCACGGGCCAAGGTGGTCGACGCCAACCTGGTAGCCTGCATGCCGGAGCTGAGCAAAGACGCCCGCGCTGAACTCTTGGAAGATACCTTTGTGGCGTCGGCGCGTGGATTTCTGGAAAGCACCCATGCCTGGTGGCGCGATATGGCACCTTACTGCGCGACGGCGTCGGTATCCGGCACGGAGCATCTGGAGGAAGCCAAGGCGCGCGGCCAAGGTGTGTTACTGATCGGTGGCCACTACAGTATTTTCGATTTCGCCTTGCCCCTGATCGCCTGTCATCTGGACCAACCCGGCTACATGTACCGTCCCAATAACAACCCGGTCATTGACCGGATGATTGAACGAGGTCGCCGCCGCCACTTCAATATCCGGCCGTTCACCAAACGTGAGCTGAGGCCGATGCTTTCGTACCTGAAAGAGGGTGGTCAGGTCTGGTTCGCCTGTGATCAGGATTTTGGCAAGAAATCCGAGCTGTTTGCGCCGTTTTTTGGGGTCAATGCCGGCTGCATCACCTCGCCCAGCTACATTGCCCGGGAGTCTGGCGCGGCGGTTATCTGTGTCAGTCACTTGCGGATGCCGGATGGCCGTTACCGAGTGGTGTTTTCACCGATCCGGCAAGGCTTTGGCGAGGATCCGCAACAGGATGCCGAAACCTGGAATCGCTTTATCGAAACTACCATTCGCGAGCAGCCAGACCAGTACCTGTGGTTGCACAAGCGCTTCAAGACCCGCCCCGAGGGCGCTGTCAGCATCTACTAAATCCGTTGAATACAGAGGCTACGGGCGTCTGCTCTGGCGCCGGCCTCTGTTGGAAACACTTATGGCTAATTGCCCGGGGCTCTGTTACTGTGCCCGCATCCTGCCTCTAGGGATTCCGCAATTTCCGGCGTAACGCCGCCATGCGAACCATCCATACGACCTGTCAGAGGACGTCACCCCGTTAACGGCGCGTGACCGTAGTCGTCTTTTTCTCCATGCATGTTCATGGTATCTGCCCGCATTCGCCGACAACGGTGTTCGTGGAGGCAGAACAATCAAGAGTTGATCCAATATGAGTTTTTCTTCACTCGGTCTGTCCGAGCAGCTGGTCCGTGCCACGTCCGATCAGGGTTACGATACTCCTTCCCCTATTCAGGCCCAGGCCATTCCAGCAGTACTGTCCGGTAAGGACGTGATGGCTGCTGCCCAGACCGGCACCGGCAAAACGGCCGGCTTTACCCTGCCATTACTGCAGCGGCTGGCGGAAAAGCCCCGCACCGGTAAGGGCCCGCGGGCACTGATCCTGGCCCCGACCCGGGAGCTGGCGGCGCAGGTGCACGACAGCGTGAACCTCTACAGCAAATACATCCCGACCAAGGCCGCCGTGGTCTTCGGTGGTGTGAAAATCAATCCTCAGATGATGAAGCTGCGCAAGGGTCTGGACGTTCTGGTGGCCACCCCTGGTCGCCTGATGGACCTGTACCAGCAGAACGCTGTGCGTTTCGACGAAGTCGAGATCCTGGTGCTGGACGAAGCCGACCGCATGCTCGACATGGGCTTCATCCGCGACATCCGAAAGATCCTGGCGCTGCTGCCAGCCAAGCGTCAGAACCTGCTGTTCTCCGCGACCTTCTCAAACGAGATCCGCACCCTGGCCCAGGGCCTGCTGAACAACCCGGTACAGGTGGAAGTGGCGGCTCGCAACACCACCGCCGAGAAGGTCAAGCAGTCGGTATACCCGGTTGATCAGAGCCAGAAAACGGCGCTTCTGAGCAAGCTGGTTCGGGACAACAGCTGGGAGCAGGTGTTGGTCTTTACCCGCACCAAGCACGGCGCCAACCGCCTGACCCAGAAGCTGGAGCGTGACGGCATCACCGCTGCGGCCATCCATGGCAACAAATCCCAGGGTGCCCGTACCCGCGCCTTGAGTGAGTTCAAGCAGGGCGACATCCGGGTATTGGTAGCCACCGATATCGCGGCCCGTGGCCTGGACATCAAACAGTTGCCGCAGGTGGTGAACTTCGAGCTGCCGAACGTGCCGGAAGACTACGTGCACCGGATCGGCCGGACCGGCCGTGCCGGCGAGAGTGGTCATGCGTTGTCGCTGGTCAGTGCCGACGAAGGCAAGTTGCTGGCGGGCATCGAGAAGCTGATCAAGAAGCAGCTACCACGCAAGCAGGTGGATGGCTTCGAGCCGACCAACAACCTGCCGCTGAAGCCGAAGGCCAAGGCCGACCCGAGCAAGGCTCGTGGCCGCAATGGCAACGGTGGCGGTAATGGCAAGCCGGGCGGCAAGCCGCGCAGTTTCGGCGCCAAGCCGGGTGGTCGTAGCGGCGGTCGCAGCCAGACTGGCGGTGGCGGTCAGCGCAGCCGCGGAGCACGTCAGGACGCCTGACAACAGGCGGGGCCCTTGGGCCCCGCCTTCGCTTTCTGGTCGCCGGCAGCCGACAGACCCTTGAGGTTGCCGACGAGCAGGAAGGTTAGAACCGGTAGGAAACACCTACCATGTAAACCCAGGGGTCAATTTCCACATCAAGTTTCCCGGTGGTAATTCTGCTGCCATCCGCAGCGTAGATCCCGATGTCGGCATCGGTGTCGATATCCAACCACCACACGGCCGCGTTCAGGCCGACATTGTCCGTTAACATGTAATCCAGACCCACTTCTGCTGCCACGCCAAAACTGTCGTCTAATGTCAGGTCGGTACGATCCACGGTGCCCGCGGGTGTTCCAAGGGTGGCTTGGGCGACGCCGTCAATGGTGCTCGTTAGCGTCTGAGTGGTCTTCTCCTCGAAGAAATTGGTGTAGTTCACTCCGGCCCCGATGTAGGGCTGGAATTTGCTGCCGCTTGGCATTGGGAAATACTGGAGGGTTAGGGTAGGTGGCAGGTGCTTGGTTTCACCAAGTTTTCCGGCACCATTGAGAATGCCGTCGCCCTTGATGTCATGTTTGAACGGGGTCGCTCCGAGAAGGCCCACAGCAAGGTTGTCGGTGACCATGTAGGTGAATGTCAGTCCCAGTTGGGTATCGGATTCGACTTTGACCCTGGCGCCAGGAACAACCTCAAGGCCGGTCAAACCGGTTCTAAGACTGCTGCTGGATGAATCCGGATCGACCGTTGCGGCACCGGCACGGCCGATGAAATCGCCGGCCTCATACGCATTGGCGAGAGGAACAGTTGCCAGCATCGAGGCAGCCAGAACAGAGAACTTAAAAGGACGGTACATCTCAATCTCCTTAACCTGAAAAGAATGGGCTCAGGTTAATGATCGAGAGAGTCGGAGAATTGATTTGGCTCAAGTATCACCAGCGAGCCGGCCCTGGTCAGACAACGCTTTGATGTAACTCAAAAAGCGCTCAGGTATGAGGTTTGTGCTTATGGTCAGGCAGAGTTCTTTTGCTTCGGCTTTTTGCTGGTGGGCAATGACTCATCGGGCACGAACACATCCCGAACCGTCAGTCCCTTTCCGTCAGCGTCCTTTACTTCCACCGGCTGGATGGGCTGCCCGGTGGCGCGATCCCGAAGATCCAGCGGAACTTCGTCGGGGGCAGGGTTCCATTTGTCACCCCACTGGCGCAGAGCAATAACGACCGGGAACAGATCTCGTCCCTTCTCCGTCAGGCGGTACTCAAACCGCGACCCGTGCTCACCCACATCGACTTTGCTCAATACCTGGTTGTCCACCAGCCGGGCCAGGCGATCACAGAGGATGTTCTTGGCAATGCCAAGCTCTTGTTGGAAATCGACAAAGCGGCGGGTGCCGTACATGGCGTGCAGCACGATTAACAGCGACCACCAGTCACCCACTTCATTGAGGGCGCGGGCGACGGAGCAATTGGAATCATCAAAACGTTTTCTAGCCATGTCCAGGAGTGTACCGAATAGGGTTGCATTTTAAAACCAGATTGAATAGGGTTGCTTTACGAAACCAAATTAATGAGGTCGCGACCGATTTCGTCGCGGCTTCAAACACGTGCGCCCCAGTGCGAGGAGTGTTATCCGATGTCCATGAATCTTGGCCCTCTGTTTCAGCCGTTTGAGCTTCACAATCTGAAGCTGCGCAACCGTGTGGCCATGGCGCCCATGACCCGTAATTTCTCACCGGGCAATGTCCCGAACGAGGATGTGGTCAGTTATTACCGTCGTCGTGCGGAAAACGGCGTGGGTCTGCTGATCACTGAAGGCACTACCGTCAATCACGCCGGAGCCAATGGTTATCCGAACGTGCCGGCCTTTCACGGCGATGCTGCCCTGTCAGGCTGGAAAGATGTTGTTGATGCGGTGCACGAGGCTGGCGGCGCTATCTTCCCGCAACTTTGGCACGTGGGTGCCGTGCGCCAGGAAGGCGTCGAGCCGGTTCCGTCCGTGCCGGGTTTCAGTCCGTCCGGTCTGTTTGCCCCGGGCAAGCCCAATGGCAAGGCCATGACCAAGGACGACATTGACGACGTCATCACCGCCTTTGCCGATGCTGCCCAGGATGCCAAGGCGCTGGGTTTTGACGGAGTTGAGATCCACGGTGCCCATGGTTACCTGCTGGACCAATTCCTGTGGGAAGGTACCAATCAGCGTGACGACGAATACGGCGGCAGCATGGAAAACCGGCTGCGCTTCGTGGTCGAGATTGTTGAAGCGGTGCGTCACCGGGTCGGCCCTGAATACCCGATCATGCTGCGTTTCTCCCAGTGGAAGCAGCAGGATTACGAGGCGCGCCTGGTGAACAGCCCGGAAGAGCTGGATGCCTTCCTGCAGCCGCTGGTTGAAGCCGGTGTGGATATCTTCCACGCCTCCACCCGCCGATTCTGGGAGCCCGAATTCGAGGGTTCTGACCTGAACCTGGCCGGTTGGACCCAGAAGCTGACTGGCAAGCCGACCATGTCCGTGGGCAGCGTTGGCCTGACCGAAGATTTCATCAGCGGCACCTTTGCCAGCAAGAAGGAAGCGGTAGAGCAGTCCGGTATCGACGAACTGGTTGAGCGCATGAACAACAACGAGTTCGACCTGATCGCCGTTGGCCGTGCCCTGCTGCAGGATCCGGAATGGCTGGTGAAAGTGCGGGAAGGCCGGATTGGTGAGGTGGAACCCTTCGCCAAGAAGTCCCTGGCCAAGCTTTACTAAGCGTTGAGGCCCTGAAAGCCCCGGTTGTCCGGGGCTTTTTTGTGTCAGCCTGATAGTAACCTGTCCGATTCGTAATCGCGCTTAGTGATAGATCTTCTATGATGGGAGCGTATCACTCATCGTAAATATTGATAAAAGGGGAATCGAGGATGTTCAGTTCAGCAGTATTGAAGATCACTGCCCTGGTGGCGGTGCTGACTCTGGCCGGTTGTGCCACGGTAGGCCGGGACTTCGCTACCCACAATGTTGAAGACATCACCGTCGGTGAGACCACCCGGTCCGACATCCAGGAATTGTTTGGCGAGCCCTGGCGTACCGGTGTTGAGGACGGCAAGCGCACCTGGACCTACGGTAAATACCGTTGGTCGGCTTTTGGCGACGCAGAAACTACGGATCTGGTGGTGCGTTTCAACGCCGATGGCACCGTGTCCTCGTACGTGTTTAACACCACCGAATAACCCGGTGGTGATCGGGTGCCCGGCCAGCCCAGGCACCCGGATACCTGCCTGCTAACCGCGCAGGCTACTCACCAGCTTGTCGATACTCTCCTTGGCGTCGCCAAACAGCATATTGGTGTTGTCCTTGAAGAATAGCGGGTTTTCCACGCCGGAGTAACCGGTGGCCATGCCCCGTTTCAGCACCACCACCCGGTGCGCTTTCCACACCTCCAGTACCGGCATTCCTGCAATCGGGCTACCCGGGTCTTCCGCCGCTGCCGGATTTACTGTGTCGTTGGCGCCGATCACCAGTACCACATCGGTGTCCGGGAAATCGTCGTTGATCTCGTCCATCTCCAGCACGATGTCATAGGGCACATGGGCCTCGGCCAGCAGGACATTCATGTGGCCGGGCAGGCGTCCGGCCACCGGGTGAATGCCAAACCGCACGTCCACTCCACGCTCGCGCAGCAGTTTGGTCATGTCACTGACCCCGCTCTGGGCCTGGGCCACCGCCATGCCATAACCGGGCACGATGATCACAGAGTCGGCATTGCGCAGCTCCTCACAGACCTCATCGATCGTTGTTTCATGCACCGCCTGATCCGGATCGGCGGCGGCCGAGCTGCTGCTGGTCTGGCCAAAACCGCCGAGAATGACGCTGATGAACGACCGGTTCATGGCCTTGCACATGATGTAGCTCAGGATGGCACCGCTGCTGCCGACCAGGGCCCCGGTCACGATCAGCAGGTCGTTACCGAGCATGAAGCCGATGGAGGCCGCGGCCCAGCCGGAGTAGCTGTTGAGCATCGACACCACCACCGGCATATCGGCGCCGCCAATGGCCATGATCAGGTGAATGCCCAGCACCGAGGCGATGAGGGTCATTAGCACCAGGGCGATCAGGCCCAGGGCCAGGCTGTCGGTGCCCAGGAACCAGGCGCCGAGAAACACCGAGACGATCACCGCTACCAGGTTCATGGCGTGACGGCCGGGCAGGGTCAGGGCCTTGCTGTCGATGCGGCCATCCAGCTTGCCGCAGGCTACGAGGGAGCCGGTGAAGGTAATCGCCCCGATGAAGACGCCGACGAACACCTCCACCAGTTTGATGGTGTGTTCGGTGCCCACGGTTACCTTGAGCGGTTCGACATAGCCGGCGAAGCCGACAAACACTGCGGCAAGACCCACGAAGCTGTGCAGCAACGCCACCAGTTGTGGCATCTGGGTCATTTCCACTTTGTTGGCAATGGCAATGCCGACACTGGCGCCGAGCAGCACCGCGATCACGATGGTGATCAGGCTGCCTTCACTGACACTGGCCATGGTGGCGATCAGCGCAATGATGATACCGGCAACCCCGTAAAGGTTGCCGCGCCGGGCCGATTCCTGATGGCTCAGACCACCGAGGCTGAGGATGAACAACACGCTGGCGACCACGTAGGCCACGCTGACGAGTCCTGTGCCCATGGGGTGCGTCTCCTATTTGCGGAACATTTTGAGCATGCGATGGGTAACCCGAAAGCCACCACCCACGTTGATGCTGGCAATCAGCACCGCGACGAACGCTATGATGCCCACGGCAACGTTTTCAGCCTGGGCCAGATGCAGAATGGCCCCGATCACAATAATGCCGCTGATCGCGTTGGTGACACTCATCAGGGGGGTGTGCAGTGAAGGCGTGACATTCCAGATCACCTGCCAACCAATAAAGCAGGCCAGCACGAAAACCGTGAAGTGGCGCAGAAAACTCTCTGGGGCATGGGCGCCGACGCCGTACAGGGCCGCCACGGTCACTAGCAGTAGCACGCTCTTGCCAATCAGGCTGCGCCGGGCCGAGTCCTTGCGCGCCGCCTCCTTCTGGGCTGCCGAAGGCTCCTCGGTACCAGGAGGCGGCTGGGGGCTGACGGGTGCCTGCGGCTGTGGAGGCGGCCAGGTAACGTCGTTTCCGTGCACCACGGTGAGGCCGCGGATGACGTCGTCGTCCATGTTCACCTGCGGCGTGCCGTCTTTTTCCGGGGTGAGTTCGGTCAGCAGGTGGAATAGGTTGGTGGCGTACAGGTCGCTGGCGACCTTGGCCATTCGGCTGGGCAGGTCGGTGTAACCGATCAGGGTGACGCCGTGTTTCTCCACAATCTGGCCTGGCTCGGTCAGCTCACAGTTGCCGCCGCGCTCGGAAGCCAGGTCGACAATGACACTGCCCGGTTTCATGGATTTGACCATATCGGCAGTAATCAAACGGGGCGCAGGCTTGCCGGGAATCAGGGCAGTGGTGATGATGATGTCCACTTCCTTGGCCTGTTCCGCGAACAGCGCCATTTCCGCCTTGATGAACTCGTCGCTCATCTGCTTGGCATAGCCGCCAGTGCCGCTGCCTTCTTCCTCGCCGAAGTCCAGCTGCAGGAACTCTGCGCCCATACTTTCGATCTGTTCCTTCACCTCCAGCCGGGTATCAAAGGCCCGCACTACTGCGCCAAGACTATTGGCGGCGCCCACGGCGGCCAGACCGGCGACCCCGGCACCAATCACCATCACCTTGGCGGGCGGCACCTTGCCGGCGGCGGTCACCTGGCCGGTAAAGAATCGGCCGAAATTGTTGGCTGCCTCAATGACTGCCCGATAGCCGGCAATGTTGGCCATGGCGCTGAGGGCATCCATCTTCTGGGCACGACTGATTCGGGGAAGACTGTCGATGGCAAATGCGGTGATGTTTCGGGCTGCCAGTTTCTGTAGCAGCTCCGGATTCTGAGCCGGCCAGATGTAACTGACCAGAAAACTGCCTTCCCGCATCAGGTCCACCTCATGAGCCCCCAATGTTGGGTTCTCCATGGGTGCCCGTACCTTCAGGATGAAGTCGGACTCCTGCCACAGGGATTTGGTATCGACGGCAATGCTGGCGCCCACCGCCTCATAGGCTTCGTCCTGGTAGTGGGCCGCTTCACCGGCCCCCGCTTCCACGATGACTTCGTAGCCCAGGTCGATCAGCTTATGCGCCGAGGGTGGAGTGACGGCCACCCGCCGCTCGTCAGTGAAAATTTCTTTGGGTATGCCCAGTTTCATAAAGCTCGCGTCCTCTGGTTGAACCGATGAAGCAAGTGTCTGATATACAGACTAGTTCAAGCTGGAAAACCTGCCTGATTAGATAACGGCAGCGTGAGGAGGCTTATTTTTTGTCGACGGTAAGTGCTTCCAGTGCCGGACGGGACAGGTGCTCGACCATGGCACCCCTGAACTTGGGCAATGGGGACAGTCCTCTGTCGTTCCAGGCCAGTACCCCTCAAAACGGTTCCGACCACGTATACGGCTGTCTACGTCTTTGGGTATACCTATGTCTACCCGTCGAAATTCGACGCTAGCGACAATAACAGCCAAGGCTAAAGAGGCCGCAGAGAGACGAGGTTGCCATGAGCCACAACACCAAGATTGCCATCATCGGTACCGGCTTTTCCGGCCTGGGTATGGGCATCAAACTCAAGGAAGCGGGCTACCACGATTTCGTCATCCTGGAGCAGAGCGATGATATCGGCGGCACCTGGCACGAGAACCACTATCCGGGCTGCGCCTGTGATGTGCAGTCGGCCCTGTATTCGTTTTCGTTTGAGCAGAATCCGAACTGGAGTCGGCGCTTTGCCCAGCAGCCGGAGATCAAAGCTTACCTGCGCCACTGTGCAGAGAAGTACGGTCTGACGAAGCACATTCGCCTGAATACCCATGTGGCCGGCGCCCGATACGATGAAGCGCGCGCCAGTTGGACCGTGGAAACCTGTGATAGCCCCCAACTCTGGGCTTACATGCAGGATAGGGGGCTGAAACCCGGGGACGGGCTGAATCGCAGCGACAAGGCGTTGCCCGCGTTACAGAGCTTCAGGGCGGATATCGTGGTTTCCGGCATGGGAGGTCTGAGTACACCGGCCTATCCCGATATCAAGGGGCTGGCGTCCTTCACCGGCAAGAGCTTTCACTCCCAGGACTGGGACCACAGCTACGATCTGCGTGGCAAACGGGTAGCGGTGATTGGCACAGGTGCCTCCGCCATCCAGTTTGTTCCGGAAGTGGCCAAAGAAGCCGCGCAGCTGGATCTGTACCAGCGCACGCCGCCTTGGATCATGCCTAAACCGGACCGGGCCATCCGGCCTCTGGAAAAGCAGCTGTACCGCCGCTTCCCCGAGACCCTGAATGCCTACCGCCAGAGTCTGTATTGGATGTTGGAAGGTCGAGTACTGGGCTTTGTCGGCAACCCGCGTATCCTGAAACTGGGCGAGCTACAGGCCCGGCGCCACATCCGCAGCCAGATCAAGGACAAGGCGCTGCGTAAGAAAGTCACCCCGGACTTTCACTTCGGCTGCAAACGCGTGCTTATCTCGAATAACTATTACCCGGCGCTGGTCCAGGACAACGTTTCGGTCCTGACCGATGGCATTCGCGAAGTACGCGGCCATGTGATTGTGGATAACCAGGGCAGGGAGCGGGAGGTGGACTGCCTCATCTACGGCACCGGCTTTAAGGCCCAGGATCCGATTCCGGCTGGCATGGTTCGGGGTCGAGGCGGCCAGGATCTGCTGGACGCCTGGAAGGACGGCGCGGAAGCCTATAAGGGCAGCGCTATCGCCGGTTTCCCCAATTTTTTCATGCTGATGGGGCCGAACACGGGTCTGGGCCACAGCTCCATGGTGTACATGATCGAAAGCCAGATCCAGTACGTGATGGATGCCCTGAAGAAGATGGATCGGCGCGGTTGGCGCAGTGTGGAAGTGAAACCGGAGGCCCAGAGTCGGTATAACGCCTCGGTGCATGCCAAGCTGGGCGACTCGGTCTGGCACACGGGCTGTAAGAGCTGGTACGTGAACGAGAACGGCAAGAACACCACGCTCTGGCCGGGCTTTACCTGGCAGTTCCGTCAGCAAACCCTGAGGTTTGATTCAGCCCAGTACTGGTGTGAACCGCAAGCCGCGACCGTGGGGGAGGCCGCGGTCGCAGTCTGAGCCAGCGCTAACGCCGCTGATGCCAGGTTGGTCACTTAGGCCATTCAGGCCACAAGGGTCCCGCCGTCCACCGCCAGGCATTGCCCGGTGATGTGGCGACCAGCTTCCGAGGCCATCAGCACCGCCGCGCCCTTGAGGTCTTCATCGCCACCAAAGCGGTTTAGCGGGATGCGTTGCAGCATGCTGTCGCCCTGGGCGTCGAGCAGGCCCTGGGACATCTTCGACGGGAAGAAACCGGGGCAAAGGGCGTTAACGTTGATGTTGTAGCGGCCCCATTCCGAGGCCAGTGCCCGAGTGAAGTTCACCACGGCACCTTTGCTGGTGTTGTAGGCGATGGTCTGCATGCCTTCCGGGTTGCCGGACAGGCCGGCGATGGAGGCAATGTTGATGATCTTGCCGGTCTTGCGCGGAATCATGCAGCGCTTGCCCACGGTCTGGGTCAGGAAAAAACTGGCATTCACGTTCAGGTTCATCACCTTCATCCAGCCTTCGGCCGGGTAGTCCTCGGCGGGCGCGCCCCAGGTAGCGCCGGCGTTGTTGACCAGGATATCGATGTCACCCAGTTGTTCGACCACCTGATCGACCACCCCAGGGATGCCCTCCAGATTGCCCAGATCGGCGGCAATGGTGACCACCTTCACGCCCAGGCTTTCCAGGTGCTCCCTGGCGGCATCGAGTTCGTGCTGCTTGCGGGCACTGATGGCAACGCTGGCGCCCAGTTCACCCAGGGCCTCGGCCATCTGCAGGCCCAGGCCACGGGAGCCACCGGTAATAAAGGCGATCTTGCCGGTCAGGTCCAGTAACTGTTTTACGCTCATCTTCAGTTCCTTTTGGTAATCTGTTAATCCGACGCTGCCGGAATCAGGCGCTGGCGGCCAGCAGGCCGTCGCTGACTTGTGCCAGATGGTGGTCGGCGTCGCCGAACAGCAGGTTGATCAGGGTCAGGCGCTTGAACAGGTGCGCCGCAAACATCTCGTCGGTCACGCCCATGCCGCCGTGCAGCTGCACGCCTTCCTGCCCTACATAGCGAGCGGCCTGGCCGACCAGGGTCTTCGCCATGGACAGGGCTTCGCGGCGTTGCGCGCGCTGGTCCGAGTCGGCTTCGGTGGCGGCCAGGATGGCCATGGATCTGGCCTGTTCGGTCTGGATAAACATATCCGCCATGCGGTGTTGCAGTACCTGGAATTTGCCGATGGCCAAGCCGAACTGCTTGCGGGTCTTGATGTAGTCCAGGGTGGTGGCGTTCATGGCTTCCATGGCCCCCACGGCTTCGGCGCACAGGGCGGCAATGCCCAGGTCCACGGCTTTCTCGATGGCCGGGAAGGCGTTATCGAGACGGCCAACCAGCTGGCTGGCGGCAACCGCGACGTTGCTGAACTGGACCTCGGCCGTGCGCTGGCCGTCGTGGGTGGCGAAGTCGTTGATGGTGACGCCGTCGGCTGCGGTATCGACCAGGAACAGGGACAGGCCCTGTTCATCGCTGAGGGTGCCACTGGTGCGAGCGGAGACAATCAGCTGCTGGGCCTGGCCACCGCTGAGTACTGCCGTTTTGGCGCCGCTGATCCGGTATTGGTCGCCGTCCGCCTCGGCCTTGGTGTTGACCTGGCTCAGGTTATAGCGGGCACCGGGTTCGCCGTGGGCGAACGCCAGTAGCCGTTCGCCACTGGCAATGGCGGGCAGAATCTCGGCTTTCTGGGCCTCGCTGCCCTGGTCGCGGATCAGGCCGCCGGCCAGCACCACGGTGGCCAGGTAGGGCTCTACCACTAGGCCGCGGCCGAAGTTTTCCATCACCACCATGGTGTCCACGGCGTTGCCACCGAGGCCGTCGTAGTCCTCGGGAAAGGTAAACCCGAGCAGCCCCATTTCGGCCAGCGCGGCCCAGGTGGCGGGATCGGTGCCTTTGCCCGATGCGATCACTTCAGCGCGTCGTTCGAACCCCAGTTCGTTGCTGACAAAGCGGCGCAGGGAATCGTTCAGCATTTGCTGTTCTTCGGTCAGGTCAAAATTCATAACGTTTCTCTCCAAGCTGCCGTATGGGTCACAGCCCCAGCACGAGCTGGGCGATGATGTTGCGCTGGATCTCGTTGGAGCCGCCAAAGATCGAGAGTTTGCGCATGTTGAAGTAGTCGCCGGCGGCGGGGGTGGCGTCACCGGAGCCGACCCGGGGCCCGGTGTAGTCCAGCTCCAAGGCATCAGGAATATGGGCAATGGCATCCTGTCCGGTGGCTTCCATCAGCATTTCGAACAGACGCTGGCCAATCTCCGAGCCGCGGATTTTCAGGATCGAGGCCTGTGGCCCCGGCCCGCGTTTGTCGGTCAGCACTCGCAGCACGGTCAGTTCCAGGGCCCGGAGTTCGGTGTCCAGCTGGGCCAGGCGGTCGCGGAAGCGGGTGTTTTCGATCAGTGGCCGCTGGCCGTCCTGTTCTTCCCGGGCCACTTGTTTCAGGCGCTTCATCAGCGCTTTCCACTGGCCGACGTTGGCGAGGCCGGTGCGCTCGTGCCCGAGCAGGAACTTGGCGTAGGTCCAGCCCTGATTTTCCTCGCCGATCAGGTTTTCCGCCGGCACTTTGACGTTGTCGAAGTAAACTTCGTTAATCTCGTGCTCGCCATCGAGCATGATGATCGGGCGCACTTCGATACCGGGGTTGTTCATGTCGATCAGCAGAAAGGAAATACCCTGCTGCGGCTTGCCCTCGGTGCTGGTGCGTACCAGGCAGAAAATCCAGTCGGCGTGCTGGCCCAGGGTGGTCCAGGTTTTCTGGCCGTTGACCACGTAATGGTCGCCTTCGAGCTTGGCGCTGGTTCGCAGTGAGGCCAGGTCTGAGCCGGAACCCGGCTCGGAATAGCCCTGGCACCACCAGTCTTCACCACTGAGAATGCCCGGCAGGAAGCGTTCTTTTTGCTCTTCGTTGCCAAAGCTCATGATGACCGGAGCGACCATGCGCAGGCCAAAGTCGAGCTGGCGGGGTGCGCCGGCAAGGGCACATTCTTCTTCGAAGATCAGCTGTTCGATCGGGCTCCAGCCCGGGCCGCCGAATTCTTCCGGCCAGGTGGAGGCGCCCCAGCCTTTGTCGAACAGGATTTTCTGCCAGCGCTCGGTCATGGCCTTGTCGGGGCGCAGGCTTTTCTGAACTCGCTCGCGGATGTCGTCGGGCAGGTTGTCTTCGAGAAACTGGCGAACGTCGGCGCGGAAGGCTTCTTGTTCGGGGGTGTAATTTAGATCCATGCTGCACCTTTCGTCTGGTGTTCAACCTTTTGGGAGGCGTCGGACGGTCACTGCCTTTCAAAACACGCTATAAACACGTCCGTGTGCGCTTGGGCTCCGCCATCCATGGCTCCGCACAGTTTTGAAAGGCAGTGACCGTCCGACGCTTCGACTGTTTTCGTGCCTGCCATTGCACACAACTTTGGGCGGCTGGCAGGTAGGGGGGGCCAAAACCGTGCGGAGCCATGGATGGCGGAGCTCGAGCGTCACATGGACGTGCCGAAGGAGCGAGTTTTGGACACCCCTACCTGACAGGTGCTCGCACCGTACGATTCAGGCTAACAATCAGGCCACCTCAAACAGGCCAGCAGCACCCATACCAGTGCCCACGCACATGGTTACGACAACGTATTTAACACCGCGACGCTTGCCTTCGATCAGGGCGTGGCCAACCAGGCGCGAGCCGGTGGTGCCGTAGGGATGGCCGACCGCAATGGCGCCGCCGTTGACGTTCAGGCGGTCCATCGGGATGCCGAGCTTGCGCTGGCAGTAAAGTACCTGCACCGCAAAGGCTTCGTTCAGTTCCCACAGGCCGATGTCGTCGACGGTCAGGCCGGCGCGCTTCAGTAGCTTGGGCACCGCGAACACCGGGCCTATGCCCATTTCGTCAGGTTCACAGCCCGCCACGGCAAAGCCGCGGAAGATGCCCAATGGGGTGGCGCCGCGTTGCTCGGCCACTTTGCTGTCCATCAGAACGCAGGCCGAGGCGCCGTCGGAGAACTGGCTGGCGTTGCCGGCGGTAACTACGCCGCCTTCCATGGCCGAGCGAATCTTGCTCACGCCATCCAGGTTGGTGCCCGGGCGGATGCCTTCGTCCTGGCTGATAGTGACTTCTTGGCTGCTGAGTTGGCCGGTGGCCTTGTCGGCAACGCCCATGGTGGTGGTGATGGGTACGATTTCGTCGTCGAACTTGCCGTCCTGGCGAGCCTGATCGGCCAGGTTCTGACTGCGTACGCCGTACTCGTCCATGTCTTCTTTCTTGATACCGTAACGCTTGGCCACCGTCTCAGCGGTGTCCAGCATGGACCAGTACAGCTCTGGCTTGTGCTTCGCCAGCCAGGGTTCCATGAAGTAGTTCTGGTTCACGTTGGCCTGCACGGTGGAGATAGATTCCACGCCGCCAGCGACCATGACTGGGACTTTATCCACCGCAATGTGGTGCGCGGCCATGGCGATGGCCTGAAGGCCAGATGAACAGAAGCGGTTGATGGTGGCGCCGCCAACGGTCACGGGGAGACCGGCACGGATTGCGCCCATGCGGGCGACATCGTTACCGGTGGAGCCTTCGGGCAGGGCACAGCCCATCAGCACGTCTTCGATTTCGTTCGGGTCGACCTTGGAACGCTCAACCGCGTGCTGGATGGCGTGGCCAGCCAAAGTTGCACCGTGGGTCATGTTCAGGCCGCCGCGCCAGGATTTGGCCAGGGGCGTACGGGCGGTGGATACGATGACAACATCATTGGACATAACAATTCTCCTCAGCTCGGAGCGGCGGCCTTTCAGTAAGGGATGCGCCGCCCCGGATCAATTCGTGGACCGGTTACTTGGCGTCAAAACCCTTGCCTTCTTCGGCGCGCTTGGCCAGCAGGGCCGCCGGCTCCCAGAAACCAGGCTGGGTGTGACGGTCTTCGGTGAAGGCCTGCATGGCGCGAACCACGTTCGGCAGCCCCACTTCCTCGGCGTAATGCATGGGGCCACCGCGGAAGACCGGGAAGCCGTAACCGGTCAGGTAGACCATATCGATGTCGGAGGCGCGTTGGGCGATGCCTTCGTCCAGGATCTGGGCGCCTTCGTTGACCAGGGCGTAGACGCAACGCTCGACAATTTCCTGGTTGCTGATCTTACGTGGGGTAATGCCCAGTTCGGCGCGGACTTCGTCCACCACCTTGTCCACTTCCGGATCGTGCAGGGCGTTGCGGTTGCCCGGCTCGTAACGGTAGAAACCGGCGCCGGTCTTCTGGCCGTAGCGGCCCATTTCACACAGGCGGTCGGCCACGACCATTTTCACCATGTCCGGGTTTTCCTCGTACTGGCGCTTGCGGATGGCCCAGCCGATGTCGCCGCCGGCCAGGTCGGCCATGCGCAGCGGGCCCATGGCAAAGCCGAATTTCTCGATGGCCTTGTCGATTTGCTGCACGCTGGCGCCTTCCTCCAGCATCAGCAGGGCTTCACGCTGGTACTGGTTGATCATGCGGTTGCCGATGAAACCGTCGCACACGCCTGAGACAACGGCGGTTTTCTTGATGGTCTTGGCCAGTTTCATGGCGGTGGCCAGAACGTCCTTGGCGGTTTTCTCGCCACGCACCACTTCCAGCAGCTTCATGATGTTGGCCGGGCTAAAGAAGTGCAGGCCGATGACGTCTTCCGGGCGTTTGGTGAAGCCGGCGATCTTGTCCAGGTCCAGGGTGGAGGTGTTGGAGGCCAGAATGGCGCCTTGCTTACAGACCTCGTCCAGCTTCTCGAACACGGACTGCTTCACGCCCATTTCCTCGAACACCGCCTCGATCACCAGGTCCACGTTGCTCAGGTCGTCATAGGTCAGCGACGGTGTCAGCAGTGCCATCTTCGCCTTGGCATCGTCCTCGCTCATGCGGCCTTTCTTGACCCGGCCTTCATAGACTTTCTGAATCGCGGCCACGCCCCGATCCAGGCCTTCCTGTTTCATCTCCACCAGGGTGACCGGGATACCGGCGTTCAGGAAGTTGATGCTGATGCCGGTGCCCATGGTGCCGCCACCGATGACACCCACTGATTTGATGTCACGGATCGGGGTGTCTGATGGCACGTCGGCGATCTTGCTGGTCAGGCGCTCGGAGAAGAAGGCGTGGCGCAGGGCACGAGATTCCGGCGTCTGCATCAGGTTCAGGAAGGCTTCGCGCTCAACTTGCATGCCCTTGTCGAAGGGCATGGTGACCGCAGCTTTAACCGCATCAACGCACTTCAGCGGAGCCGGGTAGTTCTTGGCCATGGCACCCACGGTGTTGCGGGTGAACATGAAGAAGCCTTCCGGGTTGGGATGCTTGGCTTTCAGGTCGCGCACTTTTTTCAGTGGCAGGTTTTCGCTCACCACCTTGGTGGCGTAGGCAACCGCCGCGTCGAACAGTTCGCTGTCGACGATCTCGTCAAACAGCGGGCTGCCTTTGAATTGTTTGGCCGGAACCACGCTGCCAGAGACGATCATATTCACGGCGTGCTCGGCGCCGATCAGGCGCGGCAGGCGTTGGGTGCCACCGGCGCCCGGCAACAGGCCGAGCTTCACTTCCGGCAGGGCAATCTGGGCGTCCGGCTTGGCAATGCGGTAGTGACAACCCAGCGCCAGTTCCAGACCACCGCCCATGCAGGCGCCGCTGATGGCGGCGATCACCGGCTTGCGGCTGCTTTCCACGTAGTTGATGACGGTGTTGAGATTCGGCTCGGCCGTGGCCTTGTCGGTGCCAAACTCACTGATGTCGGCACCGCCGGAGAAGGCACGGTCGGAGCCGATCAACACCACGGCTTTCACGGCGTCATCGGATTCCGCCTGACGGATGCCATTCACAATGCCCTGGCGCAGCGCCAGGCCCAGGCCGTTTACCGGCGGATTGTCGAGTCGGATTACGGCGACATTGCCGTACACATCATAATGGGCGGTACTCATGCGGCAGCTCCCTGGTACAGACATCGTTGTGATTTAAGGCGATCGAACGTAACTGACGGTGATCGGCGGTGTAGGAAGTGATGTCTTGAAAACTCCATACACTGGTGTATTGTTTTTCCGTACACTAATGTATGTTTTGACATTGGTCAACGGTTTCAGAGCTGACGCTTCCGTTGATGTAGAATGCAGGCGCAGCCCCAATCCGACCGACAGAGCAGGATCCGATTCCGCAATGAGTGAAGCCAGTACCCCCAAACGCCGAAGCGCGTCGGAGAAAAAACAGCTGACCCGCGACAACTGGCTCGACGCCGCGGCTGGAGAAATCGCCTCCGGTGGTTTTGGTCAGCTGCGGGTACTGACACTTGCCAAGAAGCTCGGGGTTACCCGAGGCAGCTTCTACTGGCATTTCCGTGACCATGAAGATCTGGTGGTCAGTTTTCTGGACCGTTGGCGCGACCGTCGGTTGCATGAGCTGCAATACTGGGAGCCTAAAGGCGGTGATGTTGAAACCGAGCTCCGGCAGATTCTGGAGCTGTTGCTTACCGATGCTTCTCGAAACATTCGTCGTCTGCAGGTGGAGCTTGCGGTACGGGACTTTGCCCGCCGCAACGAGTATGCCGCCGAGCTGGTAACCCAGGTGGATGCCGCCCGGATCAATCAAAACTGCACTTTGTTCCAACGCCTGAGTAGCGATCCCCAGCACGTCAAGGATCTGTCGCTGCTACTGTACGTCGCTACCATCGGCTCCCAGGTGGTACTGACCGGCAAGAAAGGGGATGAAGCGACCATTCAGCGCATCGAGGACCTGATGGCCCGGGTGGTGTTGGGGCAGCGCGATGAACCCTAAACGAGGGGCGTCGCTGGCGGCACTGATGTTCGCGGTGGCGAGTGGCGTTGCCGTGGCGCAAGAGGCGTGCTCGGCCTCAGCCACCACCGATCTGGAGCGTTTGTATTGCGAAGTGGTGGCCGAGGGCGGCGGTCAGGGGTTGCCCTCCCAAGCGGATTTCCGGCGCAACCAGCCCCAGGTGCAGGCGCTGTTGTTGCGTCGGCCGGCGAAGCGGCTGGGTTTGTCGGTGCCAACGGTGACCGCTGAGCCGGCCCAGTCAAAACCGCCTTCTACGCCCCAGGCTGCGGCTAAGCCACCAAAACCTGAACAGGTGCAAACAGAAACACAGCCCGCGCGGTTCGGTCGTTTGGCGGACTGTGCCCTCAAGGGTGAGCGCATTGTTTGCCCGGACCGTCAGTTTAAGTTGGCGTTGAACCAGCCCAACCGTGCTCTGGCACCGGGAGTGCTGGAGGACCAGAACCGCCTGGGCTTGCGCCCGTTCCAGGGGGGTCGGAGCGATGAACAACAGGTACGGGCTTATCTCTCCAACGCCTACGACCGCTATATCCCGAAGATGCTCGCCATTGGCCTCGGGGCCAACACCATGAGTTTTACCGCCTTTCACAACGCCTTCCACACCCTGGAGGATGGCGGCGTCGATTTCGCCGAGCGCATGGAGCGCACCTATCAGCTCTTGAAAAAGGACAAGCTGAACCTGGCGGTGCAGGCCCGTTATCATGACCGGCTGCCGGAGAAGCTAGCCCTGTGTGAGGCGATCAATTTCGAGATCATCGTGTGTGATAACGTGGCGACCAACTGGGTCTTTGTCAGTCGCAGCCGATGAGGGGCTTTTAACTTTTCGGGTGGCTGTTTTCAGGGCCGGATACGTTCACTTCCTTACGGCAAAAAATACCGAGAGTCTCTAGACTTAGCGCCTTTCATCAACCGTCGGAATGCCCGGAATGCTTGAAACTTTTTTCTCCACCTATATCAGCAGCACGATTCGCTTTTTGTTTCTGCTGGCGCCGTTTTTCGTGGTCACCATGTTTCTTGCCCTTACCCGTGGCCTGCCGGCGACGGAGAAGGCGTCGATCATCCGGCGCGCCTGTATTTCGGCCTTTGTGCTGGGTCTGGTGTTGTTCTTTGCCGGCCCACTGCTGTTCAGCGCCGTCGGCATCACCCTGAACTCGTTCCGGATCGGTGCCGGCAGCCTGCTGTTCCTGACGGCGATCAGCCTGGTCACCAGTGGTACCCGCAACCACGCCACCGGCCTGCCGGAAGAAGACCGCGACGACATCGCGGTGGTGCCGTTAGCGATTCCGGTCATGATCGGCCCGGCCACCATCGGTGCCATCCTGGTTTACGGTGCCGAACTCAAGACCGCGCCGGAAGTGATTGGCGGTTTGCTGGGGCTGGTGTCGAGCCTGTTCATTCTGGGTGTGCTGTTGCGCCTGTCGGGTTATCTGGAAAAAGGCTTGGGGAAAACCGGCCTGAATATCCTGTCCAAGATCAGCGGTCTGATCCTGTCGGCCATGGCGGCAGAAATTGTGCTGACCGGTATTGCCGGTTTCATGGCCTCCACTTAGGATAACCGGGCACTGTCTGCCTCAGGCCCGAGTGAGTTGTATGTCGTTTAACACCATTGAACACAACCGGACACGCCAGAACTTCGACGGCGTGTCGTCCATCTGGCTCTTCGGCTACGGTTCGTTGATCTATAAGGTGGATTTCCCGTTTCTGGAGAAGCGTCCCGCTAGCATCCGTGACTGGGAGCGCCGGTTCTGGCAGGGCTCCCACGATCATCGGGGTACGCCGGAAGCGCCCGGGCGGGTGGTTACCCTGATCGAGAGCCCGGGTGCCCGGTGCAAGGGCATGGCTTACCGGGTCTCGCCCAAGGTGTTTGAGCATCTGGATGTGCGCGAGAAGAATGGCTACCTGCGCTTTGCCACCACCATGACCTTTGATGATGGCAGCCATGGTGAGGGCCTGGTGTACATTGCCACCGAAGACAACGACGCCTTTCTGGGCCACGCCCCGGATGCCGACATTGCCCGGCAGATTGCCGGCGCCACTGGCCCCAGCGGCGCTAACTCCGAGTACCTGCTGCGCCTGGCCGACTCCCTGCGCAAACTGGGCGCGGAGTGCCCACACACGTTTGCCATCGAAGACCATCTGCGCTCTGCCACCGAGAATCCTTCCCGATAAGCCCCTGGCGCCGCATTGCCCGCGCCAGGGGGTGTCGTGATTACTGGTTACCTTCAGTTGCCCACTGCACCTTGCCGCCGTTGAAGCCCCGCGGGGGCTCCCGGCGACGGTGCCGCAAGCCGATCAATAGCAGTGGCACCACGATCATCAGGCTGCCGGCCAGGAACCACAGGTCCGGAACCTCACCAAAGCCGACCCAACCAATGCCTATTGCCCAGATCAGGCCGGTGTACTCGGCACTGGTAACCTGGTTGGCGTCCACCTGGCTGTAGGCCAGCAATACCGCAATGTTGTAACCGAGGATGAACAGTGCAGAGCCCATGGCGCTGACCAGGATGCTTGGGTCCCAGGTGGCGCCTTCCCACCAGGCCAGGGCACCGGCAGCCGGCAGGATCAGCAGGTAGTTCAGGAACAGCTTGTGCACGGTGGACTGGGCCTTTGGCAGCTGGCGCACCATGACGGCGTTGATTGCCAGCGCAAAGGCGGAGGCCAGGGCGGCAATGACGGCCCAGTTAAAGTCCATCGGGCGCAGGATCACGATAATGCCGGCGAAGCCGCTGAATACTGCGGTTACGCTCAGTGGCGTCAGCCGTTCCCGGAACAGCATCACCGACAGCACCATCACCAGGATAGGCGCGGCGTAGAACACAGCGTTGGCGGTGGCCAGCGGCAGGTTTACCAGGGCGATCACCATGCACATGATGCCTGCCAGGTGAATGTGGGCCCGAAACGCATGGATTTTGAAGCCGGCAAACAGGTGCTTGCGATCAAGCTGACCGGCCAGAGGCAACAGCAATACCAGCGTGATCAGGCAGCGCAGGAAGGCAAACTGGAAGACCGGGGCGCCGGGTTCCAGCAGCTTGATGAAGACATCGGAGATCAACGCCATGGCGTTGCCAAGAACCAGCAAAAGAATGGCACTGTTGACGGTTTTGCCGGACATGTTTTTTCCTCCCTTGTCTTCTGGTTGGGTGCTAAAGCCCGGAGAGGATAGGGCTCCCGAAAACCGCTGCGAGTACATCCATGTACGCTTGCTCTACGCCATCCTTGGCTACGAGCATTTTCGGCAGCCCTATCCTCTCCGCGCTTTCTGAACTGGTGATGGGAGTCTATTTGGGTTTAAATATCCGATAAAATGATGTTTATTCACTACTCATTAGAAAATTAGATAATGAAGCTGCCACCCCTAAAATCATTGCCGGTCTTTGAGGCCGTCGCCCGACTCAACAGCTTTTCGCTGGCTGCCGATGAACTGGCAGTCAGTCAGAGTGCGGTCAGTCATCAGATGAAACAGCTGGAAACCTATCTGGGGGAAAAGCTGTTCTGGCGCAGTGGCCGGACCCTGACGCTGACTGATGAGGGTCGGCAGTACCTGGAAGGCATCAGCTCGGCATTGCTGCAGATCGAGCGGGCCAGTGAGCAATTGCTGGGGCATGAGGAGTCGCGGTTGCGGCTGTCCGTATTCAGCTCCTTTGCGGTGCGTTGGCTGGTGCCGCGGCTGCCGGATTTGCAGCGGTTGCACCCGCAGGTCGAGCTGGCGCTGGAGATGAGTTCGGAGAACCCGGTGCTGTCGGATCGGGTGGCGGACTGTTTTATTACGATCCACAAGAATTCAACGGCGTACAGTTACGAGCCGCTGTATGTGGAGCGGCTGTTTCCGGTCTGCAGTCAGGATTACTGGCAGAAAATCCGGCGGGAGCTGGGTCGGGAGGATCCGGAGGCGGCGGATCTGCCTCTGTCACCGGAGGAAGTGGCGCGGTTTCCGCTGTTGTCGACTCACAGTATTTTCGAGAAGGCCGCGGGGGACTGGCAGGCCTGGTATCGGGCGGTGGATCTGGGCATTCCGCCACAAGCTCGGATCCAGCATTTCAGTCACATGCTGCTGGCCCTGGAGGCAGCCCGGTTCCATCAGGGTATCGCCCTGACCAACGATTACATGCTGAGTACGCGAAAGGATTCCGAGGATTTTGTCCGTCTGCCCTGCCATCCGGTGATGACCGGCGACGAGTTTTTCTTTGCCTGGAAGACCAGCCGGCGCAGCGAGCGCGGTTTGCAGTTGTTGCGCCGATGGTTGGTGGATGAGGCAATCCGGGGTGGCTTGCGGGGCGAGTAAGGGCATTCAATCCGGCACCTATGGTCATGAACCAGTGTTAACACCGATGAATTCAATACCGTGTTAGCTTACTGGAATCGCAATAGGCAAGGAGTTTTAGACCGTGAAGACCGTACTGATATTCGCACTGCTAGGGGTATTGCTCGCAGCGGGGCCGGTCATGGCCAAGTCGCCTCACGATGGCCAGTTGCCGCCGGGGCTGCAGAAAAAGGTTGAGCGAGGCGAGCCATTGCCTCCGGGTTGGCAAAAAAAACTGAATTACCGGAAAGGTGATTACTTTGATCGGGATTTGCTGCGCTACGGTGACATCCGTGACCTCGGCGGCCATCGTCAGCGTGTGGAAATAGAGGACCGGGTCTACACAATCATCAAAGACACCCGGGAAATCATCGATATTCTTAACCAGTAAGTTTGGCAGTGACCGGGCCAAGCAGGCTGACCCGGTCACCTACCCTGGTCAGTCCTGCGGTGGCCGTTCCACCACTTTGCGTTTGCCTTTGGCGCAACGGGACAGAGCCTTGAGGCCGTCGCCTTCAAAGGCATCAACCCGGATCACGTCGTACAGCGCGGTCAGTGCTTCCTGCAGCTGATCGCACTCGTCTGCTTTCACCACGCCCTCGGCACAGGCCCAGTCCACCAGCTCCTTGCGCTGGTGGCCCATCAGCAGGGCAATGCCATCCACTTCATCTTCGTTGCGATTGCGCACCGCCTGGTGCAGTCGGTGGCGCATATCCTCGGTATCGTGGGCCAGCTTGTAGGCGTTCAGCACCCGGCCCAGTGAATCCTCGGGATCCATGGTCACGAAGGCGCCGCGGCTGATGCGCTGGCGCAGCGGGGTATCCTTGACGATGCTTTCGGCAACCTGGGCCCCCAAACGGTCATCGGGGCCGTTCAGGCCGGTCGCGCCCAGCGGGAACACCAGTAGTCGCAGCGGCCAGCGCAGCAACGGTACCGGGAAGTTGATGATAGCGTCACGCATGGCGGCCTGAAGATCCCGCAGGCAGGTTTGCAGCGACCATTCCACCAGTGGCCGCTGATCTTCGGGGTAGCCTTCCTCGTGCCACTGTTTGATTACGGCAGTAGCGTAGTACAGGTGCGTCAGGCAGTCGGCCATCCGGCCGGACAGCCGTTGCCGGGCCTTGAGTCCGCCGCCAACGCTCAGCAGGGTGACGTCAGTCATCAGGGCGAAGGCCGCCGAGAAACGGGCCAGTTGTCGGTAGCCGGATTGGATTTCACCTTGCCGGGGCACGGATTGCAGCCAGCCACGGGACAACCCGAGCAGCAGGGCGCGCAGGGCATTGCGGGTGGTATGGGCCAGGTGGCGGTAGAATATGCCGTCGAACTTCCGCACCGCCTCGTCCTCGTTGTCCATGCCCGCCGCTTCGATTTCCTCAACGATATAGGGATGGCAGCGGATGGCGCCCTGACCAAAGATCATCAGGCTGCGGGTGAGGATGTTGGCGCCCTCGACCGTGATGCCAATGGGCACGGCCTGATAGGCCCGGGCCAGGAAGTTACGGGGGCCAGTGATCACGCCACGGCCTGCCACCACGTCCATGGCGTGGTTGATCACTTCGCGCATCAGGTCGGTATTGCGGTATTTCAACACGGCCGAGGGCACCGAGGGTCGCACGCCGCGGTCGAGCATGCCGGCGGTGAGCAGGCGGGCAGCGTCCATCATGTAGGTGTAGCCCGCGATGGGCTCGAGCGCTTCCTGCACGCCTTCGAACTGGCTGATGGAGCGGCCAAACTGCTCCCGGGTGTAGGCGTAGGAGCCAGTCGCCAGGCTGGCGACCTTGCCGGCACCGGTGCCGAGGGCGGGCAGGGAGATGGAGCGGCCAATGGACAGGCACTCAAGCAGCATGGTCCAGCCTTTGCCGAGCATGTACTGACCGCCGATAACCTGGTCCATGGGGATGAACACCTCAGTGCCCCAGGTCGGCCCGTTCATGAACACGGTGTTCATCGGCAGGTGCCGGGCGCCGGCGCTCACGCCTTCGGTTTCCCGGGGAATCAGTACACAGGTTACGCCGATGTCGTCACTGCCACCGAGCAGTTTGTCCGGGTCGTAGACCTTGATCGCCAGACCGATCAGCGTCGCCACCGGTGCCAGGGTGATGTAGCGCTTATTCCAGGTGACCTTCAGGCCCAGTACTTCTTCGCCATTCCACTCGCCCTTGCAGACGATGCCCTTGTCGGGGATGGCACCGGCGTCGGAGCCGGCAACCGGGGAGGTCAGGGCGAAACAGGGGATTTCTTCACCCGTGGCCAGGCGCGGCAGATAATGATGCTTCTGGTCGTCGGTGCCGTAATGCATCAGCAGCTCGCCCGGGCCCAACGAGTTGGGCACCATCACCGTCACTGCCGCTGATACGCTGCGGGTGGAGATTTTCATGACAATTTCGGAGTGGGCTGTGTTGGAGAAGCCCAGGCCGCCGTCTTCCTTGGGAATAATCAGCCCAAAAAAACCCTTTTCCCGGATGAATTTCCAGACCTTGTCCGGCAGGTCGTACTGCTCGTGGGTGATTTTCCAGTCGTCCAGCATGGCGCAGAGTTTCTCTACCGGGCCGTCGAGAAACGCCTGTTCTTCGCTGGTGAGATGAGCGGGCCGGGCATCCAATAGTTTTTTCCAGTCGGGGTCGCCGGAGAACAGCTCGCCATCCCAGTCTACGGAGCCGGATTTGAGCGCTTCGGCCTCGGTGTCGGACAGGCTTGGCAGGCGGCTGCGGACCCAGCCCAGCAGAGGGCGGCTGAGTTTATCGAGGCGCAAGTCACCGGGCAGGACCAGAATCAGGGCCAGTGCCAGTAATCCGCCCCCACAAATAATACTTAACAGATGCCAGTGATCCTGAAATAAACCGATGACGGTGGCGATCGTCAGTACTGTAGCCGCAGTAGTTCCGCCGATACCCAGATAAATCAGGACCAGCGCGCTCAGAAGCAGGAGCAGAACGCTCATGGGTGGATCTCCCTATCATTAATAAAATCAACCGGATCAGTGCCTAACAATCGACCAAACTTCGATGACTTGCAAGCAGCTGCAATCCCGCCCTGTAAATTTTCATGTCAGCAATGCCAAGAAATGTAAAAACCCAACATTGTTTGGGTATTTGATTGATCTGAACTCCCGCTTTTCAAGAATCAATAGGTTCTGTAAATAATAACTGCCCGGAGATCTTATGGTTGGCCCACTTACCGTTGCGAAACGACTTGCCCTTGGTTTTGGATTGCTTCTGTTCCTGATGATTGCCGTCAGCCTGATCGGTAACCAACGGGTCGGGTTTATCGACCGTACCCTGACCTCCGTTGAGGACGGTGCAGCGGTCAAACAGCGCCACGCCATCAACTTCCGTGGCAGTGTCCATGATCGGGCGATTGCCATCCGGGATGCGGTTCTGGTGGATTCCGACCGGGTGCTCCAGCGCCATCTGGATGACATCGATCAACTCAAGGCCTTCTACCGGGATAATGCCCAGGCCATGGATCGTTTGTTCGCAGACGGCGAGCCCTCCAAGACCGAACGTCAGCTGCTGATGGCCATCAAGGACATCGAACGCCGCACCCTGGCGCTGACCGACGACCTTCTTGAGCAGCGTCAGGCAGGTAATATTCCGGGTGCCCAGCGTTTCCTGCTGGATCAAGTGGCGGGCGCCTACACCGACTGGCTGGCCCGGGTGAATGCTTTTATCGATTACCAGGAAGACGTCATTGCCGAAGACGTTGAGGCTGTGCGGGCTACGGCAAGTGAATTCAACACCTTGAATCTGCTGGTTACCGGGGCGTCGGTTCTGCTCGGCGCGTTCATCGCCTGGATTATCATTCGAAGCCTGCGGCGTACTCTGGGCGCGGAGCCTGAAGAAGTGTCCGAGGCCATTCGCCAACTGTCGGAAGGGGTGCTCGACCAGAATATTCAGACCCGCTACCCGGACAGTGTCATGGGAGCCCTACAGGATACCGTGGAGCAATTGGCCGGGATCATTCGGGAAGTGCGCTCGGCGTCCGAGGAACTCTCCACCGCATCCACAGAGCTGGAATCCACTTCGGACAGCAACAGCCAGCAGATCCGGATGCAGGCCAGCGAGGCCGAGCAGATGGCGACCGCGGTTAACCAGATGGCGGCTACGGTCAATGAGGTGTCGGGTTTTGCGGCCAGCGCTGCCACGGCGACTCAGAAGGCCGATCATGAGGTCGAAAGCGGCAACCGGGTGGTTCAGGAAACCGCAGCCTCAATCGGTGAGCTGGCGGACACCCTGGAGCAGGCTGCAGAAAGCGTGCATCGGGTGTCGGCGGACAGCGCCAACATTGAGAAGATCATTGAGGTGATCAACGCCATTGCCGAGCAGACTAACCTGCTGGCGTTGAATGCCGCCATCGAGGCAGCCCGGGCCGGAACCCATGGCCGCGGCTTTGCCGTGGTGGCGGATGAAGTGCGTTCACTGGCTTCCCGAACCCAGGATTCGACCCGGGAAATCCAGGAGATGATTGGCACCCTGCAGTCCGGCGCAACCGCCGCCGCAAACGTGATGGAAAGCAGTCGCCAGTTGGCGGGCGCGACGGTGGAAAAAACCCGCGAGGCGGAAGATTCGCTGGGCCGTATCCGTCGTGAAGTCGGCGCCATCAACGACATGAACGCCCAGATTGCCAGCGCCTCCGAGGAACAGAGTTCGGTGGCGGAAGAGGTCAACCGGAACATCAGCCGCATTCACGACGGCACGGTGCAGACCTCAGCCGGTTCGGAACAGGTGGCAGGCGCCAGCCGTGACCTGGCGGTGTTGGCCAGTCAGCTGCGGTCCCGTGTCAGTGTGTTCCGCATCAAGGCTTAATCGGGGGCAGCCGGTCAGATATAACCCTGCGCAAACACCAGGCCCAGCACGATGGGTATGACCACCAGGCTGCCCAGGTTACTGAGCAACACCAGGGACGCCACTTTGTGGGGTTCCTGGCGGTACTGCTCGGCCACCATATAGTTCAGCACCGCCGGTGGCAGGGCGGCAAACACCCAGAGTGAGGCGACCTGCAGCCCGGGCAGGTCCAGCAACTCGATCATCGGCCAGGCCAGGATCAGGCCGCTGGCGGGACACGCGATGGCGCCCAGCATACCCAGTTTCCAATCACTGAAATCAACATCCAGCATGCGCACCCCCAGGGCAAACAGCATCAATGGGATACACACACCACCGAGCATGTTCAGGGTCTCCAACAGCCATTCCGGCAGGGGTACGCCACCGAGATTGACCGCCAGCCCGGCGATACTGGCAAACACGATGGGTAGCTTCAGGCGCTGGACGATGGAGGTGTGCGGGTCGAGCATGTACAGCCCGACCGAGAAGTGCAGCAGCATCTCGACAATGAACAGCACGACCGCCGCGGGCAGGGCGGCGTCGCCGAAGGCCAGCACCAACAAGGGAATACCCATGTTGCCGGAGTTGTTGAACATCATCGGCGGCAGGAAGGTCTTCAGGTTCAGTTTCAGTACCTTGGCCACCGGGTAGAGGATAATGCCGGAACCCAGCACCACCACGGTCGCGGCCAGGGCCAGTTGGGCGTACTCCTGCAGTGGCGCCTGCTGGTCCGCGAGGACGGCAAACACCAGCATGGGCACAAACAGCTCCATGTTGAGGATGTTCAGGCCCTGGATGTCCGGTGTCCGGTAGCGGCCGTAAAGGGCGCCGCAGCCGGCGATGACAAACACCGGCAGCATGGTGGAAAGGATTTGAGCAATCATTAATGGCTCCGACAAGAAACGGATGTGCTGTCAGGTAAACGGTTAGGTTCGCAAGTATTGAGCTGTAGAGGCAAGCACTATTAGCGCGTGTTCGACCAATAGCCGACTACCGGCCATATTCCTTACCGCACTCTCCACTCGCACTCTCCACTCGCGCTTCGCACACTCACTTTCCACCCACAGCCGGCCCCGGTTGCGGTGGCCGGGTCCTGGCTCCACAATACCGCCAATCAAAGCCCGTGTTTCCGCCAGTCAGGAGTGATTTGTGACCAGCCCATTCGACCAGCCTGTTGCCCGCGACCACACCTGTTCGGTGAAATTCGATGCCCGTAAGGCGGTGTTTGGGCGCGAAGAGGTGATCCCGGTGTGGGTCGCAGACATGGATTTCGCCGCGCCGGAGGCCGTAACCCAGGCCCTGGTGGCGCGAGCCCAGCATCCGGTCTACGGCTATACCCTGTTCCCGGACAGCCTTTTTCAGTCCATGATCGACTGGTTTCAGAACCGTCATGGCTGGGCCATTGAGCGCGACTGGATCCTGATGGCGCCCGGGGTGGTGCCGTCGCTGCATGCCGCCTGCCTGGCCTACTCCGAGCCCGGGCAGGGGGTGATCATTCAGCCCCCGGTGTACCCGCCATTTTTCAGTTCGATACGCCAATGTGATCGGACGGTTATAGAGAACCCGCTGATCCTGGGATCGGATGCTGGTGAGGGCCCCGGCCGTTACCGGATGGATCTGGAACACCTGGAACAGTGCGCCGCGCGGGCCGATGCCCGGGTACTGATGTTGTGCTCGCCCCACAACCCGGTCGGCCGGGTCTGGACGGAGGACGAGCTGCGTGAGGTGCTGGCGATTGCCCGCAAGCACAACCTGGTGGTGCTGTCCGATGAAATCCACTGTGACCTGACCTTCGACGACGGCCCGCGACATTCCATGCTGGCGACCCTGGCCGAGCCGGACGACGCTGTGGTTACTACCATCGCCCCGAGTAAGAGCTTCAACATGCCAGGCTTGGGTCTCTCGGCCGTGGTCATTCCCGATACCGAGCGTCGAAATGCCCTGAAAACCGTGTTTCAGACCATGCACATGCCCCAGTGCAATCCGTTCAGCGTGGCTGGCTTTGAGGCGGGATATAAGGATGGCGGGCCCTGGTTGGACGAGCTGCAGGTCTATTTGCAGGGCAACCGGGATTACGTGGTCGAAGCGGTAAATCGCCGGCTGAGCGGCATTCGGGTTTTCGCCCCGGAAGCCACCTACCTGATGTGGCTGGACTGCCGGGCGCTGGGGTTGAGCGACGCCGAGCTGAAGCGGTTCTTTGTGCAGGAGGCGGGCGTGGGCATGAACCCGGGTATTTCCTTTGGCGAGCCGGGATCCGGATTCATGCGCTTGAACATTGGCTGCCCCCGGTCGGTGCTGACCGAGGTTCTGGATCGGATCGAAGCCGCCCTGGTGGCCAGGTCCTGAGCTAGTTCTCCAGCTGCAGGGAGCAATGATCCTCAACCGGGCGCCAATGCGCAGGTTGCTCCATACCGGGCATATCGCCATTGGTGGGGCGAATCGCTTCCCATACCATGCCGCCATGGGTCGCCAGGCTGCCAACAATGTAGCTCTCGGCGAACCGCCACTGTTCTGGACGCTGACACAGGTTGGGGTTGGTGTTCCCGGTACCGACGCTGCCGGCAGTGCCTTTGGTCTTGGTGCGGGGTTTCTCGGCCGCCTGCTGTTTTTGGGTTTGGGCGCTGTCGCATTCCGGCGCGGCTTTCAGTTTCTTCCAGTCAAAGCTGATTCCCGGCTCCTTGCCTTCGTTGATCTGGCGGGCCTGGTACCACTGGCCGTCATGAAACACTGCAGCTCCGGCGGTGTAGTAGCGGGTAGGCTGCCAGCCAGAGGCGTCAGGGTCGCAGGGCGCGGCCTGCACAGCGGAGGCCCATCCAAAACCTAGGGCCAGCAACAAAATCGGCAGTAACATTCGTTGGCTTAACATGATGATCTCCTTGTTCTAGCTCGACTTTTGGGGGGCGGCTGTTCGCCCGCCCCGGGTCGCCAGCAGCAATCCCGCAAGAATAAGCAGTCCGCCGGCAACATGGAACAGTCCCAGCGATTCGTTCAGAAAAATACTCGCCAGTATGGACGCGAAAACTGGGGTCAGGTACATGAAAATGGCGGCCCTGGAAGGCCCAATGGCCTGTACCCCATGATTCCAGAAGGCATAGGCCAGGATTCCCGGGAACACGGCAAAATAGAGCAATGGCAGTGCGGTCTTGCCGGTCAGATGGAAGCCGCCGGAGAACACCAGCAGGTCGGTCAGGTAGAAGGGCAGGATCACCAGCGCACCCAGCAGGATCTGGGTCGTCAAAAAGGTCAGCGGCGGCAGTGGCACAGCCTGGCGGCGCAGCAGCACCGAAAACAAGCCCCAGGAAAATACCGCGGCGACCATGATCAGGTCTCCGGGCTGGGCCTGCAGCCCGGTCAGAACCGACAGCTTTCCCCTGGCCACCACGGTCAGGATTCCGAATACCGCGAGGGCGATGCCGAGGGCTTGCAGCGGCCGGGTGCGGTCGCCCAGCAGCAGCCAGGACATTAGTGCGACAAAGATCGGAATGGTGGCGTTGATCAGGGCGATGTTGGTGGCGGTGGTGCTGGTGGCAGCCAGGTAAAGCAGTGAGTTAAATGCGCCGACACTGAAGGTGGCCAGTGCCAGCATTGACCCTAGCCGCTCGCGGATGATCCGCCGGTGGTGCCAGATGCCCGGCAGCCCGAAAGGCAGCAGGATCGCCAGTGCGATGACCCAGCGCCAGAACGCCATCGACAACGGCGGAATGCTTTCCACCGTGCCTCGGGCAACCACGGCGTTGCCAGCCCAGAACAGGGGCGTGAGAACCAGCCCCGCGTAGGCCAGGCCGGGCGTTTTGAACAGAGATTCGGCGCTTTCTGAAGACACTCACACACTCATACATCGGGTGGGTTCGAGAAAAGTGCCTAGGATACTACTCTCCCGGGATCTCTGCCTCTGTACCAATGTGGTAGGCGGCAAAGCCCGCCATGACCACCTGGTCCACCGCCATACCGATGACCCGGCCATTGCTACTGGAACGGATCGGGTACTGGGCGTTGGTGATCGGATCGGCCACGTAGCCAAGGATTTCACCTTCAGAGACCCGGGCGCCCAGTTCCACGTCGCTGAACAGGATGCCGCCGTGTTGGGCCCTGATCCAGTCGGAATCGTAATAGACCGGCTCCGGGTCGCTCCAGACGAACATGCGGGAAATCATGCCTTGGCGCTCCATCAGGCTGGTGAGACTGTTCACGCCGGCCTCAATCTGATGCTCCTGAATCCGGTGCGACTCACCGGCTTCCATGGTTACCGTAGTGATACCCGCGTCGACGGCGGCGTTGCGTAGCATGCCCTGAGAGCCGGAGCTGTGCACCACGGCCATGCGGTCAAAGCCCTGGGTCAGGGTGGCCACGTCGGGGTTGTTCATGTCCGCGCGCAGTTGCGGCAGGTTGGTGCGCTTAAGCGAGCCGGTGTGGATATCCACCAGCAGGTTGCAGCGACGGATAATGTTTTCGAACAGGGAAAAGGCAATACGGTCCGCCAGACTGCCGTCGGGGCTGCCCGGGAAATGCCGGTTCAGATCACGACGGTCTGGCAGGTAGCGACTGCCTTGCTGGAAACCCGGCAGGTTCACGATGGGAACGCCGACCACGCGACCGGACAGTTTTTCCGGGTCCAGGTCGTACATGGTGCGACGGATGATCTCGATGCCGTTAAGCTCGTCACCGTGGATGGCACCGGTCAGGCACAGGGTCGGACCGGCATTGGCACCATTCACCACCAGCACCGGGGTTGGCTGGGACAGGCCGGCAATCTGGATGCCCGGTGACCAGGCGAGACGGGTGGAGGTGCCAGGTAGGATTTCGTTACCCAGCAGGGTAAAACTCTCGGCCGGCTTCGGCTCAGGCGTGGAATCTTCGGTGCCGGCGGTTGCCGTTTCTTCGCCCGGACGGACTTCGCTGTCTTCGGTCGGCGTGCTCTCGCTGACCTTGGACTCGTCGGCGGGTTCAGCCGGCTTGGTGACGGCCGCAGAGTCGGTGTTCGGGGATGGTTTCGGCGGCGGCGCCACCTCCTTTAGATCAATATTGGGGGCGACCTTGCTCGGAGTCTGCGATGCCGGCTTTGGGTTGCTGGCAACCTTCTCGGCTTGCTGCTTCTTGGCAGAGCGCGACTTGGCATCTGACTCTTTTACCCGTGGCTCCGACTGCTCGACATCCTCGACACTTTCATCCTCGGCCAGGGCCGCGACCATGGTTTCCGGGGTCTTTTCGCGCTTGTTCTCGGTGGTTTCTGCGGCAACAGATACCGGCAGGGCAAGCGCCAGCGCCCAGGGCAGAAGTCGAGTGGATGTCAGTATCGAGTGATTGCGGAACAGCATAATTCCTCACGGGTCGTCAAAATGCGCTCAAGCATAGAGCGCTCTTCGCGGCCATGAAACAGCTGTGACAAAGGTTTAATGTCACCTTCATGAAGGGCCGGTGTAATGGGTTTGATTAACGATTCTGGTGAAAGTTTGAACAGTTAGGCAATTTATACCCGGCCAGCACGACCAACGATGTGGGATTATCGCGAAGTTTGGTTGTGATTTTGTTACAGGGGAGCCTGAAAAAGGCAGCCGGAACAGGGCTCCGGCTGCCAGGAAAGAGGTTCGATCAGGCCTTGAGTGCGGCCAGGATGTCTTCCGGCCGAATCGGTATGGTGCGCATACGCACACCTGCGGCAGCAAAGATGGCATTGCCAATCGCGGGCCCGACCACCGTGGTTGCTGGTTCGCCGAGACCGACCGCGGTTTCGGTGCTCTTGATGAACTCGGCTTGGATCTCGGGTACATCGCGCATACGCATGGGCGTGTAGGTGTTCAGGTTGGTGTCGCGCACCTCGCCCTGCTCAATCTCCGTACCCTCATGCAGCGCCATGCTGGCTCCCCAAAGTGCTGCACCCTCAACCTGAGCCAGGGCTCCGTCCGGATGGACGATGGTGCCGGCATCAGTCACCAGTGTCAGCTTCTGCAGGGTTACCTTGCCGCTGTCGCGATTGACGTGTACCCGGGCCACACAGGCGGTCCAGGTTGGCATGTTGCGTTCCTGGCCGTAGGTGGTGGCCACCCCAAGCCCGGTGTCGGCAGGCATGTCCTTACCCCAGTCCGAGATCTCTCGAACCCGCTTCAACACCGTGGCCTGACGGTTGGCGCCGCCGACGGAGTTGGGTGCGGAGCCGGCGTTCTTGCCCTCGGCCTTCAGCCGGCTGAGTCGGAACTCGATGGCATCCTCGCCGGTTTTCCGTGCCGCCTCGTCGATAAAGCTTTCCAGAGCCCAGTTCACCCAGCCGGAGCCGACCGAGCGCAACCAGCCGGGACGGAAGGTGTCACTGGCCAGTTCGTTGGAAATGGCGCGCAGACGGTGGGCGCCCAGGGAGTACCAGTGCGCGGCCCCGTGAATGGAGAACGGGTCGAACTTCTCGCCATTTTCGCCCTTGGGCATGAAAAATGGCGCCATCGCCTTGGTTGGCCAGCCGGCGGTGGCGTGATGCTCCATACCGAGAACCTGACCATTGCTGTCAAAGGCCATGCGCAGTTTCTGCACCGAGGGTGAGCGGATCGAATCGAAGCGAGAGTCGTCTTCGCGGGTGAGCACCAGCTTCACCGGCTTGCCTAACTGTTTTGCGGCCAGGGCCGCGGGCACGCAGTAGTCGCCGTTGAGCCGGCGACCAAAGCCGCCCCCCAGCAGGTAGGTGCGCATGACGATGTTGTCTTCTTTCTCACCCAGGGCCTTGGCCAGGGTGGGAAGAATCAGTGACTGCCACTGATTGCCGGTGTGGATCTCCCAGCGGCCGTCTTTCTGGAAGGCCAGGGCGTTCACCGGCTCCAGCTGGAAGTGCAGCACACTGTGGGTGACGTACTCCTGCTCCAGCACGGAATCGGCGGAGCTGAAGGCGTTGTCGACACCGTCCTCGTTAACCACCAGGGCGCCGGTGCTGGCGTCGTCGATCAGGCGCCGGCCTTCGTCCAAAATTTGCTGTTCGCTCACATCGGCGGTCTTGCCGGCGGCCCAGTCCACTTTGATCACCTCGGCGGCGGCGTTGGCGGCGTGCACCGAGTCGGCGATCACCACGGCCCAACCCGGTACCGTGCCGGAGGCGTCATCCAGAACCAGGGTTTGCTGATAACCGGGAATCGACTTGGCCTTGCTGTCGTCCACCGAGTTGATGCCGGTGCCGTAGCGGGTCGGTGGCACCAGCGGGCGACCGTACACCATGCCTTCAACCGTGGCATCCAGGCCGTAGAGCGCGGTACCGTCGGTTTTGTCCGGAATATCCAGGGCTTTGCTTTCCTCACCGATCAGGCGACGCTCTTGCGGCGGCTTGATCGGCATGGCCTTCAGCTCTTCTTCGCTGAAACTGCGATCAATGTTGCCATCGCGGACAATATCGGCATAACTGATGGCACGGTCACCAGCAATCACCTGACTGCCCCGGGCCTGGCATTGCCCGGCTGAAACGCCCATCAACTTGGCGCCTTCCTCAATCAAGGCAGTCCGGCCAGCCGCACCGGCGCGGCTGAGCTTGTCGAAGTTTTCCCACACCGACCAGCTGCCGCCGGTGACCATCAGGCCCCATTTCGGGTCGCTGTCGACATAGTGCAGTTCGACGTCGTTCCAGTCAGCTTCCAGTTCATCGGCAACAATGCGCGCCAGCGCTGTACCGACATGCTGGCCCATTTCCGCTTCCACGATGTTGACGATGACCCGGCCGTCCGGGCGCACCTGAAACCAGATGGTGGGCTCAAAGGCGCCCTCGGAAATGCTTTTGGCGGCACTGGCAACGGGAATGCCCGAGCTGGCAAAGGCCATGGTCAGACCGGCCCCGGCGGCACCGATCAGAAAGCCCCGGCGGCTCAGTCTGGGCGTGTCCGATGCCTGCTCGGTGGCTGAGTTGGCGAGGTATTTGGCGAACTTACGCATTGCTCATCTCCTCCTGGCCGGGCTCGTAGAACTGGGGCGAACCGGCGCTGCTGCTGTCGCTGGACCCAGCGGCCAGGTGAATCGCTTTGCGAATTCGGACATAAGCCATACAGCGGCACAAGTTGCCACTCATGACCTGATTGATCTGCTCGTCGGTGGGCTTTGGGAAGTCCTGAAGCAGGGTGGCGGCCTGCATGATCTGCCCGGACTGGCAATAACCGCACTGGGGTGCCTGGGCATCCACCCAGGCTTGTTGCAGCGGGTGCTCGCCGTCCTGGTCCAGGCCTTCGATGGTGGTGATCTGCTGGCCGGAAACACTGCCCATCGTGGTGATACAGGAACGAGTCGCGCGACCGTTCAGATGCACAGTACAGGCGCCACACATGCCAATGCCGCAGCCGAATTTGGTTCCGGTCAGGCCGGCGTGATCGCGAATTGCCCAGAGCAACGGGGTATCTTCGGGCACGTCGAGGCTCATGGCCTCGCCGTTGAGTTGGAACTGGATAGTCATTGGCTATCTCCTTGAAACATGTGTTGGCCCTCAGAGCTGACGAGCATCCTGAACGTGTTGCTCCAGATTCTTCCATGGGGGCTGACCTGAGCTTTGTCTCAGGTAACGGGCCAGCGCGATCAGGTCGGCATCACTCAGGCCGGGGCCAAAGCCGGGCATGGCAAGCCCGCGCAGGCCGGTGGGCTCATCAATACCGTGCAGGGTGATGCGCAGCAGATTGACCGGATCTGGTGCCGTCACCGCACTGTTCAGGCTCAACTCCGGACGAGCCGCCTTGAGCGAGGATGGCGCGTTGTAGTGGCAGGAGGCGCAGGCGGCGGAAAAGATCTCTTCGCCAGTGCGGGTGGCGGGGTCGGCCATACCCTGGGCCTGGCTGACATGACCGGCAGCCACCTCGGCAGCCTTGGCGTTGTCCTCGGCACCGGTGAGGTCCTGGAAATACATCGCCAGCGCCCGGATATCGTCGTCCGGCGCCTCAATCAGGCCCTTGTGTACTACGCTCGCCATGGAGCCTGCAGCAATGCCGTGCCATTTGGAGCCGCCGGCGCGGAGGTACTGAAACAGCTCGTCTTCGGTCCAGGGTACGGGGGCCGCGTGGGTGGTGTTGAGTGCCGGTGCATACCAGTTATCCACAACCGCACCGTTGTAGGTTTCATCCGCGATTTCCGCGCCGAAGGCATTCCGGGGCGAATGGCAGGCGGTACAGTGGCCAAGGCCCTCGGCGATGTAGGCACCCCGGTTCCAGGCGTCACCCTTGCTGTCGTCGGCCTGAAAACGGTCGCCATCGAAGAACAGGGTTTTCCAGCCGGCCTGCAGCATGCGCAGGTTGAACGGGAAATCGAGCTGGTTTTTCGGTCCCTGGTGGTCCACCGCTTCTCGACTCATAACGTAGGCGTACAGCGCCGACAGGTCTTCGTCGGTGACCTTGGTAAAATGGGTGTACGGAAAGGCCGGATACAGGTGTGAGCCATCCCGGGAAACCCCCTCGCGCATGGCCCGGACAAAAGCTTCCTCGGACCAGGTGCCGATGCCCTGTTCCGGGTGCGGGCTGATGTTGGTGGAGTACAGGGTGCCGAAGGGGGTGGGGAAATCCACACCGCCGGCCAGTGGTTTTGATGGATCGCTGGTATGGCACGAGGCGCAGTTGCCGAGTCCCGCCAGCACCTTGCCCTTGGCGATCTGCTCCTGATTGAAAGAGTCAGCGCTGGGTCGGTCAATTTCATCAATGGCGGGCTTCCAGACAATCAGGAAGGCGACGACGACGGCGATAACAATGAGGCCTGACAGAATTTTTTTGATCACGAGCGTATCCAGTTTGTGCGGTGAATTTCCTTCCGTGTAACGCTAGTAGGCTTTGTTCAAACCGGCAAACCGCGGACCTTTAGATGGCACGCCAGTGTTGATCAGCCTGTTGGTGGGCCCGTCCGTCAGTCTGCAGTTTCAGCAGGTGTGCCAGGGCGGATCGGGCCGCAAGCCCGTGCAGGGCTTCGGGAACATCGTCATAGGCTCTGGCGGTCAGTGCCTTCAGGGAGCGGGCCTCCTGGTCGGAGAGCGCCCGGAACACCTTGTGTTCCCGGGCCAGACGATGGGTGATCAGGTAGTCGATCACCGCTTCCGGATGCGCCATGAGAAAACCATGAGCCGGAGCGATGATACGAACGGATTCACCAAGCAGATCATACAGCGATTCGAGATAGGCCTTCATATCGCCATCGGGTGGGTTAATCACCACGGTTGAACCCTGCATGATGTGGTCGCCGGAAAATAACATATCGGGGCCTGCCAACAAAAAGCACAGGTGATTGGAGGCGTGCCCTGGTGTCTTCAGGCATTTCAGGATGCCGGCTTCGGTCACGATCATATCGCCGTGTTCCGGCTCGTCATCGGGAGCAAAGGTCTGATCCTGGGCAGCGCCCTCGGGGGCCGAGATACCAAGTACGCGACAGCCAGTTTTCGCCTTCAGCGTTTTGGTTGCCGGTGAATGGTCCTGATGGGTGTGGGTGACAACCACCTGATCGATGACCCCGCCGGTGAGTTCCAGGATGCGCTCAATGTGGGCGTCGTTATTCGGGCCCGGGTCCAGAACCGTAAAACGCTCGTGGCCGAGCAGATACGTGTTGGTGCCAGGCCCGGTCATCATGCCGGGGTTGGGCGCGGTCAGTCGCACCACTCCGGCAGCGATCTCCACCGGTTGCCCGGGAATGATCTCCGCCAGTGTGCTGCCTTCGCCCTCCGGATCAAGCTCGGCGGCCTCATCGTATGCTGGTGCCCCAGGCTCCAGTGTCACCGGTCTGCCTTTCTTCTGGGCCGGCCAGGGGTCGGTCGGGAAGGCCTCCGGCGGATTGGCGTCGGCATAGCGCATCAGCGCTTCGGTGGATTCGAACTCACTCAGCACCCGCAAGGTGCGAAGGGTTGGCAGCCCCAGCATCCGCTCGCCACTGCGATGGTCTCCAAGGGCCTGGGCCGGATTGATCCACAGATGATCAATGGTCTCGACGCCATCATGACTGGCCAACTGGCCTGCCGGTGCGGTGGTTACAAAGAATCGGGTATCAAACCGCCGCGGTGGCCCCGGCGGGGTGGTCCAGTGACTGAGGTAAGCCAGCCGATCCAGCGGAATGGTCAGCCCGTGGCGATGGCACAAATCCGCCAAGCTCAGCTCGCCCTTGAACACCGCTTCGCGGTCCCCGTGCACGGCATGATCGCCACCAATGACCTGGCCATCGTTATCCACCGCCACCAGAATGCCGGCTTCTTCAAAACATTCCCGCACCGCGGCCAGCATATAGTCCGCGCCGCCCTCGTCCAGGCTCATGGTCTGGCTGATACTGGCATCGTCCGGCCCCTGTGCATGTTTACGCGCCTTCGTCTCCTGCTGGTCCACGGCGCCACCGGGAAACACGAAATAGCCCGGAAGAAACACCGCATCCCAGGTGCGCTGGAGCAGCAGTACTTCCACACCGTTGTCGGTGTCGCGGGTGAGAACCAGAGTGGCAGCAGGGCGAATATCCATAGTGCTTCCGTGACGTAATGAATGAGCGCGCTCGAAGGTCCGGGGTGGTGGATGGAATGTCCTGTCCAAAACTGTGCGGAGCCATGGATGGCGGAGCTCAAGTGCCACATGGATGTGCTTGAGCGGGTTTTGGGCAGGACATTTCAGCCGCCACTTCCCCAATGCGTGAGCGCGGAAGATAAGAACCAAGATAGCCGAATTCACTGTTGGATGAATAGGCTTCGGCAACCGGGTATCATGCCGGATCTCCAACAAACCCAGCCAGACAGGTACACCTCGTGGCCCGCATCAAACTCGCTTTCCCGGACGACGTCTTCTGCTTCGAGACCAACATGCCGGTTCGCATCACCGACATCAATGGCGCAAACCACCTGGGCAATGACGCGCTGATCTCCATGCTGTCCGAGGCCCGTGCCCAGTTTTTGGTGAGCTATGGCGTCCAGGAAGCCGACCAGAATGGCGTGGGTATCATCGTCACCGACCTGGCCACCATGTACCAGTCAGAATCCTTCTTCCCGGAGATGCTGCGGTTCGAGGTGGGCCTGATGGACTTCAACAAATACGGCGGGGATTTCGTGTTTCGGGTGACCAAGGCCGAAAGCGGCCAGCCGGTAGCGCTGGCCAAGTACGGATTTGTCTTCTTCAACTACCAGCGCAAAGCGGTAGAACCGATGCCCGAGAGCTTCCGCTCACGCTTTGGCTGATGCCGGCGCAGTGCGCAGCTTGGTCATGCCGGCCCGGTAGAACGCATAGGCCATGGCGCCGGCAAACAGATTGCCCACCAAGGCGCCACTCATCAGGCCGTAGATGCCGTTGAGCTGACTGCCCAGCCAGAGCAGCGGCAAGAAACACAGAAACAGGCGAAGGGTGGCGACCAGCAGGGCACGCATGGCCAGCCCCAGCGCGTTACACACCGACACCATCAGCATACACACCCCGAGCCCGCTGTAACTCAGAGGCACCCGAACAAGATAGCCGGCCAGAACCTCCTGCACGTTGGCGTCGCTGGTGAACACATCCGACACCAAACCGGACGCGGCTAGCCAGAGCAGGCCGATGGCCAATTGCCAGACCACCACAAACCGAACCCCGATTCTGACCAGTTTGCGGATCTGCTCAATGTCACCGGCACCCAGAAGGCGGCCAATCATCGGCGGCATCGACATGGTCAGTGCCAGCACCACCACAATTGAGAAAAACTCCAGGCGCGTGCCCAGGCCCCAGGCGGCGACCGCGGCGGAACCAAAGCCGGCCACCAGGGCCGTGGCCAGCATGGCGGAGGCCGCCGGCATCAGCTGACTGACCATGGCTGGCGCCATGATGTTGTTGAGTTGTTTCAGGGCCTGGCCAAGGGCGAGCTGGCCCAGATCAAATCGGGCCCAGTGCCGCTTCAGCAGCTTGGGATAAATGACCAGGCAACCGATACCGAAGGAGGTCACCGTTGCCCAGGCCGCGCCGGGCAGCCCCCAGCCGAACACGAAGATGTACAGCGGATCCAGGGCAATGTTGAGAAGACTGGTGGCGACCATCAAATAGCCCGGCAGCTTGGTGTCGCCGTGGGAGCGGCAGACACTGTAGCCGAAATAGAGCGCCGCACCAGTCCAGGCGGCAATCAGCCACGGTAGCCAATAGCTGCGGATCATCGGCAGTAGCGATTCCTCAGCGCCGAGCCAGGTCATGATCTGGCTTTGCAGCAACCACAGGCCGATACAGAGCACAAACACCAGGCTGCCGCCGACGGTAATCACCAGCCCGCCAAGCCGATACGCTCGGAGCTCGTCACCGGCACCCAGGGTGCGGGAAATAATCGCCGTGGTGGCAATGCCCAGGCCTACCTGCAGGCCAATGATCAGTTGCTGCATGGGCAGGGTAAAACCCAGCGCCGCCAGCGGGTCGCGGCCCAGTTGGCCGATAAAGGCACTGTCGGCGAGCTGGAAGGTCATCAGCGAGAGCACGCCAAACAGCATGGGCCAGGTCATGGTGAAGAGCTGGCGGGGCAGGCTGGCGGACTCGGGTGGTTTATTCACAGGTTGAGGTAAGGGTCTTGGTTGAAATAGGAGGGGGAGTCTAACAGGTTTGCCTTCGCATTTCGGTGGCTGCCCGCGAAGCGAAGCTGCCCACACAGACACGCCGTAAACCCGTCCATGGGGGCTTGGCATTGCCATCCCTGGCAATGCACAGTCTGTGCGGGCAGCTTCGCTCCGCAGGCGGGCGCACTTCGTGCTGTACGCCTGTTTCTTTAAGCCTTTATAGCGCCTTCAGGGCAGCCTCGTAGTCAGGCTCGTCTTTGATTTCGTCGACCAGCTGGCTGTGGATAACCTTGTCCTGCTCGTCCAGAACGACCACCGCGCGGGCACACAGACCGGCCAACGGGCCATCCTGGATGGCGACGCCGTAGTCCTGCTGGAAGCTGTAGTTGCGGAAAGTGGACAGGGTGATGACGTCTTTCAGGCCTTCGGCGCCGCAGAAACGGGCGGCCGCGAACGGTAAGTCTGCAGAGATGACCAGGACAACGGTGTTGTCGAGGTTGCTGGCCTTTTCATTGAACTTGCGGGTGGATGCCGCACAGACACCGGTATCGATGCTGGGAATGATATTCAGGATTTTGCGCTTGCCGGCCCAGTGATCCAGCTTTACTTCTTCCAGACCGCTGTTGGTCAGAGTGAACGGTTGCGCGTTGTCACCGACTTTCGGGAAGCTGCCGCTCAGTTCGATGGGGTTGCCGTCGAGATTAACCTTGCTCATGGGGGTTCCTTGTTAACGGGTGTATGAGAATCAACTGATTCAATTTACTCTTTTTAGTTTAGTTTGGACTATCTTGCACCCGATACGAAAGCAATTACTGGGCTGAGGCGCTTTGGGGTTCGAAGCCCGGCGCCGGATGTCGCTGCACCAGCAGCAGGTAACTGGCGAGGGCGGCACAGGCGCAGGTGGCAATAATCACCGCCATGACCACCGAGGTACCATCGTGCAAGTGGCCTACCAAGATGCCGGCCACGGCGGCCACCGCCATTTGCCCGAATCCGAATAATGCCGATGCTGAGCCGGCCATGCGCGGGAAGTTGGCCAGCGCCCCGGCCATGGTCTGGGGCAACACCATACCGGTGCCGACCATGAACAGGGTCTGCGGCAGGATCACCGCCCAAACGTTGTACACGCCGCCGAGTGCCAGGGCCGCCATCAGACCACCACCAGCAACCGCAATAATCAGCCCCCGCACCAAGATCTGGTCCGGCAGTAGCTTGCTGCCCAGGCGGATGGCAGTCAGGTTACCGGTGACATAACCCACCACCATGCAGGCGAAGAACAGACCAAAGTGTTCCGGCGCCACGCCCAGGAAGTCGATCAATACGAACGAGGAACCAGACAGGAACGCGAACAGGCCTGAGAAGATCAGCGCGTTGGTCAGGGTGTAGCCAAGAAAGCTGATGTCGGTGCCAATGCTGCGATAGTTGCGCAGCAGGCTGCACAGCCGCAACGGCTGGCGGTATTCCGGGCGCATGGGTTCGGGAATACCGAAGGCCACCACCACTGCCATAACCAGGGCGTAAGCGCCCAGTGCCAGAAAGATTGCCGACCAGCCTAAACTGGCGACCAGTACACCGCCGATGGTGGGGGCGATGGCCGGCGCCAGAGCCATGATGCTAGCCAGAATGGCGAGGATCTTGGCGGCTTCGCGCGGTGTGTAGATATCCCGGATGGCGGCCCGGCCCAGTACCGGTCCTGCGGAGCCACCCAGAGCCTGCAGCACGCGGCACAGAATCAGGGTTTCGATGTTGGTGGCCAGGGCGCAGCCAACGCTGGCGATGGCGAACAGGATGAAGCCGCCAATCATGATCGGCTTGCGACCAAAGCGGTCGGCGAGCGGGCCGCAGATCAGCTGAGCGACGGCAAAGCCTGCCATGTAAAGACTCAGGGTCAGCTGAACCTGATCCGTGCCGGAGCCAAAATCGCGTCCGATCTGCGGCAGTGCCGGCAGATACATATCGGTCGCGAGCGGGCCGAGGGCTACGGCGGCCGCTAGCAAAATGGTTGTCCAGACACTGGTAAGAGTAAGCATCAAATTCCCTGAATTTGGGGGTGGCCGGCTGGCATTTATGCTTTCCAAAACCCGCTCAAGCACGTCCATGTGGCGCTTGAGCTCCGCCATCCATGGCTCCGCACAGTTTTGGAAAGCATAAACGCCAGCCAGCGATCGAATTACGAGATGGGAGTCTAGTGAGAGCGGAGCTAGAAGATAACGGCCGTAGGTCTCATACGATATATGAACAATATCGATTGATTATGAGTTGAGGCCGTTCATGGTGGCGGCGACGCTGTTCACCTGGTTTCGTAACCAGCGGTGGGCCGGGTCGTTCTGGTTCCGGCGGTGCCACAGCATCAGCAGCGTAAAGGGTTTGAAATCAAAGGGTAGTGGCGTCCAGGCGAAGTCCCGGAGCAGGTGCTTGCTCATCAGCTCCGGGGCCGTGGCCAGCATGTCGGTGCCACGTAAAAACTCAGGCAGGCCGGAGAAATTGGATACGGTCACCAGGGTGCGGCGGGTCAGGCCGCGGGCCGAGAGCGAGGTTTCCAGGCCAGGCTTTTCGCCCGAGGCAAACAGCAGGGCAATGTGGTCGGCCTTGAGATACTCAGGGAGATCCTTGGGTGCGGCCCGCTGCTTCGGGTCGTAGAACACCACCATGCGGTCAGCCATCAACCCGCGCTGCATGATGTCGGTGGCTTCCGGTGCGTGGGGTGAGATGATCAGGTCGCACACGTCTTTGCGCAGCATGTCGGCATTGGGAATGCCGGAGGGGATGACTTGCAGCCGGATGCCCGGAGCCTCCCGGCGCAGAGCGGCAACCAAGGGTGGTAGCAGCAGGTCGCGCTGGTAGTCGTTGGCGGCAATGGTAAAGGTGAACTCGGCTGTGGCCGGGGTAAACGGTGGACCGGAGGACAGCGAATGCAGGTCGTCCAGGATCTGGCGTATATGCGGCCCAGCCTGCAAGGCGTAGCGGGTGGGCGCAATGCCGCGCCCGGATTTGACGAACAGCGGGTCGCCCAGGGCCTGGCGCAGGCGGTCCAGGGTGTGGCTGACCGCAGACTGGCTGACGCCCAGTTTCACCGCAGCGCGGGAAACGCTGCCTTCGTCGAGGACGGCGACGAAGGTGCTGAGGGCTCGGATATCGAGATTGAATGTATCAACGGGGTTCATGAATGGCAGTTTACTCCAGTGTCATCCCGGTAATCCATGGGTTGGGGCAGGCGTACGGGTTATCTGGTAGGGTTGAATGATTGTTCAAATTCGGAGCTTTTTAAGGGGATTTCAAGATGACTATGCGACTGGCATTTGATGTATACGGCACCCTGGTCGATCCAATGGGTATGTCCGACTTGCTGCAACAGGATGCCGGCGACAGTGCCGGGGCGGTCGCTGCGCTGTGGCGGGAGAAGCAGTTGGAGTTCTCCTTTCGTAAGGGCCTGATGCGGGTGTATGAGGATTTTGGTGTCTGTACCCGGCAGGCGCTGCGATTTGCCATGGCCACCCACAAGTTGCCGTTATCGTCTGAGCGTGAGGACGAGTTGATGACGGCCTACCTGTCGCTGCCGGCGTTTGACGATTCCCTGCCGGCATTGAAAGCCCTGAAAGGCCAGTACCCGCTGTTTGCCTTTTCCAACGGCAGTTATCCGGCGCTGGAGAAGGTGTTGGGCTACAACGATTTGCTGGAGCAGTTTGAGGGACTGGTGTCGGTGGATGACCTGAAGAGTTTCAAACCCGACCCGGCGGTGTATGCCTATGCCCGCCGCAAGACCGGGGCCTGGGATGAGCCGCTGTGCCTGGTGTCCAGTAATGCCTGGGATGTGATTGGGGCCCGGGCGGCTGGGTTGTTGGCGGTTTGGGTGAAGCGGGATTCCGAGAAGGTGTTTGAGGATTGGGGGATTGAGCCCTCTGCAGTAATCGGTTCTCTGAGTGAGCTGCCGGAAACCCTGGCTAACCTCTAGCTCCGAGTTCGCGATTGCTGAACCCTCCCTTCCAAAACCCGCTCGAGCACGTCCATGTGCCGCTTGAGCTTCGCCATCCATGGCTTCGCACAGTTTTGGAAGGGAGGCTCCAGCAATCGCCTCGTTCCTGGCAATTGCCGTCCGATTGAATCGATTTCTAGTCCGATCGCTCTGCTAACCATTCCGCCAGCTCAAGCCAGCTGGCTTTCGGCGCCTTGCTGCCCGCCAGAATGCCCATGTGGCCACCGGGTACGACGCGGAAGGTGACGTCGACTGAGCGGATGTGCTGCTGGATCTTGGCCACCGCGTCGGGCATCGCCAGGGTGTCGGTTTCCCCGGCGATGGCAAAGACGCTGGCGGTGACGTTTTCCAGCCGGGCCACATCTTGGCCGATCTGGATTTTTCCCCGTGATGGCTGGTTAGTGATTAACAGGCGCACCACCGCGTCCTGCACGATTCCCCCCGGATAGGCCACCATCCGGTCCAGGAAGGCCGAGGTGGTGGCGTGGTCTGCCACGAATTCCCGGTCGCCGAGTTTTGCCAGTAATTCCCAGTAACCCTTGAAACTGCCGATTGGGTTGGTCAGTTTGAAGCCAATGGTGTTGGCCCAGCCAGGGCTGTGAAACCAGTCTGGCTTGAGATCGTGAAGTTTGAAGCCGGTTCGGCGCTGGACAAAATCCGACGCGCCGGATACTCCCTGGTATAACAGCCCCATGAGCCCGGAGGCGTGGCTGTCGATGGGCGAGCCCACTACGACGGCGTTGCGGACGTGCTGGTCTTTACTGAGTGCCGAGTAGAACAGGGTGAACATGCCGCCCAGGCTCCAGCCGTGCAGCGTCAGTTCCTGTTCGCCGCTGTGTTGGCGTACCCGGTTCAAAGATGCCGGCAGCAGTTCCGCCACGTAGGTGTGCAGGTTGTAGTGGCTGTGAGCCCGGGTCGGCACGCCCCAGTCAATCAGGTACACCTCAAAGCCCTTGGCCCGCAGGAAGCGCACCAGGCTGCGCTGGGGGAACAGGTCGTAGATCAGCATGTTCACCGCCAGCGGCGGGATGACGACGATGGGCGTGCGGTGGCTTTGCTGCTCCACCGGGATCACGGTGTCGTCCAGCTCGATGAAGGCTTCGGCCAGTGGAGGGTAGTAACGCAGGCTGACCAAACCGTCACTGTGCAGGGTTTCGAACGGCGTCTGTCCGGCTTGCACCAGGCTGGCGGCTCGGAATACCCGATCGAAGGCGTTGCCGGCATAGAGGGCGGTTTGCCGGGTCAGCCCCGCGGCTTTGGCGGTGGCGGCTTTGAGCAGGTTTGGCATGGGTGTTTCCATCACGTGTGGTATCAGTATCAGAGTGATCCGCAGTCTGGGTTCACGATAAGGCACCGGGCCAACTGCGGCTATGGCAGATCCGTCCAACCCCGCGGGCAAGGTGGTCACTTTCGGCCACTGCCCAAGTTGTCTGCTGGTTGTTATCATTGCCAGTCATTTTGACGACAATCACAACAGGAATCGCATGCTCAGTTTCCTACCTGCTCCCGTTATCGGCGTTATCAATTCCACCCTGCTAGGAATCAACACCCTGTTCTGGTGCATCCTGCTCTACATTCCGGCGGTGCTGAAGCTGGTGGTTCCGCACAAGGGCTTCCGGGTGCACTGCACCAAGTTGATTATTGCCATTGCCGAGGCGTGGGTCGCCTGTAATGGCGCCTGGATGAAGTTGACTCATGGCACCCGCTGGGACGTCAAAGGCGCCGAAGAGCTGGAAAGGGAAAGCTGGTACCTGGTGCTCAGTAATCACCAGAGCTGGGTCGATATCCTGGCCATGCAGCGGGTATTTAACCGCCGGGCGCCGTTCCTGAAGTTCTTCCTGAAGCAGCAATTGATCTGGGTGCCAGTGATTGGCTTGGCCTGGTGGGGTCTGGATTTCCCGTTCATGAAGCGCTACACCCGGGAATACCTGATCAAGCATCCGGAAAAGCGGGGTGAGGATCTGAAAGCTACCCGCATCGCTTGCGAGAAGTTCCAGCATACTCCGGTCAGTGTGATGAACTTCGTCGAGGGCACTCGTTTTACCCAGGCCAAGCACGTCAAGCAGAAATCTCCGTACCAGCATCTGCTGGTGCCGAAAGCCGGTGGAGTCGCGTTCGTACTGGATGCCATGGGGGATTCGATCGAGACCCTGGTGGATGTGACCATCGCCTATCCGGATGGCGCGCCCACGTTCTGGGATTTCATCTGTGGACGGGTGAAGGATATCCGGATGGAGATCCACACGGTCGCCATTCCGAATCACCTCAAGGGCCGGGATTATTCAGCGGACGCGGAGCATCGCAGGAACGTGAAAGACTGGCTGGCGGAACAATGGCGCGCCAAAGACGAACGGCTTGAGCGCATGCTGGGTTGATGCGGCCGGGATGACGACTCAGCTCTGGTCGTCATCCTCCTCCACTTCGTCCGGGTGTTCGCGCTTGTAGCGCTCCCATTCTTCCCAGTCATGAGGCGTTCCCGCGTGGGGCCGGCGCAGGTGCTTGGCGTGCTCCATGGCGTTGTGGCGCAAGCTGTGGTCCCGCTCCTCTTCTTCCGTGTCGAAACCGTACTTTTTCAGGAATTCATCGGGCTTGATGGGCATAACGCACCTCGCTATAGCTCACTAAAACTGCAGCTCTTCCTCGTTACGATGCGCCTGCCCCAGTGGTTTATCAACCGTTGTTGGTGTCGTTACTGCCGCTCTGGATTTCCTCGGCCTCTACCAGTGTGAAATTGATCTGACGACGCTCGTCGTCGACATTGGCAAAGGTGACCTTTACCGGCTGTTCCAACTGGAAGATGCGGCCGTTCTTGTTGTGGATCAGGCGCAGGGTGACTGGATCAAAGCCGTATTTGCCTTCCAGGTCCTTGCAGCTGACGAAACCTTCCAGGCCGTTGGCGTCGAGCCGGACGAAGAATCCGGCCGGTACGGTACGGCTGATGGTTCCGGTCATGGGCGCATCGCCCAGGGTCCGGGCAAAGTCGCTCTTGAGCCAGGCTTCCAGGCTGTTGGCGGCCTGACGCGCGTTGATCTGGGCCTGCTGCAGGGCATCCAGCTGTTCGGAGGTCAGGGCCTTGAGCGGGTGGTCCCAGAGCGCAGACTTGATCAGCCGGTGCACGTAGAAGTCAGAGAACTTGCGCAGCGGTGAGGTGAAGGTGGTATAGGCGTTCAGTCCCATGCCCTGGTGTGGCGCGGGCTGGAAGCCCAGTTCGGCGCGGGCCAGCTGGCGGGAAATAATCGCCTTGACCGGAACCTCGGCCGTCAGTTGTTCGGTTTGGGTCATCAGCTGGCGGAATCCGGTGGCGCTGGTGGCGTCTACCTCGGCCAGCTCCGGGGCGTGGCTTTGCAAGAGCGTGCGGATGTTGTCGATGCGATCGTCCCGGAGCCCGGAATGCTGGATGAACAGGCCGGACGGCTGCTGACTCAGGAAATCCGCCGCGCACCGGTTGGCGGCCACCATGCACTCTTCAACCAGGCGATGGGCTTCATTCTGAACCGACGGTTCAATCAGGCGAATGCGCCGGTTCTCGTCCAGGCGCAAGCGGAATTCCGGCCGATCGCCGCTAAGCAGGGCGTGCTCGGCACGCCATTTGCGCAGGGCAGTGGCGGCCTGGTGCAGCTGGTCCAGACTGTTGGCGACGGCATCGGGCAACGCCTTGATGTCGTCGTCCTCGCGGCCCTCGATCAGGTTGGCCACTAGTTCATAGCTCAGCTTGCGCTGGGAACGGATCACCGCCTGATGGAAGCTGTAGTCACCCAGGCTGCCGTCGTTGTTGACCTGCAGGTCACACACCAGCGCCAGGCGATTCACTTCCGGCATCAGTGAGCACAACCGGGTACTCAGACCGTCTGGCAGCATTGGCAGCGGCTCGCCCGGGAAATAAATGGCGGTGGCGCGATTAAAGGCTTCCTGTTCGGCGGCACTGCCGGGCTCGATCACCGACGTCGGATCGGCGATGGCAATCGACAGGGTCCAACCGGTCGGGTTGGGTTCGGCCAGCAGGGCATCGTCCATGTCCTGGGTGCCCGGGCTGTCGATGGTGACGTAGGGTTGTCCGGTGCGGTCTTCCCGGTCGCTTTCGCGGGCCTGGATATCCTGTTCTCCCAGGCTGTCGACCTGAGCCTGTACCGGTTCCGGCCAGGCGTCCGCCAGATCGAAGGTGGCCAGGGTCAGCGCCCGTTCAATGCCAGGATCGCCGGTCTTGCCGATCACCCTCAGGATCTTGGCCTGGCCCTTGCCATCCTTGATCGGATGTTTGTGGATCTCGCAGTAGATGTAGTCATCCGGTTTCGCATTCATGCGTTCTTTCGGCGGAATGAAAATCCAGCGATTGATGCCCGGGGTTTCCGGCACCACAAAGTGACCCTTGCCTTTAATCAGGTAGCGGCCAACGAAGGTGCTCAGGCGGGTTTCCAGAAGTTCGTCCACCGCGCCCTGGGTCTTGCCTTTCTCGACTTCCTGCTCGGTTACGTTGACGCGGTCGCCGGGCAGCACCTTCTGCATTTCTTCCGGGGGCAGAAAAACGTCCCGACCTTCATCCAGGGCAACGAACCCGAAGCGTCCATTGGTGGCTTTAACCGTGCCGGGGAAGACGATCTTGTTGTCGTGGATATCGGATTTCAGCTGGCGCAACTGGCTGATAGCGTCGGCATTGAGCATGAATGAACCTGGCTGTTAAAAAGAATGATGGGCGGAGTATAACGGTTATGGGTCCATGCGTCAGATAGCGGACTTCCCAAACTAGATCTCGGCCCAAAATCGCTGGAGATTGGCCAGGGACTTGGTGAGCAGATCAAATTCAGTGGTTTTGCCTTCGCGTTCAAACAGCTGGCGCCGCGCGGTGTCCAGATCGAACAGCACTTCACGCTGGGCCGGGTCGCGGATGGTGCTCTGAATCCAGCCGATGGCGACACGGCGCTGGCCCTCGCTGACCGGCTCAACCCGGTGCAGGGTGGAGGAAGGATAGACCACCGCCGAGCCTGCCGGCAGTTTGTATTGTTGTTCACCGGCCGTGGTGTCGGTTACCAGTTCGCCGCCCTCGTAGCTGTCCGGATCATCCAGGAACAGGGTAAAGGAAATGTCCGTGCGCAAGCGGCCGGGCCCCCGACCCATCACCGGGTCATCCACGTGGTTGCCGTAGGTCATGCCGTCGCGGTAACGGCTGAACATTGGTGGCGTCATCTTGGCGGGTCTGACTGCCATCTGGAACACCGGGTGTTCGGTCAGGGCTTTTTCCACCTCTGCTCGCAGGGCGCGGGCGGCGTCGTCGGCCATCTGCATCTGTTCGTTGTTCTTGACCAGGCGAGCATGCCAGCCGGCGGTCTTACGACCGTCATCGAAGCTGCCATTGTCGAGCGCGGCGCGAACGCGTTTGAGCTGATCAGCGTTCAGGATCTCGCCAATACACAGAATCATGGACGTACTCCAGTTAAGAATGCTAACAATTTGCAAATGAGACAAGGGATGATTCATCATGCATCACCATGAACGAGCCTTCGATAATACCGCCGTTGGCTAAGCGAAACGGCGGAGTTCAGACAGGAGCAAGTAAATGAAAAACCAGACTTTAAAACTGTGGACCGGGATCGGTATGGCCACGCTCATCGCGGGCTGTGGCACCTTGGGTGGTGAAGGCGGCGAAGGCGGCGAGCACCACGACGATCAGTTGCACGCTTCGGCCCACGGCGGCGAACGCGGTGAACACCATGGCGGTGAAGGTGGTGAAGGTGGTGAAGGTGGAGAAGCCGGAGCTGCGTTTAGTTACTTTGCGGCCGGAGGCGAAGGTGGCGAAGGTGGCGAAGGTGGTGAAGGCGGAGAAGGCGGAGAAGGCGGAGAGGGCGAAGGCGGCGAGAGCGGCCATGATGCCGGATCGCTACCAGTGTCGCAAAGACTGGCATTCATGTCTGGCCATGTCGCAGCGGGTCTAGCGCTCTATCGCGCGGGCGAGGGTGAGGCCGCCGCGCCGCATCTATTGCACCCGGTCTCTGAAACACATGCTGCCGAGCGTGCCGGACTGGACGAATTGGGGTTTGAACCCGCTCTTTTCGAAGAGGTATCGGCAGCGCTGGACGCGGGAAAGCCCGCTTCGGAAATTGAACCGCAACTTGTCGCGGCGCAGGCCAATCTTGATGCGATGCGCGCGCGCGCTGGAGGCGAGAAGAGCGAGCTTATTCGTTTCCTTATGGATTTGGCGGTCGAAGAATACACAATTGCCGTGACCGATGGTGTTGTTACCGATCCCGGCGAATATCAGGATGCCTGGGGCTTTGTGATTGTCGCGAAAAATCTCGCGGCGGACCTAGAGGGCGATCGCGCCGATGCTGTTCGGCAAGAGATTGACGCGATGCTGGAACTTTGGCCGCAGGCCGCACCTATTCCGCCACAGGCGCCTGCCCCCGTCGGCCAAGTTTCTGCGCTCGCATCGCGGGTCGGCTTGGCCTTGCCACAAGCAGGTGGTTGAAGGGCAAATTTGCCGCGGTTAAAACTGGGGGCGCAGCGCATTGCCGCGTCCCCCATATTCTAACGGACAACCAGGGCCCGCAACATCTCTAGCATGCCGCGTGCATCAGATTGCGGTTGATGGGCGATGTTGACCGGACATTCCAAGCAATAGGCTTGCACTCCGCCTTTGCCAGAAAGCAGCGCAACATCGGCCGATAAACGCGCGACCAGATTGCTTTGTTGGCGTGCGATCATTGCATAAAGCGGGCCTTGTCGAGCACTCGCAGTTTGGCGCGAGCCATCGTCAGTCAACATTTGCCGGATAAGCGAATCGTATTGCGCTTCCTGATTGCCTAGGAAGTTCGCATACCAATCGCCGTCTTCCAATTCAGCCTGAGCAGCGACCCATGCGAGCGCATCATCAATGCCGCCAAATTGATCGACGAGGCCAAGCTGTCGGGCTGTCCCACCATCCCAAACTCGGCCTTGGCCAATTTCGTCAACGCGTTCAGTCGTCAGGTCTCTTGCATCAGCAACCCGGCTCAAGAAATCGCTATAGGTGTCGCCCACCCCAGCTTGAAGGATGCCGTCTACTTCCGGGCTGAAGCCGCCGATTAAATCAGGCTGGCCTGAAAGCGGGGTTGAACGATAGCCATCAGAGGCAACACCAAGTTCTGCCGCGGTTCCTTCGAATGTCGGGATAATCGAAAACACGCCGATAGAACCAGTGATCGTTTCGGGCTGAGCGAAAATGCGGTCTCCTGCGGTCGCGACCCAATATCCGCCGCTGGCTGCGACATTTGCAAAAGAGATTGCAACTGGGATGTCTTTTTCCCTGAAGCGATCAATTGCGCGCCTGATTTCTTCAGATGCGGTGACCGAACCGCCGGGCGAATCGACCCTTACGACCAATCCGGCCAAATCATCGTCCAAAGCCTTGTTGAGAATGCGCGCGATCCGATCGCCGCCCGCTGTGCCGGGCCCCGCATTGCCATCAACGATGGTTCCCGCCACGGTTACGACACCGATGGCACTGCCTGAATTTGAAGGCGTGATGTCGGCCAAAAATGGGCCAAAATCTGTATGCGCATAGGAGCCCAAATCTTCGCTCCAGCTGTCTTCGCCAACAATTTCGGCCACCCGCTCGCCAAACGCTATGCGATCGCCCAGCTGATCTACCAGACCGGCATCAAGCGCCGCCTCAGCCAGATCGCCATTGGCGCTGTTCACCCAGCCAACCGGGTCGCTGGTCACGCGATCAATATCGAGGTTGGGCCGCGCTTTGCGCACATTGGCTTGCCATTCTTCCCAAAGCGTTGCGTAGAGGCCCCCGATATTTTCGCGCGCTTCGGCTGACATCGAATTGCGCGAGTATGGCTCGACTGCGGATTTAAATGTTCCGACCCGGTAAATGCGTGCGTTCACCTGCAATCTATCAAGCAAGTCCGCATAATAGAGCGAACTCCCCCCGGGCCCCGCGACAACGGCGCCGCCGAAATCATCGAGCCAAACCTCGCTTGCATGGGCAGCGAGCAACAGATGATCATCGGCATAGCCAAATGCGTAGGCGAGGACTGGTTTTTCGGTGGCCCGAACTCTTTCCATCGCTTCGCCAATGGCCTGAAGGTGGACCTGCCCGCCGCCGATAAACCCAGACATATCGAGCACGACAGCTTGAATGCGGTCATCATCGGCTGCGGCGTCAATAGCGCGGATAAGGTCACGCGCTTGATATTCGGAGACTGGGGCTTCGCCGCTCAACAAGGTGGCAAACGGATCAATCGCAGAGCGTTCTTCCACTACGAAGCCATTCAGCTCGATCACCAGCGCACCGTCGCGCACTTGACCCGGGCTGGGCCGAGAGGAAAGAACCGAAAACAATGCTATGAAAAACAGCAGCATGAATATCAGAACCAGACCATCTTTGATGCCAACCAGCAGTTTCCAAACCTTGCCGACAAAACTCATTCTTTAAGTTTCCTTTGTATCTTTGTTGCCTAAACTAGGCGCAGTGGAACAAAACTTCCATCGCAAAGCCCAAAAGGAATGGGTTGAGCGACCGACAAGCCTCGACTAAAGGCGTTTCTTTAATGACAAACTCGGCTCCAAAGACATCGTCAGACCGCTTTCCAGCGGGCCGACTTGCTTTTCCTCATCGGGATTTGGTTGGCATCGGCCAACTTGAACGGCACGAAGTTTTGTACCTGCTTAGCCAGGCGGAGCAATGGGTTGAACTGAACCGCCAATCCTCCAAACACACCGATCTTCTCGCTGGTCAAACGATCATCAATGCGTTCTTTGAAAATTCCACCCGTACACTGTTGAGTTTTGAGATCGCTGGCAAACGCTTGGGCGCTGATGTCGTCAATATGCATGCCGCGCAAAGCTCTGTGAAGAAGGGGGAAACGCTGATCGACACCGCGATCACGCTCAATGCGATGCGAGCGGACGCGATTGTAATCCGGCACGGTTCGAGCGGGGCAACGCAGCTGATTGCCGACAAGGTTGATTGCCCGGTGATCAACGCTGGCGACGGCAGCCACGAACATCCCACTCAGGCATTGCTTGATGCATTGGCGCTTCGCCATGCTTTGCATGCGCGCGGATCAAGCGCGGAAGATTTCAATGGGCTGACCGTGACAATTTGCGGAGACATTCTGCACAGCCGCGTCGCCCGGTCCAATTTGCTGTGTCTTCAGGCGATGGGAGCAAATGTCCGCCTTTGCGCACCGCCGGCTTTGCTGCCCGCTGGTTTAGAGGAAATGGGGGCAACGCCATTTCTGGATTTTGACAAAGCGCTGGAGGGCGCAAATGTGGTGATGATGCTGCGTTTGCAAACCGAACGCATGGCCGGCCAGTTTATCCCTTCGGAACGCGAATATCATCATCTCTACGGCCTAACTCAGGCCCGGCTGGCCAATGCCGCGCCTGATGCATTGGTGATGCATCCTGGCCCGATGAATCGCGGGGTCGAAATCGACAGCGAGGTCGCCGATTTGCTCGATCGATCGATCATAACGGCGCAAGTGGAAATGGGCGTCGCAATACGCATGGCAGCTTTGGATATTCTAACCCGCTCCGCGCGCGGTATTGAAGGCTGGGCAAACGGCACGGAGGGCGCGCGATGACGCAGACCCGTCCCATTGCGATTGTCGCAGGCCAATTGCCGACCAGTGATGGGCCAATGCCATGCTCGGTTCGGATCGCCGACGGTGTTGTCCAAGCAGTGGGCGCAGATATTCAGCCGCAAGAGGGCGACGAGATTTGCGATGCTGCCGGGCAAATCATTGCTCCGGGTCTGGTCGATCTTGGCGTTTTCGCGATTGATAAGCCTGCGTTTCACTTTGGCGGGATCACCCGCGCCGCCTTGATGCCTGATCAAGCTCCGCCGCTTGATTACCCTAGCCGGGTGAACTTTATTGCGAAAAGCGGCAAACCTGATCTTTGGGTGCATCCTTTGGCCGCGGCAACGCGCGGACTGGAAGGGCGCGAGCTGGCTGAAATTGCTCTGATGAAAGAAGCGGGCGCGCGCGGGATCGCGACGGGCCGGCAATGGATCAGCGATACTGGGGTTATGCTGCGCCTGCTGCAATATGCCGCAATGCTGGATTTGGTTGTCGTATCACATGCCGAGGATAGCGATTTAACCGCAGGGGCCGCTGCCACCGCTGGTGAAATGGCGACCCGTCAGGGCCTGCCATGTGCCCCTGCCGAAGCAGAGGTTCTCGCATTGTCTCGCGACATCACATTGGCCGAAATGACGGGCGCAAAGCTGCATTTCCGGCAGGTGACGACGCGGGCTGGCTTTGATCTGGTTCGCAAGGCTAAATCACGAGGGGCATCAGTTACGTGCGGAATATCTCCTGCGCATTTTATGCTCTCAGATCTAGCGACGGCTGAATTTCGCACTTTCGCTCGTTTCTCTCCGCCGCTGCGCAGTGAGGATGATCGTCAGGCAGCGCTTGCTGCGATTGGTGACGGGACAATCGATGTCATTACATCGGGCCATGATCCGAGAGGACCAGAAGATAAGCGGCTGCCATTTGCCGATGCGATGCCCGGCATGGCGGGCGCTCAAACTTTGCTGGCGATGACGCTGACTTTGGTGCGTGACGAGGTGATCGACCTGTCGCGCGCCTTTGAATTGCTGGCAACAAATCCGGCGCAATTGCTGGGCGTCAATGCCGGGGCAATTCAAACAGGATTTGAAGCGGACATTGCCTTGATCGATCCCGAAGCACCGTGGATAATTGATCGCAGGCAGATGGCATCCCCTTCCAGCAATACGCCGTTTGATGGGCAAGGTGCACAGGGCAGGGTGCGGGCTTTGTTCAAAGGCGGCGAGAAAATCACAATCTAACCAGACTGGAAACGAAAGACCCCCGGAGCCGGAGAGGCGCCGAGGGTCAAAATTCGTTTAGATTATCCGTTTTTAACGGATGACCGGTTTATCGTGTGCGAGCTGCAATCCGAACGCCGCGATCAATCGCGCCAGCTGGTGGGCTGACTTTGGCATAGGCAAAGCAGCCTCTGCCTGATGAACGTACGCTGCTGCACATCGCGCGTGCGCTGCCAAGACCGAAGCCGGCCACTGCAACCCGGTGATAGGTTTTGCCGCGCACCACTGCTTCGGTGATCACAACATCGTGATTGCTCAGCTGCGGATAGCGATTTTGGAAGATTTCCCAAGCACGTTCAGCATCGGCATTTGTAGAGAAGCTGCCAAGCTGCACCATGTGCGTATCGGCTGAACCTGTTGCGGCAGGTGCCATCCGGCGCTGTGAAGAGCGTGCTGCGATGCGGGCAGATACTGGCGCGCTGCGCCGCTCTGTCTCTCGGTAATTCGCAGGGACCGCCTGAACAACTGGGTTTGAAACGAATTCACGGCGCGCTGTGCGAGCAGGGGCAGGATTATTTGCCGCAACTGATACAGGTGCCGGGGTCGGATCAAAGCTTTCAACTGGTGCCGGATCGCTGCTTGGCACAGAAAATGCCAATGCTTCGCTATCACCGGTTTCAGCGACTGGGATAGGTGCCTGAGCACCGGCCTCTGCAACCAAGGTCGCGTGGCTATCAAAGTTACCCAGCGCAAGATGCTGCGGCTGGGCAATGTCGCTTACGCCGTCAACTTGCAACAGCCCGGCGACGCGGGTTTGATAATCTTCGGGTTTGCTTTGAGCGGCCCATTCAGCAAGCCGATCATTAAGCTGACCAGCTGGAACATCTTCGGCTGCCATCACGCGGGCGGCGCGCCAATTGCCTGCCAGCGCATAAGAATAAGCGAGGTTTTGACGGACTTTCGCGGTGTTTTGGCCGCCGCGCAATGCGTTGATCAAAACATGCACGCCGCGCTCCGGTTCACCAGCCAAAGCATAAGCCAAACCAAGATCAGCCGGATCAATATCCACTGACCAGTCGTTGAGCTTTTGAATCGCATCAGCATTGGCGCCCAAAGCAGTTTGAGCCAAAGCATAGCTGAGCACGGTGCGGGGATCGGTGTCGCCCAATTGCAGCGCGTCATCAAAACTTGTCGCAGCCGCTTGGAAGCGACCCGATTCAAGGTAAGCAGCGCCAAGCAGTGCACGGAAACCGGCATTGCGCGGTTCCGCCAGAACAGCGGCCTCTGCATGGGAAACAGCGCGATCAACCTGGCCTTTGCCAAGCGCGACCTGCGCTTTGTTGAACGAAGTTTCGGCGCGCGGGGCGGCCGAAGTGGTGCAACCTGCCAGGGCTACACTTGCGAGCGCGGTCGAAACAATAAGAGCCATCTTTGGCCCCGTCATCCGGCTGTGTTTGTTGCTATCCATGGTCTTTATTCCTCGTGAGAAAATTGGCTCAGTTGGTTGGTTGACTTAAAACGCCTCAATCACGCTTCATCTGTTTGACAAGCGAATTGAGGTCTTCGATTTGGTCCAGCATCTCGTCTAGCGCTTCGGTCACCAGCGCTTGCGCGCTCTTGTCCTGCATCGTGGCAGCCAACTTCAATTTGAGATGGCGATCGGCATCGAGGCGCAAAGTAAATGCGGCTCGGCGACCTTGCGATGCAGCCGATTGACGTTTTGCGTTCGACTTGGCTGATTTTTTGGGTTTGCTCGTCAGTCGTTGGGCGAGCTTTTTCTGCTCCAGCACAACTGGCGGCTCATCGTTCGGTTCGAAGTCTTGGCCGTCCACATCGCGCGGTTCTGCTGGAGTAAGCTGAACCACTTCTGCGCTATGCTGTTCTTCGCCCTGAGCATCTTCCTGGCCCATATCGTTCCAACCCAGATCCTCCAGATTTTCTGGAGTCTCTGCGTCAGGCAGATTTGTGAGCTGTGGACGCATGGCCGGTTTTGCGCCGCCTTTTCGGGCGAGCAATGCCGGGTTTAGAGATGCGAAGCTGGCTTCGGACATCGGGCCACGTGCTCCTTATTGAGCGACTCGGCGGCCAAAGCCACCGGAAGGACGATTTCCTCCGCCTGCGACTGGCGATTGAGTGCCAGGTGCAGCAAATACGGTGCGGCGGAAGTTCTTTTCGAGCCGATCGGAAATATATTTCCAAAGCGCGGTCATTTCTGCAGCGCTGCGGCTTTCCGGATCCACTTCCATCACTGTGCGGCCATCAATCATCGAGGCAGCAAAATCAGTGCGATGGTGAAGTGTGATCGGAGCGACTGTGCCGTGCTGTGACAGCGCGACGGCAGCTTCCGATGTGATCTTCGCCTTAGGTGTTGCCGCATTCACGACAAACACCAATGGTTTTCCGGCGCGCTCGCAAAGATCCACTGTTGCGCCAACGGCGCGCAAATCATGCGGGCTTGGACGGGTTGGAACTACGATCAATTCCGAAACGCCAATAACCGATTGGATCGCCATTGTGATCGCCGGAGGCGTATCAAGTACAGCGAGTTTGAAACCTTGCTGCCGCAAGACCTGAAGGTCATTTGCGAGGCGAGCAACTGTGGTTTGAGCGAAGGCAGGATATTCTGCTTCACGTTCATTCCACCAGTCTGCCAATGATCCTTGCGGATCAATGTCGATTAGGACGACCGGGCCAGCGCCTGCGCGCTGCGCCTGGACGGCGAGGTGTCCGGATAGAGTCGTTTTGCCCGATCCGCCTTTCTGCGATGCCAAAGCTAATACACGCAAAGCCTGGGTCCCCCTGATTAGGCCAAATCGCCGCGTGATTGCGGCTGGATGCCCCTTAGATCGCAGGACACCCCTAATTTTGGGTTAACGACGCGCTTCTGTGAGGTTGGAAAAAGAAGCCGGGCCCTTGGAAAGGAATTCCTAACGCATTGTTCACTATAAGTGGTCGCGCGCGTTCCTGTGATGCGGGGATGCAATGATTTTATGGCAAGAAAAGAGATGGATCATGGCTGTAACAACCGACCGCAAAACCTTGAAAAAAAGTGTGCGTTTGATCGCGGGCGGCATGTGTGCTGCACTGGCAATGGCGGCTTCTCCCTCTCTCGCAGATGTAAAAGCGGGCGTAGATGCCTGGAGCATTGGCGATTTTTCTGGTGCGGTTGAGCAATGGCAGGGTCCGGCCCGACAAGGCGATGCGGACGCACTATTCAACTTGGCGCAGGCATATCGGCTGGGCCGCGGGGTCACCACCGATGTATCCCGCGCTAGGGAATTGTACGCAGAAGCAGCATCACGCGGACATATAAAGGCGGCGGACAATTACGGTCTGCTGCTGTTCCAACAAGGCCAGCAAAGCGATGCCATGCCGCTGATTCGCGCCGCTGCGGAACGCGGCGATCCAAGAGCGCAATATATTCTAGGCTTGGCCCATTTTAATGGCGACTACGCTGAAAAAGATTGGGTGCGTGCCTATGCATTGCTGACTTTGTCGCAATCAGCTGGCCTGCCTCAAGCACTACCAGCGCTTGCACAAATGGATGAATTTGTACCAATCAACCAGCGCCAAGAGGCGCAATTGGTCGCACGTGATATTGAAGAAGAGGCTGCGCGGCTCCGCGCTGCGCAATTGGCAACCGAAGAACTTGACCGGGCACTGCCAGGTGCAAATTCAACCCCGGCTCCGCGAATCGCAGCGGCACCTATTACGCCAGTTTCGGCTGGCGCTTCATCCTCGGCCTCGACACCTGTGGCGAGCAATTTCAATTTGAGCGACACACCCGGCTTTACCCAAGCTGCCCCCGCTCCTGCGCCTGCTCGCGTAGCGACACCAATCCAGCCGCAATCCGCGACTGGCAATGGCCCGTGGCGCGTGCAATTGGGCGCGTTTGGCGTGGCCGGCAACGCTGATCGCCTGTGGCAGAGATTGTCTGGCAACAGCGCGCTTGAAGGGGCAAACAAAGTTCTGGTTCCGGCCGGTAATTTGACTAGGCTGCAAGCGGGAGGCTTTGTTTCTCGCGCCGCAGCGCAGGACGCTTGCGATAGCCTGAAGGCTCAAGGGCAGGGCTGCATCGTCACTCGCAGATAACGCGCCGGTCCGGGCGATTGAGCTTGAAATTTCAGCTCGCGTGGCTGCTCCTATCGGGCGGCCGTGTTATAACTTTCCTTGCCGGTTTGGCCTGCTACATTGCGGCTAAACCACGGTGGGGGAAGACTTGGTGAATAACGCATCAGATGCAGCGGCCGATGTCGCTGGCGAGGAAATTCCGGCAAGTTCTGGAGCGTCCGCGCCGACGAAGCGTGCTGATCGTATTGAAAGTTTGGACTTCATCCGCGGTTTGGCGGTGATGGGCATTCTTGCAGCGAATATCGTCGCCTTTGGGCAGCCGTTCACCGCTTATATGTATCCAGAAGCGTTCCTGGTTTCGACAAATGATCCCGGCGGGTGGCAATGGATTGCGCAATTTGTTGGGATCGACGGCAAAATGCGCGGTCTGTTTACATTGCTGTTTGGCGCGGGATTGTTCCTCTTTATGGAGCGAGCCTGGGCGCGCGGATCAAGCCGTTGGCTGCAGGCGCGGCGTCTTATGTGGCTGTTGATGTTCGGGCTGCTGCATTACTTTCTGATTTGGCGCGGCGATATTCTGACTTTCTATGCGATTGGCGGCTTGATCGTGTTGCTGTGCCTGAAATGGAGCGCCACGAAGCAGCTTAAACTGGGCCTCGTCGGCTATATCATCGGAGCAATTCTTTATGCCTTGATGATGGTGCCGCTGCCATTTGTGGCCGACACTCCATTAGGAGATGAGCCCGCTTATTCCGAAATGCGAGAGGGTTTAGAAGCAGGTCAGACCGACGCGATTGAGGACGATGCGGCGGAAACGGGTTTCAAGCAATCGGGCGATTATGTTGGATTGGTGGAGCATCGCGTGAGCAATCATGCATTCGATCCGCTCACCGGGATGCTGCTGTTCTCGCTCGAGACTATACCCCTTATGCTGATTGGGGTTGGTTTATTCCGCCTCGGTTTCTTCACTGGAGAGTTCGATAGAGCGCGCATGCGCCGCTGGGGATGGATTGGCCTAACTGTTGGGGCCGCGCTCCATCTTGCAATCGCTTTGTGGGTCAAGGGAAATGGCTTCACCTATTACGGCACATTGGCGGCGTTTGTTGGGATGAGCGTCATCCCGCGTCTGATGATGGTGCTGGGCCTTGCGGCTTTGTTGGTGTTGTTGGCACCAAAGGCGACCGGATGGCTGGGTACGCGCATATCTGCGGCTGGCCGCGCGGCATTCAGTAATTATCTTGGCACATCGATTGTGATGCTGTTTGTGTTCCACGGCTGGGCGCTGGGATTGTTTGGTGAGCTCGATCGCCCGCAGCTCTATATCGTGATGGCGTTGACATGGGCGGCGATACTTCTGTGGTCCAAGCCGTGGCTCAAACGGTTCCGTTATGGACCGCTAGAATGGCTGTGGCGCTGCCTCACCTATGGGAAGCTGTTTCCAATGCGGCGCTGAGGGTTTGTACAAACCCCTTGCTATTGAGAATAATTCGCATATCTAGGTATTGCAAATGCTTCGCAGGAGTGATTCTCGCCCGCCATGTATGTCTGTATCTGCAATGCTATTCGCGAAAGCGACCTGCGCCGTGCGGCTGCATGCACCAGTGGCACTGTGGAACAGGCCTATGCGGCGCTCGGTAAAAGCCCGAATTGCGGCCAATGCCTTGTAGATGCAGCGAAAATTCTTGAAGAAGTGCGTGAGTCCGCTCCCGCGGCCCGTTCTTGCAAAGAACTCGCAATCTGAACTGCGAATCCGCTACTGCGAACGGATCGCAACACCCTGATTTATAACGAAAAAATCTGTCGGCAACCTTGAAATTGTGCGCTGCAAGGTGCATATGCTCGTGCGTGTCACCACCGTTCTGCAGCAATGCAGGCATCCGCATATTCAAGGAATTTTGTCGTTATGAAGGGCGATCCAAAAGTCATCGATTTTCTCAATCTGGCTCTCACCAATGAGCTAACAGCGATCAACCAATATTGGTTGCATTACCGCGTGCTAGACGATTGGGGCGTTACCAAACTCGCAGAATACGAACGCCATGAATCCATCGATGAGATGAAACATGCCGATCAATTGGCTGAACGTGTGCTGTTCCTCAATGGCCTGCCCAATTTTCAGGCGATCCATAAACTGAAAGTTGGCGAAACCGTTGATGAGATCTTGAAGGCCGATCTTGCGATGGAAGAAGAGGCCATCCCGCTGCTGCGCGATGCGATTGCGCATTGTGAAAGTGTGCGCGATTTTGTCAGCCGTGATCTGTTTGCCAGCATCCTCGAAAGCGAAGAAGAGCATGTCGATTTTCTAGAAACCCAGTTCGAAATGATCGAACGTATGGGCCTTGAAAATTACGTGCATCTGCAAAGCAAACCTGCCGAGGAAGGCTAAGCCCAAGCGCATCAGTGCGCATGGCCTGCTGCCACGCTGGATCGCGGGTTGCATTTACAGAAGAGATTGTTGGGGCGGTGAGCGAACAGCTTGCCGCCTCTCTTTTTGGTCAGGTTTGGCCGTTTCACCGCACTGCGATCGGGCGGGTGTCGCTTTTTTACAAATCAAATTTTGTATCGCTTGACGGAGCTCGTTAATCTGCAACGGTTTACGAGGGTGGGCTGGACGCAGATCAACTGCGACAGGGTCGTGCATCATCTAATTTTCGGGTCGGATTTTCAACGACTTTTGGAGGAATTAGATATGAACAAATTTGCAAAACTTTTGGCTTCTTCGTTCGCGGCTGCGGCGATATTCAATGCGGTGCCCGCGGCGGCGCAGTTTCAAGTATATGAAGATTATGAACCGGCCGAAGAAGTGGTCGAAATGACGTTTGTCAAAGTGGATGAAGGCCAGTTTGAAACCTATCTTGAAGGTCTGGCCAGCACATGGGTTGCTGCCAATCAAATCCAAAAAGATCTTGGCTACATCACCGATTTCAAGATTTTCGGCGTGCCTTATGGAGATAACTCGGTGAATCTGGTCTTGATGATCACATTCCCCAGCGATGAGATGCTGGCACCTAGCAAAGAGCGCTATCTGGCGTTTTTGGAGGCTTACGGCGAAGCCAATATTGAACAAGGCAACACAACCGTGTTGGAGCTTTACAACAATATTCGCGAAATTCAGGGCACGTATTTGATGCGCGAAGTCAATCTGCTTGAAAATTGAGGCGGGCTGAAATCTGCAATCGGGGCGGGGCAGCGATGCTCCGCCCTTTTGGTGTCAGGGTCGCAGATGCTACCTAGTTTTGCCTAACTGCCTTCGTCCCGGTCGCTGGCCTTTGTCTGACCCGCCGCCGCGACCATGGTTTCGGTTAAGAACAGCACTAGGCCGGTGATGAGAAACACCATCGCGGCGATCCAACAAATCGCGATCACCACGCCTATTTGCGTTTGGATTAGGGCGCTGACGAATAGCACCGCTATGACAACGCAGATCGACAAGGCGGCCGCTGTGCTGAATTTGATCGCGTGCTGGGCCAGCCTGCGCCGCCGCCTGAGTCGAACCAGCTCACGTTGCTCCTTCTCACTGCGATCATCGGCCAATCGCGTTTCCAGTCGCTCAATCCGACCAGCGATCCAAATCAATCGCCCCATCATCACATTCATTGTCGCCCCGATCCCGGCAAGCAGAAAGGCAGGCGCCAGGCTGAGGCTGAGGATTTCCTGCACACGTGCCGTGCTGGAGGTCCGTTCAATCAAGTCAGCGGCGATATCGGTTGATGCCAGCAGATCGAACAGCATCACTGCTCTCCGCTGTAATTGCCGCCACCGCCTCTGTTCGCGTTGTACGGGTTTTTCGGGCTTTTCAAGATGACGCGAACGGGCACCGCATCAAAGCCTAGTTTCGAGCGGATGCCATTGACCAGATAGCGTTCATAGCTGGTCGGAAGCACTTCCAGGCGGGTGCCAAAGACAACAAAACGCGGCGGGCGGGTGCCAACCTGGGTGATATAGCGCAGCTTCACCCGGCGGCCCTTGGGCGCGGGCGGCGGATTGGCCGCCATCGCATCGTCAAACCAACGGTTGAGCGCAGCGGTGGGTACGCGTTTGGACCAGCTATCGCGAATTTCGTGGGCGCCCGCCAGCATGGTATCAAGCCCTTTGCCGGTCTTTGCTGAAACCGCAAATAACGGCAATCCGCGAACTTGCGCCAGCCCATCATCCAAGGCGGCACGTATGCCATTGAAAAGCCCGCTGGGGTCTTCGGCGATGTCCCATTTGTTGATCGCAATCATCAGCGCGCGGCCTTCTTCGAGAGCCATGCTGGCAATCTTCAGATCCTGATGCTCCAGCCCTTGTGTGGCATCGAGCAGCAGCACCACCACCTCGGCAAAATCTACGGCGCGCTTGGCATCAGCGACCGAGAGTTTTTCGAGCTTTTCGGTCACATTGCGCTTTTTGCGCATGCCAGCGGTGTCGATCAGACGGATTTCGCGCGTTTCGCCGGATTCGGGATCTTCCCATTCCCAGTCCACGGCAATCGAATCGCGGGTAATTCCTGCTTCCGGTCCGGTCAGCAGGCGATCCTCGCCAAGCATGCGGTTAATCAAGGTGGATTTGCCCGCATTGGGCCGCCCAACAATTGCCAGCTTCAGCGGGCCGAGCGGCGCTTCTTCATCCTCGCTCGCTTCAAATTCGCTCGCCGCTTGCGCGGCATCGGCCTCTTCACCGATCAACGGCCATAGCGCGCCAAACAGATCGGCAACGCCTTCGCCATGTTCAGCAGACATCGCCACCGGCTCTCCCATGCCCAATTCATAGCTTTCCAGAACACCGGCCTCGCCAGTTTTGCCTTCAACTTTGTTGGCCACGAGAATGATCGGCACATGGCCTTGGGTTTGGCCCTTTTGCTCGCGCAGAAATCTGGCGATTTCCATATCCAACGGTGTCAGGCCAGCGCGCGCATCGATAACAAACAAAACCGCGTCTGCACCATCTAGGCTGACTTCGGTTTGCAAGCGCATACGGCCAGGCAATGTGTCTGGGTCTTCATCTTCCCAACCAGCCGTATCGACAATGGTAAATTCCAGCCCGGCAATTTCCGCATCGCCCATGCGGCGATCCCGGGTCACGCCCGGCTGATCGTCTACCAGCGCGAGTTTTTTTCCGACCAGCCGATTGAACAGCGTCGATTTGCCAACATTAGGCCGGCCAATGATGATGACCTGAGGTTTGTGAGGAGGTTTCATATGCGTGCGCCCGGCACCTGCGCTTTAGCAGGCGGCTTGGCAAGCGGAAGCTGAACGCTTCAGGCTTTGGCAACAGGCGGGTTGTCGCCCAGATCTTCAAACCACGCTTCAACCGGGCCGGTCAGCTTGATTGTCAGTGGCTGCCCTTTGCGATTCACCGTTTTGCCCGCTTGCACCCGGACCCAGCCTTCTGAAATGCAATATTCCTCAATATCCGTGCGCACACGGTCTTTGAACCGGATGCCAATGCCGCGTTGCAATGCGTCCGCTTCAAAATGGGTGCTGCCCGGATTCACACTTAGGTGATCGGGCGGAGTGTCGTTGGACGCTTGGGGTGCCGAATCTTCGCTCATTATCTATCCAGTTTTATGCCAGGGCGATGCAAAAACACATGCCGGGAGAAACATTAGATGCGCCTTTAGTCGGCGTAAGGCGCAGGAACAAGCGTGTTCCGCTTGCCCTTTTTTGCGCGTAGGACTAGAGGCGACCGCAACGCGCGCGGGGGACCAATTGGTTTTCCGCGCGGCTTCGTTCAGTCAAGCGGGCGTGGCGGAATTGGTAGACGCGCTGGTTTTAGGTACCAGTATCGAAAGATGTGGGGGTTCGAGTCCCTTCGCCCGCACCAATCTCCGCGCCGGTGGGTGGCAATTCAGCCAAACCAGCACGTTGGCGTGAGAAGGTTTGGCAATACGAGATTTTTGAGAAGGTTTCAGTTTTTCCAATGCAGACAAAGCAAACCACGAATGACGGGCTCAAGCGCGCTTACGATATAACAGTCACAGCTGAAGAGCTGGCGGCGAAGATTGAAGGCGAGATCAAGAAGATCGCTCCGCAAGTGAAGATGCCGGGTTTCCGCCCAGGTAAGGTGCCAGCCAACCTTGTGAAGAAGATGCACGGTGAGCAATTGCACGCGCAAGTCGTAAACGATGTGATTCGCGATTCGGTTGATCAATTGATCAAGGACGAGGAATTGCGGCCTGCGATGCAGCCCAAGGTTGCACTTGGCGAAGGCTATGAAGAAGGCAAAGATGCCTCGATTTCGGTTGAGCTTGAAGTGCTCCCAGAAGTTGAAGCGCCGAGCACTGACGGTCTGAAGCTCGAAAAACTGCTCGTTCCGGTGAATGACGATCAGGTTGAAGAGGCTCTACAAGGGCTGGCTGGCCAAAATAAAAGCTTCAAAGATGCTGCGAAAAGCAAGAAGGCTGCCGAAGGCGATCAATTGATCATCGATTTTGTCGGCAAATTGGACGGCGTGGAGTTTGAAGGCGGTAAAGCCGAAGATGCACCCTTGGTGATCGGTTCAGGCCAATTCATTCCCGGCTTTGAAGAACAATTGACTGGAGCGAAAACCGGCGATCAGAAAACGATCGAGGTCACTTTCCCGGAAGATTATCAGGCGGAAAACCTGAAGGGCAAAAAGGCCGAATTCGACATCACGGTGAAACAGGTGAAGGTTGAGACCGAGACCACGATTGACGATGAATTCGCCAAGAACCTTGGCCTTGATGACCTTGGAAAGCTCAAAGATATCATGCGCGGCCAGTTGGAGCAGCAGACCGCTGGTCTAACCCGCACGCAAATGAAACGCGCTTTGCTCGATCAGCTGGCTTCAGGACACGATTTTGTTGTGCCGGAAAACATGGTCGATGCTGAATTCGAACAGATTTGGGCGCAGTTGCAACAAGAAGCGGCCAAGGAAGAAGATCCTGAGGCGGCGTTGAAAGAAATCGAAGCCGAAAAAGACGATTACCGTTCGATTGCCGAGCGCCGGGTGCGTTTGGGGCTGTTGCTATCAGAAATCGGACAAGCCAATGGCGTCGAAGTGAACAGCCAAGAGATGCAAATGCTTATCCAGCAGGCGTCTCAGCAATATCGCGAGGAAGATCGCGAACGGTTCGTCCAATATATCCAGCAAGAGCCGATGGCCGCCGCACAATTGCGCGCGCCGCTGTATGAAGACAAAGTCGTCGACTTCCTGTTTGATAAAGCGGACGTGACCGAGCGCGAAGTGACGCAGGAAGAACTGCAAGCTGCGATTGAGGCTGATGAAGAAGCCGACAGCAAACCAGCGGCGAAGAAGAAGGCACCGGCCAAAAAGAAAACAGCGGCCAAGAAAGCCCCGGCCAAAAAAGCAGCGGAAAAGAAACCTGCCGCCAAGAAGGCGCCAGCGAAGAAGCCCGCCGCGAAGAAAGCCCCTGCAAAAAAAGCTGCCGCCAAAAAGGCACCGGCTAAAAAACCCGCCGCCAAGAAGGCTCCTGCGAAGGAAAAGCCAGCGGCTAAGAAATAAGGTTTTGTGAGACGCTGCGGATTATTCGTCCGCAGGTTTCCATGGTTTGAAAGAGGGTGCGGGCAGCGTGGCTGTTCGCGCCCTTTCATATGCAGCGCCAATTTTCAGCACATCATGGTCAGCCCATTTCGCGCCGAAGAAGCTAATCCCAACGGGTAGGCTTTCCACTGCACCCATCGGCACGGTCAGGTGCGGATATCCAGCGATCGCAGCGGGGCTGCCAAATCCGATTGAGCCGTTGAAATTATCCCCGTTCACCAGATCGCTGCTCCAGCTGGGTCCGCGCGTCGGCGCGACCAGGAATTGGACATTGTTCTCGTTCAGCAGCACGTCGAGCGTTTCTTTGCCGGCAATGCGCACCGCATTTTCGCGGGCTGCCTCGTAGGCTTCGCGATCGGTGGTGGTTTCGGCCAATTCGAACAGGCTTTGATCAAACCAACGCATCTCACTGTCGGCATTGGCGCGATTGAATTCGATCAGATCAGCAAGGCTGCGCGGTGTGCTGTCTTCATCTCCAGCAAAGGGCGGCAGCGATTCGAGATATTTGCCCATTTCCTCGCGCAGTTCGAACATCAGAACGGTGAAGCTGTCCTGAAACATCTGCTCATTGGGTTCAAATTCGATATCGACTAGAACCGCTCCAGCGCGCTCCAGATCGGACAATGCAGTTTCAAAAACGGCGCGCACATTATCGTTGGCGCCGATTTGGTTGCGCATCACGCCGATGCGCACACCATCCAAAGAGGCCGCGCTCAGCCCGGCGGTGTAATCGCTCACCCGCGGCACATTGACGCCGGCGGCATCGGCCGGATCTTCGCCTGCGATCGCGCTCAATAATAGGGCAGCATCAAACACCGACTGGGTCATTGGCCCGGCGGTGTCCTGGGTGCTGGATATCGGGATCACATGGGTGCGGCTGACCAATCCGACGCTTGGCTTAAAGCCTACAACTCCATTGATTGAGGCAGGGCAAGTGATCGAACCGTTGGTTTCGGTGCCAATCGCTCCCCATGCAAACCCTGCGGCGACGGCGGCCCCGCTGCCAGAGGAGGATCCGCAGGCATTCCTATCGGTCGCATGCGGGTTACGCGTCAATCCGCCAACCGCGCTCCAGCCGCTGGTGGAATTGTTGGATCGGATATTGGCCCATTCCGATAAGTTGGCTTTGCCCAGCACAACTCCGCCGTTTTCGCGGATATTTGCAACCAAGGGTGCATCGCGGCGCGTGAAATTCTGAGCCAAAGCCAAACTTCCGCCGGTGGTGGCCCATTCTTGCGCTTCGATATTATCTTTCACCAAGATGGTGCGGCCTTCCAATATTCCCTGGCCCTGCATTTCGCGCGCCTGGAAACCGGCGGTTTGCGAATAGACAATCACCGCATTGATGCCGTGATCACCATTGTTGAACTGTTTGATCCGCTCAACACGCTCGGCAGCGTCCTCCTCCGCAGGGAATTCCGAACCCTGATTCTCGTCTTGAGCCAACAATGTGCCTTCCATGGCAAAGGACAGGGCAAGCGAAGTGGCGAAAAGTGCCGTTGTTTTGATTTTCATAGCGCAAATGGTCGCGATTTCTGTGGCTTTGCGCAAGCCCTGAAAGTTAATGCCCTTGAAGAATGCCTCGGACCGTCCGACATAGGCCCTCAATCTATTGGATGAGGAAGCTTTCATGATCGATCTGTTCGACAATTCTGGTGAAACACACGGAGCGCAGGGGCAGTTCACACGCGACCCGTTGACTGGCGCGTTGGTGCCCGTTGTGGTTGAGCAGACAAGCCGGGGCGAACGCAGTTTTGATATTTTCAGCCGCCTGCTGCGCGAACGGATTGTTTTTGTGACCGGTCAGGTTGAAGACGGCATGGCGTCATTGATCACCGCACAATTGCTTTTCCTCGAAAGCGAAAACCCATCAAAGCCGATCAGCATGTATATCAATTCGCCGGGCGGGGTGGTGACAGCTGGCATGGCGATCCACGATACCATGCAATATATCAAACCACGCGTCTCAACCGTCTGCATGGGGCAAGCGGCCTCGATGGGCAGCTTCCTGCTTGCTGCCGGCGAGCCGGGCATGCGAGTGGCACTGCCCAATGCGCGGATCATGGTTCACCAACCTTCAGGCGGCGCGCGCGGCATGGCGTCTGATATTGAAATTCAAGCGCGCGAAATCCTGCGGATTAAAGCACGCATGAATGATCTCTATGTGAAGTTCACGGGCCAAAGCCTAAAAGAAATTGAAAAGGCGATGGATCGAGACACCTTCCTAGAGGCGGAAGAAGCCAAGAAGTTTGGATTGGTCGACAAAGTCTTCGAAACGCGCCCTGAGGGTGAAGAAGAAGATGGTGATGATTCGGGATCAGGCGGCGCACCCGAATAATCGCCATGATTGCGCGGTTCCGCACAGGAATTGCAGGGTGTTTCGCCCCAGAGCGGGACGTGTGCGTAGCTTATTGGCATCTGAATGGGCCAAAAAGCGGCAGATTCGACAAAAAGGGGTCGTGTTAATGTTGATTCACACTCTGCCCTATATATTGTTGAGCGAATCCCTCGGGCTGAATGCTTGCAGATTTAAGAATTTCGGCCCAGAACAATAGGATATGACTAAGTTGAGCGGATCTGACAATAAGAGCACCCTGTATTGCAGCTTCTGCGGCAAGTCGCAGCACGAAGTGCGCAAGCTCATTGCCGGGCCAACAGTGTTCATCTGTGATGAATGTGTTGAGCTGTGCAACGATATCATTCGCGAAGAAACAAAGGCCGGGCTTACTGGGCGCAAGGAAGGCGAGGTTCCAACCCCGCAAGATATCTTCCAAACGCTCAACGATTATGTGATCGGCCAGGATCGCGCCAAGCGGGTTCTCTCGGTCGCGGTTCACAATCACTATAAGCGGCTGAAACACAGCGGCAAATCCGGTGATGTGGAACTCGCCAAATCCAACATTTTGCTGGTCGGGCCAACCGGTTCGGGCAAGACCTTGCTCGCGCAGACATTGGCGCGCACATTCGATGTGCCCTTCACAATGGCGGACGCTACGACATTGACGGAGGCCGGCTATGTCGGTGAGGATGTTGAGAACATCATTCTCAAACTGCTCCAAAGTTCAGACTACAATGTTGAGAAAGCGCAGCACGGGATCGTCTATATTGACGAGATCGATAAGATCACGCGCAAGGCGGAAAACCCCTCGATCACACGCGATGTGTCGGGTGAAGGCGTGCAGCAGGCATTGCTTAAGCTGATGGAGGGAACCACGGCTTCGGTTCCGCCGCAGGGCGGGCGCAAGCATCCTCAGCAGGAATTCTTGCAAGTCGATACCACCAATATCCTGTTTATCTGCGGCGGCGCATTTGCGGGCCTCGACAAGATTATTGGTGATCGGTTGCAGAAGCGCTCGATTGGTTTTGGCGCGCATGTCGCCGATCCAGATAAGCGCAAGATTGGTGAGTTGCTGGAGAAGGGCGAGCCGGAAGATTTGCTCAAGTTCGGGCTCATCCCTGAATTTGTTGGCCGCTTGCCAGTGATTGCCACTTTGCATGATCTGGATATCGATGCGCTGGTTACGATTTTGACCGAACCCAAGAACGCGATCGTCAAGCAATATGGCAAATTGTTTGAGCTTGAAGATGTGGAGCTGAGCTTCACCGATGATGCGCTGCAGGCGATTGCTGAACGTGCGATCAAACGCAAAACCGGTGCCCGTGGATTGCGCTCAATCGTCGAAGGTATCCTGCTCGATACGATGTTCGATTTGCCCGATATGGATGGGGTGACGGAAATCGTGGTTGATGCCGAAGTGGTGGAAGGCAAGAAAGAGCCTATCCAGGTGCTGGACGGCAAGGATGATGAGAAAGAAGAAGCGGCCTGATCGGCAGCTCTTCAGATCAAAACTTTCTGTTTGTCTGCAGCCAAAACAAATGGCGCAGCCCAACCGCTGAGCAAGTCTTTAGCCAATATGATGGAATTGAAGCCCTTTCGTCCGGGACGAATCGTGCTGCTGAAGTGCCGCTTTGCGATGAACCTGTAGAATGGGCCGATGTGATATTTGCAATGGAACGTGGCCATCGTAAAAAGTGCAGTCTACGCACGGGGCGGCGCTGCCTTATTAGCGTATCGTTGTCCTCGATATTCCCGACAAATACCGGTTTATGGACCCTCAATTGATCGATTTGCTTGAGGCAAAGATGCAGCGTTGGATTTCAAACAACTAGATATCACTGATCCAAACACCGCCAGACGCTCTAATTTCTAAGCGGGGTCGCTTGTTGTGCGCCTTGATGGATCGATGATGACAATGGGCGCGCTAGGATGCCATGCCCTTGTCAAACTCAACACCTCAGACATGCAGTGGCGTTCGCAGCTCCAATTAACAGCATCCCTCGCCATAGGGTGCTCGTTCAATTTGTATGGTTGTGTGCCCGATGCCGAACCGATCATTGAGCGAATCTGAAGCGTCGCGTAAAAATTGCGGGTCTGCGCCATCCGGCATTACCAGATGCGCCGTCATCGCGGTCTCGGTGGTAGACATCGGCCAGATATGCAGGTCCTCAACCGATCGCACGCCTTGGAGCCCTTTCAAATGGCTCCGCACTTCTTCCTCATCAATTCCATCGGGCACGGCGAGCAGACCCATTTTCAGGCTATCCTTCGCCAATCCCCAAGTGCCCCATGCAATCGCGGCCACGATGATCAGGCTAACCACCGGATCGATCCACGCTTGCTGAGTGAAAATAATTGCCAGCCCGGCAATCACCACGCCCAATGAGACAACGGCATCGGCGGCCATATGCAGATAGGCGCCGCGTATATTCAAATCATCTTTCTGCCCCCGCATAAAAAGCATGGCAGTGCCCGCATTGATGACGATGCCCAGGCTCGCGACAATAACCATCACCATGCCTTGTGGTTCAACCGGATCAAACATTCGGTGGATCGTTTCAAACAGGATCGCCCCGATTGCGATGGCGAGCAGCATGGCGTTGCCGATTGCAGCAAGGATGGTCGAGCTTTTATAGCCATAGGTATAACCCGCTGATGGCGGTTTCTTGGCGGCGACATGCGCGACCCAAGCCAGAATTAACGCGAGAACATCGGAAAGATTGTGGCCCGCATCGGCGACCAGCGCCATCGATCCGGACAAGAAGCCATAGGTCGCCTCGACCACGACGAAAAAGGCATTGAGCGCAATTGCGATCGCGAAGGAACGGCCAAAATCCGCCGGCGCATGGCTGTGCCCATGATGCCCATGCCCATGATCATGATGCGAATGTGAGTGCCCCGTACCCATTGCAGCTATTCATAAACGCAGGAATCGAGGCCGTCACGTTTTACCACGGCAATCCGCGATTGAACGGTTCGCCCGTGTCTGGCCAGCCAGCCACTTGGCGCGATAACTGCGCGCTGTTTAGGCAGGGGCAGGGCCGCTGCCATCCGGGCCGCCTGGCCAGCGCTCAGCCGCGCGGCAGAGGTGCCAAAATATCGCTGCGCCCCGGCCTCTGCGCCATATGTGCCAATTCCGGTTTCCGCGACATTGAGGTAAACCTCCATGATCCGGCGTTTGCCCCAAACCTTCTCGATCCCAAACGCGAACCACGCTTCCAATGCCTTGCGGAAATAGCCTCCGCCCTGCCACAGGAAGACGTTTTTCGCCGTCTGCTGAGTGATAGTGGAGCCGCCGCGAATTCGCCCACCTCTAAGGTTGCTGGCCGCTGCGGCTGCTATCGCTTCGGCATCGAAGCCATCATGTTCGCAAAATTTGCTGTCTTCCGCCGCGATCACTGCCGCGACCAGATTGGGATCGATATTATCCAAGCTTTCCCAGTCCTTGGTGATGCTGTTTTCGTCCAACACCATCGTAGCGGTGTAGGGAACAGGGACCCATTTGAAGATCAACACCAATGCCAGACTGATCCCAACAAACCACAAGATGGCTTTGGCCGTAAAGCGTGCAAGAGTGCGGATCATGATTAAGGAATAGCAGCGCAGAACTTGAGCGCAAATGACTGCTTTGCGCGCGTAGATATTGGAACTGCGATCATCATTGTGGTTGAGTTCGCGTTGACGGGGCAATTCGCGGTTTTTGCGGAGCGCCAACGCAAAACGCCGGAGGATGACCCCCGGCGTTTCGATGTTTCAGTTTTCGACTGTCTTTTCGGACGTCTGCTCGCCTAAAGTGGTTTAGGCGGCGCCTGGAAGAAGCCGCTCTCCAGCGATCGTTTTCATCGCTTTTTGCAGCTTCTCAAACGCTCGCACCTCAATCTGGCGGATGCGTTCGCGCGACACGTCATAAACCTGGCTAAGCTCTTCAAGAGTTTGAGGTTTTTCCGTCAGTCTACGCTCGGTCAGAATGTGCTGTTCGCGCTCATTCAGGCTGTCCATCGCTTCGACCAACATATCATGCCGCACGCTTGCTTCTTCGGCTTCGGCGACCGTTTCATCCTGCAAAGGACGATCATCGGTTAGCCAATCCTGCCATTCGCCAGCGCCATCTTCGCCGTTGCGCATTGGCGTGTTGAGCGATCCATCGCCGCCCATCATCATGCGGCGGTTCATGTTGATGACTTCTTGCTCTGGCACGCCAAGATCGGTGGCAATCTTGGTCACATCATCAGGCGCAAGATCGGTATCTTCATAGGCTTCGAGCTGTTTCTTCATCCGGCGAAGGTTGAAGAACAATTTCTTTTGCGCGGCGGTTGTGCCCATTTTCACGAGCGACCAGCTGCGCAGGATAAATTCCTGCATCGATGCCTTGATCCACCACATCGCGTATGTCGCGAGGCGGAAGCCGCGATCGGGCTCAAATTTCTTGACGCCCTGCATCAGGCCGACATTGCCTTCGGAAATGAGATCAGAGACCGGCAGGCCATAACCGCGATAACCCATCGCAATCTTGGCAACGAGCCGCAAATGGCTGGAAACCAGCTGAGATGCTGCTTCGGGATCTTCATGTGCCTGATAGCGTTTGGCGAGCATATATTCCTGCTCCGCCGTCAACACCGGATATTTCTTGATTTCAGAGAGATAGCGATTGAGGCTTTGCTCTCCGCTTAATGCTGGAACCGTTCGGGTTTTAGTCTTGGTCACGTGTTTCCTAACCTTTCTTTCGTCAACCCATTCTGACGGACCCCTGATGGGCATCCGGCTTTTTGGGCCACTGGGTTACTTATACGCAAAAAATGCGCCTTTGGGTGCACTTTCATCGATTAAAACGGCTAAGTTCGTCGATAAGTTCCCGCATATCCGCTGGCAATGGCGCTTCGAAGTGGCGTTTTTGTCCAGAAATCGGGTGTGTGAACCCCAATTCAGCCGCATGAAGCGCCTGACGCGCGAATCCCAACATTTCAAGCAGAGATTTCAGCGGCTTTGGAGTTTTGCCGTAGATTGGATCTCCTAATAACGCATGGCCGATTGACGCACAGTGAACGCGCACTTGATGGGTGCGCCCGGTCTCCAAGCGGCATTCGATTAACGAACTCGACTGATATTCTTCAATTCGGGTGTAGTGCGTAACGGCATGCTTGCCACGCGAGGAATTCTTGTCGAGCACAGCCATTTTCTTGCGATTGCCATCTGATCGGCCAATTCTTCCCTCAATTGTTCCGCTCGGCGGCTTTGGATGCCCGCCGCAAACCGCCAAATATCGCCGGTGGGTCGAATGATCGGAAAACTGCTTTGCCAATCCTTCATGCGCGACATCGCTTTTCGCCGCGACCAGCAATCCCGATGTATCCTTGTCGATCCGGTGCACAATTCCGGGTCGGGCAATCCCGCCAATGCCGGAAAGATTGCCCGCGCAATGATGCAGCAAAGCGTTGACCAAGGTGCCATCATGGTTTCCCGCCGCCGGATGCACCACCATGCCAGCTGGTTTGTTGATGACGATCAGGTCTGCATCTTCAAAAACTACGTCGAGCGGAATATCCTGAGCAATAGCGATTGGATCGCGCACCGCCGGCAGGGCAATTTCAAAGCGCGCACCCATTGCCGCCTTGCTGGAGGAAGAGCCAGCAACGATACCGTTCAGCGTCACCCGGCCATCTGCCACCAATGCCTGAACCCGCGCCCGCGAAAGCTCAGTTGCATTGGCAAGCGCTTTGTCCAGCCGCCCTGGCGCCGCAATGGTCCCTGTGATGACTTCTTCGCCGCTCATGCTAGGTCATTGGGGCATGACAATTGAAGTCTCAAGGGATGTAATGCTGGCAATGGGCCGGCTGGCTCGCAAGACGCTGCCTTTGGAGGCGTGCGGAATCCTAACCGGAAGCGGCGATCACATCACCGGTTTGATCGAAACCGACAATGTGCACCCTGCGCCGTCCACTCACTTTGAAATCGATCCGCAGGCTTTGATCGATGCCCACCGGGAGGCACGCCAGGGCGGGCCGCCGATAATCGGCTATTTCCACTCGCACCCTGTGGGCCTCGCCCAACCTTCGGCAATGGATAAGTTGATGTCTGCGGGGGACGGCATGATCTGGGCAATTGCGACGAAACGAGAGATTGGGCTGTTTCGCGCCGTGGAAGGCGGGTTCGAAGAGCTTTGCACCCAGACTTTGGAAGGCTAAGAGATATCGTATGACTTCTGCGACAGACCTCGCCAGCTTGCTATGTTCAAGGCTGTGCCACGATTTGCTTTCCCCGGTTGGGGCGCTTTCCAATGGCTTGGAATTGCTCGCTGATGAGCAAGATCCAGAAATGCGGGCAAAATGCATGGAACTGCTCGAACAAAGCGCAAAAATCAGCACTGGCAAACTCAAATTTTTCCGCCTCGCCTTTGGCGCCGCTGGCGGATTTGGAGAGGCGGTGCCAGTTGATGAAGCGCACGATGTTATCGGGGCGCTGGCTGCAGAGGCCAAGGAAGTAACATTCAATTGGGCGATAAGCGAAAAAACGCTGCCCAAACCCGCGATCAAAGTGATGCTCAATCTTTCGCAAATCGCGCTGGATGCGCTGATCCGCGGCGGGACGATGGACGTGGGCGCTGAAATTCTTGAAGGCAATGTCGAAATTGTGGTTCGCGCAAATGGCGATCGGATTGCTTTTGATGAAACGATCGGCCGCGCGCTTCAGGGGGAGCTGGCACCGGGCGAACTGTCCAGCCGCACCGCCGCTGCGCATATGATCTCAATGCTGGCAGAGGAAACCGGCGGCGGATTGCAATATAAGCTCGCGGATCAAACGCTGGTTATGGGCGCGGTGATCCCGCAGCCTGCCGGGATGATCGGTTAAAGCGATGGCCGAACCGCTCGAGAATGACGAGCTGGTTCACGCAGAAAAACTGTCTCCCAACTATGGCGATCGGTTGGAACGGATCAGCATGATCGTGCTCCATTATACCGAAATGTTGAGCGCTGATGAAGCGATTGAGCGGTTGTGCGATCCAGAGGCCGGGGTCAGCGCGCATTATTTGATCAGCGAGGATGGCGTCGTGACCCGGCTGGTCCACGAAGAAAAACGCGCATGGCACGCGGGCAAATCATATTGGCGTGGGATCAAGGATGTGAATTCGGCATCGGTCGGAATTGAGCTCGATCATCCCGGGCATGCGCATGGATATCGCGAATTTTCAGAAGCTCAGATCAACGCGCTGATCCCTTTGGTTGGCCGTATCAAAAAGAAATTCGATGTCCCGCGCGCCAATGTGGTTGCGCATTCCGATGTTGCGCCTGGGCGAAAGACCGATCCGGGTGAGCTTTTTCCTTGGGATCGCTTGGCCGAATATGGCCTATGCCTGTCAAAGCCAAAACGGCTCGATCTGGGCGACCCGTTTGACAATGACGGGGCGTTTTATCTCGCGCTGGAACGGTTTGGCTATGAAGTGACAGAGGGGCTCAAGGCGATTGAGGCATTCCAACGGCGCTGGCGGCCAGAATTGATCGATGGCGCGATTGATGGGCAGATCGGGGCCATCCTGTTTCAGCTCTTGCTCGATCGGGATCAGGGCCGCGCGCGTTAGTTTGTGCAGCGTCTGTTTGAAGATATCCCCAAGCAGATTCGAACTTTACCAATGCCTTAGGCTAAGTTGATCGTGTTTGCCTGACCAAAGGCAATCGCTTGAGAGGGACAAAAAGCATGATGAAAAAGCTTTTCGCCGAATTTTTCGGCACATTTTGGCTTGTTTTTGGAGGGTGCGGCTCGGCTGTATTGGCTGCGGGATTTCCAGAATTGGGGATTGGATTTGTCGGGGTATCCCTGGCATTCGGTCTGACCGTTTTGACCATGGCCTTTACCGTTGGCCACATTTCGGGCGGGCACTTCAACCCGGCGGTTTCGCTTGGCCTTGCAGTAGGCGGGCGGTTTTCGTGGAATGAATTGGTGCCTTATTGGGCAGCGCAAGTCGTGGGCGCATTTGTTGCCTCTGGCATATTGTTTGTGATCGCTAGTGGTGCAGAAGGATGGACCGCCGGAGGATTTGCATCCAATGGCTTTGGCGATCTTTCGCCGGGCGGCTATTCAATGACGGCGGTATTGATCGCCGAAATTGTGCTCACAGCGATGTTCCTGATCATCATTTTGGGATCAACATCGCCTAAAGCGCCAGCAGGATTTGCGCCAATCGCGATCGGTCTGGGGCTAACCCTGATCCACTTGATCTCGATTCCGGTCAGCAACACTTCGGTGAACCCAGCACGCTCAACCGGCGTTGCGTTTTATGCTGAAACCGGTGCTGTCGGGCAGCTGTGGCTGTTCTGGGTCGCGCCGCTAGTTGGCGCTGCGATCGGAGCGTTGATCTGGAAATTCCTGCTCACCGATGAAGCGGAATAAAACTGGACAGACAGTGTGATTGAAGAAAGGGCCGGCTTTTGTGAAGTCGGCCCTTTCTCTTTTGGTGAGCTGAGCAAGTGGAAAAACTCCCGCCAGCCGACCAACAGATTGCGCTGTTTTGCTCGGTGTTACAGCCAGAGTTTTAGCAATATTGCCGCGCCTAATCCCATTGCCGGGAGCGTGGTGAACAGCATGGCAATCCCGCGCACAGTCTTCTCAAACCAGATGGCATGCAGCACTCTGCCAAGAAAAAAGCTGGCGACGCTTAACCACAGCCATATCTGCGGGAATTCCATCGCTTCGCTGGCCCAAATTGCCAACGCGACAAGCGGCGCAGTTTCGATGAAATTCCCGTGAATGCGAATGCGTTTTCTCAGCGCGGCATCACTGGCATCGCCATGCAGCGCTTTTATCGCGCCGCGGCGCAGCCCGACCCACGCAATCAGTAAGAACATTACGATCGCACAAATCGCGACGAAGGTTGCCGTGATAGGAAAAATCGGAACGGTCATCGCCTCTCCCATCACATTTCCATATCCATGCCCTCTGCGACCACGATATCACCGCCCATGTTGAGATGAGGACAGGAGGCGGCCATGCCTTGCGCCGCGGCAAGATCGGTTGCTTCGACGATTGAAACGCCATTGAGGGAATGTTGATCGACATAATCCTGCGCGCCGTCTTGCGAGACCACAGAGGCATTGGAAAAAGGCATTCCCGGTTCGATCATGGCACCGCCGAGCCCGGATGACCATGCGCGCCATTTCACCATATGTTGCTGCCCGTCCTCCGGGTTTTTGGGCGGCTGGGCATTGCGATAAATCAGGGCAAATCGGGGCATATCAATTTCCTTCTCAATGAATTGGATGGACTGAATTGCAGCTTCCATAATATGATCAAGAACATATTGTGGCTGTGTGATATCCCGTTGCCGATCCAAATGGAGGGGCTTTTGCCATATTCGAAAAATCACAAATCACAGGTCCACGCGCGCATTGTCGAAGCAGCCCGGCAGCTGTTCAACCGCCACGGGTTTGATAATGTCACGATCGATCAGTTGATGGCCGAGGCCGGGCTGACGCGCGGCGGGTTTTACGCCCATTTTGACAGCAAGGCGGATGTTTTCGCGGCGGCGACAGCAAGCTTCCTCCATGGACAAGGGGCGATTTGGAGAGAACAGGCGGGCGTCGATCCTACCGCAGGGCAGGTCGAAATGGCAAAGCGCATGGTCGCTTCCTACCTTTCGCGCGAACATCTTGATCAGATTGAAAACCAATGCCCGATGATCGCTTATGCCACCGATGTTTCCCGTGCAGGGCCCAAGGTTCAGGCTGGCTACCGCGAATTACTCGAAGGGATGGTGCAATTGTTCGAACACAATCTCGGCAGTGATGATGCACAGCGCTCAGAAGACGCGATGGCCCTAACCGCGATGTGCGTTGGCGCGATGACAATAGCACGCGCGCTTCCAGAAATGGCAATCGGGGAGGAAATACGCCAATCGGCGCTGAACAAAGCGAACCAGCTGTGGGTGGCATAATTCTTCAACTGGGTGCCTTGCGCGGCGTTTTGGGCTTTTGCACTCGGTTCTTTCCATATCTCCATCCAAAGCTTAGATAGGGGATATCAGGGGGCTGGGCAGCTGCGTTGTCGCAAGACACCGAGGAAAGTCCGGGCTCCACTAAGCAAGGGTGGCGGGTAACGCCCGCCCGGTGAGGAGTTCGCTCCGAAACCGAGGGAAAGTGCCACAGAGAGTATACCGCCGATGGAGGCCCTGTGAATACGGGACACCTCACAGGCAAGGGTGAAAGGGTGCGGCAAGAGCGCACCGGGGCGCTGGCAACAGAGCCCGCATGGCAAACCCCACCTGGAGCAAGGCCAAATAGGGGTCTCGCGTTTGAAAAAGCAGGAGCGCTTCGCTCTGAGAGACCCGGGTTGGCTGCTTGAGCCTTGGAGCAATCCAAGGCCTAGATGAATGGCTGCCGCCGTGATGCTGGTTCGCAAGAATACCGATCGCTGGCACAGAACCCGGCTTACAGGCCCCCTGATATTTTCCTGATCGCGGCCAAGAGGCCTCCGCCTGATTTAGGCAGCTTGTCCGGCTTTTTCCGTCGGATGCAATTCATCCAAGGGGCGGCTGCGGCCATCAGCGCAAACCATCCGCACATGATACCGCCGCAATTGCCGCGGTTCATGCACACCGCAACTGTGCGCGATCATGCCCACTTCTTTGCGCATATCCTTCACGAAATTGCTGACTCGCACGGCTTTGTCGGTTGGATCAAGGCCGCGCTGTAAGGCTGGATCGTGGGTCGTAATTCCGGTGGGGCAGGTGTTCTTGTTGCATTTCATCGCCTGGATACAGCCAAGCGCAAACATGAAACCGCGCGCCGAAGTGATGAAATCGGCCCCCGCGCAAAGCGCCCAGCCAACCTCGCCCGGGGTCACTAATTTGCCTGAGGCGATAACTCGAATGCGGTCTTTGAGGCCGTGCCGATCACGCGCATCGACCACCATCGGCAGCGCCTCTCGCAAAGTAAGCCCGACATTGTCGATCAGCGGCAGCGGTGCCGCCCCGGTTCCGCCGTCACCGCCATCAACGGTGATGAAATCGGGCGCGCTGGACATTCCGCGGGCATTGATCTTCTCAAACAAAGTGTCGAGCCAGCCATAGGCGCCGATCACGGTCTTGAATCCAATCGGTTTGCCGGTCACTTCACGCAGCCGCTCAATCATATCGAGCAGTTCATCAATATTGCCGATTTCCGGGTGGCGATTGGGTGAAATTGATGCGCTGTGCGGTTCGATCCCGCGAATGGCCGCAATTTCTTCATTTACTTTGGCGGCCGGCAGAATTCCGCCTTTGCCGGGCTTTGCGCCCTGCGAAAGCTTCAGCTCAAACATCCGCACATTGTCGTGGGCGGCAACTTCTCGCAGCTTTTCGTCAGATAGATTTCCATCCTTGTCGCGCACGCCATATTTGGCCGTGCCGATCTGAAAAACTATGTCACATTCGCCTTCGAGATGGTGAGCAGACAATCCGCCTTCGCCGGTGTTGAGCCAGCAACCCGCTTTGGCCGCGCCATTGGATAGCGCGCGAATGGCTGGGGTCGAAAGCGCGCCATAACTCATGCCCGAAATGTTGAACATCGATGGCGCATCATAGGGAATCCGCACCGCGCCATCACCAAACCGCATCGGAGCCGCTTGCGAGCCTTCGTCTTCCAATGTCGGCCAGGGGCAATTGACGAATATCGGTGTACCAACCGGTTCCAGACTGCGGGTTGAGCCAAAGGCGACATTGTTCGACTTGCCAGTTGCCGCGCGGTTGACCCAATCACGCTGGGCACGATTGAACGGCATTTCCTCGCGGTCCATCGCGAAGAAATATTGGCGAAAGAATTCGCCCAGATCGGTGAAGATGTGGCGCAGGCGGCCGATGACCGGATAATTGCGGCGAACTGCATCGCCGGTTTGGGATCGATCGATGAAAAACAGCACAACTATGACCGCAGCGGCCAATCCGATCACGAACACAAACAGCGTAGAAAGCCATTCTAGAATGTCGATCATGCAATACTCTCCCTAGATGGCATCATGTTGAGCCATACGCGCGGTCACTGCCACAAGTTACATTGAGAGCGCGGCGCGATTGCACTCAAACAGCGGCTTAGGCTCTGCCAATGCTCGAATATTCAAAGCCAGCTGCGCGCAGATCATCTGGATTGTAGATATTGCGCATGTCGATCAACACCGGAGCCTTTGCGAGCTCTTTAACCCGCGTCAGATCCAAAGCTCTAAATGCGTCCCATTCAGTTACGATCGCAACTGCATCCGCGCCCTCGATCGCTGCGTAAGGATCATCAACCATATTGACCTTGGGCATCAGCGGTTTGGCAATTTCCATCCCTTCTGGATCGAAAGCTGCCACCACAACACCTGCATCAGTTAGCGCCTGAGCGATCGCAATCGCCGGGGAATCGCGCATATCATCGGTATTGGGTTTGAATGTCAGGCCCAGCATCGCGACCTTTTTGCCGCGAGCTTGATTTGAACCGCCCAGCGCCTCAATCACTTTGCGGCCCATCGCACGCTTCCGGCTTTCATTGGTTTTCACAACAGCTTCGACAATCCGGGTGGGACTGTCGTAATCTTCCGCTGTTTTCAGCAAAGCCAAAGTGTCTTTGGGAAAGCATGATCCGCCATAACCCGGCCCGGCATTGAGGAATTTCGCGCCGATGCGATTGTCCATGCCGATGCCGCGCGCAACATCTTGAACATTCGCGCCGACTTTTTCGCAAAGGTCTGCGATTTCATTGATGAAGGTGATCTTGGTGGCAAGGAATGCATTCGCGGCGTATTTGATCAATTCGCTGGTTCGCCGCCCGACAAATAGGATCGGCGATTCATTAAGGAATAAGGGGCGATAGACCTCGCGCATCACCTCTTGGCCAAATTCATCCTCGGCCCCAATAACGATTCGATCCGGTCGTTTGAAATCGTCAATAGCGGCGCCTTCGCGCAGAAATTCTGGGTTCGAGACCACTGAGAAACGATGGGCTGTGCCAGTGCCAGCGATAATCCGTTCAACTTCATCGCCGGTTCCGACCGGAACGGTCGATTTGGTCACAATAACAGCTTCATTGGAAAGGTTTTCGCCAACTTCGCGGGCAACCTCGTTCACGAAAGTCAGGTCTGCGTGGCCATCGCCGCGCCGGCTGGGCGTGCCAACCGCAATGAAGATCGCTTGAGCGCCTGCGATTGCTTCGGAAAGATTGGTGGAGAAGGATAGGCGGCCTGCCTCAACATTGCTTGCAACCAATGCGTCCAGGCCGGGTTCGAAAATCGGCATTACGCCTTCTTTAAGGCGCTGAATTTTCGTTTCGTCCTTGTCGATGCAAATCACCTCATGGCCGAAATCCGCAAAGCATGCGCCCGAAACCAGGCCAACATAACCAGAGCCCACCATGGCGATCTTCATTGCGCTCTATCCTCGTTGAAAATCTCTATCGAGCCATCCTCGTCAATGGCCTGCAACACGCGCTTCTCTTGTCCTTCTAGCACCAGCGCGGTCAACACCCCAGATCGGAACGCGCCGGTATCAATGCCAATGCGATTGCCGCAATCCATCACTTTTGGGAAAATTGTGTGGCCATGCACAACGACTTTTTCAAGTGGGCCCTGATGGCTTAGGAAACGATCCCTGATCCACCGCAGATCGCGCGGCTTTTGCTCGTTCAAAGCCACGATCGGATCAATTCCGGCATGGACGAAAACATAGTCTCCCACGATAATCATATCTTCGAAACCGGCGATATATTCCCGCTCTTCCTCAGACACGATTTGCGGCAGCGCGCTGTGCAATTCTTCCAATGTCATCGCGTTGAATTGCTTCGTCGTCAGGCCGTAACTCATGATTGTTTCGCGCCCGCCATGCTTCAAAAAGTGGCGCAGCACCTCGATATCATCAAAGGTTTGGAGGAACATTTCCTCGTGATTGCCGGTAAGCACCCGAACTTTGCGCTCGTCCTGCCAGGCGCGGGTTCGCGTTATCACTCCGGCGCTGTCTTGTCCGCGATCGACCAAATCACCCAAGAGAATAATGGTCGTTTGGGCCTGCCCCGCCGCTGCATCATCGGCTTCGATTCCCGCAATCAGCGCCTCAAATAGGTCAAGCCGGCCGTGAATATCGCCAATGGCATAATAGCGCTCACCCGCTGGCACTGCGGGCGGAGATGTCTTTGGACGAGGTTGGAAGATTTGCCGAAGCTGTTTGAACATTGTGAAATCAACCAAGCTTAAGCGTGAAGATCAAGCATGTGGCGCGCTTTAAGATAGTGTGGCCGGATCGGCAACCTGATGCGCTGCACCAGTTTGCAGTGGTGCAGAAACTCCACACTTATTCCGGATCGGGGGATTACGCGAAATTTTTCTTGTGCAGTGCGGCATAATTGGGCAAGTTTGTTTCGTATTCGCTGAGATCATCCAAAAAGAGGTGACCAGTGGACACGCAGGTGGGACGAAGCAACAAAACAACAAAGGAAGTTGTAATGCTCACGTCCATCCGCGGCCTTTACGCCGCTACTTTTTCGACAGGTTTGCTCCTCTCTGCAACGCCTGCTTTCGCAAACGAAACTGCAATTGATGACACATCATCAGAAGTCGCAGAATCAACCGAAACTACCACCGTCCTCGATTCGCAAATCACTCGTGAGAACGAGCCGGTTGTCGATTCGCAAAGCAGTTCTCTCGGTGAAGACTCCGGCATAAGCTTTTCGGCAAATGTCGCCTTGGCCACAGAATATCGTTTCCGCGGCGTCGGGCTGTCCGATGGCCAACTGGCGATCCAAGGCGGCTTTGATCTGAGCCACACCTCTGGCCTCTATGCCGGAACTTGGGCATCAAGCCTGGATGAAGATACCGTTGGCTTCGGTTCGACCGAGCTTGATATTTATGGCGGTTGGAGCGGTGATATCACCGACGGCATCACTGCCGATGTCGGCGTTATCGGCTATTTGTTCCCCGATGCTGCTGCGGCGGCTGGCCCAACCGATTATGTGGAATTCTACGGTTCGCTTTCGGGCAGCCTTGGCCCAGCATCGGTGACCGGCGGTGTCGCGTATGCGCCAGACCAAGACTCGCTTGGCAGCACTGATAACCTGTATGTGTACAGCGATGTCAGCGTTGGCATCACGGGTACAGCACTCACACTGAACGGGCACATTGGGTACACCGATGGGTTCCTGACTTTCACCAATGACAGCCAAGCAATTGATTGGTCACTAAGCGCAGATTTCGCTTATGGTCCGGCCACCATCAGCGCCGCCTATGTCGGGGTTGAAGGTGACACACTTATCGATCCAGCTGGCACATTTACCGACGATGCTTTCGTCGTGACGGTCAGCGCAAGCTTCTAGAGCTGCGTCTGAACGTTTGAGCCTTCCCGCAAGTTCGCGCGGGTGGAACAGGGCGCGGGGTTAGCGCATTTCCCCGCGCCCATTTTCTTGTCTTGCCGAATCGCGGACAGCGTGCCGCTCAGCTGAGCGAAAAGTTTACCGTCGTGACTACCCGCACTTTTTTGTAGGGACTGTCGCTCACTCCCCATCCACCGCCATCGCCATCGCGCGCCTCGATCGAGAAATAGCCTTGCGTGGCGTCTTTGATCGCGCCCACTCCAGTCCCCGAATCTTGGGCGAATTGTTCTGCGGCAGAGCGGGCATCGCGGGTTGCCTCTGCGACCATTTCCGGCTTGATTTCATTCAGCCCGGTAAAGGTAAAGCTTATGCCAGAGCCTTCTTCCAAAAAGACCCCGTGCCCGACCAGATCAAATTGCCGAGCAACGGCTCTTTGTGCCAAGTCAATATCGGTGGTCCTAAGTGTCAGGCGCTGCCTCACGGTGTATCGCGTAACGCCCTGATTGGCATGGCTGGAAACATTTGCCCCGGTGGGCTGCAGGGCATCATTCGGAAAACCCAGATCGCCAAAAAAAGCTTCGATTGCATCAGTATCGCGGCGCACTTTCGCTTGCGCTTCAGCAAGGCTGGTTGAGCTGGCCGAATAAGAAATCGTCCACGTCGCAAGATCTGCTGTGACATTGCGCTCAGCCAATCCACGCACTGTCACTGATCGGTCTGCTTCTTTGGCGCGCAACAATCCGTCGCCCAACAAATAGCCGCCCAATGTCAGCCCAATCGCAGCGATTGCAGCGGTTCCAAACCATCTGGTGGTCGTTGCACCGAGGCCACTTTGTGCGGTTTCATCGTTCACCACAGAATCGCGGACTTGTTTCTCCTGATTTTTCATCGCATCCTCCCTTGCCTACGATGAAACGTGCTTCATTATCGATGAACCGTTTTTGAATGAAAGCACGTTTGCGTGAATTTCCCGTTCGAAGAGGCGAGGCTTGCGCAAACCAAGGAGCAATTGATGGTCACATATCTGCATTCCATGATCCGGATCTCTGATCCCGATGCCACGGTGGCGTTTTTCAAACTGATCGGGCTTGAAGAAGTGCGCCGGTTTGAAGTGGAGGCAGGGCGCTTCACTCTGATCTTTCTCGCTGCGCCAGGGCAAGATGGGGTCGCTGAAGTGGAATTGACCTACAATTGGCCGCCTGAAGATGGCAGCGCGCCTGAGGAATTTACCGGCGGGCGCAATTTTGGCCATCTCGCCTACCGCGTCGATGATATATACCAGACGTGTCAGCGCCTGTCCGATGCCGGGCACATCATCCATCGGCCGCCGCGCGATGGCTATATGGCTTTTGTCAAATCACCAGACGGCATTTCAGTCGAACTGCTGCAAGACGGCAGGCTTGATCCGAAAGAACCGTGGGCGAGCATGGAAAATGTCGGCGATTGGTAAAACCGTTTGATCGGTCCGGCGCGGTTCTTGCGCTGGTTCGGTTATCAGGAAGCGGGGCTTTGCCCTCGGTCATCGCATTCGGCCTCAGGATGAACAGTTGTAAGCCGTAAGACGATAAAGCCGACAATCGCCGAAATCGCCGATCCAATGAGAATGCCGATTTTCGCTTCTTCGATGAAATCCAGTTTGTCTGGGAAGGCCAGCCCACCAATAAACAGCGACATCGTGAACCCGATCCCGCACAGAATCGAAACGCCCCATATCTCGGCCCAATTTGCGTTTTCGGGTCGCGGCGCGAAGCCAGTTTTTTCCGCGACAACAATGGTCGTGAAAATTCCCAATTGCTTGCCGATCACCAATCCGGCTCCAATTGCGAGCGGCAGCGGATCGAGCAATGCATCTATACCCATGCCGGCAAAAGACACACCAGCATTGGCAAATCCGAACACGGGCACGACCAAATAAGCGCTCCACGGCGCCAGGCCATGTTCCAATTTTTCAAGCATCACGCCGCCATTCTTGCCGCGCATGGGAATGGTAAGCGCGGCCAAAACGCCAGCAATCGTGGCGTGGATACCGGTGTTGAGCACACAATACCAAAGCACCAATGCCATGAGAATGAAGGGCCAGAAAACGCTCACCTTCATTCGGTTGAGCGCGATCATAATGCCAACAACAACAATCGATATGACCAGCCACGTCAGCTTGATCGTGGGAGTATAAAACAGCGCGATAACCAGCACCGCACCAATATCATCAACGATCGCCACCGTTAGGAGGAAGAGCCGCAAGGAGGCAGGCACTCTGCTGCCCAGCAGACCTAGTACGCCCATGGCAAAGGCGATGTCGGTTGCAGCGGGTATGGCCCAACCGCTGGCATATTGCCCGCCGCCTGAAACAGAAACGTAAACCAGCGCCGGCACGATCATTCCAGCAGCCGCTGCAACCATTGGCAAACGCCGCGCAGCAGGATCGGACAATTGCCCGCTCACCATCTCGCGTTTCACTTCTAACCCGACGACAAAGAAGAAGATCGCCATCAATCCATCATTGATCCACAAATGCAGATCATCGAGTTTGGCAATTGGTGTCCACGCCAGATCGCCATAGAATAGATCGCGATATTCGCCTGCAAGAGATGAATTGGCCGCGAGCATTGCCGCCGCTGCGACGATGATCAGCAGCACGCCTGCGGAGGCGTCCCCCACGAACAGCGCGCGAACAGGTGCAAAGAAAGAACGAAGGGGGGTCTTAGAATCGGACATATACAAACTTTCCCTCCCCAAAACTTTCTCTCGTTGCAAGCTCTATCAGTGCACTATAGGTTGTTTTTCGCAAAAGGGGGTGGGGCACCTTGGCAATTTGGGAATTAAATACATGGCAGTGGCTGGCTTTATTCCAGCACGAACTGCTGTTGTTTGCGGGAATTTTCTTCCTGATCGGCGCGATTGATGATCTCGCGGTTGATTTCACTTGGCTATGGTTGCGGCTAACGGGCCGGGCCAAAACTCCCGTCGCCGATAGAGATGTTTTGGCGCAGGCGGCGCTAACCGGAGAGGCAGCGGTTTTCATTCCCGCGTGGAAAGAGGCCGATGTAATTGGTGATACGATCACCCATGCTTTGAGTGTGTGGCGCCAGGCGGATATGCGCCTTTATGTCGGGTGCTACCGCAATGATCCTGCCACAATCGAAGCGGTCATCCGTGCATCCCGCGAAGATCCGCGATTGCGCGTTGTTATTCATGATCGATTGGGCCCCAGCACGAAGGCAGATTGCCTTAACCGACTCTATGTCGCGCTATGTGATGATGAACGCCGCTATGGCAAGCGCGTGCGGATGGTGGTGTTCCACGATGCCGAGGATATGGTCGATCCAGCCGCATTGACGGTGCTTGATCGCGCAATCGGCACGGGTGAGGATCAGGCAGCGTTCGTGCAACTGCCGGTTGTTCCCATGCCGCAGCCCGGCAGCCGCTGGATTGGCAGCCATTATTGTGAAGAATTCGCCGAATCCCATGGCAAAGGCATGGTTGTGCGCAATGCGCTGGGTGCAGCATTGCCTGGCGCTGGGGTTGGCTGCGCGATTGAAAGAGGCGCGTTGGAACGATTGCGCGCCAGGCGCCCTGACCGGTTGCCATTTGCCGCAGATTCGTTGACCGAGGATTATGAATTAGGGCTCAGCGTTGCCTCGGATGGCGGGCGGACGCGGTTTGTTCGTGCGCGCGGTTTCGATGGAGAACTGATTGGAACTCGCGCCTTTTTCCCTTCGCGGCTGGACACTGTGGTGCGCCAAAAAACACGCTGGGTGCATGGCATCGCACTGCAAGGGTGGGACCGAGTGGGATGGTCTGGCGGGTTGATGGAAAAATGGATGCGCGCGCGTGATCGCCGCGGACCTTTTACCGCGCTGGTGCTGCTTATGGGGTACACATTGCTGGCGCTTTCCGGGCTTAGTTGGGCGGCGATCCAATTTGGGGTAAGCGAAGCCTTGCCGCTTACACCGATGTTGAAGGCGCTTTTGCTGGCGAACTTCGCCGCGTTTGTTTGGCGCGCTGTTTGGCGCTTTGGCTTCACCTCTCGAACCCACGGCTTTGTTGAAGGATTACGCGCGATTGTTCGTATTCCGATCACCAATATTATTGCGATCATGGCGGGCCGAAGGGCGCTTATGGCCTATATTGCGACTTTGCGTGGCCGCGGCGTTGTTTGGGATAAAACACCGCATATGACGCACCCAGCGCGTTTGCGTTCCTTGCAGGAAAGCGTTGCATGAGCGCCGCAGCACAAACCCGCCAATCACGGCGCGGCGCGCCGCTGGCCATGCTTGCGCTGTTGCTTACCGCGTGGATCAGCGGGCGCATGCTTTTGTGGGAAAGCCCGTTTGCCGCCGCAGAAATTCTCACACAGGCTGCCGAATCGCTACTTGCCGATGCTGCGGATCTTAACCCAGTCCCCGAACCGGTGCGGGTGAACTCCAATCCTGACCGGTCAGAATTGGACAGCGACCAAGGCACAGTGAGGCTGGCCATGATGGACATGGACGCGGCGCTCACTCCAGATTTTTCCACTGCCAGTTTGTTTTCCAGCCGATCGGGGTCAGCGTTCGGCCATCAATTGCTATGGATGGCCGCAATGAGCCATCTGCCGGTGCCGCGCACGGCTGAACGCGCTTTGACGCGGCCGATCTTGCCATCGCAATGGTCTCTCGATCGGCCCGGTGATGATGCGGGCAGTCAAACTGGCAAAGCAAATCTTGAGCAAGGCGGATCAGGGGTTGATGGCAGCGGCTTTATTCCTGCCAGAGCTGGGACTGCCTCAGCGCGTGATAGGTGGTCTTTGGATGCCTGGGCCTTCTTTCGTGAAGGTTCAAATGCCGGACTTGTTTCGCAAGGGAACACGCCGATCCTGGGTGCCAGTCAGGCGGGCGGAATTTTGCAATACGGTTTGGCACCGCAATCTCAGCGCGATCCGCGCGCCTATCTTCGTGCGTACCGAGCGCTGGTTGAAAATGGCGAAACAGAAATTGCCGCCGGTCTTTCGGCACGGCCATTCGCGTCATTGCCGCTGCGGGCGCATGGCGAAGTTCGCGTGTTAGAAGGCGCTGACAACACAGACGTGCGCGGGTCTGCCTTTGTCACAACCGAATTGCCGCCCTTGCCATTGCCGCTTGGCACATCCGCAGAAGCATATGCTCAAGGCGGTTTTGTTGCAGGTGATGGGACGACATTGTTCGCAGATGGTCAGGCGAGCCTAACGCGAAATATTGCGGATTTTGATTTGGGCGAAATTGCCCAAGGCCATATCAGCGTCGGCGGCGGCGCTTGGGCCGGGATTCAAGGCGGCGGGGCGCAGCAAGAAGTGCACCGGGTTGATCTTGGCCCGACTGTGCGGATGGATATTTCCATTGGCCAGGTGCCTGCGCGGGTTTCGGTTGATTGGCGTGAGCGGGTTTCTGGCGACGCAGTGCCAACATCGGGTGTCGCGGCAACGCTCTCCACGCGTTTCTAAAATCCGTTTCGATCCAATCATGCGTTGAAAAAACCGTAAGAAGTTGGCGGATTGCCAAGCAATTCCTTTAATCCGCGGACTGGCTGGGCTAGTCGCGGATTATGGATGTTTATCTCCCCATTGCGAATCTGTCGGTCAACGGCATCTACATCGTGATGTTGGGCGGTCTAACTGGCATCCTTTCGGGATTGTTTGGCGTTGGCGGAGGGTTTTTGACCACGCCATTGCTCATCTTCTACGGGATCCCGCCGACAGTCGCGGCCGCTTCTGCTGCAACTCAGGTTACCGGCGCCAGCGTCTCGGGCGTGCTCGCCCATGGCAAGCGGCGCGGCGTTGATTATCGGATGGGCCTGGTCATGGTTGGCGGCGGTGTCGTCGGCGCATTAATTGGCGCATTGCTGTTCCGATTGCTGCAGTCGGTCGGACAGATCGATGTTGTGATCAATGTGCTTTACGTGGTGATGCTTGGCACAATCGGCGGATTGATGGTTCGTGAAGCGGTTGAGGCGCTGTGGCCACGCGGTGGCGGTAGCAATCAGCCCCGCAAACGGCGGCATCACCCGCTGGTTGCTGCTTTGCCCTTCCGCTGGCGTTTCTATCGATCAGGTCTCTACATTTCGCCGCTTGCGCCGCTAATTCTGGGCACGTTGGTGGGCATATTGACGATGCTGATGGGGGTGGGCGGCGGCTTCATTCTGGTGCCAGCCATGCTCTATCTGCTGGGTATGAGCGGCAATGTAGTGGTTGGAACTTCGCTGTTTCAGATCCTGTTTGTGACAATGGTAACGACGATGACGCACGCATTGACGACCAAAGCGGTCGACATTGTGCTTGCCGGGCTGTTGCTGCTGGGATCGGTTATGGGCGCGCAATTCGGCGCCCAAATCGCACTGAAGGCACGCCCAGAGGTGCTGCGTCTGGTGCTGGCTGCGATCGTGATCGTGGTCGCTTTGCGTATGCTCTATGGGCTGGGCGTAGAGCCGGATGAAATTTACACCGTCAGTCCGCTGTGATGGTACTGGTTCGGCTTGCGTTTTTGATATTGGCGGGATTGGTCCTGTCGGCACAGCGCGAACCCATTCTGGTGCCCGAAGTCAGTCAAAACCGGGTTGAGGTAAGGCAAGGCTTCACCGGAGCGAACTTGCTGCTTTACGGCGCGATCGTAGATCCTAGAGGTCCAGCGGGAGGCTCCGATTATGACATAGTCGTGGTCTTGAAGGGGCCAACCGAGCCCATTCGACTGCGCGAGAAAGAACGGATTGCAGGGATTTGGATGAATGCCCAATCGAGCGATTTCAGATCAGCACCTTCGTTTTTCGCTGTAGCCTCATCTCGTCCAATAGGCGAGATTGTTGATGATCGAACCGCCGCGATTTACGAGCTTGGCACCGAGTTTATCCAGCTCAGCCCATCCGGACAGATTGAACCTGAGAAACAGGCCCGCTTTGCCAGCGGACTAGTGGATCTGCGCCAGCGGCTTGGCCTCTACAAAGAAGATATGGGCGGGGTAACGATTACGGAAAAGGTGCTTTACCAAGCGCGCATTGCGCTGCCTTCCAATGTCACAACCGGCCAATACACGGCTGAAACATTCGCCATTGCCGATGGCCGGGTCCTGGCCAGTGCCACCGCAGAAATCTCAGTTGCGAAGGTTGGATTGGAAGGCCGCGTTGTCGCCGCGAGTGAGCGTTGGTCGCTGTTTTATGGGCTCGGCGCGATCATCCTATCGCTGGGTATGGGCTGGTTCGCCGGGCGGTTCTTTGCCCGTCTTTAGATCTCAGCCAGACCCTAAAATTTGTTAACGTTGACGCGATCTTAACCCAATTTTCCCTAAGCAGGCGTGCAATTATCTTTGGGGAATGAGATCGCGCATGACTGATATGGGCAATCAAAAGTTTGAACGCAGCGAAGCGAGCGCCGCCAGGGTGACCGATGGTGCTGCGCAAGCAGTTGAAAATATGACTGAAAATGCGTCAAAGCCTGAACCAAAGCCTGAACCAAAGCCTGAGCAGGGTTCGGAGCAGGACAATTCCCGCATGCCGATCGGCGTTGTGCTTGAGATTTCGGGCTCAGGTTCGCAAATCGCGCTTGATCTTCAGCGTATCGGTGAATGTATGGAAGATGCCGATCCATCGATCGCGCTCGCTGGTCAGGTTGGAAGCCAGATCAAAATCCGCGTTGGCAATGCTTGGCTGCTCGCCAGTGTCCGCGATCAACGCAAGGATCGCCGCAGCGAAGGCGGCGTGATTGCCAACATCGATTTCCTTGGCGAAGGTCAGGAAGAAAAGCTCACCGGTCGGATCCACGGATTTCGCCGCGGTGTGACCCGTTATCCCGTACCCGGTGCCTTGGTCTATCCGGCAACCACACGTGACCTTGAACAGATTTACGCCAGCGATGGCCGCGCAAATATTACCATGGGCACCGTCTATCCAACCAAGGATATTCGTGCCGGCATGTATATCGATGCGATGCTGGGCAAACACTTTGCACTGCTCGGATCGACCGGTACCGGTAAATCAACCAGTGCTGCACTGATCCTGCACAAAATTTGCGAGGCTGCGCCCAAGGGCCACATCGTGATGATTGACCCGCACGGAGAATATTCCGCTGCGTTCCGTCAAACTGGTCAGATCCTCGACGTTTCGAATCTGCAAATGCCATATTGGCTGATGAATTTCGAAGAACACTGCGAGGTGCTATTGACCAGTGACGGCAATGAACGCCAGGTCGACATGGATATCCTCGCCAAGTGCTTGCTGCATGCTCGCGGGAAGAACCGGCTGGCTGAAACCATGGGCAAAATCACCGTGGATTCGCCAATTCCTTACCTACTTTCCGACCTATCGGCTGTGCTGCAGGATGAAATGGGCAAGCTTGATAAGGCCACTTCTTCGGCGCCTTACATGCGGATCAAGGGTAAGCTTGAAGAGCTGAAGACCGATCCGCGCTATCAATTCATGTTCTCTGGAATGCTTGTTGGCGACACAATGGCTGACTTCATTTCCAAGGTTTTCCGTATGCCAGGCGATGGCAAACCAATTTCCATCATCGATGTTTCGGGCGTGCCGTCCGATATCACCGCGACAGTGGTTGCTGTGCTCAGCCGACTGGTGTTCGATTTCGCAATTTGGGGCCGTGAAGAAAAAACGCGTCCGGTCCTGCTCGTTTGCGAAGAGGCACACCGTTATGTGCCCAGTGAAAAGCATTCAGATGGCTCTGCGGTTGCCAGCATTCTTGGCCGGATCGCGAAAGAGGGACGGAAATACGGGATCAGCCTTGGCTTGATCACTCAGCGTCCGTCAGATTTGGCGGAAGGTGTGCTGTCACAATGCGGCACGATCATCTCAATGCGGCTCAACAATGATCGCGACCAAGCCTTTGTGAAAGCTGCGATGCCTGAGGGCGCGCGTGGTTTCCTCGATTCGATCCCAGCTTTGCGCAATCGCGAGTGCATCATCTGCGGCGAGGGTGTGGCTATTCCCATCCGCGTTAGCTTTGACACACTCGAAGAGAGCAAACGTCCGGCATCTGAAGATCCAAGCTTTGTCGATCTGTGGTCGCAAGGCGGCGGTGAGGAAGAGACTGTGAACCGGGTTGTTCAACGCTGGCGTTCGCAAGGCTGAGGGCAAATCCGCCAAAAAAACGGCACGCTCTAATTCGAAGTCAAGCCGGCCAGATGGCTCGCACCCGGCGTTTGAGGGGCCATAAAAACTACGTCCCGCGTTCATCTCCGTAGAGATGGATGTGCAGCCGGTCTGACATTCTAAACCCATGTTCAAGGCATAGCGGCGCAAGCCATTCCTCGCGCTCACGCAAAGCGGGGCTATCCGTGCCCTCTGGCATCAAGAACACATGGCCCGGTTTGAATCGGTATCGATCTCGCAGCGCCAACACCTCGTCGACATCATCCGGCTGAGTAATCACAAATTTGAAGAACGCTCGGGGATCACTCGCATAGAAATCGAGCCGTTCTGGAATCAGCGCGAGGTCCGCCGGATTGCCCGAAGAGCTGAGTTTTGGGCTGACGTTATATTGGTCGACGCGGATATCGACGTGAGCCGGAGCTTTGGTGGTGCCATTGGTTTCAATCTCAATTTCCATATCGGGGATCAGCGCCAGCAGATATGCCAGAGCGCCGCCTTGCAGCAAAGGCTCACCGCCTGTGATGACGAGCCGTTTTTGCTCCAATGCCAAGATGCGCTGCGCCGCATCAGTGACATCCAACGCCGCCTGATTGGTCTTGCGATCAAAAGTCACACCGCCGCGATGCGGACGGTCATCGTCTTCGAAATGCCATGTGTATGCGGTGTCGCACCATGTGCAGGCGAGGTTGCAGCGCGATAGCCGCACAAACGCAACCGGCATGCCCATGCTTGGCCCTTCGCCTTGCAGACTGGCGAAGATTTCCGGCCCGCCGGAATCATCCGTGGCGAGGACCAGCTGCGGCATTATCCCAACCGTTCCAGCGCCGAGGCCAAACGTTCAGCTTCTGCGGAATGGTGCGCAAAATCGGCCTTGGCTTTCTCAACCGCTTCGGGTTTGGCGCGTTCGACAAAATTGGCATTGCCGAGACGGCCTTCCAATGACTTCGCTTCTTTCTGCGAGGCGGCCAAAGCCTTCTCCAGCCGTGCCTTTTCCTCGCCAATGTCGATGATCCCTTCGAGTGGGATGATAAATACATCGCCAGCATTCCCCGCTTTGGCGGTCACTTGCATCGCCGGGCCAGAAGGCGCTTCGCTCAGTGTCAAAGGGGTCAGACGCGCAAGCCGTTCAATCGCAGCGGATGATCGCTCAATTGTGTTGCTCGCGAGGTCGGAAGCCTCCGGCAAAAACGCCGCCAGTTTTGTGCCGGGCGGAATGCCCAGCTCATTCTTGGCGCTGCGGACATTGCTGGTCAGATCAATCACCCAATCGATCGCATCGGTTGCGGCTTTGCTGACTTCGGCACGCGGGCTTGGCCATTTGGCCGTGATGATCGGGTATTCGGCGCGTGATGTGCCCGCAAGTTCTCCCTGCGCATGCCAAAGCTCTTCTGTGATAAACGGCATGAACGGGTGCAGCATGACGAGGATTTGGTCGAGCACCCATCCGGCAACCGCTCGGGTTTCTTCCAAAGCTGTTTCGCTCGCGCCTTCCGCAAAGACGGGCTTGATCAATTCCAGATACCAGTCGCAGAACCGATCCCATGTGAAGTGATAGATCGTATTCGCCGCGGCATCGAAACGCAGATCAGCCATGGCTGATTCGAGTTTTTCAACCGTTTGCTGAACCTCGCCGATGATCCATTGGTTCGCCGCAAGCCGTGCTTCGGGCGCAGCAAGAGTGGAGGAAGCGCCAATACCGTTGGATTGGCAGAAACGCGTCGCATTCCAGAGTTTCGTGGCGAAATTGCGGTATCCTTTAACCCGCTCATCATCCATTTTGATGTCGCGGCCCTGACTTTCCATCGCCGCCATGAAGAACCGCAGCGCGTCCGCGCCATATTGGTCAATCAGGCCCAGCGGATCGACGACATTGCCTTTTGATTTGGACATTTTCGCGCCATCCGCCGCGCGGACCAGGCCATGCAGATACAGCTTGGGCCACGGGGCCTGCCCCATATTGTATTGGCCCATCATCATCATCCGCGCATCCCAGAAAAACAGGATGTCAAAGCCGGAAATCAGCAGGTTGTTGGGGAAGTGCTTTTGCACGAGGTCAGTATCATTCGGCCAGCCCAACGTGGCGAATGGCCACAGGGCAGAGGAGAACCATGTGTCGAGGACGTCGGGGTCTCTTCTCAAAGGAATTCGATTGTCACCAGAAGTGGGTATTAGATGACCAACATGCAGATCGGTTACTTCGCGGAATTCGATAGGTCTGGTGAATCCATGCTTTCGAAAATACTCCTCGCAAAGATTAGAGGCTTCTTCAAATGTCTCGGCCACAAAACATGGTTGACTGGTTCCAATCACAACATCGTCGCTTGAAAAATCCCATACGAGATCTCTTTCACCTTCACCTCGATCCGATCTGTCAACAATAGTTGGCCCATACCACGCCGGTATCCGGTGGCCCCACCACAGCTGGCGCGAGACGCACCAAGGCTGGATATTTTCCATCCAGTTGAAGAAGGTTTTTTCCCAAGTTGCGGGGACAATCTCAATCTCGCCCGAGCGCACTTGCTCAATCGGTTTTGCCGCGAGCTTCTCGGCATCGACATACCATTGATCGGTCAGCCACGGCTCAATCACCACCCCGCCGCGGTCGCCAAAAGGCGTCGCAATCGTGCGCGGTTCAGCGTCGTGCTCAACCTCCTCGCCCTTTTTGGTTTTGGCGATATGCGGGATTAAAAGCCCCGCTTCTTTCAATCGCTCAACCACCAGCTCACGCGCGCCATTCGTTCCGTCGCGCTTAAAGCGGTGCAGGCCCAGAAACTCATCCGGCACCAGCCCATCGGCGGTCTGGCAAACATCACCATCGCCGGTCAGCATATTGAGCATCTCGCCCGCCGCAAAACCGGCGCGTTTGCCCACCTCGAAATCGTTGAAATCATGGCCCGGTGTGATCTTCACCGCGCCCGAACCAAGCTCAGGATCGGCGTGTTCATCTGCGACAATCGGAACGCGGCGACCCGTAATCGGGAGCACGACACGCTTGCCAACTACGCTGGCATAACGTTCATCCGATGGGTGAACCGCCACCGCCATATCGGCCAGCATGGTTTCAGGCCGCGTGGTCGCAACCTCAATATAATCGCGGCCATCGGCCAAGGTTACGCCGTCTTCCAGCGGATATTTGAAGTGCCAGAAACTGCCCTTCACATCCTGCGTTTCCACCTCAAGATCGGAAATCGCAGTTTTCAGCTTGGGGTCCCAATTTACCAGCCGCTTGTCGCGGTAAATCAGATTTAGTCGATTACCGACTTCGTCTTTGGCATTATAAAGATCAACAAAGGTTTTGAGCACCGCATCGGTGAAATGCTCGTCCATCGTGAACTGTTCGCGAGACCAATCCATCGAACAACCCAGGCGCCGCAATTGGCGGGTGATTGTGCCGCCGGACTCTTCCTTCCACTCCCAGACTTTTTTGATGAAGTCTTCGCGGGAATAATTGGTGCGTTTGTCCTGCTTTTCCTCAAGCTGACGCTCAACCACCATTTGCGTGGCGATCCCGGCATGATCCGTGCCCACGACCCACAAGGCATCCTTGCCGCGCAGCCGCTCATAACGGATCACAATATCTTGAAGCGTGTTGTCGAGCGCATGGCCGATATGCAAGCTACCGGTCACATTTGGGGGAGGGTTCACAATTGTGAACGGTTCCGCATCTGGGCGTTCGGGCCGGAACAGGCCTTTCTCTTCCCAATGTTGGTACCAGCGCGCCTCGATTTTGGCGGGATCAAAAGTTGTTGGCAATTGCTCAGACATTTGTGTTTGTATGCTCGCTCACGCTCGGGGGTATGCTTGTGGCCCCCGGGAAAAACTCCAGACCTCAATACAACGCCAATGCTGCAACGCAACGATGAGTTTGGGCCGGCAATCGCAACAGAGCGCTTGTAGTGCGCCAGATTTACCCGCATAGATTTGCCGCGATGGATGGGGTGGCAGAATATTCTCTGTTTGAAGACGAGGCCGAACGGCAGGGCCTTGCGCTATCCGGGCCGCTGCTCGTTTCTTCCGTTGGCAATCTTGATCGAGAGCTAGACAAACTCGGTCACGAATTTGCGATCATCGACATTTCTCAAGTTGAAGAGATCGATACGATCGGCGCGTGGGTGGTCAGCCGCCTTTCGTCTGCTCATCAGGCCGAAATTACAGGAGCCAGCCCAAGGGCGCAAAGATTGCTCAGCGCGGTGCGCGGAGCGGGCAGTAATGCGGATATGGTGCCGCCGCGTGATCCGGTTTGGGTGCGCGTGCCGCTGGCTATCGGCGAATTGGTGTATGATGCGCGCGCCGGGGCGATCGGAGTGGTCGGGTTTCTAGGGCGCGTTTTAATCGGGTTTGGGCGGCTATTACGTAACCCGGGACGTTTCCCGATGCGCTCTCTGGTCCGCCAGATGGAGCTTGTTGGCGCATCAGCGCTGCCGATCATTGGGCTGATGAGTTTTCTGATTGGGATTGTCATCGCCCAACAAGGTGCAGTGCAGCTAGAACAATTTGGCGCGGAGTCACTGACAGTCAATCTGGTAGGCCGGATCACGCTGCGCGAATTGGGTGTTTTGATGACCGCGATTATGGTCGCTGGCCGTTCGGGCAGCGCGTTTGCGGCGCAAATAGGCACAATGAAATTGACCGAAGAAGTTGATGCCATGCGCACTATCGGCATTTCTCCGATAGAAGTGTTGGTGATCCCGCGCATTCTCGCCTGCACGTTCATGATGGTGTTGCTTGGATTTTACGCCTCGCTTGTGGCGATAATCGGCGGCGCGGTTGTGGGGCAAGTTGCACTGGGCATCCCGTTCTTCACATTCCTCGATAGAATTCAGGATGTTGTGCCCGTTCACGATGTTTGGGTTGGTTTGATCAAGGCGCCGGTCTTTGGCCTGATCGTGGCGCTTGCAGGCTGCTATCACGGGATGCGAGTTGAAGGGAATTCAGAACAAGTTGGCCTGCGCACCACCATGGCAGTGGTCTCTGCGATCTTTGCGGTGATTGTGCTTGATGCGTTTTTCGCGGTGTTTTTCACTGAGATTGGGTGGGGATGATGCAAGACGAACTGCACCCCAGATTCAGTGGCGAGCCCCCGGTTGTGGTTGATGGATTGGTCAATCGTTTTGGCGATTTTACCGTGCATGAAGATCTGTCGCTGGAGGTACAGCCCGGCGAAATTCTAGGCGTTGTGGGTGGATCGGGCACCGGAAAATCGGTTTTGATGCGGTCAATAATTGGCCTGCAAACGCCGAATTCTGGCGATATCGAAGTGTTTGGCCGCCGCATCACCGGGATCGATCCAGATCAGGATTTGGGCGTGCGTTGCCGCTGGGGCGTGATGTTCCAAGGCGGCGCGCTGTTTTCGACGCTGACCGTTGGCGAAAATGTTGAGGTTCCGCTCAAGAAATTCCACCCGGAAATTGATGACGAGCTGCGCCGTGAAATTGCGCGCTATAAGGTTTTGCTTTCCGGTCTTCCCGAAGATGCGATTGCGAAATATCCATCGGAACTATCCGGCGGAATGAAGAAACGCGCCGGCCTAGCTCGGGCGCTCGCCCTTGATCCTGAATTGTTGTTTTTGGATGAGCCGACCGCCGGGCTAGATCCGATTGGCGCTGCAGCGTTTGATCGGCTGACCAAAGAATTGAAAGAGACGCTGGGTCTCACCGTGTTTCTGATCACTCATGATCTCGATACTTTGTATGAAATTTGCGACCGTGTTGCCGTGCTTGCAGATGGCCAGGTGATCGCGATCGGCACAATTCCGCAGCTGCTGGAATCTGATCACCCTTGGATACATGAATATTTCAACGGTCCGCGGGGCCGTGCTGCATCGGCAGCACATCTGCGCGGCGAAAATGGAGCGGAGGGGTAAGGGCATGGACAAGCACTCCTTCTCACGTTCATAGGTAGGGTCATGGAAACGCGCGCCAATCATCTCTGGGTCGGAGCGATCACGCTCCTTTTGCTGGCGGCGTTGGCGGCTTTTATCATTTGGATCGCGCGTTTGGGCCAAGGCGAGCAAAACGAATACGATATTTTCTATAAGCAATCGGTTGCTGGCTTGGCCAATGGCAGTCAGGTGTCTTTTGCCGGTGTTCCGGTGGGGCAAGTGCGAAGAATTTCGCTCTCGCAAGATGATCCTGAATTTGTTCGGGTGCGTATCAGAGTGCGTGAAGATGTGCCGATCCTTGTTGGGACAGAGGCAACGATCCAAGCGAGTTTCACCGGTGTTTCAACGATCCTGCTCGATGGCGCGCGCAAAGCAGCGCCGCCAATCACCTGCGATACAACTGCATGCCCAGAAGGCCGCCCAGTTATCCCGCCTGGGCGCGGCGGCTTTGGAGAAATTGTTGCCAATGCGCCGCTCTTGCTGGAGCGTTTGGCCACTCTGACCGAGCAGTTGAACACAATCTTGGGCGAAGATAACCAGCGCGAGATCCAAGGGATTTTGCGCAATACCAATGTCCTGACATCAGAACTTGCTCGGGCGGCACCGCGTCTTGAGGGGACATTTGCCGAATTGGAAACGGCGCTGCGCGAAGCGGGAGAAGCGCTCAACGCTTTTGAGCAGGTAACGGCTTCGACAGATCAATTGATCAACAGTGAAGGGCCCGCTTTGGCTCAGGAATTGCGCGGGACGCTGGCCTCTGCCAACTCTGCCGCTGCAGAATTGGCGCTGACGCTGGCTGATACCAGACCGGCAGCACGGCAATTGCGCGAAAGCACGATCCCAAGCGCGGAGGCGACATTGCAAGATTTGCGCGCCACCAGTCGGGCGCTGCGCAATGTCACAGAAAAGCTCGACAATCAGGGTGTAGGGCCATTGCTACAGGGTCAAACTCTGCCGGATTATGAGCCGTGAGGGGATCAATGGTGAGTTACAGGGGGAATGCCGTGAAAGCTCTTGCTAGGCGCAAATTTGCAGCCAGTCGGTTTGTATTGCTGGCTGTTGCGTTTGCGCTGTCTGGCTGCGTAAGCTTGGGCGCAGAGCCGCCCGAAAGCCTGTTAAACCTCAGCGCAAATGTTAGCGCGCCTACCGGTTCTGCCACCAGCGTCAGCGGCGCCGATGCGGTTGCTGTTCACACACCAGAAGTTCCCGCGCGGCTGGATGTCCTCAGAATCCCGGTCAAGGTCAGTGATACCGAAATAGCCTATCTTCAAGATGCTTTTTGGGTCGAAAAGCCAGCCCGTTTGTTCCGCCGATTGATTGGCGAAACTTTGCGCGCGCGCCGCGGCGGATTGGTGCTCGATACCGATGATGCACCTCTGGTTGCCGAAATTGCCTTGCGCGGGACGCTGCGTGAATTTGGCTATGATGCGCAAAGATCAGCCGTCGTCGTGCAGTTCGATGCCATCCGCTCTCGCGATCGCGGCGCCGATGATAGCAGTTTTGAAACGCGTCGTTTTGAAGCTATCGAACAAGGTGTTGCTCCAGAATCTGGAGCGGTTGGGGCGGCGCTTAACCGCGCAGCCAACTCGGTAGCAGGGGAAGTGGCAGACTGGCTTGCCGAGCCGGAAAGTTAGCTTGAGAAAGTTCAGCGTTGAGGCTGAGATAAAGCCACAAATTTTTGAGCGTTTAAGAAATCGAGACGGCGCTTTTCGCGTCTTGCCTCGGCTTCGTGATCTCGGCCCCACAGGCCCGCTTGCCATTCTTCTTCAAGGCTGGCTGCATGCCAAAGAGCCGCCGCATCGGCATCTTGTTCAATTGCCATCATCGCAATCAACAGCGAAGCGGACAAGGCTGCCATCGCCTCCAGCCCTGCCAGGGTGAACGGACTTTCTGGCTCAATCCTTTTTCGTAAAGCCGATATTGCCGCATCGCTTTGCGGCTTGTGCATGATGCCGCTGATCCGTTTGAACTTCGCCCCGATTTGGGTTTCAAGCTGATCAAGCAAAGGCTCCCAAGCGCTCTGTTGTTGTTCGAACAGAGCATCTTCGGGATCGGCCCGATAACACAGCGTGTCGGTCTCCGCGTAAGATAGAAGTTTGTCTGTGATAGCAGGTTGGTCCGCCGCGATGATATCAATCGCATAATCCGCCATATCGCGAAAGACGAAGGCTTTGGGATCGATGTCTTCGCCCTGTTCATCCCATTCCGCCGCCAAGCTTTTGGCGAGTGAGGAGGTTGGCACAATCTGTTCACCACCCTTGATCGTGCGGATGCCGCGGTCATTCAAAGTCACTTGCCATTGATCGTCGCCAACTTGCCGAATGGCGACATCATCATAAAATCGTTTCATTGCCCTTGGTCGCGCTCCTGCGCTTTCCATCGCCGCGCGAGCATGCTCGGAGCGAAATAAAACCCGATAAATCCGGCAACGCTCATCACAATGCCGAGCCATTTGGGATAATCTCCAAGCGAACCAACCGCGATTGCAATACCAGCAAGCAATACCAGCAACGAACCGATGCGAGCGGCATTCATCAATGCAAAGCGTTGTATTGCCAGCTTTTCACCGCCTGTCTGGGGCTCATTCGTCATAGCAATTGTTCCAATTCGGATATGTCATTGGCGATTGCGTGTGCGCCGGCTTGTTCCAGCTCATCAGGTCCATGATAACCCCATGCGACGCCAATCGCGCGAATATTGGCATCTTTCGCCATTTCAATATCATAGGTGGTATCGCCCACCATCACCGCGTCTGACGGGGCAACCCCCGCTTCAAAAATAGCCGCTTCGAGCATGGCAGGATGCGGTTTTGAAGGGTGGCGGTCCGCCGTTTGCAGCGAGACAAACAGATCATACAGGCCATGAGTATGCAGCACCGCATTAAGCCCGCGATCCGATTTTCCTGTTGCGACTGCAAGTTGCCAGCCAGTGTCATGGAGTTTGCGCAGCAGATCCGCGATCCCATCATATAGCGGTTCGTGCAGTAGTCCTTCCTCGCGCCGCTCAAAATACCCGCTTTTGTAGAATTCAACGACATTGCGGACGCCATCTTCATCAATATCGGGCGCAAGGCGGCGGATCGCGACGGGTAGGCTCAACCCGACAATGCGCCGCACATCGTTGCGATTGGGCGGGGCCAACCGCGCGCGATCAAAGGCTTGTTCCATCGTGTCACAGATATCGGCCTGTCCATCGACCAAGGTGCCATCGCAATCGAACACGGCGAGTTTGGGGCTGGTGCTATTCATCGAGCAATATCTCGCATCATATTCGCGATAGCAGTCGATCCCTGTTCTTCCAGTCCATCGATCAGCCTCGCGCGCTCATCATCCGGCTTATTTTGCGAAAGTTTTTGGGTCTCACGAGTTGCCGATATGGTCAATTCGAAGCCAGTGATCGCACCCAGAAGCTTGTTGAGATATTCGTCTGACAGCTTATCCATTGTCCATGGCTGCCCGCCTTTGATCTTCGCTTCGTTCTGCTGACTGAGGTGTTCGAGCAATCCGGGCAGCTTGCTATCCTCCATTGCGCGCGCAGTGCCTTCTATTTCTACTGCGGTATAATTCCACGTCGGAACTTGATTGGGATCGCTATACCATCTGGCAGAAATATAGGCATCCGGACCGTTGATGACGATCAAGGCTTTGTTGCCCGAAAGGTGGCGAGCCATCGCGTTTCCGCGCGCGAGGTGGAACTGCACCTTCTTGTTTTCAATCAAGGCAATCGGCGTGTGCGCCGCGCGCGGTCCATCGGGCGTTTCGCAAAATATCATCCCGAACGCGACCTGTTCGATAAGCTCTTCGTGCAGCGAATGACTTTTCGATCGAAATGCGGTGTTGGGATGCATTAACGGCGCCCCTTTGGCGCAGGTTTTCCGCGCGATATCTTGCCTTTGGGCTTGGATTTCGGCTTGCTTGTTGCTTTGCCGCGCGCTGGTTTGCCGCTGCGCTTGGCATCATCGGGGCCTTTGGTGCGAGTGCGCCGTTCGCCGCGGCGGCTTTTGCGGTATTGCTTGGCATGGGCACGCGCGGCCTGTTTCTTTTCACCGCGGGTTTTTTCTGGCGCCAAATCCAGATTGGGATCGGCATCGCTGGCATTTTGATCAAAGCCAAGCGCTTCCATGCTGGCTGCAAAGTGTTCTGGCAGGTCTGCGGTAACATCTAAACGGCCGCCGCCGGTTTCCTTGTTCTTTGCCCCCGTCGTCCCGCGTCCTGGCTCTGAAATGATCAGGCGGCGCGCATGAAGGTGCATCTTGCGGCTGATCGCGCCGGTCAGGAACGCATCCTGTCCGCCATATTTGCCATCCCCAACAATCGGATGCCCGATCGCGGCCATATGCACGCGCAATTGGTGGGTTCTGCCGGTCAACGGTTCCAGCTCGACCCATGCGGTGCGATTGCCTGCGCGCTCGACAACCCGATAGCGGGTTTTGGCGGGCTGGCCCTCTTCTTCATCGACATGCATTTTCTCGCCGCCGCTGCCCGGCTGTTTTGCCAGGGGCGCATCGATTGTACCTTGGGGCACTTCAGGAATGCCGACCACCAGCGCCCAATAGACCTTGCGTGCGCTGCGACCGGAAAACCTTTTGGAATAACTCGCCGCTGCGCCCGGTGTACGCGCGATCAGCAACACGCCTGATGTGTCTTTATCAAGCCGGTGGACCAGCCGCGGACGCGGTGTTTCTTCATCTTTGACGAAGGCATCGAGCAACCCATCGACATGCCTTGTGGTCTTGCTGCCGCCCTGTGTCGCAAGGCCCGGCGGCTTGTTCAAAACAATCGCCGATTTCGTTTCGCGGATCACCATATCGTGTGCCGCCAATATATCTTCTTGCGTCAATTCGCGCGGCTTGCGGGGTTTTCTTTCCTTTTGCTCGCCGCCCGGCGGAACGCGCAGAGTTTGCCCTTCGGCCAAGCGATCTTCGGGCTTGGCGCGTTTGCCATCCACGCGCAATTGACCGGTTCGGGCCCAACGCGAGACAGTGGCAAAGCCGATTTGCGGCAGGTTGCGTTTGAACCAGCGATCAAGCCGGATGCCATCATCATCTTCGCCAACGGTAAATTGGCGGACTTGGTCGCTAATATTTTCGGTCATGCAAATGCTCGCATTACAAGGAGGCCGATATAGAGCGCCGCCAGCCCTGCCAGGACTGATAAAGCTGCATAAGTTACGGCCAGGCCGATCTGCCCACGTTCGACCAACAACAGCATTTCAAGGCTGAAAGCGCTGAAAGTTGTGAAGCCGCCTAGGAGGCCAACCCCAAGAAACAATCTTTGGGCTTCGCCTGCGCCCGATCCATTGCGCGCGAGCCAACCAAACACCAGGCCCATCGCCATGCTGCCGATGATATTGGCGGCCAATGTGGCCCATGGAAAGGCGGCAACCGCGCCGGCGCCGAGCCAATGCGTTACCACACGCCCCAATTGGAAACGTGCAACCGCACCCAATGCCCCGCCAAGCGCGACGTAAAAGGATGCAAATAGAGGCGATGCGGAGGCAGACATTTCGAGGCTCTTAGACGGGCCGCCGCAATTCGTCATCCTGCATTGATGCGCAACGGCATTTTATTATTCACGCAGAATTTGATAGCGTGAACGGAATAATTGGTTGGAGGACACCGATGGCTTCGCCCGAACAACAGCTCGAAACAATGATCGCGAACATTCCTGAAAAGACAGGGAAGTCGCTGCAAGACTGGATCGATATCATCAATGCGTCAGGGCTTGAAAAGCATGGCGAGATCATGAGTTTGTTGAAGGGTGAGCATGGCATTTCGCACGGGTTTGCCAATTTGCTGGTGGCAAAATCAAAAGAGGGCGGAGAGGAAGTGGATCTCGTGGCGCAGCAATATGCGGGCGCCAAAGCCGGGTTGCGTTCGATCCATGATGCCGTTGTGCTTTATTCCAATGCGCTTGGCGGCGATGTTGAAATCGCTCCGAAAAAGGCGAGCGTCAGCCTGAGACGCAAGAAGCAATTCGCGCTTATCACTCCGGCGACCAAGACCCGCGTCGACCTGGGCCTGGCATTGAAGGGTAATGAACCGGCCGGGCGACTCGAAACTTATAATGCGATGTGCAGCCACCGTGTGCGGCTGGAAAGTGCGGCGCAGTTTGATGACGAGGTGAAAGCCCTGCTGCGCGAGGCATATGATCGGGCGGGTTGAGGGCCATAATATCTTGCCATTGATCGGCAAATCCACTAGTCGCGATTCAGATTTGGCCGATCCGAAAGGATTCGGCGCATTTTTCGTTGATTTTATAAATGGTGTTTCCCGCATCGTTAATGCGGGTTCTCCAATTTGAATTTGAAAGAGGTAGTACCGCTCTATGCAAATCATCGTTCGCGATAACAATGTCGATCAGGCTCTGCGCGCGCTTAAGAAGAAGCTGCAGCGTGAAGGTGTCTATCGCGAAATGAAATTGCGTCGCCACTATGAGAAGCCAAGCGAGAAGCGCGCCCGCGAAAAAGCGGCAGCGGTACGCCGGGCTCGCAAGCTTGAGCGTAAGCGCATGGAGCGTGACGGCGTCAAGTAAACTGCTTTCAACCGATGCGGCAGAGCGCAGCTGGCGCTTGAAACCAATCATCGGATAAGCCATCAGGGCGCGGGCACAATTTCCTCGCGCCCTTTTTGCATCAATTCCAGACAGGACTTCATCCATGGCCGAAGTGACCCGCGTCCCACTGCAACCAATTGCCAAGGGTTCGCTGACCAAGCTTTTCCTTGCTGTGATCGTAGCTGTTCTGATTGGTGGCGGCCTTGCATGGTCTGCCATCCCAAAGGGATTAAGTGTCGACGTGGTCGAAGCGGGCGAGGGTGACAATCCTGGTCCTGAAGATGTCGTGTTTGTAAATTACAAAGGCATGCTGGCCGATTCTGGCGAGGTGTTTGACGAAACGCAGGACATTCCGCTGCCGATTGAAGGAATTTTCCCTGATGGCACCCCGCTGCGGCTATCACAGATGCTGCCCGGCTTTCGCGATGCTGCGGTGCAGATGCAACGCGGCGGGAAGTATGAATTCTATATCCCTTCCGACCAAGCCTATGGCGATGCGCCGCCTCCAGGTGCGCCAATCCCACCGGGCGCGGATTTGATCTTTGAAGTCGAGCTAATCGATTTCATGACCGAAGAAGAATTCCAGCAAAAATTTCTTGCTCTTCAGCAGGCATTCGAAGCCGCTGGACCAGAGGGCGGACCACCTGCAGGAGCGGGCGCGCCGCAACCTCCTGCGCCGGGGCAATAACCCAGTTCGTCTTGCGTGCCTGGCGTTTCTCGCAGCTTTTGCTTGCTTGAAGCGCGCAAGGAGCGCTGCTAGCGCAACAGCATTGGCGGTTTTGTGCCGCCTGTATCAGACCATTTCGTTGGAGAACCGATCCATGCCGGTTAGCTGTCATGTCGATTGATAGAGCCACGGTCGCCAAGATCGCCGGGCTTGCTCGTATAAAGATGAGCGAAGAAGAGCTGGAGCGAATGGCGCCCGAGCTGAGCCAGATTCTCGACTGGGTTGAGCAGCTGGGCGAGGTTGACGTCTCCGGCGTAGAACCCATGAGCGCCGTCATTCCCAATACGTTGCGTCTGCGCGAAGATGTGGTCGATGCCGATCCCAAAACTGGGGGTGGCCGGCGCGATGATGTGTTGGCCAATGCGCCAGTAGAAGAACACGGATTTTTCGGCGTGCCGAAGGTGATTGAATAAGATGACTGATCTCACACAACTCGGGCTAAAGGCGATCCGTGATGGGGTTGCGGGCGGAGAATTTAGCGCACGCGAAGTGGCAGAAGCTTTTAATGCCAATGTCGCTGCTGCTGCGCAGCTCAACGCCTTTATTGTGACAACGCCTGATCACGCTTTGGCCGCCGCTGATGCGGCTGATGCAGCGCGTGCGGCTGGCAAAGAATTGGGCGTGATGGCCGGTGTCCCCATCGGGATGAAAGATTTGTTCGCCACCAAAGGCGTGCAGACCACGGCTGCCAGCCATATCTTAGAAGGGTTTACGCCAGAGTACGAAAGCACCGTTTCCAACAACCTTTGGAATGCTGGCGCCGGGATGCTGGGCAAGCTCAACCTTGATCAATTTGCGATGGGTTCTTCAAACGAAACGAGCTTTTTCGGCAATGTAATATCGCCTTGGCGCAGGCCCGGCGGCTCCAACACTCCGATGTCTCCCGGCGGATCTTCGGGCGGCTCTTCAACCGCGGTTGCGGCCCGTTTGGCGCCAGCGGCAACGGGCACCGACACTGGCGGATCCATTCGTCAGCCAGCGGCGTTCACCGGGATCACCGGTTTCAAGCCGACATATGGACGCTGTTCACGTTGGGGGGTGGTGGCGTTTGCTTCTTCGCTCGATCAGGCAGGGCCGATGGCGCAGGACGTGCGCGATTGTGCGATTATGCTGGGCGCTATGGCGGGCTTTGATCCGAAGGATGCGACCAGCCTAGAATTGCCGGTGCCTGATTGGGAGGCTGCCCTCAATTCCGATCTGAGCGGCAAGAAAGTGGGCATTCCGCGTGAATACCGAATGGACGGTATGGACGCAGATATCGAAGCCAGTTGGGAACGAGGCAAAGAAATGCTGCGTGATGCCGGCGCGGAAATCGTCGATGTCTCGCTGCCGCACACCAAATATGCTTTGCCCGCATATTATATCATCGCACCAGCCGAGGCGTCTTCCAACCTCGCACGCTATGATGGCGTTCGTTATGGTCTGCGCGACTTGCCCGATGGGGCCGGCCTGCAAGATATGTATGCGGAGACTCGCGCGGCTGGATTTGGCGATGAGGTGAAACGCCGGATTTTGATTGGCACCTATGTGCTTTCAGCTGGGTTTTACGATGCCTATTACAACCAAGCGCAAAAGGTGCGCGCGCTGGTTTCGCGCGATTTTGATGAGGCATGGGCACATTGCGATCTGATCCTCGCTCCGACAACTCCTTCGGCCAGCTTTGGCCTGGGTGAAAAGGACGACGATCCGATCGGCATGTATTTGAACGATGTCTACGCAGTGCCGGCATCGCTTGCCGGGTTGCCAGCGATGAGCGTGCCGTGCGGCGTAAATTCAGAAGGCCTGCCATTAGGGCTTCAATTGGTGGGCAAAGCGTTTGACGAACAAAGCGTGTTCAATGCCGGGTTAGCGATTGAAGAGCGCGCTGGGTTCTCCACGCGCGCGGAGAAGTGGTGGTAAATGCTGTTCGCTATCATCTTTCTAATTGCCTTTGTGGCTGTGGGAGGATTCGCGATCTATCTTTCGCGCACTATCGAACATGGTGAAGCGCGGTTTGATAGCGACAGCGGCAACGTGATCGGCGGTGATCAACCGGGCGAAAACAACCCAGCTGTACCTGCAAAACGGCTGGACAATTCTGACGATCAAAAGCGAAAGCATGACGCATGAGTAATTATCGCATTCAGGGTGCTACGGGTGAATGGGAGGTCGTGATTGGCCTTGAGGTTCATGCGCAGGTTACGTCAAACTCAAAGCTGTTTTCGGGCGCGTCGACCACTTTTGGCGCAGAGCCAAACACGCAGGTCAGTCTGGTTGATGCGGCCATGCCCGGAATGCTGCCTGTGCCCAATGGCGAATGCATCCGCCAGGCGGTGCGCACTGGGATGGCGATCAATGCACAGATCAACAAATGGTCGCGATTTGACCGCAAGAACTACTTTTATGCCGATCTGCCGCAAGGTTATCAGATCAGCCAGCTTTACCACCCGATTGTCGGCGCGGGTCAACTGACCATCGCGAAAGATGAAAAGGCGGACATTCCCGAAGATAAAGTGTTGGGGATTGAGCGTATTCATGTCGAACAGGACGCGGGCAAGCTGATGCATGATCAGCATCCGACCATGTCCTACGTTGATCTTAACCGTTCGGGCGTCGCCCTGATGGAAATCGTTTCTGACCCGGATATGCGCAGCCCCGCCGAAGCGGGTGCCTATGTGCGCAAATTGCGTTCAATCCTGCGGTATGTCGGCAGCTGTGATGGCAATATGGAAGAAGGCTCCATGCGCGCGGATGTGAACGTGTCCGTCCGCAAAGTCGGCGATCCGCTTGGCACCCGCACCGAGACGAAGAATGTCAATTCCGTGCGGTTCGTCATGCAGGTGATCGAATATGAAGCGAGCCGCCAGGTCGATGTGATCGAAAGTGGCGGCACCGTGGATCAGGAAACGCGGCTGTTTGACGTTGCGACCGGAACCACGCGGACGATGCGTAGTAAGGAAGATGCGCATGATTATCGCTATTTCCCTGATCCCGATCTGTTGCCGGTGGAGCTGGAGGATGATTTCCTTGAGGCTTGCCGCGCCAGCCTGCCCGAACTGCCCGATGCAAAGCGCGCGCGCTATGCCGAGGAATTGGGCCTCAGCGATTATAACGCTGCGACTCTAACCGCCGAGGTTGAAAATTTTGCGCGGTTTGAAACGCTGCTTTCAGCGGTTGCGGCCGCGATCGGAAAACCTGAATCCAAAGTCGCCACGCAAGTTGCAAACTGGTCTCTGTCGGTCGCCCCTGGTGTGTTGAAAATGCTGGGTGATGAAGCGAATGCAGAACACGCCACAGCTGAGGCACAGGCGGCAATCCTGAAAATGCAGGATGCAGGGGAAATCAGCGGCGGCCAGGCAAAAGAGATTTACGAAATTGTCCTGCGCGAAGGGCGCGAACCGGCTGAAATCGCTGAGAGCGAAGGGCTGAAACAGGTTAGCGATACCGGCGCGATTGAGACCGCCATTGACGATATCCTTGCCAACAATGCTGATAAGGTTGAGCAATATAAGAGCGGCAAAGATAAGCTGTTCGGCTTCTTTGTCGGGCAGACGATGAAGGCGATGCAAGGCAAGGCAAATCCGCAGGTCGTCAATCAGATATTGAAGGGTAAATTGGGCTAAATCTAACTTTGGCCTAACCCGATCTACCCACAGGGTGTCCTATTTGCCCTTTACCAAGCCGCTTTGCCTTGCGACACTCGCAGGCGAGGGGAAGGGACAATGTCAGGATTCGTTAAATTCTTGGTTGGCGGCGCAGCTGCCTCATTGCTTGCTTGGGGCGCGCACCAGCTAAGCGGTTCAGATTATATCGATGGGTTGGAAGCTGACGGGCAGGCCGCACTTTCTGGTGAGGGTTTAGAAGGCGCGTCGCTTTCCATGTCACGCGATCCGCTGTCACGGGCTGCCGTGCTAGACGGGATCACCGATCCAGAAGCGCGTGCCAGAGCAGAGGCCGCAGCGCTTGCGGTGCCGGGAATCAGCGCAGTACGCTGGGCCGATGGCAATGATGCGGCAGGAAATGCAGTTGGCGGCGGCGATGGCACGGATGGAGCTGGCGGAGCAAATGAACCAGATAGCGCCACCGTGGCTGCGGTTTCCGCATGTCAGGGCGATGTCGATGCCGTGATGGAGGGCAAAACTATCACATTCCGTTCGGGCAGCGCGTATCTAAACGCAGCATCGCTGCGGATAGTGGATGATCTGGCGACCGCGCTTAGCGAGTGTGAAAATATGTCGGTCGCAGTGGGCGGTCACACCGATGCCACCGGATCAGCAGAAATCAATCAAAGCATTAGCCAAGCGCGAGCCGATGCAGTCGCTGCGGCATTATCTGAGCGGGGCGTTGGCGCTGATCGGATTACAGCCACGGGTTTTGGTTCAAGCGAGCCGAAGATTGCCGGCGATGGCGCCAATCCTGCCAATCGGCGGATAGAATTTACATTGAGTGCAGGCGCCGACAACTCAACAGGGGGAGAATAAGATGCCATTGCTGTTAGAAAGCTGGATTCTCGTGATCCTCGTATTCCTGATCGGACTGGGCATTGGCTGGTTGATCTGGGGCCGAAATTGAGCGCGGAAAGGAACAGACGATGTTGCAGATAATATTTGAAAATCCGATCCGCTTTATCCTGGCACTGGTGATCGGGATCGCCACGGCGTGGTGGATTTGGGGTAGGCTTACCGCCGATAGCTCCGATGCAGATCGGTATGAGCGTGAAAATGCCGAACCGGCACCAACTCCAGCGCCAGAAGCCCGGCCTGTACCTGAGCCCGAACCTGTACCAGAGCCCGAACCTGTACCAGAACCGGAGCCAGTTGTGGTTGCGGAACCGGAGATTGAACCAACAGCTCCCATCCTTGCAGCGACCGGCGCCGCCGGAGCAGCAGGTGCAGCTGGCGGCGCCCGCCCGAAAATCGCAGCGGCAGTGGGCGAACCTGATGATCTTACCCGGATCAAAGGGATTGGGCCCAAGCTCAATGATCTTTGTCACTCGCTGGGTGTGTCGCGGTTCGATCAGATCGCAACTTGGGGCGAAGGCGATGTTGCCGAGGTTGATCGCTTCCTAAAGATCAAGGGAAGGATCACGCGCGATCGCTGGGTTGATCAAGCAAAGATGCTCGCTGCGGGAGATGAAGCCGCGCATTCTGCGGAATTTGGCTGATTAATCTGTGTGCATGATCTTGCTGCCATCCTCATGTGATTGGCCTGATGTGATTGGATCGGCCAAGCAGCATATTCTTAGAGCAAATGAAAAGGCCGCCGGAGCGCAAACTCCAGCGGCCTTTCGCTTATCTGAAAGATAAAGCGCGTTTAAGCGCGCGTGCCCGAAAGCGGCATAGCGCCGAATGCGCCAGCATTGACATTTCCGGTCAGCGTGTCGCCATCAACAGTGGCTTCGCATTCCAAGGTCATCGGCATTGGCACAGTCATATTCATTTTCCAGGTGAGGGTGTTGCCATCCACCTTACCTTCTTCGACATCCATCGAACCCATTCCACCAGCCATTTGGCCAGTGAATGTGCCGTCGCCGCCGTCTTCAACGGTGAAGGTGCCTGCTTGGTCACCCATCGGGCTTTTCACGGTGGTGTTGTAAGAACCGGCTACTGACATTGTACTCTCTCCTCTTCAGGTTTTGTTGGCCTTGGCACTGTTCCAAGGCGGAATTTGTGAGCCTCATTTACACGCGTGTCAGTAAGACTCAACCAATATTGGCAGCGAGATCCAGCCGAACGCTACCGTCCAGCCGGATCTTATTGAATGCCGTAGCGTCCGTCACTGGTCAGCAGGCAATTCCCGCACTTCCAATGGCATGCCCAGCGCTTCGAGCTGACTTTGGACTTGCGCTGCATCGCCAACAACGATCCAAACAAATTCATCTGCCGCAATGGCGGCGCGAGCTGCAGCATCCAGGCTTGCCTGAGTTTGACTGCGATACCGATCAACCAATGTCTCATGATAGGCGTCAGGGCGATCAAATAAGGCATTGCTTTGTAGAGCCCGCAACACCGCACCCGATGTTTCAAAACGGCCTGGCAATTCACCCACTTCCGCCGCGACATTGCGCGCCAGTTCTTCTTCTGTGACCCCGTTCGCCGTTAGGAAATCATTGGTTTCACGGATCATTTCTGCAACTGAATCTCCAGTCCTGTCGGCTTGAACCCCGCCAGAAATGGCATAGACAACGGCGTTCTCGCGGGCTTGCGGACCGCCTCTAACACCATAGCTCCAGCCTTTGGTTTCGCGCAGATTGTAATTAAGCCGGGCGAGGAAATTGCCGCCCAAAGAATTGTTGGCATTGGTGAAATCGACATAAGCTGGGTCACTTGCATCCAAGCCCGTCAATTGCGCTCCCAATATGAAGCTCTGTGGGCTGTTGGGGCGATTGATCAGAATGATCCGATTGCCCTCACCGCCAGTCGCTTCGCCAAAGCTCTTGCTGCCCTTTGCTGTTGCCGGAGCAGTCCATTCACCAAATGAGCTGTTGAGCGCGGTGACAATCTCCGAAAGTGGTCGATCGGAAATGACGAAGATTTCGCCATTGTCAGGGCGGATCCAGCTATCCTTGAAACCGATCAGATCTTCACGTGCGATGGAACCGAGGCTGGCAACGGATGAACTGCCGCCATAGGGGTTTTCAGAACCGAACAGTTCCGGTGCGATTGCGCGCGCAGCAATGCCTTGCGGGGAGCGCATTTGTTGCCTGATCCCGGTGATGGCCTGTGCTCGAACACGCTCAAGCTCGTTCGCATCGAATGCCGGATCCAGAATAATCTCTGCCATAAGATCGAGAGACGGGGCCAGATTTGCAGACAAGGCAGACAGCGAGAAGGTCGAACGGTCTGCGCCGCCTCCAGTTGTGATGTTCAAGCCCAATCGCTCTCGTGACTCAGCAATCTGCTGTGATGTTAGATTGGTTGTACCTTCATCAAACAGGCCCATGGCGAGGCCTTCTAGCCCGCGCTTTCCATAGGGGTCAGAGGCATCGCCAGCATCGAATGACATGGTGACATAGGTTGCCGGTACTGCGCTGCGATGCGCGTAAGTAACGTGCATGCCATTGGCCAAGGTTGCCCGTTCGACATCTGGGAAATCGAGCTGTGCAACCGTGTCAATCGCAGGCGCGGGCCGTTCGACAGAGACTGTCAATTCCTGGTCTGCTCCAGGTGCGGAGGTCGCTTGATCGGAGGCAGCACCTGCCCCAGCTTCTTCGTAATTGCCGTCGCGCTCGCCTGGCTCAAGTATCAACGTCATGCCGGGGCGGGTAAACCAAGTCTGCATTGCGCCTTGAACTTCTGCCGGTGTCAGAGTGGCGAGCACGTCCAATTGCTCAGCATAGAAGGCAGGATTGCCGGCGAGCACTTCGCCTTGCGCCAATGTCACTGCTTTGCCGCCAAATCCGCCGACTTGTTCAAGCCCGCGGATAGTTTGCGCAAGCGAACTGGTTGCCGCGCGCCGCACTTCGTCTTCGGTAGGACCTTCTGCGATAAATTCCTGAACCAGTTCATCGAGCCGGCCTTCAAGGGTTTCTAACTCAACGCCAGGGCGCAAAGTGGCGCTGACAGAGAGGAGTCCGACCCGTTGGAAGGCGAAATTGCCTGCCGAAACGTTTACCGCAAGCTGTTCTTCCCGCACGAGTTTTTGATCGAGTCGACTGGAGGAGAGGCCGCCAAGAATTTGGGCGCCAACTGTTAGAGCTGTAAGTTCACGGTTGGTGAGACCGGGCGCAGGCCAATATCTGTTGATCGTTGTTGCAGCCACTTGATCACGCAGGACGGTGCGCACTTCTTGGTCCAAGGAAGGGATGGTCGCGGTCGCGGGGGTGTTTACTGGGCCGCTTTCGATTGCACCGAAATACCTTTCCATCAACGGACGGGCTTCAGCCGCCGAGATATCGCCCGCCAAAACGACTGTCGCGTTGTTTGGCCCATACTTGTCGCGGAACCAATTGCGGACATCTTCCATAGAGGCAGCGTCCAGATCAGCCATCGAACCAATCGGCGTGTGGCCATAGGGGTGCGGCTGCGGAAACAGTGTTTCCACGATCTCATAAAAGATCAAACCACCGGGTTGGTTGTCGCCTTGGCGTTTTTCATTTTGAACAACGCCGCGCTGGTTATCCAGCTTACCCTGTGTGACTGCGCCCAAGAGATAGCCCATGCGATCGCTTTCCAGCCATAGCGCCCGTTCAAGCGCGGGGCGGGGCACCGTTTGGAAATAATTTGTGCGATCGAAATTGGTGGTACCATTGTAATCTGTGGCCCCCATTTCCTGAAGGTATTGGAAATAGTCACTAGGGGCATTTTCTGAACCGTTGAACATCAGATGTTCGAACAAATGGGCAAATCCGGTCTTGCCTTCCGGCTCATCTTTAGAGCCAACATTGTACCAAACGGCCAAGCCAACAATCGGGGCCTTGCGGTCTTCATGCACGATTACGGTAAGTCCGTTTTCAAGCTGGAATTGCTCAAACGGGATTGTCACTTCAGACACCAATTCTTCAAGGCTTAATTGGGCTGCACCTTGCGCATTTGAATGGTTGGTATGCCCATCCGCAAGAGCAGGGAAGGCGGGGGCTGCAAGTGCAACGCTGATCGCGGCAAGACTGGTGGTGGCTAGACGTAACAACATGAAATTCCTCTTGTTTGTAGCAAGGCTGGTAGCACCGTGGGCTTTGATACCGTGCAGATCAAGCCAATTCACTCTGAACTGCTTACGACATATCGCCGCCTGGCATTCGCAAGCGCGTCTTCGCGCCAAAAATGCACCGGTTTCAATTTATGATCGACGAACAATTGCATCTGATCGGTATGGTGCGGGCTGCTTGGCCGCGTGATGGCAGCACCAAAGGGTTGAATCGAGCGAGAAAACACTCGGCCTTCTTGATCATCACCGCTAGGCCATTCGACCCATTGGATAAAACTGTCGCCATGAACTAGGCTCAACCGGCCATCTTCGTCGACCTCCCAAGTGGTTGAGGCTCGCAATGTGTCAGACCCTCCATCAAGTGGCAGATCGACTTCGCCCTGGCGCAATCGCAACAGTTCGGACATGGGCGGATCGATCTGGCCGAAATGGGTGTTGAGGTGTGCAACCTGCGTTTCGAGATGTGCGGCGACATCTGGCAGCGCTCCATTTTGATATTCCGCAGACATGAAATCACGGATCATCAACAGCGCAAGCGCATCTGCGCGTCCATTGTTGTCTGCGGTAAAATCCCAAGTGAGCAATAGATCGCGCGCCTCGGCGAGTTCACCTTCAAGCTCTAACGTCTCAAACGCAGCCCAAAGATCGGCGATATAACCGCTGCGTTCATAGGCGGTGTCATATTTGATCCGTTCCAAATTGGCGCGATCGAGCAAGTTGGATTCGGACAACAGGCGATAGGCGCGCCGCGAGCGATTGGTCTGTTTGCGTTCGATGCCCAGGACTGGGGAGAAAGCCTCTGGCGACAGATCACTGCCTTCGCCGGCCGCTGTATATGGCTCGTTATTGGCATTATAGATCCAGCCCGATGCCGGATTTATGACTTTGGGAATTTCTGCATAGTCGACCGCCCCTTCCCAGATCAGATCTGAACGCGTGCCGTCCAGGATACCGCGCCAATTGGCAGAAACTTCGGATAGTTCTGGTCGGTCAGGGATCGCCGCATTGTAGACATAGGCAATATTACCTTCCCGATCAGCGTAGACGAAATTGGTGCTTGGCACCGCCATTCGGGCCATCTCGCTTTGCCATTCTTCAAGCGTAGTCGACTTATTGAGCCGGTAATAAGCATCGAGCTGGTCCAGCCTGTCAATCCCGCCATATCGGATCGCGAAAGCACCGCGATCATTGATAATAACGGGGCCGTGTGCGCTGCGATGCACGCTGCGACGGACTGGAAGAGTTATTGGTCCCAATCTAACCGGCAAGGTGACAGTCTTGGTCTCCAGATCGAGCCATTCGCCATCAAGCTGATACCGCGTGCCGCTCTCATCCAATTCAAGTTCATAGATATCGACCATGTCAGGCCGGTTCACGGTGTTGGTCCAACCCAAATGTTCGTTATGCCCCAGGAAGGGGAAAGGTGATCCGGGGAAGTTCGCTCCGGTGAAATGCCAACCTTCTTCGCTTTGCACGGTCAGCTCATACCAAGCGACCCCGCCGCGCAGCGGCTGGTGTGCATTGGAAATCAGCGTTGTCGGCCCGCCTGATTTTTCTGGAGCTACGGCGAATGCATTGGAACCGTTTAGACCGGCATCTTTGCCCCAAGGCAGCGGGTGTAAAAGCGTAGTTTGTTCGGTGTTGGAAGGGGCGGGCTGCGCGTTTCCGCGCGGGAAGCCTGGGATATCAGGACCAAATTCACGCCGCAAATCTTCGCCCGCCACCAGCGGACCGATGACATTGCCGAGGCCAAAGAAAAATGGCTGGCGCAGGGAAAACCCGGCTGCAACGTCTACACCATTGACCGGAAAGAGACTTTGCAATTTCACTTCATCGCCGTTCTGCGCTGCATATTGGTTGAGCCCGGTCGCATAAGCATCAAACAAAGCGCGCGTGTCCGCTGGCAAATTAGAAAAATGCCGCTGAGCAGTGCCGCGCGCATCGAGCAGGTGATAGACAAAATCAAAAGTTGTCCCATCTTGCCCGGCAATGGCGCCAAACCGGCCGCGGCTCATCGCTATCACATCCTGCAATGTGAAGAAATCATCCTCAGATTGAGCAATCGCAACACCGAACGCGACATCGGCATCGGTCTTTCCATAAATGAACGGTACGCCAAATTCGTCACGCGTGATTTCCGCCTGATATTGGCGAGCGTCTGGAGCTTTGCCGGAATGGGCGAAGAATGGCTCCCAAGTTGCCAATGCCACAAAGGCGACAAGCAGCGTTACGAACAGCGCCGCAGCGCCGCGTCTAAGCCATTTCATGCGATGAGCTCTCCATTTACTCTCGTTAAGAGCATCGCGTGAGCTCAGGTTTACGTCAACCATTGAAGTGATTGTTTGTTGGCGGGTATATTACCCCTTGCATTGACGATTGCTGAGCCCACCTAGTTGAGTAATACACCTATCTGCCAAATCAGGCCTTGTGTTGCAGATATGCAACACTACATTGGGCATGAATACTGACAAGGGGTCATTCATGAATCTTGAGAAGTTTACCGATCGGGCCAAAGGTTTTCTGCAAAGCGCGCAAACTGTCGCAATCCGGATGAACCACCAACGGATCACGCCGCTGCATTTGCTTAAAGCGCTTTTGGAAGATGAAGAGGGGATGGCGGCAGGCCTGATCCAGCGGGCTGGCGGAAATGCGGCCGCTGCGGTGTCGCAGGTGGATACTGACCTTGGCAAAATCCCTGCCGTTACCGGCGGCGGTGCGCAGCAGACACCTGGCCTTGATAACGATGCTGTTCGGGTGCTTGATAGTGCCGAACAAATCGCAGAGAAATCTGGCGACAGCTTTGTAACGGTCGAACGGCTCCTGGTGGCATTGGCGCTCAACACCGGTGCAAGCGGTGAAGCTCTAAAAGCTGCGAATATCACGCCGCAAAGCCTGAACACTGCGATCGAAGAATTGCGCGGCGGACATAAAGCGGACAGCGCGAATGCCGAAAGCGCATATGATGCAATGGAACGCTATGCGCGCGATCTCACTCAAGCGGCGCGTGATGGTAAGCTTGATCCAGTTATTGGCCGCGATGAGGAAATCCGCCGCACGATCCAGATTCTTGCTCGGCGTACGAAGAACAACCCTGCTCTTATCGGGGAACCTGGCACAGGTAAAACCGCGATTGCAGAAGGGCTGGCGCTACGCATTGCCAATGGCGATGTGCCCGATAGCCTTAAAGGGCGCACCTTGATGTCGCTCGACATGGGCTCCTTGATCGCGGGCGCGAAATATCGCGGTGAATTTGAAGAACGGCTAAAATCGGTCCTCGATGAGGTCAAGAACGCGGATGGTCAGATCATCTTGTTTATTGATGAAATGCACACGCTGATCGGTGCAGGCGCGAGCGAGGGATCGATGGATGCGTCCAATCTGTTGAAACCAGCGCTTTCACGCGGAGAATTGCATTGTATTGGCGCGACCACGCTCGATGAATATCAAAAATATGTCGAGAAAGATCCTGCGCTGCAGCGGCGCTTCCAGATGGTCTATATCGACGAGCCGAGCGTTGAGGATACGATATCGATTCTGCGCGGCCTCAAAGAAAAGTACGAATTGCACCACGGTGTGCGGATCACGGACGCGGCCTTGGTCGCCTCCGCTCAGCTATCAAACCGTTACATTCAAAACCGCTTCCTGCCGGATAAGGCGATTGACCTGATGGATGAGGCTGCGAGCCGCATCCGGATGGAGGTCGAGAGCAAGCCGGAAGAGATCGACGAACTTGACCGCCGGATCATCCAGCTAAAGATCGAAGAAAGCGCGCTTGCGAAAGAGGATGACGCCAATTCGCAAGATCGACTGGTGGCTTTGCGAGAAGAGCTGGCCAATCTTGAGCAGGAAAGCGCTGAACTTACCACGCGGTGGCAGAATGAGCGCGACAAGATTGATGCTGAAGGCAAGATCAAAGAGCAACTTGATGCAGCCCGTTTGGAATTGGAACAAGCACAGCGCGTTGGCGATCTAGCACGGGCCGGTGAGCTGTCTTACGGACGGATTCCAGAGCTCGAAAAACAGTTAGAGGCCGCAGAAGATTTGAACGAAGATGCGTTGCTGCGCGAAGAAGTAACCGAAGAAGACATCGCATCAGTCGTTTCGCGCTGGACCGGCATTCCCATCGACAAAATGATGGAAGGCGAGCGCGAAAAGCTGCTGCAAATGGAAGAATTGCTCGGCAACCGAGTGATCGGTCAGTCAGACGCAATTCAAGCGGTATCGAAAGCGGTTCGGCGCGCGCGTGCTGGTTTGCAGGATCCTGGCCGGCCGCTCGGCAGCTTCCTATTTCTTGGGCCGACCGGCGTCGGGAAAACAGAGCTTACAAAAGCTCTGGCAGAGTTTCTGTTTGATGATGACCATGCATTGGTCCGCATCGATATGAGCGAATTTATGGAGAAGCATTCGGTTGCGCGCTTGATTGGCGCACCTCCCGGCTATGTTGGCTATGATGAGGGCGGGGTTTTGACCGAAGCCGTGCGACGCCGCCCCTATCAGGTGGTGTTGTTTGATGAGGTTGAAAAGGCCCATAGCGACGTCTTCAACGTGCTGCTGCAAGTGCTCGATGATGGCCGCCTAACCGATGGGCAGGGCAGGGTCGTTGATTTTTCAAACACGCTGATCATCCTCACGTCTAATTTGGGCAGTCAATTTCTTTCCAATCTCGGCGATGATCAGAAAGTTGCCGATGTTGAGAATGAGGTGATGGATGTTGTGCGCGGGCATTTCCGCCCAGAATTCCTGAACCGGCTCGATGAAATCATTTTGTTCCACCGGCTGGCGATGGAGCATATGGCACCGATCGTAGCCATTCAGGTTGAGCGTGTGCAGCAATTGCTTGTCGATCGTAAGATCACGCTCGATTTGACTGAGGCGGCCCTGCGCTGGCTTGGTAGGGTTGGCTATGATCCGGTTTACGGTGCGCGTCCGCTGAAACGGGCGGTGCAACGCTATTTGCAGGATCCGCTCGCGGACTTGATCCTTCAGGGCACCGTGCCTGATGGCAGCACTCTGAAAGTTGATGAGGGTGACGGCGAGCTGGAAATGGTTGTCAGCTGATATCTGCTTGGGCAGCGGTGCTATGAGTGCGTCTAAGCGCGATTGTTAGATACCGATCAGGCTTCAATTAGACGGGGGATTTTTTTGTGCGGCTTCTGCGCAGCACTCCCTATGCGAAACACCCGGCGCGGTGCTTATGCGCGCGGTCGGCAAGGTCGAAAGTTGCGCTTTAGAACTGTGCCTTAGGGCTGTGCCTCAAAGCTGTGCCCTAAAGCGAGGCGACAGAATTTGGGTGCAAAAAAAAAAAAGGGCGGCACGAATGCCGCCCTTTTCAATTTTGTATTCTAGCCGAAGCTTAGAATTCTTTGGTCACACTCGCTGAGAATGTGCGGCCAAACGCATCGTTGATGCCGCCAACGATACAGAAGCCGTTGAGCTCCTGACACTGACGGTCAAACAAGTTGCTGACCACAAAGTTGAAGCGGAAATCATCTTCGGTTGCGAAGAAGACGTTGAAATCGACAGTGACGAAGCCCTCAAGCTGATCGAATTCACGCGCATCAGGGTTACGGTCAAACCGTGAGAACAACTGCTCACCGGTATAGTTGACAACCGTACCAAGACCCCAGTTCTCTTCAATATAGTTCGCCGAGAATTGAGCGGCCCAAGTTGGGTCACCAATTTCTGCATCGTCACGAGCTGGCGCTACGCCTGTGATGTCGGTTTGACGGAACAAGACGACCGTCAGATCACCGCGCAATTGCAGGTTGCCGCCCAATCCAACACTATCAAGCAGAGTGCTGTACAGGAACGTGCCCTGAATGCCTTCATAATCGATCGCATTGCCGTTCACAAAACCGGTCAAAACGCCCGGGTTTTGTGGGTCATTGATAACTTCACCAATGGCATCACGCTGAATCAATGAACAGAATGAATTTCCGTTCGCCGGGTCAGTTGTGTCGAAGCTATCGTTGTCGAAACAAGCAGTGTTGATTTGTGCCGTAGTCAGCTGCGCAATCGGATCTGCGATCGCGATGTCGATATAATCGACAGTGATCGACAGATTCGGAATGAAGCGTGGACGAAGGATCGCACCAATGCTCCAACTGTCTGCCTGTTCGTTATCCAGATTAGGGTTACCACCTGCTAGGATAGGAACAGAAGCCTGCGCAGCCGTTTGTGGCCGCGGAATGTTCGGGAATGCAGCCAAGAATGCATTACAGTTTGCTTCACGTGCTGTTGGATTTGCACCGCCAGTAATAGCCGCTGCAAAACACAGGTCAGGCACAAAGCCAAAGGCGTTCGATTGCGGCAAGAACAATTCCGTGATGGCCGGAGCCCGGAAAGATCGTGTGAAGTTACCGCGAATTTCGATATCTTCGATCGGTGCGAAGCTACCGCCAGCAGCCCAAGAGAAGAACCCTCCATTCACTGTGTTATCAACGTAACGGCCACGACCATAAACGTTCGCAGCATAAATGAACGAATCATTTCCTGGAGTCACGATCGGCACAAAGATCTCACCGAACACTTCATTCAATTCAAACGAACCGCCGATTGGACCAACCGCAGCACCGCGACCAAGACCCAATTCTTCGAATTCTGAAGGATTGAATGTGCCCTCTTCACGGCGATATTCATAACCGACGTTTACGCCAACGCCGTTCCCGAACAAGTCGAACAGAACGCCACCAACGTTTGCGTTGAAGACGATTTGTTCCAGTGTCGATTGCGTTTGGTTTTCAGAAACAACGTAAGCCAGAGCTTCTGGGCTGGCCTGAAGACCGAAGAAATTGAACGGAACGCAGTTTGCATCAGCGATAGGAGCAAAGTTTGCCTGAACCGGGGTTGCAACATCACCAAGGTTAGCAGCGCAAACAATATCGCCACTGGCTGGATCTACTGCAACATTTGTCGCGTTCGCGAAGTTTTGAACGTTGATGTCCTGACGATTGTCGGTGACTTCTGTTTGACCATAAGTGAATGAAGCTTCCCAGTTCCACGAATTGTTGAACAGGTCAAAATCGCCGCGAGCACCAATGACGCCACGAAGCAATTCGGTCTCAGCAAATCCGGTCAAGTCGGCAATGCCAACATTCGCACGCGAAACAGTGAAGCTAGTCACACCCGCGTCAGCCAATACACCCTGTGCTTGCGCATTGAGGAATGGATTGTCTGCTTGGAAGGTCAAGCCACCACTAGCGCCGGTTCCAAACAACGGTGTGTTGAATGTTGGTTGTTGAACCAATTCATCGGCACGAGCATCGTAGTACTGCGCTTCTACAAACAAATTCACATTCTCTGTGACATCGTAGTTCGCGAACACGTTAGCACCGAAACGACGAAGATCTGAAGTCAACTGACCAAAGTCGCTGAATACAAAGCCGTCGCCATTAAAGCCACGGATACCCGTTGCAGCTGTTCCGGCAGTGTTGAGTGGACGAGTTCCGACAGTGAACGGAACAAGATCGCCCGCAGCATTGAATTGGAATGCGCCAGTTCCGCTAAGGCCGTCAATATCGGCACCCGATGTGGACACACCCAATGGGCCGCCAATGATTACGCCGTTGTTCGACAGAGGGAACAATGATGCGCCAAAGAAGCCAACTTGAGCTGGAACGCCATCATCTGCGCCAGTGTCAAGCGGGAGAGAACCGTCAATCCGGTTAGTCAGGATCGTGTTCGGCTCATTCTCAATTCCATCGAGGAAGATTTGACGTTCGCGTTGAAGAACGCCTTCAACTTCGGTGTAGAATGATGAAATTTGCAAGTGGCCACGGCCGTCCGCAAATGAAGTACCGTAGACACCTTCGAGGCGATAAGTGAAGTTGTCGCCTTCTTCAGTGATAGAAGATGTCGCGTTCAGTTCCAGACCTTCATATTCATCATCGAGGATGATGTTGATGGTGCCGGAGATCGCGTCTGAACCGTAAACTGGCGCACCAGCGGTCGACGCAATGTCGATCTGCTTGATCAGCGCAGTTGGGATAACGTTAAGGTCAACCTGAAGACCAGGCGCGCCAGGTCCGAAAAGGGTCGGCGTGTTTGAAGAAACAACCCGGCGGCCATTGACCAATGTCAAAGTCCGGTTGGTACCGAGGCCAAAGTTGTTGACGAAGTTTACGCCTTGACCAAACGCAGACTCGGCACCGTTCGGAGTAACCGAACCGCGAATTTGCGGAAGATCGTTCAATGCGTCAGCAACGTTCACAAAGTTACGCTGATCAATGAACTCACTGGTGATCGTAGTGGTCGGCTCAGTGGATTGAAGGTTCGGCAGGCGGATACGCGAGCCAGTAACAACAATGCCAGCTGGGTTTTCATCTGCGGCTGCGTCAGATTCGGTAACGTCTACCTCTTCGTCTTGCGCCATTGCGGGGGAAGCAAAAGCGGCAAGAGAGAGTGCTGCTAAGCCAGCGCCTGCGAACAGACGCGCTCTCCCACCTGCCACGGTGGATGTAAGCGTTTTCATATTTTCAGTCCCTAATGCGAGCCTGTTTACCCAAGGCCCATGTTCATAAAAGAGCAATGTCACAGCCATGGTGCAAGAGTTTGCGCAAAATCCGATGCACTTATGTGTGAATCGGCCACGCAGAGTAACACAAATGCAACAAATTCGCCGTTTCACCGGGGGAGACGCGATTAGTGAGTTTGGGTTCAAAAGAAGCCCGATCCGTCAATATCATGCGAAATTGAGGACGGTTTTGCTGTGGTAGGGAACGAATCTGATTCGGCTGAGTCCGAAAATTTCGCCAAAAGATACAAGATACAAGATACAAGATACAAGATACGATGCGTCATGGTGGAAAGAATTAGGGTCAAAGTGAATGGCCGCAGGGCGGTGAGAGTGCGGCGCTTGAACTGAGTCCTTTGCATCCATCAAATATTTCCTTATAGGTCTATCAGTTTTACTGATTTCTAAGAGTTGCACCAAGGCGATAAGAGCGTGCAGAACAATGCGCGCAATCACCCAAACTTGATTCTCCCATTGGCTTGACCGTTGGACAAGCCGTGCTAACCGATGACTTGGATTTAAGTCCCCAAAGGAAACTGATTATGACCACAGCCTATATCGTTGATGCCGTTCGTACAGCTGGCGGGCGCCGCGGCGGACGCCTTGCTGGTGTTCACCCAGTGGATCTGCTGGCTCAATCGCTCGATGCGGTTGTCACTCGCAGTGGTGTTGATCCTAAAGCGGTGGACGATGTGATCACAGGCTGCGTAAGTCAGGCTGGTGAACAGGCAGGTCAGGTGGGCCGGATGGGCGTGCTCGCCAGTAAAGTCCTGCCGGAATCCACTCCCGCTGTTTCGATTGATCGGCAATGCGGATCATCGCAGCAGGCGATTCAGTTTGCTGCACAGGCAGTTATGAGCGGGACGCAGGATGTTGTGATCGCGAGCGGCGTTGAAAGCATGACCCGTGTGCCGATGGGATCGAATGCCACGCTCCACCTCAAAGAAGGGATGGGCCATTACAAGTCACCCGGCCTGGAAGAGAAATATCCAAAGGTTCAATTCTCCCAGTTCATGGGCGCAGAGATGATTGCGCAAAAGCATGGCTTTTCGAAAGAAGATCTCGATCGATTTGCGCTTAACAGTCATGAAAAAGCCATCGCAGCCACCAAAGCCGGTGCGTTTGAAAATGAGATCATCCCTGTTGCAATTGAAACGCCCGAAGGCGCAGACACGCACACTGTGGATGAAGGCATCCGTTTTGATGCGAGCTATGAAGGTATCTCCGGCGTCAAATTGATCTCGCCCGAAGGCAAGGTAACGGCAGCATCAGCCAGCCAGATTTGCGATGGCTCATCTGCGGTTTTGGTGGTCAGCGAAGAAGCATTGAAAACGCACAACCTCACGCCGATGGCGCGGATTCACAATCTCACCGTCACTGCTGGCGATCCGGTTATTATGCTGGAGGAGCCGCTGTTTGCAACTGACCGCGCGCTTGAACGCGCTGGCTTGAAGATCGAAGATATCGATATGTATGAAGTGAACGAGGCGTTTGCCCCGGTTCCGCTGGCATGGCTCAAGCATACCGGTGCTGACATTGAAAAGCTCAACGTGCATGGCGGCGCAATTGCATTGGGCCACCCGCTGGGCGCATCGGGCACCAAATTGATGGCGACGCTTGTTCATGGGCTGAAACGTCACGGTAAAAAATATGGACTGCAAACGATGTGTGAAGGTGGCGGTGTAGCCAATGTCACTATCGTTGAATCGCTTTAATCTATCGCATTCTTGAGAGGAAAATATTCAATGAAAGTTTCTGCAAACACTCCCGCAGTTGTTACGGGCGGTGCTTCGGGCTTGGGTGAAGCCACGGCGCGTGCGATCGCTGCAAAGGGCGCGAAAGTCGCGATCTTCGATATGAACGAAGAAAAAGGTGAAGCGGTTGCGGCCGATATTGGCGGCGTCTTTTGCAAGGTCAATGTGACCAGCGATGATGATGTCGACGCCGGTTTTGCCAAAGCGCGTGAGGCACATGGCCAAGAACGCATCCTCGTAAACTGCGCCGGGATTGGCAATGCGATCAAAACCGCAAGCCGGGACAAGCAGAGCGGCGAAATCAAACATTTCCCGATTTCGGCTTTCGACTTTGTGATCCAGGTCAATCTGATCGGCACGTTCCGCTGCATTGCGAAATCTGCGGCTGGGATGATGACCCTCGATCCGCTCTCTGATGAGGGCAATCGCGGTGCCATCGTCAACACCGCCAGCGTCGCTGCGGAAGACGGCCAAATGGGCCAGGCGGCGTATTCTGCTTCAAAAGGCGGTGTGGTTGGTATGACATTGCCAATCGCGCGCGATCTGATGCGCGAAGGGATCCGGGTGAACACAATTCTGCCGGGTATTTTCAACACGCCGTTGATGAACGCAGCCCCGCCGCAAGTGAAAGAGGCGCTGGCAGCCAGCGTGCCTTTCCCCAAACGGCTTGGCTATCCTGAAGAATATGCGCGCCTCGCAATGACTATGATCGAAACAGCATATTTCAATGGCGAAGATGTGCGTCTTGATGGTGCGATCAGAATGGCGCCGCGTTAAAAATTGCTGAGTGCAATAGCGAGCCAATCGAAACGAAAGCCCTCGCAATAGCGAGGGTTTTCTTTTGCTCAGCGGATGGCATCTTTTGCATCACGCCATGCAGCGCATCGGGCATTGAGAGGGAAATCTATGACTGACTACACCCAAATTCTGGTCAATAAAGCAGATGGCATTGCCACCATCACGCTCAATCGGCCCGAGAAAATGAATGCGTTCACAGGCACGATGGGCACTGAAATCATCGCCGCGATGGATGAAATCGACGCAGACGATGCTGTGCGCGCTGTCATATTCACCGGTGCCGGCGATCGCGCATTCTGCGCTGGTGCGGACTTAACGCCAGAAGGTGGAGGACAGATATTTTCTGCGCCGACAGAGGTCAGTGACTTGTCCGATCCCGTAGTGCGCGATGGCGGCGGCAAGGTGACGTTGCGGCTGTTTGAAAGCACGAAGCCGCTAATCTCTGCATGCAATGGCGTTGCAGTTGGCATTGGTGCAACGATGCAGTTGGCGATGGATATCCGATTGGCCGCCAACACGGCGCGGTTTGGATTTGTCTTTGCGCGCCGCGGGATTGTGCCCGAAGCTGCGTCTAGCTGGTTCTTGCCCAAGATTGTTGGCATCAGCCAAGCACTGGAATGGTGCATGACGGGCCGGGTGTTCGAAGCAGCGGAGGCCAAGGAGGGCGGGCTCGTCCGGTCCCTGCATGCCCCCGAAGATCTGATGCATGCGGCACAGGGCCTCGCGCGGGAAATCGTGGACAATACATCTTCGATCTCGGTCGCGATGACGCGGGCGATGCTGTGGCGGCTGTCGGCAGCTGATCACCCAATGGAAGCGCACAAGATTGATAGCCGCTCGATCTATAAACTTTCTCGCGGCAAGGATGCGAAAGAAGGAATTGCGAGCTTCCTAGAAAAACGCAATCCGGTTTATCCAGGCAAAGTCTCCGAGGACATGCCTGATTTTTACCCGTGGTGGGGTGAGCGAGACTATGAATAGCAGCTCGTCTTAACCCAAGGGCTAGGTTGCAAAACCATACCTTGCCAGAGGCGGTCGTTTCATGGGAAACTATCGCCATGGCTGGAAATACGAAACCGAGTTCTTGGGCGATAGACAAAGGCAGTGATACGCCTCGTCAACTTGCCAATTTTTTGCCTTATCAGCTTTCTATCGCGTCTAACGCGGTTAGTCGGTTGATTGCGGAAAATTATCGCAAACGTTTTGGTCTGAAAATCGCAGAATGGCGCGTGATGGCGGTGTTGGGCGATGCCGGTGCATTGACCCAGCGCGCCCTGACGCAAGCGACATTGATGGATAAAGTCGCGGTAAATCGGTCGTGCAAGGTACTGGAAGAACGCGGTTTGGTTATGCGCTCCCCCAATCTCCGTGATGGTCGCTCGCATTTACTTGAACTGACTGGGGAAGGGCGGGCAATCCATGCCGAAGTGATGCCGCTTGCCCAAGCGATCGAAGCGAGTTTGGTTGCGGAATTTTCTGACGCCGAAGAACAGCAATTGCGCGAACTGCTCGGGCGATTGAGAGAGCGGGCTCTGGCCCTGTCGGATGAAACATCGCGATAACGCAATCTGCCCAGGCCCTGGCAGACCCACAGACCCCCAACCATAAAAAAGGGCCCAACCTTGCGGCTGGACCCTTTTTCGATTTGCGGTCGGCGAACTAGCTCCCTGTCGCCATCCGCGTGACTTGTTCGCTCTAATTGTTGGCGAAAGCATCGGCGATCGAACAGGCCGCCGGGCCAAGGATAACAATGAAGAGCACAGGCAGAATGAACAGAATCAATGGAACTGTCATAATCGCCGGCAAACGCGCTGCTTTTTCTTCGGCACGCATCATCCGTTCGTTCCGGAATTCGGCGGACAGAACGCGCAATGCAGACGCCAATGGCGTACCATAGCGTTCGGTTTGGACCATTGTCGTCACCACGCCTTTGACTGCTTCCAAATCGACACGGTAGGCGAGGTTATCAAAGGCCTGCTTACGTTCGCTCAAGAATGAAAGCTCGATCGCGGTTAGAGCGAATTCATCGCCCAGTTCCGGATAGGCACGGCCCAATTCCTTTGCCACGCGGTTGAACGCAGCATCGACAGTCAAACCGGCTTCCGCACAAATCACCAACAGATCGAGTGCATCGGGCAAGCCTTTGCGAATCTCGTCGGTGCGCTTGTTTGCCTTGTTCTTGAGGAACAATTCCGGCCCTTTGTAAGAAAGGAAAACGGTCAAACTGAGGGCGCCCAGGCGTGTCATCGGTCCCCAATCAGGGAAGTATTCGATCACATAGATCACCAGGAAGCCGATCGTGCCAAATACAATCGGCATGATCGCGCGGGCCATGATGATAAACACCGCGAGCTCTTTGTTGCGATAGCCAGCATGTGCAAGTTTTTGCTGCACATCCTCCAATTGGCTTTCCTGCAGCACTTTCATGCTGTTGAGGCGCTCTTTCACCTTATCGGTGGTCTCGCTCTTGCGAACCAGACTGGTGCGTTTCTTGGCACTGCCGGTGACGATCCCAGCTTTGAGCTCGTCACGGCGCTCTTCTAGCGCTTTCACGCGTTTGGACATCGGATCCTTGATCGTGACGGCCGCATAGACCGCCATGATCACGGCGAAAGCGGCAAGCCCGGCAAGAACCGTCCCGACGACGATAACGTCGAAGCCGAGAAGTGTTGGTCCAGGTTGAGGATTAAGCATTATGTGTCTCCCCAATCAGATTTCGAAGCTGACCATTTTGGCCATGATGAACGCGCCGAGCGACATCCAGACCATGCCGCCAAGGCCGGTCACGATCAGTCGATCGTCAACGAAGAATCCACCAAGATAGGATGGGTTGATCCACCAGATCATGAAGAACACTATGAAAGGTAGAGCGCCAACGATATAGGCCGAAGCCTTCGATTCAGAGCTCATCGCCTTGATTTTTAGCTTCATCTGCGCGCGTTTGCGCAGCACATCGGCCAAGTTTGACAACGTTTCGGCGAGGTTGCCGCCGGTTTCGCGCTGAATCGCCAAAGTGATGCAGAAGAAGTTGAATTCTGGGATGCCCAAGCGATCGGCGGTTTCCTGGAGCGATTCCTCCATTGTACGGCCAATCTTGATGCGTTCAACGATCCCTTTAAATTCAATTCCAACCGGCCCATCAACCTCTTGAGCGACAACGCCCAGAGTTTCAGTGACCGGCAAACCTGACCGTAGACCGCGCACGAGCAATTCGATCCCGTCAGGGAATTTCGTGTTGAACTGATTGGTCCGCTTCTTGATGAAGAAGCCCACCAATAGATGCGGCAAGCCGCCCCCAATAACCAAGCCAATTCCCAGCGAAAGCAACAAGGCTCCGCTGCGGATATAGACGACCACGGCGATCGCCAGAGCGAGGCCGAGCGAGGCATAAATATATTGCGTGACCGTCCACGTTTTTCCGGTCCGATCGAGGCGAACTTCAAGCGCTTCGGAGCGCGACGAAGAGCCTGCAACTTTGTGCGTTTTCGGTTTGCGTGCGGCGATCGCTTTCTTAAACTGCGATTCAACCTTTGCATCCGTGCTTTGCGAATGACGGAACCGGAGCGATTGCAAACGCCGATGACGTGCTTTGTTCGCGCCCGTTCCGTTGACCAAATAATAGCCACCTACGAGCGCTGCAAATATCACTAACGTGATGAGCAGGAGCTGGATAATGTCCATCGCTTATTCCCGCCTTTCCCTGTTCAGGTGCGGCTGATTGAAAAACTGAGAGAGGAGCAGCCGACCGCGCATGACGCGATCGGCACCCCCATCAGCTTATTCAGCCGGTTCAACCTCTGACTTATTCTTTTTTGCCAGCAATGACTTCAGATCGAATCCGCCAAGCAGCGATTTCTTCTCTTCACCCACTTCGGCGAGATCCTCTTCGCTCGCGCCCATGACACGTTCGCTGATCTGTTTGATCACCGAAGTGGCCTTGCTCGAGCGATTGGCGTCGACAAACACCTGACCAAGCTTGGCGGCATTCGAAGCTGCTTTCACGTCGTAAGGGACGACGAAATCGATCTTACGTTCGATGCTGGCTTCAAAGTCAGCCTTGCTGATCTCTGCCACGCTTGGCTGAACCTTATTGGCGATGACCATCGGATGGGCATGCGCAGCATTGGTTTTAAGCCAAGACAGAATGCGGATCGTGTCGCGCGCCGAAGCGAGCGTCAATTCGCATGTGACGAGGACGAGATTTACGTCCGCGAGCAGATGCGGGAAGTTGATCAGCATATTGCGAGGCATGTCGATCACGGTCATTTCGAACGCCTGGCGGAATTCTTCCTCCAGTTGAACGAATGCCGCGCCGTCAGTCATCAATGGCTGATTGATCGGAGCTTCGGCCGAAAGGATCGACAAGTTATCGTTCGCACGGATCATGGCACGTTCAATGAACAGTCCATCAATCCGGCTTGGATTGTCGATCGCATCGGTAAGGCCGCGACCAGGCTCAAGATCAAGTGCCAGAGCGCCAGTCCCGAAATGCACATCAAGATCAAGCAACGCAGTTGGCGCTTGATGCTCATCGCTGAACAACCATGCCAAAGAGGTTGCCAGCGTCGAAGCGCCGACACCGCCGCGCGTTCCAACCACAGCGGTTGAAACATGGCGATTCACCTGCTCGCCTTCACCAGCCTTAGGGGCGGTGAACACGGCCAGAGCCTGATTAAGGGCATCGTGCACCTGCTGGGCCGAAAGTGGCTTCAGCAGATAATCGTGGATGCCGCTTGAAAGCAGATCGCGATAAAGGCGCACATCGTTGACCTGGCCAATCGCGATCACGACTGTGCCAGGCTCGCAAACTTCAGCGAGCGCGTTGATATCGTTTAGCGGGTCTCCGCTTTCGGATAGGTCAACCAAAAGGATGGCCGGGCTGGCGCTGACTGAAAGCGATTGAATCGCATTGCGCAGGCCGCCTTTATTGCATTTCTCAGGCTGCCATCCCATTTCGATGACGACTGGACGAATAACGTCCAGCGCATTGTCATCGCAGATATATGCAGCGAAAGGATCGCGGTTTCCGGGTAGTCCGGATTTCCAAGGCGCGTTCATGGATCAATTCCCTCCGGTATCAGCGTTTTGTAGACCGCCCGCGCCAGAAGGCTCGGCGTCGCGATATTGATCGATTGCTTTCGTGCCGGTCGCGATAACGGTTTCACCCGTCCCGGATTGACCTTCGAGCAAGTCCTGTGGATCGGCGACCATCGCAGCAAGGTTGCTGTTGATTGCGCAGCCATAGCCAGGATGTGTTCCGTTGTTGTAATTCGTGTCAGATCTGACCGACCAATCCGGGCAACCCGGGACCGAAGCACTCGAACGAGTGACAACAACCCGCGCCTGACCAGGCTGGAGGAATCCAGCGGTGGTAGGAGCAGTTTCGCTAACCAAAAGGCCATACCGGCCCGCCAGTTCTTTCACTGCATCCTGCACGGCAGGATTGTTGGTTGGGTCGTCGATCGAAATACGATCGCCGTAAGCCAGATCCATGGTTTCAAACCAACCGTCTACGCGCTGCTTCTCCGAAATGGGAAGTCCGCTGGTGTTGGTCTGCACGTCTAGCGTGAAGTTAGTGCGTTCAACCACTGGTTGCTTCGTGCTGTACAGGCTGCGGTTGGTTGGCGATCCGCCACAACCGGCTAGTACTAGTCCGAGCGAGAGGGCGACAGCACCCGCCAGCTTGCTGTGATTTGCAAAGGGCATCGTTTTCACCTTTCTCATTCTTAGAGGCTGAAACCAGGAGCCGCGGCATCTGCCTGACGGTTCCGGTTGCGGTTTCTGTTAGTGTCGTCTTGACGTTCCACGGTGCGGGGCGAACCCGGTACAATCGCGGCAGGATCGGCAGTGCTCACTGCGGGCGGAGGTGCTTCGTTGCCGCCAGCCGCAGTTGGGCCAGGGCGCTCCGCGCCAGATTGGCCTGCATTTTCACGGAAGCCGATCAGCTGTTCAAGCTCGGTCGATGAACGGAATCCATCGGTTGGCAAGCGGATCTGGTTCGCGTTGACTGGTTGCACCAGATACGGCGTAACCACGATAACCAGCTCAGTTTCGCCTCTGCGATAAGAGCGTGAGCGGAAAAGGTTGCCCAAGATTGGCAAATCGCCAACTCCAGGAGCCTTATCAATCGTGTTCTGCGAACTGTTGCTCATCAGACCAGCGATCATAAAGCTTTGGCCAGAGCCAAGTTCCACAGTCGTTTCGGTCCTGCGGATTGTGAGCGACGGAACTTGGAAACCGTTCAATGTAACCGCACCTTGCGTTGAAAGCTCAGAAACCTCTGGGCGAACGCGCAATGAAATCCGGCCATTGGACAGAACCGTTGGGGTGTAAGCTAGGCTCACACCAAAGTTGCGATATTCAATCGAAACAGTGCCAAGGCCTTCGCTGATTGGGATCGGAAATTCACCGCCCGCCAGGAAGGTAGCGGTTTCACCCGAAAGCGCTGTCAGATTTGGCTGAGACAAAGTAGTAACAAGGCCGATCTGTTCAGCTAGATCGAGCGTTCCTGCCAGATCCAGTCCGAAAAGAGTGCCAAGTCCAGCCAAAGTGGTTCCGCCAGCACCGACAGTGCTGATGATGGATGTGCCAGCATCACCGGTAGTAACATTTACACCTGCTGGGCCGCCCGGACTGAACTGAGCCAAAGCCCCGCGGCCAGTGCCAACGCCAAATTGGAAACCATCAGTAGAATCGGCAGAGGTCAGATTGGCGCCAATGTCGCGAACCAAAGTGCGGCTCACTTCAGCGAAACGCACTTGCAGATTGACCTGCAATGGCGTTGCCGTTTTCAAGCGAGTGATAACGTTGGCTTCTTCACCAACGAAAGCTGCGACCAGACGCTGCGCTTCAGCAGCATCTTCAGGAGCAGCCACTGTGCCGGTTAGCAACACGGTGTTTGTTCCCATGGTTGCAACACCAATTTGCGCTTCGGGCATCGCCAGAGCCAACATCTGATCGATGCTGTCAATGTTTGAACCGACGCGAACATTGGCTGACCAGATCACATTGCCGGCAGCGTTGCTGGCATAGATCGTGGTTTCTCCCCCAGAGAGACCAAAGACATAGAGTTGCCGCTGCGATTTGACCTGCACATCTGCAACCGCCTCATTGGCGATAAAGATGTCGGTCATTGCGCCGGGCACGGTAACTAGCTGGCCGCGGCCGATAGACAGGACAACGTCCTGATCTGGGCTGGCGACTTGCTGTGCTGTGGCGGTCGACGTCGGAACCGCGGCAAGCGGTGCGACGGCGAGGCTCGCCAGAAGCATTTTAGCAGTCAGGTGGCGTTTCATTGTATTGCCCCTCGAAGGTTTCGACTTTGCCGCATTTGCGGTGTTCAAGCTTTTGATCCGGAATGACATGGTCTCGCTCCTCAGCGGACCAGCAGCGCGCCAGCTGCAGGCACAGTTTGGCCTGCTGATCTGACATTGCTTGACTGGCTGCTCACAAGCCCGCTCACCGCACCGCCAACAGGCACTTCGGTGGTTTGCTTGCCGCGGGTTACGCGAACTGATGGACCTGGGTTGACCGGAGCACCGTTAACTGTTCCCGGTACACCCAATCCAGCAGGCGAAACTTGCGGATTTTGGGCTTCCGTTGGTGGAGGCGTGCGACGTTGGAAACGTGAGACATCACCACCAGTTGAGAACGTTGTGCCGGTATCTACTGGACGGTTCATCGCTGAACGCAGCAGACGCTCTTCTTCTTCCGGAGTTGCATCTTCTGGAATTTCAACATCGCCAGAAGCAATGGCACGCTCAAGCTCAGATTGGTTGTCCGCGATTGAACGCAGAACCAGGCTCAATGTGCCAATGGTTTGGGCCACGGCCACCTTCTCAGCAATCTTTGGTGTCACTTCGAGAGTAACTGTGCGGAAGGCGCGAACAACGGTCTTACCCGCTTCGTTTGTGTCTTGCTCGGTCGATTGGTCGGTTGCCAGAACTCGCAAATTGCGAAGCACTGTTTCCGCCGCTCTCAATGCTTGACCTTCGCCCTCAACCGCTTGAGTCAAAACCAAATCAACACGGTCGCCCGGGAAGACAAAGCCAGCAACGCCGGTTTTGGCAGACACAGGAACCGTAACGGCACGCATGCCTGGGCCAAGCGCCGCAGCAAGGAAGCCGCGATCACCAGGGCGCACCAAAGAGCCTTGGGTCACTGGCTCACCAGCGGTAACCGGATGACGAACGACAGTTCCCAAAAGTTGAGTCACGTCTGATTCGCCATCAATAAAGTAGGCGTCTTGGACCAACTCTTCCGGCCATTGCTGATAACTCAGCGCATCTGCCGTAATGATGGTACCGGTTTGGAGTGCGCGCTGCGCCACCAGAACCTTTGGTCCTTCAGGCACGACGGCCTCTGCTTCTGGGGCAGCTGCCCCGGCGAACATGCTGCGCGCTGCAAATGCCGTGCCGACCGCAATGATCAGCGCTCCTAGCAGCAATACAAGCTTCTTCCTGTCCATGGCTTTTAAGCCCCCTTGTGTGAGCCCGAAATGGTTAGCGGGCGGGTATGGTTGTGGTACGTACGCTCAGACTGGTTAAAATCAGGTTCATCCCGAAATGCCGTTGATCGTTTCGGGCGGTAAATAATTAGTGGAAAGTACCCAGAGGCCGCCAAATGCGATGGCAACTCCATAAGGTATGGCGAGACGTTCTTTTTGCCGTCTTAGAAAATGATAACCGCCCATTATGATCGTCAGCACACCACCAGCGATGGCCATGATGATCAGCAGTTGCAGGAAAGCGTTTGGTTCGATCCAAAGCGCGAGCACGGTCAACAATTTAACATCGCCGCCGCCCATAACTTTAAGAGCAAATAGACCCGCAAGAACAAAGAATGCCGCGATGGCAATGCCGATTTGTAATGCGATATCGGGCCACAGTGATAGACCGCTGGCCCACCAGAAAACCGGTGCGCCAAGCGCGATTGCAGCGTTTAACCAATTGTCGATTTGGCGCCTGCGCAAGTCGGTAAAGGCCGCAAAAACCAGTGCAATTGCCAAGGCAATCAGCAATCCGTAATAAAGATTTTGACTAAGCATATTACCCCCAAAAGGCACCCGAACGGTCCTTCTTGATGGGTATTGCTACAGATCATGGCTTACTAAAAAGTAACCAACGTCGGAGGTGTGATATTAGGCACGGCCTCCAGATCGCGGGAATTCAAGGTTTAAGGGGTTGAATTGATGGATCGTCGCGCAATTCCTGCGGCTGCAAAAGAATCAATTTGGTTGGCGGAAGATGGCCACGAATTGCGCCGCATCGATTGGCACGGCGAAGGCAGTCCCTCGGCCGCAGAAAAAAACATACAGGCGCGCGGGTCGATCCTGTTTTTGCCGGGGCGCGGCGACAATTATGAAAAATATCTCGAATTATTGGATGAATGGCACCATGCGGGATGGCGCGTAACCGCTGCTGATTGGCGCGGGCAGGCCGGGTCTGGGCGTTTGGGCAATGATCATGTCACTGGGCACATCGATGATTTTTCGACATGGATCGCCGATTTGGCGGTGCTGTGGCAGACTTGGAAAGCCGTAACGCCGCCGCCGCACGTGTTGGCCGGACATTCAATGGGCGGCCACTTGATCATGCGCGCGCTGATCGAAGGAAAAGTCGATCCTGATGCCGTCGTTCTCAGCGCGCCGATGCTGGATATGACAGGGCCGCCGCTCCCGCTTGCAATCCTGCATGGGGCGGCAAAAATAATGCGCGGCATTGGCGATGAGACTAGGCAAGCTTGGAAATGGAGTGAGAAGCCCGGCGAATTGCCCGCGCGCCGCCGTCATCTGCTGACCCACGATGATGATCGTTATGAAGATGAGCTGTGGTGGCGGGAGCATCGCCCTGAACTGGTCATGGGTCCGGGCAGCTGGGGCTGGGTCGAAAGGGCCTATGCCTCAACCAAAGTTCTCAAAGCTGCCGGTGCAATGGAGCAGGTGCATGCGCCGGTGCTAATACTCTCCACGCGAGAGGATAAGCTAGTCAACCATGAGGCGTGTATGCGTGCGGTCGAGCGTCTGCCAAATGGTGAATTGGTTGAATTTGGCGAAGAGGCTCACCACGAAATTCTGCGTGAAGTGGATGCGGTGCGCAATCGCGCAATGGATGAAATTGCGCGTTTCCTTGATCGCGCAGTTCCGCCAGCATAACTTCCAACGATGAGCGACCGGATCTCTGATTTTGCCATTGTTGGCGCCGGGATGGCGGGCGCGAGCCTCGCGGCTGAACTCGCTCCTTTTGCCAAAACTATTGTATTCGAAGCTGAAAATGTGCCCGGTTATCATTCAACCGGCCGCTCTGCCGCTTTTTGGGAAGAATGTTACGGCGGACCGGGGATTGTTCCGCTGACCTTGGCATCTGGCCCCTTCCTTCGCGAACATGGTTTTCTACAGCCCAGAGGGGCGCTTTATATCGGGCAAGCGCAAGATCGCTCCGCGCTCGATGATTTTGTGGCGACCTTTGAGGAAACAGGCGCGACGGTTGAGCGCTTGGATCGCGCCGCGCTCACGCACAAGGTTCCCCATTTGCGAGAGGATTGGTGCGATGCCGTGTGGGAACCTGCCTGCGCGGACATTGATGTCGCGGCGCTGCATCAACACTATTTGAAATCAATGAAGCGATCGGGCGGCACGCTCGTTTGCGATGCTCGCATTGCCGAAATTTCGCGCGAATCGGGGGTTTTCACGATTCGGTGTGCGAGCGGCGAACAGATGCGGGCTGCCTCCATCATCAACGCCGCAGGCGCATGGGCCGATCAGATCGCCCAACTGGCCGGTGCAAAGCCTATTGGCATAAACCCGCTGAAACGAACGGTGGCTCAGTTACGAGTTTCTCCGGCAGCGCAAGATGATTTACCGCTGGTGCTCGACATAAATGGTGGCTTCTATTTCAAACCGGACAATGGTCGGTTGTGGCTAAGCCCGCATGACGAAATCCCCAGCGAAGCCGGCGATGTGGCCCCAGATGAGATCGATATTGCGGTTGCGATAGATCGTCTGCAGAACGTGGTCGATTGCCGGGTGGAACGTGTCGAACGGCGCTGGGCTGGCCTTCGCAGCTTTTCTCCAGACCGGTTGCCGGTTTATGGGCACGACTCTGAATTGAATGATTTTTTCTGGTTTGCTGGGCAAGGCGGCTTTGGCATTCAAACCGCACCGGCTGCTGCGCGGTTGGCTGCGCAATGCCTTTTGGGGCAATCGCCAGACGATATGACCACGGGCATCCTTGGTGCAAATTATTCGCCCTGCCGGTTTGCCAGACAGCTGGCCTAGCCAAGGCCAATTCAATCTGTAAGGTAGGCGGCTAACTTTGTTTCACCAACCATCTTGGGAGTAAATTGATGGCTCATAAGTTCGAGATCTATAAAGATAAAAAGGGCGAATTCCGGGTGCGCTTTAAGTACAATTCGGAAATCATGTTCTCGACCGAAGGGTATTCCAGCAAGACGAGCGCGAAAAACGCGATCGATTCGATCAAGAAAAACGGCCCCAAGGCCGATATCGAGGACAATTCTTAAGACCGAGTCCGGGCGCAGAGACGGGGGGTGCTGGTGGGAGGCCCCTCGATCCGCACAATTTCAAACATTGAAAAACGTTTAGAAGGCGAAGGGCAATTTGCCTCTATCCCTCGACAATTACGTTCAGGATTTAGCTGTCCTGAGCATCAAGCGCATCGGCATGCGCGCTGGCGATTAACGCCGCAGCATCACTTGCCAAACGGTCAGCACGTTCATTTTCAGGGTGGCCATCATGGCCTTTCACCCAAACCCATTCAACTTCATGTTGTGCAGCAACCTCAATGAGTTGATGCCATAAATCCGCATTCCGAACGGGTTTTTTGCTCGCATTTATCCAACCGCGTCTTTGCCAACCTTCGACCCATTTGGTCATGCCATCGAGCACATATTTGCTGTCAGAATGCAAAGTGACATCGCAAGGTTCGATCAGAGCGGAAATCCCTTTGATCGCAGCGAGCAATTCCATGCGGTTATTGGTCGTGTCCAACTCACCGCCGCTCAGCTCTTTCTCATGCGCGCCCATGCGCAGCAAGACGCCCCAGCCGCCTGGACCTGGATTGCCTTTGCAGGCACCGTCCGTGAAGATGTCCACCTTTTTCATCGCGAAACTCTTTGCCTGATTGCGGTCATTTCGCAAATGCTTCTGGCCCGGCTTCATCGTAAAAGTGCCATCGTGAGACGAATTGCATTGGGTCCTTGCGTGTTACAAATGCGCCATCTGGCGTTTCTAACCAGTCTTCTGCGCGGCTCGCGACGAAGCGCAAAGCTGCGCCTTTTGCGATCTCAGGCAGTAGCCCTCGTTCGGCTGGTCCGAGCGGGCGTACTGATTCGTAACCACCCATCAAAGCGGCACCAATATCAGCCGAAAATTTCTGCCCCTTGTCATCAAAACACCATGCTGCATGGGTAGTGGCCAAATCCAGCGCCATGATCTCGGTGCAAGCGAAGTAGAAATCGATCATCCCGGTAACATGGCCATCCATCATCAGCACATTGTCTGGGAACAGATCAGCGTGAATGTTTGACTTCGGCAAGTTGGTGACATCCAATTTGGCGGCCGATTGTGCTGCGCCGATCATGGCTGGCAATTCAGCGTCAATCCTCGTCAAATCGGCTGCACCGCATTTTTGCAAAATCTCTGCAACGTTTGCGAAACCCATTGTGTTGGGCCGTTCGGTGCCAAAACTCGCCGAATTCAGGTGCATCTTTGCAAGGGCAGTCCCGACTGATCTGGCCTGTGTCGGCGTGGGATGAGTCGGCGATATCCCCGGCAGGAACTCGATCAGCGCCACCGCTTTTCCATCTAGCATGCGAAAAGCCGACCCGGCGCGATCATGGATCGTCTTAGGCACGGGGCATCCACTGCCAGCCAGATGATCCAAAAGCCCCAGGAAATAGGGCAGATCGTCCAGCTCGATCCGCCTTTCATACATCGTGAGAATAAACCGGGATGGGGTATCTGGCTGGGCTCCGCGTGTTTCGATAAGCCAATTGCTGTTCGATACGCCTTCAGCGATGCCTTTGGCTGAAACCAATTCGCCGACATCGTAATGCGCGATCAGTTGCGTCAATTCTTCCGCACCAAGATGAGTATAAACCGCCATCAGCGCTCTTCTGGCTTTCCTTAATCGACCAATTGCCGCGGCAATTTGAAGATCATCTTCTCGTTTGCCGCTGTGATGGTTCGTTCTCGAACCGCACGGATACTCGCGATTTTCCGCACCACTTCCCGAACTAGAATTTCAGGAGCCGAAGCGCCAGCAGTCAAACCAACGGTTTGAACTCCATCTAGCCAATGTTCTTCGATTTCTTGGCCGCGTTGAATGAGCCGGGCCGGTGTGCCTAGCCGTTCTGCAACTTCGACCAAGCGGAGCGAGTTGGAGGAGTTTGGCGCGCCGATCACCAAAACCAGATCACATTCTTCGGCGATTTGCTTCACCGCAGTTTGGCGATTGGAAGTAGCGTAGCAAATATCTTCGGCCTTGGGCCCGCTAATGCCGGGAAAACGTCGCTTTAGTGCGGCGATAATGTCGGCCGTGTCATCCACTGAAAGTGTGGTTTGAGTCAGGAAGGCCAGCCGATCATCTTGAGAAAACTCAAGCGCGTCCACGTCCTCTACGGCTTCGACGAGGGTCATCTGACCCGCTTCAACCTGGCCCATCGTGCCAATCACCTCTGGATGGCCTTCGTGGCCGACAAAGATAATGTGACGGTCTTTTTCAATCTGCCGTTCTGCCTGCCGGTGGACCTTGGAAACCAAGGGGCATGTTGCATCGACATAGATCATATTGCGGCGCTGGGCTTCAACCGGAACGGATTTCGGAACACCATGCGCACTGAACACAACCGGCGCTTCATCAGGGATCTCGTCCAATTCTTCGACAAAAATAGCGCCCTGGGCAATCAATGCATCCACGACATATTTGTTGTGGACGATTTCGTGGCGAACATAGACCGGCGCACCGTATTTTTCGATCGCTCTTTCAACAATCTCAATCGCCCTGTCGACACCTGCGCAAAAGCCGCGAGGTGCCGCAATCAGCAGTTCTAATTCACCATTCTTTGCGTCCTGCGCGGCAGCACAATTGGTGTTTGATTGGTCAGAATTTGGAAAGGGAGCGTTCATACGGCCCCCTCTAGCGCTTTGCGATGAGCGCCGCTAGGGCGTGCAGGTGCCAAACGGCACATCGGATCGACAAATTTCAGGACGGTTAGTTTCATGACGCTTCGCACCCGTATTCTGCCCACTATTGCTCTTGCTGCTGCATTGGCTGGTTGTGCCCGCGAAGGTGAACTGGTGGTTGATCAAGGTGTTGGGATCACTGCTGTTCTGACTTCTTGTCCGGCAGTTGGTATCCCGGACTACACTGGCGATATCACTGCGTTTCGCACCGCCGGAGAGCCGACCCTTGCCAATCTTGATTTGACCGCAAGTATTACCAATCTGCGTTCAACCTGCGATGAAAGCGGAGAGCGTGTTTATAGCCAAGCGACCTTTGACGTTTTGGCCCGGCGCAATGATGTGAGCGGCGCCCGTTCTGTAACTCTGCCATATTTTGTCACTGTGTTGCGGGGCGGAAGCGCCGTCGTTACAAAGCGCGTCGGCCAGGTGACGTTGAACTTCGCGGACGGTCAGGAACGCGCGCAAGCCAGCGGCACGGCGGGATCATTCATCAACCGCGCAGAGGCGACCCTTCCTGATGATGTTCGCGAACGCATTACGCGCCGCCGCCGCGCCGGTGATGTCGATGCCGCATTGGATCCGCTCTCAGCGCCTGAGGTGCAAGCGGCGATCCAAAGAACCAGCTTCGAAATGCTCATTGGTTTCCAGCTTACCGAGGATCAATTGGCGTATAACGCCACACGTTGAAGCATCACGCGTCACAGCGCGATTGGAATTAAGCGCAGGGGAAACTTGCGATTCCGCTCAATTCGGTTAGGCGCGCGGCTGTGATGTCACAGGATCAAAACCTCTATTCGGCCTATGCCGCGATACTCGAAAAAGCGCTTGGCGTGCTTCAATCAGAAGGCGTGCTTCCTGCAGAGGCGAGCTTTGCCAATGTCACATTGGAACCGCCGCGGGATGCCAGCCATGGTGATCTGGCGACCAATGCGGCGATGGTGCTTGCAAAACAGGCCAAATCCAATCCTCGAGCTTTGGCAGAGCAAATTGCATCAAAGCTGACCGCGGAGCAATCGATTGTGAGTGCCGATATCGCTGGTCCCGGCTTTATCAATTTGCGGCTTGATCCGTCAGCGTGGCTGGAGGAATTGGAAGCCATCGTCCGGCAAGGCGCAGATTATGGCCGATCCACTGCGGGGGCAGGCAACCGGGTGAATGTGGAATTTGTTTCCGCTAACCCCACTGGACCAATGCATATGGGTCATTGCCGCGGCGCGGTTGTTGGCGATGCTTTGGCCAGCCTGCTGGAATTTGCCGGCCACAATGTGATCCGCGAATATTATATCAATGATGCCGGCGGACAGGTCGATTTGCTCGCTCGGTCTGCACATTTGCGTTACCGCGAAGCCTTGGGTGAAGATATTGGTGAAGTTCCGGAAGGTCTCTACCCTGGTGATTATCTAATCCCCGTTGGCGCCGCGCTTGCGGAGAAATTTGGCGATCAATATGCGCAGGAAGCGGAAGAGATATGGCTTCCCAGTTTTCGTACTGCCGCTGTTGATGCGATGATGGAAATGATCAGATCGGATCTCAATCAACTTGGGATTCGGCACGATATTTTTTCGTCAGAAGCGGCACTGCATGACGCAGGCAAGCCTGATGCAGCAGAAGCTTGGCTGCGCGAACACGATTTTGTCTATGACGGTGTGCTGGAGGCGCCAAAGGGTAAGGCACCGCCGGAAGATTGGGAGCAGGTTGAGCTTCCCCTGTTCCGTTCGACAATGTTTGGCGATGATCAAGATCGGCCGATAAAGAAATCAAACGGTGCATGGACCTATTTTGGTGCTGATTTGGCATATCACATGCAAAAGGCTGAAAGCGCCGATGCGCTGATTGATATTTGGGGCGCAGACCATGCTGGGACTGTGAAACGGATCAAAGCAGCGGTTGCTGCCCTATCGGAAGGGCAAGGCCAGGCCATGCCATTCGATGTAAAACTGGTTCAAATGGTTCAGCTTATGCGCAGCGGCGAGCCAGTTAAGATGTCAAAACGTTCAGGCAATTTCATCACTATCAAAGATATGGTGGATGAAGTGGGCAAAGATGTGGTGCGTTTCACCATGCTTACCCGCAAGCCAGAAGCGCAAATGGAGTTTGATTTCGCGAAGGTCGTGGAGGCATCGAAGGACAATCCGGTGTTTTATGTGCAATATGCGCACGCCCGGATCCGCTCTACCTTGCGCAAAGCTGCAGAGTCTGGGCTGGCGCCTGCGCCAGACAATCTCTCCCTGCTAGGCGATGAAGAGTTAGCTTTGGTTAGGCGTGCAGCACAATTTGCCCGCGAAATTGAGGCCGCATCGAAAGCGCGCGAACCGCATCGAATCGCGTTCTATCTTTATGATTTGGCTGCCGAACTCCACGCTTTCTGGAATCTGGGCAACGATTCGCCGCAAAAGCGCTTCATCTTGGAACAGGATAACGCTTTAACGCAGGCAAGGCTTTTCCTTGCTGACGCAATCGGGCAAGTAATCAAAAATGGCCTCGGCGTGCTTGGCGTTGAAGCAGTTGAATCGATGTAACTGGCCCAATGGGTGAAACGGGGAAAGGACGCGGATCATGATGTCTGCGGACGAATTTACAGCCGACGCGGATGAGCTTGATCTAAGCGATCATGAAAGCCTGCCTTGGCTCGAATCGGATGAAGATGATGATGGTGCGGGCGCAGTTGATAGCGCGCGCATCATTGGCTTTGCGGTCTTGCTGCTGGTTATTCTTGCTGGAATTATCGGCGCGATTTGGTTTTTCTCCAATCGCGGCGGTGATGAAGCCCTGGTAGCAGATGGCAGCACGATCGAAGCGCCCGATGGCCCATTCAAAGAACGGCCCGATGATCCCGGCGGCAGAGAATTTGCCGGCACCGGCAATGTTGCGCCTGCCGTGGGCGAAGGTGAAACACGCGAAGGCGTGGTCAGTGATGGAAATGCCGAAGGCGCTGACGGGGCCTCTGGTCCATCGATTGCCACTCGTACAACCACCGAACGACCCGTTAGCGAAGACGGTGTTGGCGTTCAGGTTGGCGCCTATGGCACCCGAGCGCAGGCAGAGGCTGGCTGGGTCACTTTGACACGGCAGACAAGCGTTCTTTCAGGAGTGCGTCACCGCGTGCTGAAAGGTGAGGCGGATATCGGCACGGTTTACCGTTTGCAGGCGATTGCCAGCGATGGAGCCACTGCGGATCGGCTGTGCCGTGATCTTAAGGCTGATGGTCTTGCGTGTCAGGTTAAGCGCTGAACACCGCAATTCGCTTGGGCAGTTCTGGGTAATTGGCCAGCTTCTGGCCGCATCGTTTTCCCCATCGGGCAGGCTTGTCATGCTTGCCTGAATTGGGTCCGCCTGCGAGAATTGCCAGATGATTCCGGCGATATTCGGGCTTTCGGGCACTACGCTCAGCGATGCAGAACGCGCCTTTTTTAAGGAGGCCGATCCTGCAGGCTATATTCTGTTTGGGCGGAATTGCGAAAACCCTGATCAATTGCGCGCGCTGACCGATGATTTGCGCGCTATCCACGGGCGTGACCGGCTGTTGATTTCAATCGATCAGGAAGGCGGGCGTGTTGCGCGCCTGCGCCCTCCGCATTGGGCCCATTATCCCGCCGCTGAAGCCTTTGACCGGCTTTATCAAATTGCGCCCGCCAGTGCGATCGAAGCGGCCCGAGCAAGCTCTCGCGCTATGGCGTTGGAGCTGTCGGCGATGGGCATCACGGTCGATTATCATCCGCCGCTCGATGTTCGTCAGGCGGGCGCACATGATGTGATCGGCGATAGATCGTTGGGCAGCGATCCCCAGCAGGTGGCCTCCATCGGTCGGGCGATAATCGATGGTCTGGCGCAAGGCGGCGTGGCCGGATGCATAAAACACATGCCGGGCCATGGCCGCTCCATGACTGACACTCACAAGGAAATGCCAGTTGTTACGGCAAATGATGAAGAGCTAGAGATAGACCTCGCTCCTTTCCGTGCTTTGAACAAGACACCGATCGGGATGACAGGGCACTTGCTGTTCACACAGTGGGATGCAGAAAATCCGGCCACCTTGTCTGAGACCATTATTTCGAAAATCATCCGCGAACGGATCGGTTTTGACGGACTGTTATTGACCGATGATATCGACATGGAAGCGCTGGAAGGAACCATTCCAGAGCGCTCTGCAAAAGCGCACGCGGCGGGCTGTGATATCATCCTCAATTGCTGGGCAAAGATCGACGATATGACCGGAATCTGCCAAGTTCTTCCGCAGATGTCTGAACAAACAACACAGCGATTGGAACTTGCGCTTAAAGGCACCGCGATTCGCGGTGATTTGGGCGAACAACAACAATGGCTGGCAAAGAGAGATGCCTTGCTTGGAATTGCGGGTGAGGCTGCATGAGCGGGGAGGGCTTCATGCTTGGTGATGATGCCTCCAGCAAGGGCGAACCGACCGCCGATAGCCCTGATGATCGCGAGGACTGGAATTCGCCGCCAATTGGCGCGCCGCCTGAAAGTGATCCTTCGGAAGAAGCGCTCCATCTGGAGCTTGATGGGTGGGAGGGGCCACTAGACCTATTGCTCGATTTGGCGCGCAATCAGAAAGTCGATTTGCGACAAATTTCGATACTTGCGCTGGTCGATCAATATCTCACCTATATTGAGCGCGCAGAGACCCTGAGGCTTGAGTTGGCGGCGGATTATTTGGTGATGGCCGCTTGGCTTGCTTACCTAAAATCCTCCCTACTTTTGCCGAAAGAAGAACAAGAGGACCCAAGCCCGGAAGAATTGGCGCTGAGGCTGCAATTGCGATTGCAACGCTTAGGCGCGATGCGCGAATCCGCCGCGCGACTGATGGCCAGAGACCGGATTGGGCGCGATGTGTTTGTGCGCGGTTCGCCAGAAGGATTGCGAATTGATCGGAAAACGCTTTGGAAATGCGATAGCTATGCGTTGATCCAGGCTTATGGTCAGGTGAAGGCGCGCACCGCACCGCGCATTTATCACGTATCAGACCGGCCGGTGATGACACTCGATAGTGCTTTGGACCGAGTGTCTGCAATGTTGGGGGTTACGCTGGATTGGATGGAAATCCGCGAATTCTTGCCGCAACATGCAGAGCCCGAATTGCGCAAATCGGCGCTTGCATCCAGCTTCGTTGCCGCATTGGAATTGGCGCGTTTGGGCCGCGCGGAATTGTCACAGGATGAGGCCTATGGCGCGCTTCGCATCCGCCGATTGAAACAGAAAGAAAACGCGGCATGAGCGAGGATCCAGAACACGTCGAAGCGCCCAGCACATCGTTGGCGGGCAGAACGCCCGATGAAATTTCGCGCGCGCTGGAAGCTACCTTGTTCGCGTCAGAAGAACCAATGAGCATAGAGGCGCTGGGCACGCATTTGGGCGGTCTTGCCAATTCGGATGTTCGCACCGGGCTTCAACAATTGGTTGAGGATTATCAGAAGCGCGGAGTGCATTTGGTTGAACGCGGCAAGCGTTGGCATTTCGAGACGGCACCGGATCTTGCGCATTTGCTGAGGCACGAACGCGAACAGGTTCGCCGGTTGAGCCGCGCCGCGACAGAAGTCCTCGCGATCATCGCCTATCACGAACCCGTTAGCCGGGCCGAAATAGAATCCATCCGCGGGGTGCAAACCGCCAAAGGCACATTGGATGTTCTGATGGATGCCGGTTGGATCAAGATGGCAGGACGGCGAGAGGTTCCTGGTCGCCCGGTAATATATGCCACGAGCCCAGAGTTTCTTGATCATTTCGGATTGTCTTCACGCCGCGACCTTCCTGGAATTGACGAATTGCGCGCTGCTGGCTTGCTCGATCCGGTCGACGACGCGCTTGAAGCGGCGCTGGATGTTGAGGCAGATCAAACCATCAATTCGGGACAAGGTGACGATTGCTCTGCGAAGGCAGATGCCGATCAGGCCGAAGATTCGGCAACCCATCAGGATAGCGCAGAGGCCGATCAATCGGGTTGATATACGTCCGTGACTGGCGCAAGGACTGGTTCGCACCTATATTGGGTGCAGTTGAAGCAACAAAGGTTGATCCCAATGGGTCTAAGTGTCTGGCAAATCGCAATTGTCGCCGTGCTAATCCTCATCCTGTTTGGGCGTGGACGCATCTCTGAGATGATGGGGGATTTCGGGAAAGGCATTTCTAGCTTTAAGAAAGGCTTGAACGAAGATGTCGATGCACCTGCATCCTCTTCCGACACACCGAGCCAAATCGAAGGGCCTGCTGGCGAAGCCAAGTCTTCGACTGAAAGCAAATCGGCCGATCGAAACGATTCTGCCAGCTAGGCGCCATATGCGAAGGTGGCGGTGCGCCAGACATAGACATGTTTGATATTGGCGCGACCGAACTGCTTGTCATCTTAATCGTCGCGATCCTTGTGATCGGCCCGAAGGACTTGCCATTGGCCATGCGCACAGCTGGCCGCTGGATTGGCAAAGTTCGCAAAATTTCCGCACATTTTCGAACGGGCGTAGACGCGATGGTTCGCGAGGCTGAGCTCGATGATATGGAGAAAAAATGGAAGGCGAAGAATGATGCCATCATGCAGCGCCACCCTTCAGCGGCAGAAGGCGGGGATGCTCCATCGCAGATGACAGGCCCGCCTGTTGCTGGAGATCCATTGGCAGAAGATCCCGCGCCGCCGCCAGCTGTTAAATCGCACAAGCCCAGTACATCGGAACGGCCACCAACTGCTTCGGAACCTGAATTGCCGCTATCCGCGCGGCAGCAAGCCAAGCCTGGCACGGAAGAATAGGCGGGCGCGATGGCACTACCAGTTAAAGAGATAGACGATGCGCAGGCGCCGCTGCTTGATCACTTGATCGAGTTGCGCACGCGGCTCGTGCGTGCCGTGTTGGCGTTGGCGATCGCATTTTGTGTGTGTTTTGTATTTGTAGATCAGATTTTGGGCTTCCTGGTTCAGCCACTTAAAGATGCTTTCCCAGCGGGCGATGAAGGGCAATTGATCTTCACAAAGCTCTATGAGGTTTTCTTCGTGGAACTTAAGGTCGCGCTGTTCGCGGGGTTCTTTTTCAGCTTCCCTGTAATTGCAAATCAACTTTGGGCGTTTGTTGCCCCTGGGCTCTACGCGAAAGAGAAAAGGGCGTTTCTGCCATTTCTCATTGCAACACCGGTGCTGTTTATGGCCGGGGGCGCGCTCGCATATTACGTTGTGATGCCAACGGCATTCCGCTGGTTTTTGGGATTTGAAGGCGAAGCTGGAGGGCTGGCGATTGAGGCTCTGCCTGCTGCGGGGGATTACCTCAGCCTGGTTATGCAGTTCATCCTGGCTTTTGGGGTGAGCTTTTTGCTGCCTGTGCTGCTGCTGCTTTTGCACCGAGCTGGCATTGTTAAAAGGGCGCAGTTGGCAGCTGCCCGGCGCTATATAATCGTGGGCGTGGTCGCATTGGCAGCAATTGTCACTCCGCCAGATCCCGGATCGCAGCTGATATTGGCGGTGCCGCTATTATTGCTGTTTGAAGGATCTTTGCTGCTTATGCGATTGCAAGAGCGCAAGGAAACCGACTCGGTGGCAGAAGACGCTGCGGTTGATAATTCAGCAGAAGCCGACGCGACTGAAGAGCCCGAAGCCAAGAGTCCGATCGAATCATCAGAGAACTGAGATCAAGCTGGCTGGCTTGTGCAAGTGCGGCAATGGTGAGCCGCCCAATGCATCCTAGCGAAAGCCGCTCATTGAATGATGCGTCAGGAGCTTAGCCGGCCCAGTTCGCGCGTGTCCGCAATGCGTCGTCAGGACCAATCTTACTGCAGCGAATGACGCAATTTAAACCTAACGCGCGCAAAAAAAACGGGGCCCAACCGGGCCCCGTAAATTTTTATCGATGGTATCAGCTATTAGGCGCTGAAAGGCTCGTCGTCGTCACCGTCAGCAACTACGATGATACCTGCAATAACCGCAGCAGCTGCGAGAATTGCAATAATGATGCCCGAACCACCTTCAAGTTCGCTTTCACCTTCAACCGGTGCGCCTGCACGGTCGAAAGAAGCTTCTGCGATAGCTGGAGTTGCAGCGAGAGAAAGAGCTGCCGTAGCGGCAACAATGGTACGGATTTTCATCGATATATCTCCTAATTTTTTTGTATTCTTCAAACTTGGCTCATGACTAGGACAGTCAGCGAAGTGTGGCAACCCTATTTTTCAATCAAACCGTCTCAAATATGGCTCAAAAAAACGCAAAAATTCATAAAGTTACTCAAATTGTGGCCAAATTGCCTCAATTTCAATTCTGCTGAGAATGCCAAAAATTGCTGCAGATGCACACTGAATCATGTTGCAAGTGCGGTATTTGGGCGAATCAGTAGCGGGTAGCCTCCAGTCCTAGGTGCAGGCGAATGAGCAGCAATAAGACGCGTTGGAAACGCTTCTTAAAAACTGCAAGCTGCCTGACGGTTTTGTTCTATTGTGGAAGTTAGGTGAACTGAAACTGTACCGAAGTTGCTGCAAACCAAATTCCATAGTCAATTGGCGAAGACTTGTTCGCCTGCCAACCATACTCCCAAGATCGTGGTGTTTCGAATATCGTCTGGCGAAGCAAGCAGCGGATCGCGGTCTACAAACAGGAAGTCTGCACGTTCACCTGGCACCAAGCGACCAAATCGGCCATCTGCAAACCCAGCAAACGCGGCATCTGACGTATATGCGCGCAAGGCTTGCTCACGGCTCACCGTCTCATTGGGAAGCCATCCGCCAAACGGCTCTCCATTTGCGTCGGTGCGGCTAATGGCGACGGCTAGGCCAGCGAAGATATCGGTCGGTTCTACCGGAGCATCCGATCCGAATGCGAGCCTTCCCCCTGCATTCAAAATGCTGCGCCAGGCATAGGCTCCGGCCAATCGATCTGGACCTAGCCTAGCTTCGGCCATCACCCGGTCTGAGGTTTGATGCAGCGGCTGCATTGAGGCGATAATGCCGTGCTGACCAAATGCCGAAATATCCTGCGGATCAGCGATCTGGGCATGTTCGATGCGCCAACGCCGATCTCCGGTGTAGCTTTCATTGAGTTCGGCAATCGCAGCCAACAGATCAGCATTGGCGGCATCTCCTATGGCGTGAACGGCCGTTTGAAAATTGTCTAGCGCGGCGCGGCTCATCAAGTTGCGAAGTTGGGCCGCGCTCAAAGAGGACAGGCCGATCGTACTTGGCTCGTCGCTATACGGTTGTTTCAGGACCGCCCCTCGTGATCCCAGCGCGCCATCAAGGTAGATCTTGATGCCGCCCATTCTCAACCGATCTTGATACAACCACGGCGTGGGGCCGGGGCCAGCGATCAATTCCATGGTCTCAATCGAATTGGCATAAGACATGATCCGGATATTGAGCGTGCCGTTGTCGCCCGCCCGACGAAATGTTTGCCAGTCCTCAATCGAGGTGCCCATATCGGCAACAGCGGTGATGCCATTGGCGAGCAAGATTTGCTGCGCTCTATGCAAAGCCAGATCGCGATCTTCCGGGCGCGGGGCAGGCACTACGCGGTTGATCAGTGCTTCGGCGGCATCAACAAACACGCCCGCTGGATCGCGTGAGCCCGGCATTCTGATAATGCGTCCGCCATCTGGGTCTTCGCTAGCAGCCGTGACGCCGGCAACCTCGATCGCTTTTGAATTTGCCCAACTTGCATGACCGTCCACGCGGCCGAGCCACACAGGCCGATCGGAAACGACGGCATCCAATTCTGCTGCGGTTGGAAAGCGCCCAAGGCCCCATTTTTCTTGGTTCCAGCCGCGCCCCAATATCCAAGGTCTGCCAGGATTGTCCGCCGCAAATTGAGCGATCTTCGCCAGCGCTTCTTCAAGCGAATTGGTGTCCGACAGATCCAGCGTTAGGGCGCCGATACCCACACCCATCACATGCAGATGCGCGTCAATCATGCCCGGCAGCATCACTCTGCCTTCGCCATCGATGCCAAATTCAATGCCCACTGGGCGTTCATCGCCGCGTTTCAGGACCTGTGTGATTATCCCGTCGTCATCGAAGACTAGCCCGGTGAATCGGACAACTTCTCCATCCTCGCCAATGGTCACACCATCAACATTATCGACCAAAGTATCGGCTGCCGCTGGGCCAGCCCAGCAAACGGCCAATGGAGCCAGAGCAAAGAGCATTTTCCGAAACATCTGTGACATCATCCTTTGTCTGGTTTTGGCAATCGCGAAACGAGGGCGCTTGTATCGCTCCGTCCGCAGCCATCCGCCTGAATTTCGGCATAAAATTGATCGACCAAGGCCGTTATTGGGGAGGCTAGGCCAAGGCGTTTCGCTTCGTCCAGAGCATAGCCCAAATCTTTGCGCATCCAATCAATTGCAAAGCCGAAGTCAAAATTGTCCTCAGCCATTGTTGCCCAGCGATTATCCATTTGCCAGCTTTGAGCCGCGCCACCGGAAATGGCTTGATAGGTTTTGTCCATATCCAGCCCGGCCGCTTGTGCAAGCCGGACCGCTTCTGAAAGTCCGGCTAGCACTCCTGCGATGCACATCTGGTTTGCCATTTTTGCAGTTTGCCCAGCGCCAATATCGCCGACATGAACCACTGATTTTGCATAGGTTTGCATGATCGGCTCGCCGCGCGCCATCGCCGCATCATTCCCGCCGCACATGATCGCCAGCTGGCCATTTTCGGCGCCTGCTTGCCCGCCCGAAACAGGTGCATCGACGCAATCGATCCCCTTCGCCGCCGAATGTTGAGCGAGCGCGCGCGCCATATCAGCGGAAACGGTAGTGTGATCGACAAGCAAGCTGCCCGCACGCATTGTCGCAAGCACGCCGTTCTCGGCCAATGTCACGCTGGAGAGATCTTCGTCATTGCCAACGCAGATGAAAACTACTTCGGCTTCCCGCGCTGCATCGGCGGGTGTTTGCGCGAAATTGACCGATAACCCTTCTTTAGCCCAGGTTTTTTTCCAACTTTCCGCTCTTTCAGGGGATCTGTTGAAAGCGGTGACTTGGTATCCCGCGCGCGCCAAATGGCCAGTTATCGGGCCGCCCATTACGCCCAAACCGATGAATGCAACGGCTGTTTTTACGGTGTTCTGCTTCTCACTCATAGGATGAGCGCCCTAATAGCAAATGGGCGCAGTGCCAATGAGCTGAAGAAATCGAATTGCTCTTGGCGGATCAAAAGCCTAGTCGCGCTATTGTGATGACAGGTAATACCACTCCCTCGCAAACCCGCGAAACCTCCGCTTATGGTGTTTCGGACCTAACAATCGATGATGTTCGTGCCGCCGCGAAGCGAATTGATGGCGCCGTGGTCAATACGCCGTTGATGCATTCCAAAACTCTGTCAGAAATCACTGGCGCAGATGTTTGGCTCAAATTTGAAAACCTGCAATTCACGGCAGCTTACAAGGAACGCGGCGCTCTCAACGCGTTGCTGCATCTAACCGATGAACAAAAACAGCGCGGAGTGATTGCAGCCTCCGCCGGAAACCACAGCCAAGGGCTCTCTTATCACGGCACGCGATTGGGTGTGCCGGTCACGATTGTGATGCCGCGCACCACGCCAACCGTCAAAGTCATGCAGACCGAAAGCGTGGGCGGTGAGGTTGTTTTGGAAGGTGAGACTTTCGATGATGCCTATGCCCATGCGCGCAAGCTGGAAACGGAACTTGGGCTGACATTCATTCACCCGTTTGACGATCCTATCGTGGCGGCTGGCCAGGGCACAGTTGCGCTCGAAATGTTCGATCAGAAACCAGACCTTGATTGCATCATAACGCCAATCGGCGGCGGCGGTTTGATTTCCGGCATGTCAACAGTGGCGCGGGCGATCAATCCAGAGATTGAGGTTGTCGGGGTCCAGGCTTCGCTGTTCCCCAGCATGTATGCCCGGATCAAAGGAGAAGACCGGATTTGTGGAGGCGATACTTTGGCAGAAGGTATTGCGGTTAAAGAGCCCGGTGAGTTCACCAGCAAAGTGATTGCAGAGAATGTCGACGATATTCTTCTGGTGGATGAGGCAACTTTGGAACAAGCGGTTTCACTGTTGCTGCAAATCGAAAAAACGGTTGTTGAAGGGGCGGGCGCAGCTGGCCTCGCTGCTTTGCTGCAAAACCCAGATCGATTTGCGGGCAAATCGGTTGGCCTGGTTTTGTGCGGCGGTAATATCGACACACGTTTGCTCGCCAATGTGCTGCTTCGTGACTTGGCCAGGCAAGGCCGATTGGCGCGTCTTCGCGTCACATTGCAAGATCGCCCGGGTGCACTGTTTAAAGTGATGCGGCTGTTTGACGCGCACAATGTGAACATCATCGAAATTTACCATCAACGCATTTTTACTACGCTTCCGGCAAAAGGCCTGATCACTGATATTGAGTGCGAGGCGCGCGATGCCACGCAGCTAAATGCCTTGGTCGATGCGCTGCGCGAGAGCGGTTATGCAGTGAGCGTGGCAGAGCTCAATTGACGCGAATCGCCTGCGCAATTCCGCGAATCACGGATTTTCAAATCGGCTGAGTCATTCCACAGAAACGGAATTTGGCCGGGTGAGGGTGTTCGAACGCATATTTACGCTGTCCAACAAGCCCAAATGTGCAAAGTAAGACATTATTCACCCTGTTTCATGGTTAAGGGTCTTTTACCGGGCTGACCAAGCAGGCATAAGATCGTCTTAACGCGCACCAAGCCGATTCCTTTTGAGAGGACACAGTCAGACCCGTGACGGCCCCGATCCGCTTTCCCCGTTTTTTTGTGACGAGCCCTGCGCCGTGCCCGTATTTGCCGGGCCGCAACGAGCGTAAGGTTTTTACCGAGCTTAAGGGCGCGCATGCAGACCAACTGAATGAAGCGCTGGGCCGCATTGGCTTTCGCCGCAGCCAGACTGTGGCCTATCGGCCGAGCTGCCTTGATTGTCAGGCCTGCGTTTCGGTTCGTGTCGTCGCCAATGAATTCAAGCCCTCTTCAACGCAAAAGCGATTGATCAAGCGCAACCGTGATTTGATTGTCACCGAATGCCGCCCTTGGGCCACTGACGAACAGTTCGAATTGCTGACCAAATATCTCAGCGTGCGCCATCCGGATGGCGGCATGGCGGCGATGGATGAACTCGATTATGCAGATATGGTGGAGCACACGCCGGTTTCGAGCTATGTGGTCGAATATCGGGAGCCAACCTCTACGGGAGAACCGGGTCGCCTGGTTGGCGCGTGCCTGACAGATCATCAAGGTGATGGCCTTTCGATGATCTATAGTTTCTATGACCCGGACCACGATGCACGCGCCGGGCTTGGCAATTATATTATTCTCGATCACATCCGCAGGGCAGCCGCAGAAGGTCTTCCATATGTCTATCTCGGCTATTGGGTCGAGGGTTCCCCCCGGATGCAGTATAAGGTCCGTTATCGGCCTCTTGAGCGGCTTACCCGTGAAGGCTGGCAACGTATTTCGGATGAAGACCAAAGTGCGCTTATTGCAGAAGCGACAGCACCCAAAGAACCCGCGAAATCCGCAATTTCTGGTGCCCGCGGCAAAGACGGCCAGCCGATCAAATTCCCGGCCAGTTAGGCTTTTTGCACCACATCGTTGGCTGTCCTGGGCGGCGCTGACTCTTGCGGCACCCGCTGGGCTTGCACTGGCGCAAAATCAGCCAGACCGATCGAGTCAGGAACTCGAAGATTTGATCCCCGATAGTGCGGTTGAAAACCCCGCTGATTGGGCTGTTCAGGATGCCAGCGCTGCGCAGGTGCAAGCGTCGCCAGATAACACTGCGGCCGATGGCAGTTCGCCCGATCCAATTTCAGAAGAGCTTGAAGCGATTGAAATCGCGCTTCCCGCTCCCTTGGCCCCGGATCCGCAAGCTGAAGCGCTGGCAGAGATTGATGCGCCAGACCTTGCTGGCTTGCCAGAATTGACTGCCGTTGAGCTGTCCGATGAGTTGGTGGTTGCATTGCCCACCGATGAGGCGAGCTTTCCAGAACGACGCGAATTTTTGGATCGGTTTGAGGTCCTTTCAACTGTCGCAGCCTTGGGGAGAGACGATGATGCATTGGCACAAATCGCCGCAAGAGCGAGGGCCGATGAGGAGCTGCTGGTTCAGACCTTACGCAATTATGGCTATTATGACGGGTTTGTTATCCGGCAGCTCGCAGAGGTTGGCGAACAAGGTGCAGATGGCGAGGATCATCCACGGGTCCGTTTTGATGTTATTCCTGGAGAGCTCTACACATTCGGTCAGATTGATCTTGGTCGGATCGATGAGGCTCCAGATGCTGAAGACTTGTGGGAAATATTCGCGATATCTGTCGGCGATCCGATCTACGCGGATCGAATTGTTGCCCAGCGTTTTGCCCTGGAACAGGCATTGGGTGAAACAGGCCATCCTTTCGCAGCGATTGCGGAGCCTGAATTACTGATTGATCATGAGCGCCTTGAAGGTGATCTGTTATTGCCGATCGAACCGGGCGGAAAATATGTGTTCGGTGAGGTCGTGAGTGCATTGCCGGGATTTCTTTCTGGAATACATTTGGCCCGTATCGCCCGATTTGAACCGGGCGACACATATCAGCGTAGCTTAGAATTCGATTTGCGCCGGGCGGTAACAGCCACCGGCCTTACGTCATCGGTCAGCATCACACCGCGTGAAGTGACCCCGCCGAGCGGGGATGAACCCGGTGTCGTTGCGTTGGATGTAGGGTTAGAGCCGGCAAAGTTGCGGACGATTGCTGGTGCGATCGGGTTTGGATCAGAAGATGGTTTGAAAGTTGAAGGAAGCTGGGAGCATCGCAATCTCTTCCCACCCGAAGGCGCGCTTCGAGTTCGCGGCATAATTGGCACCAGAGAGCAGCTGGCAAGCGTCAGTTTCAAACGCGGTAATTTTCGCGCGCGCGATCAAGTTTTGACCATCGAGACATTTGCCAGCGACATTGAAACCGAAGCGGTCGACGCACGCACAGTGGCGCTGCGCGGGACATTTGAACGGCTTTCAAACCTGTTGTTCCAAAAACCGCTGAGCTGGGCCTTGGGCGCTGAAGTGCTTTACACCGACGAACGCAACAGCGGCGTTGCCGGGGTTGTTTCCCCGCGTGAAGACTTTTTGATTGGCGCCTTTTTTGGACGCGGCACCGTGGATGGCAGTGATGATCTGCTCGATCCCACAAGTGGTTACCGGGTTAGCGGAGTCGTGGCGCCAGAAATATCCCGTTCTGATGGCTCGCAAGATTTTTATGTTCGCGCAGAATTGGGCGCGACATATTACCAGTCTGTTGGCTCGACCGTAATTGCTGGCCGCGCGCATTTTGGCACAATCCAGGGTGCAGACTTGGATAATATTGCGCCGTCTCGTAGGCTGTATTCCGGTGGCGGATCATCGGTGCGCGGTTTTGGATTCCAAGCGATTGGCCCGCGTGATGCAACCACTGAAGAACCGATCGGCGGGCGCTCTCTGGCCGAATTTTCGCTCGAAGCACGCATCGAAACCGGATTGTTCGATGATGCTTTGGAGATTGTCCCATTTGTCGATGCCGGTTCTGTTTCGACTGCCACCACACCAGATTTTGGCCTGATCCGTGTTGGCGCCGGATTGGGCGTGCGCTACAAAACGGACTTCGGCCCGATCCGTCTTGATGTGGGCGTCCCGCTTAACCCGACAGAGTTTGACAGCCCGGTCGTGGTTTATGTCAGTTTAGGGCAGGCGTTCTGATGGCGGAGGAAAATAATTCCTCTGATCCTTCGATGGCGCAAGCCGAACCACCCAAGAAGCGGCGGCGCTGGGCCAAGCGGCTGGGATGGCTCCTGGCTATTCTAATCACACCAGTGGCGCTTGCCGCGGCGTTTTTCAGCTCTCCGATTGGGAAGCGCTTCATCACAGATCAGATCGCGGCCGTGGCTCCGGCATCGGGCCTTCGATTTGAAGTGGGGCGGATAGAGGGTGACATTTTCAGCACCGCAACGCTGCATGATGTCGTCGCTTATGATCCGCAGGGCCAATTTCTCTCCGTTCCCGAGGTCGAACTCGATTGGCGGCCCCTTGCGTGGCTCACAAGCGGGATCGATGTGCGCGAACTCAGCTTTCGGCGAGGGACATTGTCGCGCTTACCAGAATTGCTACCCGGCGATCCCGATGCCCCCTTGCTTCCCGAATTCGATATTCGCGTGGATCGGCTGGAGGTTGACGGGTTGATGATTGCCTCTGGCGTTGCTGGGGAAGAGGCCAGCCGCGCTGATTTGGAAGCCAGCGTTGATATTCGTTCTGGTCGATTGCGGGTTGAAACAGAGGGTCAATTTGGCACCGAAGACCGAATTTCGCTGCTGCTTGATGCCATGCCCGATGGCGACCGATTTGATTTATCGCTTGATTTGGACGCACCGACAGGAGGGGTCATCACCCGCCTGGCAGGACAATCCAGAGGGTTCGATGCCAAAATCGCTGGCGAAGGGACTTGGACAAAATGGCTTGGCTCCGCATTGGTTCGGCGCACTGTGGGCGAAAGCCAAGAGCGTTTGGCCGCATTTCAGATCAGCAATCACAGCGGTCAATATGGCGTGTTGGGGCAAGTGGCTGCAGGCGATGATTTTGGCGGCCTGCTGGGCCGCGCATTGGGTGATGCGGTTTCGCTGGCGATATCTGGGACGCTTGAAGATAGCGTTTTTGATGGCGGTTTTTCCGCCGCGACGGGCCCGCTGTTCGCGCGCGGTGATGGTGCCATCGATTTGGCAGGGAACAGCTTTAATTCGTTTCGTTTTTTCGCCCGATTGCGCGATCCCGATTTCTTTGGCGGCGGAGTACGATTGTCGCGGACCAATCTCGATGCTGAACTGAACGGACCGTTTCGAGATTTGAGTGCAGCCCATACTTTGGCGATTGACGAGCTGGTGATTGGCTCCATCGTGATTGACGATCTTGTCCAACAAGCCAGCGCTGACTTTGATGGGGCGCGGTGGGTTTTGCCGCTTGATGCGCGACTTGCAAAAGTGGTGAGCGGTAACTCCGCGATAGATCCCGGCTTGATCGGGGGGGCGCTACAAGGACAACTTACTTGGCAGCAGAATCGGATGGTTGGGGACGGATTGCGGCTTTCCTTCCCGCAATTGGGCAGCGCGCTTTCGCTGCGCGGAGATACCTCAACCGGCGCATTTGCCATTGCTGGCCCAATCAAAGCAGATGGCTTGGCCCTGGCTGACGTCGGCATAGCCAGCGGTGAGGCAAAGATTTTGCTGAAACTGGCACCGAATTTCCCATGGAGTTTGCGCGCCAATTTCGCCGGTGATTTGCGCGACCTTGCCAATCCGACACTTGCGGACATTGCAGGCGGACCGATCACAATGCGCGGGGGCATGTCGATTGGAGGCAATTCACCATTTTCATTCAATGAATTCGAAGCGGTTAGCGAAAAGCTGGCGCTCAATGTGGATGGTCAAGTCGCCGCAGGGGTCACCAGCATGACTGGGTCAGGTCGGCATAGTGACTATGGCGATTTCTTGATCGAAGCGATGATAGGCGCAAGCGGACCCAGCGGTAAGTTGGTGTTCGCTGATCCTTTGCCGAGCGCTGGGTTAAAAGATGTGCGTTTAGCGATCGCGCCCTCCGCCAGTGGCTTTACAATTGAAACCGAAGGCGGATCGCTGCTTGGGCCATTTGCTGGCGTGCTTGATCTTGCGCTGCCTGCAGGTTCGCCAGCGCGGATCGATATTGCCAATCTGCGTGTGTGGCAGACTGATGTCAGCGGAGCATTGCGGCTGGGCGATGTTGGTGTTTCTGGCGATTTGGCGCTTTCGGGCGGAGGGCTGGATGGCACTATTCGATTGATGCCAGATCGATCGCGGCAGGGTTTCGATGCGCAAATTTCGGCCCGAAGAGCCAGCTTTGGCGGCGAGACCCCGCTTTCAATTGTCGATGCCGAGATTTCTGCGGCAGGAAGCTTTGGGAGAACAGGCAACCGGATTGATGCCGAAATCTCTGGATCGGGCCTCGATTATGGCGACTTATTTATTGGGCGGTTCGCCGGTAAGGCCAATATTGTTGATGGGGCTGGCACGGCAACCGCATCAATTGCGGGCAGACGAAGCGATCGTTTTGCCTTGAAATTTGATGCTCAGCTCCAACCCCAACGGATCGCTCTGCTCGCTCGCGGGGATTATGCCGGTCGTCCAATCACAATGCCGCGCCGGGCCGTTTTAACCAGTGGGCCGCGCGATGATGGCTGGCGATTGGCCGAAACGCAGATCGGATTTGGGTCTGGCTATGCCATTTTAGAGGGCGCACTGGGCGGCAACGAGACCGCAATTGATGCGCAATTTGCAAATATGCCATTGTCGTTGATTGACCTTGCGGTCTCTGATCTGGGATTTGGCGGAACGATTTCCGGACTCGCTGAATATCGTCAATCGGGCAGCAATTTGCCGCTCGCCAATGCTCGCTTTCGGATCGACGATTTCTCGCGATCGGGGCTGATCCTATCCTCAAGACCGGTCGATCTGCTGGCGATGTTGGAGTTGACCCCGCAAACGCTAAGCGTTGGCGCAGTATTGCGTGACGGTGATGCGCGGCTTGGGAGAATGAAGGCTGGCATAACCCAATTGCCAGCCAATGGTTCGCTGCGTGAACGCTTTGAGCGCGGGCGGCTGGTAGCGGATTTGACTTATGATGGTCCGGCTGAATCCATATGGCGCTTAGTCGGACTGGAAACATTCGATTTAACTGGGCCAGTTTCTGTCGCAACCCGTGTTTCTGGATCGCTTTCCAACCCGCGGTTTAATGGCAGTGTCGTTAGCGATGATTTGCGAGTGCAAAGTGCGGTGTCCGGCACAGATATTGCCGATGTTTCTGTTCGCGGAACCTTTGCGGGATCCCGCCTCCGCATCAATCGCTTTTCTGGCACTGCGGCAAGGGGCGGGAATGTTAGCGGGAGTGGCACTGTAAGTTTTGTAGGATTGCAATCAGGTCGATCGCCGCAAATTGATATTAGAGCCGCGGTTGATCGTGCGCGGCTGATCAATGCCAATGGGCTTTCAGCGACGTTGACGGGGCCATTGCGGATTGTTTCGGATGGCAGAAGTGGGACCATAGCTGGCCGATTGCGCATCAATCGCGCAAGTTGGGAGCTGGGCGAAGCTGCAGAAGATGCGGCCTTACCCAATATCACCACCCGAGAGATTAACTTGCCAATCGATGCGGTCGCAGCAACACAGCGTGCTTCCGCATGGCGTTATCTGGTTGATGCCAGCGCCTCGCGCGGGATCGAAGTGGATGGGTTGGGTCTCGATAGCGAGTGGGCCGGAGATATCGCATTGCGCGGCACAACCGATGATCCCCGAATTGGTGGAGAGGCGCGTCTGGTGCGCGGTGAATACACATTTGCTCAGACGCAGTTTGAACTGTCGCGCGGCCGCATCGCCTTTGATCGCGAAGGTCCAATCAATCCGCAACTTGATATTGAAGCAGAATCATCCCGCGACGGTGTTAATGTAACGGTGGCAATCGGCGGAAATTCGCAAAATCCCGAAGTAACCTTTGCTTCTGACCCCTCTCTTCCCGAGGAAGAGATTTTGGCGCGCTTGCTGTTTGGTGGGTCAATCACGTCACTTTCGGCAACGGATGCCCTGCAATTGGGCGCCGCATTGGCGAGCTTGCGCGGGGGCGGCGGGGCCGATCCGGTCAATCGATTGCGCAGCGCGATCGGCCTTGATCAATTGCGGATCGTTAGCGCTGATCCGGCCCTCAATCGCGGAACCGGCATTGCCTTGGGCAAGAATATCGGACGGCGTTTTTACGTGGAAATCATCACCGATGGACGCGGCTATTCCGCAACCAGCGTTGAATATCGCATTACTCGTTGGTTGGCATTATTGGGGACAGTAACAACGATTGGCAGGCAGAGCGTTGTTGCGGAGGTCAGCCGAGACTATTAGCAGCCTTTAGGCTCTCATATCAGCCGATATAAAGCTTCGCCTCTGCTTGGCGGCGGCGGGTTAGTCCTTTGAGAACACGTCCGCCTGCTTTGTTCCAGCGAGTGAATTCATGCGCGGCGCCTCCGAAATCCCCTGCGACGTGTCTTTTTGTTAGGGTCGCACGACCAATCGCGCCAGTATTGTAATGAAAGCTGACCATGGCATCGAATTGCGCCTGAGTGGTTGGGGCATCCCCGATCGCTCGCGACACGCCAGACGCGTATCGGACAAGATCTTTCTCAAGGCGGTCATCGCATTCTTGCTGGGACCAAACCGTGCCGGGCCCAATGCCAGATCCGGTTGCGCCCCAGCCGATTGTCCATGGTTCTGACCCGGTCCCAGGATCGGGATAGGCTTCAACCAATCCATCGTTGCGAAGCCTGGCGCACCCTTCAAACCTCTTGATAATCGCGATGCCTGCTTCGCCAATTCGGCGGGTGCCAGCGGAACGAGAGATTATGGGAACGCTGAGCCGCTCCTTCGGTGGTTGGCAGGTGTCCACTTGGCCCTCAGCGCAATCAATCGCGCGGTCGAGTTGTTCGACTTCGGAAGCTTTGAATCCGCGCCCCAAGAGCGTGCGAACACTATCGAAAATCGGTTGGCGCTTGGTCATTATTCTTTCTCCATCTTGCGCATAATCACAGCCTCGAATGCTGCGGACTCGCTCAACACCGCGCCCAGTTCGAGGGCAGCATCTCTGGTCATCGGCACCACCAATTGATTGTCAGAAAGCGGTGTGCGGATGCTTACTGCCAACAGACCGATCGGTTTCCCATCAAGGGAGCGGAGCGGACACGCGACGGAGGCTTTCAAATTGCCTGCATGCATGAAGGCCTTGAGTTCCGGATCTTCATAATCTTCGACATTTCGCGCAATGCAGCGGGGCACGTCGCTAGCCAGCATATAATTGAGCGTGCGCTGAAAAGCAGGCAGGGGTAGCGAGCGATCGCGAATTCCGGTTTCCTCTGTGCGAATGTCCATGCTTTCAAAAACATCGACAATGCCCACGATCTGCTCTGTGCGATCAACGTCAAACACCAAGGCACGGATCACTGCTCGACTGGCGGAAGAACGCAAACGCAATTGCAACAAGCGGCCGCGAACGAGCTCATCAACTTCCATCGCGTGTTCTTCAACCTGCCGAATTCGGTCTTCACGCAAGATGCGGCGTTCATAATCACGGTTCGTCCGCGCTTCGTAAATATCTATCAGCGCTGGCGCTTGCCAAAATATCAGTGCGGTTAGCGCGATTGCCAATATTGCAGGAACGGCAATAACTGCGCGGCGCGGATGTGCGTCGACGAGTTCGATGATCCGGCCAACCTGGTCGAGAAAATTCGCGTGCGATCCCATGGATTATGCAATGCCGCGATAATTCTTGAGATGCGATTTTGTGCGCAGCAACGACTGGCAAGGTATTGGAAATTTGCGGAGCATGATGTGACCTCGACCGGGGATAACGAGGTGAATTGATTAGGCAGATTCATCGCGAGTAGGAAAATGAAATCATCGTTCGAAGCGAGTTGTTCGGGCCAATCAAACAACCCGGTTCGTCCGTTAAAAATTATATAGAACAACGAACTATCGAAATGACCGCCCCGAAGAGAAAAATTCTCGACAACCTCTCAGATGTAAAGAGTTCTTGACTGACAAGAATTCTTTACAGTAAAGAGCTCTTTACAGGCACAAGGATGATTCGTTGAAGAACCGCTTGAAAGACCATCGCGAGTCTCATGGCTGGAGCCAAGGAGAATTGGCTCGGAGGCTGGGCGTTTCGCGTCAGACGATCAACGCGGTTGAGACAGACAAATACGATCCTTCACTACCTTTGGCATTGCGCATGGCGCGATTGTTCGAAGTGGCGGTGCCTGATTTGTTTATTGATGATTGGGAACCGGAAGGTGAAGAATGATGAATGCTGAAACGAAAGAACGCTCGCTTATTCGGAAACTGGGTGTGCCGATGCTTTCCGGGGCAGTGGTCGGATTCCTTGGAGCATTTGGCATTGTGCAGCTCATGAAGAGCGGGGTACTCGGTCAACTTGATGGATCACGCGAGATCGCGATATTGGTCGCATTGGTTTATACTATTTCGGCGACTGCGGTGATGATTGGCGTTGTAAGTCCAGGCTTTGGCGCGCGATTTCTCAACGTTGAGGATGCGGACGAATTGCGCGAACAGAAAGCGATGCTTGGTTATAGCGCAATAAGCATGTTGGCTTTAGGCCTTGCTCTAGCTTGCGTGGCGTTGGCTGCACCGGTTGGACCAATCCCAACGATGGCGGCGATTGTTGTGCTGGCCGCGTTGCTAGCATTGGCTTGGTTTACCAGCAGACGCCAATCGCAATACATGGATGAATTGATGAGTGATCTTTCACGAGGATCCGTCTCGGCAGCGTTTTATTTCTTGTTGCTTGGTGGAGGACTTTGGGCTGTCCTTTCCCATCTTGAGTTTGTGACCGGCCCAAATCCGCTCGATTGGTTGTCCATGTTTGCTGCGGCGCTGCTAATTGGGACCTTTTGGGTTTGCGGGAAACGAGGTCTATTGGTCCGCCGAAAATAGCGTCAGACTGATCGCCGTTTCCTCATGGCGTGCGAAGGTTTGACCTAAAGTGCGGCAACAAGTTGATTGGCAACCTGGTTTAAGCCTCGTGATCCCATGCCGCCGCGAGAGAGAACCCGCAGGCCCACATAGCCAGCCAGCATCATGCAGGCATCGTCTTTGGCCGATTGGCGTTTTGAAAGCGACTGTTCAAACACTGAGATGAGGCGGTCGATCGCTTCTTCCACTCGGGTTGCGATTGCACTTTCAATTCCGGTCATATCTGCCGCTGCATTGCACAAGAAACAGCCGCGCCTCTCATTGTCGGTATCAACTGGGGCGATGGCCGCAGCGAACAGCGCGGCGAAGGCTTCCTTTGGGTCATCATGTTGGGACAGAATACGGGCAGATTCGCGTATTTCAGTCTGCTCATAATCGGCCAATGCGGCGAGATACATGCCTTCTTTGTCGCTGAACTCGCGGTAGAGGGTTTGCTTGGGAAGCCCGGTGCAGCGCTCCAAATCTTGGATCGAAGTGCCTTCAAAACCCGATTTCCAAAAGCACAGTTTGATCGCTTTAAGTGCCTCACTGCGCTCGTATAATTTCTTGCGGCCCATACTCAATCCAATTTTATTTGACCGAACGGTAACTTATTTACTCATCTCGGCGAACTTCAGTGCATCTCACGTTGTAGTACGTGGGATGTGACCAAAAGGTAACAAAAATTCAAGTCAATCGCGAAAGCCGCGTCAAATTGGCAAATAGGAGAAAGAAAATGACTGAGACAAGTCAAACAGTATTGGGTCAAACGCAAACCAAAAATCTGCCACGGAATGCAGCCACAATCGCCCTTCCGATCATATTTTTCTGGTTCGGCGGGATGAAATTCACGACCTATGAGGCGGAGGCCATAAACGGCCTGATCGCCAACAGTCCGTTTATCGCGTTCACGCTGAATATCTTTTCGGCGCAAGCGATCTCCAATCTGATTGGATCGGTTGAAATCTTGATTGGTCTGTTGATCGCAGCGCGCTTTTTCGCGCCTCGCCTTGCACAGATTGGTGGTTATCTCGCGGCGGCAACATTTGCGCTAACCGCGTCGTTCTTCCTCAGCACGCCGGGCGTTTTTGAACCGACAGTTGGCGGCCTTGGAATTTCGGTACTGCCTGGCCAGTTCCTGCTCAAAGATATTGGTCTGTTCGCACTTTCGCTGTTCGTGGCGGTTGAAGCAGGCGAAGCGGCGCTTCGGAAAGCGGACTGATCCTTCTCACTCAAGTGATCATCCGCAAACGAAAAGGGGCGCCTGGATATCCTCCAAGCGCCCCTTTTTTGATCATTCGAGAGCGTAATACGCCCCAAGAAAGTTATGAGCTGTAGTACATATCAAACTCAACAGGAGCCGGCGTGGTTTCGAGGCGGCTAACTTCCTCCCACTTCAACTCTGCATAGGCATCAATCTGATCTTTCGAGAAGGCATCGCCTTTGAGCAAGAAATCGTGATCATCCATCGCGGCCATGCGGTTCCCCCGTTCAGCCGTGATGAGGATCAAACCACTTTGACCATGAGTTTTCCGGTGTTGCGGCCGTCAAACAGCATGCGTAGCGCTTCGGGGAAGCTCTCAAGTCCATCGACCACATGTTCATCGAGGATCAGCTTACCCTCGTTCATCCAGCCCGCCATTTCGGCGATTGCATCGGCGTAACGGTCTGCGTAATCGATGACGACAAAACCTTCCATGCGCGCCCGTTTGACCAGCAATTGCATGTAATTTCGCGGGCCGGTCATGCCATCTGCGCTCATCACATTGTACTGGCTGATCGCGCCGCATAGGACGATCCTTGCGTGCATGGCGATGTTAGAAAGCGCCGCATCGAGTGTTGGGCCGCCGACATTGTCGAAATAGACATCCACGCCATTCGGGCACTGCGATCGGATGGCCTTGCCCACGCTCTCGTTTTTATAATCTATACATGCGTCAAAGCCGTAGCGGTTGACAACGGCGTCGCATTTGTCCGATCCGCCTGCGATCCCTACGACGCGGCACCCTTTGATTTTCGCGATTTGGCCGACAACGCTGCCCACCGCGCCGCCTGCACCTGAAACGAGTACGGTGTCTCCATCCTTTGGCGCTCCGACATCGAGCAAACCGAAATAGGCGGTCATGCCGGGCATTCCCAGACCGGCAAGAAATTTGCGCGCAGGCGCAAGATCAGGCCGCGCCACGGAGAAGCCTTGCGCTGAACCGACATAGTGGGACTGCACGCCTGTGATGCCGCGCACGGTATCGCCAACGTTGAACCCATCGGCACGGCTGGCGGTAACGGTGCCAAGCCCGCCTGCGCGCATTACCTCGCCGATTTGAACCGGCGGCAGGTAGGATGGCGTGTCGACAATCCAGCCCCGCATAGCGGGATCGACGGACACATATTGCACATCGACAGCGATTTCGCCTTCGCCAGGTTCGACCGAGGCGTCGTGCGTCGTCTCCCACACATCGTCTTGTGGAACGCCGTCGGCGCGTTTCTTTAATCGGACCTGTGTCGCTTGGGTCATGGTGGCATCTCCTCTTGCGAGCGACGGTAACTGCGCCGGAGCGTTGTGTCGATCAGATTGGCTCTAGTGATGTCTTGCAGCAAAAAAGGCCGCCCGGTTTCCCGAACGGCCTTTCGTAGTGGGTGCTTGTAGCAGCAGCGCTGTTACGAGCTGTAGTACATATCAAACTCAACAGGAGCCGGCGTGGTTTCGAGGCGGCTAACTTCCTCCCACTTCAACTCTGCATAGGCATCAATCTGATCTTTCGAGAAGACATCGCCTTTGAGCAAGAAATCGTGATCCGCCTCAAGCGCTTCCAGCGCTTCACGCAATGAGCCACAAACGGTTGGCACATCGGCCAATTCTGCAGGCGGCAAATCGTAGAGATTCTTGTCCATCGCCTCACCCGGGTGGATCTTGTTTTCGATCCCATCAAGACCCGCCATCAGCAATGCTGCAGATGCGAGGTACGGGTTGGCAAGCGCATCTGGGAAGCGGAATTCGACCCGTTTGGCTTTTTCTCCCGCACCATATGGAATGCGGCAAGAGGCAGAGCGGTTGCGCGCTGAATAAGCGAGCAGCACAGGTGCCTCAAAACCAGGGACCAATCGCTTATAGCTGTTGGTGGTGGCATTGGTGAACGCATTCACGGCCTTCGCGTGTTTGATCACGCCGCCAATGTAATGCAGGCACGTTTCAGACAAACCGGCATATTCATTGCCGGCAAATGTGTTCACGCCGTCTTTCCAGATAGACATGTGAGTGTGCATCCCGCTGCCGTTATCATCCTTGATCGGCTTGGGCATAAAGGTCGCCGTTTTGCCGTAGGCATGGGCGACTTGCTGCACGACATATTTGTAAACCTGCACGCGGTCAGCAGTTTGAACCAGATCGCCAAAGGTGATGCCCAGCTCGTGCTGCGCGGCGGCCACTTCGTGGTGATGCTTGTCCATGGGCAGGCCCATTTCCATCATCGTCGTGACCATTTCAGCACGGATATCCATTGCACTGTCTACTGGTGCGACGGGGAAATATCCGCCTTTGGCACGCGGGCGGTGCCCCATATTGCCCATGTCATATTCTTTGCCAGTGTTGGTCGGCAGTTCGATATCATCGATCGCAAAGCCTGATCCGGCATAGCCATCTTCGAAACGGACATCATCGAACATGAAGAATTCAGGCTCTGGCCCAACGTAGATGGTGTCACCAATGCCGGTTGATTTCAGATAAGCTTCGGCGCGTTTCGCGGTTGAGCGCGGATCGCGCGAGTAAAGCTGGCCATCTGACGGCTCAACAATGTCGCAGAACAAAACCAGCATCGGTGTCGCCGAAAATGGATCGACATAGACGCTGTTGAGATCCGGCTTCAGGATCATGTCGCTTTCGTTGATGGCTTTCCAACCTTCGATGGATGAGCCATCAAACATCAATCCGTCTTCCAACGCGTCTTCATCCATAACGCCGGCGCTCATGGTCAGATGCTGCCATTTGCCTTTTGGATCGGTGAAGCGAAGATCAACCCATTCAATCTCTTCTTCTTTGATCTGTTTCACAACATCGTTTGCACTTGCCATTTTGGAATAGCCTCCAGCTGATTTCAGAGTTTTGCCCACATGGTGGCGGGCGGATGAGTAAATTTGATTTAGGACCAGCGCCGATCGCGGCCTAAAGTTTGAATTGCTGTTCTAAATTGCATCGTCATTGGTTTCGCCGGTGCGAATGCGCAGCGCGGTTTCGATCGGGGTGACGAAGATCTTACCATCACCAATGCGGCCGGTTTGGGCCGCCGCGGCGACAGCCTCTACAACCCGCTCCGCCAGTTCATCGCCAACGACGACTTCAAGCTTCACCTTGGGAAGGAAATCGACCACATATTCCGCCCCGCGATAAAGCTCCGTATGGCCCTTCTGGCGTCCAAACCCACGTGCTTCTGTAACGGTGATGCCGGACACGCCGATTTCGTGCAGTGCCTCTTTGACCTCATCAAGCTTGAACGGTTTGATGATCGCCTCAATCTTTTTCATGTCACCATCGTCCCTTATCTGCGTAGCGCTTTTGCGTCTTTTTTCGTGCCAAATGTGCTCGCGCCCGCGCGAACTATGTTGGCAAATCAATTATACGATCAATTCTTATCCAAGAATCGTGCCAAGACTAGTGCTGGTTTCAGTTAATTGATCTGCGCCTTGGCGCAAGAGTGTGTCGTGAAATAGTGCGCATAAGCAATTAACCGCCCTTCGAAGAAAGGTCTGCCTAAGCAGCAATCTTTCGGTGCCTAAAATTTAGGCAGGCCCAGAGTTGCGCAATCTCAACCCAGTCGTTTCTGTCAGTCCGCACATGATGTTCAAATTTTGGATCGCAGCACCGCCTGCACCTTTGCCAAGATTGTCGAGCCGAGCAATCAGCCGCGCATGATAGCCTTCTTCATTGCCGAAAACGTGCAATGTCATCCCGTCGGTTGGTGGATCATTTTCGCCCAGCAAGATCTCACCAAGCTCTGCTTCATCGTTGACGGTGACGACTGCAGAACCGGCATAATGATCGCGCAAAGCAGTCTCGAGTTTGGCAGAGGTCAATTCGCCAACCATCGCACCCAAATGCAACGGTATTTCAACCAACATTCCGCGATAAGCGCGCGCAACTGTAGGGGCAAAAATCACCCCGTGAGCCAGGCCCGCATGCTTTTTCATCTCTGGCTGATGTTTGTGCGCAAGGTTTAATCCATAGGTGCGGAATGCCAGATCCGGATCATCATGAAACCGTTTGATCAAGGCATTGCCACCGCCCGAATATCCGCTCACCGCGTTGACGGTATAGGGCCAATCGGCAGGCAATAATTCAGCGCGAATTAGGGGCGCGACCAAGGCTAGGAACCCTGTTGGATAGCATCCCGGATTGGAGACAAACTGCGCGTTCGCGATCTTCTCATGCCCAATCAATTCCGGGAAGCCATAGGCCCAACCATCGGCCACACGGTGCGCAGAAGACGCATCAATGATCCGCGTATTCGATCCTTCCGCCAAGGCCACCGCATCGCGCGCCGCATCATCCGGCAGGCACAGAATCGCAACATCCGCTTCGTGCAGCGCCTCTTTGCGCGCGGTTTCATCCTTGCGCCGCGCATCATCCAGCACCAGCAGATCAAATTCGCCGCGTGTGGCTAAGCGGTCCTGAATCTCAAGACCGGTTGTACCTGCGGCTCCATCGATGAAAATGCGTGTGGTCATTATGCGTGCGCTCCTGCACGCGCTTCTTTACCCAGCTTGGGGCGAGAGGCAATCAGCTTTCAAATAGCCGCTAGGTCCATCAGGGCCAAGGCAGCCCCAAGCCCAATCGCCGGAATGGTCGAGCACTTCCAGCTCAGCCCCAGCCTCAAGATCGCAAACCATCTCTGAACCGCCGTCAGGTTGCTGGAGCAATTGGGCACCCGGATTTTTGACCACAAAGATGTGCGGGATCACATAATGCGCCGCAAGATGGACGCCTGCCAGAGCAATGTGAGCGAGATCGCCGCGCAAAGGCAACGTGCCCGGCAATGGGCGTGCAACGGGGCCGCTCAGCCCGAGAACGCCCGTAGGCACGTCATATTTCGCTGCGCCGTTCATTCCGGCAAATTCCCTGCATTCCGTAAAAATGCGCAGTGCGCGCTGTGTGGATGGCGCCGCTTATACACACAAAGCCTTTCGAGCAAGTTAGCTGGCGCATACTGCAATCACCGTGGATGAAAGCGCGCTGTTTATTCCCCGTACCGGGCAAGCAATGCATGCCAGCTGGCGCGCAGGCCGTAAGCGGCTCCGCCTTTTGATCGGCCTGGTTTGGCGCTGGGCCGCCAAGCGAATGTATCAAAATGCGCCCAATCAATATCATCGCCCACGAATTTGTTCAGGAACAAGCCAGCGACGCTTGCCCCGGCATAAGGATTGTTTTGGGCATTGCTGATATCGGCAATGTCAGAATTGAGGTATTCCAAATACCCTTCTGGCAAAGGTAGTCGCCAAGGCTCATCATCGTGCGCTTTGCCGGCTTCGATCAAGGCCAAGGCGGTTTCATCTTGGCGTGTCATCAGGGCCGGAAAATCAGGACCCAAAGCGATCCGTGCCGCACCAGTTAGAGTGGCGAAATCGATAATTAGATCGGGGTTTTCTTCGCTCGCGCGGGTCAAGGCATCGCCAAGGATCAGCCGCCCTTCTGCATCGGTGTTGTGGATCTCCACCGTTATGCCCTTGCGTGAATTCAGCACATCGCCGGGGCGAAAAGCTGGGCCAGAAATGGCATTTTCAACCGCTGGCACAAACAGATGAAGACGCACTTTCAAGCCCGCCCGCATCACCAAGCTGGAAAGCGCGATTGCATGCGCTGCGCCGCCCATATCCTTCTTCATCAAGCGCATGCCCGAAGCCGGTTTGATATCGAGCCCGCCGGAATCAAAGCTCACCCCTTTGCCGACTATGGCGAGGACAGGATCGCTTTCCTTGCCCCAGCTTAGATGCATGATCCGCGGGGCATGATGGCGGGCTGCTGCGCGACCAACGGCATGCACCATCGGGTATCCCTGCTCCAGCGCATCACCCAGATTGACTTTCAGCGTCCCGCCATAGGCGTTGGCGAGCTTTTGGCATTCCGCCTCAAGCGCGGCTGGCCCCATATCTTCAGCTGGAGTGTTCACAAGGTCACGAACGAGGAACTCCGCTTGGGCTTCCGCTAGAATTTCCTCGATTGATTTTACTTGTTCGGTGAGCAAAACGCGCGGTCCGTCCGCGCCATCATCCTCTACATATCGGGTGAAACGATATTGCGCAGTTATCCAACCAAACATCGCGGCGCCAGGCTCAGCATCGACAAGCCGGTATGACCCTTCTGGCAGCTTGCCAGCTAAGTTCGAAAGGCAATAACTTTTTAGGGTAGATGGGTCAGCCACACCGCCCACGGCGAACCACGCATCGCCATTTGGCACTATGCCAACTTGTCCGGTGGAACCTTCAAATTTTTGCGCGGTCAACGATGCGCGTTGCCCCGTGCTGAGTGCTTTTGCCCAATCTTCAAACCCATCCTTTGCCACAAGGTGGACCGAAATTGCATCCTGTTTGCGATCAGGTTCGATCAAACCTGCAATGTCTCTGACGCTATCATTCATGCCCCCGTCATTAGCTTTCACTATGCGGTTGTCACGCGAAGAATGCGTGTCATTGCATTCATCGCATCCGGGGGAGGGTGGAATGTCAGTTAAACTTCTATGCGTCAGCTCGGCCATTACCGCATTCTTTGCCGTGTCAGCATGTTCTGCTGCAGGCGACATTGTGCAGGATGTGACCAGCGAGCTGCCATCAAATTTTAGTGAAGCCGATAATGACAGCGAAAACGCAATTGTTGCGGGTGCAGTTGAGTTCACAGATAGCGAAGAGCGTGATGATGCGCGTAGGGACTTTGAATATTTCTGGCCGGCCGAAGTAAGCGCGATTCCCGCGCTTGCGCAGCAGATGCAGCAGAAACGGTCAGAAGCATTGGCGCAGCAAAAGGAAGAATGGCAATCGGCATTGACTGACCTTGCTGAATTCGATTGCGGCGCATGCCGGAACAATTCCTTTGCGCGCAATTGGGAAGTTGTGGCCGATCTCCCGCAATTCCTTTCTCTGTCCGCCAATCAATATGTCTATGGCGGCGGCGCGCATGGTAATTACTGGTTCGATTCGATGATATGGGACCGAAAGGCTGAAGCCGCTCTGGCACCGCGATCGATGTTTGTCTCTGATGCAGCTCTGGGCGATGCTGTGCGGCAGGAATATTGCGCAGCATTGGATGTTGAGCGAGCAAAACGCCGCGGTGGCACAGTTGAGCCAGGATTGTTCGCCGATTGCCCTGCGAGCGAAGAACTGACCTTGCTGATCGGGTCGACCGATGGAGCAAGCTTCAACCGTTTGGGCCTGCTCGCGGCGCCTTATGTCGCGGGCCCCTATGTCGAAGGATCATACGAAGTGACTTTGCCCATGAACGCTGCAATTCTGGAAGCGGTAAAGCCGGAATATCGGGAAAATTTCGCACTTGGTGAATGACGCGATAGCGATCTCGCAATTCGCGCGGATTGTCGCTACATAGCGGTGATGCACGAATATCAGATCGTTGAAGGCAACCAAGCCGTCTACCGTGACGGTACTATCAAACTCCACGGCCCCGATGGCTTTGATGGGATGAGAAAAGCTGGCCAATTGGCGGCGCGTATTCTTGATGAAGTCGCCGAATGGGTGCAGCCGGGTGTGACCACCGAAAGTGTCGATACACGGGTGCGTGAGATGATGCTGGATGCCGGATCAGTGCCCGCAACACTTGGTTATCGCGGATACACGCACAGCTGCTGTATTTCGATCAACCATGTGATTTGTCACGGTATTCCATCGGAAAAGGTCTTCAAAGAAGGCGATATCGTTAATGTCGATGTCACCCCATTGCTGGATGGCTGGCATGGCGATACGTCCCGAATGTTCTTCGCTGGAGAACCTCCGATGAAGGCAAAACGGCTGGTCGATGTGACGCATGAATGCCTGATGCTGGGGATTGAGGCAGCGGGAAAACCGGGCGCGCGGCTGGGCGATATTGGCGCCGCGATTGAAGCGCATGCAAAGCAGTTTCGCTATGGCATTGTGCGCGAATTTTGCGGACACGGCCTTGGCCGGCTGTTTCATGATGCGCCAGAGGTGGTGCACGCGGCGAAGGCAGGCACGGGGCCAGAACTAAAACCGGGGATGTTCTTTACGATTGAACCGATGATCAACCTTGGCAAGCCTTGGGCAAAAGTGCTGGGTGATGGCTGGACCGCGGTGACCCGCGACAAGTCGCTCTCTGCGCAGTTTGAGCACTCACTGGCTGTGACGGAAGAAGGCACTGAGATTTTCACGCTCAGCCCGACGGGTAAGCATAAGCCGCCTTATTGATGGCCAGACTTGCTCGAACGTGCGCATCGCTGCGTTTTTTTTTGGCGATGATCTGAACCCAGAAGAAATAACAAGACTTTTGGGCTGCGAACCCACTTCTGCCGAATGGAAAGGCGAGAAATGGATTACGGCGCTACCGGATCTGTGGACTAACCCTCCCGCGCTGCCCTGATCGCCGCCCCTGCTGCAAAGGGTGCTACGGCCACCAGCAGCAGGCTAATCGCCGCCACAAACCCTAGGCTAGCCTCATCCGCGCGCGCCAATGCGCCTGCTCCGAAAATCAGGATCGGCAAAGCCAGCGGGATCAGCAGCAAGCCGGACAGAGCCGCGCCCGCGCGCAGACTGGCGGTGAGGCTTGCGATCATCAATCCAATCGCCGCCAGCCCCGGTGTGCCTGCGAGCAATCCGAGCAACAAGATATGCAAAGTTGGCCCATCCAGATTGAGCAAAGCGGCGGCTGGAAATGCTGCCAAAATCAGCGGCGGGCCAAAGCTGAGCCAATGCGCGGCGAGGCGCATAGCCATGCTGACCTCCTCGCTCACTCCGCGCAGTTTCAGCTGATCAAACACGCCCAGCTCTATATCGCGCGCCACCAAGCGATCGAGCGGTAAAATCGCCGCAAGCAAAGCCGCAATCCACACCACGCCTCCGCCTGTTTGTGCGAGCAGATTGGCGTTCGGCCCAACTGCAAAGGGATACAGCATCGCCACCGCCAGGAAGAAGATCACAGGCAAGGCGGCTCCGCCACCTGCAAAGGGAAACAGCGCGGCCAGATCGCGTTTGAGCATTGGGAGGATCATTTTGCATAATCCCCAAGTGAAAGCGTCTTTAGCCCATTATATGCGATGTCTTGATGTGAAGCGATGAGTGCAATTCCGCCTTCTGCGCAATGATCCCTGATCAATGCGATCACGATTTCGATGGCGCCGCTATCGAGGCCGCTCAATGGCTCATCGAGCAACCAGATATCGGCATCTTGGCCAAGCAATTGCGCCAAAGCAGCGCGCTTTCTCTGGCCGGTTGAAAGATATCGCACTGGCACATCAAGCAATTGCCTAAGACCGAGCGTTTCGAGGGCGTCCAAGGCGTTATCGCACATGTCCAGCTGCTGCCAAAAACGCAGTGCCTTGCCGAGCGGCAAATCTGGATCGAGTGCCGTTCGCTCATCGACGATGCCAACCGCGCCGACGCGATCAATCCGCCCTGCAAACGGGGTAAGCAACCCTGCAAGAGCACGGATCAATGTAGTTTTGCCCACGCCATTGGCGCCGCGCACATGCAGCGCTTCACCGGCGCCCATTTCAAGCGCTAGCCCGCGAAACAGCACGCGGTCTCCCCTTCGGCAGGCTAAATCATTGGCGGACAACCGGGCTTGCATGCGGGCGAGCGTTAAGCGAAAGCGTGGCTGCCCACAACTTTTCCAAAACGGAGACCTCCATGTCTGTCCCTGAGTTGACCGATGTTGAATGCGATCAATTGCTCGCCGCTCATCCCGATTGGAGCCTTGCGCGAGAGGGAAAAGCGATTTTCCGCAAGTTTGAATTTGGCGACTTTAACCAGGCGTGGGGCTTTATGAACCGGGTCGCATTGATCGCAGAAAGCCGCGATCACCACCCTGAATGGTTCAATGTTTACAACCGCGTGGAGATTACTCTGACCACGCATGATGCGGGGGCAAACGGCGGATTGTCCGCTCGCGATGCTGACATGGCGAAGGCAATCAAAGGACTGCTTTGAGCCGATCTACGCCGCCCGCAGCAACGCAGACGAGAGCCTTTGCCGCGATGTGATCGCAGATCGGACGGCGTCGTGCTCAGACCTAAGAAACTTTACTTTCCGAGCAGGCCCATCCCGCCGCGCAATTGCTTGCGCACGCGGCCAGGCATCCAGCGCTTGCTGAAATCCATTTGTTTGGCGGTCTTGCCAACGAGATAATGAATCTCGCTCCCATGCACTGCATTCCAAGCTGTTTTGGCGACCTCTTCAACCGGGGTGATCTCAAGGCCGGCTTCTTGCACTCGGTTGCGAACGGGCTCGTTTGAAGAACGATTTCCGGTACCATCGAGCAGCGGAGTTTCAATGAATGAGGGGCACAGTGATGCGACCTTGATATTATGTTCGGCCCATTCCGCATCGAGGCTTTCGGTGATGCCGCGCACGCCAAATTTGGTCGCGCTGTAAACGCTCATGCCCGATCCACCGACAATTCCAGCGGCGCTGGCGGTGTTGATCAAAACTGATCCCGGTGCCGTTTTCAGCAAATAGGGGTAAATGGCCTGCGCGCCGAACAAAACCCCTTTTAGGTTTATATCGAGGCACCGTTCAATCTCTTCGGCTTCCAATTCATGGATTGAACCGCCAATGCCTACTCCTGCATTGTTCACCATCACATCGATCCGTCCGCCAGCAGCGGTTGCGAAAGCTTCCAGTGCAACATCCCACTCTGCGCGGTCACGCACATCGAGTTTGTGCATATATTTGAAGCCGCCTTCTATCAGGCCAAGCGTGTCTTCCATGCCTTGAACGTTGACGTCGGCAATCCCTACGAACCAGCCGCGCTCGCCAAAATAGCGCGCAATGGCCCTGCCAATGCCCGACGCACCGCCGGTGATAAAAATGGAACGACGATTGTCGCTTGATTGTTCGCTCACTTGTTCTCTCTCCCAAAACAAAGCCGCGCGAGCTTTAAACGCGCGCCGCGCTTTTGTCAGCTATTGACATTCATGTCAGCTGAATTCGGCTGGAATGTACCCTGATATTATTCGCTTATGGCAGCCTCAAGCCCGTGCACATGCTCTGCCCCTTGAACGATTTGCGCGGTTGATGGCTCGAGCACATTTCCCAATGGCTCGGCGCGGCCGCCAAGGCATTCAGCAAGGAAGTTCTCCGCAATGCCATAGAATGCTATGTTGTTGCTCGGCTTGGCAAATCCGTGCCCTTCGTCAGGATAGAGGACATAGGTGACGGGAATGCCGGCCTCCATCATGGCTGAGACAATTTGATCGCTTTCGTCTTGCTTTACGCGCGGATCATTTGCGCCTTGCGCGATCAGCAGCGGCTTGGTGATTTGATCGGCCTTGTAAAGCGGGCTTGCTGCACGCAGCAATGCCAGGCCTTCTTCGGTGCTAGGATCGCCCATCCGTTCATGGAACACTCGGACCATTGGTGTCCAATAAGGCGGTATGGTCGCCAGCAATGTCTCCAGATTGGATGGACCAACAATATCGACACCGCATGCGAATTTTTCTGGTGTGAATGCCAATCCCGCCAAGGTCGCATAACCGCCATAGGAACCGCCCATGATCGCCACTTTATCGGGCTGGGCGATCCCTTCAGCAATCGCCCAGTCGGTCGCGTCAATCAGATCATCATGCATGCTTAGGCCCCATTGCTTGTTGGCAGCATTGAGGAAATCTTTGCCGAACCCGGTTGAGCCGCGGAAATTTGTGCTGAGCACGGCATAGCCGCGATTGGCCAACATTTGGTGCGCAGAATTGAAGCCGTAACCATTGCGCGCCCATGGGCCGCCATGGACCAGCAGGACCATCGGGACCGGCTGATCAGGTCGGCCATTGCCATTGCTGTCACTGCCCACCGGCAGCGTAAGATAGGATGGCAGGGTCAACCCGTCTCGGCTTGCAATCTCGATGGTTTGCATCGGCTGCAACGGCATTCCGTCCAACTCGGGCCGTGTGACATAAAATGGTGTGAGTGTTTGTGCGTCCCGCTCATAAATATATGTCGATATTGGCGCCGTCAGCGGATCATTCCAAACGATCCAGGTCGCATCATCGTCTGTCCGGCTAGAAATGCCGAAATCTCCATTGAGCCGCTCGTCTAGCCAGTTGAAGGATGCTTCCAATTCCGCCTCAAGGACAGTCCATTCATTCGTCAAATAATTGACCGAATACGCTTCGATCACGCCGGTCTTGGGATCGCGAATTGTGCCGCTGAGATCGGCCTTATCATCCTCGGCGATCAATGTGCGTTCTCCGCTTGCCACGTCTTGCGCATACAATGCAGCTGTGTTGCGACCGCGACTGTCTAACCAATACAGGATCGATCCATCGGTCGTGAAACCAGCGGGATTTGTGGTTAGCGAATCTTCCATCGCGGTTACTTCAAATGGCGCTTCTTCGATCACGTTTTCTGAGATGCGAAAATAGTCGTCGCCGCCATCTTCATTTTGCCGGTACGCCATACGCAGGGTCAGCGTATCATCCGCCATAAAACCGGCATAACCGTTGTTTTCTAGCACCAGCGACAATTCCCCAGTGTTGAGATCGAGTAGATGCACGTCGTGGAATTGTGGGTCGCGATTGTTCAGCCCAACCAGAATTTTGTCCCGGATGCTCTCAGAGCCACCGATCACATTTACGCGCGTATTTTCAAACGGGGTTAGGGTGCGCTCTTCGCCGCTCGAAAGGTCGATGCTGTAAAGAAGGAAATTTTCGTCGCCACCTTTGTCTTGAATGTAGAGCAAGCTCTTAGCGTCCGGTGACCAGAAATGAGAACGAATGGGTCGGTCCGTGGAATTCGTCATCAGCTTTGCCGCGTCAGGATTGTCTCGCGGGGCGAGCCAGATATTGAGCACGCCATTATGCGGAGCCAACCAGCTGAGCCATTTGCCATCTGAACTGATGCTGCCTTGCGCTTTGGTTGGATTTCCAAACAAAGCTTCGCGCGGAATGATCGGGGCAGTTTCGGCGGGGTTGGTCATTTCAGTTCCAGAGTTTTGATGGTGGTCAGCAAATAATATGGATGGTGCCGCCAATGTAGATATTGCGAGCGCCGCAGCGATCAGGCGAGTGGACAACGAACATAGCGGCATGACAGATAGCCTTCCGGCTTCCAATCGTGTATTACTGTACTAATACACGCATCAATCCTGTCCGCAAGTCCGCGTTTCAGATCATGTGGTTGATATCTACAGAGCTGGATTTGCGTAGAAATGCCAGGTGAAAATCGCCATTGCGCCCCGATGTGGGCGCCATTGTTCACCCAATTCCCGAGCGGCCTTTTCCTTCGGGCGCTCTTTCAAATCGAGCAATCGCTTGACCCCTTCCTGTACTGCCAGATCGCCGGCAGGCCATATGTCAGCACGCCCTTCTGCGAACAGCAGATAGATCTCTGCTGACCAACGCCCGATCCCCTTGACCTTAATAAGGTCAGCGATCGCCTCTTCATCATCGGCAGGCAGATCATCAAAATTCACTTCACCTGCCAAAACCAATTCGCACAATGATCGCGCATATCCCTGTTTTTGGCGTGATAACCCGCACGCTCGCAATGTGTCGAAATCGCGCTCTAACAAGCAATTCGGTGTGAATGCCTCGCCCAGTTCAGCCTCAAGTTTGCTCCACATTGAAGTTGCCGCAGCGACCGAGACTTGCTGGCCAACAATCGTGCGAAGCATCGTCATATATCCGCGATCACGCAGGCGCGGCTCTGGGTATCCAATCCGATCCAATTCCTTGGCAAGATTGCTATCCTTGGCCGCCACGGCATCAAGTCCGGCCTTGATAGCTGAAGCGCTCAACCCCATTGTTTGTCTCGCACTGGCACTTCCCATAGCTTGCCAAAGATGAAATCAGGCCGTAGCAGCGCGCGGCACAACTCGATAGAGCCCATCATCCGCATCCCAATGTGGGCGGGGCACCAAAAGGATAGATGAAACAATGCCGAAACTGATCGTCACCAATCGTGAAGGCGAAACGAGTGAGATCGATGTTGAGGATGGCCTGACTGTGATGGAAGCCATTCGTGACAACGGATTTGATGAATTGCTGGCGCTGTGCGGCGGTTGTTGTTCGTGCGCGACCTGCCACGTTCAAATCGATCCAGCATCTGCGGCGAAGCTACCAGCGATGAGCGAAGACGAAGATGATCTGCTCGAAAGTTCAGAGCATCGCGGTGAATCTTCGCGTCTGTCATGCCAAATTCCATTCACGGCTGAGCTTGATGGGCTTAAGGTGACTATCGCAGAGGAAGACTAATCTTCATTGCGAGACGCGCTGTGAGCTTATAGATCAGCGTGCATGAATATCACTCAGCCTGTTGGCGACACACTCAAACTGATTGGCAATACGCCGCTGGTTCGCTTGGCTGGCCCTAGCGAGGCGGCCGGCTGTGACATTTGGGGCAAGTGCGAATTTGCCAATCCTGGCTCGTCGGTAAAAGACCGTGCGGCCTTGTTTATGATCCGTGATGCGGAAGCGCGCGGCGAACTAAAACCCGGTGGCACTGTTATCGAAGGAACAGCCGGCAATACGGGTATTGGAATCGCTCTGGTGGCGAATGCGCTGGGTTACAAAACCATCATCGTGATGCCCGATAACCAATCCCAAGAAAAAATGGACACACTCCGCGCTTTGGGCGCTGAGCTGGTGTTGGTTCCGCCAACCAAATATGCTGACCCTGCACATTTTCAGCATACATCGCGCCGGATGGCAGAGGAAACTGATGGCGCGATCTGGGCGGGCCAGTTTGACAATATCGCCAATCGCCGCGCCCATATTGAAGGCACCGCGCAAGAGTTGTGGGAACAGATGGGCGGCAAGATCGATGGCTTCACCTGCGCAGCCGGCACTGGGGGCACGATTGCCGGTGTTGGCATGGGCCTGAAAGAAAAAAGCGAAGACATCTGCATCGCATTGACCGATCCGCACGGAGCGGCGCTGTTCAATTACTATGCCAATGGAGAATTGAAGGGCGAAGGTTCCTCTGTTGCCGAAGGTATCGGCCAAGGCCGCATTACAGCCAATCTTGAAGGTGCGCCGATTGATACACAGTTTCGCATTTCTGACGAAGAAGGCCTGCACTGGGTAACTCGTTTGCTGCGTGAAGAGGGGCTGTGCCTCGGTCTTTCATCGGGGATCAATGTTGCTGGTGCGATTGAGCTGGGCAAGCATCTGATCGCGCAAGGGCGCAGCAATCCGCAGGTGGCAACGATTTTGTGCGATACTGGATTTCGTTATCTTTCGACCTTGTACAATGCGGAATGGTTGGCGTCCAAGCAATTGTCTGTGTTCGACTGGCTTAGCAGTGACTGATAAGGGGCATTGATGGCGTATCGCAGGCTTTTCGGCACCAGCAATGATCGCGTCGGCGGCACCGAGGGAAATGCCGCTGGTGAGCTTGAAGGCGCGCCATTGGGCGGCACTCGCTCTGAAGCGATGCAAAGATTGCAGGTCGGTGTTTCCGGATTGGGGGCGATGGTCCTGCTCGTCGGATTGGCAAGTGTTATCCAAAACCGCGTTTTGGTGAGCGAAGGGACAACCGTTCCTCAAGCCGCGCCGACGACCGAGCCAACTGTTGCATTGCCGCAAAACGATCCTCTTGCAGATGCCGGTGTTGTGCCAGATTTGCCGGCGGAACCTGATCCTGTGCCCACACAAGAAGCGGCGATTGTGCCCGAGCAGGGGACACGCGAAATTGGCGATCAACCAGCTGTAGTTCAGGATGAAAACGAAGGCACGTAACCTCGCGCTGGCGGCAATCGCATTTCTGGCGATCGGCGGGCTTGCCGTATGGCTGATGTCTCACCGCTCAAATTCTGACGATCAGAATTATTTAGGTGAGGTTGAGCGCACGGATCTTGGGTTGATGACGAGCCTGCCGCTATATTGGCCGCTTGGCGCAGATTTTGCCGAATTTGCCCAGGGGACCGGGGAGGTTCCATGGCAGCGGGCAATGCTTGAACAAGATTTCGATCTTGTCCTGCTGGATACTTTAACGCCTATTCCGGGATTAACAGCGGACGAGTCCGAATTTGATCCCCTTGCCCAGCTTGATCAACTTGCGGTGATCCAGCCGCGCGGGCTTTCGCCTTCAGACAATGCGGCGCTCGATCAATGGGTCAGGGCTGGCGGGCGATTGTTGCTGGTGCTCGATCCGGCCTTGACCGGTGATTATGAGCTCGCACTTGGCGACCCGCGTCGACCCGTTGATGCGGCCCTGATCCCGCCATTGGTTGCGCATTGGGGTTTGGAAGTGGTGTTTGACGAATTGCAAGCGCCGCAAAGGCAGGCTAAGATTGGGGAGTTGAGCATCGAAATTGCATTGGCAGGGGAGATACGTCAGCTTGATCAGGCGCAAACATGCGACCTGTCCGGCAACGGAACACTGGCGCATTGCCAAATTGGAGCGGGCGCCGCGATCATCTTGGCCGATGCCAAGATATTTGAAGATGAAGGGTCGGCGGAGCAAAATGGCAGTCCTGAACTGGCTACTCTTTTGCAATTTATGCGATTTGCCTTCCCTTGATCCCGGCTTTGGAAATGCTGCTTTGGGGATTTTGCGGGATGGACCGCTTCAATCGACTCGAAATGAGGCATTTCTGCACAAAATCAGCGTTTTGGGGGCGGTTCTTAGGCTTCTAGATCAGCATATGGTGAAAATTACAGGATAATATATACAGTAAAATCAGATGTTTACCGTCTTTTCCCGCGAAATCCCGTAAAAACCCCTTCCATCCCGAGTGATCCCACGATAATACCGTATTCCATCAAACATGCCGGTTTGAGATGCGCGGTCGATTCCGATTTGCGCGCTGTTAGCGTTCGAGCGCTTTCGGCGAGGGAGGAGGCGTGTTTGCTGCTGTCCAAGCCAAAGTGGTTGGATGGCTCGGGATGTAGAGGGGAGAAGGACGCGTGTCGTTCGGAGGTTATAGTGGTCAAGCTTATTCGCCTGCTGGCGATAAGGGTCGCTTTGTGCTTCCGCCCTTGTTCCGTAAAGCGGTCAAAGAGTCCTCTGCCGGACGCATTCTTTGCATTTCAAAGCATGATCGCTGGAATTGCCTGACGGGTTTTGGCTTATCCCGCAAAGATGAACTCGAATTGCAGCTTGACCGCGAAGAAGAGCGCGCCACCCAGCGCGAACGGGATTTCGATCGCGATCTGCGCGCAATGCAATTGTTTGGTTTTGTAGAGATCCCTTTCGACGATAGCGGCCGGTTCGTAATGCCCGAACACCTGCGTTCTTTGGGGCAGGTCGATGATGGCCTCTATTTTCACGGCGGCGGGCGATTCTTCACGATCTGGAATCCCGATCAACTTTCACAAATGGATGATCAATGGGAAAGCGCGCAGGTGGCCTGCGCCAACCTGGTCGCAGAAGCATCAGCGAAGGGTCGCAAGAAATGACGACCTTGACCGCTCCGCATGTTCCCGTCCTTCTTGATGAAGTTATCGCTGTGCTCGATCCGCAGCCCGGCGACATTATTATCGATGCGACCTTCGGTGCCGGCGGATACACCCGTGCGCTGCTTGATCGCGGTGCAACAGTTCACGCATTCGATCGCGATCCTGACGCGATCAACTTCGGCCGTGGATGGAGCGAAGCGCGAAGCACCCCTCCGCGCTTAGTGCTTCATCCGCGGCGTTTTTCTGAAATGTTCAACGCGCTGACCGAAGCTGGAATTGCGCGCTGTGATGGCGTGGCGATGGATATTGGCGTTTCGTCGATGCAATTGGATCAAGGCCAACGTGGCTTTGCATTCTCGCTGGATGGCCCGCTCGATATGCGGATGAGCCAATCAGGTGAGAGTGCCGCGGATTTCCTCAATGCTGCCGCAGAGCATGAAATTGCGGATGTGCTTTACGAGTATGGCGAGGAACGCCAGTCTCGCCGTGTTGCGCGGGCAATTGTGGCGGCACGTCCGCTTGAGACGACCGGTGAATTTGCGCGCATTGTGCGCAGGGCGCTGGGCCACAAACCGCATGATAAGAAAGACCCTGCAACGCGCTCATTCCAGGCGGTTCGCATTCATGTGAACGATGAATTGGGCGAGTTGCGCCGAGGTTTGAGCGCGGCTGAGCAAATTTTGCGTGCCGGCGGGAAGCTCGCGGTGGTGAGCTTTCACAGTCTTGAAGATCGCGTGGTCAAACGTTTCCTTCGCGAAGCCTCCGGTGGTGGCAGAGCTGTATCACGACATTTGCCGGGTGAACTCCCCGGACCTGAGCCAGTGTTTGAACGGGTTTCAAAGGCCATTCGCCCTTCGCAAGATGAAATCTCGCGCAATCCGCGCGCTCGTTCCTCGATCTTGCGTCATGCAGTGCGCACCACAGCAGAGCCGAGAAAGGACGCGGCATGATTATCTCGGGGTCTCGATTGCGTCAGATCGGCTGGGTTGCGGTTTTAATCGCATGCATCGGTTTGTTTCTTATTCTGAGTTTTCGCGTGCATGCTGTGAAAAGCGAAGTGTTACTTGCAGAGCGCGAAATCGTTGCGCTCGAACGCGAAACACTGGTGCTTGAAACCGAATTTCAGGCGCGCGCTAGCCAGCGCCAGCTTGCGGATTGGAATGTCGTTGAATTTGGATATGTCGCTCCGCGAGCAGATCAATATTTTGAAAGCGAACGTCAGTTGGCGAGCCTCGGCTCACCACCAGCATTGAACGCGCCCAACCCCATTCGGATTGCACGCGCCGAAGTGGCGGACGGTGCAGAGCCGATGCCCGAACGCGAGATGGTTTCACCCGTTTCAGGTCAACCTGTCACGCTAGCGTCTGCGAATGTTGAAGATGAGATGATCACTACTTTCGCCGATGCTTTCGGAGAATTTTTGATCGAAGCCTCTCCGATCCGCACGGCGCAAGCGCGCACATCGCCATCGCAATCCGCATTTTCAGAGCCCGTTTCATCCGTAGAGGACACTGAATGACGGCTTTCGCGGCCCGCCCGGCCATACCCGCAGGCCGCATCAAACTTGTCAATCTGCGCTACCGCTCGCTGTTGACGGCGCGTTGGCGTGTGCTTTGGATCACTTTGATCTTCTCGTTGGTTGCTGCCGCTGCGATTACACGGATTATCTATCTCGGTTTTGCAGGTCACGCTCCTTCTCGCACCAGTCTAGCCGAACAATTGTTGCCGCCGCGCGGGGAAATTACCGATCGCAATGGATTGCCGCTTGCGCGCGCTTTCCCGGCTTATGCTCTGTGGTATTCTCCCGATGCGATGGGTGATGGCGGTGATCCGCTTGTACGTTCGGCAGAAGAAGTGGCCGCGGATTTGGCCGCGATTTTTCCTTCGATAGATATCACAGAAACCGTTGAGCGGCTCAATTCGGGCCGGGCGGGCTATTTGCGCCGCCGCGTTCTGCCTGAAGATGCCAACATGGTTCAGTCGCTTGGCGAAGTGGCGTTGCAAATTCCAAGAGAGACTGACCGCCATTACCCGCAAGGATCATTGGCGGCGCACGTGCTGGGTTATGTTGCCGCTGATGAGCGGGGCAGAGTGGGTATGGAAGCGGTGCTTGATGAGCATTTAAGTGACCCAAATACACGTGCAGAGCCGGTGCCGCTATCGATCGATATGCGTGTTCAGGGCGCATTGGAGGATGAACTGCGCAGCGGAATGCTGGCGGTTAACGCCGAAGGTGCAGCCGGTATTGTACTTGATGTTGATAGCGGAGAAATCCTAGCGCTTGCATCGCTGCCAGAATTCGATCCGAACCGGATTGATGAAGACGGCCAGGCCAACATGATGAACCGCGTGACCAATCAGGTTTACGAGCTGGGTTCGACATTCAAGCCAATTAGCATTGCCGCCGCCATCGATGCGGGCGTCGTGCGCGATTTTGGCAAGTCTTGGAACGCCAGGCCGATCACGATGGGCAGCAGCACGATCAGCGACCTGCAGCCTAAAGGCGCGACTTTGAATGTGCCCCAAGCTTTGGTCTATTCGTCAAACACTGTGACAGCGCGTGTTGCCGACGAATTGGGCGCGGAGCGCCTGCGCGAGACCATGATCGATCTTGGCATGGATGAGCGCCCCTATATTGAACTACCAGCCCGAGGGCATCCGATTTGGCCCGGTGATGACTGGACTCGCCTTACCAATATGACGGTCAGCTATGGTCATGGTATTGCTGTTACCCCGCTGCATCTCGCATCCGCTTATGCGGCGATGGTCAATGGCGGGATTTGGCGCCCGGCTACCTTGCGCAAAGTTGAGCCGGGCAGTGCTCCGCGCGGCCGCAGAGTGTTTAAGGCATCGACATCATCTCGCATGCGCCAATTGCTCCGCATGATTTCGATCTATGGCACTGGCCGCAGTGCAAATGCTGCGGGGTACCGTGTCGGCGGCAAAACTGGATCGGCAGAAAAAGCGGTTGGTGGCAGATATCGCGAAACATCCTTGATTGCCTCTTTTGCAGCGGCATTTCCGCTTGATCGTCCGCGTTATGTTGTCGTTGCGGTGATCGACGAGCCGCGCGGAACGTTGGCGAGTTCATATCAGCGGACCGCTGCATTTAACGCTGCACCAGTGGTTGGCCGCTTGGTCCCGCGCATTGGCCCAATGTTGGGTATCAGGCCGGATACCACGCGCGATGTCGATATCAGCGATTTGAGGTTTTTGGTGGAGGGTCGCAAATGAACCTTGCGGCGCTTGCATCGCGCGCTGGACTAGAATGCGCTGATTGCGACAATATCAATGTAACTGGGTTTGCGATTGATCATCGCAAGGTAGCTCCCGGCACAGTATTTGGCGCCTTTCGCGGTTTGGAATTCAATGCTGAAGATGTAGTCTCGGATGCGATTGAAGCTGGAGCTGTTGCGGTTGTGACGCGCCCTGGCGTCACCGTTGAAGGCGCGATCCATATCGCCAGCGATGAGCCCCGCAGAGCCTTCGCGCATTTGGCGGCGCAGTTCTTTTCACCAGTTCCCGCCAATATCGTTGCGGTCACAGGAACCAATGGCAAGACATCGACCGTTGAAATGACTCGGCAGATATGGCGCATGACCGGTGAACGGGCAGCCTCAATCGGTACCTTGGGTGTCACAACACCTGATCAAAGTGTTTCAACGGGACTTACGACGCCTGACATCGTCACTTTTCTTTCTAATATGAGCGGTCTGGCGCGCGAAGGGGTGACCCATGTTGCCTATGAAGCATCAAGCCACGGATTGTCTCAGTTTCGCAATGAGGGCCTAACTGTTTCGGCTGCAGCCTTTACAAATTTCAGCCGCGACCACCTCGATTATCATGCTGATATGGATGAGTATTTCGCGGCAAAAATGCGGCTGTTTGATGAGGTTCTCGATCCAGAAGCAATCGCGATCATATGGGACGGCGGGCAAAATTGCGAGTGGACCCGCCGCGCCATCGAGCACGCTAAGTCCTCAAATTTGCGCGTGCTCACCGTGGGCGAGCGGGGCGATTTTCTGCGCCTTGCCGCCCACAAGGCTACTCAATTGGGACAAACGCTTGAGATTGAACATGATGGAAAGGCGCGCACGGTCAACCTGCCTTTGATCGGCGCTTATCAGGCGGCGAATGCGCTTGTCGCGGCAGGATTGGCGATCGCAACCGGCAGTGATGCTGGCCAAGCACTCGATGCATTGGAGCGCCTTCAGCCAGTACGCGGCAGGTTGGAACGGGCGGTTATCACCCCGGCGGGTGCGCCCGTCTATGTCGATTATGCTCACACACCCGATGCGTTGGAGGCGGCAATTGCGGCGTTGATCCCGCATCTATCAAGGGGCAATGGCGGCCGATTATTTACCGTTTTCGGGGCTGGCGGTGACCGGGATCAGGGCAAGCGCGGGCCAATGGGCGAAGCAGCATCCCGTCAATCCGATATTGTGATTGTGACAGATGATAATCCGCGCGGTGAAAGTCCCGCCGCTATTCGCGCAGACATTATGCGCGGGGCAGCGGCAAGCGCGCGCGAAATTGGTGATCGCCGCGAGGCAATCGGCGAAGCGATTTCGCTCGCCGGTGCCCACGATATTGTATTGATCGCGGGCAAAGGTCACGAGCAAGGACAAATTATTGGGTCTGCAGAGAATATGCGGATTCTGCCGTTCGATGATGTAGCGGTTGCGCGTGAATGCGCCGCCGGACAAGAAGCAGGAGCGAGAGGATGAACGCACGCGCTATGGTGGATGGCGCTCTCAGGAGCTGGCCAGTTGATCCGCGTGATCGGCTGCCGATTTCGCTGTGGTATTCGCGCGATATTGAAATCGCAACTGGCGGCACATCGACGCATCATTTCCAGGCCTCTGGCGTCGAAATGGATTCGCGCGATGTCCGGCCTGGCGATCTGTTTATTGCGCTTAAGGGAGAGGCGATGGATGGCCATCGTTTCCTGCCGCAAGCCTTTGCCAATGGCGCGGTGGCGGCAATCACTGATCGACCGGTCGATTATCCTCACATCCTCGTCAAAGACACCACTCTTGCCCTGCACGGGCTTGCGGATGCAGCTCGTGATCGCTCGAAAGCGGTCCGTATTGGCGTCACTGGCTCAGTCGGGAAAACAGGTGTGAAGGAGGCGATTTTCGCCGGGTTGGACCGTTCCAGCCGGGGTGGGGCGCATCGCAGCGTTCGAAGTTATAACAATCACGTGGGCGTGCCATTAAGCTTGGCAAGATTGCCTGCGCGCAGCCGGTTTGGCGTGTTCGAGATGGGCATGAATCATACTGGCGAAATTGCGCCGCTGGCTGAGCATGTGCGGCCACATATTGCTCTGATCACCACAATTGCCCCAGCGCATATTGAAAATCTTGGCAGCCTGGAGGCGATTGCGGATGAGAAAGCCGCTATTTTCTCAGGCTTGGTCGAGGGCGGCACAGCAATTATTCCTGCCGACAGTGAATTTTGCGATCGATTGATCGAACATGCCAAAATTATTGGCGTAAAAGTGATCACATTCGGCAAATCAGAAACCGCAGACGTGCGGCTGCTCGACGCGATTTCATTGAGCAGCGGCGGGTCGCTTGTAACTGCCGATCTCGGCGAGACCCGTCTTTGCTATACAATTGCCGAGCCGGGAGAGCATTGGATCGCCAATTCGCTGGGCGTGATGGCCGCTATCCATGCGGCAGGCGGTGATCTTGGTTCTGCGGGGCTGGCTTTGGCTGAAATGGGCGGGCTTAAAGGGCGCGGTGAACGTATCAACGTTGAAGTTTCCGGTGGCGGCAAAGCGCTGTTCGTGGATGAAAGCTACAACGCCAATCCCGCTTCGATGCGGGCGACATTGCGCCAACTTGGGCAAACGCCGGCAACACGGCGGATTGCGATTCTGGGCAGCATGATGGAGCTGGGAGATTTTGCCGCACGGTTCCATCGTCAACTTGCCGAACCGCTAAGCAGCGCATCGGTCGATCACGCAATTCTTGTTGGCGATGAAATGGCCGGTTTGGCGCGTGAGCTGTCAAAGCTTGCGAGCACAGGCCAGCAAGGGCCAATCAGTTTTGAGCATTGCAAAGGCCCGGAAGAAGCAATCGCTGCACTCAACGATTTCGGTGTTTCGGGCGGTGATGCGATTTTGATCAAAGGCTCAAATTCAATCGGCCTTGGCGCCGTGGTTTCACATTTTACTCAGCCGTCACAAGACGAAGGAGCTCGGGACAGCTAAATGCTCTATTTACTCGCCGAATGGTTGAGCTTTGAAGGCATCTTCAATCTCGTTCGCTATCAGACCTTTCGGGCTGGTGCGACGCTGATCACGGCGCTGGTTGTCGGGATGGTGATCGGCCCGCGCTTTATCAACATTCTGCGTGTCAGGCAGGGCAAAGGGCAGCCTATTCGCGAAGATGGCCCGCAAACACATTTGGCCAAACGCGGCACGCCAACGATGGGCGGGTTGATGATCTTGGTCGCGCTGTCAGCCTCGCTGCTTATTTGGATGGACCCGCGAAACCCGTTAGTATGGGCGTGTTTGGCAGTGACGATCGGTTTTGGTGCGATCGGCTTCCTCGATGATTATGACAAGGTTTCAAAAGCCAGCCATCGCGGTGTCTCTGCAAAGGTGCGGCTGGCTTTGGAATTCGCCGTGGCAGGCGCTGCGGCGTATATCATTGTAAGCCAGATCAATACCGATCTCTATGTCCCTTTCTTCTCTGGCGTCTCAATCCCGCTTGGTCCCTTCTATTATCTATTTGCTGCGACCGTAATCGTTGGATTTGGCAATGCTGTGAATTTGACCGATGGGCTGGATGGGCTGGCGATCATGCCCGTGATTATAGCGGCCGCGACGTTTGCCTTGATCGCCTATCTCGTCGGGCGCACCGATTATTCTGAATATCTTGGTATTCCCTATGTTGAGGGTGCCGGCGAACTTGCGATCTTCTGTGCAGCAATCATGGGCGCGGGCCTGGCGTTCTTGTGGTTCAATGCGCCGCCAGCTGCAGTGTTTATGGGCGATACAGGCAGTTTGGCGTTGGGCGGCGCGCTTGGCGCAGTGGCCGTGGCTAGCCATCACGAAATTGTCCTGCTGATCGTTGGCGGCTTGTTCGTGGTCGAAACCGCGAGTGTCATCATCCAAGTGTTTTGGTTCAAGCGGACCGGGAAACGCGTGTTCCGCATGGCGCCGATCCATCACCATTTCGAACAGCTCGGTTGGAGCGAAAGCAAAGTCGTGATCCGGTTTTGGATTATCTCGATCGTGCTCGCTCTGATGGGCTTGGCCACTCTCAAACTGCGATAAGGAAAACGAAGCCAAAGTGATCACCTCCGCTGCCTTTTCTGGAAAACGCTATGCCGTGCTCGGTCTGGCGCGGTCCGGCGCGGCTACGGTCGAGGCATTGCTTGCAAGCGGGGCTGAAGTAACGGCATGGGATGATCGCGAAGAGGCGCGCACGCCGTTTTCTGGGCGCTGCGAGCTGGCTAATCCCTTAGAGGCTGATCTAACCGGATTTGCGAGCGTGGTGGTGTCACCCGGCGTTCCGCTCAACACGCATCCAATCGCGCCCTACGCGGCGAAGTTCGATGTGCCCGTGATTGGCGATATTGAACTGTTTGCGCAGGCCCGCTCTGAGCTGCCGCCGCACAAGGTGGTTGGCATCACTGGAACGAATGGCAAGTCGACCACGACCGCGCTTGTACATCACATTTTGCAGACCGCTGGCGTTCCCTCGCTGATGGGCGGTAATATTGGCGAGCCGATTATGGCGCAGGAGCCTCTGCCAGAAGGCGGCGTTTATGTGCTAGAGCTGTCGAGCTATCAGATTGACCTGACGTTTAGCTTGGACTGCGATGTCGCGGTGCTGCTCAATATCACGCCGGATCATCTGGATCGTTATGACGGTGATTTTGAGAAGTATGCGGCGAGCAAAGCACGGCTCTTTGAGATGCAGTCTGGTGATAGCTGTGCAGTGGCGAGAGCCGAAGATTGGTTCTTCGGGCAAAAGGCTGGCTTACGAGCGAACGGAAAGTATCTGGAGGTTTCGGATGATATTTTCTTCCAGAGCCGAGACGTTCCCAACGCCGTTACTCCCGATGAGCAAAGTCGCTGGCCTGCTCTCAAGGGCCCACACAACCTTGAAAACGTCGAAGCTGCGCTGGCGACGGGTTTTGTCCTTGAGTTGACGGCAAATCAAATTCGCGAAGGCCTTCGTACCTTCCCAGGCCTGCCGCACCGCATGGAACGCATTGCTGAGATCGCCGACGTAACCTTCATCAACGACAGCAAGGCGACCAATGCGGACTCCACCGCACCGGCAATCGCGGCCTACGTCCCCGATCCTGACCCGCGCGTGCGCTGGATCGTCGGAGGCATGGCTAAGGAACAAGGGCTGGGAAAACTCGCAGACCTGATGGATCACGTTGCGGCGGCCTACACGATTGGCCGCGATGGCGAGATGTTTGCAAAAGCCATCGAGCCTTCCGCGCCCGCGCACTTCTGCGAAACACTGAGCAAGGCCTTCGCGCAGGCACACCGCGATGCGCAGGCGGGCGATGTTGTCTTGTTCTCTCCCGCCGCGGCAAGCTTTGACCAATTTAAAGACTTTGAGGACCGCGGCCAGCAATTCCGCGATCTTGTGCAGGCCTTGGGAGAAGCGGCATGAGCACGGGCGGAACATTTGCACCTGCGCAGGAAACGCCTTCGTTTCAAAATAGCACTCCGACCCACCATAGCTGGATCAATGATCTGCGCATCTGGTGGCGAGAAGTGGATAAGGTTTTGCTTGGACTGGTCCTGCTTTTGATGCTGATCGGCACAGCTGCGGTTGCGGCGGCATCTCCCGCCAGCGCGGATCAATTGTCGAGCGCTGAGGTGCGATTGGATGATTTTCTGTTCCTGAAACAGCACATCATCTGGCAAATTCTTGGTGTTGGGCTGATGATTAGCGTGTCCTTTGCCAGCCGCGACAATGCCCGCAGAATGGGCATATTGTTATTCGCCGGAATGCTGGCATTGCTGTTTCTGGTTCCGTTGATCGGGGCGGAAAAAAATGGCGCGCGGCGGTGGCTGGAATTTGGCATGTCGCTGCAACCCAGTGAATTTTTGAAACCTGGCTTTGCGATTGCTTTGGCCTGGATTTTGAGCTGGCGATTGCGCGATCCCAATTTGCCGATTTTGACCTTCGTCACCGTAATTATGGCGATTATCGCTGGCCTGTTGATGCTTCAACCAAATCTGGGCGCGACAATCCTGTTTGCCGGCGTGTGGTTCGTTCTGGTGCTGCTTTCAGGGGTTTCGATTCAACGGATCAGCGCGCTCGTCGCGGCCGGCGTTGCGGGGCTGACGGCAACCTATTTCCTTTATGACAATGCTCGCCACCGGATCGATGATTTTTTGGGTGGAGGCACGGCCTTCGACCAGGTTGACCTTGCCCAGCGCACGCTGCTGGCTGGAGGGTGGACCGGCAGCGGGTTGTGGCTTGGCATTCGCAAAATGAACTTACCCGAGGCGCACACCGACTATATCTTCTCGGTAATAGGTGAGGAATATGGTTTGCTGCTCTGCGGCCTAATTGTTTTGCTTTACCTCGCGATTGTTGCGCGGGTGATGCTGCGTTTGGTGGATGAAGACAATCTGTTCGCATTGCTCGCCGGGGCTGGATTGGTGACGCAAATCGGCGGTCAGGCTTTCATCAATATTATGGTCAATCTGCAGCTCTTCCCTTCAAAAGGGATGACCTTGCCATTGGTGAGCTATGGCGGCTCTTCCACTTTGGCGGTATGTTTCACCATCGGGTTGCTGCTCGCAATCACGCGGCGCAATCCGTTTCTTCAGCGCGAAACGCCGGGGTTAAAAGACTTTTTTGAACGCAAGGAGGACCGCGAATGAGCGGAGACACTCCCACCGGCGCTAGCCGCCATTTTGTGCTCGCAGCAGGCGGAACAGGCGGACATCTTATTCCGGCTTTTGCACTCGCGTCAGAGCTCGATCAACGCGGCCACCACGTAGCCTTGATCACCGATGAGCGCGGCGCAAAAATTCCGGGCAAACCCGATTTTCTTCCCGCCCATGTCCTTCCCGCAGGCAGGTTTGGCAAGAACCCTCTGCGTTGGGTCAGCGGAGTTCGCGCGGTGATGGAAGGTCGCAATATGGCGACCCGATTGTTTGAAGCATTTGAACCAAGCGCGGTTATCGGATTTGGCGGTTACCCTGCGCTTCCCGCGCTGCTGGCATCAACCAAAGCCAAGATACCCAGCATCGTGCATGAACAAAATGCTGTGTTGGGCCGGGTTAACCGATTGCTGGCGCGACGGGTCGATGCGATTGCCACCAGCTATCCCGATGTGGAGCGGCTGAAGGACACTTTTGTTAACAAAGTACATCTTGTGGGCAACCCTGTACGAGCTGACGTGTTGGAATTGCGCAAGTTGGACTTTCCGCCTTTTACAGAGGAAGGCTTGCTCCGTGTGTTGGTAACTGGCGGCAGTCAGGGCGCCAGCATCTTGTCCGAAGTGGTGCCCGATGGGCTGGCGATGTTGCAACCCGCTTTGCGGCAACGTTTGCAAGTCACTCAGCAATGTCGCAGCGAAGATGTGGATGCGGTCCGCGAACGCTACAAAGCCCATGATATTCCGGCCGAGCTCGGCACCTATTTTGAAGATATGGAAGACCGGCTGGTCGATTGCCATTTGTTCATTGGCCGTGCTGGCGCATCGACTATTGCCGAATTGACAGCAGTTGGTCGTCCGGGAATTCTAATCCCGCTGCCGATTGCAACCGACGATCATCAAGCTGCGAACACGCGAGAAATTGTTGCCACAGGCGGTGCCCGTATGATCCGGCAACAGAATTTCACCCCCAAAGAATTGGCCAAGCAAATCATGGCGATGGCGCAGAACCCATCCAGCCTGGCCAATGCGGCGCATGGTGCATGGAATTGCGGACGCCCGGATGCGGCTAAGGATTTGGCCGATTTGCTCGAAAGTTTCGGCGGAGCCGAAATGATGGATGTGATCCGTGTGGGCGAGGGCGAAGGCCGTGTGACCGCATCCAACAAAGCGGCAGAAGGCGCAACCCGGGACAGCCAAGTATGAAGGGTGTCGCCACCGATATTGGCACAATCCATTTTGTGGGGATTGGCGGCATCGGCATGTCCGGCATCGCCGAAGTGATGCACAATCTTGGCTATCAGGTACAAGGCAGCGATCTGGCCGAAGGGGTCAGTGTTGAGCGGCTGCGTGCGCGCGGCATCCATGTGCATATCGGGCACGAGCGGGAGAATGTCGAAGGCGTGAGCGTCGTCGTTATCTCAACCGCAGTGCGCCGGACCAATCCTGAAGTGGCCGCCGCGCTAGAAAACCGGATTCCGGTGGTGCGCCGCGCAGAAATGTTGGCCGAATTGATGCGGCTTAAATCAACCGTCGCGGTTGCTGGCACGCATGGCAAAACCACCACGACCAGCATGATCGCTGCATTGCTGGACAAAGGGGAGGTTGATCCAACGGTTATCAATGGCGGGATCATTGAACAATATGGGTCAAACGCCCGTCTGGGTGACAGCGATTGGATGGTGGTTGAAGCGGATGAGAGCGATGGCAGCTTTCTGCGGCTTGATGGAACCATTGCGGTCGTAACCAATATCGATCCCGAACATCTCGATCATTATGGTGATTTCGATGGCGTGAAGCGGGCGTTTGTGGAGTTTATTCACAACGTGCCGTTTTATGGCGCGGCGGTGCTGTGCATTGATCACCCCGAAGTACAGGCGGTGATCGGGCAGGTCCGCGATCGCAAAGTGGTGACTTACGGGTTCTCGCTTCAGGCGGATATTTGCGGGGTCAATATCCAGCCCCACGAAGGCGGCAATCGCTTTGATGTGATTATTCGCCAGCGTGGAGAGGAAGATCGGCGGATCGAAGGCGTCGATTTGCCAATGCCAGGTCGCCACAATGTTCAAAACGCTTTGGCGGCGATTGCAGTGGCGATCGAAATGGGCTGCGCAGACGATGTAATCCGCGATGGTTTTGGCCAATTTGGCGGAGTGCGCCGGCGCTTCACCAAAGTGGGCGTGGTCCAAATGGTTGATGGATCAGTCTCGGTGATCGATGATTATGCCCATCACCCGGTTGAAATTCAGGCCGTGTTGGAGGCCGCACGAGAATCCACAGCGGCAGGCGGAGAAGGCCGCGTGATCGCGATTGCACAGCCGCATCGCTACACCCGATTGCGCGATCTAATGGAAGAATTTCAATCCTGCTTCAACGAAGCCGATCTGGTCTATGTGACGCCCGTTTTCGAAGCTGGGGAAGACCCGATCGAAGGTGTTGATGCAGCGGCATTGGTGGCTGGACTTAAATCACGTGGGCACCGTTCGGCCCAAACGATCGCCGATAAAGATGATTTGGCGCGCGCATTGGCAGCGGAAATTCAGGCCGGAGATATCATTGTGTGCCTCGGCGCGGGGGATATCACCCGATGGGCGGCTGGCCTCCCGCCTGCGATTGAATCAGAGCGGGGCGCATCATGATGACACAACCCGGCGATAGGCAAGATATGAACGACAGCTCTGCGGTAGGCAGCGGAAACACGGGATCAGCGGACACGGTGATGCCGCCCAAAGACGTGCGCGGACGGCTGACACAAAATGCTTCTTTGGCGAAATATGTGTGGTTCAAAAGCGGCGGCATAGCAGACTGGCTGTTTGAACCGGCGGACGTCGAAGACCTCAAGGACTTTTGTGTTCGTTTGGACGGTCAATTGCCAATAATGCCCTTGGGCGTTGGTTCCAATATGATCATTCGCGACGGCGGCGTGCCCGGTGTTGTGATCAAACTGGGCAAGGAATTTGCAAACGTCGAAGTAACGGGACCAACCACGGTTCAGGCGGGGGCTGCGGCCCCTGCCAATATGGTTTCGCGCCGTGCCGGAAAGGCGGGAATCGATGGACTTGCATTCTTAACCGGCATTCCCGGTTCAGTCGGCGGCGTCACCCGCATGAATGGCGGGTGCTATGGATCAGAAGTGGTCGACGTTTTGATCGATTGCGATGTGGTTTTGCCCAATGGCGAATTCGCCACGCTGACCAATACTGATCTGCAATATCGCTATCGCCATTCTGCCCTGCCTGAAGGTGCGACCGTTGTCGCAGCGCGGTTTGAAGGAAAGCCGGGCGATCCCGATACGATCAAGGCCGAGATGGATCGCATTTCTAGCGAGCGCAAAGGATCACAACCGCTTGGCACGATGACGGGCGGATCTACGTTTAAGAACCCGCCCGGACACAGCTCTTGGAAATTGGTCGATGCGGCGGGCTGCCGCGGGATGAAACTTGGCGGTGCTCAAGTGAGCGAGAAACACGCCAATTTCCTGATCAATACGGGCAATGCGACGAGCACCGAAATCGAAAATCTCGGCGAGATGGTTCGCGAAAAAGTCTTGGCCAATTCCGGCATTCAGCTCGAATGGGAAATTCGGCGGATCGGGCGGCCATGAGCGCTACTTCCCTCCATGTTGCCGTTCTGATGGGCGGCTGGGCGAATGAGCGCGAGGTCTCGCTGTCCAGCGGTGGCGGAATTGCAGATGCTTTGGAAAGCAAGGGGCACCGGGTCACTCGGATTGATATGGATCGCACAGTAGCGGCGCAAATTGCTTCCGCTGCTCCCGATGTAGTGTTCAACGCTTTGCATGGCGTGCCGGGAGAAGACGGCACGGTGCAGGGCATGCTCGATCTGATGGGTATTCCCTATACGCATTCAGGGCTCGCCACGTCAGTGATCGCGATCGATAAACAGCTGACCAAGATGGCTCTGCAACCACATGGCATTCCATTTCCCGGCGGCCGAATTGTAACGCGCGAAGAGATTTTTGAACGCGATCCATTGCCGCGTCCGTTTGTGCTCAAGCCGGTCAATGAAGGATCGTCCGTTGGGGTCGCCATCGTCACCGAAGAAAGCAATTATGGCAATCCGATTGCGCGCGATGTGGCCGGTCCGTGGCAGGATTTTGAAGAGCTGTTGGCTGAACCTTTTATCAAGGGGCGTGAGCTGACCACAGCGGTAATTGATGGGCCCAATGGCCCGCGCGCACTTGGCGTGACCGAGTTGATTATTGAGAGCGGGTTCTACGATTACGATCACAAATACACAGATGGGCAAACCACGCATGTCTGCCCAGCTCAGATACCCGAAGAGATCGCGGCCTTGTGCCAGGAATATGCGCTCACCGCGCATCGGACACTGGGCTGTCATGGTGTGAGCCGCACAGATTATCGCTGGGATGATGAAGCTGGGGAGGCAGGCCTCTTCGTGCTCGAAACCAACACACAACCAGGCATGACTTCGCTCAGCCTGGTTCCGGAGCAGGCGCAGCAATCGGGCATTGAATATGCCGAACTGGTTGAGCTGATTGTGAGAGATGCACTGCGGGTGCACGCTCCTGAGAAATATGAAGGAGGCGCTTATGGCGCAGATTAAACGCGGCGGAAAAGGCGTGAGACGCGCAGCCAAGGCTAGCAATCGGGCCAAGACTGCGCGGCGGGCCAAGGCCAAAACGACCAACATGTTCGATGGCGCAATGGCTTTGCTGCCATTCACCGATGAGCAATTGCACCGGATTTTTCTGGCGGTGATCATTGGCGGTGCTGTGGCGCTGGCATGGTTTGTCGCCAGCCTTGCCGGGGTGCCAGCCATGGCGCAGGCGCAGGTATCGCATCTTGCCTCCGACGCCGGATTTGAAGTGCGCCATGTGCGCGTCACCGGGACCAATCGGATGGACGAACAGCACGTCTATAACCGCGCTTTGGCGCAGCGATCCCGCCCTATGCCGCAAGTGGAAATCGAGGCACTTCGTGATGAACTGCTGGAACTGCCTTGGATCAAGGATGCGCGCGTTTCTGTCCAGCTGCCAGAAACATTGGCGATCGATATTGTTGAACGAGAACCGCATGCTGTGCTGCAAAAGCCCGATCGATTGGTGCTGATCGATGCCGAAGGCACCGAGTTGGAGCCGGTTTCGCGCGAAAGCGTGTCTGAGATGCTCCTGATCTCTGGTCCGGGTGCCAGCATGCAAGTTGCCGAACTGGATCGGTTGTTGGCGACAGCGCCTGCCTTGCGCCCGCAGATCGAATCTGCGGAATGGGTTGGCAATCGCCGCTGGAATTTGTCGTTCAACACGGAACAGATCATTGCCTTGCCTGAAGGGGACGATGAAGCGGCAACAGCGCTGATCAAATTCGCCCGCATGGATGGGCAAAACCGTTTGATAGGCGGCAAGGTCGCAACCTTCGATATGCGCGCGCCGCCGCGGATTTATATGCGGGTTCCGGGCCGGTCCGCGCAATTGCTCGCCGCCAATGGAGGGGCGCAATAATGGCCAGCGCCAGAAATCCATCCGTTTTGGGGAAGGTGCGTCTTTCCAAAGTATTCGGTGCCGTCAATATCGGCAGCTTCCGCATCTCTGCCATGATTATGGGAGAGACCGAAAACGGCGATCTGATCGTCCTGGGATCGGGCCACCGCGCCAGCCAAGGGGTGAAGCGCGGCTATGTCACCGATATGGCAGCGGCCACCTATGCCATCCGCGATGCAGTTGAACGGGCCGAGAAAAACGCCGGTGCCAGCGTGCAAAGCGTGTGGGTTGCCTGCGCAGGCGCGGGTTTGGAAAGTGACGTTTCGAATGTTGAGATTGATATTGGCGGCCGCCGTATTGAAGAGGAAGACGTTGAACATCTGCTGATTGCGGCGCGCGATACAATCCAGCCAGACGGACGGATGGTTCTGCATGCGCAGCCGGCGCATTACACGCTGGATGGCGCGCATGGCGTGGCCAATCCTCGCGGTCTTCATTCAGAGCGGCTTGGTGTGGATGTGCATGTGATGCTCGCTGATGGAGCGCCGGTGCGCAATCTCACCGAAGCGGTGCAGAACGCTCATCTTGAAGTTGAAGGCATGGTAGCTGCACCCTTGGCGGCCAGCTATGCTGTGCTGAGCCAAGAGGAGCGTGAACTTGGCGTGGCGCTGGTCGAAATTGGCAGCGATGTTACCAATGTTTCAGTCCATGCCGGCGGAATGTTGCTGGGTTTGCGGGCTTTACCATTTGGTTCGGGCGATATCACCGATGCAGTAGCATCAGCATTTGGCATCCGGCGGTTTCAGGCAGAGCGGCTGAAATGTGTTTCGGGATCAGCGATCGCGTCTCCCAGCGATCATCGAGAAATGATCCCGGTCAATGGACCCGGCGATGAAGTGGCTGGTCCATTGGCACGCGGTGCCGATGATAAGAATCGCATCCCCCGTGCGGAGTTGGTCTCGGTCGTCACGCAAAACCTTTCACGGGTAACTGATGAAGTAGGCCGCGCGCTTAAAGCCATGGGCTTTTCCGGACGCCGCGCTGGTCAAGTGGTGCTTACCGGCGGCGGAGCCGAACTGGCCGGACTGGCTGAGTTTGCGCAAGGCGCGCTGGGCATGCCCGTTCGGATTGGCAGAGCGCCCACTTTGAAAGGTTTGCCAGAAGCGCATTCGACACCCGGTTTTGCGACGCTGGCGGGCCTGTGCCTGTATGCAGCCGATGACCCGGTCGATATTCGCGCTGTAGGATCACAATATCAACACACTATGCGCTATGGTGGCATGGGCGCAGGGCCGCAAACGGTTGCGCGGTTGTTCCGCGCGCTGAAGGAATATTTCTAAAGAGCTTCAATAAGGAGCCAAATTGCGTTGGGACGCTGTGGATAAGGGTTTGTGCGCTATCAACGCCGGATCACTAATGTGTCACAAGTGTCCTTAGATAATTCACACGGCGAGGCCGTAGGTGGGTCGTGCCTCGCCTGGAGGAACAGTTCATGAGTATTAATATCGGACCAGCTGAAGTCGACGATATGCGTCCGCGTATCACCGTTGTTGGCGTTGGCGGCGCTGGCGGCAATGCCATCGCAAATATGATTGAATCCGACATTGAAGGTGTCGAATTCATTGTCGCTAATACGGACGCTCAAGCATTGAGCTCTAGCCCGGCAGAAACCCGCATCCAATTGGGGCCCGATATTACCGGCGGCCTTGGTGCAGGGGCCAGACCCGAAGTGGGCAAGGCCGCGGCCGAGGAAACTGTTTCAGAAATCGAAGAAGCGCTTGAAGGCGTAAACATGGTCTTCATCGCGGCTGGCATGGGCGGCGGCACCGGCACTGGCGCAGCGTCAGTGATCGCAGAGGCTGCGCGGCGCAAAGGCGTGTTGACTGTTGGCGTTGTTACCAAACCATTCTTGTTTGAAGGCACGCGTCGGATGCGCGCGGCCGAGGCTGGTATTGATGAACTGCAGGGTCATGTTGATACTCTGATCGTCATTCCCAATCAGAACTTGTTCCTGGTTGCCAAAGCGGAGACGACTTTCAAAGAGGCGTTCCAACTGGCCGACGAAGTGTTGCAGCAAGGCGTGCGTTCGATCACCGATCTGATGGTGATGCCGGGTCTGATCAATCTTGATTTCGCCGATGTGCGCTCCGTGATGAGCGAAATGGGCAAAGCGATGATGGGCACAGGCGAGGGCGAAGGTGAAAACCGCGCGCTTGATGCGTCACAACAAGCCATCGCCAATCCATTGCTGGATGGCGTGAGCATGCAGGGCGCGAAAGGCGTCATCATTTCAATCATTGGCGGCGAAGATATGAAGCTGCTTGAGGTTGATGAGGCGGCCAATCACATTCGTGAACTCGTGGATGAAGATGCCAACATCATTTGGGGTTCTGCATTCAATCCTGATCTTGATGGCAAAATCCGCGTCTCGGTTGTCGCGACAGGAATTGAACAAGGCGCGATTGGACAAGTTAGCGATAGCGCGCCGGTATCCTTGTCGAGCGGACGTGCGCCAAAGCGCCCCGTTCTAGAGCTTCCTGAAGACGGTGAAATGGCCACCGAAGATCCGATCCCAGTGCCGGAGCCGGACGTTGAGCCAGAACCAGAACCTATCGCAGAAGCGATTCCAGAACCCGCCAACGAAGCTGAACCGTTTGATCTTACCGGCATGCAAGCTGGCGAAGATTTGGGCGATACGGATGACGATGATGTCGATGGCATTGTCGATCCGCTCGCTGGAATGCGATCAGATGACGAAGAAGATCTGAGCGACGAAGCAGAAGCACTGTTGGATGGTGATGATGCCGCTGAAGCCAGCGATGGTGGATTTGGTGCGGATGGCGGTGACACTGCGCCGCTCGATCTAACTGGCGAAGTTGCCGATGCTGATGCGCTCGGTGATGATGATCTACTGGCAGATGCTGATCGCCTTGCTGAAGAGAATAAGCCGGTTGAAGCGAACACGGGCGGCTCGCGGCGCTCGTCCATTTTGGGCGCAGGTGCGGGTGCCGCTGCGGGCTCCGGTGAGAGCGGCGGCGGTGCAGGCGGCGATTCCGATGGTGGTTCATCGGGCGGCAGCACCTTGTTTGAACGCATGGCCAATCTTTCGCGCAGTTCCGGATCTGATGAGGATGATGAGGACGGCGACGACGATGGTGATAGTCCAGGGCTCAGCATCCCGCGCTTTCTTGGCCGGCAGAACAACCAGTAATTGGTGACGGATCGTGCCGCGCAGGTGCGATCCGTCCACTGCAAGGTTCGGTTCACCCCGAGTCCAGCCGTTGATGGCTAGCACCAAGATGATTTGGAGCTAGTTAATCTGGCATGGTCCGTTATTTGCAGATTTCATCATTTAGGCTCAATTTTGGATCGCTTTTGAAGCGGTGCATCAACCTTGGTGGTGTTTTGGTTTGCGCATCGGCGTTCGCAACGGCGTTCGCATTGGCGTTTGCATGGGCTGCTGCTTGGGCCGTTCCTGCTACGGCGCAGTCGAATGAAACCACATCTCGCGAAATAGTCCAGCCGCTGCCCTCGCAAGAAGTCGCACAGCTCAATGATGCCTTGCTGCGATTGGCACGAAGGCCGCGCGATTTGAGCGCCCTGATCGATGCTGGCAATGCTGCTTTGGTCCTTGATGATCTTGATGCTGCGATGGGATTTTTTGGGCGCGCGCAGGAGCTTTCGCCAGAAAGTGCCCGGGTCAAAATGGGCATTGCTGCAGTCTTCCTGCGTTCAGGACGGCCGATCCAGGCGCTCCAATTGTTTAACGAAGCCGAGGCCGCGGGCGCATCGTCTCGCGAGGTATTGGCCGATCGCGGGCTGGCGTTCGATCTGGTGGGCAACAATGTCCAAGCTCAAGATACTTATCGCGCTGCGCTCCGCCTCAATCAGCAAGATGAAACGGTGCGCCGACTGGCATTGAGCCATGCCATCGCTGGCGAGCGCAGTGATTTTGAATCGACACTCCTGCCATTACTTGAACGGCGCGATTTTGCTGCCTTTCGTACGCAGGCATTTGGTTTGGCAATTTTGGGAGATCAAGATGAGGCAGCAGCCATAGCCGATGCAGTGATGCCGCGCGATCTGGCAGCGCGGGTAATTCCATATCTTGCCTTCATGCCGCGCCTCACAAAGTCTCAACAGGCAGCCGCCGCCAATTTGGGGATTTTCCCCTCCGCAGCTGAAGTGGGCCGGGATGATCCGCGCATTGCGCAATTCGCCGACCAAGGAAATGCGATATCTGAGGCGGCAGATGCAAGATTGGCACCAGCTGGTGAGCCCTTGGGCACACCGGTCGCGCGTGTCGCCGAACCCGTGGTGCAAAACCTGCCCGCGCCAGTCGAGGTGACTCCGTCTGCTGTGCAAATAGTGCAAGCGGAACCGCAACAGGTGCCGCCTAGTGTCCAAGAACCGGTGCTGCTGGCCAGTGTTGATAGAGGTATTGATACAGGTGTTGATATAGACGCCGATACGAGCGGGGCATCGGATTCCGCGACCGCAGCGGAAATTCCGCGTCCTGGATTCGATTTGTCGCGCGTGAACCCCACTGACGTGCCAGCGGCCTCCGCGCCAAGTGTAACCCCGGCTCCTGCTCCTCAAGAGCCCGCACCATCTGTCGCCGATGCCTTCGCGAACTTCTCGTTTGGTGACGGCGCGGCTAGCGATAGCGCCGCAAATGGCGGTGTAGGGGCGGTCGATCTTTCAGAAATTGAAATTCCGCGTGAAAGCGCAGCGGCTGTTGAACCGCAAGAGCCGGATCATCCAAGCCGCCATTGGGTGCAGATTGCCACGGGCCGTGATCGTTCCGCGCTGCGGTTCGATTGGCGCAGGTTCGCGCGCACTGCCCCTGAGCTGCTTGGTGAATTTGAGCCGCATGTTGTCGCATGGGGACAGGCCAACCGTTTGCTTGCGGGTCCCGTCTCAAATGCTCGAGAGGCGCGAGATTTGATGAACGCTTTGGCGGCAGAGGGAGTGGATGGTTTTACCTATACCAGCCCCGAAGGTCAGGAAATTCAAGAGCTTAATTGAAATTTCGATATTACTGGGCGTTTCTGTACACAGGCTTTGAACAAGCCAATGCGGTTCTCCCCAGCCTGCAATGCACGGCGCGTTGCCAAGCGCCCCCTTGTCGATGCATTCGTTTCAGCAATGACAAAGACACCCCCTCAATGAGACCGCGCGAATCCGAATTTGGCGCGAATGAAGACGCAGCCCCGATTGAAATGCTGGCGGCCCTATTTGAAGCGCGAAGCTGGCCTTGCGAAGTTATCTCAGGCGATGAGATGACTGGCGAGGTCCAAGGCAGCTGGGCCAAGTACCAATTGCGGGCGATCTGGCGCAGCGAAGACAATGTTCTGCAGTTTATTTGCCTGCCCGATATCCGTGTTGCGCAGGATAAACGGCCGCGCGCGCATGAATTGCTGTGCCTGATCAACGAACAGGTATGGCTTGGCCATTTCGATATTTGGTCAAACGGGGATGTGCTGCTTTATCGGCATGGCGCGATGTTGGGCGATGATGGCTTGCTCAGCCTTACCCAGGCCCAATCGCTGGTCGAAACCGCGATTGACGAATGCGATCGGTTCTATCCTGCTTTTCAGTTTGTGCTGTGGGGAGATAAGGAACCGCGTGCGGCGCTGGACAGTGCGCTTGTCGATGCGGCGGGCGAAGCCTAACCTCTCTTACAAGAAGGGGTTTCAACAATATGGCAAAGATAGATCAATTGTTGATCATTGGATGCGGCAATATGGGCGGCGCGATGCTGGCTGGATGGCTCGCAGCGGGATTGGATCCTTCGCGGTTTGCCGTGCTCGATCCGGCTATTCCCAGCGTGCCTGAAGGGGTGACGCTGCACCGCGAAATGCCAATGAATTCAGGGCATGATGCGGTTTTACTGGGGTTTAAGCCGCAGCAATTGGCGGCGCTTGCGCCCGGATTGCAAAGCGCCACCGGGCCGGGCGTTACGCTTTATTCGCTGCTCGCCGGGATCACTTTGGAAAGTTTGTGCGGCGAATTTCCGCAGGCCGCGGCGCATGTGCGGGTGATGCCAAACCTTGCCGCACGAATTGGAAAATCGCCGGTCATTCTGGCGCAAACAGGATTGGATGCAGGCATGCGTGACGCTGCATTTGCTTTGTTTGACAAGCTTGGCAGCGCTTTATGGCTGGAGGATGAGGCGCAATTTGATCTTGTGACAGCGCTTGCAGGATCGGGCCCGGGCTTTGTTTACCGGTTTATCGACGCCTTGGCGGGGGCTGCGAGCGATTTGGGCCTCGATCGCGCGATGTCGGATGCTCTTGCGCTCTCGATGGTGGAGGGTGCAAGCGCGCTTGTCAGTGCTTCTGATGTGTCCCCGGGGCAGTTGGCAGACCAGGTGGCAAGCCCAGGCGGGATGACGCGCGAAGGATTGAATGTTCTTGACGAAAATGCGGCTCTGCAGCGGCTTTTGACCGAAACTTTGCGCAAAACGGCGGACAGGGGCGCCGAGCTGGCGCGCAAATAGACGCAACAGCGTTAACTCAATGCAAGCTTTACATGCCGGTTTTGCTTGAAATCGGCGGCGAATATCACGATATTACAAACTAACGGCGCGTATGTTCGCGTTCTAAATGGAGATAGGAATCCATAATGGCTGATTGGAAAGAGCCGCAACAATCGCAGCAGAACTTCGGTTCGGTGCCACGCTCTGGCGGCGATCTTGCTGGAAGTGTATCTTATGATGAGGGCCTGCGTTCGCATATGCTCTCGATTTATAATTATATGACTTCGGGCGTATTGTTGACCGGTATTGTCGCGTTACTCGCCGCTGAATCGGGCATTGCGTACGCTTTCGCAGCTGGTCCGCTTATGTGGGTTGTCGCCCTTGCGCCGCTGGCGTTTATCTTAGCTATGAGTTTTGGTCTCAACCGCATGGGCAAGGGCACGTTACAGATATTGTTCTGGTCTTTCGCTACGGTGATGGGCCTTTCAATGTCGACGATTTTTCTGGTCTTCACCAATGAATCAATCGCAGTCACATTCTTCGCAACAGCCGGTGCCTTCGCTGGTCTTAGTCTATTTGGATACACCACTAAGAAGGATCTTTCCGGTTGGGGCAGCTTCCTGATCATGGGTGTTGTTGGACTGATCATTGCCACAATCGCGAATATCTTCATTGGCTCTGGCCCATTGGCGATGGTGATAAGCGCGCTCGGTGTGCTCATATTCGCAGGCTTAACGGCCTACGACACGCAAAAATTGAAGAATGGATACAGTTATTATCGCGGGACAGAGTTTGCCGATAAAATGGTGATTATGGGTGCGACAACCCTCTATCTCGATTTCGTGATCATGTTCCAATACCTGCTGAGCTTCCTCGGCAGCCGCGAGTAAGATTGCGTCCGCAGGCGAACAAAAGCGCCAAAGCGTTGTAAAATGTTGATGCCCGGGGCGTTTCCAGCGTCTCGGGCATTTGCATTGTTGCTCAAGCGTTCTAACGCTGTTGCTTAAGCGCAGCGCAAGGGATGCTATGGCAATGTGGAGCTGCGATATGAGAGAGGCACTTTTTTTCAAATGAGCGCAGAATTCGCGAATTCGACGGGGACGGCCGGCGCAGCGCGCAGCGGACCCCACCAGCAAACCCGCAATCAAGCAGGCCTGCGGATACTGACAGTCGCAGCAGGAGCCGCCGCATTGAGCGCTTGCGTTACTCCGCCGCCGCCACCACCGCCTCCGCCACCTCCGCCGCCGCCAGTGGCACAGGCGGTGCCATATCGGCCGCTGCCACCCCAAGGCGCCTCATACGTGATGAACATTCCGCCGCTGCGCGCCGATGGCCTGCGTCAGACGGTCAACCGGGATCTTAGCGATGATGAGCTGGTTTGGCATTTTCGATCAGGATGGAATGTCGCCGCACTCAATTGCACATCGGCGCAATATCAACCGGTGTTGACCGCTTATAGCGCCTATATCAGCGACCATGCCACCGCACTGAGGCAGGTTAGTGAGCGGATTGATAGCGTATACCGGGCAGAACATGGATCGCGGCGTGCCGGGATCAGAGCCCGCGAAGGAAAGCTAACGTCAGTTTATAATTTCTTCGCGTTGCCGCCTGCGCGCGCTGGCTTCTGCCGGGCCGCACTCGATGTTTCTAATCGCGCGCTTGGGCAGCCATCAGCAGATCCGATTGCTTTTGCGATGGCCAATTTCACGACGCTCGAAACTCCATTCAACACATTCTTCAACGAATATGAAGAATATCAGAGAACATCCGCCGCTTGGGACGCGCAATACGGCAATCAATATGGTCCGTCCCAACCGGGATGGGTCGCGGTTCAGGCGGCCCGCCGCGCTGGTACTGTGATACCCACACCTGGAGACAGCAATCCCGGATCGACCTTGGCGACCCCAACCACGCCAAGTGGTCTGGTTGCGGATGACACGACCGGGGTGGGTGTTCCGGTGATTTCCGCGCCCGGAGGAACAGTGTCTCAACCGGTTGTTGAACCGATCCCCAATGTTGATCCCAATGCCGCGGCGGGCACGCCCGACACTTCGCAGTAGATCACCGTTGGGAGGGGGCAGAGGCCCTTTCGCGGTATTTTCTCTATCGGTGAGCCACTCAGGTGGTTGCCTGAATATATTCGCACGTCTAAATCGCCCTCAGCGCATCGGTAACGGGAATGCGGTGCGGGTGAGGCCATTTGTGTGGCCGATCCCAATTCCGCGGCTGTCCCTGCAACTGTAAGCGGTGAGTGATTGGTTCGTGCGTCCATTATCGGGCGCAACCACTGGGCAATTTGCCCGGGAAGGTGAGAGCCAATCGCGCCAAACCGTGAGCCAGGAGACCGACCGAAGCGTGTCGCTTGTTGCCCGGTTCAGGGATTGGCCCGGCGCGAAGAGAACTTTCGTTTCGAGCGACGATTGTTGGACCATGTGGCTTTGCCCGCTTGGTCCGTCGCTTTGAGACGGAGGATTAAGACGTGAAAAACAGGTTTTTATGCGGCGCCGCATTTGTGGCTGCCTTGGGCTATGCTGGCGCAGCGCAGGCGCAAGATAGAGCACAAGAGAATGCAGGTGGTAGCTCGCTCAGCACTTTGCCGGATGCTCCCGCGCATGAGATTTTGGTGACGGCAGGGCGTTCGGATGATCTGATCGCCGTGGAGGACTTCACCGGATCAGCCATCGTAATATCTCGCGCACAGATAGAACAACGCCAGACCCGCAATATCGCTGATATTTTGCGCGATGTGCCCGGCGTCGCAGTGAGTGAGGTGGCTGGTCAAACGCAGATACGTTTGCGCGGGGCAGAAGCCAATCAAGTGTTGGTTTTGGTTGACGGGATTGAGGTTTCCGATCCGTTTGCTGGGGAGTTTGATATTGGCACCTTGCAGGCAGAAATTGGCTCCAGCCTAGAAGTTCTGCGGGGGCCGCAATCGGCACTGTATGGCTCCGATGCCATTGGCGGCGTGGTCGCGTATCAAAGCGGCACCGGCACAGGAGTGGAAGCGCGCGCGGAAATTGGCACGCTCGACACCTTTAATGGCTCCTTGCGAGCGGGAAAATTCACTCAAGATTGGGATTTTTCGGTCGCGGCCACTGCTGTGAGCACGGATGGTGAACCCAATGCCAGGGATGGTGTGCGGGACATTGGGCGCGATAGCTACACTTTCTCAGGCAAAGGATCGGTTGCCCTGTCGGGTGATTTTTCCCTGCGCGCCGCCGGCCGGTACATTCGAACAGAGGGTGATTTCAACGATTCCGATTTTGATACGACCAGCCCAACCTTTGGCCTGACTGTTGATAGCCCAGGCACGCGGTTTGAAAACGATGCTATCTATGCCCTTGTCGGGGCCAAGCTGGAAACGCTGAACGGTGCGTGGAGCCATGATCTGTCGGCGCAAATCGCCGATATCAACCGCGATACGTTTACCGCATTTGGGCGTTCTTCGGGCAGCGAAGGCGATCGATTGAAAGCGTCCTATGTCAGCGCATTTTCATTCGGAGAGGTTGGCAGCAGCCACAATCTGACTTTTGCCGCTGATTGGGAACGGGAGCGTTTTCGCAATGATGATCCCTTTGGTTTTGCATCCGCATTGCGGCAGCAGATCGAAAATATCGGGCTGGTTGGTGAATATCGTTACGCAGGGGAACGGTTCGATTTCTCCGCCGCATTGAGGCACGATATCAACGATCGTTTCGCCGATGAAACGACGTTCAGAATTGGTGCTGGATTTGATGTGACGGGCAGCACACGGCTGCGGGCATCGGCGGGATCGGGCATCAAAAATCCCGGATTTTTCGAATTGTTCGGATTCTTTGACGGACAATTTATCGGCAATGAGGACTTGCAACCCGAAAGGTCGATCGGCTGGGAGTTTGGCATTGATCAAACATTTGCCGATGACGCGGTCCGTATTTCGGCGACCTATTTCCAAAGTGAGCTGGAAAACGAGATTTTCACGATTTTTCCCGCCCCGGATTTTGTCGCGACACCGATCAACAGCGATGCCGAGAGCGAACGATCAGGCATAGAGCTTTCGGTTTGGGCCGATTTGGGCAGCGGATTCTCGCTTACCGCAGCATACAGCTTCCTCGATGCAGAGGAGGATGGGATCGAAGAGGTGCGCCGCCCCGATCATATCGCGTCGACATCGCTTGATTGGGTGTCTCCCGATGATGTTTTTGCGGCCAATCTAACGGTTCGCTATAATGGCGAAACGGAAGATTTGGCGTTCACCGATCCCAGCTTCATCCCGGTGCGGGTGACGCTGGATGATTTTGCTCTGGTGAATTTCAACGTCAGTGCACAGCTAACGGACCGGATCGAAGTGTTCGGACGCGCGGAAAATTTGCTCAATGATCGTTTCGAACAAGTCTTTAGTTTTGTCAGCCCGGGCCGCTCTGCAGAGATCGGAATTGCTACCGAGTTTTGATCTGCGTGCTTTAGGCACTCGCATTCTGATGGGGAAATGCATAGGAGACGCCCATGCATTTCCTCGATCAGGCCAAAATATATCTAAAATCAGGCGGCGGCGGACCCGGAGCGGTCAGCTTTCGGCGTGAAAAGTATGTCGAATATGGCGGTCCAGATGGTGGCAATGGCGGCCGTGGGGGCGATATTGTGTTTGAGGCTGTTCAAGGTCTCAACACGCTGATCGATTTTCGCTACGCGCAGCATTTCAAGGCCAAACGTGGTCAACATGGCCAGGGTAAGGATCGCACAGGTGCGGGCGCGCCCGATCTTGTGGTTCAAGTGCCCGTTGGCACGCAGGTTCTTTCTGAAGACAAAGAAGAAGTGCTCGTCGATTTCACCGAGATCGGGCAGCGCGAAGTGTTTCTTGAAGGCGGACAGGGTGGGCGCGGCAATGCGTCTTACAAAAGTTCGACCAATCGTGCGCCGCGCCAGCATCAATCCGGCGGACCCGGTGAAGAAGCATGGGTTTGGCTGCGGCTGAAACTGCTTGCCGATGTCGGTTTGGTTGGTCTGCCCAATGCCGGCAAATCGACCTTTATCAATGCGGTTTCCAACGCGCAGGCCAAGGTGGGCGATTATGCCTTCACCACATTGGTGCCCAAACTGGGCGTGGTGCGGCATAAGGCGCGCGAATTTGTGTTGGCGGACATTCCCGGCTTGATCGCTGGCGCGGCCGACGGCGCGGGGATTGGTGACCGTTTTCTGGGCCATATTGAACGGTGCCGGGTGCTGGTCCATTTGGTTGATATTTCGGGTGATGACCCGGCTGAGGCGATGCAAACTGTGCGTGAGGAACTGGCAGCATATGGGGCGGGTTTGGAAGACAAACCGCAACTGATCGCGCTCAACAAGCTCGATCTGGCCGATGAAGAATTGGTGGCGGGCTTTGCCGAAGAATTGATCGATGCAGGCGCGGACGAGGTGTTTGCCGTGTCTGGCGCAACTGGGGCTGGGATCGAACATTTGCTTGATGCGGTGCTGGGCTATTTGCCGGATCGCACTGCGACAGAAACCAAAGCGAGCCCAGTTGAGGCCTCTGATGACAATCCAACCGGGGATGCCGAAGAATGGTCTCCGATCTAGTCAATTGCCTTGACCCAAATCATTGCAGCCGGCTGGTTGTGAAAGTTGGTTCTGCCCTGCTTGTGGATCAGGGCGAACCGCGCAGTCGGTGGCTTGCATCCTTGGTCCGTGATCTTGATGTTTTGCGACAGTCAGGCCAACAGATCATCCTTGTCAGTTCTGGCGCGATTGCGCTCGGCGCGGCCCGATTGGGCCTTCCCAAAGGTGGCAGGGCCAGCCTTGCCGATGCGCAGGCGGCAGCATCTGTTGGTCAGGTAGCTCTTGCGCAATTGTGGGCTCAAAACCTTGATCAGCATGGCTTAACCGCTGCACAAATGCTTGTTACGATTGATGATCTTGAGGATCGCCGGCGATATCTCAATGCTTCGGCAACGCTGGAGCGCTTGCTTGAAGCCGGGGCAATTCCAGTGGTCAATGAGAATGACAGTGTCGCCACAGCTGAAATTCGGTTTGGCGATAATGATCGGCTGGCAGCGCGCGTTGCGCAGGCTGCGGGCGCCGATGCTGTGCTGCTGTTGAGCGATGTTGACGGCCTGTATGATCGCTCCCCTGACGATGAAGATGCCAGCCTGATCGAACGGGTTGAGGGAGTGACACCGGAAATTATCGCGATGGCCAATGATGGCTCTTCATCTGGCGTTGGAACCGGCGGGATGATCGCCAAATTGCAGGCTGCTCGCATTGCAGAACGGGCGGGAATTACGCTCGGCATTATCAACGGGCAGGAGGACGCGCCGCTCACACGGTTGCGGGATAAAGGCATTGGGACGGTGTTCTTGCCCCAGCGCAAGGATGCAGCGCGCAAAGCGTGGCTGGGTGGCCGTATGGCCCCTGAAGGCGTGCTGAGTGTGGATGCTGGCTGTGTTGTCGCGCTGGGAGAGGGCGCTAGCCTGTTGGCGGCTGGCCTGACCGAGGTTGAAGGAGATTTTCAGCGCGGCGCGCTCGTCAGCCTGCACGGTCCCAAGGGAGAGCGCTTGGGACAAGGCTTGGTTGAATATAGCGCGCAGGAATGTCGCGCGATTCTGGGACTGCGCGAAGGTGAGCAAGAAACGAAGCTTGGCTACGCCCCCCGTGCGGCGGTGGTTCACCGCGATCATATGGTGCGCGAATGAAGCTGGCGATTACAGGGGCGACCGGTTTTGTCGGTCAGGCCGTGCTCGACGCAATTGCGGCCGATACTCACTTTGCCCATGCCTTAACCCGGCGGTCACAACCCGCCCAGCGCGGGGTCCAATGGATCAGTGGCGACCTTGAAAATCTCTCCGCTCTGGAAGAGCTTGCGAACGGCAAAGACGCCGTGATCCATATTGCCGGTCTCACTAACACTCCCGATCCAAACGAATTTGATACGGCCAATGTTGAAGGCACACGAAATGTGATTGCAGCGGCAAAGTCCGCAGGTGTGAAGCGGTTTGTTTTTGTTTCATCGCTGTCCGCGCGCGAGCCGCACCTATCGGCCTACGGTGCTTCGAAAGCGCGGGCGGAGGAGCTAATCGAGGCAAGCGGGCTCGATTGGACGATTGTTCGCCCTCCTGCGGTCTATGGCCCGCGCGACAAAGACATGTTTGAGCTGTTCCGCGCTGCCAAATTCAATTTCATCCCACTACCGCCGAGCGGAGCAACATCGATCATCCATGTGGAAGATTTGGCGCGGTTGCTGATTGCGTTGGCCGGCCCGGTTGCTCCCAGCCGATTGACGTTTGAACCTGATGACGGGCGCATCGGCGGCTGGAGCCACACCGAATTGGCCCATGCAATAGCCGGTGCTGTCGGCAAAAAGGTGTTCGCGCCAAACCTGCCCAAATCAGTGCTCAATATGGCGGCCCAAATAGATGGTGCATTGCGCGGAGATAAAGCCAAACTTACGCCGGATCGAGTGGGTTATATGTGTCATCCCAACTGGGTTGCCCGATCAGACAAAGCCGTACCTGACAAAATCTGGGCGCCAAAGATCAAGGGTGACGATGGGTTTGCAGCGACCGCGGCATGGTACCGCGAACAGGGTTGGCTCTAAATCTAAACCTTACAAGAACGGCTCATAGCCAGGCGGCAGGTCGCTGGAATCACCGTCGGTTTGATTGTTCGCATCTTCGCCATCTTCGCCGGGTTCATGGATACCGCATTCGGTCTTGTCCCAACCTTTCCAACGGCCCGACCTAGGATCTTCGCCCTCTGCAACTCTGCTGGTGCATGGCGAACACCCGATCGACGGATACCCTTCGAATACAAGCGGGTGACGCGGCAGGTCATGCTCTTCAAAATAGGCATCGATATCTTCAGCCGACCAATCGATCAGCGGATTGATTTTGAGCCGTCCTTGCACATCAGAGGTGTCGACCTCAAACCGAGGCAGATTTGCCCGAGTTGATGATTGAAACGCTTTTCGCCCAGTGAAACTGGCATCATAATCTGCCAGCGCATTGGCCAGCGGTATAACCTTGCGAATTTCGCAGCAGCCATCCGGATCATAGGACCAGCGCAGCCCGGTTTCGTCTTTCTTCGCCAGCTCTTGGCTGTCGGGGGTCAGGACGACCAGATTGGTGAGCCCAATCTTGCGAACCAGGACATCACGATATTGGATCGTCTCATCAAAATGCTTGCCTGTGTCGAGGAACAGCACCGGAATGGTTGGATCAACTGAGGCGATCAGATGCAGCAGCACCGCGCTTTCGGCGCCAAAGCTGGAAACGATCGCGATTTCCCCGGCTAGATCGCCATGGATCACACCTTCCAGCATTTCGTGTGTGTTGCTGCCGCGAAACATGCGGTTGAGCCGCACAGCATCATGTTCTGAAAAGCGAGGACCGGCATCAATCCGGTCAATCTTGCGGACATCATTCATGGCGCAATTCCTGGATTGTACGGCGCGCGTCGGTGGCAGATTGGTAGACATTATCCCACTGGGCAAAGGCTGCTTTTGCATCGTCCTCATCAAGCCGCACATCGGGTGCGAAGGCATCGAATCCGCAGCGGCGCATGTGGCTTAGCTGATCGATCAGAACATCTCCGACCGCGCGCAATTCGCCTTCATATCCAGCCTCGCGCAGGATACGGGCCGCGGAATAGCCGCGCCCGTCGCCAAAGTTGGGGAAGTTCACCTCGACGAGCGCGAGCCGATCTAGGAACGGCAGCAGCACCCGGGCATCGTCACCTGGCTCAATGCGCACCGCAGTGGCATTGGTTTGATCGCAACAGGAATCCACCGTTACTGTCCCGTGATCAGCAACTTCATCATCGCGAAACCGAAACTGAACTTCATCGGGGCTTGCACCCAGATCTTGCGAAAGATCAGTCATAAAGCGCCTCCTTGAACGGGGTCATGCCAATCCGGCGGTACGTGTCGAGGAAGCGTTCGCCATCCTCGCGCTGGTCGAGGTAGACGTCGGTCACGGTTTCAACCGCGTCAATCACGCCATCCTCATCAAAACCCGGACCGGTGATCTTGGCGAGGCTTACATCCTCCGCCTCACTGCCACCGAGTGATAGCTGGTAGTTTTCCTTGCCTTTCTTATCCACGCCCAGGATGCCGATATGGCCCGCATGGTGATGACCGCAGGCATTGATGCAACCAGAGATTTTGAGCTTAAGCTGGCCCAACTCCTCGTTCCGGCCTTTTTCGGCAAATTTTTCCGAAATCCGCTGCGCCAGCGGGATCGAACGAGCATTGGCGAGCGCGCAGTAATCCAGTCCAGGGCAGGCGATGATATCCTCAATCGTATCGAGGTTTGGCGCGCCAAGACCGGCCTCCTCCAGCGCCGTCCAAAGCGCGTGCAAATCGGCGATTTTCACATGCGGCAGGACAATATTCTGGGTGTGCATCACGCGCAGCTCATCAAAGCTGTATTGCTTAGCGAGGTCTGCCATCAACCGCATCTGATCACCGGTTGCATCACCCGGAATTCCGCCAACCGGCTTCAGGCTGATGACCGCAGAGACATAGCTATCATGCTTGTGCCGCACGGTGTTTCGATCGACCCACAATGCGAAATCAGGGTCCGAACGGTCGACCGTTTTGGCGCCATCTTCAAACGCGGGATCGGCGAAGAACGGTTTGATCCGCTCCAGCTCTGCCAATGGCGGTTCAACACCCTGATCCAGCAAATGCGCGAATTCTTCCTCGACTTGGCGAGTGTATTCCTCTGCGCCCATTTCATGGACAAGGATCTTGATCCGGGCCTTGTACTTGTTGTCGCGTCGGCCATAACGGTTGTAAACGCGCAGGCAGGCCTCGGCATAGGTAACCAGCTGATCCAACGGTACAAAATCGCGGATTTGCGGGGCGATCATCGGGGTGCGGCCCATGCCGCCGCCGACATAGAAGCTCGCGCCCGTCTCACCCGCATCATTCTGGACAATTTGGATGCCGATATCGTGTAGGCGCATTGCTGCGCGGTCCGTATCTGCCGCAATCACCGCGATTTTGAATTTGCGCGGCAGATAGGTGAATTCCGGGTGGAAGCTCGACCATTGACGCAGCAATTCGGCATAGGGGCGGGGATCGATCAATTCGTCATGCGCGGCGCCTGCGAAGTGATCGGAACTGATGTTGCGAATGCAATTGCCGCTGGTTTGGATCGCATGCATTTCCACTTTAGCCAGATCGGCCAGGATATCGGCGGCATCCTCCAGCTTGATCCAGTTGTATTGCAGGTTTTGGCGGGTGGTGAAGTGGCCATATCCGCGATCATATTTGTCGGCGATATTGGCCAGCGCGATCATCTGTGTTGAATTGAGCGTGCCATAAGGGATGGCAACGCGCAGCATGTAAGCATGCAATTGCAGATAAAGACCGTTCATCAGCCGCAATGGCTTGAACTGATCTTCGGTCATTTTGCCTTCGAGGCGGCGATTGGCCTGATCCCGAAATTCCGCGACGCGGGCATCGACCATGGCTTGGTCATATTGGTCGTACTGATACATAACTAAATCACCCAATCCCAGCCAGTTTTCGTGGCTGTTGGAACTGCAAGATCACGCCGGACTGTTGGGCCCAATGCGCGGACGCGGTCTTTGATATGTGCTGGCCTCACACCTTCTGCGGTGCGTTCGGCAAGGATGGCATAAGGGACATTGACGCGGCGGGCGGTTTCTTCGCTTGCCATGATTTGGTCAGCCGCATCGGCGACATCCACTGCGTCATGGACGGACGGTGACCAATTCTGGCCATCCCACCACACGACTTCGCCTGTTTTCAGATCATTTCCGGTGAGGATATTCATTCCATTCCCTCAGAGATTTTTGCTTGCATTGCAGCTTGTTCAATTGCGCTGTCATTGCGGGCGGTCACGTCGCCGATAACGATCAGCGCGGGACTCTTGATTTTGTGGCCTGTTACGAGCGACGGCAGGCCAGCGAGCAATCCGCGTACAACCCGCATTTCTGGACGTGCGGCATTCTCGATCACGGCGACGGGAACGTCCGGCGCAAGGCCATCCTTCATCAGCTTTTCTGCGATCTGCGGCGCGGTTTTGACGCCCATATAGATCACCAAAGTTCGCCCTTTGCCCGCAAGGCCGGACCAATCCTGATCCGACAAGCCTTTGCATTGGCCCGCCACGAAACTGACAATGCTGGAGGCATCGCGGTGAGTTAGCGCGATTTGCGCAGCCGCTGCGGCGCCATTGGCAGCCGTAATTCCCGGCACGATCTCAACTGTAACCCCGGCGGCGCGCGCCAGTTCCGCTTCTTCGCCGCCTCGCCCGAATATCAAGGGATCGCCGCCTTTAAGGCGGATGACATCGCGGCCTTTCAAAGCTTCGCGAACCAGCAACGCGTTGATATCATCTTGAGGCAGAGTATGCCGCGCGCGCTTTTTTGCCACTGAGATAAATTCGGCGTTTTCCGGTGCCAGCCCCAAAATATCTGGCGAAACCAATCCGTCGTGGACAACGAGCCCAGCATTTTCGAGCAAACGCGCCGCGCGCACAGTCAACAGGTCGGGATCACCCGGCCCTGCGCCAACCAAGAATATGGTGCCTGTTTTTTCCATGCAGAGCGAAATGGGGGCAAGCGCGCATTGGTGCCAGTGAGAATGGATTTTACCCCTGCTAGCAAAGCTTTTGCGGGGTCATGTGTAACCTTATGGAGGAGCCCTTTCAGGCGCGTTTCTGATCGCTGAGTGTTTCAATCAACTGATCGAATTGCTTGCTTGATCGCAGGTGTAAATCGCGCTGAGGGAATGGGATTTCGACACCATTTTCAGCAAACAATTGCCATATCCGCTTGAACACATCTGATCGGATATTCGCCAGACCGCCTTCCGGATCACGAATCCAAAAACGGATTTCAAAATCAACTGAGTTATCGCCAAAGCCCATGATGTTGGCCCGTGGCTTGGGGTTTTTGAGGATGCGGGAATTCTCCTCAACCGCTTGATAAAGAAGCTTTTCGACCAATTCCAAATCGCTGTCGTATGACACGCCGATCGGGGCCTTCACCCGCACATCTTTTGAACTGTAAGACCAATTGACGACCTGATTGATCATCAAGGTTTCGTTTGGAATCAAATATTCGGTCTGGTCGCGTGTAATCACCGAAATTGCGCGAATGCCAATCTTGCGAATTTGCCCGAAGCTTTCATGGCCAGATTGATCGGTCACCGAAATCACGTCTCCGGGCTTGATCGATTTGTCGAGTAGCAGGAGAATGCCTGAGATCAAATTACCGAAGGTTTTTTGCAAACCAAAACCGATGGCTAGGCCAAATGCACCGCCGAAAAAGGCGAGCGCTGTGAGATCGATACCAAGCATATCGACGCCGATGAAAAACGCGGCAGTCCAAATGAAGATCGTTGAAAGTTTTTCCGCAAGCAGGCGCTGTGTGGAATCGAATCCTGTGACTCTGGCCAGCAAGCCTCGGCACAGCCGCGTCGCCAACCATGCCAGCGTGATGACAAGAACGATAACACCAATGACAAGCAGCCCATCGAACACCGAAATGCGCATATCGCCAATCGACAGCGCGAATTTATCGAGTGTGTCGACAACCGATTCTACGGTTTCATTTTGCGCAGAGAGCCCTTCTTTGATGCCATCTGCAGCGATCACGCTTTCTTCTTCAACCGGCGCATCTTCGGCGATGCTCCACGCCTGACCAGGACTTGCTGCTTCGGCAAGCGGCTCAACTGTTTCACCGTCAACCGAATTCTCGGGATTGGCCGCGCTGGTGGAAGGGGCAGTCATTGTTATCCTAAATTCTTGAGTGCACGGGCCAAATCAGCGATCAAATCGTCGGGGTCTTCAAGACCGATCGATAGGCGAATAGCGGGCGATCCGCCAGCGTGTTCGGTTGACGTCATGACAGCGCGATGCTGTTCGGGGAAAATGGGCAGGGCCAAGCTTTCAAATCCGCCCCAGCTATATCCGATCCCAAACAAATCCAGTTTGTCCACAAATTTGGCCTGAATATCCGGGGCCGAGCTTGCAAATTCAAAACTGAATAGGCCGCATCCGCCGGTAAAATCACGCTCCCAAATCTTGTGACCAGCATCACCAGGCAAAAGCGGGCACATCACACGCGCAATCTGCGGCTGAGACTGCAGCCACGTCGCAATCTTTGCCGCGCTATCACTGCTACGATCCAGCCTCAGCTTCATTGTTCGCAGACCGCGCGCCGCCAGTGCGGCATCATCGGGCGCGACAACTTGACCAAGCGCCTGCGCCGTGCGGCGCAGCGCCCGGTACCAGCGCTCACCAGCGCTCGCCGAACCCATCATCAAATCGGAATGTCCGCCAACATGCTTTGAAAGGCTCATCACGGCGATATCGCAGCCATGTTCCAAGGCCGAAAATCCAAGGCTGCTGGCCCATGTGTTGTCAATCAAGCTTACCGCGCCCTGTTCCCGCGCAATTCCAGCCAATGCGGGAATGTCGCAAACTTCCATTGTTAGGCTGCCCGGACTTTCCAGCCAAACTGCGCGGGTTGAATCGCAAAACATCTCTGCAAAAGCGTCAATATCGAGGGGGTCGAAGAAGCGCGGTTCAATCCCCAAGCGGGCTAGCAACCCCGTCGCCATAGAGCGGGAAGGATCATAGGCGTTGTCCGTCACCAACAAAACATCGCCTGGCTTCAACACTGCGAGCAATGCACCTGAGATTGCGGCCACGCCGCTGGGGTATAAAACGGTGCCATAGGCGCCGGATTCGATTTCAGTTAGTGCTTCTGCCAAAGCCCATTGAGTGGGGGCGCCGCGCCGACCATAGAAGAATGTGCCGTCTGCGTTTGATTTGAGCGCCGCCTTGCGTTCCGCTTCGGTCGCGTAAATGTGGGTGCTGGCACGCCAAACTGGCGGATTTACGACGGCGCCGGTCCATTCTTCACGCCGGCCCGCGCGCGCGGCATTGGTTGAAGGGCGCAACCCATCAATCTTCTTACTGCTCATGCGCTGCCGCTCGCTTTGGGCGTCTCCGGATCATTACCCCATTCAAGCCAACTGCCATCGTAAAACGTCCAATTATCCTGGCCGATCAAATGCAACGCAAATAACAAGACGCTGGCGGTCACCCCGCTGCCGCAAGCGCCAATGATCGGTTGATCCCAATTGACATTGATTGCTGCAAATTCGGCCCGCAGTTCGTCAGTCGATTTGTAGGTGCCATCTGCATTCAACAATTTGGTGAAGGGCAAGTTCAAAGAGCCGGGAATATGCCCGCCCGCATTGCCATGAACGGCATCAGGCCCTGCGCCAGCGAAACGCTCTGCATTGCGGGCATCGATCAATTGTTCAGAACGGTGTTCAAGATTTGCCAAGACATCTGCCTTCGTCCGAACACCCTTAGCGGGGCCAAGATCAGGCACTGAACTGGGCGCGATTGCAGGCGTTCCTTCGTCTATTGCTCGCCCTTCTGCTCGCCATTTTTGCAACCCTCCATCAAGAATGGCGACGGGCTTAATGCCGAACGCGGTAAACATCAGCCAAGCCCGCGCAGCTGACCGAATGGCACTGTCATCATACAGCACGATCCGGCTGCCTAATACGATCCCCAATTCGGCGATGCGGGCCGCAAATTGATCGGCGCGCGGAAACGCGGCAGGCACAGCGGATTGATCGTCCACCAAGCTCGCAAGGTCCAGAAAACGCGCGCCGGGGATATGGCCTGCGATAAATTCTGCGGCTGCATTGCGATTGGCATCGGGCAGGTGATGCGATGCATCGATCACAATCAGATCTTCCGATCCAAGCGCATTGGCAAGCCAATCGCTGCTGACGAGATTGTCGATCACTTCATTCATGCCAATGGGGGTAGCGCGCTGGCGGCCTCGCGCCAAGGGGCAGCTCGATGGGCTTACGCGGGTTGCAGATCGAGCTCGCGTACACGCAGGCTCGGCAGCGATCCGGGCGGGGTATCTAGCGGGATCGGATGAAGCCGCGTTGCCCCGGTCTCGCTCGGTATGCCCACAGCATAATGGTGGATTGCGGGTTCGGCGCTGGGCTGTTCGATGGTGATTTGCAAAAGCGGCACAAATAATGGCTTGTTGCCTTGCCTCATGACCTGCAATTTGTTCATCGGCAATTGCACTTGGCCGGCAATCGAATGGGTCTTGCTTGGCCCTATCCGCTCAACCAGCAAGGGTTCAGGCCTGTCGAAGGATAGGTCTTGCGCGAATTCGGTTGTACCAGGCTTTGCGCTGGTCAAAATAGCTGAAACGCTGATGTCGCGCAGACCGCGTGCTTGGCGATTGGCTAGAGCAATCTCATAATCCAGCGTGAAAAACATCATACTGCGGGTCGCGCTGACAATGCTAACTCGCACATCTAACGTCGCCGGCATTGCAGCGGATATTGTTGCGGGCTCTACATCCGCCGCTGGAACGCTTGGCTCTTGCGGTTTTGCGGAACCGATCGGGGTGGTTGTCGCTGGCGCAACTTTTGGTCGTTCAATTTTAGGCACTGCCAAAGGCTTCCTTTGGCGCATGAAGAACCATCCCGCGACACCGCAGATCAACAGCAGCATGGCGGCAAGCACCCACAACCAAATTGACACAGCGCCCGATTTTTCGCCCTCGGTGCTTTCAATTGCCGATTCTGCATTGTCAGCGGCGGGACCGCTCGCAGCACCGTTCGCCCCAGTTGATGGAGTGGTGGGCGAAGTGGCAGGCCGATCTGTGATCGCGCCTGTGCCTCCAAATGCGTCCACGCCCGCCTCAGCTTGGCCCGCAGTTTCACCGGTTTCGGCTGATGGTTGATTGCTGGGGACGGTAGACGGCACCGTAGAGGCCGGTGGTCCGATAGTTTGCGAAGGCGCGGTAGACGGTGCGGTTTCGGGCGCGGGTTGTCCGGGGTTAGAATTGACCGGATTTGGATTGACTTCGGTCGGCGCTTGATCGGGTTGCTGCTGGGGAATTGTAATCGTTGATGGGGACGGTGTGGGGCTGGCAATCACACGCGGCGGCAAGGGCACAACACCTGAATCGTCAACTGGGCCAGAAACATCGGGCCGGGGAGTGGGCGTTGGCGTCGATTCGGGTAGAGTGAAGCTGCCGGGTGAATTTTGCTGTGAGTTTTGCGCGAGTGTCGGGCTCGCCAAACCAAAGGCGATTGCGGATGCGACAAGGCGGACAAGGCGGATTTGCGCTGACATTGTTCGACTGGTTGAAACTATGAAGTGGGTCGCCTGACATAGATATTAACGCTCGCCCGTCCAGCTTGGCGCTTGCACGGGCGCACTTTTCGCGGCAACAGCGCGGCATGGAAAGCACACCTGATCCCGCTCCGAACACTGCCTTTTTGGGCAAGGACAGCGCTCTGGCGGCGTCTCCAGAGGCGGCGCAGCTCGATTATGTGGCCAATCCGCGCGAGGGCGCGCTTTACCTTGTGCGGTTCGCTGCGCCTGAATTCACCTCTTTGTGTCCGGTGACAAATCAACCCGATTTTGCGCATTTGGTCATTGATTATGCTCCCGCTCAAACGATAGTTGAATCGAAGAGCTTGAAGCTGTTTTTGGGCAGTTTTCGCAATCACAATGGCTTTCATGAAGATGTGACCGTGGGCATCGGCCAGCGGCTAGCCGAAGAAATGCAGCCCAAATGGCTTCGGATCGGCGGATATTGGTATCCGCGCGGCGGCATTCCTATCGATGTGTTCTGGCAAACAGGCACCCCGCCAGCGGGATTGTGGGTGCCCGATCAAGGCGTACAGCCTTATCGCGGGCGCGGTTAGCTTACACATATTGATCGCTTCTACCAGTATTGCAGTTGCAACACCGGTTGATGAAGTGTTACCAAATCCTCAGCGTACAAATCACTTGCCGGGTTTGTATTCAACGCGATGATTTTATGGCCAGAATCATATAGGGGCGCGTTTATTATTGTCGTTTGATCGCAAGATTATTGTGATCGCTCGTGCGGCCCAATCACTAATCCCCTTTTTGGTATGAAAAGGGGCCCATCATATGAAAAAATCATTTTTGCTTTCTGCAACGCTCACAATCGGGTTTGTGAGTATGCTGGCGCTTGGACCCCAAAATGCGCGCGCGGAGGCTTGTCTGCTCGACACCAATGAGGATGGCGATGCGGATTCGGGCATCGACACAGTTGGCGGCGCGGTTTCGGATGAAGGCGATTTTGAGGTGGCTTGCGGAGTAGGGGCTGTCGCCTCGGGCGCGAACAGCACGGCAGTGGGGGCCAGCACTCTCGCCAATGCGACCAGCACCACTGCCTTTGGCTTTGCGGCGATGGCAACGCAGGCTAACGCCACGGCCATTGGTGCCGATGCGATTGCGATGGGGAGCGAGTCCACCGCTTTGGGGCAAGGATCGCAGGCTCTTGGCACCGGCTCCATCGCACTTGGTGTGGACACTCAGGCGATGCAGGATGGATCGATTGCGATAGGACTAAATGCGCAAAGCACCGGCTTGAATGCCGCTGCCTTTGGCATCAACACGGTTGCGGGCAACAACAACACCAGCGTGGTGGGTTTTGAAGCGAGCGCGACGGGATTATCCGCGAGCGCCTTTGGCCGGCAAGCCAATGCCGGGGGCGACAATTCGACTGCGCTTGGCCGGACAGCTGCGGCAGCAGGCGGAAGTGCGACCGCGATCGGCAATGCTGCCTCTGCTGGATCCAATGTGTCAACGGCAGTGGGTGCAGCTGCGGTGACAACGGGCACCGGCGGCACTGCAATTGGCCGTTTGGCCAATGCCAGTGCAACATTCTCAACCGCGGTTGGCAATGAAACCACTGCAGCCTTCAACCGCTCTACCGCGGTGGGCGATGG
>JBDWLM010000002.1:0-239880 GCA_039973155.1 Erythrobacter sp. | reverse complement strand
GTTGACACATTGGATCCAGCAGAGGCAGCATTGCCGATCGCGGTCGCACTTCCGCCTGCTGCCGCAGCTGTCCGGCCAAGCGCAGTCGAATTGTCGCCCCCGGCATTGGCTTGCCGGCCAAAGGCGCTCGCGGATAATCCTGTCGCGCTAGCTTCAAAACCCACCACGCTGGTGTTGTTGTTGCCCGCAACCGTGTTGATGCCAAAGGCAGCCGACTGGATCCCGGTGCTAGATGCGTTTTCGCCGACTGCGATCGAACCGAGCTGCGTCGCCGCAGCATCAGCGCCAAGCGCGATTGCTCCCGCAGCGGTCGCCTGTGCGCCCAACATATCCATATCACCACCATCACCGCCAATCGCGATCGAGCCACTGCCAGTTGATTGCGTTGAAGTGCCCAGGGCGATTGAACTACCTCCATTGGCGGTTGTGGCTTGCACGCTTGTTGTTCCAGATACCCCTCCAGAACCACTGGAGGCTGAACCACTCGAAAGACCACCGATCGCGATATTTCCACCTGTACTCATCCCGCCGGCGGTGTTTGCAAAGGAACCAAGTGCGATATCGCCCTGACCCACAGCATCGCTCTCAAATCCGCCAGCCAAACTTCCGCTTGCGCTTGCACTCGCCGCCGCGCCAATGGCGGTCGCAGCAGTTTCACTTGCAACCGCCGAACCGCCAAGCGCAGTTGATCCGATAAAGCCGGTTGCTTGACTGTCTCTACCGATAGCTGTCCCAGACGAACCGCTTGCATTCGCACCAGACCCAATTGCCGATGTAAAGGAGGCTGAAGAGCTCGCATCAGCGCCAAGCGCGATTGCTCCCGCACCAGTCGCCTGAGCGCCCAACGTATCCATATCACCACCATCGCCGCCAATCGCAATCGCGCCATCAGAGGTTGCATCGGATTGCTGCCCCACGCTGATCGCGTTTGATCCGCCTGCATTGGCGAAGCCGCCCAGAGAGATCGCACCGTTCCGGTTGGCTATTGTTGATCGGCCGAGCGCTATCGCATCGCCTCCAGAAGCATTCGCCTGACGTCCGACCGACACCGCGCCTACTGCGGTTGCTTGCGCATCGGTGCCAACGGCCACGGCCGCGGAGGCGGTCGCATCGCTGTTTTGCCCGATGGCCAATGCTTCACTTGCGCTGGAGATTGCCAGACGGCCAAAGGCGGTGCCAAATGCGGCGGCTTGCGCGCCTGCGCCAATTGCAGTTGCATCTTCACCGTTAGCCGCCGAATCGCCGCCCAATGCCGTTGAATTGTTGCCCGATGCGATTGCGCCTTGCGTACCGCCATCCGTTCCATCGCCGCCAATCGCAACCGAGTTCACACCCGTTGCATCGCTATTGTTGCCAATTGCAATTGCTCCATCCGCGGAAGAATTGGCGAGCGACCCAACCGCAGTGGCATTGGCCGCAAGAGCAACGGCGCCTACGCCAATTGCGGACGCGCCAGCGCCGGTTGCGGCCGTTCTGCCAAATCCATTGCTGTCTGCATCGCCGCCGACCGCCAATGATCCCGCACCATTCGCGCTAACATCGTTGCCAATCGCTAGCGAGCCTGCGCCAAATGCATTGGCAAAACTGCCGAGCGCATTCGCACCGTCCGAATTTATGTTATTGCTGTTCGCACTGGCATTGATGCCGCATGCTAGCGATTCACTATCATTCTGATCATTGGCATTGCCATCGGTGTCGACATTGCTGTCTGCATTTCCATCATCATTGGTGTCCAGCAGGCAGGTTTCCGCCTGGGCCGTTTCGGTGGTGCCCAGTGAAACTGCAATTGCCCCAATCGCAGCGGCCGCAAATAGTGAATTTCGCATAATTACCCCCTTCGTTTCAATGCAAAGAAGGGGCGGCAAACAATGCCCAAAATATGGAAATATCGCGGCTTACGCCCGACACTGTGCCCACCACCCCAGTGTACAATGATCGAAAGGTTAACGTGTGCTTTAGAAAGACGCTAGTGCGGCGGCGAAAAATCTGCCGCACTTGCTGCTATTTTTTCCGTTTTGGTTTTTTGGGCGCTGTCATAAGAGATTGGCTCGGGTCGCTATTCCGCCATGCCTGCTGCGTGCATCAACGCCATCGTGCTGGGATCAAAATCACCCTCACCAGCATCGAGCTGTTTCGCAATTTCCTTGCCCAATTCGACACCGAATTGATCGAACGGATTGATCCGCATCAATGCCGCATTGGCGAAGGTGCGATGTTCATAGAATGCAATCAAAGCGCCCAAAGTCGCGGCATCAAGATCATCAACCAATATGGTCGCGCTGGGCCGATCACCAACATAGGTCCGCGCAGGATCATCGGCCGATTTGCCGGCCATCAAGGCGGCGCCTTGCGCGAAACAATTCATCAACAAGCTGTTGTGGTGCGCAGGGTCCAGATCATCGCCTGGCGCGATGCTGGCGATAAAATCAACCGGGATCAGATGCGATCCCTGATGCAGCAATTGGAAAACGGCGTGCTGCGCATCGGTGCCCACCCCGCCCCATGTCACCGGCGCACTGGGCCCTTCTAAGGGAGCGCCATCGCGGGTCACGCTTTTGCCGTTCGATTCCATCTCCAATTGCTGGAGGTAATCGGGCAACAGACCCAGCCGTTCATCATAGGCAAACACCGCGCGTGTTTGGCAGCCGCGGACCCGCGCATAATATTGATCGGCAAAGGCGGCGAGCAGCGGCAAATTGGCGCGCCCTTGCTCATCTCTAAAATGCAGATCGATCGCGTTTGCGCCCGCGAGCATCGCAGAAAATTCCTCCATCCCAATTGCCAAAGCAAGCGGGAAACCAATCGAGGACCACAACGAATACCGCCCGCCCACGCTTTCTGGAAATGGCAGGATGCGCGTTTCATCCACGCCCCATTCCACCGCGCGAACGGGATTCGCCGTCAGCGCAACGACGCGTCCGCTGGGATCGTCCACACCATTATCCGCCAACCATTTCAGCGCGCTAGCAGCATTCGTCATCGTTTCGGTCGTCGTGAAGGTCTTGCTGGCCACCGCGATCAAAGTCGTGGCCGGATCGCACCGGGCAAAGGCTTGTTCCAACGCCAAGCCATCAATGTTGGAAACCACATGCACATCGACCAGCGCCAGATCGCGGGTCAACGCATCGATTGCCATGGCTGGGCCAAGCGCAGATCCGCCAATTCCAATATGGATCAGATGCTTGATCTGGCCAAAGGCACCTTCATGGATCGCGCCCACCAACATGCCCATGCGCGCCGTCAACGCATCGCCTTCTTCAACGTCAGTCGCATTGCCGCAGCCGCGCATCGCGGTGTGCGTAGCAGCGCGCCTTTCTGACACATTGATTATGCCGCCATTGAACAGCGCCTCTCGCTGCGCATCAAAACCGCACGCATCGGCCAATTGTTCAAAGCTTGAAAGGACCGCATCGTCCAAATGCGTTTTCGACCAATCGAACAAAATGCCCATATCGCCCATATCGCCAAAGGATGCCCCGACCTTGCGGGAAAACTTACTTGTCCGATCGGGATCAGCCGTGAACAATTCGGCAAGGCTAGGCTGCGGAAGCGCCTTCAAACCGTTCCAGATTGTGAGTATTTTGTCGGTCATTGGCAAAGGCCCTTTGCGTGTAAGCCTCCACGCGGTTAGGGATGCGCGCGATGGATGTTAAGACCCAATCTGACACAAGCGGGGGTGACCTGAGCGATTCTGCACGAGCTGCAGCGGGCGATGCCGCAATTTTGGACGCGAATCACGCTAAGGATGAACCGCAGCCAGAAACGCTGGGCAGCTTCGCGATGTTCCTGATCAAGCTCGTTTTGGCAGTGCTAATTTTCAGAAGTTTCATTTTCTCCCCTTTCTCAATCCCTTCCGAAAGCATGCTTCCGCGCCTTTGGAACGGGGATTATCTGCTCGCGGCAAAATGGCCCTATGGCTATTCCAAGTTTTCGATGCCCTACAACGCGCCGATCATTCCCGGCCGGTTGTTTGCCAGCCCGCCCGAACCGGGGGACGTGGTGATCTTCAAACACCCGATCGATGGCAGCGATTATATCAAGCGAGTGATTGCGCTGCCGGGTGATAGTGTCGGCATGGTTGATGGCCAGCTTATCCTCAACGGAGAGCCTGTGCCCAAGGTCGCAATCGATCAAATTCGCATCCCGGTTTCCCCCAACACCGGCTGCGCGCGGCAAGTATTCCTTCAGACCAATACCGCTGGTGAGGCGGTGTGCACTTATGACCGCTTTCGTGAGACATTGCCCAATGGCACGACTTACGAAGTGCTGGATTTTGGGCCACGAGATGCCGATAATTTTGATACCGTAATTGTTCCCGAAGGCCGTATGTTTGTGATGGGCGACAATCGCGACAATTCACAAGACAGCCGATTCCCTGCGATGGCCAAAGGCGGCGTGAGCATGGTCCCGCAAGAAAATCTTGTTGCCCGAGCGACAATTATCATGTGGTCTACCGATGGTTCTGCCAGCTGGGTGAAACCGTGGACATGGTTCACCGCGGCGCGTTGGGATCGTTTCGGCGAAACCTTGTGACGGCAGGTGAAGTGAGGAAAATTCCATGACTTTATCGACGACCGATCTGTGTGATGAAACACGCGCTTGGTTGGCCGATTTGGGCATCGAGGTGCGCGATGAATCGGTGTGGCTCGCCGCTCTTACGCATGGCAGCAGCCAGGCGCCGGAGGACTATCAAAGGCTCGAATTTCTGGGTGACCGAGTGCTTGGCCTATCAGTCGCTTATTGGCTGTTTCGCGATGGCGTGGCACCAGAAGGCAAGTTGTCGCAGCGGCTCAATGCGCTGGTCAGCGGCGCGACCTGCGCGCGGATTGCCCGGTCTATCTCCATCTCTGACCATGTCCGTTTGGGCAAACAAGCGCGCGAGGATGGCGGCGCAGACAGTGACAACATTCTGGGCGATGTGATGGAATCGCTCTTGGGCGCGTGCTTTATTGAGCATGGCTTTGAGACAACACGTGATTTCATTTACCGCACTTGGGAAAGCGAATTGTCAGGCAATGCAGGGCAATCCAAACATCCCAAAAGCGCGCTTCAAGAATGGGCTGCTGGAAACCAGCATAGATCCCCGAAATACGAAATAACTGACCGCAGCGGACCCGATCATGCGGCTCGCTTTACAGTCCGGGTCAGCGTGCACACAATCGGCCAGGCAGAAGCCACAGCCGCCAGCAAATCAGAAGCGGAAAAAATCGCCGCGAAGGAATTTATGGAAAAATTTGGATGAGCGACCAATCACGCCCTCATTGCGGTGTTGTCGCCGTTATCGGCGCGCCCAATGCGGGAAAATCAACTCTTGTAAATCAGTTGGTGGGGCAAAAGGTCGCGATCACATCTGCCAAAGCGCAGACGACCCGCGCGCGGATGCTGGGCATTGCACTGCACGAGGTCGAAGGCACAAACACGCAGATGATCCTGGTGGATACGCCCGGTATCTTTGAACCGCGCCGCCGCCTTGATCGCGCGATGGTCAGCGCCGCATGGGAGGGCGCAGAAGCTGCCGATGCGGTTTTGCTGATCGTTGATCCGATCAAGCAACGCCGGCACGAATTGATGCCGCTGTTGGAAGCGCTCGCCAAACGGCCAGAGCGCAAGATTTTGGTGCTCAACAAAGTCGATAAGGCGACGAAAGAACCCCTGCTGGCACTTGCTCAAGAGCTGGGCGATCAGGTTGAATTTGCTGAGATTTACTTCATCTCCGCGCTCAATGGCGATGGAGTGGATGAATTGAAATCAAAGCTCGCAGGCATGATGCCTGAGGGGCCGTGGCACTATCCAGAAGATCAGGTGTCCGATGCCACGGAGCGCTTGCTCGCTGCAGAGATTACGCGCGAACAGCTCTATCTCCAGCTCCACGAAGAGCTGCCCTATGATGCCGCGGTCCGTCCAGAAAGCTATGAAGTGCGCCCAGATGGTTCGATCGAAGTGCGCCAACAGATCGTGATCGCGCGCGACAGTCAGAAACCGATTGTGCTGGGCAAAGGCGGACAGCGGATCAAGGCAATTGGCGAAGCTGCGCGCAAAGAGCTGGCCGACATTCTTGGGGTGAAGGTCCACCTGTTCCTGCACGTTAAAGTTTCAGAAGGCTGGTCCGAGGACAAAGAAGTGTTCGAGGAAATGGGGCTCGACTGGGTGAAGTGAACGAGCTCGTGCCAATTGCCGTGATCACTCCATCGGAGTTTTGGGATCGCTTGCTAACGCTTTTTGGCGATTTTGATTTTCTGCTGCCGCGCGAAACTCTTGGTTGAATCTTCGCTGCGATTGAGCGCTTTGGCGATTTGCTTCAGCCCCTGCCCTTTTGAGGCAAGCAGTTTCAGCCGGCCCGCTTCTTCCGCGTTCCAAGGTTGCTTGTGACGTTCAAAACGATCTTTGGCCATCCGGGCGGACTAGCTGACACGCTGCGCAATAGCGAGCGGATTTGCCTATTTACTTGGCCGCCAGCTGTTCCAGTTTTGCACGCAGCGCCGGCTCGTCAAAAGGTTTGACGATATAGTCATCTGCGCCAGCGCCAATGCCCTCATGGATGTCGCTGGCTTCACCATTCGAAGTGCAAAACACGACCGTGGGCGCATTGGGCGTGGGAATGGCACGCAATTGGCGCACAAATTCGATCCCATCCATTTCGGGCATATTCCAATCGGTCAGAACCAGGTTCGGCATGCTTTTCTTGCAGCGGGCAAGCGCCTCTTCGCCATTTTCCGCTTCGATAGGGATATAGCCCAAGCTCTTGGCGATCTTGCTTGAAACTTTGCGGATCACGCGGCTGTCATCAACGATAAGGCACAGGCGTTGACCGCGATGAGGCATCTTTGTTGCATCGCGCATCGCTTTTGCGGCTTGCACGATCGCGTCGGTGTCGCCTGATTCTGCTTCGGTATCATCTTCTACAGCAGCTTTTTCGGCAGCCTCTTGAACAATCTCGTCGGCAACCGGTTCGTTAGGCACATCAGCGGGATCGGGCGCGGGTATGCTGGTCACATCCGCCACAACCTCTGCTTCTGCATTGAGCGCCGCATCGCTTTCGACGACAGCGGCAGAATCTGCCTCAGACGCGGGCTCTACTTCGGCCGCAGCATCACATGTCACTTCCAGTTCGGCTTCCGCCTCAGGATTGCTATCACCTTTGGCCTGGGCCAGTTTTTCGGCAAGCGTTTTGCCTTCCATCGCCTGTTGAAGCCGCGTCTGACCCGATCTTGAGTTCGGGCCGGTGGTGCGTTTGATCAAATTTTGAATGGTTCATGCTCCCCGCCAAGAACCGCAAATCCGGAATCTTTTGGTTCACCAAGTGTTTCGCCAGATTTCTGATGGGTGGATTCTGCCGTAGGTTCGCCGGGCGTCATGCAAACGTGCAGATACGGCATCCAAACATCGCCAAACTCAGCTTTCTGATACCAGACATCTAGCACATCATAGCTGGCCCAGATCCCATCGGGTTCGCGCAGGCGCAGCCCCTCCCCGATCCGGGGGACAGCGGCAAACCGCATCCGTTCTTGCGATTGGTGAGTCTCGTTTTGGACTTCAATTTCGATCACGTGCGACGATCCCCGTTCTTCTCACTCGCGTGATAGGGGACAATAATTGACGATTTACCAACAGAACGGACAATCACGCAAAATTCCGCCATTTTGGCGAAAAAATCCGATAAACTGCCGAATTTACTGGCTATTCAGCCACACTATTAAAGCTCAATCAGCCTTTTTCGCCGCTTTCTTTGCGGTCTTTTTCGCTGGCGCTTTCTTCTTTTTGGCTGGTGCCTTCTTTTTGGCGCGTTTCTTTTTCGCAGGCCCTTTGGCAGCGCGCGCATCAATCAATTCGATCGCTTGCGCCTCGGTCACGTCTTCTGGCTTCACATCTTTCGGGATGGTCGCATTAAAATTGCCATCGGTCACATACGGGCCATAGCGGCCCGGCATCACTTTGATCTCGCCGCCAGAGGTTGGATGCTCACCCAAGGTTTTAATCGGCTCCGCCTTGCCCCGCGCGCCGCCTTTGCGATTGGCCGATTGCGCCAACAGATCAACCGCGCGGTTCATCCCGATATCAAAAATCTCACGGGTCGATTGCAGCTTGCCATAGGTGCCTTCATGGCGAACCGCCGGTCCATAGCGCCACAGACCGGCTTCAATCTCTTTGCCCGTTTCGGGGTGCTCACCCACAATACGCGGCAAAGCCAGCAATTTCACCGCCCAATCAAGATCAAAATCATCGAGATCTTTGGGGATCGATGCGCGTTTGATGTCTTCGCCCTCGCCCATTTGAACATAAGGCCCGAACCGGCCTGATTTACGCTCAATATCCTCGCCGGTGTCGGGGTGTTTGCCCAACACGCCATCATCGCCGCCATCATCGCCTTCGCCGCCCGGCTGCGCAAACCGCCGGGTGAATTTGCATTCAGGATAATTCACACACGCGATAAACGCGCCAAAACGGCCGCCGCGCAGGTTCAGTTTGCCGCCTTCACGCCCTTCGCTTTCGCACAAGGGGCAGAAGCGCGCGTCTTTGCCATCATCGCGCGGAGGGAAAAGGTAATCGGACAGATATTCATCCAGCACCTCGGTCACTTCCGAAGGCAGCTTCTCCATAACCTCTTCAGTTTTGGGTTTGAAATCTTTCCAAAACTTGGCGAGCAGCGCTTTATAATTCTCACCGCCATCCGAAACGGTATCAAGCTCATCTTCCATGCTCGCGGTAAATTCATACGCGACATAGGAGGGGAAGAAGCGTTCAAGGAATGCAGTCAACAAACGGCCCGAATCTTCGGCATGAAAACGGCTCTTTTCCATCCGCACATAATCGCGATCGCGCACGGTTTGGATGGTTGAGGCGTAGGTCGACGGGCGGCCAATGCCCAATTCTTCAAGCCGCTTGACCAAAGACGCTTCGGAAAAGCGCGGCGGCGGCTGGGTGAAATGTTGGTTGGCCTCCACTGCTTTTTTAGCCGGAGCATCGCCCTTGTTGATGATCGGTAACATGCCTTCATCATCATCATCGGATTTATCGTCCAAACCTTCTTGGTAGACCGCGAAGAAGCCTGGAAATTTGACAACTTGCCCGGTGGCGCGAAGCTCCGTCTGGCCGGTCGCATCGCGCAAGGTGATGGTCGTGCGTTCCAATTGCGCGGCAGACATTTGGCTGGCCATCGCCCGCTTGAATATCAGCGAATAAAGCTTGGCCTCATCGCCGGAACCCGCAGCATCACGGGAGAAATTCGTCGGGCGGATCGCCTCGTGTGCTTCCTGAGCATTCTTGGCTTTAGTGCTGTAAAAACGCGGTTTTTCCGGCTTATAAGTGCTGTCAAAACGCTCATCAATCGCATGGCGCGCCGCAGCAATTGCGCTGCCATCCATTTGCACACCATCGGTCCGCATATAAGTGATCGAGCCTGCTTCGTAGAGGCTTTGCGCGCACCGCATTGTGTGGCTGGCCGAAAATCCGAGCTTACGGGCCGCCTCTTGCTGCAAGGTAGACGTCGTGAACGGCGGTGCCGGATTGCGTTTGAGCGGCTTGGTCTCAATCTCTTCAACCGTGAAACGTCCAGCATCAACCGCAGCCTTCGCTGCGAGCGCGCTTGTTTCATTCGCAAGGTCATGCTTCGCCAGCTTCTTGCCTTGATAAGAGACAAGCCGCGCATCGAATTCGGTACCGTCTTGCTCAAGCTTGGCCAGAACAGACCAATATTCAACCGGGTTAAACGCTTCGATCTCACGCTCCCGATCAACAATCAGTCGCAGCGCCACTGACTGCACGCGCCCAGCGCTCTTGGCGCCTGGCAGCTTGCGCCACAGCACCGGTGAAAGGGTAAAGCCAAACAGATAATCAAGCGCCCGGCGCGCCAAATAGGCATCGATCAGATCGGTATCGAGCTCACGCGGGCTCTTCATCGCCTCAGTAACTGCAGACTTGGTGATCGCGTTGAAGGTCACCCGATCGACTTTGGTCGGCAAGCTTTTGCGTTTCTTCAAAAGCTCCTGCACGTGCCAGCTGATCGCTTCGCCCTCACGGTCAGGGTCAGTCGCGAGCACAAGACGCGACGCATCTTTTGCAGCATCGGCGATTTCTTTGAAGCGCTTTTGCTTATCGCGATAAAGCTCCCAATCCATCGCGAAGTCTTCATCCGGGCGGACGCTGCCATCCTTGGGCGGCAGATCGCGGACGTGGCCATAGCTGGCGAGAACCTTAAAGTCCTTGCCGAGGTATTTTTCGATTGTCTTCGCCTTTGCGGGCGATTCAACGATAACAAGCTGCATGGTGGTTTTGTCTAATTCCTAAGCTGTGGCTTCACGTGTGCACGTACGCGCGAGGGTGGGGCTGGTTTCCGCATGTGGTCAAGCGCGTTTATTCAAAGACTTCAGTGATGGCATCGTTCGAACTAAAAAACACGCTGAACAAATATACGCCAATCGCCACTAGCAGGACTGTACCGACATTGCTCACCAGATGACTGGCGATCGTAATCACAAGAGACATGACGCTGCTAGAGCCTTGGAAACCCGCTGCGGGATAGAAGAGGTAGCTTACGAGGGAAAGGCCTACCGCCCCAGCTGTATATGCGAGTGCGACTGGCACGGTATTTCCCCGTACCGCATCCCAGCTTTTGCCAAGCGCATCAATCGCGCCCTCATTATTGCCAATCAACAAAGCAGGGGCAAGCGACCAGCGCGAAGCTAAAATAATGCCGGGAATTATCAGCAAGAGCATTGCGAATCCCGTACCGATTACAGCCAAAATGGATTGCCCCGCAAAGGCGAGATAACGAGCGTCAGCATAATTATTACCCAATTGCTCGTTATGCATCACACTTTGCCAAAGTGCATATTGAGCGATCACTAGAATGATGAAGACGACAATCTCAACTAGTCCGGCGCCTAACCCAACAAATTCGAAAAACGCCTCAAAATCTGATGACGCAATATCAGACTGGCCGAGCAAAGCGGGCGCGCCCCATTCTAATCCCGCTCCAATAAGCGTCATTAGCGCCAGATAGAGCGCAAATGGCTGAACATTGCGCATCACTACACTCAGTGTGCCCTGTACCACATCGGAAAATGTTAGTTCACCATCTTGAATCATCTACAACCCCAACTCGCTCACCGCACATGCGCCCTAGCCCGCCAGACTGACCCGGCCGCCGGAATGGCGCTCCAGTTCACCGGTGATTTCCAATTCTAACAACGCCATATGGACAATCGATTGCGAGACCCCAGCCTGCCTGACCAATTCATCCACCGCAATTGGGGCGGTTGAAAGCAGCGCGGTTACACTATCGGTTTTTTCCAAGGTTGCATTGATGCCATCAAGCTCTGAAAAATCATAGTCCTCGCGTTCTTCGGCAACATTGAATTGCGATCGCGGTGTGCCTTCGAAACTTTCAAGCAGCTCCATCACCTCTTCGGGTGACTGGACCAGCACCGCGCCATCGCGGATCAACTGATTGCATCCGAGCGAGCGCGTATCAAGCGGAGAGCCCGGTATCGCCATCACTTCTCGCCCTGCTTCTCCGGCCAATCTGGCGGTGATTAGCGATCCCGATTTTGGCGCCGCCTCAACCACGACAGTGCCCGCCGTAAGGCCAGCGATAATCCGATTGCGGCTGGGAAAATGGCGGCCGCGCGGCTCTGTTCCCGGCGGTTGTTCCGCGATCAGCAAGCCTTCCTCAGCGATCTGTTCCTGCAAAGCTTCGTGCTGCGGCGGATAGGCGATTTCAATCCCACTTGCGATCACTCCGATCGTGCCGCCCTGCCCGCTGGCCAAGGCTCCTTCGTGGCAAGCCCCGTCTATCCCCCGCGCCAACCCAGAGACTACGGTATAACCTTGCCCAGCCAAGGCGCTGCCAAATTCACGGGCCAGTTTAACCGCAGCAGCAGAGGCATTGCGCGCGCCCACCATCGCAACACAGGGCCGCGCTGCCATGGTTATATCCCCGCGATAAGTGAAAATTGGCGGCGCGCTTTCGAGCGCACTCAGCAATTCAGGATATTCGTCCTGATCGTGAAACAAATAGCTCGCGCCCGCTTTTTGTACGCCGGCAATTTCTTGTTCGATCCGGTCCCGCGAGGCAGGACGATAGGTGCGCTTTCCCCGGCTGCCCATTGCAGGAAGCTCATCAATCGCGGCCTGCGCCGATCCAAATCGCGCCAGCAATTGGCGGTAACTGACAGGGCCAATATTAGGAGAGCGCAGCAAGCGTATTCGGGCGAATGCCTCTGGCTGCGTCAAGCTCACTTCTGGCTGCCGACTCTGGGTTCCTCACCCTTCAGCAGCCGTCCGATATTCGCGCGGTGTTGAACCAGTACAATCGCGGCGATCGCAATCAATGGAACGATCGCTGCAAAATAGCCAAGCATCCATGCGAGGAACGGTGCCATCACCACCGTAACCATTGAAGAGACGGAGGAAATTCGGCTGATCAAAAGTGTTACCGCCCAGATCGCTGCACATGTCGCCATCACCGGCCATGCCAGCGCCAACAAGCCGCCAGCCGCCGTTGCGAAGCCTTTGCCGCCTTTGAATTTGAGCCACGGCGTGAAGCAATGCCCCGCCACCGCTGCAACCGCGCATATGCCTTCGTACCCTGGCCACAGATGCGCCGTAACCATCACCGGAACCGCGCCCTTTGCCGCGTCCAGCAAAACCGTGGCGGCAGCCAAACCTTTGTTGCCAGTGCGCAGCACATTGGTGGCGCCGATACTTCCCGATCCGATATCGCGCACATCGCCCAAGCCAGCCGCCCTGGTAAGCAGCAATCCAAATGGAGTGGAGCCCAGCGCAAAGCCAAGTAATGCTGCGAAAATCGGTTCCATGATTTTGCCGTCCTTCCACCAGCGGCAATTTGCACCCGCTTCCTTTTTTTTAATGCCCAAGTAAAAGGCATCGCACAAGATCAAGCTAGGTAGAAACAACCATTACTGACCCACCTGCTCCAATTTTGCTGTTCGATACCGGCGTCGGCGGGTTGACGGTTCTTGCCGAGCTGCGGAAGGTTTTGCCCGCCGCACCGGTCATACTTGCATCCGATTATGCCGGCATCCCATACGGCAAAAAGACCGAGGCAGAGGTGGCTGCGCGCGTCGCCGGATTGCTTGGCCGGATGAGCGAACGGTTTGAGCCGCGGCTGGCCTGCATCGCCTGCAACACCGCAAGCACAATCGCGCTGGGCATGGTTCGTGAAGTGTTGGAGATACCAATTGTCGGAACAGTGCCTGCGATCAAACCAGCGGCCTTATCCAGTGAAAGCGGTGTCATCGGAATGCTCGGCACCGCTGCGACTGTGCGCCAGCCCTATGTCGACAACCTCGAACGGGAATTTGTGCAGGACGGAACTCTGCTGCGCTACGCCGCGCCCGATCTGGTGGATGAGGCGGAAAACAAACTGCGCGGCAAACCCGTTGATCTGGATATCATAGCGGCTGCTTTTGGCGGGCTGGCCGCGCTTGATCCCGATCGGCGCGTTGACCGAATCGTGCTGGGCTGCACCCATTTCCCGCTGCTGGAAGATGAGCTGCGCATGGTCGCGGGTTCAAACTTTGGCTATTCAGAAAAACTGCAATTTATTGATGGAGCCGCGGGCATCGCGCGGCGCGTTGCGACCCTGCTTGAAGGGCAGGAATTTGCCGCCAACGCGGTCAGCCGCGCGGTAACTACGGGGCCGCTTGAAGCTTTCGAAGAGCTGAAGGGTGTATTCTCCGCGCAAGCAATCGATCACATTGAGCGATTTTAAGCGTTAGATTTATCGCGAATTGTTCGCAAAGATAGCGCTGGAAAAGCGGGAAATCTGCGCCTAAATCCCGCCCAACTAATGGATGGGCTCACGCGTGAATTACGATCTGGTCTTCGATAAAGCAATTGATCGCCTGCATGAAGAAGGGCGTTACCGCGTCTTCATTGATATCATGCGCAATAAGGGCGCCTATCCCAATGCGCGCTGTTTCCATGGCCATAACGGGCCAAAGCCGATCACGGTGTGGTGCTCCAACGATTACCTCGCGATGGGTCAGCACGAAAAAGTCATCACTGCGATGGAAAGCGCGCTACACGATGTTGGCGCAGGCTCGGGCGGCACTCGCAATATTGGCGGCAACACGCACCTGCATATCGAACTTGAGCGCGAACTGGCGCAGCTACACGGCAAAGAAGGCGCGCTAACCTTCACCAGCGGTTATGTCTCCAACGATGCGACACTTTCGACATTGGGCAAGCTGTTGCCCGGATGTGTGATCTTTTCAGATGAGTTGAACCACGCCAGCATGATTGCCGGCATCCGCAATTCTGGCTGTGAAAAACGTGTGTTCCGCCACAATGATATGGCGCATTTGGAAGAGCTGTTGGCATCAGAATACCCCGCCACGCCAAAAGTTATCGCGTTTGAAAGCGTCTATTCGATGGACGGCGATGTAGCGCCAATTCACGCGATTTGTGACCTCGCAGAGCAATATAACGCGCTGACCTATATCGACGAGGTTCACGCGGTTGGCATGTATGGCAAGCACGGCGGCGGCATTTCAGAGCGCGATGAGGCCGCCGATCGGATCGACATTATCGAAGGCACACTGGGCAAAGCCTTTGGCGTGATGGGCGGCTATATCGCGGCAGACACCCGCGTGATCGATTGCATCCGTTCCTATGCGCCGGGCTTTATCTTCACCACCTCGCTTTCTCCCGTGTTGGTCGCAGGCGTCTTGGCCGCGGTTAAGCACTTGAAATCATCGAATGTGGAGCGCGAAGCGCAGCAGGCCAATGCTGCGCTGCTGAAACAAAAAATGCGCGATGCTGGCCTGCCTGTTATGGACAGCGTCACCCATATCGTTCCGCTGATGGTCGGCGATCCCGTCCGCGCGAAGAAAATCAGCGACATCCTGCTCGCCGAATACGGTGTGTATGTGCAGCCGATCAATTTCCCAACCGTGCCGCGCGGATCAGAGCGACTGCGCTTTACCCCTGGCCCGATGCACACCGCCGAAATGATGGATGAACTGACTCAGGCCTTGGTAGAGATTTGGGATCGGCTTGATCTGGAACTAGCCAAAGCCGCCTAAATCCGGTTGCACGTCGCCACCTAATCCCTCACAACCCTCGCCAAGCCATGCTTGGGAGAGATGAAGTGGCAACCACATTTGATCGGGCAAAGCTCGACACTGGAACGCTCAACATTCAGCCGATGACACCGGCAATCGGTGCAGAAATCCTCGATATTGATTTGAGCGGGACCGACATCGCCGCGCGCGTGCCGGAAATTCGCGCTGCATTGCTCAAATATGGCGTGGTCTTCTTCCGCGATCAGCAATTGAGCCAGGAACAGCACATCGCGTTCGCGCGGCATTTTGGTGAGCTGGAAATTCACCCAGCGACACCTAGCGATCAGGAAAACCCCGAGGTGCTGCGTATCGCACACGGCCCCAAAAGCCGCGGCCAAGAAAATTACTGGCATTCCGATGTGACTTGGCGAGAGGAGCCTTCGCTCGGCTCGATCCTGCTCGCCCATGAAGTGCCTGAGGTGGGCGGCGACACATGCTTTGCGAATATGCATCTGGCCTACCAGCGGCTTTCAGAACAAATGCAGCGGTTTTGTGAAGGATTGGTCGCGGTGCACGATATCTCCCGCGTGTTCGCCAAACGTTTGGGTAAAGCGCCCGAGGATCTGCATGAGAAATTCCCGCCCATGCGCCATCCGGTGATCCGCACACATCCCGAAACCGGCGAGCGCGTGATCTATGTCAACACCGCCTTCACCAGCCATATCGAAGGCCTGAGCGCAGAAGAAAGCCGCTGGCTGCTGAGCCATCTTTATAAGACCGCGATGGATGCAGAGGTGCAATGCCGGTTCCGCTGGCAGGCGGGCTCTATCGCTTTCTGGGATAACCGCGTGTGCCAGCATTTGGCGGTATCCGATTACTTCCCAGCGCGGCGCGTGATGGAACGTGTGACTATCGCGGGCGACAAGCCCTATTTTACGCCCTGATCTATCTGCTCAAGGACAATTCCCAATATGAATTATGATGACGTCGTAACCGGCCGCCGTTCGATCCGTGGCTATCTCGACAAACCTGTTCCCAAAAAGCTGATTGAGGAAATTCTGGCGCTTGCAATGCGTTCCCCCACCAGCATGAACACACAGCCCTGGCATTTTCACATAATCACGAGCGAACCGCTTGATCGGATCCGCAAGGGCAACACCGAACGTATTCTGGCGGGTGAGCCCGACAGCCGCGAGTTTCGCCGGGGTGAGGCCTTTGCTGGGGTCCATCGTGATCGCCAGGTTGGCGTCGCCAAGCAATTGTTTGGCGCGATGGGGATTGAACGGGACGATAAAGCAGGCCGTCAAGATTGGGTGCTGCGCGGTTTCCGTCAATTTGATGCGCCGGTCTGCGTAATCGTGACCTATGATCGCGAATTGTCGACCAGCGATGACACCGCATTTGATTGCGGCGCTGTCACCACTGCACTGGTCAATGCAGCGTGGTCGCGCGGACTTGGCTGCGTCATCAATTCCCAAGGGATCATGCAAAGCCCGGTGGTGCGCGAACATGCTGGCGTGCCTGATGATCAGGTCATTATGAAAGCGGTCGCGCTCGGCTGGCCCGATCCCGATTTCCCCGCCAATGCCGTGATCAGCACCCGCAAAACTGTTGAAGATGCGGCCAATTTCGTCGGCTTCGATTGAGGGATGAAGGCCATCCATACCGGTAGAATGGTGGCACAGTCTATCTGAGCGGGCCCGCTTTACTGTTTCACATAGGTGGTGGATCTGCCCAGCGAGAGTGTCGTCCCGCTGCCTGAACTTTCACATTTGAACGGCACAGCGAGTTCGGGATACATAAATTCGCCCTGGCCCAAGTGAACCAACAGATAGTCACCATTGGAATCGCGGAAGATCACCGAGCCGCCCTCTTCCACTAACAAAACTGTGTCCTCGGGCGTTTCCGCCTCAGCATAGGTTCCCAGACATTGCGTGCGCAGATCATCTGTAAACGGCGCCCGAATGATCGTGCGCGCGATTGGATCAATATAGCCAAGCGCGGTTCCGAATCCGCGATTGCTTTCTTGCGCAAGTTGCAATCCTGCGGGGTGATTGGTCAGCGTAACAGCAAGCGCGCGATCTTTGGGATAGGCACTGAAGCTGACACGATATCCGACATTTTTTCCATGATGTTCAAACGAGTCAACACTGCCATCTTCGGCCAGCAATATCCCGAAACCCAATCCATAACCGCGGATCGGATTAGGGTGCCCGGCAACGGTCAACATCTCGCGTGCGACGCTTGGTGATATGCCAGTGTTTTGCTCACCATCTGCCGCAGCCATCACAGCGACAAGAAACTTCCCGAAATCCGCCGCAGTGGTCCACAACCCTGCCGTCGCCAGCTCAGGATAATTGTGCCAACCACCCTCAACCGCCCCCTGATTTTCATTCCCGATCACCGGCACAAGCGGAGCAACCGCTGCGGCATCCATAGATATCATCAGCATGCTGCGATCCATTCCGACCGGATCGAACACCAATTCCTGCACCAGTTGCGCGAAAGGCTGGCCCGAAACATCTTCGGCAAATGCCTGAGCGATTTGATAGCCGCCGCCAGAATAGAACCATTCACCCGCTGGCCGGGTAAAACCAACCCGGGCTGTGTTGGACTTTTCTGAACCAAGGATCACTTCGAGATTGGTTGGGAGGTCGGTCGACTGCGGATATCCCTCGAACCCTCCAACATCGGCTTGCGAGGTGTGGGACAACAGCTCGCGCAGCGTGACAGGCGCTTCATACCCTTCGAGGCTCGTTAGATCGAAACTGGAGATATACGCAGAGATATCTTCATCCAGGCTGATGCCCTCGCGCTCGGCAAGGGTGGCAATCGCGGCGCTGGCGATAGATTTTGCAAGCGACGCCCCTTGAAACAGGCTGTCTGGCCCGATGCCCTCGCCTGAAAATTCTTGCGCGATCATTTCCCCGTCTTTGAATGTTGCAAACGCTGCGGCGGGCACACCCAGCGCATCTGCATAGGAAGACATCGACTCAAATTCGAGCGGTTCACCCTCTACACTCACTGCGGGGAGAGGATTGTATGCAATGCCTTGCGGCTGCGCCTGTTCTTGCGCGGTAGCCGTAAGATCACCAATCGAAACAAGCCCGAATGTTGCGGTAAGCGCAAAAAGCGGCACAAAGTGGAATGACTTAGGAATATGACCCTCCTGAAAACATGAGGTCTAATCTTATATCGACTACATTTGTAGTCAATCGCATTGGAAATTTAATTTCACCTAACGCATCGATAATATTGAATGCGTGGAAATTCCAAACACGGTGACCGGTTACTCCGCCTCAGTCGGCTCCGCTGGATCCTTCGATGTGAAACGGACGCCCGGCCTGGGTGTTTCATCGACATTTAGAGCGAAAATATCGGGCCGCGAATAATGCCCCGCGACATCGAAATCATAACGTGCACGAACCAGTTCATCGGTATCAATTCCTTGCATGATCAACCCTTCCCCGCTCTCAAGCGGTCCAGCCAATACATCGCCAAGTGGCCCTGCGATCATACTACCGCCTGCGATCAATTCGCGATCATCATCCCACCCATCCGCGCTCACTCCCAATGCGCTCGGGCTGGGTTGATACTGACATGAGCTGACCACGAAGCACCGCCCCTCATGCGCGATATGCCGCATGGAGCTGCGCCACACATCGCGGTGATCCACAGTTGGCGCGCACCAGATGTCGACGCCTTTGGCATACATCGCGGATCGGAACAGCGGCATATGGTTTTCCCAACAAATTGCCGCGCCCAGCCGCCCGAATGGAGTCTCAACAATTGGCATGGTTGAGCCGTCACCCAACCCCCAAATCAACCGTTCGCTGCCGGTTGGCATAAGCTTGCGGTGCTTTGCGACCAGCCCTTCGCCCGGTGTGATAAACACTGCTGTACAATACAGCGTGTTGCCGCCCCGCTCGATCACGCCAAGCACCAAGGTGGTGCCGGTGCGCTGTGATAGTTTTGAAAGGGCCGCGATTTCCGGACCATCCAGATCAACCGCATTACCATAATAGCGTGCGAAATCCTCGCGCCCCTCAGGCAAGCGATACCCCAGCCGAGTGCCAAAATCGCTGCCCTTAGGATAGCCGCCCAGCAACGCCTCTGGCATCACCAACAGATCAAGCTTGGCGCCTTTGATCTCAGCCTCTCGATCAAGCACTTTTTGAAGCGTAGCGGCCTTCCCAGTTGGATCCGAACCGATTTGCAGCGCTGCGATTGTGGCTTTTGTCATAGTCAGAGAGTTAGCGCGTTGGCCGGAAGCTTCAAGAGTTGGTGTGCACCGCCGATCAACCGCATAACGGTTCGCCGCATCTCGCACTCCTACCAGCCGCACGATTGACGCATCGACCAATCTCGTTCATCTGTCAGACAGGTTTGTCTTAACAATCAGCACATACTTTACGTTCAAGGACACCAAGAATCCGCACATCTTGTGCAATGAGATGCCGGGGGCTCTGACAGCTGAACGCGCTATTTTGGGGACGGGTAATTTGCCCGTAATGATCGCGCCAACTCAGCTACTGAAATTGGAAGGAGTAGCGTAATGAAGATGATTTCCACCGGGTCAAAGGCCCTGATTTTAACAGCGATGTTGGCGATGCCAGTATCGGGTAGCTTATATGCTCAACAACAGGACGCAGCAGAAGATAATGTGCTGACAACTGTGGTAGGTTCACCGCCAGCTGATTTGTCTGGACTGACCGAAGGGCCGGAGATTGAAGGCTTCATCTCGGCGCGCAATGGCAATCAAGTGCAGATCACAACGGTTGATGGATCGGGAACGGTCGTTCTTCTAAGCGAAGGCACTGAAATCCGTTCCAAAAGCGGTTTTCTGGGGCTTGGACGTGATCGTCTGGGTGCAGACTCGCTGCTCAACGGTCTGCCGGTAACGGTCGAAACGGTGCAATGGGCCAATGGCCTGGTCGCAACCGAAGTTGATCTGAAATCTAGCGATCTTCAGACTGCGGCAATGATCCGCAACGGCACCGATCAACGGTTTGGAGAGCAAGGCGCGGCGATCAATCAAAACGCCGCCGCAACCGAAGCTTTGCGCGGACGGCTCGGCAGCATTGACCAATACAATGTCAGAAACACCGCCAATGTGTATTTCGACGTTGGCCGTTCAAATCTGTCAGCACAGGCGCGCAATGATCTGTGCGCGATTGCGGCAGAGGCAGAGCAGATCGACAACGCTTTGATGCTGGTTGTGGGCTACACCGATTCAACCGGCAGCCAAGAAGTCAATCAGCGCCTGAGCGAAAGTCGCGCCGGAAGCGTTGTCAATTATTTGCAACAGCAATGCGGTTGGCAACCTTATCGTATGCTGACCCCAACCGGGTTGGCAGAAGCCGATCCTGCGGCGAGCAATGAAACCACCGCTGGCAAGGCGCAAAACCGCCGCGTCGCAGTGAACATCCTCGTCAGCAAAAGCGTTGACGGCATATAATTAATTGGGATTTGGGGGTGGGTTCGCCCGCCCCCAAAATTCCGACTTAGCCTAAACAATTGCCAAGCCCATTGTCGGACAAGCGTTCGGGCGGAATTGGCTAGCGCAAATTCACCACATTATCGGTTTCAGGGCGTTCGCGATCTCCGCGAAACAGGCTCGCCATCGGCTCATCCGAGACATTGTATTCCTCGGCGTCGCCAAACCCATTAAAGCCCGTTTTCATCGCTGCACCATAGGCGCCGATCATCCCGATCTCGATATAATCGCCGGCTTGAATATCATCTGGCAGCGGGAATGGACCGGGCATATAATCGGCATCGTCACAGGTTGGACCATAAAAGGCGAAATCGGTTTCGGGATCGCGCAGGTTCTCCGCCAACGCTTTGACCGGAAACCGCCAATTGACATGCGCGGCATCATACAGAGCGCCATAGGCACCATCATTAATGTAAAGCTCATCACCGCGGCGCTTATCCACTTGAACCACCAGCGAAGAATATTCCGCTGCCACGGCCCGGCCCGGCTCGCACCAAAGCTCAGCATTGTAGGCAATCGGCAGGGCTTCAAAATGCTGGGCAATAATCGCGAAGTAATCTTCCAGTGGGGGCGGATCAAGCTCGGGATAGATGCTGGGAAAGCCGCCGCCAATATCGATCATATCGATCACAACACTGGCTTCGGCAATTGCTGCGCGGGTTCGATCCATCGCCTGAACATAGGCAAATGGGCTCATCGCTTGGCTGCCGACATGGAAACACACGCCCAGCCAATCACAATGCTGACGGGCATTCTGCAACAGCGCAGGCGCTTCGGTAAGATCACAGCCAAATTTGCTTGCCAGGCTCAGCTCTGAATACTCACTCGAAACGCGCAATCGCACGCACAGCCGCAAATCTGCTGCGGGCTCGCCCGATTGCGGGTCGCAGCACGCCTCAACGATTTTCTCTAGCTCATCCGCACTGTCCAGGCTGAAAGTGCGCACCTTGTGCTGGTGATACGCCTCGGCGATTGCCCGGCGGGTTTTGATCGGGTGCATGAAGCACAGCTGCGCTTCGGGCAGCGCCGCGCGGGTCAGGCGCACTTCAGCAATCGAAGCGACATCATAATGCGTCAGACCGGCATCCCACAACACGCCCAGCAATGTCGGCGATGGATTGGCCTTCACCGCGTACAAAGTCTTGCCCGGAAACTTCTCAACAAAGAAGCGGGCGGCGCGCTGTGCGGCCTGCGGTCGGTTTAAAATGATGGGTTCGTCTGGCGAAAGCGCCTGGACTACTGCCCGGGCATTTTCAAAGACGGCATTCGGCTTAGTGTGCAATTCAAGGGACCCCCAGAAGGTTTAGTTTCTGAAACGGCTGCCTTGCGGTTATGAGTCCCCGCCCTTTTCCAAGGGGTCGGCAGCGGAAGCGCGGCATATAATGATCAGCGCTGCTTCCGCAACCAAAATTCGCACTATGCGATCAGTTCCCGCAAGCGATCAAAACGCGATTTGCGGCACTTGATCGACGGTGCCCTTTTCGCTGTCATCAAGCTGATTGAAATCGGCTTCCTTGAAACCGAGAGTGCCAGCAAACAGAATTGCGGGAAATGCTTCGCGGGCAGAATTAAATTGCGCAACCGCAGCGTTCAACGCCCGGCGAGCCGCGGCCAATTTGTCTTCAATTTCGGCCAATTCACGCTGCAATTCTTGGAAATTAGTGTTGGCTTTCAGGTCAGGATAGGCCTCACTAAGCGCCAGCATTTTGTCGAGCGCAATTCGCAATTGCTGTTCGCCGCCCGATTCCAGCGCCCCTTTGGCCGCGCTGTTGCGAGCTGTGATCACCTGTTCAAGCGTGTCCTGTTCGTGAGTGGCATAGCCTTTCACGGTCGAAACAAGGTTGGGGATCAAATCATGGCGCTGGCGCAATTGCGCATCAATATCCGCAACCCCTTGGCGAACATTCTGGCGCAAGGAGACCAAGCGATTGTAAATAGAGATTAAAAGAAGGACTAAACCAATCACAATCACAAAGATTGCAGACGTCCAAAACCATCCAAGAATATCAACCATTGTGCACCCCTCCTTTACCTGACACTCGTACAATAGCGGCAATTCGTTAAGGTACAAACACCATGCACAGCGCAATTGGGGGGATCCTGTGGCATTGAAGGCGGACGTAAACAAATTGATGGGCGGTGATCTGGGCAATTGGCTCGATGATCAGCAAACCATGCGCGCCGAAGCCAAGAAAAAGGCCCACAGCCGGTGGACGACTGGCTCGGCGATATTGCTGCCTGTCTTGGCGTTTTTGTGGTTCGGACCCAACTGGGATGGCAGTCTTAAATTTTTCCTCTCAATTTTTGGCGGCGGCGGTGTTTGGATGTGGGGCTACCAACCGATCCAAAAGGCCAAACGTGAAATCAAAATTGGCATCAATGCTGCGATCGCCAATGATTTGGGCCTGAATTACGATCATGATCTGGAGCCGGGTCACGAATTTGAATTGGCCAAAACGTTTGAGCTTTTGCCCAGCTACCAACGTGCCAGGTTTGAAGACCATTGGTATGGCGAACTCGAAGGGCACGAATTTGGCCTTTACGAGGCGCATTTGGAAGTCCGCCGGGGATCCGGGAAAAACCGCCGCTGGGTCACGGTGTTTCGCGGCGCAATTATCCGGATGGAATTTGGCCGTAATTTCCATTCAACCACCTTGTTGCAACGCGCCGGCAAGAACAAAAAATGGCTTGGATTGGGTGGACGCAAAGACAGCATCAAGTTGGGCGAAAAACAGATGGGCTATGTCGACCAAGTCCATCCCGCGTTCGAGAATGTCTTTGAAGTTTGGAGCGACGATCAGGTGGAGGCCCGCGTGCTTGTCCACCCGACCTATGTCGAACACCTCATTGCGCTAGAAACAACCTTCAAAGGGGATGCCGTGCGCGCGCTATTCTCCGGTGGGGAAGTTATTATCGCCGTGCAGAGCGGCAATCTGTTCGAGAGTGGCCATATAGATGCCGAAGGTGATTCAGCGCGAGCTACAGAAACTGCAGAGCATTTTGCGACCCTTGGAAAACTGGCACTGGCAATCAATCAGAATGAGCGCGGACAGGCAAAAGCAGAACCCGAATCCATTGATGCGGCGACAGATATTGCGCCTGATCCGGTAGCGGTGAAAGGGTTTGGCCGAAAAGGGCTTTAAGCGAACGCGACCCCACCCGGCTATGCTCACGCACCACATAGGCCACATAGGTCTGCGCAAGTTAAACGCAGATCAGCTCAAACGGTCTTTAAAGTCTTCATATTCGAAACGTTTCACGCATTCGAGCGCGTCCGTCTCGCTATCCCACAGCCAAATCGACGGCAGCGGAACTCCGTTGAATGTGTTGGTCTTCACCATCGAATAGTGCGCTTGATCGAGGAATGCGAAGCGCGATCCGGGCTTAGCCTCAACCGGTAAACGATAATCGCCGATCACATCGCCGGTTAGGCATGATGGGCCGCCAAGACGAATCGGCACTCGGTTTTCATCATTGTGCTCGCCCAGCATCGCCGGTCGATAGGGCGCTTCCAGCACATCGGGCATGTGGCATGTCGCAGAAACATCGGTGATGCCGACAGGCACTTCGTTAAATCCGGTGTCAAGCAATGTGCCGGTTAGGATGCCCGCATCAAGCGCGATCGCTTCGCCAGGCTCAAGGTATATCTCAGCCCCGCTGTCTTCCTTTGCATCTTTCAAAAATTCGATCAGCTCTTCGCGCTCATAATCGGCCCGCGTAATATGATGACCGCCGCCCATATTGATCCATTTGAGCTGCCCAAAAAAGGGTTCAATCGCGTCAAACACCCGGTCCCATGTGCGCTGCAAAGGCTCAAATGTCTGCTCGCACAGATTATGAAAATGGATGCCTTCCACGCCCTGCATATGTTCATCGGTCAATTGATCGATGGGAAATCCCAGCCGCGATCCCGGCATGCTGGGATCGTATTTCGGCACTTCCCCGGTCTGAACCATCGGATTGATCCGCAGCCCCACATCCACATCGCCGCCGGTATGCCGCGCATGTTCCAAGATAACGGCCGCGCGCGCCATTTGCTCTGGTGAATTGAAGATCACATGATCGGAAAGGCGGCAAATTTCTTCGAGATCTTGCGGCTTGTAAGCAGGCGAATAGGTTGCAATTTCGCCGTCATAATATTCGCTCGCCAGCCGCGCCTCCCACAATCCGCTGGCGGAGGAACCGTCGAGATATTCCCCGATCAGCGGCGCGGCCGCATGCATCGAAAATGCCTTTAAAGCAGCGAGCACTTTGATATCGGCCTCGTCCCGAATTTCGGCGAGGATTTGGCAATTCGCGCGCAGCTTTGCTGCATCTACGACAAAGGCCGGGCTATCGACGCGGTTTAGGTCGAAATCTGCGAATGCGCCGGGATTGCCTGCTTGGGTTTGCATTATATTGCTCCTTCGAGCGCAGCAGAAAACTCGGCAGCGGCGGCCTCGTCAAAACAAACGAATGCGATCCGGTCATACAATTCTGGATTTTCCTCTACCACAGACGCGCGTGTGCTGACCGCGACAGCGGCAGCCTTTTGAAGAGGGTATCCAAAAATTCCTGTTGAGATGGCCGGGATACCAATGGTTCTTGCTTCTTTTTGAGCTGCGCAGGCCAAGCTGATGCGATAACAATCGGCGAGTTGTTCGGGCTCTCCATTCTCACCGCCACGCCACACCGGCCCAACAGTGTGAATGATCCACTTGGACGGCAAATCATACCCGCCTGTGATCTTCGCTTGCCCCGTTTTACAGCCCCCTAGCAATCGGCATTCATGGACCAGCTCTTTGCCTGCCGCCCGATGGATCGCACCATCGACCCCTCCGCCGCCAAGCAAAGAGCTGTTCGCAGCGTTCACAATCGCGTCAAATTGCAATTTCACAATATTGCCGGTGACCGTGGCCAGGGTTGTTGTGCCGATTTTCATCGCATCAAAACTCTACTGGTCCGGAAAGCTCATTTACGTTCCACGGCAGGCCATAGGTATTGAGCATTTCCATAAACGGATCGGGGTCCATCTCTTCCATATTGAACACCCCCCCAGCTCCATCGGCTCCCGCCCATGTACCGTTTAACATCAAAGCGCTGCCAATCATCGCGGGCACGCCGGTGGTGTAACTTACGCCTTGATTGCCGGTTTCCTCAAATGCGGCCTCGTGGCTGCAGATATTGTTGATATAAAATGTCTTTTCACCAGACCCATCCAACGCATCACCGGTCGCGATGACCCCGATATTGGTGTTGCCCGTGGTCGTCTCACCCAAAGTTTCCGGTTTTGGCAAAACCGCGGCCAAGAATTGCAACGGGACAATTTCCTGCCCTTGATATTTGATCGGATCGATGCCCGTCATCCCAACATTCTGAAGCACGGTCAGATGTTTGATATATTCTTCGCCAAAGGTCATCCAGAACCGCCCGCGTTCCAGTTCAGGAATGAATTTGGAAAGGCTTTCCAATTCCTCGTGATACATCAGATAGGCATTGCGCGGCCCAACCGCTTCGAAATCAAATGTGTGGTGGGTCGATAGAGCAGGCGTTTCAACAAAGCCGCCTTCCCCGCCCGGAGCTCGCTCCCAATGCCGGGCCGGCGCGGTCACTTCGCGAATGTTGATCTCTGGATTGAAATTGGTGGCAAAGGCTTGTCCGTGATCGCCGCCATTGCAATCCAATATATCAAGCTGGCGAATGGTTTTGAGTTTATGCTTACGCAGCCACATCGCAAAAACGCTCGTCACGCCCGGATCAAAACCGCTCCCCAACAAGGCCATAAGCCCGGCCTGTTTAAAGCGATCATGATAGGCCCACTGCCACTTATATTCGAATTTCGCCTCATCCTTTGGCTCATAATTGGCAGTATCGAGATAGTTCACGCCCGCTTCGAGGCAGGCATCCATAATCGGAAGGTCTTGATAAGGCAGCGCCAGATTGACGACCAAGCTCGGTTCAATCTTGCGGATCAAATTGACCATTGCCGGCACTTCTTCGGCATCGATTTCATAGGTCGAAATTGCGGCACTTTCGCGCGCCTTCACCGATTCAGCGATCGCATCGCATTTCGCCAAAGTACGGCTCGCCAAATGGATTTGCGAAAACACATTCGGATTTTGCGCCATTTTATGCACACAAACCGAACTCACCCCGCCTGCACCGATCACCAGAACTGTCGACATGAACTTGCAACTCCAATATTGATTCTTGCGCGCGCGCATTAAGCTAATGCGCTAAAGGGTACAAATGATCCAATCTTCAGACATGATTCCCAATCGACAAGGCGTGTTGAATGCCGCGGAGAAAATTGCAGAGATCCTGCCACCAACACCGCTTCTGCCGGTCAATATCAATGGCACAGAGTGCTGGGTAAAGGCAGAAAATCTTCAACCCATTGGGGCGTTTAAAATTCGCGGCGGGTGGAACAGGCTCAGCTCGATGAGCGAGGCCGAACGTGCAGCCGGTGTGGTCGCGGTATCTTCTGGCAATCACGCGCAAGGGGTGGCCTGGGCCGCGCGCAGGCTTGGGATCAAGGCAACCATTGTGATGCCGCGCGATGCGCCGCAAGTGAAACTCGACAACACCAAAGCGCTGGGCGCGGATATTGTGCTGTATGAAAGGCCCGGCGAAGATCGCGATGCCGTTGCCGCGAAATTGATCGAAGAAAGCGGCGCGGCCTTGGTCCATGCCTTTGGCGATCCGTGGGTCATCGAAGGCCAAGGCAGTGCTGGCATCGAAATCGCGGCGCAACTTGGCGCACAGCCTTCGCACCTCATCGCCTGTTGCGGCGGCGGCGGATTGGCGGCTGGCCTGTCACTCGCCTGCCCCGATGCGGCGGTGCATGTCGTTGAACCGGTCGGCTGGGATATGGTTGGCAAAGCCTTGGCCGCAGGAGAGATCGTGCACGCGGCGGCCGATGCCCCCGCTACGATCTGTGACGCGCTGCAACCGACCGCAACCAAACAGCTCAATCTCGACTTGCTTGCTGGCCGCGCGGAACCGGGAGTGAGCGTGAGCGATGAGGAAGTGCGCACCGCACAAAGATGGGCCTTTGCCAATTTGTGTCTGATCATCGAACCCGGCGGCGCCGCAGCTTTGGCCGCTGCGCTGGCTGGCAAGGTGCCGCTTGATGATCGCGCTGTGATCATGATTACCGGTGGCAATGCTGACCCAGCTGACTTTGCTCGGACCATTTCGGAATAGCACTCAACAGAGCCCATACTAAAACTGGGCGGCAGTTCAGTTGCATTTGACAATTCAATCCCCTGCCAGCACAAACCCCGGCACAAAAGGGAGATTGGAACATGCAAGCGCAAATGCTCGCGCCAGCCGCTGTGCTGGTTCTTTGGTCACTGATCATGTTGTTATGGGTGGTCGTCACCCGCTTTCCAGCGTTCAAAAAAGCAGGTGTTGACCTAGGCACGGCAGAGCCAGGCGGCCGCTACCAAGACAATGAAGCGGCAATGCCCGCTTCGGTGAATTGGAAATCGCACAATTTCACGCATTTGATGGAACAGCCAACCATCTTCTATCCGACTGTGATCATCCTTGCGATCATGGGCTCTGGCGCCATCGATGTGTTGGCGGCATGGATTTATGTCGGTCTTCGGATTGCACACTCACTGTGGCAATCGATCATCAACACGATCCCCATGCGTTTCATGCTCTACTTGCTTTCGACCATCGCACTGCTGACCCTTGCAGTTCGCGCAGTGATGGCGACACTATTGTTTGACCCAAGCGTGGTGCCGGCATGATCGAATCGCAAATCCTTCAGCCCGCGGTGGTCCTGATGATCTGGACAATGCTAATCTGGGTGTGGATGTACGCCACCCGCATCCCAGCAATGCAAAAGGCAAAAATTGATGCGCAGAGCCTTGTTGGGACGACAGGATCTTCTTTGCGCGTGCAATTGCCCGACCCCGTCAATTGGAAAGCGGACAATTATAACCACCTGCACGAAGCGCCGACGCTGTTTTATGCGGTCGCTATTCTGCTTGCGGTTATCGGACTGGGCGATGGCACCAATGCGCTGCTGGCATGGATCTATACCGGCCTACGGATCGCTCACAGCTTGGTACAAGTCACCGCGAACCGTGTGATGGTCCGTTTTGTCCTGTTTGCCTTGTCCAGCGTGATTCTGATCGCGCTTATTGCAAAAGCGGCCATCGCCGTCTTTTGAAAGCTATCGAGTGAATTGAGGCGGCGCTTATTCCGCCGCCTCAGTTACATTTGTCGCCTCAGCTTCGTCTTCACGCGCGGCGAGATAACGTTCGCCATCCAGCGCCGCCATGCAGCCCATGCCAGCTGCCGTCACAGCTTGGCGATAGACGTGATCGGTCACATCGCCAGCGGCAAACAGGCCGGGAATTTCGGTCTTTGGCGTGCCGGGTTCGGTCAACAGATATCCGCCACCATCCATCGGCATTTTGCCTTTGAACAGCTCCGTGGCCGGGGCATGACCGATCGCCACAAACGCGCCGTCGGCCTCCAGCGTTGAAGTTTCGCCGGTTTGCGTATCTTCCAACACCAAGTGATTCAGCGCGCCGTCTTCACCCGCTTCAAAACTCTTCACCGTCTTGTTCCAAAGCGGCGTGATCTTGTCAGACTTGAACAGGCGATCCTGCAGGATCTTTTCAGACCGCAATTCATCGCGGCGATGGATCAAGGTCACATCATCTGAATGATTGGTGAGGTACAAAGCCTCTTCAACGGCAGTGTTACCGCCGCCAATCACCACGACCTTTTTGCCGCGAAAGAAGAACCCATCGCAGGTCGCGCAGGCTGAAACACCCTTGCCGCCCAGCTCTTGTTCACCGGGCACGCCCAGCCACTTCGCTTGCGCGCCGGTCGCGATAACCAGCGTCTCACCGATATATTCATCGCCGCTATCGCCGATTGCGCGGAATGGCGATCCGCCTGCGATATCAACCTCTACGATCGTATCCCACATCATGCGCGTGCCGACATGTTCGGCCTGCGCCTTCATCTCTTCCATCAGCCATGGGCCCTGCACCACTTCGCGGTAGCCCGGATAGTTTTCTACATCGGTGGTAATCGTCAGCTGACCGCCTGGCTGCAGGCCCTGCACAACAATCGGCTCCAGCATGGCCCGCGCGCCATAAATCGCCGCGCTGTATCCGGCTGGTCCTGATCCGATGATCAGCATTTTGGTGTGATGAGTGGCCATGATTATTTCTCGATTATCTCAAAAGTTTATGCTGGGCAGATATGGGGATGGATGGGTGAAATGTCACGCCACCAGCCGCTCTATCAGGCGAGCTTTTCTAGCATCATCCACACCTAAACTTTGCGCGATATAGGCATCGATCGAACCATGCTGGCGATCGATCTCTGCAAAATAAGTTTCAATGTATTCAGGCAGCACGCCCATCAAATTGTGCCGGGCCTCATCAGAAATTGATCCGTAATTGACCTCAATCCGCGGCATCGCCTGACGTTCGAGCACCTCAATTGTCGGCGCATCATTGGTCCGTAGGAATTCTTGCACCACATCATCGCGGTGGACCCCCAAAACATGCAGCAACAGGCTAACCGCGATCCCGGTGCGATCCTTACCGGCAAAACAATGGACCAAGGAACCGCCATCTTGCTGATCCAGCGCCGCAAAATAGCGCGTAAACAAATCAATCATTGGCGGGTTTACCGGCATCCGGGTGTAAACCGCGACCATGCGATCGCGCGCCTTGTCCGCCGTCATCGCTCCGGCTTCGGTTGGCTCATGCGGGGGCGCGTTGCTGGTCTCCCCATCATAGGCAATCACGCCTGCAGCAAAATCATCGTGACGCCGGCACGGGAAACCGGTGCGTTCGCTGTTCCCGCGCAAATCAATGATCGTGCGCACATCAAGCGCTTGCAACATCTCAAGATCGCGATCGCTCGCTTCCATATGCTGGCCCGACCGGAACAGCAGCCCGCTGCGCACTCGCCCGCCGCCCGTGACGCCGTACCCGCCATAATCGCGGAAATTGTGGATCCCATCGGTTGCTACGAAGGGGATGGGGGCGATTTGGGGAGCGGTTTCTCGAATCATCGCACAAACCAGTGGCAGGCAGGCCCGCATGCCGCAACCGCGATCGATATCGGCAGCTATTTGCAAACGCGTTTGCGCGGGCTCGCGGCGCGGCGCCGCCATTGAATACGCAATTGTCCTAGGGGCCGCGCACTCCAAAATTTCGCCGCTTCTGGATTAGCCCATGAAACGACAAAAAGGGCAACCAATTGGATTGACTATGGCACACATCCTGATCGCTGATGATGATGAGATCGCAGCGCAAATCGCTTCTGAGGCGCTGATCGATGCCGGGCATGCTTGCGGCTGGGTGACAAGCGGTGAAGACGCATGGGCATTCCTCCATCACCGACAGCCAGACGTTATGCTGCTTGATCAAATCATGCCGGGAATGTCGGGCCTCACTCTGCTGCGGAAAATCCGGCTTTCAGAGACGCTGTATGACCTTCCCGTTATCATGTTCACCACAAAGACCGGTGCCCCGGATGAAGAGCAGGCGATTTTCGCCGGAGCCCAAGATTACATCCGCAAACCCTTCGATCCGCACAGCCTCAATTACCGGATTCACCGTTTGATTCAAAAGCGCGGTTGGCGCCATCGGCATAAGGATTTGCAGACCCATCTGGCCGAAAGTTCCGGGGACGAGCGATCACCAAATTCAGCGGTGCGGCGCGCGGTTTAGGGCCATTCCGCCCTCAGAAAACCTCGCACATTATCCGCAAATTGGCAGTCCGCTAACTTGATCGCTGCCCGGCCAAAAGCCCTCGCCCGATCACTTGTGCCTGAATCTCTGCCGCGCCTTCAAAGATATTGAGAATGCGCGCATCGCACAGCACGCGGCTGATTTCATATTCCAGCGCATAACCATTGCCGCCATGGATCTGCACGCCATTATCGGCCGCCATCCACGCGCTTCTGGCAGCCAGCAATTTTGCCATGCCAGCTTCGATATCGCAGCGATTTCCGCGATCTTTTTGGCGGGCGGCAAAATAGGTCAGCTCGCGGGTCATCACAATATCGGCCATCATCAGTGCCAATTTGTCGGAAACACGCGGAAATCTGGCCAAGGATTGGCCAAATTGCTTGCGCTCAAGCGCATATTTTAGCGCCAATTCAAACGCATTGCGCGCCACACCGATGGCTCTGGCTGCAGTTTGGATGCGCGCACCTTCGAATGTTCGCATCAATTGTTTGAATCCCTGCCCTTGGACCCCGCCCAGCAACGCCTTGCCCGGCACTGCGAACCCGTCAAACGACAGCGTGTATTCCTTCATCCCGCGATAGCCGAGCACTTCGATCTCATCGCCATCAATGCCTGCATCGGGAAACGGATCATTGTCATTCCCGGCTGATTTTTCCGCCAACAGCATCGAAAGCCCTTCATAACCGGGCTTTGCTGGATCGGTGCGGACGAGCAGGGTCATCAAATTGGCTCGGGCCGCATGGGTGATCCATGTTTTTGCGCCGCGCACGCTCCACGCTCCGCCATCCAATTGCGCCCCGCGGGTGCGAACGCTGGCCAGGTCTGATCCGGTATCCGGCTCGGTGAAAACCGCGGTTGGCAAAATCGATCCATCGGCGATTTTGGGCAGGAATCTGGCCTTTTGCTCCGGCGTTCCGTTTTCCCCAATCAACTCGCCTGCAATTTCCGATCGGGTGCCGAGCGAACCTGCACAAATCCATCCGCGAGAGAGCTCTTCCGAAACCAGCGCCATCGCCAACTTGCCCAGACCCAGTCCGCCAAATTCTTCATCGATACAAACGCCAAAGACACCCAATTCGGCCATCTGGGCGATGATAGCTGCGGGGATTAGGTCATCCGCCAAATGCCATGCATGGGCATGCGGAGTGATTTTATCCTGAGTGAAAGCGCGGAATTGCGCGCGAACAAGATCCAGCGTCTCGTCCCCCACGCCATCATCAGGCATCATCCCTTGCGTCAAACATTTTGATAATCGAGCGCGGGTTGCCGCCGTGTTCCCATCATCAACAAAGCGCTGCACCGCTGGATCATAGGCCAATGCGCGGGCCCCGTCCGCTATTCCAAGCTCTGCCGGGCGCACCATCTCACTTTGGCTCATCGCGATGCCGCCAATCAGCTGCGCCAGATATTCGCCAAATCCGACCCGCAAAGTCAATTCCTCAACCTCGCCAAACTTCCCGGCTGTCTCAGCACGCGATGCCCAATCCGCCATCGCCTCCAGCGCCGCAACGCTGCTGGCGATCCAGGCGTACCCGTGCACGTTGTGTTGGCACTCGGTCAGCTTTTCAGAAGACAGCCTGCCGCCCTCGCTCACCTGATCGGTGATCGTATCTCGGGCATGGGTGAGATAATCCTTGGCGCCATTCACTGCGCCGCCAGCCAGGGTGATCCAATCGCTCATACCTGTTCGCTAGCAGAGGTTTCGCCGCAAAGGCACTGCTCAGAAAAGGGAGCGCCGTTTTTAAGCGCCATTCATCCAAAAACTTGCCGCGGCTCAGTTTGCGTCCAGTCGCCTCCCACCGCTTAAGAATTGCCCGCAAAAATCTGTCGCCAAACCACCTGCGCATTTGCAATCACACTTTCTTTTCGGCGAGATAATATCGGCCGGCCAAGAAGAACAGCAGGCTGGCGAACAAGAATATCGCCGAGCCCATGACAGAGGCCCATTTTGTGCCATAAGCTTTTGCCTCGATACAACTCGCTTGGAGCTGCGCCGTCAGAGCATTATCCGCCGGGCTACAGCTTGCAGTGAGCGCTTGCTCCAGGCCCAATGCTTGGATATGACCGGCGGCGAGATAATCCGCCACGGCGCCAACAAATGGCGGACCGCCGCCATATCCAATCAAGTTGGTGATGAACAACAGGATCGCGATTGCGGTTGCCCGAACACGCAAATCAACCACAGATTGGACTACGCTATAGGTCGCCCCAAGATAGAAATATTGGAACAATCCGGCGGTCAGAAATGCGATGAACATCACGTTCAAACTGTTCGTCATAAAGCCCAGCATCAGCAGCGGCGCGCTGAGCAGGAAACCCGTGGCAGGCAGCCAGATCGTCGCGCGATGCAGCTTGGGCGAAAACTTCTGGATCAAATATCCTGCTAAGGGCGCGCCCAATGCCCCGGCAAAACTGATCGGGGCCATATATTGGATCGCCGCATCGGCCGGGCCCATGCCAAAATTGTATTGGATATAAAGCGATTTGAAACTCGTAAGGCCATATCCGCCAAATGTCGCCATCGACATGCCAGCAGCGATAAACCAAAAGGTTTTTGACTTCGCGATCTCTGTCATGGCCTCTCGCAGAGTGCCCCGCTCGCTCGCCTTGGTGCCCGGCGGATCGGAATAGCCACGCGGCAATTCCTTGATCGTCATCAAGCATAACAAACCGATCACAACGCCCGGCGCGCCAACATAGATAAACGCTTCGCGCCACGTGAAAAATTTCAGAATATACCCGCCGGCAAGCTGCGCAAACACACTGCCCAGCATCACCCCCATCGCATAAATGCCCAGCGCGGTCGGCCGGACATTGGATTTGAAATAATCGCTGATCAATGAATTGGCAGGCGGCGTGCACCCGGCCTCACCAATGCCCACCGCCAGCCGTGCGAGCAGGAGTGTGACAAACCCGATCGTGTATCCGCACAGGATTGTCGCAACAGACCATAGGATGACGCACACACCAATGATCCGCACCCGGCTCACCCGCTCAGAAAGCCGAGCAATCGGAATGCCAAGGGTGGTGTAAAACAACACAAACCCGATCCCGCTGAGTATCCCGAATTGGAAATTACTCAATCCGAATTCATCGATAATCGGTCGCCCAACCACACTGATCAAAATCCGGTCAACAAAATTGAGCGTGTAGATCAGCGTGAGCGACCCCAGCACATAGGCCCGATACCCGGGAGTGCCATAGCTCTCCCCCGTATTGGTTACAGTTTGAGCCGCCGATGCCATGCATTGTCCTTTGAAAACCAGCCGACGACTATGGGACAAGCGCGCATTTATTCAATCAAACATTTTCAGATGGGTGTTGGTGCGGGAAAAAATCGGACCGCGCGGATCAGTTGTGGTGCGCGCTGTAACGGCAATCACCGCGCAAGATCATTTGGCATTTCAGCGATGCTTGCGTGGCTTCCTCAAAAGGAAAGGGCGCCTGCAACCAGCAGACGCCCTCAGCTCGAATCCCCCGATATCGAGCTCAGAAATTGTAGCGGAAATCCACTTTCCAGATCCGTGGCTGCCCGGCATGAGCAAAGCCGCCGATCACGAACTCAGAGTTGTAAACCTCGTCAGTCGCGTTTTCGAGAGTCCCCGTCAGCGACCACGCACCATCGAGATCTTCGAACCCGAAACGCAGGTTCAGCAAATCGAGATTGGAACGTGATGTGGTGTTTTCAGGATCCCAGAATTGTTCGCCGCGATTTTCATAATCGGCGCGAGCAAATATCCCGATCGTGTCGCTCAACGGCTGGCGATATTGAACACCAAGGTTGATCGTGTGTGACGGCACATACGGCGCATCATTCCCAACCGCAGCTGGATTGACCGAGTATTCCTGAATCTCGGCATCGGTTACCGAAACACCTGCATAGATATCCAGGCCATCGGCGATATTCGCAGACCCTTCAAACTCGACCCCAAAAATATCGACTTCTTCGATCGGCACGAGCACCTGAGCGCCGACCGAACCGATAAACACGAAATAGGGCGCATTGCTCAAATCCGTGTTGTAAACCGCGCCGCTGGCATTGATCCGGCCATTGAGGAACGCAACTTTGAAGCCCGCCTCCAGCGTTTCACTGATTTCTTCATCAATGACATCGGTAACGCCGATCACTGGCGGGATTGCCGCAGCAGCGGCCGCGCCAACACCGTTTTGGTTGAATTGACCGCTGCGGAAACCGCGCCCCCATGAGGCATAGACCGAAGCATTGTCTGCCAGATTGTACCGCAATGAAACTTTCGGTTGGAACGCTTCAAATGTCTCTGTGTTCACCGCGCCCGGAATACCAGCTGGCGCTGCAAACACGCCCGCTGTGTAGAAGCCATTATCGGGCGAAACATTCTGCACCCGGCTATCTTCGTCATACCGGCCAGACACTGCCAGCTCGAGGCTGTCTGTAATGTCGTACGCCAAGTTTACGAAAACGGCCCACGCTTCGTTGTCATTGTCATCGGCAAAGAAGCTTTGAAGCGGGTTGCTCGCAACAAATTCTGCCGTGCGAGTGTATCCGAAGATACCCTGTTCCAAATCGTCCGCAACGGTTGACGAGATGAAGCGATCGGTTTGCAGATAATATGCGCCAACCGCCCAGCGGAATGGCAGATCATTCTTCGAAGTCAGGCGAATTTCCTGACTAAACGCTTCGATGTCGACAAATTGCGTCTGCGTTCCATCGAAGAATGGGAATGGCGGCGCAGGATTGATGGTAGATGCTGTAGTGTAAGGGAATTGATCGGCACCGTTCAACTGTTCAATATTGTCATAGGACGACGTGAACAAAAGGTCGGCAAAATCCAGATCTACATTCACCCTCAGTGAAACTTGGAACACATCACGGACATCGCTGCCCAGATTGTTGGCAAAGAATTGACGGGAAACCTGATCCGCATCCCCAATCGAGAAATCAAACGCGGTTGGCAGGCCGGTCGCGGTATCAAGCACAGCAGGCTGATAGGTGAAGTTCAGCGAGCCGCCATCAGAGCGCGAATAATTTCCGCGCAAGTCAGCCGTTACGCGGTCCGAAAGGTTGAACTGCAAGTGTCCCCGAACGGTGATTTCTTCAACGAAGTCAACTTCTTCATCAAGGATCACGTTTTCGAAAATCCCGCCGAAATCACGATATTGGGCGGAAAGGCGGAACAACACTGTGTCTTCAACGATGGGTCCAGCAATCGAGCCTTCGATTGAGATATCGTCCCCGCGGCCATAGCCCGCTTGGATATACCCTTCGAAATCATTGCTGGGTCCGCGCGTGTTGATGATGATCGCGCCGCTCGTAGCATTTCTGCCGTAGAGCGCGCCTTGTGGGCCGCGCAAAACCTCGATCGAGTCAACATCGAACAGCGGTTGGTCAAAAGACCGGCCATCAACCTGAAGCACGCCATCGATTACAACGGCAACCGGTGGTTCGCCGTTGCGGGTCTGCGAAAGCCCGCGAATGGTGATGAAGTTTGTGCCGGAATCTTGCGAGTTTGAAATAGTAACGCCGGGCGTAAGGCCGATGAAATCATCAACCCGTTCGATGTTCGCATCGGTGATATCTTCGGAGGTGAACACGGTTTCCGAAATTGGAACGTCAATCAAGTTCTCATCGCGGCCACGTGCGGTCACGATGATGACATTGCCTTCGTTCTCATTTTCGGCTGTTTCGCCATCCTGTGCCACCTGTGCCATTGCTGGCTGAGCGGCAACAAGCACGCCGGCAGACAAGGCTGTGGCGGTGGCCAAACGCAATTTAACTGGCAAATTCATTAGAAAATCCCCCAAGATCCATTTTTAGTGCGCGAACATATCTCGCGACTTTTCCCTACGACAAGATTGAGACTATCGGGTTATCTTCGCGGAGCAATTGGGGAGGTGGCTTAAACGGCTTCAAATTCGGGTGGCCTGCACCGCCGGGGTGGGAAGCAAGACGGAGACACCTACCCGAATGGGTGGCACGGTTTTCGAATGTTTCGTTCAGCTTTCTGAGCCGCAAATTGCGCCAGCAACAATCGTCCCGCTTGAAGGGGGGCATTGGAGCTGTACTTTGGCGACGAAGGCCAAGATTAGCGCCGAAAGTCTATTTGCCCCACACGCGCCAAACGCGCCAGTTTGTCCCATGCGCCTTCTGCGCTCAACACGCCCCCATACGCCGAGCGGAAACTAACCGCTCAATGTGTTTTTGAAGATTTTGCCATCTTTCATCACGATCCGCAGGTGATCGCCCTGCCCGCTCAACAATCCGATATCGTCCATCGGGTTGCCATCAAGCACCAGCAGATCAGCCATCGCGCCCTCTGAAATCACGCCCAGCTTGCCCTGCATTTGCAAGATTTCTGCGTTGACGGCAGTTGCCGACGCGATGACCTGGGCTGCGCTGTCAATCTGACTACGGATTTCAAATTCGCGCAATTGATGATCAAAGCTGTCGCCAAGCAAATCGGTGCCAAATCCAATCTTTACGCCCGCCTTGCGGCACAGTTTGATCGCATTCAGCCCGGCAAAGCGAACACGGTCCAATTTGGCCAGCATATCCTCGCTCCACCCGCTTTCGCCTGCGGTATCAGCGAGCACTTCATAAGTGACCAGCGTAGGCACCAAATACGCGCCCTTCTCGCCCGCCAAATTGGCCGCATCCTCATCGATTAAATTGCCATGTTCAATTGTGCGGACGCCGCATTCCAGCGCAACTCGAATGGCATCTGCGCCATAAGCGTGCGCCATCACATAGGTGTTTCGGCGCTCCGCCTCTTCAACGACGGTACGGATTTCTTCTTCGCTGAATTGATTGCATTCGAGCGGATCATGCGGTGATGAAACACCGCCAGAAACCATGATCTTGATCTGATCGGCCCCTTTGCGCAGTTCATCACGCACGGCTTTACGAATTTCATCAATCCCATCGGCAATGCGCCCGGTATAGGCAAGCGCATGGCCGCAGCCGCATATTTCAATATCATCGGTGCGCGGGCGCATGTCCCCATGCCCGCCAGTTTGCGTGAGCGCGCGCCCGGCGATGAACATTCGCGGACCTGCGATCAATCCATCCTCAACCGCTTGCTTGATCCCCCAATCCCCGCCTGCGGCATCGCGGATCGTGGTGAAACCGCGCATCAGCATGCATTCCATAATCTTACCAGCTCTGGCTGCCATCAAGGTGGGCGGCACCAGATTTAAGCGCGATAGGTTGGTATCGGCGAGGAACGGATGCGCATGGCAATCGATCAATCCCGGCATGACATAGCGGCCAGCAAGATCAATCGCTTCAATGTCGTTCGCACCGGCATCAGAACCGATTGCAGCAAAGTGCCCATCTTCAATCAAGATATCGGTCGGTTCAGAAACGGCAGCAGAGATTGCATCAATAATGCGGGCATCACGAAGAACCAATTGAGTCACGATATTTAGGCTCCAGTTTCGATCACGACTTTGCCATAGCTTGCCCGCGAACCCTTAAGATAGCGCCACGCATCGACATACCCTTCCATCGGGAAGACCTTATCCACATTGGGTTTTAAAGCGCCGCTGGAAATTGCGCCATAAACAAAATGCAATCCGCGCTTACAAACCGTGCGATCTTCGACATAATTGAACAAGGAATAGGCGTGGAACCACAGGCTGTTTTGGATCATCGCCATGAATGGTGGGGGTGAATATGTGCCCGCAAGTCCGCCATAAAGATAAAAATGGCCGTTCTTCGCCATCGCATTGCCATATCTTTCCATGAAGTCGCCGCCAACCGGATCGAACGAAGCATGGATACCGGCGCCATTGGTGACAGAGCGCAAATATCCTTCCACGTCCCCGCCATCATCGACATAGACATGATCGGCGCCAGCCGCTTTTAGCGCGGAAACATTGGCATCTGACCGGGTGGAAGTGATGATCATCGCCCCTTTCAATTTGCCGATTTGTATTGCCGCATTGCCAGCGGTGCTGGTGCCTGCGGGCACAAAAATATTCACGCCCGGCGCAGCCTTTGCCAGCTCCACTATCGGGAAATATGCAGTCATAAACTGCATCCAGATCGAAGCCGCCTCAACTGCAGAAAGGCCTTCGGGTGCTTTGGCCAGATACGCCGCATCGATCAGCATGGTATCCGCGCTCGCCCCGCGCCGATCGTAAAAATATGGCAGAGTGCAATAACGCGCGCCAATCTCGATCCCGGAAACTTCGCTACCAACAGCTTCGACAATACCGGTCGCCTCTATCCCCACGCGCGCTGGCAATGCCGAAAAGCTGAACGAGTAATTGTTGTTCATCAGATCAGCATCGCCCCAATTGAGGGAAAAGGCTTCAACCTTCAGGCGAACGTCTTTCGGGCCTGGATCTTCCAGCTCGCAGGGCTGCAGCCGCAATCCCTCATATCCGGAATAATCATCTATCACCCATTCCCGCACCATTCCTATATCCCTTGCAAAGTGCCGCGATGCACCGATGATGTTATGGTGCCGTGTGCGCTGGTTTATAAACGTGCTGGATCGCGATCGGCTGTTCCAAGAACTCGCTATCTTCAGCACGATTGCGGAGCGCCTCCAACACATCAAAGCCGTCCGTCACCTCGCCAAAAACGGCAAATCCATTGCCATCAGGATGGCGGCCTCCGCCAAAATCGAGTGCCGGCTCATCACGCATACACACGAAAAAGCTTGGGTAATTCTGGCCAATATCCCCGCGCGCTGCCGAAATTGCCCATCGCGTGTGGCGGCGTCCACTTATGTTGGTGCCTTCGTGTTCGAAACGCTGCTTTGGATTGTTGTCCATGTCGAAATGGCCAAACTGGATCACATCAATGGGATTGTCGCCGCGCATTTCAGCATTGTCGGGAGTTACGACCCGAAAAACCGTGCTGCCATCGAACACTCCGGCATCGAACAAATCACCAAAATAGCCCGCCGTTTGCGGTGCGCTGTCCAAATCAAGCGATAGCGAAAACGCGCCCAGATCGGTTTTGACCCTATAGTGTATTACGTCTGCCATTATCACCTCACGAAAATTCTATTCGATGATTCCGTGTTGCCGCGCCGCCGCGATCGCTTGGGTGCGGCTGTTGACTGACAATTTGTTGTAGATGTTCTTGAGGTGAAACTTGATGGTATTTTCGGTCAGTTCAAACCGGCGAGCGATCTGTTTATTAGAACGGCCACCGGCCAATTGTTCCAAGATTTCCATTTCGCGCGCGCTCAGCAATCCGCCGTCCAAATGCGGACGCAGCGCCTTATGGCGGGTAAGAACATCCGCAATGAAGCTTGCCAGGATCACAGGCTTGGACTGTCCGCGCAGGCTCGCTTTGGTTGAATGGAGCAATTGAAGCAAAGTCTCGTCTCCAAGAAACGGACCAATCGCGCGTTTGGGCGCTGCCAGCGCAAGAGCATCGATCATTATTTTGATCGCACCGTCGCGCTTGCCAGTTTGAAATTGCAGGACCGCTTCGGCCACCAAGATACGCAATTGATGGAATGACAGGCTGCCCTCTTCGCAATGCACCCGCACCCGGTTCATTGCGACCTGGCTTTTAGAGGGCGCGGCAAGCCTGGACATTGCAATGCTGGAACTTGCAATCGCACCGATCTGCCAACTGCGCGCTTTGTCATCCAGGCGCCCTTCTAGCGACCAAGTGTCAACCAGTTCTGCGATCGTCTTCGCCTCATTTTCATGACCGCGCAGATAGGTTGTGCGCATTTTCAGGACGGTCGCAAATTGCTCCAAACGGATCAGACCGCGCCGCGCGGCATGCGCCAGAATGTCCTCGCAAACCTCGATTGCCGCGACATAATCACCGCATTGAATATGGAAATGGAACAACGCGTCCAAACCGACAAGGTAGACTTCGGTCCACCCATCATATTCACATACATGGCTGAACGCATTGGCCAGGTCGTCAACTTCTTCCGGTTGAAATTGCCCGGTCCAGACGCGCAGTGAATATTCCAGCAATTTGGCGAGATGTTTTAGGCCGCTGTCTTCGCCGAAATTGCTCTCTGCCAGTTCCAATGCATGGAATATATTTGCTTTTGCTAGGTCAAAATTGCCCTCATAAAGCGCCAAAATCCCAGCATGAATATAGCAGTAATTGAGCCCAAGAATGCTGTTGCACTGGCGCATTTGGCCGAATGCTAGATCAAGGTGCTTTTGCGCAGAATCGAGATTGCCATAGGAAAGTTCTGCGATCACTTTTTCGCACAGCAATGTGCCCGCTTCGAGCGGTTCCCATTGATCAATTTCGGCGATCAGATCATGCGCAATTGTGGCTTCAGCCCATTCGTCACGATCTTCATAACATTGCAGCATCGAACCAACCAAGCGGTGGTCCTTTCGGTATCCATCCGATTGATCGCCGCCGCGCAATGCCGCAGATGCGTCATAGATTGTCCGCGCTTCGGAATATTCTCCGTCCTTGATCGAAAGATAAGCCCGAGCAAGCATCAATCTGCCATTGCTAGATAGAACTTGATCGGGCGTGTAGCGCAGCACAGCGCGCATCACATTGATGCCATGAGATAGGATAACCGCCCACCCGCCTGCATCGAGGATCAACCGTTCAATCTCTTCATGTTTGCCGGCATGCTTGGCATATTTCACCGCTTGAATCATGCGGCCCTGGCCTTCGAACCATTGGCTCGCAAGGCTGCGAATTTCATTGATCCGGTCGGGCGATTGGCTCTTCAGAGTTTCAAACAGATGCTCTGCGAACAAGTGATGCAGCCGCATCCAATTGCCATCCGGGCTTGTTGGAATAAACAACGCACGCAGCGGTTCCAACTTTTGCAACATTTTCCAGCTGTCAGTGCGCGTTAAAATCGCATCCACTAGCGAAGCGTTGAATTCATCCAAGACCGACAATGCGAACAGCAATTCGCGCAGTTCCGGTTCGACCGTGCCCAACACCTGATCCGATAAATAAGATGCCACAAGGCTGGACGATCCACCCGCCTGAATCGGCGCGCTTGGCTGTGCCTCTTTTTGCACCCTTGCCAATTGCACCGCAACCGGCCACCCTTCGGTCTGGTTGAAGATATCCTTAGCATCATCAAGGCTGATTGCATCGCCCAAGGCGGAAATTGCTTCCTCCTTGTTAAGGCGCAATTGCTCAGGACCAATCTCAATCGCATCTCCCGACGCGATCAGGATTGGAATATCAACCGGGGGGCTTTGCCGGGACGCCAGCACCAAGGTAAAATTGGCTGGCGCTTGCCGTGCGAATTGTTCGATCAGCTTGCTAACGCTGTCTGACTCTAGGTGATGCAAATCATCAAGCACCAGCACGCAATCGCGCGCTTCGCGGGCAATCGCCTTCATCAAATTGTTCAAAATCACATTTGGGTTTGTCCCGGACAGGCCATTGCGCGCAGCCAATTCCAATTGCCCCACATCCACGCCAGCCGCCGCCAGTGATAGAATGCAATAGGACATGAATTGATTGACCTCGGCATCGCCATCATCAAGCGAAAGCCAGGCGAACACCTTGCCATCAGCATCCCAGCTTTCATTCCACTGGCCAAGAATTGTCGACTTTCCAAAGCCTGCCGGTGCGATAAGAAAAATGATCTTGCCGCGGGTCGCTTGGTCAAGCTGTTTGATCAGCCGTGGCCGAAAAACCAGATCAATATTCGGGCGGCTTGGGGCGAATTTGCTGTCGACTATCCAGCCATTACTATCGGCTTGATCATCGAGAAAGGCATCTGCGCCTGAAATTGGTTCCTGACTGTTCATGGGCGCAAACTATCAATCACACTATGTCTGGTGCAAGCGCGGGCGGCGGCATTCAAAATCAGGAACACGGCGGCTGATGCGACCAGTGAGTCCAACGAACCGATGAAAAACAAGCCGACAATTCCATTCGCAGAAGCATAACCAACAGCAATCGCAATGGCCCAAGCGGCAAAAGCTTCCCAGCGGATCGGAGGTTCTGCATCCAGCCCATCGATATCCATAACAAAGCGGCGCAAGATCATCGTATCGATCACATAAATCGCGCCAATCGGCGGGATCGCAATGCCCAGCAAAACCAGAAAATCGATCAAATATTCCTGCACCGGCAAGAAGGCCAGAACTGTGCCGAAAAAGCCAATCGTTGCGATGATGATCGACAGTTTCACTTTGGTGGCCATTGTCGCGAATGACAGACTGGACGAATAAAGGCACAGAACATTGCTGGACCATGCACCAAGGAACAGCAGGAAAAACGCCGGCAGCAAAATTCCCAAAAGCAGCATAACCTGGATCATATCGGGGTTGCCGGTGACCATTCCTGGGACCGCGGAAAAGAACAAGATGAGCGGGAACACCACACCCAGCGCGATAAAGACCGCCCAAACGGCGTGCGACACACGCTTTGCGAAACGGCTGTAATCAGGCTGAATGATGACCCCCGCAATATAAGTTCCGATCACAGCAGAAACTGCGGTTTGAAAGGTAAAGCCGATATCCGCAGGCTCCCCTTGTATGCCCGATTGGCGTGCGGCATAGGCAGCGTACAAAATAAAGGCGACCATCACCGGCACAAACATCAGCGCCAGCCGATCGATGCCCGAAAATCCTTTGATGGTGACCCAGATCATCAGGAAACTTGCCACAACGATGATCGCATTTGTGGGAACATTGATCCCAAAGCTATCGATCAGCATCGTATGCGTTGTTGCGCCCAAGACGTTGCTGATCACCGCATACCAACCCACAAGCGAGAGAGCGATCGCGAAATTGACCACTTTCGCCCCGACATTGCCAAACGCAAATTCAGTAAGAAGGTACGTCGAAAGGCGCGATTTTGCGCCAATATAGCTGGTGGTTGCCCCCATCAAACCAAGGATCAAACAACCCAGCGCAAAGGCCGCCCCACCTTTTTCATATCCCAGTGATCCGCCGATTTGCGAGGCAACAACGAAGATCGAAAATCCAATTGTCCCGCCAATAATGATTAATGCGATATGCAACCCGCCAGAGCCTTCACCTTCGGGCACAGGTGAGCGTTCATAGTCGGCAGAAGAATTGTCCATTCTTTATACTCTCCATCGCGGAAAACAGCGCCACACCCCGGGATACACGCTGATTAGTGGCTCGCACAATCAGGCCTCGACAGCATATATCTCACGCGCGCCTTCAGCTGTTAAATATCCGTTCTTAACATCATTCAGAACTTGATTTTTGGGGCGGTCCTTGGGGTCACCATAACCGCCTCCGCTAGCAGTCAACACACTAATCACATCGCCTTTGTTCAATTCGATTGCGGTGCATGAACTGTATCTCGTTTCTTCGCCATCCGCCTTGCGCACAACCACATAGTTGGTCGATCCTTGGCGTCCATCATCAAGTCCCCAAGGCCCCACCTCGGACCGAACATAGGCCATGGTCAGCCACCAATTATCCTCGATCACGCGGTAATCGAGTTCAATGCCCTTGCCGCCGATAAATTCGCCCTCACCGCCGGGCTTTGTCGTCAGCGCCAGACGGTCCACCATCAAGCCGTTGCGTTGTTCGGTCACTTCCACCGGGCAATTGTAGGTTTCACCGTGATAGCCGGTGTAAAGCGCATTCAAGCCATCGCGATCCGAGCAAGCACCCCATCCGCCCAATTGCGGCTCCACAATGCTTTGTGCCACCCCGGTGTCCGGGTGCGGTCCGCCGATAAATGTGCCGCATATCGAAGAATAATGGCCAGCCGGCAGCTTGTCTTTCAACGCCGGGGCCAGCGCTTTCCATAGCAAGTCAAACGCCAGCATGCTGACTTCATAATACGTGCTCATCGCCGCCGGATATTCGGCATCGAACATCGATCCCTTGTCGGTCAGCATTCTAACCGGGCGGAATGTCCCTGCATTGGCGAAAGTTTGCGGACTGGCGATAGCTTTGAAAATCATCTGCGCATCGACAAAGGTCGCATCAAACGAACAGTTCATTGCGCTTGCGTTTTGCGCGGGGTTGCCGCGCAGATCGACCAGGAATTCATCTTCCGAAATGGTGATCGTCGCTTGGAGTTTTTGCCCGTCATCCATCACTTCGGTGGAGTTATACGTGCCAAAGGGAAGTTCTTGCAGCGCGCGGCGTGATCGCGCTTCACCAAGATCGAGATAATCCTCAATCGCAAAACGCACAGTATCGAAGCCGTATTTCGCAACGATCGCTTTAACCCGCTTCTCTCCTGCGCGAGTGGATGCAATACCAGCCCAGAAATCACCCAAAGTTGTGTCGGGAACGCGGCTGTTGGTGGTTATCACATCAAGCAATGCCTGATTGATTTGCCCCTTATCTATGATCCGAACTTCAGGCAGCTGCAACCCTTCTTGATAGATATCAAGTGCTTCTGGATTGATGCTGCCCGGAAAGGCCCCGCCCACATCGGGCCAGTGCGCCTTGTTGGCGAGCCAAGCGATCAATTTGCCATCGGCATAAACCGGCAAGATCAACACAACATCATTCAGATGGCTGACGCCGCCGAAATGCGGCATATTGGTCATGAAAATATCGCCTTCATGCACATCGCCATCAAACTTGCGCAGGATGGCTTTCACGCCTGGCTCAAGCATGCCGACAAAGGCCGGAATACCCGCGCCAGAGCTGGCCAAATTGCCTTCCGCATCGAACATGCCAACGCCGAAATCGAGCACTTCGTAAATGATCGAGCTCATCGCGGTTTTGCGCATCGTCGCGAACATCTCATCCGTGATCGCTGCCAATGACGATTGAATAATCTCAATGGTGATCGGATCATGCATCGGATCATTCGCACTTTGGATTGCAGTTGCCATTACGCGCGCTCCTCAACCTTGGTCATAATATGGATGTTGCCATAATCATCAACGCTCACCGACTGTCCGGGGAACACGACACTGGTGGTGCCCGATTCTTCTATGATCGCAGGTCCGTTGAAATGTGCGCCAGCCCCCAAAGTGGCCCGATCATAAATATTCGCAATATGGACACCGTCTTCATCAAAATCGACCTGTCTGGTCCCTTTGAGCGAGTTCTGTAGCCCGGTATCTTGAGCGATTTTTGGCAGCTCGGGGCGATCGATCTGTGCGAAGGCCACAACGCGGAAGCTCACGAGATTGGCCCCGGCATCCAAACGATAGGTGTATTCCTGCTCATAGGCGTCTTGGAAATCGGCCAGCACAGCCTCCAAGCCTGCGCCATCCAAATTGCGATCAGGGACGGCAATTCGCACGCTGTGCTCCTGACCATCATAACGAAGATCGAGGTAGAATTCGAACCGCATCCGCTCATCGGCGATTGCCTCGTTGCGGTAGGCTGTAACAGCCTCTGCTTCCATCTCGGCAAAGGTCTGCGCGATCACCGCTGCGTTTTCTGGCACAACGGCCATCGGCTGGGTGCGCGCATAATCTCTACGCAGATCAGACATCAGCATACCCCAAGCGGAAAACACCGCCGATCCAGCCGGGATAACAACTTTGGGCACGCCCATCTCTTTGGCCAATGCAGCCGCATGCATCGCGCCGCCGCCACCAAACGCAACCATCGTGAAATCACGCGGATCATGCCCGCGATTGATCGACACGAGTTTGAGCGCATTGATCATATTGTTGTTGGCGATGCGCAGCACCCCGCGCGCCGCATCCTGCGCTGTCAAATCAAGCGCGGTGCCAAGATTGGCAAAGGCAGTTTTCACTCCATCCATATCGGCTTCGATCTCGCCGCCGACAAAATAATCGGGGTTGATCCTAGATAGCATTAGATTGGCGTCGGTCGTGGTTGGCTCTGTGCCGCCCTGGCCATAGGCAACCGGGCCTGGCATCGCTCCGGCGCTTTCCGGGCCGACATGCATTTTTCGATCATCATCGACCCACGCAATCGAGCCGCCGCCATTGCCAATCTCTACAATGTCGACCACCGGTGTCATGATCGGATAGCCTGCGGAAAGCTGATTTTTCTCAATCATATATTGGCTGGTCACATCAACCCGGCCATCCTCGATCAAGGAACATTTGGCGGTTGTCCCACCAATATCGAGCGCGATGATATTATGCTCACCGATCAAATCACCCAGCGCCGCAGCACCCAAAACACCGCTTGCCGGGCCAGACTCCACCATTGTAATCGGGGTCGCCTTGGCGGCGGCGACGGTGTCTATCCCGCCATTCGATTGCATCACATAAAACGAGCCCGAAAAATCATCTTCGGAAAGGCTTTCCTCAAGCCGGTTCAAATAATCGCGCGCAATCGGTTGAACATAAGCACACAACGCGGCCGTGTTTGACCGTTCATATTCGCGCCATTCGCGGCTGATGGCATGCGAAGCCACAACTTCAACCTCGGGCCATAGGCGATTAATTTCCTCTACCACGGCGTTTTCGTGCGCTGGATTGGCATAGGAATGCAGCAGGCAAAGCCCAATCGCCTTCACGCCGTCCTGCCTATAATCGTCAAGGATTGCTGCCAGGCCAGACAGATCAAGCGGGGTAACCTCTTCACCTTTATACGTCATTCGGCCCGGCACCTCGCGGCGCAGATAACGCGGAACAAACGGTTCCGGCTTGGAATAACGCAGATTGAAGAAATCGGGACGATTGCCGCGCGCAATTTCCAAAATGTCGCGAAAACCCTCGGTCGTGATCAACGCGGTTTTCACGCCTTTGCGCTCAGTCAACGCATTGATAACAACCGTTGTCCCATGCGCAAAGAAACTGGTTTGGTCGAGGTTGATCTGCCCCTTCTCAAGCGCGTTCAACACGCCTTTTTCGAATGCAGGCGGTGTCGTATGGGATTTTTCTGCGGTGATATGACCGCCGATCCCGTCTTCATTGACCTCGTAATAAACAAGGTCGGTAAAAGTGCCGCCAACATCCGTCGCCAACCGAATCTTAGTCATCAAAATCTGCCCGATCTATTTGTCCCCCAGGCAATTCAATGCCCGCCCTTTTCACAAGATGCGGGAGCCCTAAGCCAAGACATAGCCACCCAAAGGAGTAGTGACCCCCGAGAACCGCGATTTTGCCTGACTTTCTAGGGCTTTCGCAATTTCCAAAACGGGCGAGACCATTTGCCGAAATGAAGGGTTTGATCGCTTTCAGATGATACGTTCAAATAGGGCGACGGCGATCGGCCAGACGGCACGAACCTGATCGAAGTGGCGCGATAAAGCTCGCCGGTGCGTCGGGAAACCGATGCTTTCAAGCTAGCAATTCGCTATCGCAAAAAGCCATATTGATCAGTGAGGCCAACACTCTTTGTCATTCTGGATTGTCCGGCCTGATCCAGACTAATTTGCCTAGACTTTCTCGTTCCCAACCCTAGCCAGCAGCAGCAAGGCCAACCCGGCCAATGTTAGCCCTGCAACAGCCAGAAATGCTGCCGGATAGCCATTCGTATCGACAATCCATCCCAAAGTCCCCGACAGGGCTGAGCGAGCAAAGTTAGGGACTGCCATAAACAGCGCGAACAAACTGGCCGCCACGGCTGGCTCACAAATTCGCATCGCCCAGACAAGCAGGACAATCATCAATAATAGGGCGAACACCTCTTGCCCGGCGAGGATTAGCACGAACGCCGTATCGCCCGGTGCAAAGGAGAATATGACGGCCCCAATTAGCCCTAGGCATACGAGCGTAAGGCTTAAGATGCGGATGGTTATTGCTATTCCCATGAAGTGGACAAGCAATGTTGGCAGGAACAGCGCAGCACCCGCCGCAACCAAGGAGGCACCGGCCACAAGGCTCGAATAATCGGCACTATTCCAATTGAGTTGCTGCACCGCCAGTGTCGGGCTGACAACATCGAGGAAAGCAAATGTCACCTGCAACATGCCCATCCCGGCAAGAAACAGGATCGTGCGCCGCGCTGCGACGGCTTTGAACACGCCCGCCACAATCGGTCGCCAAGCGCTATGCTGGCGCTGCTCGCATTGAATTGAGGCCTTGCCGCTGGACCACGGCATCAATTTTTCACCGGGACGCTCTCGAAACACGCTGACGAAGACAGAGGCGACCGCAACCAACGCAGCAAGAATAAGCGCGGTCGTTGCTAGACTTCCGGATGAAAGCAATTGGCCAGCGATAAACGCAGACGCAGCAATCCCGGTCGATTGGGCTGCGAACATGCACGAATTAATTGCGGTTCGTTCTGAATCTGGGACAATGTCGACGGTCATGCCGTCTACCGCCACGTCGTTGAATGTCGCACACAAATTGAGCGCAAAACAGAATGCGGCAAGCGTTGCGATTTGGGTGGCGGATGGCGCAGCAAGAGCCATTGTGACGAATGTTAAAGCCATCGCCATTTGCGCAAACAATATCCACGCACGCCGCCTGCCCATCGGCTTATAAGCGAACCGATCCATGACCAGACCATTGAGCAATTTTGTCGACCACGGCAAAAGCGCTGTAGCGACGAAGGCTCCGACCTGAATTGGTGTCGCTCCATTCGCCGCAAGCCATGCGGGGATTGCGATGGTGGAGAGACCAGACGGCACGCCCTGTAAGAAATACAAGATGATGATCGTCGCAAATCGTGCGAACCGGCTTTCGGAAAGAGCCGGAAGCATTCGCCCATTTGCAGGAACGGCATCGGCGGTCATCGTCGCTGTCATTGTACTTCTCGCCAGTCGGGTGAGCTCCGGCGAGTGGTCGGGTCGCAAACCCACCCGCCGGAGCTCTGGGACGCCAACGCCGATTAGCGCGGTGTATATTCCTGAAGCAGCATGCTGCCCTGGACTGTCCGATATTCGGCGCGATTACCGCTTTCAGCTATCAATTGCTCTTGACTGCGACTGCGTTCGTCCCAAGCGGCATAGGCGGCGGTTCGGCGTGCTTGTTCAGCAGCATCTGGCAGACTGGCGAATGTCGTCGTCAGATAGATATGCGGCTCACCGTCGCGTGGATTGATGTTGATCATAATCTTGTAGTCGCTGATCCAGCCTTGGGATTTGGCGAATTCTTGAACAGTCACCCACTGATCGGCCAGATGCTGGGCATATCTAAACTCTCCGCCATCATTCACGAAAATGCCCGCTACTTCGGTATATTCGCCTGCAACCAGCGGGAAGTCTTGCGCCATGGCAGGTGCGCCCAACGGTAGCGTGACGGCGATCGCGGCGGCTGCCAGCATGGACTTAAACTTGGTCATAATATTTCCCCTTTGTGTTCAAAATCTGCATCACCAAAGCTCGGCAATGCGATGTCAAAAATGCAGCGCGACCCGCATCGGGGAGCAGGCAAAGCGCTGCCGCTGCCTTGCGAACACCCGCTCACAAGGCCCCTTCAAACGGTTGATTTTTTGTTTCCCCGTTGGCAGCCAATTGGCGCGCAACCGCCCGTTTGGTCAATCGGGCGAAGCGTCAAAAAAACGTCAATTGATACGCATTTTGGCGCGTTTAGGAGTTTCTGGGATCAGCCGGCATCACATCTGGCCAACCATAACGTTCCCACGCTTCGACAAAACCGATCTCTTCGGCGAATTGCATAAAGGCTGGATGTTCGCGGGTAGCCCGAATGGGGTCGGTGTCAGCCCACAGACTCATAAGGCAGAACATATTGGCCGGATGGATTTGCTCCCGGTAAATTTTCATGACCAATTCAGCATGTCCCATCCAGATTGCAGGCAGGATTATTGACGGGTCGCAAGGGTCCGGCATCGCAGAATGCAATCCCGTCAGCATCTGACAATAGATAGCGCGATCCTCTGCCTTGCCGCTGCAACATCCATGCGCCGCAATTTTCCAATAGGCGTCGCGTGCTTCATCAGCCATCGGCTCTGTCCCGGCTGGCGGAAGGATCACGGTATTCATCAGCATACGCGATGCGTAGTAATCGGCGGTCGCCGTCTCATAATCACCTTGGGACGCTCTTGCTGCGGCAAGCCACAGACCCGGCATACCCAGATCGACCATGCGCGTGCCCGCAACGATCGCCTCGTCAACATTGCCAAGGTTGAAGTGAGCGGTAGACAGCATCGCTTGGTTGCGTCCGTATGCCGGGTCTTGCTCAATCGCCGCTTCGATAAAGGGCAGCGCATCGCGGGTTCTTCCAATATAGAGTAGAAAGGAACCGAGACGCGAGGCGACATCTGCCGATTGCGGTTCTAGAGCATAGGCCTCAAACGCGAGATCAAGTGCACGTGCAGGGTTCTTACGCGTCCATTCATGAATCCCTTTGATGGCCAGCGCGTGTCCTTGTGCGGGATCAAGCTCGACTGCGCGGCGTGCACACTCGGCCGCCTTTTTGGATCGCTCAACACGATCGAGGCACGGCGTGAAGACCGCGTTGTGGATGTGCGCATCAGCAAGAGCCGTCCAACATTCGGCAAAGTCAGGGTCGATTTCTAAGCTTCGCTCTAGCAATTCTACTGATTTTGCGGCCGCACCATCATGGATCGAACGCTGAATCAGTGAACGGCCTTGCAAATAAAGCGCATACGCTTCTCGATCGGAGGTCATCCGCCGGGCGGGCGCAGGTGCTGTTGATTGGCCAAGAACCCCGCAGATCGCCGCAATGACATTGGCCCCGATGATCTTGCGAGAATTCAAAAAATCCTCGACCGACCCATCAATCAGGTCTGACCACAGCTGGGTTCCCGATCCGCCCTCGATCAAAGCGATATGAACTTCGATCCGATCTCCTCTTCGCCTGACCTCGCCTTCGACCAGGTGCGTCACGTTAAGCTCATCCGCGATTTGGGGCAGAGTGCGGCCTTTTGCTGCGACTGATGCTATCGAGGTCCGGCCAGTGAGCGCTATACCCCTTATTCGTCCAAGCTGAGTCGACAGTTCATCAAACACGCCATCCGCCAAAAAGAAGTTATCGCCAAACTCGCTGGACTGCGAAAATGGCAAAACCGCAAGCGATGTATGTTTGAGTGATTGGGCGACTGTGCGGTAGGCCGGAAAGCGCGCTTGTGCCGCTTCGAGTAAGCGCTCGTTTGCTGGCTTGTCTCCCATCGACAAAACTTCAGATAATGCTGCTCGCAACCGGGCATCAACATGCTGACGCTGCTCATGCAGCCAATCATCGAATTCTGCGTTCAATGTAATGCCTTGCAGGAGCGGGCGATTGCCAATGCCTATCAGTCGCTGGGAGGCGGCAACGGGTTCGCCTTGGGCAAGGAGCGTTTCCAATTCATGCAAGTCGCAAGCGATGGTTGCCCGCTTCAACGCCACTTCGGTCCGAGTTATAGTGAGGCCTTGGAAATCATACTTTTCCAATTGCCGGGCCAAATCGTGAAGGCATTGACGCAAACTACCCTTGGCCTGCTGTGCGAAACGGTCTGGCCACAGCAGCACTGCCAATGACGAGCGGTCGATTGTGAGGCCGGGCTGCAAGCAAAGAATCGCCAAAATAAGGCTAGCCCTGCGATTGTTAAGCGGAACCGGATTGGAATCCGCGGTCTCGATCGTGAATTCGCCAAAGACTGTGACGCGCAAAACCACCTGCGCATCTGCTTCGGCATTTTTGATGGCCAAGTCCATTCTCCCCCGAAAGCGTGGAATACAACAGCAGCCCAAGTTTGCAACGAGCCGAATGCAAGCTGCATGATACGCACAACGGAATGGCTGTTTACGGGATCCCGGCATCCGCCTGACCAGCCCTCAATCCCTCATCCACCAACGCGAACGGCAATTGCCTTGTAACTTTGGCTCTTTGTAACTTTGGCAAGAGTTCGAGCGAAGCTGTGACTAGTCGCTGCGCAAAGACTGGCACCTTTGAAACGGCGCAGGCCACAGATCGTGAGGAATATGGAATGACCAAGGCACTGAAACCATTTGTCATACTGGGCATTTTGCCAGCACTCATGGGTTGCGCGACAATCGAGCGGCTAGCGATCCCGAAATCGGAACTTCTTTCGGCTGAACTCCAACAATCTGGCACGCAAAGTGAAATATCGCATCAAGCGTGGGATGCATTTTTGCAGAATTATTCCGAGCGCGGGGATGATGGCATCGTGCGTGTCAATTATGCGGCCGTGAGCGATGGCGATAAACAACAGCTAGAGGCGTATATCGATAGCTTGGAAGGCCAAGATATTTCCCAATTCACGCGCGACGCACAATTGGCCTACTGGATTAACCTCTACAATTCGCTGACAGTTGCAGTCATCCTGGATCATTATCCAGTCGAATCGATCCGCAATATCAGAAATGGACTCACTGACCTTGGACCATGGAATGAGAAGCGCGTTGTGGTGAACGGGCGCGAACTCAGCCTGTATGATATTGAGAATGGCATTGTTCGGCCGGTGTGGTCTGATGATCCGCGCACGCACTATGCGTTAAATTGTGCGGCTCTTGGCTGCCCCAACCTCGCGCCAACAGCCTACACTGCGGGCAATATCCAGCAGCGGCTTCAGGACTATGCCGTCGAATATGTGAACAGCCCGCGCGGCGTCTCCGTGGCCGATGACGGAAGTCTAACCGTCTCCAAAATTTATAGCTGGTATCGCGGAGATTTTGGCGGTTCAGACGCATCGATCATTAGCCATCTGCGAGAATACGCCGCCCCTGATCTTAAACGGGCATTGGAACAATCTGACAATATTAGTCGCTACGAATACGATTGGTCGTTGAACGATACATCAACCATTGCGGCGCCTTAATCCATAATTGCCTTATCGGGCTTTCCGATCAGAAAGCCTGTTTTCCTCCAACCACGCCGAGATAGGCTCGCATCGCGCCGAGACGTGTTCGAAACTTTCAATGCGGTTTTCCAGCAAGACCGCCAGCCCCACAGCCGGCCCCACGGCCAGCCCCACAGCCAGCCATACCTTGGCGTCTCAAATTGGGAGGAGGCAGACGGGCCCTACCGAGCAATTGGAAAGGACGCCCGGTTAAGGCGCCCTTTCATACTAAGATTAGCTTTGGCGATTACATAAGATCAGGCCAAGCGATCAACGGGTCTACGTGCGTCCCATCACGAATTGTCTCGATATGGACATGCGGCCCGGTGCTCCGTCCTGTGTTGCCAACCATCGCAATCCTCTCGCCTTTCGCCACGACCTGCCCCGGAGTGACCGCGAAGCTTTCCAAATGGGCGAACAGTGTCAGCAACCCATCTTGCGACCGGTGCAACACAACAATTCCGTATGCCGGTTTACCATCATAGATATCTGTCGCTGCCACAATTGTGCCGTTGGCAGGTGCGTGAACTGGAGTACCGGTCGGAGCCTTAATATCGACCCCCTTATGCTGTCGGGTTTGACCTGCCCTGAAGGGATCCGGCACCGTACCAAACCTTGCAGTGACTATTCCATCAACCACGGTCGCTGAACGGGCGACAGGGGCAGTCTGACCGACCGCAACGGGGTTTGAAACCTCAGTCTCGCCATCCGCTTCAGCAGTTGAGGCGACAGAGGCCCCTCCGATGCCGACAATGCCGATCGCTGCTGCGGTTAGGAAGGCACGCGGAAGCCTGTGCTTGAAACTTGCCGGAGTTCCGGCCATTATTTGGGTAATTCTCATCTTTTCGTTCCTTAGACGCTGGGTTGAGAAGGTGGGGGCCGGGTATTGCCGTACCCGGCCCGCCATTATGTGAAGTGCCTTGAGCAACATGGCCGCATAGGCATTCCGCATTTTTGAAGATTTTCCCACAACAGCAGCATGATCGCATTGAATCTCCGTGCAGAGACTCCATCGCGCGAACAGGAAATGCGAAAACGGGCTGATCCAAGTTAGTGCCACAATGACTCTGAGAGCAAAGCCCAGAAGATCATCATTGCGGTTAAGATGCTCACGCTCATGACGGATCACCATTTCTAACGCATCATCAGGGAGCGCCGCGAGGAAGCTTGTTGGGATTATGATACGGCCGGACCCAGCCTTGCCGATTGATGCCAACGCGATTGGCGCTGCCACCTCGTCTGAAATCCAGTATGACGCGCCGCAAGAACTGATCCGCGGGGTTGCGCGAGCCGCAATTGAAACTGCCCTCCAACGCCCCGCGCATAACCGCAAGAGCAGCAAAGCCGCCCCGCAAAGATAAAGCGTTAGCCCGATCGCAGCGAGCGGAAGAGCAGCATCGCCACCAATGCTGGCAAAGGCGGATTCTGAATTTGCAGCGAGCATCAGCGGCGCTCCAGAATATATCTGAAGCAAGCCGGGGCTTGTGCCTAGTGCGCTGAAACGATCGGAGAAATCAGGCAGAAGCCAACCGACCACGGGCACTGCGGCGCTCGCGATCAGACCCGTCGCCCAGAGCGCGGGCCAGTGCCGCAGTTTTGGGTGGCAAATGCGTATGAGCAGCGCCAGCGCAGCCAAAAGGCCGCCCGCTACTATCAGCGCAATCAGATATGTCGCAGCGGCGCTCATGCCTCAGCCCCTTCATCGTCTGAGGACTCAACCCGATCCGCATGCGCTTCTAAAAGCAGCTGTTCGAGTTCAGCCAATTCGCTGTCGTCAAGAATTTTGCTGTTTACCAAGCTGGAAACGGGCAGAGGACCATCTAGGCCCAAAACGTCAGCCGCAAATGATCGGATCATCGATGCGAGCGTTGGCACTTTCTTTGCCTTGGCCCTGTAAACCTTCACGCCGTGTTGATCACTCATGGAGAGCAGACCCTTATCGACCATCCGTTCCACCGTCTTACGCGTTGAAGACCGCGACCAATCGAGCTCGTCCACGATTACGCGATGAATTTCGCCAACGCTTTGCGTGCCCAGGGCCCAAACATGTTTCAGGATTAACAATTCACTCGGGGAAGGTTTCATGTCGCCATATGGTGACATGTGTCACCATCAGTCAATTATGAGAAACTCGACTTCCCTTGCGCCCGGCTCGTCTGACCTGATTTGGTCATTTCTGTCAGGGTAAATATGCCGGCCACGCGTTAAAGCGGCGGATATCGCCTAGAATGCAGCCTTTAGGAATTCGCCCAATCCAGTCAAATTCTGGCTGCTCTGCAAACTTTGCTGCAACTTTTTGCAAGCTCTGAAATTGCAGCTTGGTGCGGATGGCCAAGGCGGGATTAAGGTGACTACCGCCGAAGGGTCGCATTACGACAGCAGCCACCATCCCCCAATCAATTATTCAGCACGGCGTCGCAGGAAAACCGCCAGCCATTTGCTACCGTTCCGCTCTATATCGACAAGCTGAAAGCCATCGCTTCTCGCCCCGGAAAGGCGGTTTACGAGCTGCTGATTGTTCAGCGCAGTAAAGACGCGCGCTTCGCGAACATTGTCTTGTCTAAGTGTCATGTCGAACTGAGACCCTGGCCGCATGTAAAGCGGCCACCCTCCTTCGGGTGCAAAGATGCGCGGGGCATCAACCGCGTACTCCGCCTGGCTTGGTCTCCAACGCGAGGTCCGACGTTCAGCACGCGGACGAACAAAAATGGCCGCGACCTGCCGATTGCCGAATCCACTCGCTTCGTGATCGACCAACACCATCGATCCATCGCGAACCCTCCGGCGAAACTCCTGAGTGAAGCGGCTACTTTCGATTTCGGTGAAAGACGCCCAAGCCAGCTTCTCGCGATTGTCGATCCAGAGCCCGGCGTAATAGACTTCATTGGCGCCGCCTTGGCCTCCTGAATTGGAGACGTGCTTGGTCAACGCTTCGATATCAGTCGGTCGAAAGCCGCGATCGCGATTGCTTCGCCAGCGGTCGCTATAGGCTTCTTTTGGTACACCTCCGACAATATCCCACCCGCGATTGTCGCGATTGGGCGCAGAGATAAGGTGAAAACGCAGGCACCGCTTGTTGAGGCTTGTGCATTGCGCGACGTTTTCCATCTCAATGTCGATCACAATTCGCCCGCTTTCGCGAAGGGTCGTCGCAAAAGCATCAAGTTCATCACCTGCAATGTCGCGGTGGAGATTGTTGCGCCCTTCGACAAAGGGTTGCAGGTACCCTTCCGCCTGTGCAGGCGCGACCAGCGGCGCGAGGCAAGCGGACCCAAGCATGAGGAGCGCGCAGGCGCGAAATTTGGATCGAAAGGTCATAACGAATTCCTTGTCACTGATGCGAGGATCAATCTTTGGCTCTGGTGGAAGCCTCAGCCATTTGTGCGAAGCGGGAGGTTTTTGGTTGAAGCCACGTAGGCATCGTAGAGTGCCCGTGCGAGATCACCGGAAGAGATCCCGTCACTGTTCGAAACCGCCACGCCATAGCGCCTGCCAGGCAACTTGATCACGACAGCCGACGCGCCGCGGAATGATCCCCCGTGATAAACCCAGTTTTGTTTCGAGGTTTCGGCGAGGAAGGTCGTGTCGCTGATGACCCTGTTAAACACCAACCGATCGTCGATGTCGGCGGGCGCGATCATCCGCCTCCGAATACCGCGACCGACCAGATTATCGGTGAAGCCCAGTTGCCGGGCGAACCGCGCAAGCTGGCGGGCGCTCATATAGTAACTGCCCTGCGGGTTGCAGGTTTCAGGTTCAACAAAGCCGCCAGCGTCATCGCTTAGAGAGCTGTAATATTTGGCAAAACTGTTTGGCCCGCGATCCCGCGCCGGATTGCAAGTCGGGACCTTACCGCGAAAAACCGTGTCGAAGAACTGCGTGTACATGAATGCGGTGTAAAGGAAGGTGTAGGCAGGAGTGACAGCCGCACCATAGGCCGCACCTGATTTGTCCAAGTGGGCTTCGTCGATAGATGCGGCCTGATCTGGGAATGCAATGCGCGGGATAACGAAGCGCAGGACCGAGAAGTTGCAATTGTCGTATTGCCGGTTTGTCCCCGGCCCTTGCGCGCCGCGCGACAGGCCATAATCGATGTTGACCCAACCATCAGGAACCGGTGCACCGCCGTCACAATAACCGATATTTCCAGGAGCGCGATTGAGGCCAGATTTGTGCATCAGCAGCGTGCGTAACGTCACCCCAGAAAGGCGCGCCCTATAGGTCTGCCGCATCTTTTGGGGCAGCAAATCAACCAGCGGAATATCAAGCTGCTGATTAACAGTGCCATCGGATATTGGCCTTTCCCGCAGCAGATAGAGCAGCCCCGTACCGCTCATCAGCTTACTAACCGAGCCGATATGGCTGGCCGTCCGAACTGTCATACGAACATTGCCGTCGCCCGGTTTCTGAGCCCACCCATCTGCGCCTTCGGCAAGTATGTTGACTGGTCCAGTCAGCGCGAACGCATAGCCAACTGTGTTTCCGCGCAGCCGATTATGCATTGAAGCTTCGAAACGATCGCGATTCAGCGGCGGAATCTCCTGCGCCTGCACCGGATTTGTAACGGGCAAAGCAATGACCAGAAATAGGGCCAAAGATATGGCAGCACGGAGCATCACTTTCATTTCGGCCTCCTCCAAACGCGGGAATTTCGCATTCGCGAGATCCCAAAAAAGTGGACGAGATCAAAATATTGGGTCGCACGGCCGAGTCATCGGGGCGAATACCCAATCTTCCAAAGCGCACTACCCAAATTTCGCGAAGGCAGAGCGGAATCCTCAATGGACGCTAGGTGCCGCCGATCAAGTTTCGCCAATGATCCACGGTTCGTCGCGCAACTTCAACAACACTCCAAGCCGGTTTTCGACCTCGAGCTTCTGCAGAATTGCTGAGACATGGTGTTCAATCGTTCGTTGCGAGCGAGACATCTCCTCGGCGATCTGGGCATTGCTAAATCCCTTGGCGAGGTGTTCAAGCACGGTCATCTCCTTGGCTGTCAAACCAAAGGCGTTTTCGCGTGATGCACGGTAAGGACCGCGCGGAAGGGTAACGTCTTCGCGTGCGATTCCTCGGCTTTCAAACGACTCGGTTATCCTTACAATCGCCCCTTTCGCACCTTGCCGGTTGAGAGCCGCCAAGCCTGCGGACACGGTCTCTGCACTGTTCGACAGTCCGAAGCAGAGATTGGCCAGATAGTCCGCGCCAAGCCTCGCGAAACGCATTCCAGCTTCGGTGTAATCTCCTTCGATGGCCGGTCCGAAAGCGGTCTTTTCCTTATCGTCTGTGCATTCGGACGGCATCCCAGCAAGAGCACGCCAGAAATTGTTTTCAGCACGAGACCAAAGGCTGAAACATGATCTCTCGATCCGATCCAATCCGCTTGCTGCTTGATCAGCGAGGTCCTCAGAATCTGTCAGCCAAGCCTGCTCCAGCATCGCGATAAGGACGGGAATGCAGTATTGCACCTCTCCGGTTGCCAGCGCGTCCTTATACGCTTTTTGCAGCGTCGAGGCGGCGTCCTCATGGGCACTTCGCACATAAAAACGAGCCAGCATGATCCGGGCGGGCAATTTCATCAACAATGTCTGCCCCGGCGTTCCAATCACCGACCGGCAGATTTCCTCGACCTCATCAAGCCGGCCTTGCTCCAACCTCAACTGCGCTTTGCGACCGAGTAGATAGAAGGTCCAGCTATCGAGTTCATGCTCGGTATCGAACTTGATCCCCCGTTCAAGTGTGGATTCAGCAATGTCCAACCTGCGCATGTCGATCGCGTATTCAGACAGATTGGTGAAGACCCGCGCGGCGTCTTCATGCAGGTTGTGTGTCAATGCAAGATCAAGGCTATTTTTCAGATCCGCAATCCCCTGCTCCTCTCCTAAAAACAGGCGCGCGGTGCCGATATTGTTAAGCGCGTGGACTTCTACCTCTGGATTGTCCTCATTCTCGATCACGGTCAGCGCGCGCTGTCCCCAACTGATTGCTTCCTCCATCCGGCTTGCCAACATGTGCATTTGAGAACGCATCGAATAAGCCAGCGCCAGCATGCTTTTGTTGTCGAGCCGTTCAAGCAGTTGAACCGCATCATCGAGATAACGGCTCGCCTGGATCGCCTCCCCGCGATACCAGTGAAGGCGAGAGAGGTGACGCAAATTATCGGCGATACGTTCATCGTTCCCAAGCGCCCGCCACATGGTCAAAGCGTGACGCCGCGCTTCTATGACGCGATCGTCGATCCGGTGAGCGATTGCCGCTTCATAGGCCCAGCTTTCATAAAGCCGCGCGGCCTCTTCCGGTTTGGCTTCGTCGACATATTCGAGCGCCGCTTCGAGATAGTCAGCGGCTTCTTTGTGAGCGCCAAGCAACGCGGCTTTCTCAGCCGCGATCGGGGCGAATTGCAAAACCTTTTCCGCATCGACCGCGCCGCGCGCGTGATGAAGCAGCTCTCCAGCATCGTGAATTTCGGAATTCTCAAGGATGAAGGCAAGATGCTTGCGATGCAGGTTGCGCAATTCGATCGACGAACAGCGATTGCAAGTCGCAAGCCGGGCGAGTTCATGCCGGAATCGCAAGCGCCCATCTGCATCCTCGACAAGGATCGAAAGGTCGAGGCAGTCGCGCAGCAATTCCTGATAATTGTCAATCCAGCCGCAATGCAGCTCCGGCACGATGTGGACAGGGATAATACTCAAGGCTTCGAGCAACCTGATATGTTCGCATGAAAGTCGGGCAAGCCGCCCGTTGACCGCGTCCTGCACCGAAGCGGGAACCTGTCGATGCGCATCCTTGCTCGCGAGAATTTCCGAAAGGAAAAACGGATTGCCATTGGTCACGGCAAGCAGTTTTTCTGGATCGCGCCCGCTATCATCGGTCATCCGCGCAACTGCCGCGAGGGAAAGCGATTGGAGTTCGATGCGTTCCAACTGGTCACTCGGAATGTCGCCTAGAACGCGCAACAAGGGGTGGTCGCGGCGCAATTCGTCATTGCGGAAACTGATAATCATCAAAGCGCTGCACATTGTGATCCGGCGGCCGAGAAACCGGATGAAATCGAGCGTACCAACATCGGCCCAATGCACATCTTCAATGACAAGCACGACCGGATGCTCGCTATGAGAAAGCTTGGCGAGTATCTGAGAGAATAACGCCGTTCCGCCGGAATTTTGCCAATTGTCTTCCAAGTCGGCCATCATCGCTGCGATGTCATGCACAGGGCCTAGCGGTCGCGGCGTAAACAATGCGTCGCACATGCCCCAGATGAACCGGCAATCCTGCGCATGGCGAGCGGCAAACTCGCGAAGCAACGCGGTTTTCCCAATCCCAGCCTCACCGCTCACCGTAACCACACGACCGCCCGCACTGGTACCCTCCAACAGAGCGGATAGGCGTGAAAGTTCGATGTCGCGTTCAGCAAGCATAGCGCCAACTTGCCGAAATGATCGGCCAGCTGCCAGCAACATCTGAAAAAATGGGTAGATTGTGGTGAAAATTGGGTAATCCAATGATCAAATGGGTCTGGTCAACGGCGCACGCTCCCACGCTCCTTCGTACCCATCAGGCCAACATCCTTCGCAAGGTCGCGATGCTGCAAGCGCCTGCGCACCGCCGTTAGGCAGTTCGTTGGACAGCAAATGATGAAATTTGGTAGCGGAGGAGGGACTTGAACCCCCGACACGCGGATTATGATTCCAACGAGAATGGCTGGTAGACGCGTCTACGTAGACGTGTTTTACCTCGTTGAACGACTGCTTTTGCGTTCTTAATGCGATTGTTGAACGTCTGTTTCTGGGAGTGGGAGCGGACGCTATCGATGTTCAGTCTGTTTGCCCGAATGTCGCCTCAACGCTCAGTTTGCAAGCGACTGAATAGCCTGGGAATCCTGTGAGTAATTATAAGGGTCGTATGCGGACATCGCTTTGTTAAACTCATTTGCAATCATTGAATTTGGGAAAGATGCGACTGCCCCCTCGATCAACAACCTCGATTGCTCCGCCGCAGAAGAGCTACAACTTTCCGTTCTCGGCAAATCAAACGTCCTCCCTTCAGGTTTACTCTCATCGGGGAGAAAAATGACCCAAATTTCAGGATAATCATGTAGTCCGCGCCTTTCGCAACCCAATGGTAGAGTAGGCCAGTCGTTCAACAAATCGGCTGAAAACTTCTCAGGACGTAACCTCCAAACCTCTCTGCGAATTTGATGCGCCAGTTCTGAACTCAATTCAAAGGCCTCCTCAGCGATCGGTTGTTCTACCGATGCAAGCGAATACGAAACCTTGAGTTTGTTGTCCGGCGCAAGCTCATAGGTGAGCCGATGCGCACCGAGTCCTTCTCCGCCAAAGCCTCTTGAGATCAAAATGAGTTCTTGTCCCGACCCTTGCGAAAAGTAGACCTCGCCAGAAACAAGCCTTTCAGAAACCGGCGCATCGCTCTCACACGAAACTAAAACCATCAACGCAAAAAGTGAAGCAAACCACCGCATTCTCCGTTTTACCATTTCGTATCGCAAACCGCAATTTCACGATTGGTTTGCACGACTCACACAATGGTCGCTTTTTTGGGTCGTTAGCCGAATGTCGGCTTTCAAGGCTGTGGGCCGACTAAGCCGCCAGCAAATCCCGCTCCATCTCGCACATCAAATCAACATCCTTCGAAAAACCGCGATGCTGCAAGCGCCCGCGCACCGCCGTTAGGCAGCTCGTTGGACAGCAAATGATGAAATTTGGTAGCGGAGGAGGGACTTGAACCCCCGACACGCGGATTATGATTCCGCTGCTCTAACCAGCTGAGCTACTCCGCCCCATAAGGCATCGAGAGGCGATTTCACCTCAATCGAGCGGCGCGTTTAGGCCCGCGACACGCCGCGGTCAACACTCTGGTTCAGCGCGCCTGCGGCTTGGCTTTACCGCGAAAGGCGCTGCGTTTCACAAACTCCCACGGTCCGCCTTGATAGATGTGCAATTCGAGCGCTGGAAAGTGGAACGCGCGCGGTTCAATCTGCGGGATCAAAGCGGCCTGAAGCGCCCTTGCCTCTTCCTTGGTCACTTTGTTCTGGATCGTGATGTGCAAACGCGGCTCGTGCAAATCCTGATCGGTCAAATATCCGTGAAAATGTTCGGCAATTTCGGCCCTAATATCCAACAGAGCAGGGCTATAAAGCTTGATCGCGGTGCCCTTTCCCAAATCCATGATCCCGCTGATCTCCGCCGTAACGGGCGCATATTCCGCAGTGATTTTCGGCAGGTAAGTTCTCAATTCTTCGAACAATGACGGCGCGAAGGAGTGAAACAGCGTGACATGAGCGTGCAAATGGTTGCGCTCTACCGGGAAATGCTCCTCTCGCAGTGCATTGGCCCAATGCTGGATGCCATCGGGCAAAGCGGCGGTGACGATGTACGGTCTGGCCATGCCCGCGCTCCCAATCTCACTCTAATCCCGGTCCATGATGCGATGCCGAACAATAATCTGTCCCGCGGAAATCTGGCCGGATCGCTGAGCCGCTTTATTCGATTTCGCCGCGTTCCCTGCGCAAGGCAAACCACCGCCCCACCGCTTCATCATGCTCGGCATTCGTCACGTTAAACTCATGCCCGCCCGTGCCATCTGCCACCATAAAGAGATAATCGTGCGGTTCTGGATTGAGCACTGCCGCAATGCTTTCGCGCCCGGGATTGGTGATCGGCCCCGCTGGCAGGCCCAAGCGGGTATAGGTGTTGTAGTCGTTGAAAGCTGCAATTTCAGACTGGCGAATGCGCCGGCCCAATGCCCTTCCCTGGGTGATAGGATAAATGATGGTGGGATCGGCCTGAAGCAACATCCCGGCCTTCACCCGGTTGGAATATAGGCCTGCGACCAGCCCCCGCTCTTCTGGCTTTCCCGATTCTTTTTCGACGATTGAGGCCAGGATCACAGTCTCTCGCATTGTTTCCACCGCGATATCTGGCCCGCGCTCAGCCCATGCCTCGGCCAGGAAAATGTCCATCGCCGACTGCATCCGCTCGATCACATTTTGCCGGCTTTCGCCGCGTTCAAATGAATATGTGTCGGGCAAGATCGATCCTTCAACGGGAACCTCAATCTCGCCGGTCAGCAATTCTTCGGCCATCAACCGGTCATGCACCATCACAGATGGCATGCCTTCGGGAATGGTAACGAAGCGGCGGATGACATCGCCATTCTGAAACGCGGAAAGGATTTGCGCCTGATCCATATCCGTTTCGAGCAAAAATTCGCCCGCTTGGATCGGATCGCTTGAACCAAATAAGCGCGCCCGCAGCAAAAATCCATCAGCGCAGGAGACGTGCCCCTCCTCTTCAAGCTTGCCAGCAACGGAGCTTAACGATGCGCCCGCAGGGATAACAAACGCGCTGTCTTCCTGAATTGTCGCATCACCCAATCCCGCGCTCACGAGATAGCCGCCACCGGCAATCAGCGCGACGATGACAAGGCCCGCAATAAGACCAAGCCGAGACATGGATCAATCGACCTTCTGCATGATGATCGAGGCATTCGTGCCGCCAAATCCGAAGCTGTTATTCAGCACGGCGCGCACTTCGCGTTTTTTCGCAGTGAGCGGAACAAGATCAATACCTTCAGTGCCTTCATCGGGATTGTGCAGGTTCAATGTAGGCGGAACAATTTGATCGCGCATGGCGAGAATGCAGAACACAGCTTCCACCGCGCCTGCGCCGCCCAGCAAGTGGCCGATGGCCGATTTGGTTGAGCTCATCGAAGCACCGCCCAGATCATCACCCAGCACGCGCTTAACCGCTGCCAGTTCGATCGTGTCGGCCATTGTCGAGGTTCCATGCGCATTGACATAATCGATGTCGCCGCTGGTCATGCCCGCTTTCTTAAGCGCCATCCGCATCGCAAGCTCCGCACCCTTGCCCTCTGGGTGAGGGGCAGTGACGTGATAGGCATCGCCAGACAGGCCATAGCCGGTCACTTCGGCATAAATCGTCGCGCCGCGCGCCTTGGCATGCTCATATTCTTCGAGCACAACCACGCCCGCACCTTCGCCCATCACAAAACCATCGCGGTCTTTGTCATAAGGCCGGCTGGCTTCGGTTGGCCGGTCATTCATGCTCATATTGAGCGCGCGTGCCTGCGCAAACCCAGCAATGCCCAGCGGGTTCACGGTGCTTTCTGCCCCGCCCGCCAGCATGATGTCCGCATCATCGGCCATGATCATCCGCGCGGCATCACCGATTGAGTGAGCTCCAGTTGAACAAGCGGTAACAACCGCATGATTTGGGCCCATAAATCCGTATTTGATCTGCACTTGCCCGGTGACAAGATTGATCAATCGGCCATGCACAAAGTGCGGCGAAACGCGGCTCGGACCGCGCTCATGCAGATTGATCGATTCTTTTTCTATACCGGGAAGGCCGCCGATCCCTGCACCAATTGAACAGCCGGTGCGTAGCTTGGTCTCTTCGTCCATATCTTCAAGCCCGGCATGTTCCAATGCCTGACCCGCGGCATCAATGCCGTAGACAATGAAGGGATCAACCTGGCGCTGGATCTTGCTGTCCACGCGGAGATCAGGATCAAAGCCCCACGGGTGGTCTTTATCCTTGATCTCACAGGCGATGGTGCATTTCTGACCTTCGGTATCGAAGCGCTTAATCTGCGCCGCGCCGCTTTCTCCAGCAATAAGATTGCGCCAACTGGTTTCAACGTCGGCCCCCAAAGGGGTGACGAGACCAAGTCCGGTGACGACGACACGACGCATCAACTTACTCCAAAAACGCTACAGGCCCGCACCCAGCAAGGGATCGGGCCTGTTGGATAGCTGCATCGAACCACAGCCATACCCTGGGCAGCTTTAGCCCTTGTTGCCTTCGATATATTTGGTGGCATCACCAACAGTGGTGATTTTTTCAGCCGCATCATCAGGGATTTCGACGCCGAATTCCTCTTCGAAGGCCATCACCAGTTCGACGATGTCGAGGCTGTCTGCGCCCAGATCATCAATGAAACTTGCTTCTTGTGTCACTTTGTCGCCTTCGACGCCAAGGTGCTCAACAACAATTTTCTGCACGCGGTCGGCAGTATCGCTCATGTGTATCCCTCTTAAATTTGGGGTGTGAATTTCGCTTTCGCCCTAATGAACGGGGAGCGTGAGCGCAAGTGGGGATGAGCGAAGCAATTTTAAAGAGCTCAGGAGAAAAGCCTCTGCGGATCGCGCAATTCGATATCATCGCGCCCAGCAAGCGAGCGCAAAATCATATATTTGTGCCAACTGCCAAAGGTTATCAGCGCATTCAGGCCCTGCCCGGTGATTTTATCCAGTTCCGCATTGATCAGATCGGTGTGCGCACGATTGATCTGCGTCCATCCCCCTGCGCCCAGATCGGCGTCAAAATGGGTTTGATATGGCGTTTGAGCGCGCTCAACGAATGCGTCATATTCGCTGGTGTGGATAAATAACGGATCATCACCGCGCCCCCGCAAGTCACGCGAATACTGGCGCCGCGCAGCCAAATGTTCAGCCCATTGGCTTACCCGCGCCGGGTCATTTTCAATGCGCTGCAAGGCATCGCGGCGATTGTTGTGAATATCGATTGTCCAGCCAGCGGTCGCGACAATTTCAAAATCCATTTCTCGCGACAGCGGAAACACAACATCGGTGTATTCGGGGAAAACGCGCGTTCGAGATTCGGTCACTTCGCCCGTTTCGGCGAAGCCGCGCTTCGCCTCGGCAATCCGATCTGGCGGGATTTCCGTCAAAATCACATCGGGCTGCGCGCGTCTCACGGCCTGCTGCAACACATCAAGCGAATAGGCCCGGCTGTTGCGGTGATTGGAATGAATCACGCCCAGAACGGTCAATTGGGTCACGCCCGACCTGCTTACACGATTGGCCTTGCTGCCCGAATTGTTGCTGGCTTGAGCGCATCCCATTGCCGGAATAGAGGTCGCAATTGCGGCGGAAAGGCTGCCCATAATGGCGGATCTGCGGTTCAGTTTCATACTTGTCCTTTCGCATCAGGGGGCGATGCGGTTACGCTCATCGCTCAATCCAAAGCCAATCGGAGTTTCCTCGCCGCCATGCTGACCTTTTATTCCCCCCATCAAGCCGCGCATTCGCCGCTGCGCGAACTGAACAATGGGGAATGGACCGAATACGCTGAAAGCGCCGACCGGGTCCAGTCGATCCTCGGCAAAATTGGCGCAACCGGCGATGTGATCACACCGGAAGATTTGGGCAAAGAGCCGATATTGGCGGTGCATGATCCGGCCTATGTCGACTTCCTAGAAAACGCGCACCGCGAATGGCGCGCCGCCGGGCGCAGCGGCGATGCGATCGGATACACCTTTCCCGTTGTAAGGCGGCGGCGATTGGATCTCACACGGATCGATGCAAAGCTGGGGCTGTTTGGGTTTGATGCCGCGACACCCATTGCTGAGAGCACTTGGCAAGCGGCCTATTGGAGCGCGCAATCGGCGCTGAATGGGCTGGAAGCGCTTGCCACTGGTCAGGCAACCAATGCCTTTGCCCTTTGCCGCCCCCCGGGCCACCATGCGGGGCACGATTATTGCGGCGGATATTGCTATCTAAACAACGCCGCGATCGCGGCCCAAGCGGCCCATACAACCGGATTAGGGCCAGTGGCCGTGCTCGATGTCGATTATCATCACGGCAACGGAACTCAGGATATATTTTATAGCAATAACAATGTTTTTTTCGCCTCTATTCATGCTGATCCGAAGATGGATTACCCCTATTTCTGGGGTCACGCAGACGAAACGGGAGAAGCCGCAGGCACAGGCACTACGATCAACCTGCCTTTGCCGCGCGGCACAAAAATGGGCGGCTATGCGCGCGCGCTAGACCGCGCACTGTCAGCAATCGCGGATTTTGGTGCACGCACGCTGATCATCAGCTTTGGCGCAGACACATTCGCGGGCGATCCAATTTCTCATTTCGCGCTTGAAACCCCGGATATGCAGGCGATCGGTGCACAGATCGGCCAGTTGGGATTACCAATGTTGACCGTAATGGAAGGCGGCTATGCGATTGACGCATTGGGGGACAATGTCAGCGCGTTTCTCGCTGGGCTGGAGGGAAGCAAATCGGATTAAGCCGCGTTTTCATCGATTCCGCGCCGCCATTTGCGCCTCGCCGCGTTCACGATTGTAAATCCGATTGATCCCCTGATTTGGATAGGTCTTGTCAGGTTCCAGCGCGAGAGCGCGCTCATAATATTGCCGCGCTTCGGCCAGATTGCCCTCCCCTTCATGGCAAAGCCCAATGTTGAACAGCACAGAAACATGCTCTGGATTGCGCTGTTCCAACGCGCCAAATGCCAAGCATGCGCCGTAAGGATCATTTTGCGTCAACCGCACTGCATCGCGGAATGGTTCGCGATCCTCCGAAACCAAACCTTTGCGGCTTTCCATGATGCGAATACCCTCGCGGCGCTCGCTTGGTGCAATATCAGCGCGGATTTCAGAGATGAGTTCACGCACCATCTTTTCTTCCATGGCGTCGGCATCGATTTGTGTGTCTTCATCGGCGCAATAACGGACAGTTTCACTTCGTTGATTTGTCTTTGAATAAAGCTGCGCTCCATCAGCAGCGAGCAATCGAATGCGCGGGTTGAGGCGCATCACAAATTCATCACAGCGTGTGCGAAACTCTTCGCGCTCAACGCATTTGCCGCGATCATCTTTGGCGATGCATTCCTTGACCACCTTGTCCTCGACCCGGCGATCTTGCGAAGTGAGCCGCACCCTGCCGAGCAGCACCGCATCGGGAGCATTGGGATTGTCGACGCGAATTTGCTCAGGGCCGCTCTCGGTCCGGTTAATCAACACGACCTGAGATGCACCGGTTAGCGCCGCTGGAACAATCTGGAAATAGGGTTGCCCCTCAATGTAGACGCTGCCCAGCGCATCGCTCAATTCTAATGCAACGTCTGGGCCGACCGTGCCGCCAAGGTTCTCCATAGCGATCACTTCGATGTCGCTGGGAATATCGACCTGCGATCCGTAAACGCCCTCAACGGAAAGGGTTTCTGCGCTCAAAGCGCTCGCACCCAAAGACGCCATACAAGCCGCTGTGCCAATCGCTTTGCAAGCCGGTTTGAAAACCGCGACACCCAACCGAACTGATTTCATTGTAATCCCCATCATCTATGCCCTTAATTGACAGCTATAAGCGGGGTTAGATGAACGGCGATTGGACAAATGCGGCATTTACTCAGCTTTTGGCGCCCCTTCTGGCTTAGGTGGCTCAACGGTGCGCAAAGACAATTCGCGCAATTGCGCAAGTTCGGCCCTGCTCGGCGCGCTCATCATCAGATCTTCGCCCTTCTGGTTCATCGGGAATGCGATCACTTCGCGGATCGCCTCTTCCCCAGCGAGCAGCATTACAATCCGATCAATCCCGGGTGCTGATCCGCCATGCGGCGGCGCGCCCAACTTGAACGCTTCGATCATGCCGCCAAATTCGCGGTCAACATCGGCGTTGGAATAACCAGCGACCTCGAACGCTTTGTACATAATGTCTGGGCGGTGGTTCCGAATGGCCCCCGATGACAGCTCATAGCCATTACAGACAATGTCATACTGCCACGCTTTGATTTCCAGCGGATCCAACGTCTCGAGCGCTTCCATCTCGCCTTGCGGCATGGAGAATGGGTTGTGCGAAAAGTCGACCTTCTTGGCCTCTTCATCATACTCGAACATCGGGAAATCGACGATCCAGCAGAATTTGAAGCAGCCCTCTTCGATCAAGCCGAGCTGTTCACCCACCTGCGTGCGGGCAGCGCCTGCAAGTTTCGCTGCTTCGGCTTCCTTGCCAGCGGCGAAGAACAAGCCATCATCATCGCCCAGTCCCAGCTCATTATACAGTTCGGCCATGCGCTCTGGACCGTGGTTTTTGGCAATTGGGCCGCCAAATTCACCGCCTTTGCGTGTGACATAGCCAAGCCCGGCAAATCCTTCGCTGCGGGCCCAATTGTTCATATCATCGAAGAACTTGCGGCTCTTCTCATTGGTCTTTGGCGCAGGCACCACGCGGACAACACCGCCGCCGCCCACGATCTTTTCAAACAGGCCAAAGCCGGATTTTTCGAAATGGCTGGTGACATCTGAGATAATCAGCGGGTTGCGCAGATCAGGTTTGTCGCTGCCATATTTCAGCATCGCCTCGGCATAAGGAATGCGCGGAAATTCACCTGACGCGGTAACAGTTTTGCCATCGGCAAATTCTGCAAACACCCCGGCCAGCACTGGTTCAAGCGCCTGAAACACGTCTTCTTGCGTGACGAAGCTCATTTCAAGATCGAGCTGGTAGAATTCCAGGCTGCGATCAGCACGCAAATCTTCATCGCGGAAACACGGCGCAATCTGGAAATAACGATCAAAACCGCTGACCATCAGCATCTGCTTGAACATTTGCGGAGCCTGCGGCAGCGCATAGAAATTGCCCGGATGCATGCGGCTGGGCACCAGAAAATCGCGCGCGCCCTCTGGCGAAGACGCGGTCAGGATCGGCGTTTGAAATTCGGTGAAGCCTTGATCGATCATCCGTTGGCGCAGGCTGGTGATCACCTGACTGCGTAGCATGATATTGCGGTGCATGGTTTCGCGCCGCAGATCGAGGAAGCGATAGCGCAAGCGGATATCCTCAGGATAATCTTGCTCGCCGGCAACCGGCATCGGCAATTCTTCAGCCGCGCTTTGCACGGTGATTTCGCGCGCAAACACCTCAATCGCGCCAGTTGGCAGATCAGCGTTTACTGTTTCCGCGGTGCGCGCCTTCACATCGCCATCGATGGTCACAACGCTTTCATTGCGCAAATTTTCCAGCACGGCGAGCGCCGGAGAATCCTCGTCCGCAACAATTTGCGTGATGCCATAATGATCGCGCAAATCCACAAACAGCACGCCGCCATGATCTCGCTTGCGGTGGACCCAACCCGACAGGCGAACGCTGTCACCGACATTATCTTTTGTAAGGTCGGCGCATTTGTGAGTACGGTATTGATGCTGAGTCATTGTGGCTATTTCGTCTCGATTGAAATGGGATCGCGCCGGGCGTTAAAGCCGCGTCGTGCTGCGCCGGGCGCTCTAGCCGCTCGCCCACAATTCGTCACCCCCTGAGATTGTTCTGATCCGTTCGCAGCGGATTCCTCGCCTTTGTAAATAGGACAGATGGGGTGATTCAAAATGCGTAATGTGATTGTGTTGATGGCTGGGGCGCTTGCGCTGAGTGCGTGCGACCTTGGAACCGAAGATGAAGCGATAACAGCGGAATTGGCCGAAAAACGCGAACTGATGGACAGCGCGCTGTTCTGCATGAAGGCCAATAACGAAAACGGCCAAATTCTGTTGGCGCTTTCAGAAATCGAGGATGATCAAGCCGAAGCCGCTGAAATTCGCGAGCAGGCCGAACAATTTCTACCGCCGATCGAAGCGTTTGAGAGTTATGCGCGTAATCGATCCGATGAAATGGAACTGACCGTGCAAGAATTTGAAACGGCAGAAGCTGAGGCGGCGGCGTGGTTCTCTGATCGCCACGATGAGGTGGATTTCGAACAATATGTGACCGAAGTTGTTGGCGCAGTGTCCGAATGCAAAACCGATGTCGAGGCGGGGAAATTCGATTGATGCGTAACCCTCGGAGAGCATCATGCTGAGGCGGTTTGTAACCGTCGCAGCATTCCTAGTTATGGCCGGCCTCATGGTCTTGGCACTGCTGTATTGGATCGCACCTGACTCTCTTCCAAAGCCAGCGGAATTGCTCGATCGAGCCAACGAAAACGCCGGAAGTATGCTGGACGGCTGAGGCACCCTGAATCGCGCGGGACCCTGCGCGGATCACTCAGACTGTGGGCATCCTCTGGCCGCACCTAAACTCTGTATCAATTTCTCGCTATACAGCTACACGCGCACGTTTAGGGGCGTGATCGAGCGGTATTTTCGGCTCAGTCGCGTGATTTTTGGGGATTTTGGACCCTTTTGGTCCGAGGGCGGCACTCCGCCCAGCATTAAGAAAAGACACAAATGAAAATACATGATCTGATTACGACGACAGAGGCGCTGGCTGATATTTGCGAGCGACTGGCCAAATCGGAATTCGTCGCCGTTGATACCGAATTTATGCGCGAGAACACCTATTGGCCGGAATTGTGCCTAGTGCAGATCGCCAACACCGAAGAAGCAGCCGCGGTTGATCCGCTGGCAGACGGTATTGATCTCACCCCATTGCTCGATCTGATGTGTGAGAATGATGAGGTGCTCAAAGTTTTCCATGCCGGCGGGCAGGATGTTGAGATTATCGTCAACTTAACCGGCAAGACCCCCAGCCCGATTTTTGACACGCAGATTGCAATGATGGCGATCAGTCAATCTGAACAAATCGGCTATGCCAATCTGGTCGATGTTTGGCTCGGTCTGCAAATTGACAAAGGCGCACGGTTCACCGATTGGAGCCGCCGCCCGCTGACCGACCGCCAGATCGAATATGCCATCGGAGATGTGACCCACCTCTCCGCGATATTTCCAAAAATGCTCAAGAAACTGATGAAGACTGAGCGCGGCGGATGGCTGAATGCAGAGATGGAAAAACTCTCTGACCCCAGCAATTACATCACCAATCCTGATCAGGCATGGCGGCGCATCCGCCAACCCGGCCGGAACCCTGCGGTGCTTGGCCGGATGAAAGGGCTTGCAGCTTGGCGAGAAGGCGAAGCGCAACACAAGAACATTCCGCGCGGACGGATTATGCGCGATGAAACCCTTGCCGACATCGCCAGCCACCCGCCCAAGCAACAAGCCGATCTGGCCAAAGTGCGCGGTCTTTCCGGGGCTTGGCGAGACAATGATATTGGCAAACGCTTGATGCGAGTGATCGCCGATGCTGAGCCTTTGGACAAAAGCGAAATGCCCGAAAAGATGAAGCGCGGTGCGCCGTTGGGCAAAGAAGGCGCATTGGTGGCCGATTTGCTGAAATTGCTGCTCAAAATCCGCGCGCGCGAAATTGATGTGGCCCCGCGCCTGCTCACCCGCGCAGAGGAAATGGAAGCACTGGCCGCCGGAATGCGCGATCTAAAAGTGCTGCAGGGGTGGCGCTATGAAGTGTTCGGGCGCGATGCGCTGGAATTGGTTGAGGGCAAACTTGGCTTTGCGGTGAAGGATGGCAAATTGGCCATGACCCATATCGACGATATGCAGGCAAGCATGGAAGAAGCGCTCGCCGATGACTAAGTAGGCAGGCGATGAGCACCTATCTTCCGACGATCAAACAGCTGCAATATCTAGCGGCATTGCATGAACATGGCCATTTCGGCCGCGCCGCCGAAGCGATGTTTGTTTCGCAATCAACCTTGTCAGCCGGTGTTCGAGAACTGGAATCGCTGCTGGGTGTGGTGTTGGTTGAACGCAGCCGCCGGGTTGTGCGCTTCACCGCGCTGGGCGAACAAGTCGTTGAAAAAGCACATCGTCTGCTGCGCGAAGCCGAAGAACTCTCCGATCTGGTTCAGGCAGCGGGAAAGCCTTTATCAGGCAGGCTCAGAATGAGCGTAATCCCGACAATTGCACCTTTTATGCTCCCTCGGCTGCTCCCGCGATTGCGCAGTGAGCGCCCCGATCTGAAGCTGCTATTGCGCGAAGAAACCAGCCAAGACGCGGTGGAATCGCTGCAACATGGGCGGGTTGATTGCGCTTTGCTCGCGCTGCCATTTCAAACCGGCGAGGTTGAGATTGAACATATTGGCGACGATGCATTGTTCGTAGCCTTCCCGAAAGATGCCCCCAGCGATCTGCCCGACAGCATCCCCCCATCGATGATCGATGAAGGGCGATTGCTGCTGCTCGAAGATGGGCATTGCCTGCGCGATCATGCTTTGGCGGCATGCAATCGATCTGAATTGCAAGCGAGCGCGGTGATGATCGGCACCAGCCTGCACACTTTGGTGCAGATGGTGAACAATGATTTGGGCTTAACGATGCTGCCTGAAATGGCGCTCGATGCGGGAATATTGACCGGCACAGAAGTGGTCGCGCGGCCGCTAAAATCCGCCAATGCCAAACGCGAAATCGCCTTGATCTGGCGCAAAAATTCGCCGCGCGCGGATGATTTCAAATTGCTCGCTGAGGAATTGCGCGCAGGCTGACAGCGATTAACGGATTGTAATTGGACGGGGCGACCCTTTTCCATGACCCTCCCAATTCGCTAAAAACCACAATCTTTTATCCCAAAATTTCATACAAATAAGTTATAGAAATTTTCTATAGATTCCATTTGACTCTATTGATTGAACCTATACTTTCTCAATACATCATCGATTCTTTAATTAAATTCTCAAATACATATGAGGATTTAAACTCCATATCTTTGGGGAGGTATATTTGTGTCCAGTGGAATGAGTAAATTAGTGGTCCCTACGGATTCGCATAACATCCAAGGCACAAAGAAATACGTCTTCAACGAGACTGGGAATATAATGTTATCGACCACCGTATTGGAAGGTGGTGAAATCCCCGATGAGGTGCGCGCTGTATTCTCTGAAGTTTCCGTATTCTTCGCTGCAATGACAAAGGCAATAACGCAGGCCGTCGATCCGGTAACAAACAAGCCCTATTCTTTGTATAACTACAATGCGATCCAAAATGTGATTGATGGATCGGGTTTGTTTGTTCACGTTACTGAAGAAGATATTGAACATAAAACCGAATCATTCGGGATGCAGTTCAGCAAGGAATTGATTGAGGGACTCCTGGGCCTGGCAACTGGTGCGGGTGCGCTTTCTTTCGCGCAAGGCATGATTGCCTCGATGGGCAAAGCGGGATTGGCGATTGGCGGTGATCACGAAAGTTCAGACAACAAGGTCGCGAACATCGTCTTCATTTGCGAATATTTGCTCGGCATGCCGGTTATTTCCGCGATGGTCGTATATTGCGACGCCAAGGAAAATCACACCGCATTCAGCGTCGGCCCTTGCTTCAAAGGGCAGACCACATCGACCACGCTCAAGATGCACAAAGACACATATCTCTTTGTCACTCCCAAATTCATCAAGGAATATTCGGCAGATCTGGACTCGGTCACAACAGATTTGGCTTACCTCGAATTTGTCGACTATTTACAGGCTTTGGTTCAGGGCAGCCCAATCATAACCGCCATCGAGGATTTGAATGGCGATGGCGCTCCGGATCAGCTCAAGGTCAACAAGACATACGCCATTCTTGGCGCTTTCCTCGACAATGGTCGCAAAAAAGTGACCAGCGGCGCCAAGAAGGGCGATCCGACCGTCAAAGTCGCATGGGTCGGTGCAAATGGCGCAATGGGCGCCGAAGTCACCAATGCCGAAGTGCAGCCCAATATCATTTCGTTTTCTGTGGCATCTGCGACCTCAACTTCGGCTGCGATCGGTGTGTTCTTCACCGATGATAAGGGGGCAAACCCCATACTCGCAGTAGCAAGCGAGGGAACCTACACCGCAGCGACAACCCCAAGTTAAACCCGGAGCACTGCAACCATTTTGCGGAACGATTTGCCATCAGAATTGGATCATTCCCGCGTTCAGGAGATTGGAGAATATTATGGCTGACACTGATGTAGCGGCGAAGAAAAAACCGCTTAGCGATATGCGACTCATTCAGATCGCTAGCGCCGATAATCCGAAATTGCTGATGGCAGCGCTTACCTATCCGCAAGCAGCATCTGGGTTGATCAGTTTTGATCAAACCCGCCCGCACACTACGCTGCAGCCATTCACGTGGTGGACGCTTGTTCCGGTGAACGCCGACAGAACGATTTTCCAGATATTCTTCTTTCCGAGTGATGGGAATTTATGCCTGGCTGCCAGCGCGAACACCTCTGGTGCGTCTTTGGAATTGTCAGCTGTCGATCCATCCAATCTTTTGCAATTATGGCAGCTCAACGAAACAAAGCCCGGTGCCCAATTGATCACCTGTCATGGCCAAACGACCATGCAGATGGGCTTCCCGCATGACATCCCCCTTAAGACCATGAAATTGCAGCTGTCTCCAGTGCCAGACACGCATGAAACCGGCGACAAGTTCATCATCAAGGATGTCACGCTTTAGGCCACGCAAAGCTGCAAACGCGGGCACATCATATCGGATTGAGGAAGGTCAATTATGACAGAGGTTCAAGTCACTCTCGATTTTTCTGCAGGTTATGCCTGTAGTTCGAAACTGGTCGAAATCGCCCCTCAAAAACACACCAGCATGATCTGCTTGGAGCCAGGCGAGCATGAGGTAAAAACTGACCCGTTCGCCATCGGCAAATTGGGCAAGTTCGAAAACCGCACTCTGCTCGCTCAACTCGTTTTCAGCTATATCTATGATGCCGATGCGAAGAACATAACGGTCTTTGGGCCCGATTTTGCATCTGCCTCAACAATGCACCTGATCACCTATCCCGAAAGGTCTGAGGAGCGGTGCATCCAGCGCTCCACCACCAGCGCGCTGATCCATGATGATCTGGTTGGAAATCCGCACTGGAATTATCTCGGCGCGCTCACTCCGGGACTAGAGCCATTCCTGCGTGCAGCAGTCCGCAATGCCATCAAAGATCTGATTGCGAACCTCATCGACCTTGGCAGTTTTGGCATCACCGTGCGCGAACCCCCGCCAACCCTCTCAACCGAGGATCATCTCGGCACATTGATGGTCTATCGCAATGGAGAATTTGTCGAATATTTTGACCCTGAAAAAGAATACTCATCAGATTTCTCTTACATTGGGGTCGAATCGACTTTTGAGGGGATTTACACCTTCAGCAAAAATGCGGATTTTGCCAATGTGATTGGCAGCACGGATGATCCCTATCCCAAAGGATATAAGAGCTGGATTTCTCTTTGGAGAGACAAGTGCAATGGCGGGACAAGCCCCACCGATTGTGCGAGCGATGGCTATCCCAAAGACTTCACGTGCAACACGCCAATTATTGGCGGCCACATTGTGACCGGCACAAAGGCATATGATCCGGCGAAAGATTCCACCGTTTACATCATTCCGATCTGCAACGCGCATAACGGCGACGACAAGATCCATATGGAAGCCATCAATTGGCAGAAGGCCGCGCAGCTCAAATATTGGGCGAAAGACACGGCCTAAGCCTTACGGGTTATGCAGTGATAGCCAGGGGTAACCTTGGGTGCCCTCAATCCATATGTTTCAGGCCAACCCGCAGATAATCCCACCCGGTAATGCAGGTTAGGATAGCGGCCGCCCACAAAGCAGTGAGCCCTGTCACATGTGCCCAGCTTTCCACGATGGTGAGGCAATGCGGGCCTGGGCTCTGGCAAGGCTGCCCATGCACCGCCCCGCCCCCGATCAACGCGCCCAGCGCCACCAATTGAAACGTTGTTTTCCATTTTGCCAATTTGGACACAGGCATGGAGACCTGAATCCCGCCCAAAAATTCGCGCAGGCCGCTAACCGCGATCTCTCGCATCAAAATAATCAGTCCGGCAATGACATGAAAATCACCCACATAGGGGCCGCGCAAATACCCCTGAGCCGTCAACACAAGGATCACGGTCGCGACCATGATTTTGTCCGCAATCGGATCGAGGAATATTCCAAGTTTGGAAACGGTGCCCTGCGCGCGCGCCAGATAGCCATCGAAAAAGTCCGTGATTCCAATAAGGCAGTAAAGAACGAAGCCAATCGCATAGCCCAGCCGCCATTCCGGCCACCACAGGAAAAAGGCGAGCAATGGCAGCGCCAGAATTCGCGACAGAGTGAGGATGTTGGGCAATGTCAGCATTTCGGAATCACCCTTAGCGGCTTGTGACGTAGGGTAAAAGATGAAGACATAGTCTTGTGAACCGCTGTTTATCGTCTATCCCAATGTTCCCGGCAGCTATTGGCCAAAGCTTGTTATGACCACTTCGACGCATTTGCTGCGCCGCAAACGCTTTTTACCGCTGTTTTGCACCCAGCTGCTGAATGCCTTTAACGACAATCTCTACAAAACGGCCATGGTGCTGTTCGTTGTCTATTCGGTTTACAATGATGAAAGTCAGGAAGGCATTTTCAGTGCGGTGGCGACCGGGCTGTTTATGATCCCGTTTTTCCTGCTGTCCGCAGTGGCTGGTCAATTGGCCGATATGCGCGACAAGGCAAAAATCATTCGCACGGTGAAAACCTGCGAAATCGGATTGATGATTATCGGCGCGACGGGGCTCTATCTTGCTTGGCAAGGGATCGCGGTGGCGGAAATTGCGATACCGCTGATGCTGCTGGCGCTGTTCCTAACCGGCGTGCAATCCACCTTTCTTGGCCCGATCAAATATGCGATTTTGCCGCAACATTTGAAAAAGGGAGAGGTGCTGGCAGGCACCGGACTGGTAGAAGCGGGCACCTATATCGCGATCCTGATGGGGACCATTCTGGCGGGATGGATCCCGGTTCACTGGGCTGCGGGCGGGATCATTTTTACATCGGTGATCGGTTATCTCACCAGCCGGCAAGTGCCCGATGCGCCGCCGCTTGGTGACGTTGTAAAACTCGATTGGAATGTCTGGCGTGCGTCCAAAAACCTGATCAGGAGCACGATGGATGATGCCCAGGTTTATTATGCGATCATCGCCATCAGCTTTTTCTGGACGATCGGCGCCGTCCTAACCATCCAATTCCCACCATTGGCCAAAAACACCCTGCTTGCATCCAAGGAAGTCGCCAGCTTGTTTCTCGCGGTGTTCTCTGTCGGGATCGCGATTGGATCGGTCTCCATCAATGCGCTTTTGAAAGGCAAAGTATCGGCGCGTTATGCTCCGATCTCGGTGATTGTGATGGGCCTGTTTGTTGTGCTGTTTTATCTGGTTTGCCGGATATGGGCGGCGAATGCCCCAACCGAATTGATGGGTGTTTCAGAATTTCTGGGCTGGCCGATGGCAATGGCACTGCTGGCCTGCTTGCTCGGAATTTCCATTGCCGGGGGGATGTTCGTGGTGCCGCTGTATGCGTTTTTGACGACCCGCGTAGCCACCGATCAAGCCGCGCGAACAATCGCGGCCAACAATATCGTAAATTCCGGGGCGATGGTCCTCGGCGCATTGCTCGCCATGAGCCTAAGCCTGATAGGCGTACCGATTGCCGAGCAATTGTTGCTCAGCGCCGCGATGTGTGTGATTTCGGCATTTCTGGCGCACCGGCTTTACCGCGAAGAAATGGTCGAGGCAGAGGCGCTCGGAACCGCGCCAGCTCCATAACGGCTCAGCTGTCAGCCGCCGTTTCAAACACCACCTTTCTCAGGCCGGGATTTTCAGGCGATAAAGACCAGCATCGCAGCAAAAGCAGCAACATATGTGCTCACAAACCCGCGAACATCGTCCCTGGTCAAACGCCAAAGGCTTTCTGCGGGGGCCGCCAGTTCGTCACTGCGAACGTGCGCGGGCAAGGATGCTCTGAACGGGTGCCGAGCGGCTTCGTCTGTAAGGACAAGTTTTCTACGCATGTCTGCACCGTTAAGACTTTCTTAACGATTTGGCTCGCCCCGATTGAAGCAGTGTCGCAAGGCGGGACAGATTGGGCCAATTCGCGCGCGCAATATTGGGTAATCTCCGGCACGCTAAGACACGCAGATCGGTGTCCTATTCGCCCGCCATCCGGCAGATAATCTTCCATTCTGGGGCGGTAATCTGCGCAACCGAAAGCCGGGAATACCGCACCAATTGGCACTCTGCGAGCTTTGGTTCGGCTTTCACTTGTTTGAGCGTGACGGGATTATCGAACTTGGTTTTGGGCTTGACCTTAACCGCCGCCCATTTGCCGGTTTCATCGGTCGGGTCGAGAATATCAGCCACGGTGACCGTGCAAATCCCCACAATTTCAAGGTCTTCACGCGAATGGTAGAAAAAACATTCATCGCCAACTTTCATCGCCTTCAAATTGTTTTTGGCCATGTGGTTGCGCACACCATCCCAAACGCCCTCTTCCTCAGCCACCAGATCATCCCAGCTGTATTTGAACGGCTCAGATTTTATCAGCCAGTAATTGGGCACAAGAACACTCCTTCACACGGTCATTGGCTGATCGCTCTAACCGGAGGTGTTTGATTGATCCAGCCCGCCGCGCGGCTCCTACACCAATTAACCTGATCTTTAACATGGGGCGTCAAAGACTGATTGCTTCGCATTTTGGGGAAAAGGCCTTCATGGCCAACTGGGACAACGGTGGCAGAAGAAACCAACAAAAGCCGTTTTGGCACTGCAGAAAAAGATCTGGTCGCGCTGGGCATTGCCACCGCAGCCATCATTCTGTTCGTGGCCACCGGCGGCAAGGTTTTGCCAAGTGTCATGCGAGCTTTGTTTGGTGACGGAAACGGCCCCGATCATCTGCTTGTGAATGCAATGATGCTGAACATTGCGCTGATCATTTTTGGATGGCGCCGTTACCGCGAATTGACCTCAGAAATTCAAGAGCGCCGCCAGGCCGAAGCGCAGGCACGCAAACTCTCCGAATTGGACCCGCTCACCGGATGTCTCAATCGCCGCAGCATGGCAGAAGCCACCGAAGTGCTGCGCGCAGATTGCTCGGCTCGCGGTGAAGCGCTGGCATACATCATGATCGACTTGGATAATTTCAAACAGATCAATGATATGTATGGCCACACGATTGGTGATGAAGTGCTGGTTGAGCTGGTCGCGCGGCTGCGCGAAAAATTGCCGCAAGATGCCTTGCTGGCGCGCTTAGGCGGCGATGAATTTGCATTTGTGATCCCGTTTGATGGCAATCGCCCTGAACGGATCGACGATCATGTCACCCGCCTTTTTGAGCGGGTTTCGGCGCCTTATGAAATCGACAATGCGGCGATCGACGCAACGATATCGATCGGCATTGCCACCGACCATGATGAGCATGGGCAAAATCCATTGGTCGCCGATGCAAGCACTTTAATGCACCGCGCCGATATCGCGATGTACCATTCCAAAAAGCACGGGAAGAACCGCTATCACTGGTTCGAACCGACGATGGAAAACGAAGTGCGGTTCCGCAATGAGTTGGAAACAGGGATCCGCCGCGGTCTGGCAGAAGGCGAATTTCTGCCATATTACGAGCAACAGATTGATCTCAACACCGGCGAATTGATGGGGTTTGAAATGCTGGCCCGCTGGCAGTCCCCGCAATTGGGCCTTGTCAGCCCAGAGATTTTCATCCCGATTGCCGAAGATATCGGGATCATTGGCGAATTGTCCCAGCAATTGATGATTTGCGCATTCAAAGATGCCAGCGATTGGGACCCCGCGCTGACACTGTCGGTGAACATTTCGCCCGTGCAAATGCGCGATCCCTGGTTTGCGCAGAAACTGCTCAAGCTGCTGGTTGCAGAAAACTTCCCGCCTCAGCGCCTTGAAATTGAGATCACCGAAAGCTGTTTGCACGACAATATCGGCATGGTCCGGTCCATGATCGCCAGTTTGCGCAATCAAGGGGTCAAGGTCAGCCTTGATGATTTTGGGACGGGTTATTCCAGCCTCGAACAACTTCGTTCATTGCCGTTCGATCGGCTTAAGATTGATCGCAGCTTTATCAGCGAGCTGCGCAATCCCGATGCCAGTTCAAAGATTGTCGACGCGATTGTTTCGCTCGGCAATGGGCTGGACATGCCAATCACGGCCGAAGGGATTGAGGATGAGGATATTCTCAATTCGCTTAAATCCATGGGCGCTTTGAAGGGGCAAGGATACCTGTACGGCAAGCCTGAAACCAGCGAGCAAGTGCGCCGGCGGCTCGCCTCTATTGGCCTGTTGAAGCAAGCACAAAAGGGCGCGCAGATTACTGCAGATCCAGCCCCAGAGACACCGCAAGAATTGCCCGCGACTGAGCTTAAACGTCGCGCCGGCGAGTAAGCCGAACCTACCCTTCAATTTGGCAAGACTCACGGCAAGACTGGACGCCGGGGCCGCGCATGCATAAATGCGCTCGCACAATGCGTGTTCCCTTCATCAAAATGCATGGCTTAGGCAATGATTTCGTGGTGCTCGATGCCCGCGAGGCCGCTTTGCCGCCCATATCGCCTGCAATGGCGCACGCATTGGCCAATCGCACGGCTGGGATTGGGTGCGATCAAGTTGTGCTGCTAGAGCCGAGCGACAACGGCGATTTCAAAATGCGGTTCTTCAATTCCGATGGCGGCGAAGTGGAAGCATGCGGCAATGCTTCGCGCGCAATTGCAGTCCTGCATGGCCAGCCTGCTGCTGTGGAGACCGCAGGCGGCTTGCTGGCATTGTCTCCCAGCGAAGGCGGCGCGCAGGTTGATATGGGCACACCGCGTTTTGATTGGGATGCCATTCCGCTGGCCTATGCCATGGACACTTTGGCATTGCCGGTTGGATGGGACACGTTGGAAAACCCCGCTGCCGTGAATGTCGGCAATCCGCATGCTGTGTTTTTTGTGGCGGATGCTGATGCAATCGACCTGGCGGGTATTGGCCCAGAGATTGAAAACGATCCGATTTTCCCACAGCGCGTCAATGTGAATGTCGCCAGCCTAATAGGTGACAATCATCTGAAACTGCATGTGTGGGAACGCGGCGCTGGCCTGACCCGGGCATGCGGCACGGGCGCGTGCGCCACCGCAATTTCCGCTGCGCGGCGCGGGCTAACCGGGCGTGACGTCATGGTGTCACTGCCCGGCGGCGATTTGAACATTGAGTGGCGCGAAGACGATAGAATTATCATGTCCGGCCCAGCGGTTGAATCGTTTCGCGGAACGTTTGAATGGGATGATTTCGCGTGAACGGCCCCGATGTGATCTCGCTCGGCTGCCGGCTTAACATCGCCGAGAGTGAGCGAATGCGCGCGATGTTGCCCGCCGATGAAAACATCGTGGTGGTCAATTCCTGCGCCGTGACCAGCGAGGCCGTGCGGCAAACCCGGCAGGCGATCCGCAAAGCCCGCCGATCGCGGCCCGACGCGCGCCTGATCGTTACCGGGTGCGCAGCAGAGATTGAGCGCGATCAACTGGCCAATATGCCTGAGATTGATGGGCTGGTGGCCAATGATCGCAAGCTCGATCCGCGCAGCTGGAATGTCCCCGTCAATGATGCTCCGCTTGCGCCGACAAAAACCAGAGCCTTTATCGCGGTGCAAAATGGTTGCGATCATGCCTGTACATTTTGCATCATTCCGCAGGGGCGAGGCACCAGCCGATCCATGACAATCGCCGCTGTTCTGGGCGAGGTGGAACGCCACCTGGCGCTGGGTGCGCGCGAAGTTGTGCTGACCGGGGTTGATGTCACCAGTTGGGGGCATGACCTTCCTGGCACGCCCCCGTTGGGCGCGATGGTCGGTGCGATTTTAGACCGTTTTCCAGAACTTGATCGGCTGCGCATGTCGTCGCTCGATGGGATTGAGATTGACGATCAATTGTTTGAATTATTCGCCAGCGACAATCGATTGATGCCGCACCTGCATCTTTCGCTCCAACACGGCCATGATCTGATCTTAAAACGCATGAAACGGCGCCACTTGCGCGCCGACGCGGTCGATCTGGTCCAGCGGCTTAAGGCCCGCAGACCAGATATCGCCATCGGTGCAGATTTGATTGCGGGCTTCCCCACCGAATCGCACGAGCATCACCAGGCCAACCTCTCAATCATTCGGGAACTGGAGATCGTGCACGGACATATCTTCCCCTTTTCACCGCGCGAAGGCACCCCGGCAGCGCGCATGCCGCAACATGACCGCCCCCTGATCAAAACGCGCGCAGCCGAATTGCGCGGCGCGGTTGGCACGATCCGCGAAAGCTGGATCAATCGCCTTGTCGGTGAGCCCTTGCAGGTGCTCGCCGAAGGGGATGCAAGCGGTTATGCCGAAAATTACGCCAGAGTCGCCCTGCCGCCAGAAACACAGCGCGGCGAAATTGTTTCCATCATCCCGCAATCGCATGAGAAAGGCCTGCTGCAATGAGCGAATCCGAAACACCGGGTTCCAGCTGGGCTGAGCGTTTATTCGGTGGGTTTCGCAAAACCTCCGATCGGCTTTCGACCAATCTAACCGGCGTGGTCGGCACGGCAAAGCTTGATGATGCAACGCTGGACGATGTCGAAGATGCGCTGATCGTTTCAGACCTTGGGCCAGCAGCCGCAGGACGCATCCGTGCCAAGCTTGCGGAAAAGCGGTTTGGATTGGAAATTTCTGAGGCGCAGCTCAAACAAGCGGTCGCTGATGAGATCGCGGAAATCCTGCGTCCCGTGGCCAAACCGCTTGAAATTGTCGCCTTCCCGCGCCCGCAAGTGATCCTGGTAATCGGCGTCAATGGATCGGGCAAAACCACCACAATCGCCAAGCTGGCGCATCTGTTCATGGAAGATGATTACGGTGTGATGCTGGCAGCGGGCGACACATTCCGCGCTGCCGCCATCGGCCAGTTGGCGACCTGGGCTGAGCGGGTCGGCGTGCCGATTGTCCGCGGCCCAGAGGGCGGCGATCCGGCAAGCATTGTGTTTGATGCGGTTAAAGAAGCGACCGACAAAGGCATAGACGCGCTGATCGTGGACACCGCAGGCCGCCTGCAAAACAAGCGTGAATTGATGGATGAGCTGGAAAAAATCCGCCGCGTGCTGGGCCGGCTCAATCCCGAAGCGCCGCATGATGTGATCCTAGTGCTCGATGCCACCAATGGCCAAAATGCACTGTCTCAAATTGATGTGTTCAAAGAAGTCGCTGGCGTTTCTGGCTTGATCATGACCAAGCTGGACGGAACAGCGCGCGGCGGGGTTTTGGTCGCCGCAGCAGAGCAATACGGCCTGCCGATCCACGCCATTGGTGTGGGCGAGAAAATAGATGATTTGCGCCCATTCGACCCCGATTTGGTCGCTAAAGTGATTGCAGGAGTGGCCTGATGGCCGAAACCGAAAACACCACCAAAAACGCCCCAAATACCGCGTCCGAAACTGATTCCACCAGGGGAAAAGGCTCTGGCTGGCTCAGCGTGCTGACCGATTATGGCCCTTTGCTCGTATTCCTCGGCGTCTACCGCTTTTACGCGCCCGATGAACCGGAACCCGCGGGCGAATTGTTCGCGATTATCCGCGGCACCGGCGCCTTTATGGTCGCGGCCCTGCTCGCGCTCGGCTTTTCAAAATGGCGGCTTGGCAAAGTTTCGCCGATGCTGTGGTTCTCAACCGCGTTGATCGTAGGCTTTGGCGGGCTGACGATTTTCTTCCGCGATCCAGTGTTCGTGCAAATGAAACCGACAATCATCTACTCACTCTTCGGCATTGCCCTGCTGATCGGTTGGAAAATGGGCAAGGCATTGCTCAAAATCCTGCTTGAGGCCGCGTTTGAAGGCCTGACCGAAGAGGGCTGGCTCAAACTCTCGCGCAATTGGGGTGTGTTCTTCCTCGCCCTCGCCGCACTCAATGAAGGCCTCCGCTACTTCCTCGATTTCGAAGGCTGGCTCTGGGCCAAGCTATGGGTGTTCTTGCCGATCACCTTCCTGTTCACATTCACCCAAATTCCGATGCTGATGAAGCACGGATTGGATGTGGGTCAGGATGAAGATGAGCCTGAAGATGGGCCTCAGGCAAGCGGATAGCCGCGCCATATTGTGGTGCGATTGTGAGGCAGGCGTCGCGCATGGACGGTCGACATTGCATCCTTCCCAATCGGCAATTAGACATAGATCACCGCATCCACGCGGTGGTTCCCGCGCACGGCCTCTTGGAACCGAGTTTGGGAGAGCTTTGTCAGCATACTCAACATACGATCCACTACATCTCAAGAATGTACCGCACGCGCCATCAACCCTAACGGCTTGATCAAATGACGATCCAGAAACGCCATCAATTGGTGGTCATGGCGTTTTTCGCCATCTTCATTTGTTATATGGACCGTGTTGCAATCTCGGTTGCAATCATTCCGATGGTTGAAACCTATAAATGGGATCTAACCACGCAAGGCTTTGTGCTTTCCAGCTTCTTCATCGGTTATTTGACCCTGCAGGTGGTCGGTGGCCGGTTGGCAGACCGTTATGGCGGCAAGGTAATCTTGGGGTTCGGAGTTCTGCTCTGGAGCCTGTTTACGATTTTAACGCCGCCCGGTGCCGCTCTTGGATTGGCGGCGCTGATCACAGTGCGGATCTTGATGGGTATGGGCGAAGCGGTCACGTTCCCGGCTGTTTTTAGCCTCTACGCGCGCTGGATTCCGATGAAAGAGAGAGCCCGATCGGTGGCTTTTTCCAACAGCGGCATTCCCTTGGGAACAATCTTCGCGCTGCTGGCAACGCCAGTTATCGTGGCCAAATTTGGTTGGGAATGGGTGTTCTATCTGTTCGGTGCTGTCGGGTTCATTTGGTGCATCGTGTGGCATTTACGCATTGCATCAAACCCGCAGGATCAACCCGGTATCAGCCAGGAAGAATTGGCCCTGATAGAGGCAGACACGATCGCCAATGAGCCATCTGCCCCGGCGCCGTGGCGCGAATTGCTAACCAATATGCCGGTATGGGCAATCATCGTCGCTCACTTTTGCAACAATTGGACCGGCTATGTCTTGCTATCTTGGCTGCCAACTTTTGTGACTCAAGGGCTTGGCGTAGATTTCGAGGCGGTTGGCATTTTTGTGCTCATGCCTGCGCTCGCCAGTTTCATCTTCTTCAATGTGGCCGGCAATCTTGCGGATCGGCTGATCGCGCGAGGAATGACCATCACCAAGGTCAGAAAGCTAATGATGATCATTGGATTTGGAGGCAGCGCCGCCGCATTGATGCTGGTTGGCACGGTCGACAATGCCGTGGGCGCCATCACAATCATGACTTTAGGCAGCGTGCTTGGCGCGTTTGCAATTGCAGGCTTTTTCGTCAACCATATGGATATTGCCCCCAAACATGCCGGCACGCTGATGGGCATCACCAACACCGCTGGCACAATCCCCGGTATCATCGGCGTGACAGTTAGCGGTTGGATCTTGCAAGTAACCGGTTCGTGGGCATTGCTGTTCCAAGTCGCAGCCGGTGTCACCTTGTTTGGGTTGGTGTTCTATCTTTGGTTTGGAAGCGGCGAACGGCAGGTTGATTGAGCAACACGACCTCAATTTTTTACACAGCAGGCGTCCAAATATCGCGCCCGGCGGCGGCCATTCCACCGGCAAACCGCACGATGGTTTTCCTACATTGGCGATCCGCGCCATATGCTGCGCGGTTCTTTGACATTGTTGAAAATTCTTGAATTGGCCCGGTTCAAAACTGGCAAAGTGTCAACTTCGAAAGTGACATCCAACCTCTTGATATAAATCTGGAAAATTCGAATATTGTGGAATGACACAGTGTCAATTGTGTCAACTTCGCCGATCGAGGACCGCGCGGTTAAATCTCAACCTGACTGCCCAGCTCAACCACGCGATTGGTCGGCAATCGGAAGAACTCCATTGCGGTCGCTGCATTGCGCAGCATCCACGCGAAAATCTTCTCCCGCCAGATCGGCATCCCGGGTTTGTCACTTGGCAACAAGGTCTGCCGCGACAGGAAGAAGCTGGTGTGCATCATATCGAACTCACCGCCGCATTGCTCCATTTGCTTCAGACCCAGGGGCACATTGGTCTCTTCCATAAAGCCGTAATGCAACACCGCGCGGAAGAAGCCATCGCCCATATCGGTGTATTCGCAGCGCTCCGCCGGATCGACATAGGGCACGTCCTGAATATCGACCGTCAGGATCACCACCCGCTCGTGCAGAACTTTGTTATGCTTAATATTGTGGAGCAGCGCGGAAGGAACCCCGATCTGCGAACTGGCCATAAAGATGGCGGTTCCGGGCACCCGAGTGGCGGAATTCTTGGCCGATTTCGCGAAGATTTCCATCGGCAGCGCAACCTCGCTCATCCGTTCACGCATCAGCTTGCGCCCGCGTGACCATGTGGTGAGCAGCAAGAATGCGATAAAGCCGATCATCAGCGGGAACCAGCCGCCTTCGGGCACTTTGGTCAAATTGGCGGCGAAGTAAGCTCCATCGACAATCAGGAACAGTCCTACCACCGGTGCGGCGTACCACCATTTCCATTTCCACACGCCCACCAGCAGCACCGCCATCAACAGCGTGTCGATCGTAACCGCGCCGGTCACCGCGATGCCATAAGCATTGGCAAGGTTGGAAGATGTTTGGAAAGTCAGCACCAATATGATCACCGCGATCATCAGCGCCCAGTTTACAACTGGAATGTAAATTTGGCCTGTCTCTGTCTCGCTTGTGTGGCGGATCGAAAGCCGCGGGATATAGCCCATCTGGATCGCTTGGTGCGTGATTGAGAACGCGCCTGAAATCACCGCTTGGCTGGCGATGAATGTTGCCACCGTGGCGAGAAACACCAGCGGTAACCGCCATTCTTCGCTGGCAAGGAAGAAGAACGGGTTTTGGATCGCCTCTGCCGCTTGTGCCGTTGGCAGGCCGATCACCATTGCCCCTTGGCCGAAATAATTGAGCAGCAGGCACGGCATGACAAAGCCAAACCACGAAAGCCGCATCGGCCCGCGGCCAAAATGCCCCATGTCGGAATAGAGCGCCTCTGACCCCGTGACGGCCAGCACCACGGAACCAAGCGCTAAGAATGCCAGAGCGCCATCGAGAATGAAGAAATTGACCGCGTGATAGGGGTTCAGCGCCCATAGAATTTCGGGCGTTTGAATGATTTGCCACGCCCCCAGCAGCGCGATGACCGAGAAATAGACGATCATGACCGGCGCAAACAGCGCGCCTACTTTTGCGGTGCCGCGTTTTTGCAGCATGAACAAGAACACCAGCAGCCCCAGCGCAATCGGGATCACATACCGCTGCAGGCCCGGATCAACCACCGTCAGCCCTTCCACCGCAGACAGCACCGAAATGGCCGGGGTGATCATGCTGTCGCCATAAAACAGCGAGGTCGCAAACACGCCGAGAAGCAGCGCCATCCAGCCATATTTGGACTTGCTAAGCTGGCTGGAAATGAGCGCAACCAGAGCCAGACTGCCACCCTGCCCTTTATTATCTGCGCGCATCAGAATGGTGACATATTGGATCGCCACCACCAGAACCATCGACCAGAAAATCAGGCTGATCACACCCAAAACGTGGGCATTATCGAGCTGAACATTGGATCGACCAACAAATGTTTCGCGGAAGGCATAAAGCGGACTCGTGCCGATATCGCCAAAGACGATGCCGATCGCGCCGACCGCAAGCGCTTTTTTGGACGCGCTGTGTCCTTTTCCGCCTTGGGGCGGTTGATGTGCTGGCGCTGGTGTGTCGCTCATGCCCTATGGATTTCCCGAATTTCCGGTACTGCCCTCCAAGGCGCAGTCGCTTACTTCAAGCGACTCTCGCCCCTTGCCAACCGAGGCAAGGTCGCGGCGCTTAGCACCGCCAGTTTGAGCCTGCAATATCACCGCTCAACCTGTTTTATTACTGGCCGTTTTGATCTGCTGGCGGCCGGGGCGTTACTGGCCCGCCATTGATCGCCTGATCAAGCACTTGAATCCGCAATTCCAGCTCCTCTCGCCACTCCGCATCGGCAGGGGCATCGGCCAGCAATTGGGCCCATACCGCCCGCGCTTCACGGATATCGCGCATCCGCAAATAGGATGCGCCCAGAACAAACAGAGCCGCCGGGTTGCTTCGGTCTACCGCATGCGCACGCTCATAGGCGATACGTGCAGGCGGCGTAACGACCCCATCAGTGTGCTCGACCAGTGCATTACCCAATGCGATCCATCCTTCCACGTGATCGGGATTGTCCACCAAGCCTTGGCGCAGCAGGCCTGCCGCATCGGCAAATTTTCCGCGCCGGGCGAACCCATCAGACAATGTCAAATAACCAGGTTTTGGCACCCCGGCATCAAACAGGCCGAGACGAATTTCGACCATCTCTTCACCCGATTGCTGCACCGAAACTTGCGCTGTCTTTGGGTTGCTGGCCAATTCCGCACTGCCCTGCCATGCATACCCTGTAAGGCCAAACATCAATGCAGCTGCGAACAAGGTCCAGCCCGATTTTGGCAGGCGCAGGACGACCGCCGCCAGGATCAAGGTTACAATCGCCAAACCCGCCACTGCAAGCCAGGTCATTGTTCATTCTCCGGCGGTGCATCGTCGAAACCGCGTATCTTGCCAAATCTCCGCGCCATGATCAGCGCCCCGAACAGCAAAATTACAATTGGAATGGCAAACAGCGGCCAGGTCGTCGTGCTTACTTGCGGGGAATAGCTGACATAGTCACCGTAACGGCCGACCAGCCATGTTCGGATGGCCTCCGGGCTTTCGCCTGCAAGAATTCGGGTGCGCACCTGATGACGCATGTCGCCGGCCAAGGGAGCATCGCTATCTGCAATTGATTGGCTTTGACAGGTGAGGCAGCGCAAAGTGTGCATCAAAGCGGTCGCGCGCGCTTCCAGCTCCGGATCTTCCAATTGCTTGTACGCGAAAGGAGCAGGAGGCAGCGAATCTTGTGCTGTCAGGGCGCTGCTCGGAAAAAGCGCCAAAACCGCCAGCAGGCAGAGAAATGTTCTCATTCGCCAGCCTTTCTCATCTCTTCCAACAGCAACGCAACATGCTCGGGCCGAATATCGCCAATATGCTGGTATTGGATGATCCCGCGTGCATCGATCACGTAGGATTCCGGCACACCTGATGATCCAATTTCGAACTGAACTTGGCTGATCCGGTCTGCCCCAATTTTGGTGTAAGGATTGCCATAACGGCTTAGAAAGTCATTCACATCATCGGGCTTATCCCGCACAGCCACACCAATAATTTCAACGCCTTGATCCCTGAGTGCTTCCAATTGCGGCGCCTCTGCAATGCAAGGCAGGCACCAGCTCGCCCAGATGTTGAGTAAACGCGGCTTCCCACCCAAAAGGTCTGCTCTGGACGCGCCCGGCAACAGATCGGTCGCTGGCGGCAGCTCAAACTCAGGCAGTGGCTTGCCAATCATTTGGGAACGGACAGTGTCGACCTTGGGCTGGCTCAATTGGTATCCGGCTAGGCCCAGGAAGAAGGCGAATAATGCCAGCGGGATCCATTTCATCCAGCGCATCATTTCTCCCCCTTCGCCAAAGCGGCTTCGGTTTCGGCGAGCGCCAACGCCTCGGCGCGCTTTTCAGCCCCCCTCCGCGAGGCTGTGCGCCGGCGCAAATCGCCGCTCACCCTGCCCAAGATTGACAGAACCCCGCCGAGTGCGATCAGCAAACCGCCATACCAGATGAATGTCACGAACGGCTTCCACCAAATCCGCAGCTGCCAACGTTCCGAGCCGTCTGTTTGCGTTCCCGCCGAATCGCCAATCACCACATAAAGCTGGCCATCCCAGCGGGTGAGCAAGGCTGCTTCACTGGTCGCCTGAACAGGAGACCAGAAGTTTCGTGATTGCGGAGTTACGATCTCCCCCTCGCCGCCGCCCCTTTGCGCGATCACGCGGGCCTCCATCGCAGTCCAATTTGGGCCTGCTACCGGATCGACGCTGTCCAAGGTTATCGTCCAACCTGCAATTTCTTGCTGTTCACCAATTTCAACCGCGGCAAGTCGTTCCTGATTAAACGCGCTTTCGCTTGCCATTCCAAACAGCGACACAGCTATGCCGAAATGCGCGAGCACCATTCCCCATGTTGCAAGTGGAACGCGCCAAAGTTTGCGGCCTCGCAATGGCAAAAGCGCAGCCACAGCCAAGCCGCCCGCCAGCGCCAAGCCCATCAGCGGCAAGAACGAAATATCGCTAAGCACGGCGGCTACAGCGCCAGTGCCCAATATCAAGGCTGCGATGATCACCAATTCGACGCGTATCCGGCCAAGCGTTTCGGATCGCCAGCGCAAGAGCGGCCCTATCGCCATTGCAAGAAACATCGGGATGGCAAAAATTGCACCAACCGGATTGAAATACGGCGGGCCAACTGAAACACGCACATCGAACGCTTCAGTCAAAAGCGGATAGAGCGTCCCCAACAAGACAATCCCGAGAATTGCCGAAAGCATCACATTGTTGAAGACGAGCGCACCTTCGCGGCTCACCATTGCAAACCGCTTTCCTTCGGCAATCGAGCCGGCGCGCAATGCGAACAGGATCAACGAACCGCCAATATAGATCGCCAGCAAAGCTAAAATGAAGGTGCCGCGCTCTGGATCAACCGCGAAAGCATGCACGCTGGTCAACACGCCGGACCGCACCAGGAATGTGCCCAACATGCTCATGGAGAATGCCACAACGCCCAACATGATCGTCCACGTTCGCAAGGCATCGCGCGCCGCCAGCACGCTGGTCGAATGCAGCAACGCGGTCGCCGCGAGCCACGGCATCAAGGCCGCGTTCTCTACTGGATCCCAAAACCACCATCCGCCCCAACCAAGCTCATAATAAGCCCAATAGCTGCCGGCGGTGATGCCAATTGTCAGGAACACCCAAGCACCGAGAACCCATGGCCGCATGACCCGTGCAAATTCGGGCGTGACCTGCCGTGTCACCAAAGCGCCTATCGCAAAACTAAACGCAACCGAAAGCCCGACATATCCAACATACAAAGTGGGCGGATGGAACGCGAGGCCGATATCCTGAAGCAGAGGATTGAGCCCTTGCCCTTCCGCAGCCACATCAGACAATCTTTCAAATGGGTTCGAGCTCAACAGCAGGAAGGCATAGAACCCGATCGCAACAAACGCCTGTGCAGACAAAGTAGCCTGCATGGTGCGTAGCGGCAGCCGTTTCTCCGCCCACGCGATAAGCCCGCCCGATAGCGCCATCACCGCGACCCAAAGAAGCATTGACCCTTCGTGATTGCCCCAAGTTCCAGTGATTTTATAGAGAAGTGGCTTGGCAGAGTGGGAATTAGTCACGACCAATTTCACCGATAGATCGGTGATGGCAAAAACCCATAGGAGCATTGTGAACGAAACAGCGGCCAGCGCCGCTTGCATGATTGCCGCTGGGCGAACCAACATCCCCAAATCGCCCGTTTCATCCTGGCCATTGCGCAGCGCAAGAATGCCAGCAGCCAATTGCAAAACAGCAAGTGCCGCGGCCAACCACAAGGCGGCCAATCCAATTTCAGCGATCATGACAGGCGCACTCTAATTCAGCCCAATCGTGCTTGAGGCGGCTTGTTCAGCTGCTTCATGACCTTGCAGCCCTTCAAGCTCTCTAGGGACGTAATTCTCATCATGTTTCGCGAGCAAATTGGTCGCTACAAATGTGCCGTCAGCCTGTAGGCTTCCATCGGCCACCACACCTGATCCCTCGACAAACAAATCGGGCAAAATGCCGCTGTATCGAACGGATACCTCCGCTGTTTCGGCAGTCTCTGATCCGCGAACTACAAAACCGACAGTGATCCCGTCCGCCTGTGTTGCGATCGAGCCGGTCTTCACCATGCCGCCCAATCTAACCGCTTGCCCCACAGACGGCGGGTTTTCCAGCATCTGTTCGGGCAAGTAAAAATAGTTCGCTTGGTTGCGCAATGCATAAGCCGCAAACAGGCCAGCTGCCGCAATCGCAACAACTGCGATCAAAACCAGCACGAGGCGCTGATGCTTTGCCTTAAGAGCGCTCATCGACGTTTCACCTCGTCACGCTTTCGTTCTGCTGTTCGCATGGCAAACCACGCCCACACAATCAGCATTACAATTGTAATTGCGCTGACCGAATAGGCCGCGATCACGAAATCCCATTGGTTTAAAGCTTCCCGCATCAATCCGCCCCTGCCCCTGTCGGCGTTGTATCGCCAACCTCATCATCAAGAGCCCGCCGCCGGAGGCGAGCTTCGAGCTGAGATTCGGCGACAAGCGCGCGCATTCGCAGCAAAACAATTCCGCCAAATAGCAATGAAAATCCAAGCATGGAAACCAGCATCGGGATCAGAAAATCGCTCTCAATGGCGCTCTTGCCAAGTGTGATGCTCGGCGGTTGGTGGAGTGAATTCCACCACACAACTGATCGATTGATGATCGGAATGTTGATTGCTCCGATTAAACCAAAAATCGCCGGAATCTTGCTTGATCCGCCATCGCGCGCCGCCGCCTGTGATAGCGCGATGTATCCGGCATAAAGGAAGAACAGCACCAACATACTTGTCAGCCGGCCGTCCCAAACCCACCAAGTTCCCCACGTGGGGCGCCCCCAGATCGATCCGGTCGCCAAACAGATTGCGCAGAACACGATGCCCGGAACTGCAATTGCTCTGGCTGCGATCGAGGCCAATGGGTGCTTCCAGATCAACAAAGCCGCGCTTGCGCCTGCAATACCCATCCATCCGCCCATCCCAAGCCACGCCGCCGGTACATGCAGCGGGAGGATACGCACGGTTTCACCCATCAACCGATCAGGCGGCATAGCAGTGAGCGACCACGCCAGAACAGCGGCCACAATCACCAAGCCGCTGACCAGCAGCGTCGGCGTTAGCCAGCGAGCGAGCTTTAAGAAGCGTTTGGGGTTGGCGTAGCCATGCATGATCTTTGAAATCCGTTGCCCGATTTAGCGACACTCCTGCACTGGGCAAGAGCGCAAATTAGACAACAGTCATTGCGCGGACAAGAACCGATCGATTTTGACCGGATTTAGCGACCAATTAGTTTTTGCGCCATCCGGTCGGCAACAACATCAGGCGTAAGCCCACCAGACTTGCTTTCCTGCCAAATTTCTTCGAGCCGGCCGGGGATTTGAGCAATGCGCTTGCGCACTTCGTTGATATCCGCCGGGGTGTTATTCCTGCGCGCGAGATATTCCATCGCGACGGAAATTATTCCGCCCGCATTGATCACATAATCTGGCGCGTAGAGAATACCGCGATCGTGCAGCACTTCGCCATGATGCCCGCGCGCCAATTGGTTGTTTGCGCCGCCAGCAACAATCGGCGTATCGAGCCGCGCGATCCCCGCATCATCCAAAATCGCACCTAGCGCGTTTGGACTGAAGACATCGCAGCTGACGCCCATAATTGTGTCAGCCGAAACGGCTTCTCCGCCCAGCTCTGATGCGAGCCGAGAGGCACGCGCCTCATCGACATCGGCCAACGTCAATTTTGCGCCATCCTTCGCGACCAGCCGCGCAACCCCGCCGCCGACGCTGCCGGTGCCCTGAATGGCAATATGCACGCCCTCAAGGCTGTCTCGGCCAAGTTTGTGCTGAACCGCAGCTTTGATCCCAAGATAGATACCCATCGACGTGAACGGGCCGGGATCGCCGCCAGCTGTGCCTTCATCCTCGACAGGCAGGCCAGAGACGTGGGCTGTCCGTTTGGACAGCGCAATCATGTCTTCATCGGCCATGCCCACATCTTGCGCGGTCACATATTTGCCAGCTAAGGCCTCAACCGCGTCTCCAAACGCTGCAAGCATCGCGGGCGTTTTGGTGCCAGCTTCATCGGCCAGGATCACCGCCTTGCCGCCGCCCATAGGCAGCCCCGCCATCGCATTCTTATAGCTCATTCCGCGGCTCAATCGCAGCGCATCACGCATCGCATCTTTAGGATTCGGGTAATGCCAGATTCTCGTCCCGCCAGCGCTTGGGCCAAGGTGCTGAGAATGGACCGCGATAATCGCTGTGAGACCACTTTCACGGTCACGCACCAATTGCACCAATTCGTGGTCGTCGTAATCCGGTTCGGTCCAGAATGCGGTCATCAGTGAGCTAGCCCTAAGTTACAATGCAGCCCAAACTGACCACCAACACAATGCGTGGAGGAAAATGGGGCGACCGAGGGGGCTCGAACCCCCGACCTCCGGTACCACAAACCGGCGCTCTAACCAGCTGAGCTACGATCGCCACATGCCCTACCCTAACGCACCAAATGGTTGCCATGATAGCCGCGCAAGGAGGGCGTGTTACGCTTGCTGACGCGCCGGTCAAGACCGGCTGCAAGCGCGGCGAGCCTGTTGCACAAACATAGTAGTATGGGAAGCAAAAACTGCGCGAAAGGCTCTCATGCGCAAGAATATTTCGCACTTGTCTAATGGCCGCGCCCGGCTAACTTTGTAAGATCATGAATCAAGGCGAGTCATCTGCCGATCATTTGTTGAAGCGCGCCCGGTTGCAACAGGTGCCAAGCGCTAAGGTTGAACTGTTCCAGTTGCGCAATTTCTTGCCGCTGCATTTGTGCGAAGATCTGATTCATTTAATCGATGCCAAACGCCGTCCATCAACCATCGCTGATGACAATGGCGATGCATATTTCCGGACCAGCGAAACTTGCGATTTGGAGGCGGATGAAGCGGCAGTCCGTCAGATTGAGGCTGAACTTTTCGAACTCAATGGCATTGCGCCAGAATTTGGTGAAGCCTTGCAGGGCCAAAGATATGATATCGGGCAGGAATTTAAGCCCCACACCGACTATTTTTCGCCAGATGGTGAGGACTATGAGAAGTTTTGCGCTGCATCAGGGCAGCGAACCTGGACCTTCATGATCTATCTGAACGCGGTCGAAGCGGGCGGAGCAACACGGTTCAAATCAATCGGCAAAACATTCCATCCAGAGGCGGGAAAGCTGCTGTGCTGGAACAATCGCTATGCTGATACTTCGGTTAACCCAATGACCCTGCATCATGGGATGAAGGTGCGCAAAGGGACCAAATACGTGATCACAAAATGGTATCGTGAAATGCCTTGGGGCCAAGCTTGATCAAAAAAAAGGCGGCCCCGAAGGACCGCCTCTTTGAAATTCGACAAGCTCGAAGCTTATTTCTTGAGCGAAAGCCCGCCAAAGCGCTTGTTGAAGGCTGCAACACGGCCGCCTTCTTGCAGCTGCTGACGGCCGCCAGTCCAAGCCGGGTGGCTGGTAGGATCAATATCGAGCGTCATCGTGTCGCCCTCGCTGCCCCAAGTGGAGCGCGTTTGAAATTCAGTACCATCGGTCATTTTGACGTTGATGGTGTGGTATTCGGGATGGGTATCGGCCTTCATGGCAGTAAGTCCTTGCTAGCGTATGCCCGGTTCCGACCGGGCGAGCTGTTTGCGGGAAAGCGGCGCGTTTAACGCGATTGGTTTAAAATGCAAGCTTAAGCGCTCGGCGGGTCTGCGATCATCGCTGTAAATTCCACCTCACAGGAAGTCTTGCCTTCAACACTGGCTTTGCCCTTGAACTTGTAAACCCGGCTGCGTTTTTGAAGAAACTCAACCTCAAGATCCAACAGGCATCCCGGTGTGACCGGAGCGCGAAACTTTGCACTTTCGATGCCCATAAAGATCACAAGTTTGCCCGTTCCAGACAATTCCAGTGTTTCAATACCCAAAATTGCAGCCGCCTGGGCAAGCGCTTCAATCTGAAGCACTCCAGGCATAATCGGTGCGCCTGGGAAATGACCTTGGAAGAACTCCTCATTCATGCTCACAGCTTTCACTGCATGAATGCGCTCTCCAAGCTCAATTTTCTTGACGCGATCAACCAGCAAAAGCGGGTATCGATGCGGCAAGGCCTTGAGAATCTTATGAATGTCGTAATCGACAATGGCTTCCGCACCGCCCGGATTATCCGTGCCCTCGCTCATGCCTTGCCCCCGCTTTGTTAAAGGCTGACGTAACCGCCAGAATTGGCCTTACCGGCCAGATGGTGCCTGTGTTGCCGGCTGCTGTGGTTGCTGAGCTGCCTGCTGTTGCTGAATCGCTTGTGCAGTCAGCAGCAATTGCTGAATCTGCTGATACAGCGCAACTGAATTGCGATTGGGCTGCCAGCCCTGCGCCGGAACAATTGCGACACTTGGAACTTTCGCGTTCAGCGAAGTCGTAACCAAGGCAGAAACATCCGCTTCAGGTGCAGCAAAAATGACATTTTCAGGAGAAAGGACCAATTGAAGCTGTTGAGCTTCAACGACTTCCTGCATGGCTGCCGGATATTGCGCGAGGATCTGCTCGACTGCAAAAACACGGGCGCCATCGATTTGCGCAGACAAGGTTTGGATTTCTTGGTCTAGTGCTTGAATTTGAGCAACCTGCGGGGTGTTTGCCGCCGCCGTCTGCTCAGCCTCATCAAATTGACCATCATTGTTGGTATCAAGCTGTTGAAGCAAAGTCTGCCGTTGCTCTCCGCGTGCGCGGCGAGTGTCAATCTGCGGCTGATAGGTGGTCGCAATCTGTTGATACGCTGTTTGGAAGGCTGTCGTCCCAACAACCACGGTGGCCACGTCAACGATGGCATAATTGCCTTGTACTTGCGCGGTTGCCGGCACTGCCATTGCCGCCGACACAGTGAGGCCCGCCAGTGCGAGCGTTTTTGCAAAGATTTTCATTAGAACTGAGTTCCTACGTTAAATGTGAATGCTTTTGTATCATCGCCTTCGACGCTGCGCAGCACGCGCGCGAAGTCGACGCGGAATGGGCCGAATGGCGAATTCCAATTGACGCCGATGCCGACCGACACGCGCGGCGAAGGCGAATCCCCGAGGAATATTTCCTGGAATGGCGCCGCGATCTGAAAGCCACTCGGTGTATTGGGTGTACCATCAGCTGCGAATGCATCGGTCGTCGTCAATGTCGAATCAGTTGGATCGACGAACAATGCGTTGCCGCTGGCATCAAAAGCTTGTTGGATCGCACCCTCAGGGAATGGACTTTCGGTCAGAATGGGATCGGTTACACCCCAAAGCGCACCTACATCCAAGAAGATTGATGGACGAAGACCCAATTCCCGCGCTCCGGAACCAAGCGGAATTTCCAGCTCAGCTCGCGCCAAATAGTAATTCCGTCCGCCGATTGCATCATCCGAAGAAAACTCACGATCAGTGATCAGAACGCCATCAGCATCAAACGGTTGGCGGAGCACGCGCGGCCCTACACCGCGAATGTCAAATCCGCGAAATTGGGGTTCACCAAGGAAGAAGCGGTCCGTGAGCAAAATGTCGTCCTCGCCATCTGCGCCGCGATCTTCCAATGCGATGATCGTTCCACCCTCTGCAGCAAGCGAGAAAATAAAGCCGCCTCCGACAGACCAAAATTGGGAACCGCGACCAGTGAACCGCAAATAGTTCACATCCCCGCCAAGCCCGGCATATTCGGCCGAGAAAGTCACATTGCGCCCATTGGTTGGACGCAAACGGGAATTGAGCGTGTTGTAAGCCAAGCTGACGCCCAGGATCGAACTGAGCCTATCGCCCAATGCATCGCATAAGAAACGGCCCGCTAACAGCGGCTCACATGTCTGAACCCCGTCGCCATCAAGATCGGCAAAAAAGACATTGGGATCGAGATCAACCTGATCGTAGTTCAGTTGATAACTGCCGATAAGCGACAGGAATTCTGTCAGCGGAACACCAGCACGGATTGAAAATCCGGTCGTGGCTTGCTCAAAAGTCCTGTTCCGGTCATCATTTGTAAAGTTGAAGCTGTTGAAATCTCGGCGGAAAATATCAATTCCGGCCGAAATATTCCGGTCAAACACAAATGGGTCTGACAAGCTAATCTGGGCCGAGCGCGAGAACCGAGAAATGTTTGCGCTTAGGCCAACGGTTTGGCCGCGACCGCGGAAGTTCCTTTGGCGAATACTGCCAGATAGGATGAAACTCTCAATTGAGGAGAAACCAGCGGAGAATTGCAATTCACCGGTCGGCTGTTCCTGAACATTGGCTTCAAGCACAATCCGATCAGGCGCGCTGCCTTCTACCTGACTAACCTGGAAATTCTCTTGGAAATAACCAAGGGAGTTGATGCGAGCGGTGGTGCGCTGCACGGCGATAGAGTTGAAGGCATCGCCTTCACTCACGCGGAATTCCCGCCGGACGACCTTGTCCTGCGTCAAGGTGTTGCCGTTCACATCGACCCGTTCAATGTAGACCCGCGGTGCTTCGCGCAGCACGAAATTCACATTCATCGTCAGGGTTTCTTTATCCCGGCGGAATTGCGGAGCTACATCGGCAAATGCATAGCCAAATGTGCCAGCAAGGTCAGTCAGCTGTTCAACTGTGTCTTCGACCAATTTGGCATCATACCAATCGCCTGTTTGCATCGGCAGCCGGCCGCTGATGGCATCGCCATCAAAATCACGAATCTGGCTTTCGACATCGACGTCGCCAAATTTGTATCGCTCACCTTCTTCAACGACATAGGTGATGATGAAGTCACGCTTATCTGGCGTCAATTCGGCCACCGCAGAAACAACGCGGAAATCTGCATAGCCTTCGGTCAGATAAAACTGGCGTAACTTTTGCTGATCAAACGCAAGGCGATCGGGATCATAGCTGGTGTTCGAACTGAAGAACCGTGTGAAGCGCGCTTGCTTGGTGACCATCTCACTGCGCAAGTCACCATCTGAAAACACCTCGTTGCCGATAATGTTGATCTGACGAACTTTCGACTTTGGCCCTTCGGTAATCTCGAAAACGATATCAACGCGGTTTTGCGGCAATTGAACCATCTTAGGTTCAACCGATGCCGCAAACCGGCCTTGCCGCTTATACAGTTCAATGATGCGGGCAACGTCTGCACGCACTTTTGACCTGGTGAAAATCTGCCGCGGTGACAGCCTGATTTCCGGAATGATCTTATCAGACTTCAGGCGATCATTGCCTTCCAGAACGATCCGATTGATGACTGGATTCTCAGTCACATTGATAACAACATTGCCGCCATCATTGCGGATCGAAAAGTTTGAGAACAATTCGGTCGCACCAAGGTCTTTCAGAGCCTCGTCAGCTCCAGCGCTGGTATATTCCTGCCCAGCGCGCAAACGGATATAGCTTAGGATCGTAGTTGGCTCGAGCCGTTCCGAACCAACCACACTGATCGAACGGATCGTATCATTTGCAGGTGCCGGCGCTGGCGCTGGATCGGCTGCCGGCTCGGGTGCGGGCGTTGCGCTTTGCGCAGCCTCTTGCGAACTTGCATCCTGACCTTGCGCCAAAGCTGTTTGAGGGAGGCCAGCAAGAGCTGTCCCACACAACAGTGCTATGGCGAGTTGTCCGGCTGACTTTAGAGACACGTCGCCTGTCTCGCTGCATCGATTCATGGAGTAAGTGTTCCCGTCTAACCCGTCTTGATCACGCACGCCTGCCCCGGAGCGCGATTTCCCAAAGGCTGTTACAGCACCATTTACCCCTGCACGATGCCGAGAGTGCAATCAAGCGGAGTTACCCGCCAATCCTCACTCACCTATATGCTGTCCCCGATTAACTGCCAAAAATTGGCAAAGAAACGAAGTCATTTATTGTAACGACCACCATCAACATCAACACGATGGCTATTCCAGTGCGATATGCCCATTCGGTCGCTCGCGGCCCCACTGGCTTCTTCCGTACCGCTTCCGCTGCATAGAAAGCCAAATGGCCACCGTCGAGTGCAGGGATTGGCAAGAGGTTGATGAATGCCAAATTAAGAGAGATCAGCGCAACGAAATTGACAAAGGAGATCAATCCGAGGCTTAATTGCTCGCCAGAATACTTTGCGATCTTCACAGGGCCGCCCAATTCACGCAGAGACCGATCGCCGACAAGAACCTGCTTAATACCTGTTATCATGGTACTAAAGATCGCGGCTGAGTGTTCGATCGAGGCGGGAATTGACCCGATGATTCCGACATCTTGATAGGTCACTTTTGGTGGATCTTCGTCAGCTCGAAAAACGCCAAGCCGCCCAAAAGTTGCCTCATTCCCAAAATTATCTGTTTCAACCGAACTGCCGATCAAAACATCCAGATTGAGCCGCGCCTCATCGCGCAGCACAGTCAGTTCGATTTGCTTATTAGGATACAAGGCAACCTGATCTATCAATTCGGAAAAATCACCAATTGTCTTGCCGTCAATCGCAACAATCTTGTCCCCCACCAGAACGCCCGAATCTCTTGCTGCAGATTCTTCAGAAAACGAAGCCACCACCGTCGAATTTTCTGCATATTCGACCACTGGCCGGCCAAGAATGGCGAAGAATGCCGCAAAAATCGCAATTGTGACCAGTAAGTTCGTCACTGGACCAGCGGCAACAATCAGCGCGCGTTTCCACAAGCTAGCGTGGTGGAAGCTTCCATCCCTCTCCGCCTCAGTGGCGTTTGCAATTGCATCAGGGTTTGGAACGCTGGCAGGATCCATATCACCTTTGAATTGGACATATCCGCCCAACGGTAAAACACTCAATTTCCAGCGGGTGCCATGCTTATCCGTGCGTCCGAATATTTCTCTGCCAAAACCGACCGAAAAGGCATCAGCCTTCACTCCGAACCAGCGGCCAACAAGGTAATGCCCAAGCTCGTGAACCGTCACCAATGGTCCCAAGACCAGCAGAAAACCTACTATGTACATCCAGAAAGGGGGCGATTCAAACAACGGCAGAACTCTCCAGTATCTTTTTGGCGCATGCTCGCGCTTCTTGATCGACGCGCAAAACATCATCGAGCGTGCTTGGCGCGGCTGCGCTATAGCGATTTAGGACTTCGTCTACCACTGCCGTTATCCGCGTGAACCCAATCTGACCATCAAGGAACGCAGCAACTGCGATCTCGTTGGCGGCATTGAGCGTTGCAGGCGCTTCGCCGCCAGCCGCAATTGCCTCTCTCGCAAGGCGGGTTGCGGGAAACAAGGCTTCGTCAGGTTTGAAGAAGGTCAGTTCGCCGAGTGCGGGCAAGTCCAGTGATGCCAGTGGCGTGTCAATCCGCGCTGGATGCGCAAGGCACGAGGCAATGGGAACTCGCATATCGGAAGGCCCCAATTGCGCCAATGTTGACCGATCACGATATTCGACCATCGAATGCACCACGCTTTGCGGGTGAACCACAATCGCGAGCTTTTCCAGCCCGACAGGAAACAGATGGTGCGCCTCTATGAACTCGAGGCCCTTATTCATCATCGTTGCGCTGTCGACACTGATCTTCGCGCCCATATCCCAATTCGGATGGGCCACTGCTTGTTCGGGTGAGGCCGCATCCAATTGCGCCTGCGACCATTCGCGAAACGGGCCGCCACTCGCCGTCAAAGTGATTCGAGCAACATCCGCCAGATCATCGCCCGCAAGGCATTGAAAGATTGCGTTGTGCTCAGAATCAACCGGCAACAAAGTGGCGCCATTTTCCGCCACTGCTGCCATCATAACTGCGCCAGCGGAAACCAGCGCCTCCTTATTCGCAAGTGCAATGGTCTTGCCTTGCTCAATCGCTGCCATTGTCGGTGCCAACCCCGCGCAGCCAACAATTGCCGCCACTGTCAAATCTGCTCCGCGCGAGGCAGCATCGCAGAGTGCCTGCGCCCCTCCGGCTGTCTCAACTTTGCTTGCTGAAAGGGCATCGCGCAATTCTGGCAGGCAAACCTCATCACCCACCACCGCCAGTTTTGCATCAAATTCGCGTGCCAACTTACCCAGCTCTTTGGCTGAACAATTGGCTGTCAGCGCCTCCACCTGCCACGCTGCGCGGTCTCTCCGGATCAGATCGAGCGTCGATGCGCCGACAGACCCTGTCGCGCCAAGAATGGTGATGGAACGCGCCATTTTTAAATCACAGCAAAATGCGGGTGAGCGCGAGCACGAAAAACACCGCCAAAAAGCCATCCAGGCGATCAAACAATCCGCCATGCCCTGGAATGATCTTGCCAGAATCCTTCACCCCAGCACGGCGCTTCATCCAACTTTCAAAGAAATCGCCGATCTGCGCGAGCACTGCGATGATCAAGCCCGCGGATAGCGGACCCAGCGCCGACCACAGGCCAAAACCGCCAGCAGTAGGCGGCCCAAAATGACCGGCATCGGGATAAAAGTACTGCACCGCAAAGGCCACTGCGCTGGCTGCTAAGAACCCTCCCAGCAATCCCGCCCAAGTTTTTGAAGGGCTGATTGACGGAGCGATTTTTGGCCCACCAATTGCACGTCCCGCAAAATAGGCGCCGACATCCACCGCAATGATCGGAGCCATAAATCCGGCCAGAACAAACAGCGGCACATAGCTTTCGCGAACCTCAACCATCGCCAAGGCTGCCCCGCCGACATAGATCGCGCCGAAAAACAGCCAGATAATTTCGCCAAACGCTGAGGATGAAATAGCTTTCGCCAGAGCATTCCATTCCCACAAAACACCGCCGGCCAGCAGGGCGACAAAGCCAGCCCACCACCATCCACCAAGCCACAGCGCAGCACCGGCAACAAGCAGCATCACCACGGCCGAAACAAACCGCACCGGCAGATCAGAATTTTTGGCTGCAGGGGCGCTTTGCGCTTCTGCGTTGCTTTTATCGTCCGCCAAAGCGTCGCTCCCGTTCAGCAAAATCATCCAAGGCGGTTTGCAAATGCTCAGGTGTAAAGTCGGGCCACAGTGTTTCGACAAACAGCATCTCTGCGTATGCCGCCTGCCACAACAGGAAATTGGACAGCCGCACCTCGCCGCTTGTGCGAATTAAAAGATCAAGCGGCGGAAGATCATTCGTATCGAGCTGCGCCGCTATGCTGGCTTCGGTCACCTCGCCTATCGCCGCTGCTTTGGCCGCGGCGCGCGCAATTTCCTGTTGTGATCCGTAATTAAGCGCCACAGCCAAGGTCTTTGATCCGCCGGAAGTTTGCTCAAGCGCATCTTCCAACTTCTCCACGATATCTGCGGCAAGCCCCTGCCAATCGCCAATAATTTTCAATCTAACATCATTGGCTATGAATTCAGGTAAATCCGATTTGATGAATTTGCGCATCAAGTTCATCAGATCATCGACCTCTTCATCAGGTCGTTTCCAGTTTTCCGAAGAGAACGCGTACAGGGTAAGGCAATCGAGCCCCATATCACCAACATTGCGCACAAGCTTACGAACCGCTTCAACGCCGCGCTGATGGCCAATCGCTCTTGGTAGGTTGCGCTTTTTCGCCCACCGGCCGTTGCCGTCCATTATGATCGCAACGTGGCGTGCTCGGTTCGCCTCTGACCCCATCTCCATTGAGCCCTGCCCTTATTGGGTCAGGATCTCCTGCTCTTTCTTGGTCGCTGCATCATCGGCATTGCTAACATAACGATCGGTCAGCTTTTGAATTTCATCTTCCAGCCGCTTGCGATCATCCTCTGAAATGTCTTTGCTCTTCTCATCAGCTTTCAGAGATTCCATCCCATCGCGGCGAACATTGCGGATCGCGATTTTCGCTTTTTCCGAATATTGCCCGGCGAGTTTGGCCAGCTCTTTGCGGCGTTCCTCTGTCAGGTCGGGCATCGGCAAACGTACGGTCTGGCCATCTGTCATCGGGTTGAGACCGAGATTGGCATGCGCAATCCCCTTCTCCACCGCCGTGACATTGGTTTTGTCCCACACCTGCACGCTCAGCATGCGTGGCTCAGGCGCGGCGACAGTGGCAACCTGATTGAGCGGCATCATCGCGCCGTAAACTTCAACTTGCACTGGGTCGAGCAGGCTGGTGTTCGCACGGCCAGTCCGCAATCCCCCAAGATCGCTTTTCAGCGAATCCACCGCGCCGGTCATCCGGCGTTCGATATCAGCCTTGTCATATTGCGGCATGGATCAAGCTTCCTCTCTCACAATTGTCTGAACGCCGTCTCCGTCCAAAACGCGGGCGACATTTCCTTTTTCACGAATTGAGAACACCACTATCGGGATATTGTTCTCCCGGCAAAGGGCGACTGCGGTGGCATCCATAACCTTAAGGTTATCGGCCAGCACCCGGTCATAAGTGATCGTGTCAAACCGAGTGGCATCGGGATTGTGTTTTGGATCGCTGTTATAGACCCCATCGACACTGGTGCCTTTCATCAAAGCATCGCAGCTCATTTCTGCGGCACGCAAAGCTGCGCCGGTATCGGTGGTGAAGAATGGATTGCCCGTGCCGGCCGCAAAGATGACAATTCGCCCCTTCTGCAAATGGCGTTCAGCGCGGCGGCGAATATACGGTTCGCAAACACTGCTCATCGGGATGGCCGATTGCACGCGGGTTTGCACACCCAATTGCTCTAGCGCGTTTTGCATCGCCAAGGCGTTCATCACCGTCGCCAGCATCCCCATGTAATCGCCTGTGGTGCGATCAAGACCTTTGGCCGCGCCGGAAATTCCGCGGAAGATATTGCCGCCGCCGATTACCAGGCAGACTTCCAATCCGCTGTCTTTCGCTGCTTTCACCTCTTCGGCCAGGCGCGTCACATATGCAGGGTCGATCCCATATTCCTGTTCACCCATCAGGACTTCGCCCGAAAGCTTCAACAAAACGCGTTTGATTTCAGGAAGGGCCATATGTTCTTTTGCTCTCCGGCAAGATTTATACGTGGGAAGCCCTTATCCGCCGCCCCACCAGATGCCAAGGGGCATAGCGGGATTTGCACCAATGCCGGTTTGCATGAATGCGTAAAAACTGGGAATGCTTAAGCCGTTCATTCCGATACCCAAATAAGGACAATCCAACTCAAATGATCCCGCGATTGCTCATATTTGGCCTTCTGATTGGAACCATCATTGCGGTGAAGGTATGGTTTGACACGATGGGTTCGCCGGCTGTTGAACATCACAGTGTCGAAAGCGCGCAGCTCGCTCCAAATGCTGCCCCCATAACAATTGCTTTGATCAGCGACATACACATCGCCGGACCTGATATGCCGCCCAGCAGGCTCGCCGAAATCGTGGCGCAGATCAACGCGTTGGAGCCAGATTTGGTCGCGATCGCCGGTGATTTGGTGAGCGAGAAACGCATCGCCACCCGCACCTATTCCGCGAGCGAGATCGTTGCGCCTTTGGCAAAACTCGATGCGCGATTGGGGACTGTGCTGGTCCCGGGCAATCATGATCATTGGTTTGATTGGCCCGCGCTGAGGAGCGAATTGGACGGTATTTCGAATGTGACGGTGCTTATCAATGAAGCTGCGCAATTCGGGCCGTTAGCGATCGCCGGTGTTGATGATGACTTTACCGGCAGAGCGAATCTGCCGCTGGCGCTAGAGGGGATGGCTGCTCTTACTGGCCCTCGGATCGCGCTCACCCACAGCCCGGACATATTCCCGCAAGTTCCAGTCGATTTTGACCTTGTGCTCGCGGGGCACACCCATTGCGGCCAAATCGCCTATCCTTGGGGCGGTTCGCCCTCGACCATGTCAGATTATGGCGATCTGTATGCCTGCGGAGTGACCAAGCAGCACGGTAAGACATTGATCACGGGCGCCGGGCTTGGCACCAGCCTGCTGCCGATCCGCCTGTTCACGCACCCAGAAATTTGGCTGATTGAGGTGCGGGCTAAGAGACAATAAGATATGAAACGTGCAAACATAATTCGGGGGCATTTTTGACTTTTTTAGCAGAGGAAAATCTCTAGGTCGCGCTTTTCAAGGCGACTTGCACCGAAGCGACTTCGCGCTCACGGCCCAAACAAATTTGAGATTTAACCTATTGTTCTGAAAGGCTCTTTTAGGCCAATTTGCATCTGAACAACACTCCAAAAAGACCGAATTAGGAGTTGTCGATCGTGTACCTTGAATTTTATCGTGCGTTTCCTCGGCGGCGAGTCTAACTTTATCCTCTGTGATAATGCATTGTTGGAATTTTGGGGCCTTCGACATGTCACCTAAGATGCTAGCTTCGTTTGCTGCATGTTGTGTGCTGTTTTCTTCCGCGGCCCACGCTCAACAGATCACCTGCGATGGCCTCCAAGTGCAAAGCCTCAACTTCTCGAATGGAACTCTTACAGGGGGATCCAATTTGCAACCTGGCGCCGTGTATCGTTATTCCAACGTGACCACTGGCGTCGATGCAGAATTTCGAATTCTATCATTCCAGAATGGGGCAAGCATAGCCACGTTTGATAACGATGCCGGTCTGAACCGCAATCTACAACCTGAATTGATACCAAATCCAGCAGGGGGCGGATTTGTGAACTTTAGTATTACCTTTTTCCAAGCTGGAACGAATTCACTGCTCAACTTAGACATAACAGCGACGCAAATTGACGTGGATGGCGATAGCGCAACGCTGCGTGAATTTGTTGAGTTTCAAGATCAGTTTGTTGCATTCACCCTTAACAACCCGACCAATCTCGACATAAATGCCAGCGGCCCTTCACAATCTGATCGTCAACGGTTTGAGGCAAGAGCCTCTGCAGTTGCGCCGGGAATTGATCCGACGGCATTGGGTAATGCCGCACGAGCAACTTATGCTAATACTTCTTCTTTTGAGTTTGCTTTGGGCACGCTGGGTGCTGGAACAACCACCCGGCTAACATCACTGTCTTTTGATTGCCCAGCTTTTACCAATCCGGTGACAACAAACACGGCCGCTGATCTTGTAACGGTTAAGACGCTAACTTCTGGCAGTGCCAATGCGGTCAATGGCGATTTAGTTACCTTCCAAATCCAAGTCACAAATAACGGACCGCTGGCGGCATCCAATGTCGCTCTAAATGATACAATCCCCGCTGAACTGACGCCGACAGGTAACAACGGAGTGGTTAGCGCTGGCACCTACCTCAACGGTGTTTGGACTATTCCAAGCCTTGCGTTGAACGGGTCAGCGACATTGACCATCGAAGGGACCGTCGATCAAACTATCCCGTCTGGCACCTTGGTCACCAACACCACCACTCGAGCCATTGGTGATCAGAATGATCCCTCCACCATTGGCGATGTCCTGACCGCAGCAACATCGGTTTTGATCGATGCAAACCCGAATTTGACAATAACAAAGACAGCAGATGACGACACTTTGGCTACTGTGGGTCAGCTAGTCACTTATACCTATACGATTACAAATATAGGCAACGAAATTATCCGCGATGTGGCTGTTAACGATGCGCACAATGCCGCAGGACCAGCGCCCACGCCGGGCAATGAAACGCTTCTAACCGATAACAATACGATAGGCGATTCCAACGACAGCACCAGTGGCCCCGATGGTTCTTGGGATGTGCTTGCCCCCGGAGACGTAATTACGTTTACGGGCACCTATACAGTGCTGCAAGCGGACATCGACAATCTACAATAACCGAAGCAAGATATGTCTTTCAGCAAAATAGGATTGCGCTGGTTCGCAGCTCACGCACAAAAACGCCGCCCGTCCAGATAAAGGACGAGCGGCATTTTCTTGTCTGATGCAAAAATTAAAGCTTAGCCTTTGAGCGTCGCAGCAACCTCAGCAGCGAAGTCTTCTTCTTCAACTTCGATGCCCTCACCCAGCTGGAAACGCACATAATCGGTCAGCTCGATCGAACCACCAGCATCCTTGCCTGTTTTTGCGATCACGTCTGCGACAGATGCCTTATTGTCCATCACAAACATCTGGCTGAGCAGCGCGTTCTCTTTCGCGAATTTCTTAATCGCGCCTTCGACCATTTTTTCCTGCACGTTTTCAGGTTTACCGCTTTCGGCAGCTTTTTCCTGAGCAACTGCGCGTTCGCGCTCAATCACTGCAGCGTCGAGGCCCTCAGCATTGAGAGCTTGCGGGAACATCGAGGCGATGTGCATGGCAAGCTGCTTACCAAATGGCTCAAGCACGTCCGCTCCTAGATCGCTTTCCAGCGCGACCAGCACACCAATTTTGCCAAGCCCTTCGGCGGCGGCATTGTGCACATAAGAAACAACTGCACCTTGGCCCACCGCGACGCTTTTCATGCGGCGGATCTGCTGGTTCTCACCGATCGTTGCGACATTATCTGTCAGCTTGTCTGATACGCTGCCACCATCGGGATAGTCGGCTGCCTTAAGCGCTTCGACATCGTCTGCACCAAGCGTCAAAGCAACTTGAGTCGCCTTGCGCACAAAATCTTGGAACTGATCGTTTTTCGCGACAAAGTCAGTTTCAGAATTCACTTCAACAGCAACGCCATTGGTGCCTGTAACAGCCACACCAACCAGACCTTCAGCCGCAGTGCGGCTCGACTTTTTCTGAGCGGTGGCCAAACCTTTGGCACGCAGGGCATCAACAGCAGCTTCGATATCGCCGCCCGCTTCGACCAGCGCCTTCTTTGCATCCATCATACCTGCGCCGGTTTTTTCGCGCAGCGTTTTCACATCGGCGACGGTGAAATCGGCCATAGTGATTTCCTTTTCAATCAATTTGCAGTCGCCGGGCCCATTGAGGTGATGCCCGGCGCACTAGATAAAGAATGGGACGCGCAAATAACGCGCCCCTAGCTTAATGCTTGGAAAAATTAGGCGGTTTCCGCCGCAGCCTCTTCAGGAGGCTGTTCCATCGCACCAACATCCTTGCCCGAATCGGTAACCGCACCGCCGCGACCTGCGGTCGCAGCGTCGCTGATCGCCTGACAATAAAGACGCACAGCGCGGCTGGCATCATCATTGGCCGGAACCGGGAACGCGATCCCGCTTGGATCGACGTTGGTATCAAGCACCGCAATGACTGGAATGCCAAGAACGGCTGCTTCCTTGATGGCGAGATCTTCCTTGTTGGCATCGACGACAAACATCACGTCAGGAATACCGCCCATATCGCGAATGCCGCCAAGTGACAGTTCAAGCTTGTCGCGCTCACGCGTAAGCTGAAGAACTTCTTTCTTGGTGAAACCGCTGGTTTCGCCGGAAAGCTGCTCTTCGAGATTTTTGAGCCGTTTGATCGACTGGCTGATGGTTTTCCAATTGGTCAACATGCCGCCAAGCCAGCGGTGATTCACAAAGTGTTGTCCTGAGGCACGCGCCGCGTCTGCAATCGGCTCTTGCGCCTGACGCTTGGTACCAACAAACAAAACTTTGCCGCCAGCGCGCACAGTTTGCTCAACAAAGTCGAGCGCACGAGCGAACAGCGGAACTGTTTGTGAAAGATCGATGATGTGGACACCATTACGCGCGCCGAAAATATACGGCTTCATGCGTGGATTCCAACGGTGGGTTTGGTGGCCGAAATGCGCTCCGGCCTCAATCAATTGCTGCATCGTGACGGTGGTGGCCGCCATAGGTAATTCCTTTCCGGTTCGTCCTCTGGATGGCTGGAACCTGCTGCGGAATGTCCCGCGGCGGCACCGGTATGTTGCGCCATCCATGTGAATTTCGCTTCGTAGAGAGCTATCCGAGAGACAGAACATACCAAGCGATGGCGCGGCACCTAGCGACCGCTGCAGCAAAAATCCACCCTAATTTCGAAAAATCCGCCCTCTCCCGCAATTGCCCCTTGACATAATAGAACACATGGAGAACAAAGAGCCTAGAACATATACGGAACACTACGTAATGTAACTTTGTGTGGTTAACCATCGAATCACAGGCAAACCCTAGGATATTTCATTATGATCACGCTTTTGCTCGCCGCTTTGTTTACTTTTGCCTGTTTGGCAGCGGTCATCAGTCTATCCGACAGCTTCTTGCGTGGACGCAATGCCTTTGTCGCGATCAAGCGTCAAAGAGCTCTTTTGCAAAGTGGGTATGTACCACAAGTGAAAGGGGAGAAAGTTAGATTGCGCCGACCAGTGGCCTCTCGTCACAATGCGATCAGTCGTTCTCCTGCGCGGATGCGTTCGCATGTGCCAAGCGTCTCTGCCGCTTGATCCGGCTATATTTGAACAATCCGTATGGCATCAATGCGAGATAGCCGACGCTGATCGTTGTCAGCATCCACCATGGCTCTATCAACAATGCCGCGAAAGCCAGCGTAAAGACCAAGATTACACCGAGCCGAATGCCGCGACGCGGCCTGAGCGACCCCCAACTGAGTGTCGCCATATTGGAAATCATAAGAAACCCGATCACCGTCATCCAACAAGCGAGGATGATAGGGTCTCTGAATTGTTCCCAACCCGTTTCCATCCACAAATAGAATGGGGCAAAGGCCAAGCCAGCGCCCACCGGCGCAGGAACACCGGTCAGGAAACCAGCCGATTTGTGTGGTTGTTCATCAACATCGATCCGGGCGTTGAAGCGCGCAAGCCGCAACGCACAGCAAATGGCAAATGCAAGCGCGGCGAACCAGCCGAACCTTGGCAGGTCTTGCAGCGCCCATAAGTACAATATGATCGCCGGAGCCATCCCAAAGGATAGCGAATCTGCCAAAGTGTCGAGCTCTGCGCCAAAGCGCGATTGCGCATTCAAAAGCCGCGCGATCCGTCCATCGATACCGTCAAGCACCCCGGCCAAGATGATCGCGAGGATAGAAAACTCCCAATCCTCGGTGATGGCAAAGCGAATTCCGGTAAGCCCGGCGCACAGTGCGGCAGCGGTAATGGCATTGGGCAACATCGCGCGAAGCGAAAGGCCGCGCGGATCGGGGCCGCTATAGCCTTCTTCGTCTTCAGCCGCTTTCGGACCGACACGGATATCGTCTACTGATTGGCCGTCGCTATCATTCTCGCCGCCACGTTCATTGCTCACTGCGCGATGCCTTCAAGCAAGGCCTGCGTGCCAACTTCGGCAAGGATCGTTTCCCCGGCGACAATTTTCTGGCCCAACAACACCTTGGGTGAAGTTCCAGCCGGTAGATAGACATCAACCCGGCTGCCAAAGCGGATCAGGCCAACGCGTTGCCCCTTGGCGACTGTATCACCTGGCTTCACAAAAGGAATAATACGCCGCGCGACAAGCCCCGCAATCTGAGTAAACCCGATCTGCATCCCGTCGCCGCGATCAACCAAGATATGCTGGCGCTCATTCTCTTCGCTGGCTTTATCGAGATCAGCGTTCACGAATTTGCCAGGGATATAAACCACGCGGCGAATTGTGCCTGCAATCGGCGCCCGATTGATGTGAACATCGAACACGCTCATGAATATCGAAATGCGTGTGACCGGCCCTTGGGGCAAACCAGGGAAGCCGGACCCATCATCAATGGTCAGCTCAGCAGGCGGTTCAACCTCCGCGATCAGCGAAACCAATCCATCCGCCGGAGCAACAATGGTGTTATCCGCCTGCGGAACCACCCGTTCGGGATCACGAAAGAACGCGAACACCCCGGCTGATAATGCCAGCAGCGGCCAGCCAATGAATGCTAAATCAAACGCCAACAGGAATATCAGGCTGATCACAACGGCGATCACGCCATATTTGCGTCCTTCGGGGTGAATTGGCGGCCAGCTCCAGCTGACATCACCGCGCCCTTGATTATCTAGAATTTCTCCGGCCATCATTGCCATCTAGGCGTTGGTTTACCCCCTCGCAAGCGATCGCTCCTACAACTGGGGTAAAACGCTTTCAATTGGCATCCGGAAACGGCGGGCGGGCGCACACTTTTTAGTAATATATTTACCGTAATTCCACCTCCACCATGAACGTCCCACTTCCCCATCAAGCACGCTGGCTTGGCGAAACACCGATCTATGTCATCGGCGCCGCGCTCATGGCGCTGTGCATAGGCTTGCTTGCTGCACGCGGGATTTATCCGACAGCAGGCGGGATATGGGTCAATGCCCGGCTATTCTTCATGTTCTTGCTGGGCATTGGCGCGATCGATGCCGGTTGGCAGCTGTTCAAACAGCGGCCGGAAAGCCCCCTTGGCCACCTGAAGGCGCGCTATTCCTCGCCGCAGTTCAAAGGCATAGCAATTGCAGGCTTGCCCCTGCTTGGTGTTTGCATCGTGCTGTTGCCGTTCTTCTCCAAGATGAAGGCGGCGATCCCACTTTTTACCGAATACACTTGGGATAATGCCTTCATCGAATGGGATCGAGCGCTCTTTTTCGGATATGATGCATGGGAAATCATGCAGCCTGTTCTTGGCTTCCCAATCGTAACAGGATTTCTTGCGCTGCTATATCACCTGTGGTTTTTGCTGCTCTATCCCGGTGTGCTTTTCCTGGCTTTCGCAAACGTTGATCGCGGCGTGCAGCGCCAATTCTTTTTGTCTTATTTGTTAAGCTGGACAGTGATTGGCGGCGCTATGGCCACTTGGCTTGCCTCAGTCGGACCATGTTTTGTCGGGCCTATGCTCGGCGATTCGCGCTTTGATGATCAAATGACTTATCTTTATTCGGCCAATGAGCAGGTCCCGATTATGACATTGGGCGTGCAAGAAATGCTGCTGGAATGGTTCAATGCAGATGCGGATGGCTTGGGCAGTGGCATCACCGCAATGCCCAGCATGCATGTCGCCATTGCCTTCCTTTATTGGCTCGCGATGCGCCGAATTTCACCAAAGCTTGGCCTGTTGTTCGGCGCATTTTGTCTGATCACCTGGATCAGCAGCGTACACTTGGCATATCACTATGCAGTGGACGGCCTTGTTTCTGTTGTGGCCGTGTCTTTGATCTGGATGACTTCAAAGTGGGTGATCGGCGCTTGGGACCGTTTCTTGGATTCGCGCCATCAAGCGACCTTGCGCACAAACACTGTTCCCGCAGAATAACCCGCGCCGAAGCTGCAGATCAGCCCAGTATCATCAGGCTTCATGTCTTCGTTGTTGAGGTGAAAGGCGATGATAGAGCCTGCACTCGATGTGTTGCCATATGTATCGAGCACCGTCGGGCTTTCATCATCGTCTGCCTCATGCCCCAACACTTTGTGCGCGATCAATCGGTTCATCCCGGCATTGGCTTGATGCAGCCACATCCGGCGAAGAGCCTTTGGATCAATCGACAGCCTTTCTGCCTCATCAACGATCATTTGCGCGACCATCGGGACTACTTCCTTAAACACCTTGCGTCCTTCTTGGACGAACAATTTGTCCGCTGCATCGGCGCTTTCAGGATGCGCGCGATTCAAAAAGCCAAAATTGTTGCGGATGTTGTTCGAAAAGACTGTTTTGAGCTTAGTGCCAAGGATGTCCCAATGCTCTGCCGGTGCAATCGCCGCATCCTCAACCAAAACTGCGGTCGCTACATCGCCAAAAATGAAGTGGCTGTCGCGATCGCGCCAATTGAGGTGGCCCGATGTAATCTCTGGGCTAACCACTAGCACGCTTTTGGCGTTCCCAGCTCGAACGTAATCTGCTGCGGTTTGAATGCCAAAGGTCGCTGACGAGCACGCGACATTCATATCAAAGCCAAAGCCATCGATGCCCAGCGCTTGTTGAATTTCAATCGCCATTGCCGGATAGGCGCGCTGCATGTTCGATGCCGCGCAAAGAACCGCATCAACATCTTTCGGGTCTCGCCCAGCCTTCTCAAGAGCTTGCCGCGCAGCAATCACACCAATTTCAGCCAGAACCGACAATTCATCATCAGGTCGTTCGTCCCAACGTGGCTCCATGATATCGGGATCAAGGATCGGTGTTTTGCTCATCACATGACGAGCTTTGATGCCGCTGGCTTTCTCAATAAACTCAACCGAACTGTGCGGGATCGCCTGTGCTTCACCGGCTTCGATTTCACTGGCATGCTTCGCATTATGCCGATCGGCAAACGCGTTGAAGCTTTCAACCAGTTCCTCATTGGTGATGGAATCTTCCGGCGTGAAGAGGCCGGTGGCCGATATGACAGGTCGCAGGGTCATCGAATTCGCAGTGTTATTCATGGGATTGGAGCAATAATGGCGGCATCCAAACGGGGCAAGTGCGCTCCGACGAAAGGATCATGAGAAACTGCGAATTTTCGGATAGGTCGACATCGCTTACAGCTCTGACTAATAAATCGATCAGGAATACCCCCTCTCAAGTTAGATGAAGGCTCGAATCTATGAGTGCATATCTGATTGTCCAGCTCACTATAGAGGATCAAGCGGCCTATGATCGCTATCAGGCAGGCTTTCCGGCTGTCTTCGCTCTGGCCAATGCAGAATTGCTGAGCATCGACGATGATCCTGTTGTGGTGGATGGGGAATTCAATGCATCGCGTTCAGTCTTGCTGAAATTCTCTTCAATTGAAGATGCAACCACATGGATGGAATTGCCGGAATACAAAGCAATCGCTGCGGACCGCGAAGCTGCTGGGCCTTCCAATGCAATCCTGGTTCGCGGGTTCGATCCCGCCAATTTCGCATAAGATCCCGCTAACTTTGCCTTCGGTCAACCTCTCGTAGACGCCATCATACGAAGAGGTAAGCGAAGCTGGCAGGGTGGTGGACAGGATAGGATTCGAACCTATGTACGCTTGCGCGGGCAGATTTACAGTCTGCTGCCTTTAACCACTCGGCCACCTGTCCACATATCCTTGCGGGAAAATGAGTGCGCCGATTGGCGCTTCTCTTGCCGAGACGCGCCCCTTTGGCGAAGCGGCGCTTGCCTGTCAATGGGCCGACTGGCAGGGGAGCAAGTGAAGGTAACAATCAGGGGCCACAATGGCACGATCAGAACGTAAGCGCGCATTGCGCGGACGCGCAGGCCGCATGAAAGGCGGTCGCGGTTCAGGCCGCACTAAAACCAATGCTGTCCGGCTTTGGGGACGCCACCCAGTGGAGGCTGCCCTCAATAATCCAGCGCGCCAACACCGCAAATTATGGGCAACGCGCGAAGGCATCGACAGCCTCGATCGCGAGCTGCCTGCTGACTTGACGGTGGAATATGCCGAAGTGGCCGATCTTGGGCGGATGGTAGCTCGCGACGCGCCGCATCAGGGGCTTGTGCTCGAATGCGAACCTTTGGAAGATGTGTTTCTCAATGAGGTCGCCGGCGCAAACCCGCAAGCCCCCTTGATTGTGCTCGATCAAGTCACTGACCCCCACAATGTTGGCGCAATTCTGCGATCCGCCGCAGCATTTAGTGCGGCTGGTATTGTGACCCAGGATCGCCATTCACCGCCCGAATCTGGAGTGGTTGCAAAATCGGCATCAGGAGCGCTTGAAACAGTTCCTTGGATACGCGTGGTCAACCTCGCGCGTGCGCTCGATGAAATGGCGGAAATCGGATTTTGGCGTATCGGCCTGACTGGAGAAGCAGAAGCCAATTTGGCCGACACATTAACCGCAGGCCCGATCGCACTTGTACTGGGTGCAGAAGGCGAAGGCATGCGCCAAAACATCGCGGGGCACTGCGATGCCTTGGCCAAGCTTCCGATCAGTTCACAGATTGAAAGCCTGAATGTTTCGAATGCCGCCGCAATTGCGCTATATGCAGCGGCAACACGCACTTGAAACCAGCTGAGGGACTTGGATCCATGAAAGATCACATCAGTGTTCGATTGAGAGCCGCAGCGTTGCTTGCCAGCCTTTCTCTGCTGCTGACCGCTTGCTTCGTCACACCTGGCAAATTCACGTCTGAGCTGGTCCTCGAAAAAAATGGGCAGTTTAGCTTCACCTACAATGGTGAATTGCACTTCCTCGCGCTGAGTGATCTTGGAGCTGCCGCTGGCGGCGAACAAGAGTTTCAGCCAGAACCATGTTGGGATGAAGCCTCGTTGGAAGGACGCGATTGCAGCGAAGATGAACTGGCAGAGCAGAAAGCCAGATGGGACGCGGGGGCACAGCAACGGGCCGCAAACGCTGAGATTGAAGCGCAGCAATTTGCAACGCTGATGGGCGGGATCGATCCGACCGACCCCGAGGCCGCTGCTGAATTGGAACAATTGCTGCTTCGGCAGCGCGGCTGGAATTCAGTCACCCACAAGGGTGATGGGTTGTTTGCAGTTGATTACTCGATCGCCGGGTCACTCGGCCACGATTTCACTTTTCCGTTTCTGGAAGGATTCCCGCCAAATATTGTCTTCGTGCAAGCCATTTTGCGAGACGATGACATGGTCAGAATCAATGCGCCGGGTTATTCCGCGCAAGACGAATCCAATCCATTAACGGGTATGCTTGCTGGCTTTTCCGGCCTTTCCACCTTGGGTCAGCTGGGTGAGAGCGATGAAGAAAATGCAGGTGTTGTTGACGGTCCGCCAATACCGCAAATGGATGGCGTTTTCACCATCGTCACAGATGGGCAAATTCTTGCGAACAACACTGATGAAGGGCCGCAGACGTCCCCAAGGGGTCAAATTCTGACATGGGAAATTTCGCCGCGAACAAGCGCAGCGCCAACCGCGTTGATCAATCTTTCGGAATGATTGTCAGAAGCTGACAAATGTCAGACGCACAAAAGAAAGACCCCGTCGGCACATACCGGCGGGGCCAAATCCTTTGAGCGGCGTGAAACGATCTGCCGCGCAAGCGCAAATCAGTTGACTGCGTCTTTCAACCCTTTGCCAGCCTTGAACTTTGGCTGATTTGATGCCTTGATCGTCATCGGCTCACCAGTGCGAGGATTGCGTCCCGTCGAAGCCTTGCGTTTCGCAACAGAAAAGGTTCCAAACCCGACCAGACGAACTTCACCACCGCTAGACAGCGACGTTGTGATCGCATCAAACACACCCTCAACGGCACTCGACGCATCACTTTTCGAAAGGCCGCTCTTCTCGGCCACTGCACTGATCAGATCGTTCTTGTTCATTATTGGAACCCCCTCATTCGATTTTCAGATCACTTCCGGTGAATCGCCTCTCCGAATGCAGGCAAATTGAGACGTTTTTGACAGACCTGTCAAAGACAAATCCGCCAGAAAAGCGCGGTTTTTTAAGAAAATTTGGCGATTTGCGATGAATCGAAGGGCCTTAAGCGAAAATGCCTACTTGCTGAACGCCATCGGTGCACCCGCGAATCTTGCCGCAATTTTCATTGCAAACGCCGCTCCGCGTCAATGTGCTGTGGTAGTACCCGGTGCCGGATGCGCCATGGGATTGGGCTGGCTCGCGATGTCATCCGCCTCAGTCCATTCGATTTCTTCGGGCATCTCCGTCAGAGCTTGTTCCAACACCTGATCGACATGCGAAACCGGAATAATGTCCAAGCCTTCTTTCGCGTTGTCGGGTATTTCGACCAGATCTTTTACATTCTCTTCTGGGATAAGAACGGTTGTGATCCCGCCCCGCAAGGCAGCCAGCAATTTCTCTTTCAACCCGCCAATGGCCAAAACACGGCCGCGCAATGTCACCTCGCCAGTCATGGCGACATCTGGCCGGACTGGAATTCCCGATAGGGTTGAGACAATTGATGTCACCATGCCGACACCGGCACTGGGGCCATCTTTCGGCACAGCGCCTTCTGGCAAGTGGATGTGAATGTTCTTGCGCTGAAAAATCGAAGGTTTGATCCCGTATGCAGGCGCGCGTGCCTTCACAAAACTGAATGCTGCGGCGACACTTTCTGTCATCACCTCACCCAATTTGCCGGTTGTTTTGATTTCACCTTTGCCCGGTGTCGTCACGCTTTCAATCGTCAGAAGTTCGCCGCCCACCTGAGTCCAGGCCAGGCCGGTTACCGCGCCAATTTGCGCTTCGTCTTCTGAGCTTCCGTGCTTAAATTTGCGTACCCCGGCGAAGTCTCCCAAGTTTTCAGGAGTGATCGTGATGCTGCTGGCTTCTTTTTCCAAAATCTTGCGCAGCGATTTGCGGGCCAGCCGTGCGATTTCACGCTCAAGTGTCCGCACACCAGCTTCTCTTGTGTAATACCGGATCAAATCGCGTAGACCGCCCTCCGTCAGTTCAAACTCGCCGTCCTTCAAACCATGCGCTTCAACCTGCTTGGCAATGAGGTGGCGCTGGGCGATCTCGACCTTCTCGTCTTCGGTATATCCCTCGAGCCGGATGATTTCCATCCGATCAAGGAGCGCTTGCGGAAGATCGAGCGAATTCGCAGTCGTTACGAACATGATATCCGAAAGATCAAGATCAAGCTCAAGATAGTGATCCTGGAATTTGTTGTTCTGTTCGGGGTCCAACACCTCAAGCAGAGCCGATGCCGGATCACCGCGGAAATCCTGGCCAAGCTTGTCAATTTCATCGAGCAGGAACAGTGGGTTGCTGGTCCCCGCTTTCTTCAAATTGTTGACGATTTTGCCCGGCATAGAACCGATATAAGTGCGGCGATGACCGCGGATTTCTGCCTCATCCCGCACACCGCCCAACGATTGGCGCACAAATTCGCGCCCGGTCGCTTTGGCGATCGATTTGCCAAGCGAAGTCTTACCCACGCCTGGAGGTCCAACCAAGCACAGGATTGGCCCTTTCAGCTTGTTGGTTCTGGCCTGGACCGCGAGATATTCGATGATCCGATCTTTGACCTTTTCAAGGCCATAATGATCCGCATCGAGAACTTCCTGAGCCTTGCCGATATCCTTCTTCAGCCGCGATTTCTTGCCCCACGGAAGCCCGAGCAGCACGTCTAGGTAATTGCGGATCACCGTTGCTTCGGCGCTCATCGGCTGCATGGATTTGAGCTTCTTGAGCTCTGCCTTCGACTTGGTTTTGGCTTCTTTGCTTAGCTTGGTCTCTTTGATCTTCTCGGACATCTCAGCGATTTCATCACCTTCTTCGCCATCACCTCCGCCCAGCTCGCTCTGGATCGCTTTCATCTGTTCATTGAGATAATATTCGCGTTGAGTTTTCTCCATCTGGCGTTTCACCCGCCCGCGAATTTTGCGTTCAATCTGCAGAACAGACAGCTCACCTTCCATATGAGCCATCACAAGCTCCAACCGTTTCAATGGATCGGATTCGGTCAGCAAGGCTTGCTTATCTGCAACCTTGGCATTGATCGCACTTGCGATTGTATCGGCCAGAGTGCCGGCATCATCGGCCCCGCTCAAATCAACATTGGCATCATCACCCAGCTTTTTATTGAGCTTGGCATATTCTCCAAATTGATCGGTTACTTGCCGCATCAAAGCTGTGACATCGCTACCGCTTGCAGTTTCGGGCTGCAACACCTCAATTTCGGCCCGAACATAGCCCGCTTCTTCCTGGTCCGATTTGATCTGCGCGCGCTGTGATCCTTCGACCAGCACACGGACAGTCCCATCCGGCAGTTTTAGCAATTGCAGGACTTGGGCGATCACACCAACATCATACAGATCATCTACGGTAGGATCGTCACAGCCAGGGTCCAATTGCGCGAGCAGGAAAATATCCTTGCTCGATTCCATGGCCGCTTCGAGCGCCGCAACGGATTTGTCGCGACCCACGAAGAGCGGCACAACCATGCCGGGAAACACGACAATGTCGCGCAGAGGTAGAAGAGGGTATTGTTCTGTCATTTGTTATCCATTGGCGGCAATAGTTCGCGCGCCTTCAAACCGAATATGGGAATGCACCGGACAGCCCGCAATGGCAGCCACAAATCAAGTTGTGGACGGCGCCGATGCGCCCGGGGCGCAAGCCGATTGAGTTTATCCCATGCCGGGAAGATTGAACCCGGGTGGCAATCCCATTCCGCCTTGCAGCGATTTCATTTCTTCGGCGGAAACCCGATCCGCCTTGTCGCGCGCATCATTGAACGCAGCGGTGACCAAATCTTCAACCATCTGCTTTTCCTCAAGCTTCATAAGGCTGTCATCGATTGCGACGCCTAAGATGCGTCCCTTTGCTGTCGCGCGAACTTTCACGAGCCCGCCGCCAGCCTGACCTTCCACTTCAATGCTATCAAGCTTGGCCTGCATGTCATTCATTTGGGTTTGAATGGTTTCGGCTGCCTGTTGAGCCGCCTGCATCATTTCTTCCATCGATTTCATTGTCTTATCGACTCCATTTTCCGCCGCCAGCTTGGGCGATCTTGTCTTGTGGATCCAGCAATTCGGCGTCGGGGAACGCTTCAAAAACTGCCTTGACCATAGGATTGGCTCGCGTGCGTTCTTCCGCAGCTTGTTTTTCCGTCTCAGATTGCTCGCGCAAACTCGGTTGAGCGTCACCTTTGCCGCGCTCAACAATCCAACGCTCACCGGTCAATTTCAACAAGGCATTGCGCAATTCGGGAATCGGATCCTCGTGCAGCCCATCAACGGCATCGAAAACCAATTTCTGCGGACCAATTTCGATAACGCGAATCCAATCGCGCATCATCTGCCCAATTCGCAATTGGCCGCTATCCTCAACGCTTTGGACAAGCTTGGACCAATCTTGAGAGTTTGGTGCTTGAGCTTGTGCCTGAGCCTGAGCTTTTGAAGCGGTTGGCGTGTTTGCCTCGCCATCTGAGGCTTGCGCAGGAGGCGCAGACGCAGCTGAACTGGCGATATCCTCCATCCGTTTAATCAGTTCACCCGGGTCAGGCATATCTGCGGCATGAAGCACGCGCAGCAACGCCATTTGCGCTGTGACCAAGGGATCAGGCGCTTGGCGGACTTCCTCATGACCTTTGAGCAGCAATTGCCATAAGCGGTGCAATTGCGCAGCGCTCAAACGTTTCGCGATATCGCCCATTGCCGCGCGCTCATCTTGGCTTGGCGCATCAGGCTCCATGCCTGCAACTTGAGCCACGGTGATACGGTGGACCAAATCCATAAGGCCGCGCATCAGCGCAAGAGGTTCCACGCCCAACGCATATTGCTCATCAATTCCAGCCAAAAGCTTTGGGCCATCGCCAGAAAGCAGCGCCTCCAACAGTTTTCGGCGAGCGCTGTTATCGGCCAGTCCCAACATATCGCGAACGCGCGCCGCCGATACTTTTCCATCTTTATCCAGATCAGCATGAGCAATCGCCTGATCAAGGATCGAAAGGCCATCACGAACCGATCCTTCTGCAGCCGCAGAAATGATCTTCAACGCCTCTGGCTCTGCCTCAACATTTTCCTTCGCGCAGACATTGCCAAAATGCTCGGTCAACAAATCGGCGGGTATCCGGCGCAGATCAAACCGCTGAGTCCGGCTCAGCACGGTGACCGGCAATTTCTCGACCTCAGTGGTCGCAAACAGGAATTTCACATGCGCAGGCGGTTCTTCCAACGTCTTGAGCAATGCGTTGAAGGCATTGCGCGAAAGCATGTGCACTTCGTCAATAATATAGATCTTGTAGCGCGCCGAAACCGCCGCATAGCGCACTGCCTCAATAATCTCTCGAACGTCATCAACGCCGGTGTGCGACGCCGCATCCATTTCGATCACATCGATATGCTGACCTTGGGCGATCGCGGTGCATGGCTCGCATTCACCGCATGGATCGATTGTAGGGCCGCCTTGACCATCAGGGCCGATGCAATTGAGTGCTTTTGCGATCAGGCGCGCGGTTGAGGTTTTGCCGACCCCCCGCACCCCAGTCATCAAAAATGCATGCGCCAGCCGATCGCGCTCAATCGCATTGGCGAGCGTGCGGACCATCGGTTCTTGGCCGATCAGTTCCGAAAATGTTTGCGGGCGATATTTGCGCGCCAAAACCCGGTATGGCTGTGCTGTTTCCGTCGCTGCTTTTGGTGATTGCTCAGGGGCGGTGGATTCAGGTTCAGCGGTTTCTGGCCCAGCGGTTTCTGGGCCAGCGGTTTCTGGGCCGAACTGTTCAGCCACATCCTGAGATGCCTCACTTTCCGGCGGCCCCTCGCCAAACATCGAATTTTGTCCAGCCGCCTCTAGCTCGGCAGCGCTTGGCTGCGGATTTTCTTCTGTTTCAGAAGGATCGGAACGGTCAGAATCAGGCATCGCAATTGTCTAGGCGCTCAGCACCAACTTGTCATGACGCGAGATGTGGGAAAAATGAAAAAGGAGCCGAGCGACCCGTCGCAATTCACCTGGGCTGCTTCCTTCCGGACCTGACCCGGTGAGCGAACGCAAACGTCCACCCGACTCCCGGTCGCGCATATGGCGTTCATGTTCGAGATTGGCAAGATGGTCTATCAACTCTAGGTACGAATTTGGGAATTCGTTGGGAGGGAATGCATGACAGGGACTTCAACAAAGGTATTCGGCGCGGTTTTGGCGTTATCGCTGGTTGCCCCAGCATTGGCACAAGATGAAAAAAGCCCTCGGCAAGACATTAGCTTTGGCGATGACACTTCACAGTGGGCCTTTGACGGCGAATGCGATGATGTGCGCTTTGTGGGCGAAAATGTCGCAGAGTCTTTGACCATTCAAAATATCGGTAAAGACGCAACCGATTGCGAGATCAGCTACAGCGAAGGCCGCATCCAGCTCAATCCGCTGTTTGCACCGATAACCGATAGCAATCCGATCGATTTCGGGAACAACAGATCGCAATATGCCGATAACGGCGTTTGCGACGATATTCGTTTCACTGGCAAATATGCGGCCGACGTAATCTACATCGTTGACGATATTGGCCGCGACGCAAATGATTGCCGCGCTGATTTCGAACGCGGCGTTGCTGTGTGGCAGGGCAACACTTCGCAGCCCTATACGGGGCTTTCGCCAGAAGAGTTTTTAAGAAGCTTGCAAAGCTAGCCCAAACGTCAAACCCTAGCGGAAATTATCCGCATAGGCTTGGATTTTCAGACCTTTCCCCGGTGTCGTGTGGACCCGCGCAACGATGCCATATTTTTTGGCATAGTCTTGCGCCGCCTCCAGCGTGGGGAATTTAAGTGTCACTTGCGCTTGAGTGTCGCCGCTTCCGCTCCAACCCATCAATGGATCGGGCTTCAAAGCTTGGGATCGTTCAAATTCAAGCACCCAGCCTTCTGTCCGGGCCTTGCCCGATTGCATCGCGCTTTTCGATCGTTGGTAAATAAGGGCTGACATTATACTTCTCAATCCTCATTCATGCGGCCGATTGGTCGCGTCGCTGCGGGTGGCCGGTCGGCCTTGCGGGGCTCATCTTGGCCCGTGTGCAAATTCCCGTTAGTCGAAAACTAGTCACGATTGAAGGCGTTTTTCGTTTTTAAGCTTGGCTTTTCTGTCCAAGGTTTTTCCGGCCAGCGATGTTTGGGATATCGGCCTTTCATATCTTTGACCACATCCGACCAACTGCCACGCCAAAATTTGGGCAAATCGCGGGTCGATTGAATTGGGCGTCCAGCCGGGCTCGTCAATTTGAGCAGCAAAGGCGTTGATCCGATCATCGGGTGCGTATCAAGACCGAACAAGGCCTGCACGCGCACTTCAACATTTGGGCTGTCATCGCCCGCATAATTCACAGCATGGCGCGAATTTGCAGGCGATACGAAATGTGTCGGCGCTCGCTTTTCCAAAGCCTGGCGCTGATCCCAATCGAGCTGAGACAATGCTGCCTCGGCAAAGCCCTCGCGCGCCAAATTCAAATCGCGTCGCCCGATTAGAATTGGTGCCAGCCAAAAATCAGCTGAAGCCCCAAGTTGCTCGATCGATAACGCGGGAATCTCGGCAAATTTTGCGCGTGATAAGAAGCTTTCCGGAAACCTTTCCCCCAAGTTTTCAAGCGCCTTTTCCACAAGGATACCCACAAGCGTTTCTTCGTCCGGCTTGGGGTCGATTGCCGATGAAATGGTGATAGCACCAAACTTCTTTTCAATCCGGCCATCAATCTTGTTTTTCACTTTATTCCAATGCGTTGATTGACATTCCTCAATTTTTTCCCGGAAGTTCTCTGTAATTTCAGCCTGCGATAATGCAGCCCCAGCTGTGATCCGCGCACCTTTTGCATGGCCTTGCGCATCTGCAATCACCAACCATTCCGACCGTGCCAATGTTGATGTGGGATCGAGCCAAAATCCGCGGCCGCTCGAAGCCAGCCAATGCTCGCCGCTGGAATCACGCCTTTTGGCAACCATGCTCGGTCGAGCCAGGGCCAAAAACAACGCTGGATTGAGGCCATTTGGCTCGCCTGCTTTAACACGCTTCGCAGCCGCCCGCGCCCAATTTTGCGCCAATTTTCTGGACGAGTTCGCACGCGGGCTTCGATCACCATTCCACCGAGACAAGCGCTGCAACAAATCTTCGCCCCGGCCGCCAAGCGCCCGCTCCTGGCTCAGCAAGACGAGCTTCGCTGCATCCTCCCCCTGCCCAGCTTCGGCGCCAGCCAAGACTGCCGCAGCACCGGCTGGATCAAGCGGCAAGCTGGCGACAATGCGTCCGCGGTTTGTGATCGCGCCATCATCATCAACCGCACCCAAGGATCGGAGTTTTTCACGCGCGATAGCAATCGCTGCATCACTCGGCAGATCGAGCCACGCCAATGATTTTGGATCGCGCGTCCCCCAATCGGCCAAGGACAAAACCAATGGTGCAAGATCGGCTGTTTCGATTTCTGGTGGCGAAAATTCGGGCCTGCTCGCGTGGGAATGCTCCTCCCACAGACGAAAGGCTGAGCCCGGCCTTTGACGAGCCGCACGTCCTGCTCTTTGCGTCGCTGCCGCTTGACTTGCGGGACGGGTGACCAGCCGTGTCGTCCCAGCCGCGCTGTCATATTCGCCCATCCGCGCCAGGCCGCTATCGATAACCAGATTGACCCCATCAAGCGTGAGCGAGGTTTCCGCGATTGCGCTGGCCAGGACAATTCGGCGCCGACCATTCGGGTCTTGCTTGATCGCCGCCCTTTGCGCCGGCGGATCGACCTGCCCATGAAGAACGTGAATCGGCACGTCTGAAAGCCGGTTTGTCAACCTTTCACGCACTCGTTCAATCTCTCGGACACCGGGCAAAAACACCAAAACGCTGCCGGCATCTTGATCTTCAGTTTCCCGCCAAACTTTAACGCAAGCGGTGGCCATTTGGTCTTCAAGCGCAAGGTTAGGATCGCGACCAAGCCACTTGATATCGAGCGGATAACTGCGCCCTTCGCTCTCAATGATTTGCGCATCATCGCCTAGCAAGCTCGCAAACCGAGATCCATCAATCGTGGCGGACATGACCAAGACGCGAAGGTCTTCTCTCAGGATATTGCGAGCCTCAATGGCCAATGCCAGTCCGAGATCGCAATCGAGATGACGTTCATGAGCCTCATCGAACACGATTGCCGAAATTCCGGGCAATTCCGGATCGGCAAGAATGCGATTGACGAAAATTCCCTCGGTCACAACCAGCACCCGGGTGCGGTCAGACTTCTTGGTTTCCAGACGCGTGGCATAGCCAAAGGTCTCACCAACTTTCTCACCAGCCATTTCTGCCATGCGCTCTGCTGCTGCACGGGCGGCCACGCGGCGCGGAGAGGTGAGAATTATCTGCCCTTCGCACCACGCTTCTTTCAACAAAGCGGGCGCGACCGCCGTGGTTTTGCCCGCTCCAGGAGGCGCAATCAGAACCGCAGAACCTGATCCGGACAAAGCCCGAAAAAGTTCCTGCAACACATCATGAATGGGGAGATCGGGGCTCAAAGCCCCCCTCAATAACCGCGAGCAACAGCGAATTCAGCGGCTTCCGCCATCGCTTGCCGTGCCTTGCCATCGGGGAAAATCGAGATTGCATCGATCGCGCGCTGGGCAAAATGACGGGCCCGCTCACGCGTGTCTTCCAATGCGCCGTGGCGGCGGATCAGATCGATTGCATGTGTCAGATCTTCATCAGAGGTTCGATGGCCAGCGATAGCCGCCTTCCAAAACGTCCTCTCCGCCTCATCACCGCGTGCAAAAGCAAGAATCACCGGCAATGTCATTTTGCCTTCGCGAAAGTCATCGCCTTGATCTTTGCCCATTTCTGCGGCGTCGGAATCATAATCGATTGCATCGTCAACCAATTGGAATGCAACGCCGAGATTGCGGCCATAATCTTCAAGCGCGCGCTCTTGCTCTTCTCCGCATTCGGCAACGACCGCGCTGATCTGGCTTGCAGCCGCAAAAAGTGCCGCAGTCTTCGCGCCGATAATTTGCAAATAACGTTCTTCGCTGGTTTCAATCTGGCGCTGCGCGGTCAATTGAGAGACTTCGCCTTCAGCGATAACCGCGCTGGCATGGCTGAGGATTTTGAGGACTTTCAGACTGCCGTCTTCTGTCATCAATTCAAATGCGCGGCTGAACAGGAAATCCCCAACCAACACCGTTGCAGGATTGCCAAACACGATGTTTGCCGCCTCCTTGCCGCGGCGAAGCTCACTGCCATCAACCACATCATCATGCAGCAAAGTAGCAGTGTGAATAAATTCTACGGCAGCCGCCAGTTTGTGATGGCGTTCACCCTGATACCCCACCAACTCAGCACCAGCCAAGGTTAGCATTGGCCGCAGCCGCTTGCCGCCGCCAGAAATAAGGTAGCCAGCCAGCCGAGGGATTAGTGGTATCTCGCTTTGCATCCGTTCAAGGATCACAGCATTGACCGAATTCATCCCGTTTGCCGTCAATGACAGCATCGGTTCAAGGGTCGGCCGCTTCTTTCGCGGGAGAGGAACGACTTCTGCGCTCATGGTTGCTGCATTTGGGCGGTCGCCGCGCGCTTGGCAAGCGCTCAATTGCTGCTAGTTTTGCAACATATGTCTCATGAAACAAATGATCCGACGAATCCTGCCACTGTGTTGGAGGGGTATCGCAAAAGCATCGACAACATCGATGCTGCCTTGATCCACATGTTGGCAGAGAGGTTTCGCATTACCCAGGCTGTTGGCGAATTTAAAGCGCGGGCCACCTTGCCTCCGGCAGACCCTGATCGGGAGCAGCGCCAAATCGCACGGCTTAGAGCCCTGTCAGAAGACGCCAATCTGGATCCGGAATTCAGCGAAAAGTTCCTACGCTTTATTATCGATGAAGTGATCCGGCACCACGAGCGGGCCCAAAAAGGTTAAGCTCTAGGTAAATCCAGCACGATCAATAGACCGCCAAGATCTTCGCTTTCTTCAATTCCCACGCTGCCGCCGTAAATTTCGACAACGTCGCGCACGATGGCTAGGCCAAGGCCCGTTCCCGGTTTCCCCGTATCCAGCCGCGCGCCGCGATCAAAGATTCGCTCGCGCTCTTCAGTCGGAATGCCCGTTCCATCATCCTCAATCCAGACCACACATTTTTCCGCGTCCGTATCGACGTCAATCGTCACGAAGACACTGCCTCCGCCATATTTGGCAGCATTTTCGATCAAATTGCCAAGGATTTCATCAAGATCCTGTCGTTCAATCGCGACGACTGCGTCTTTTCCTCCGGCGATATCGAAGCGTACATCAGGATACAGCCGCTCCACGGCTCTGCGCACAGCCTCTGCGCTAGCCCTTACATCAGTGCGGGCATGGCCAACGGCTCGGCGTCCAACTGCGCGGGCTCGCGCCAGGTGGTGATCGACATGGCGCTGCATCGTGCGTGCTTCGCGAATTGTGGTGTCCGCCAAATCTGCAGAGCGAGCGGTCGCGGCGTTCGTCAACACTGTAAGCGGCGTCTTAAGAGCATGAGCAAGATTACCAGCGTGAGTTCGGGCCTCTTCTGCTTGGCGTTCGGAATGCTCAAGCAAGCCGTTCAGCTCTTGCACTAAAGGTTGAACCTCGCTGGGCAATGGCTCGGTGATGCGATTGGCGCCGGTCGAACGCAGGTTTTGGATCGCCGCTCGCACCCGGCGCAGAGGCAAAAGACCATACCGCACTTGCATCAGCGCCATCAGCAATAGGCCAAGCCCCAACACTGCGAAGCTCCACACCAGAATCAAGCGGATATTGGCAATCTGCTGGTCCAAGTCCAACCGACTTGCGGCTACGGTGAACCACCATTGCGTTTCTGAGCCGGGCAAGATGATCGAGCGCTCAACCACTCGAAGGGGTTCGCCTTCAAATTGCGATGAATTAAAGTAATGCGCCTCATTATCCTCATGGTCCCCGCGCACTTCGAGGCTGCGATCCCACAGGCTGCGTGAAGGCAAAGGCTCAAACCCTTCACCGCTAATTTGCCAATAGAGGCCGCTGTTCGGTTCAAGAAACCGTTGATCGCCTAATGCGCGGTAAAACCACACTTCGCCGACCGGATCGATCTCCGCGGAAGCCACCATTGCCGTCAGCATATAGCCGAGCTGCTCATCAAAATTGTTCTCAACCTGCCGCGTCAGTGCGCGATCAAGCGCAATCCCGCCAAGCAATAACAAGAGAAGTATCCAACCCGCCGCGATGAACACCATGCGCCGCGCAAGGCTGCCCTGCCTGTGCCGCTGCGTTCCACCTACCGTATCGAGTGGCACACCAGCATCGCTATCCGCCTCGTCTTGCGACGAAGCGACAGCGACGCTTGTAGCATCACGCTCTTGGGGCGTCTGCAGGGTCGTCGAGGCTGTAACCAAGGCCACGGATCGTTGTTATCACTTCAGCGCCGAGCTTCTTGCGAATTCGCGTCACAAACACTTCAATCGTATTGGAATCGCGATCGAAATCTTGATCGTATATATGCTCGATCAACTCGGTGCGGCTCACCACTTTGCCCTTATGGTGCATTAGATAAGAGAGCAGCTTATATTCTTGCGCTGTCAGTTTCACCGGCTCACCTTTTAAGGTCACGCGGCCCGAACGTGTATCCAGCCGAACCAAACCTGCGGTGAGTTCTGATGAGGTGTTGCCCGAAGCACGGCGAATGAGCGCGCGCAATCGCGCAATCAGTTCTTCAGTTTGGAATGGTTTAGCCAGATAATCATCCGCGCCCGCATCAAGGCCCGCTACTTTGTCTGACCAGCTATCGCGAGCTGTGAGAACCAAGACAGGGAAATCACGCCCTTCTTTGCGCCACATCCCAAGAACTGACAGGCCATCGATTTCGGGCAGACCCAAATCGAGTATAACAGCGTCATATTCTTCGGTGCTGCCCAAGAAATGGCCATCTTCACCATCGGTGGACCAATCGACCGCGTAGCCGGTCTGCTCCAACGTAGATTTCAGCTGTTGGCCAAGTGTGGGTTCGTCTTCGACGATTAGAATTCGCATAAATCCCCGAGTGCTTGTCTCATTACCTGCAGAACAGGTGCGCCTTTGTGCAATTTGCGTCAAGCAATGGAAGAAAATTCCTCCCCGATTGCTAGGCTGTGATGGGTGTAAGAGTTAGCGTGAACGGTTGATTATCTGGCCTGTCCTCGCATCAACATCAACGAATGAGACCCGCCCATCCTTGATAAACTTCAGTCGATAGGCGCGTGCCGTGGAATCATACGACGGTCCAAGATATTCGCTGCCGCGCATTTGCGGGAGTATACGCGCTTCGATCTGGCGCAGTGACAGCACATTGCCCGCCTGCATTTCTGCGCGGGCCTCGCTCTGGTCTGATTGCGATTGATTTTGCGCAGCAAGCGACGAGACAGCTGGCAAACTGGCTATAGAAAGTGCGGCAAACGCACTCAAAAAGGTGATGCGACGATCCATTGTGTCTCGATCTTTAACTTTGGTGCGTTGAACGGTCTGTGAATAGCGCGGGCGCGCAAGGTTCAGGAAAAATCAGCTGCAACCTTACTTTGCCCCCTAAATGAATTCGCATTGAAGCGACTTGCCCGCAGGATTGCAAGCCCCTACCCCGCGCGAATCATGGCGCAACCACCAATCCTCTCCTGGGAAAATCTCGGCCTCCAACAAGGAGGAAGATGGCTGTTCGGCGGGCCAGAGCACGAAAACATTGATTTGCATATCGGGCCGCGCGATCGATTGGCGTTGATCGGCCGCAATGGCGCCGGCAAAACAACCCTGTTCAAGATGATCGATAATCGGATCGAGGCGGATCGCGGAACACGGCGTGTAAAGCCGGGTTGCCGGATCGTATTCCTAGAACAAGAGCCCGATTTCAGCGAGTTTGACACATTGATGGATTATGCGCTTGCAGGCGAAAATCCCCCAGAACCGCATGAAGTCGAATCGATAGCTGGCCAATTGGGCATCAGCATGGACCGCGATGCAGAAACCGCCAGCGGCGGGGAACGCAGACGCGCAGCAATCGCAGGCGCGCTTGCCCAAGACCCTGATCTCCTGCTGCTCGATGAGCCGACGAACCACCTTGATCTTGGAGCAATCGATTGGCTTGAAGATTGGCTGACGAGGTACAAGGGGGCCTTCATCACAATCAGTCACGACCGGACGTTCCTAAAGCGATTGACCCAGGCCACTTTATGGCTCGATCGGGGCGGCTTGCGCAGAAAAGAAGTTGGCTTTGGCGGATACGAAGCTTGGGAAAATCAAGTTTATGCCGAGGAAGCAAGAGCGGCTGAAAAGCTTGATGCGAAACTAAAGCTTGAAGCCCATTGGCTTGAGCGCGGGGTAACCGCCCGGCGCAAACGCAATCAGGGGCGGCTTGAAAAACTGCACCAAATGCGCGCCGCGAGAGCAGCCATGATCAGCGATTCCGGCAAAGCACAGCTCAAATTGGCCAATGATGAAGAGTTCAAATCCAAATCGGTCATCGTCGCCGAACAGGTGAACAAAAGCTTCGACGAAAGCGGAAAGCAACGCACCATCATCAAGAATTTTTCGCTGCGCATTCAACGCGGCGATCGCATTGGCGTGGTCGGCGCAAATGGCGCTGGCAAAACCACTTTGCTGAAACTGCTGACCGGCGAGCTTGAACCGGATAGCGGCACCATCAATATCGCCCGCATTCTTTCTGGCGTGATGATCGATCAGCAGCGCAAATTGCTCAGTCCAACCGCTAGCGTGCGCGATATTTTGGCCGAAGGCGGTGATTGGATCGACGTGCGCGGTCAGCGCAAACATGTGCAAGCTTATCTCAAAGACTTCCTATTTGATCCCGGCCTAGTCGACACCAAGGTTGCGACGCTTTCTGGCGGTGAGCGCTCTCGCCTCCTGCTCGCGCGCGAATTTGCGCGCACCGCGAACTTGCTTGTGCTCGATGAACCAACCAATGATCTTGACCTAGAGACGCTCGATCTGCTGCAAGAAGTGATCGCCGATTTCGATGGCACCGTTCTGATCGTAAGCCATGATCGTGATTTTCTGGACCGCACCGTCACCGTCACATTGGGCCTAGATGGTTCAGGCCATGTCGATATCGTCGCAGGCGGATATGAGGATTGGGAAAAGAAGCGGCGCAAACCCATTGTCGGCAAATCGAGCAAGGCCGCCAAAGAAAGCGGACCAAAAACGGCCCCGTCTCAAACCAAAGAGGACACCGGCAAGCTCGGTTATAAAGACCAACGCGACTATGAATTGCTGCCTGCAAGGATTGAAGAGTTGGACGCTGCAATCGTAAAGGCTGAACAGATACTCTCCGATCCAGAATTGTTCAGCCAAGACCCGCAGCGGTTCGCCAATATCTCCAAGGGATTGGAGAATGCGATCGCCGAAAAGGATGCGGCGGAAGAACGCTGGCTTGATCTGGCAGAACGGGCCGAAGAATGACAGTTGGGCATGTGAAAAAGCTTCATCGCGAAATTTCAGCTTGCGAACTTTGCGCCGAACACCTGCCTCATGCTCCGCGCCCGATCGTCCAATTCTCCGCCAAAAGCCGCATTGCCATAATCGGACAAGCGCCCGGTTCAAAAGTTCATGCGAGCGGAATTCCTTGGGATGATGACAGCGGTGATCGATTGAGAGAATGGCTCAAGATCGACAAGCAATCCTTTTACAATCCCGATGCAATCGCTCTTGTGCCGATGGGGTTTTGTTATCCCGGAAAAGCAAAAGGCGGTGATCAGCCGCCGCGCAAAGAATGTGCACCGCTTTGGCATAACCGCGTGTTGGCCGCCCTACCCCATGACAGGCTCATGCTACTGGTCGGCTCCTATGCACAGGCTCATTATATGCCGGAAACTAGAAAGCTTTCTATGACAGAGAGAGTGCGCCGTTTTGCGGAGTTTACGCAGGTCATTCCGTTGCCTCATCCCGCATGGCGATCAGCAATCTGGATGCGCAAAAATCCTTGGTTTGAAACGGAGGTTTTGCCCTCCCTCCGGGCGCAAGTCAGAACCGCGATTGGCTAGTCGACTGACCTAATCTCGTCACAATTTTCCGGCATCTTGTGCTCTCGAAACATCAGGAGATCCGCAATGTCCGTCGAACAAGTTGCCCAAGAATTCTTCAATGCCGTGAAGGAAGAGCGAGAGGCAGACTATCAGGCGATGTGGTCTGACGATATCGTTTCGATGGAGCCTGGCGAAGGTCCGATGGCCCAAGTTGAGGGCCGCGAACAATTGATGGAAAAACACGCCTGGTGGAATGAAAACGCTGAGATGCACAATTTCAGCATGGAGGGTCCATTTGTTGTCGGCAGTCAATTTGCCGTCCGTTATGAGATGGATGCGACCGTCATGGGTGAACGCAGCCAATCGTCTGAAACCGCGATTTACACTGTCGACGGAGACAAGGTATCGGAAGAGCGTTTCTTTTATGGCGAGTAGCCTCACTCAATTGATGCGATAGTAATCCGCCACCCGCTCAAGCGCCAATTTGAAAACGAGTTTGCCGCTCCGCGCCGGCCAACCCAAAGTCTTTTCCGCTTGCGGCAAGCCTTCGCCCGCGCACACCACACGCCACAGAATGTCTTCCAGCCCCTTCCCAGCGGAATTGAGCGCGCCATCGAACCTTTGCTTTGCCGCTATCTGCTTTTCTGCAGCCGAAAGGCCAATCTCACCGGTGGTTTTGATCCGTACCGGTTCCCAGCTCATGGTGATATTGGCGGATAGCTGCGCCCGTTCATAATCGTGGCGCAATTGCTCGCCCGCATCATGCAATCGATCAGAGATATGGCCGCGGGCATGCAGCCAACTCAGCGGCGATTCTGCGATATTGACGGCAACGCTGCTGCGTTTTGGCCGCGCAGTGCTAATTTCGCTTTGTTTGCGGCGCGGCCCCTCTGGACTCAATTCACGTTCAATCAATGTGCGGCGCATCTGGCCCTCCTCAACAATCGACCCCAGCGCACTTGCCAAAAGGGATGTATTGTAGGAAAGGAAAAACCGATTTGGTTCAAAAGAGGAGGGAGCAGTGATCAATCGCATCCGTGACATTCGGAAGCGGAAGGGAATTACCTTGGCCGATCTGGCCAAGGCGTGCGACCCGCCCACCACCGCACAGACCATTGGACGTTTGGAAACGGGGATGCGCAATCTCTCGATCAAATGGATGGATCGCATTGCAGCGGCACTTGACGTGGATCCCGAAACACTCGTCCGATCCGAAGAAACCCCGCATGCGCAAATCGTTGCTGAGTTGGAGGCGCACGGCCCCGAAGCGCTGCAAGCGCCGCGAGAGGCATTGCTGCCCACCGATCTCGCGGCAAACCCGGACAAATCGCCGATGCTGGTGCTGAGCGTCACGGCAAGCATTGGTGAATACCGCCCTGGTGATCTCCTATGGCTTCGCCAACTTAAACCAAGCCAAGCCCACGAAGCGATCAACCGCGATGTTTTGGTGCCGCGCCCTGGGGGACGTTTCGCCTTTGGCCGATTGATCGATCGCAAAGAAAGCTTGGTCGGTGTTCTGCCGCCAGGGAGCGGGCAAAAGCAGCAAGTGGTCGACAATCCCCCTTGGATTGCCGTAGCCGCGATGCTCGTCCGGCAGCTTTAAACGGCCATTGCAGCAGGCACCCAAATTGAAACATGTCTTATCTTTGACAACACTGTTCCCAAACCCGGTTAATCCGCGTTTCGGCGGCTTCGTGGCGCGGTCTTTAGAAGCATTGGCACGCCGCGAAGATTGGCGGGTGACGGTGGTCAATCCAATCGGTATTCCCCCGGTTGCGTTGGGCCGATATCGCAGCCTGGCAAAATTGCCCGACCATTCGCAAGAAACAGGCATATCGATCTATCGGCAACGGTTTACTCTTATCCCAAAGCTTGGCGCGCGGCGAAATGCCAGCGCGATTGCAAAGGCGGCTTTGCCGCTGATTGAGCGCATTCATGCGCAAACTCCGATTGATGTTTTGGACGCGCAGTTCTTTTTCCCAGATGGCCCTGCCGCGGCGTGGATTGCGCACAAATTGAACATTCCGCTGTCGATAAAGGCGCGCGGAAGCGACATCAGTTATTGGGGTGAACAGGATTTCGCGCGCGAGCAAATGCTCGAAGCGGCAGAATGCGCCGATGGCTTGCTCGCTGTATCCCAAGCGTTGACCGATGAGATGGTCGCGATCGGCATGCCGCGTTCCAAAATCCGCCTTCATTACACCGGGTTGGATCGCAATCGATTCCGACCATTGAACCATACGGGATTGCGGGCGAAACTGGCGAACGAGTTGCAGTTTGATCTACCCGAGGCAGTCCCCATGCTGGCATGTGTCGGCGCATTGATTGAGCGCAAAGGGCAAGATATTGCCATCGCTGCGCTGCCCACTCTGCCCGAAGCACGATTGGTGCTGGTTGGGAAAGGCGATGATGAGGGGCACTTGCGCAACTTGGCGAAGGATCTGGGCGTTGCTGAACGCGTCCATTTCGCCGGCTCGATCGATCACGATCTCTTGCCGATAATCCTATCTGCAGCCGATTTGATGGTTTTGCCAACCCAAACAGAAGGATTGGCAAATGCTTGGGTTGAAGCGCTGGCTTGCGGAACGCGCGTGATCACCACCGATGTTGGCGGCGCGCGCGAATTGATCACCAGTGAAACATCTGGCCTGTTGGCCGAGCGCACACCCGAAGCAATCACCGCTGCCGCACGGACTCTATTGGAAAATCCAGTGCCCAGCGCAGATGTGGCTGCAACAGCGGACCGATTCAGTTGGGAACGCAATGGGCAAGAATTGGCAGATCATTATGCGGCGCTAATCAGCCGGGCTGGTCAAATGGCCAAATCCTGAATTGATTTGAGCCGGAACTGCCTAAGCTTCGCCGCGAGCAATCTTTTCCTGCCGGTCCGCCTTGGTCTCTTGCGGAACGAAACTGTTTGAAGTCACGCCCAGCCAGATCAAAATTGGTGATGCGAGATAGACCGAGGAATACGTCCCCACGAACAAGCCCATCGTGATCGCCGCAACCAGGCCAAACAAACTGGCGGGTCCGAAAGCCAATAACGGCACCAATGCGACCAGCAGCGTGAGCGATGTCATAACCGTTCGAGCCAGCGTTTCATTGACTGACAAATCGAGCAGTTCGGGCAATTGCATCTTGCGATATTTCTTCAAATTCTCGCGAATACGATCGTAAACCACAATCGTATCGTTAAGCGAATAACCGATGATCGCCAGAATCGCGGCGATGATTTGCAGGCTGAATTCCATCTGGAACAGCGCAAACATTCCCAGTGTTAGCGAAACATCATGGAACAGGGCAAACAGCGCGCCGATGCCAAACTGCCATTCAAACCGCACCCAGATATAGATCGCGACGGCCAGCATCGCTGCGAGCAATGCCAGCACGGCATCTTGCCGGAACTCGCCTGAAACTTTGCCCGAGACAGAATCCACCCCGTCAATGCGAATGTCAGAATAATTGGCCCGCAAGTTGTCCGTAATTTCGCGCGTCATTTCCGCGGCGAATTCTGGATTGCCTTCGGCTTCGGGTGGCAATTTCACCCGGATCGACACCTCGTTTGGCGCGCCAAACGTTTGAACGATCGGAGAGCCAACATTCTCCAACGCCCCAATGCCTTGCCGCAGCTCAGCGATCGGAGCGACATCTGTCTGTGTGAAAGTCGCGCGGATTTCCTGACCGCCAGCAAAATCGACGCCATAATTGAGGCCATTCACAAACACGAGCGCCCAGCTTGCGGCGATCAGCAAAAGGCTGACAATGAAGAAAGGCAACCTGAATTTCAGGAATTTGATGTTTGTGTCTTCAGGGACAAGTTTGAGCAGTTTCATATCCAGCCCCTCCTCAAATGTTGATGTCGCTAGGCCGCGTTTTGCGCAGCCATCCGGCCACCCACATCCGGGTGAGCATCAAAGCTGTGAAGACGCTGGTGAACAAACCGATCACGAGAACCACGGCAAACCCGCGAATGGGCCCGGATCCAAACAGGAACAGCAGCACACCGGCGATAAAGTTTGTGATGTTCGCATCATAAATGGCGCGGCTCGCTTCTTTATAGCCGTTTTCGACCGCCGCGATAACGCGTCGCCCGCGTTTTCGTTCTTCTCGTATCCGCTCATTGATCAGCACGTTCGCATCAACAGCGGCGCCAACGGTGATCACAAATCCTGCAATCCCTGGCAGCGTCAACGTGGTGTTCAACCCCGCCATGATGCCAAGGATGATAAGAACGTTCAGCGTTAGCGCGATAGTCGCATAAATCCCAAACCGCCCATAGGTCGCGATCATCAAGGCGATAACCGCGATCGATCCGACTAGCATCGCGAGCATACCCTTGCGGATCGAGTCGGCACCCAGATCGGGGCCGACCGTGCGCTCTTCAACAACGACCAAAGCAACAGGAAGCGCGCCAGAACGCAGCGAAATCGCCAGCTCATTGGCTGATTGAGCAGTAAAACTGCCCGCTATCTGCGCCGCGCCGCCGGTGATTGGTTCCCTGAAATTTGGCGCAGAAAGAACTGCCCCATCGAGAATAATGGCAAATGGCTTGCCGACATTCTCCGTGCTCAGAATCGCAAATTTTCGGGCGCCTTGCTGATCGAATTGAATGTTGACGACATTCTCATTTGTTTGCGAATCGACCCCGGCTTGCGCGCCAGTGAGACTGTCTCCGCGGATTCCGCCGAGCCGCTTCACTGCAAGCAACTGGCCTTCGCCATCACTTCCCTCTGCAAACGGATAAATCTCACTTCCAGGAGGCGCGATGCCAGCCTGAACATCGCTGGGCAAAGCGTTCAAATCGACCAGTTTGAATTCCAACTCAGCAGTTTGGCCAAGAAGGTTCTTCAATTGGTCGGTATCTTCAAGACCCGGAACCTGAACCACAATGCGGCTATCGCCTTGGCGAATAATCGTTGGTTCACGCGTGCCAAGCGAGTCAATTCTGCGGCGAATGACATCAACCGCGCTTTCCATCGCATCGTTAACCGCCTGTTCGACCCCATCGGCGGTTGGGGTTAAAACCATGCGCTGGCCATCAATGACTGCAAGATCCCATTCGCGAACCAGATTGGTGCCTTGCAATACAGGCTCCAGAATGCCGCGTGCGCGATCAATATCGGCCGCATTTTCCAAGATGAAAGAAAGCTGCCCGTTGGCAGACGAAACATCGCCAATGCGAATGCGCGGTTCGGCCTGCCGCATCGAGGAGCGCACAGTTTCTTCCATATTCTCTAGACGCTGTTCCGCAACTTCGGTTGGATCAGCCTCCAGAAGAATGTGACTGCCACCAGCCAAATCGAGACCAAGATTGACCTGCGGTTGAGGCAATAAATCCGGCCATTGTGCGTTCGCAGCCGCAAATAAAGACGGCAATGACGCCGCGACCGCAGCCAGTGTTAGCCCCCAGAGCCAAATCTTCTTCCATGTCGGAAATTCAAGCATTTCTGTTTCGTCTTATCCGCTTGATGTTATCTGCAAGAGCTCGTGATGAACGCGCAGTTTCTAATCGTTTGCCGCACTGCCGCCGGGAGGGATTATCTCACCGATGGTCTGCTTTACGGCTTTCACCTTCATGCCTTTGGCAAGTTCGATTTCAACATAAGTGTCATCGACCTTCGCAATCTTGCCAACCAGTCCCCCAGCGGTGACCACTTGATCGCCTTTCTTCAAAGCTTCGACCTTGGTTTGATGCTCCTTTTGGCGTTTCATTTGCGGGCGGATGATCAAAAACCAGAAGATCAATATCATGCCTGCGATCGGCAGCCATTGGAACCACCCCGGAGGCGCATCTGCAGAGCCAGCAGCAGCAAGTAATTCAAACATGGATAAAGTCCGTCAGTAACAGCTTCAGAAGATAAGAATTGAAAGATTGGGACCGCGCATTGCGCTGCCCCCTCCCCACTCTTGTCGATTAAGTGGGCGCGCCTAGCAGCAATGCAAGGGCGCCGCAATCAAAGTGCCCGAGAAGCTGCGCGCTATGCACGGTCATGATGATCGCTTGCGCGGCTGGAATGCTGCCCTTATAGGCCGCGCTCCACTGGCTTCGGGACGTAGCGCAGTCTGGTAGCGCACCACACTGGGGGTGTGGGGGTCGCTGGTTCGAATCCAGTCGTCCCGACCAGTGGAACGTTCATCGAAAAATCAACACGCTACAATTGCCTTGTTGCAATTTTCGTTCAAGGGCCTGCCAATAACTTGCGCGGGACAGATGCGTTATGAGGCTATCAAGCCTTCAACGAAATTTACTTTGCATAACGGCACTCGCTTCTGCGAGCTCTCCGCTGTTGGCCGAGGACAATCCCGGCACTGACGAATCTTCGCCAGTTGAAGATACAGCGTTAGATCAATCGGATATGAACGCGCGGCGGATTTTCACCGTCGCTGATTTTGAACGATTTGCACCGCGAAATGCGCGCGACCTTGCGCAACAAATCCCCGGCTTCACCATTCGAGACGACGACGGTCAGCGCGGTCTTGGCCAAGCAGACACAAACGTGCTTATCAATGGCCGCCGAATTTCTGGGAAATCCAATGGACCCATCGAAGCGCTCGAGCGCATTCCGGTGGAAGATGTAGTTCGCCTTGAAATCGTCGATGGGGCCAGCCTTGATATAGGTGGGCTCTCTGGCCAGGTTCTGAATGTCATCACGCACAGTTCCGGCGGGATCACCGGACAGTTCAGCTATTCTCCGCAATTTCGTTCCGAAGGCACGCCCGGGCGTTTCCTCGACGCATCGATTTCCTTGGCCGGAGGCGGAGAGAATACCGAATGGTCATTGGGGCTTGAAAACGATTCTAATCGCCGCGGTGACGCCGGGATAGAGCAGGTTTTCGACGGTGCCGGAGCCGTGATCGACACACGCGATGAACAAAGCAATTTCAACTCCGATAGGTTTACATTGTCCGGATCTTGGACGCGCACTGCGGCCAATGGAAATGTGCTGAATGCCACTGGGCAGATCGAAGGCTTTCTGTTTCGACGCAGCGAAAACTCGTTTCGCAGCGGCATTGCCGAGCCAAGCGATCGAGTTCGCGATTTCCGATCGACAGAGGATGAATTCAACTACGAAGTCGGTTTGGACTACAGCTTCAGCGCGCTGGGCGGCGAGCTGAAGCTCATCGCCTTCCGTCGGTTTGAAGACAGCCCCACCAGCTCTTCCGTGTTGACGACTTTTGCCGATGGCAGCCCCACCGAAGGTTCGGTCTTCGCCCGAGACGCGGATGAAGGAGAGACCATCGCACGGGTCGAATTTGGGTTTGATGGTCTGGGCGGCGATTGGCAGATCGCGTTTGAGGGTGTGCGTAATTTCCTCGACATCACTTCTACTTTTGAGGAGCTGGATGGCACAGGTGCTTTCCAGCCGGTTGAGCTGGATGGAGCAACCTCAAGGGTTGACGAAGATCGCGGCGAAACCAGCATCACTTATAGCCGCGCATTGTCCAATGATCTGCAATTGCAGGCCTCGCTCGGAGCGGAATTTTCGCAAATCAGCCAGACTGGTGAGGCTGGCCTAACCCGCAGTTTCCTGAGGCCAATGGGATTCGTCGCGCTCGATTGGAATGTGAACAGCGGGCTTGATTTGTCCGGCCGGATTGAACGAGTTGTCGGTCAGTTGAACTTCTTCGATTTCGTGTCCTCGATCAATGTGAATGAGGATCGCACCAATGTGACCAATGCCAATTTGGTGCCGCCGCAAAGTTGGCTGTTTGAGCTTGAAGCGAGCCAAGATCTTGGCGCAGTCGGATCGTTGAACCTGCGTGGTTTTTTCGAAGATGTGTTTGATATCGTTGACCAAATCCCAATCTTAGGCGGCGGCCAAGCTCCTGGTAATATCGATGCTGCGCAGCGTTATGGCTTGGAAGGTGAAGTCACACTCCTTTCCGATGCGATCGGATGGGAAGGCACACGCCTTGATGTGGAATTCGAATTGTCGCAAAGCGCGGTGCTGGATCCGTTGCTCGGCAATTCGCGGGAAATATCTAACAGCCAATTGGTGCAAATTGACGCCGATCTGCGGCATGATTTTGCTGGTTCCAACTGGGCAATTGGTTCGTCAATTTCTCATCAGGAACGCGCCAATGATGTGCGTATTGATGAAATTTCGGTGCGGGATGAAGCCTTCGCCTTTGCCAGCGTGTTCATCGAAAACAAGGATGTCGCCGGCCTAACCCTGCGTGCAAATGTCGGAAACATCCTCGATCAGCGCAGCGATACAACGCGCACGGTATTTGCTGACCGTAGTCTGGGATCGGTGGATTTCATCGAAGATCGCACACGCTTTTTTGGGACGATTTTCACCTTCGACATCGAAGGATCATTCTAAGCCGCTTGATCCTGCCAATTGTGAAGCTTGCACAGCGTATAGTTGCCGCTTAATCGAAATTCCTTGAGGAGTTTTGCATGTCTGAATTTTCGGCCCTTCCCAAAATGCGATCTTGGCTATTCGCCCCAGGCGATAGCGAGAAGAAAATGATGAAGGCTGCAGCAAGCGCCGCCGATATTGCGCTGTTTGATTTGGAAGATTCGGTCGCGCCCGAAAACAAACAGGCAGCGCGCGAAATGGTGGCAGCAATGATTGCTGGGCGCGAGGACAAACAGCGTTTGTGGGTCAGGGTCAATCCGCTTTCAAGTGGTTGGACCAAGGATGATCTGGCGGCCATAATTCCCTCTGCGCCGGGCGGCATTTTCCTGCCCAAAGCCGAAGGCGGGCATGATGTTGAAACGCTCGATACCATGCTGACTGAGCTAGAAGAAAAATCCCATATCGAAATAGGTTCGACCAAGGTTGCTGCGCTGGTCACCGAAACTGCCGCAGCGATGTTCACCACCGGAACCTATGCCGGGGTACCGCGGTTGGTCGCCATGAGCTGGGGGGCGGAGGATCTTTCTTCGGAATTGGGGGCAAGCGAGCAACGCGGCCCCGATGGTGAATATACTCACGTGTTTGAGATGGCCCGCAGCCTCTGCTTGGTCGGCGCGGTAAAAGCGCAAGTGGCCCCGATTGAAACCGTGCAACCGGAATTTCGTGACCTCGAAGCTCTCGAAGCGCGCGCTCGCGGTGTTCGTTCGCAAGGGTTCCGCGGGATGCTTGCCATCCACCCAGCACAGATTGCGCCGATCAACGCCGCCTTCACGCCGAGCGCGGAGGAATTGGCGCATGCCCGCGCCGTGGTTCAGGTATTTGCTGACAATCCAGGTGCAGGCGTGATTGCCATCAATGGCAATATGCTTGATCGTCCGCATCTCGTTTTGGCGCAGCGACTGCTCGCAGACGCCACAGAATAAACCTTTTTGGGATTTTTATTTTCCTACTTGTGCCAATATGGATAGCAAACTCGCGACTCGTCAATAGGAGCTGCGTTTATGGCTATTCTCGAAACTTTGGTTGGACCGATTGCTTCAATCATCGACAAGATCATTCCCGACAAAGAGGCGCGGGCAAAAGCCAAGTTGGAACTCCTGAAACTTGAAGGCACGCAAGAGCTCAAGCAACTTGAGACGCAGCTTTCTGCGATTGTAGCTGAAGCCAATTCCTCTGATCCTTGGACCAGCCGCGCGCGGCCCAGTTTTCTTTATGTGATGTATGTGATGATCCTATGGGCGTTGCCGATGGGTGTCCTCGCGGCCTTCAACCCGCCAGTTGCCAAGGAGATTGCATCCGGGATGAATGCCTATTTGAATGGCCTGCCCGAGCCACTCTACGCATTGTTTGGGACTGGCTACCTCGGCTACACAGCGGCCCGCCAATGGGGCAAAATCAAAGGCGTCGATAGCTAGAGCGACACACAGAGCGTTTCGCGAGCTTGCAGCAAGTTCGGTGTGCGGCAGCCATTGCCTACATCCAAAAAAGCCAACAAAATACCTAACCCCGGACCATCTGTGTGATAATGCCCCGTCAGGTTTGATTCTGTCGAAGGTCGGGGAAAACAGTATGAAAGAACTGGGATATCTGGGCATGAGAGACGGCGATTTAGCCGGCAAACCTTACGCCAAATATTGGAATCCAGAAATGGATCCAATGCCAGATCACGTGACTCACGCGCTGCATCATGGCGCTGAAGCGGCAGAGCTTGGATTCACCATGGATGAAGTCGATATCATGGCTGAACCGGGATACCTGCCCTTAGAAAACGGTTATACAACGCTCCCAAATGGGCAGGTGTTCGTCGCTATTTTGACCGAGATGCCGCGGGCCACCGGTGCAATGATGGATTGGTGGATGGGGTGGCATTACATGGAGTCCCAACGTTACAAGCTGTGGCACCCGCGCGCTCATCTGCTCAACCGCACTGATGAAATGATTGGCGATGATCCAGACCGATCAGACATCGAGAAATACCTGACGACGCATTACGTCACCGAATATATCGCCGATCGCCGCGAGGATATCACCATTACCTTTGCTGAACCGAGTACATGGTTCAAAGATCTTGATGCGCTAGCTGCCAATGGGATTACCGCAACCGTTTGCGGCCGCGTTGGCATCCAAGGCTCGCCAATAACGATCGGGCATCTGTTGCATCAAATCAGGGAAGTGCCTGGCGGATCGGAAATGCGAAGCCGGTTTTGGCTGGGCAAACCAGAGCTGGCCAATTCCAACCCCAAAGGGCTGATCAACCGCTTCTTGGGATCAAAGCTTTTCGCAAAACTCGCGCTGCCGAAAGTAGATATCGGCCGTGAAATGCTGGTCCATTGCGCCATGGAAATGAACCATTTGGCCAAATTTCTGCCCGACCTTTATCAAGATTATCACCCCAATGCCGCGGACGGCGTAGAAGCCGAGAGATAGTCAAACGAGCGGGTGAACAAGCCCGACTTCCGCACGCGTAATTAGGGCCAAAGGAGCCGCGCGTTAAATGGCAAAAGGACCGCCAGATGCAATACAATTATGATCGCTTTTCTCCCGACCACTATACTTTCGGTGGGCACGGAAAAGTCGCAGTTGGCGAATCAATCCCCGATAGCAAAATCTTCCAACTGTCCGGTGAAGAGAGCACGCTTCATGGCCAGCTAGGGGCGCTGACCGTTTTGGAAACTGGCAGCCTAACTTGCCCACTATACCGATCCAATATCCACCCGATGCTAGACTTGCAGCGCGAATATTCAGACGTGAAATTTCTGGTCCTGTATGTAAGAGAGGCGCATCCGGGCGAGCGAACCAGCGCGCATGATGCGATCACAGACAAGATCGAGGCCGCCTCGCAACTGCGCACTCAAGATACTGAAAATAGACAAATTCTTGTCGATGATGTGGCTGGCAGCTTGCACCGAAAACTCGGGCTGATGCCTGATATGGTCTATGTTCTGGATGCAGATGGAACGGTGTTGGCGTCGATTGAAGATAATGATCCCAGTTCGGTCGCGGCGATGCTTAATGCCATTCAGTCAAACCAAGATCCTTCTGCGATAACGCCGCAATTTAATCGCCCGTCACCCCGTCATGTTTTTCCGACATTGTGGGCAGGTGGCTGGATCGCTCTTTATGACTTTTTCTCAACGCTTCCCAAATTGCTCAAATCCAGATCAGACAGCGGCGAAACATAGATCAATTGCGCCGCGAAGGATGCGAGCAATCAGCCAAACCTCCACAATTGGACTGCCGACGCTTCGCTTCACGCTACCCTAACACTTGTGCCTGAATCGAAGCGTAAATCCCGTATCTTTGGACGTCATCGTTTTCTCCCCCTTCCCCGTCTTGCCCATTCCCGCTAATCCGCAGGCATGAGCGACCCCAGCAACACAATATTCGTCCTCAACGGGCCCAATCTCAATCTTTTGGGGGTGCGCGAGCCAGAGATTTATGGATCAACAACGCTCGATGAAATCGCTGGCTTGTTGGAGGATAAGGCGCAGCAATTCGGTTTCAGCATCGATATGCGCCAAACCAATTACGAAGGCATGCTGGTCGATTGGCTGCACGAGGCCCAGGCAGAAGGGGTCCGCGCGATCTTGCTCAACGCTGCGGCGTACACCCACACATCGATTGCGCTGCTCGATGCCATCAAAGCGATAACCATTCCGGTTATTGAAGTGCATCTTTCTAACCCAAAAACCCGTGAGGATTTTCGCCACACATCCTTTGTTGGCATGGCGGCCGCCAAAACGGTCGAAGGGCATGGCGCGGATAGCTACACTATCGCTTTAGACGCCGTGGCTGCGGGCGAAGTCTGACCCCACACGCTCTAAATTTGCACCGGATATTGCGTTTCGCACGCCCATTGCCACTTGCCAGCCGCAATTTGCGCGAATAGTCAGCGCTGCAACCATTACTGCAAGGGGCTTTCATGGCGACCAGCAAGGCAAATGGCGGACGAAAGTCTGGCATGAATGTCGATACCAAACTCGTTCGAGAGCTCGCTGAGCTGCTGAACGAAACCGGCTTAACTGAAATCGAAGTTGAAGATAGCGATCGCAAGATTCGCGTCGCACGCGGCGCTGTGGGTGCTGTGCAAGCAGCAGCTCCGGCACCGATTGCGCCGGCAGCAGCGCCTGCAGCGCAGGCCCCTACACCTGAGGCAGACAATGCTGGCGGCGACGCCCAAGCAGAAGGCGCGATGCTTTCTCCGATGGTTGGGACAGCCTATCTCGCGCCTGAGCCAGGGGCGGATGACTTCATTAAAGTCGGCGACTCGGTGAAAGAAGGGGACACGATCTTGATCGTAGAAGCGATGAAAGTGATGAACCCAATTCCCGCCGACAAGTCGGGCACGATCAAGGCGATCCTTGTAGAGAACGCGCAGCCGGTCGAATTCGATCAGCCGCTCGTTGTCATTGGCTAAGGCTGCAACTGGCATGCCGATTACCCGTATTCTGATCGCCAATCGCGGCGAAATCGCACTGCGCATCCACCGCGCCGCGCACGAAATGGGCATTGAAACGGTTGCGGTCCATTCCACCGCCGATGCCGATGCCATGCATGTGCGGCTTGCCGATCACGCCGTTTGTATTGGGCCCCCGCCAGCAACCGACAGCTATTTGAATGTAGCGGCAATAATTTCCGCAGCCGAGGTCGCGCAATGCGATGCGATCCACCCAGGCTATGGCTTCCTGTCTGAAAACGCCAAATTTGCCGAAATCGTGGAAGCTCACGACATTGCATGGATCGGGCCGAAACCCGAGCATATACGGACGATGGGTGACAAAGTTCAGGCGAAGAAAACGGCCGGGGAATTGGGATTGCCGCTTGTGCCAGGTTCGGCTGGCGCGGTTTCTGAATTCTCCGAAGCGAGCAAGATCGCCAAAGAAATCGGTTATCCGGTTATCATTAAAGCGGCATCGGGCGGCGGCGGCCGCGGCATGAAAGTGTGTGAAAGCGAAGACACGCTGGAAAGTTTGATGCAGCAGGCGGGCAGTGAAGCTGCGGCGGCGTTTGGCGACGCGACTGTTTATATTGAGAAATATCTCGGCAATCCGCGCCACATTGAATTTCAGGTGTTCGGCGATGGCAATGGCGCAGCGATCCATTTGGGTGAACGCGATTGTTCATTGCAGCGCCGTCATCAAAAAGTCCTTGAAGAAGCACCTTCTCCAGTCATTTCAGACGAAGAACGGATGCACATGGGCGAAGTCTGCTCCAAGGCGATGCGCGATATGGCCTATCGCGGCGCAGGCACGATCGAATTCCTGTGGGAGGACGGCGAGTTTTATTTCATCGAAATGAACACCCGCCTTCAGGTCGAACATCCCGTGACGGAGGCCATCACCGGGGTTGATCTGGTGCGCGAACAAATCCGCATTGCCGCTGGCAAGCCCTTGTCCGTTACGCAGGATGAGCTTGAATTCAATGGCCACGCCATCGAATGCCGGATCAACGCGGAAGACCCCTTCACTTTCGCCCCATCACCCGGCGAAGTGACATATTATCATGCGGCTGGCGGCATGCATGTGCGGGTCGATTCCGGCCTCTATGCGGGCTATAAAATCCCGCCCTATTATGACAGCATGATCGCCAAGCTGATCGTCTATGGAAGGACCCGCGAAGGCTGCATCATGCGCCTGCGACGTGCGCTGGAAGAAATGGTGGTCGAGGGGCCAAAAACCAACATTCCGCTGCACCAGGAATTGCTGCGGCAAGACGATGTGCTCCACGGCGATTATTCGATTAAATGGCTTGAAACATGGCTGGACGAACGCGGCGATTGACCAGAACTGACTTATAGCAGGCAATCAGCATGCCAGCATAAGATAAAGCCTTTCCAACTCATTCGATATTGAGATTGCAAGAGAGACTTATGGGCATTCTGGACAGTTTTAGACTTGATGGCGAAGTTGCCGTTGTAACGGGCGCCGGCAAAGGCATTGGACGGGCCATTGCGATTGCCTTGGCAGAAGCTGGCGCGGATGTCGCAGTTGCCGCTCGCACTCAATCTGATCTTGATGCTGTCGCAGGCGAGATTGAAGCGCTGGGCCGCCGCGCACTGCCACTGGCAACTGACGCAACCGATATGAAAGCACTGGAAAACCTTGCCGAACAAACCGTCGCCCAGCTTGGCAAGCTAACCATCTGGGTCAACAATGCCGGCGGCATTCCGGATGGTGCGCCACGTTATCTCACACGCACGCCAGAGGACAAATTCGACGCCCAGATCGACCTCAACCTAAAAGCCGTTTGGATGGGAGCGACCATCGCGGCGGGCAAAATGGCCGAAAATGGCGGTGCCATTGTGAACATCTCATCGCGATCGGCGTTTGGCCCGCAGGTCAAAAACGGACCCTATGGCGCGGCAAAGGCGGCGGTGAACAGCCTTACCAGCACGCTGTCGGTCGAACTTGCGCCCAATATCCGCGTGAATGCAATTGCACCCGGCCCGGTTCCGACGGAAAACTTCGATGATTGCATGGGCACAGATACGGATGAGAAACGCGAAAAACTGCTTGGCATGATTGGCATTCCGCTGAACCGCTATGGCGCGCCAGAAGATATCGCCGCAGCTGTCGTCTATATGGCCTCGCCTGCATCGAGCTGGGTTACCGGGCAATGCCTGTATGTAACGGGCGGGCGGTAGAATTCGAAAGCTAACCCGCTAGACAGCAAGAGCGGGCATTTAGGCGATCAATCAAATTTGAAACCGGCGGCCTCTGCTTCTGCAATCACTTCCGCGCCCGTTTTCATCGGGCTCTTCTGCGCCAAATCATACCAATCAGGCTTTTCGTCGACAAAGATTTGTTGCTCGATTTCAATGCCAGCTGGAAGATCAAACAATCCAGCCAGGAAATTGTGCTGATCGCCCGGAACAAAGCGATACCACAGATTGCTCCCGCATTTTGAGCAAAAGGCACGTTCGGCCCAATCGCTCGATTTGTAGATTGTAATTGTGTCCTCACCCGAGACGGTAAATGCCGCGCCGTTCATCCCGCAGAAAAAACTTCCACTCCAGCGCCGGCACATATCGCAATGGCACACATCGATGGTTGGAAGCGCGTGATTAATCTCAATCGACACTTCGCCGCACAGGCAATGCCCATTTAAAGGGTCTTTAAGTGGAGCAATTTCAGCACTCAAAGCGGCACGCCAGGCGCGTGTTTGGCGGTGCGAATCGTCAAAGATGTTTTCACGCTATCGACATTAGGCGCCGGTGTGAGCTTGCTGGTCAGGAATTCCTGGAAGGTTTGCAGATCCTGGCTGACAATCTTGAGGATAAAATCAATTTCCCCGTTAAGCATGTGACATTCGCGAACCTCAGCAAGATCGGCCATGTGCTCTTCAAACTCGCGCAAAGCGCTTTCGGCCTGACTTTTAAGGCTAACCATCGCAAAAACAGTGATCGCAAAGCCTAATTTTGATGGATCAAGATCAGCGTGATAGCCGCGAATCACGCCATCTTCCTCCAACCCTCTAACCCGGCGCAGGCATGGCGGTGCAGTCAATCCAACACGTTGAGCCAACTCAACATTGGTGACACGGCCCTCTGACTGCAATTCTGACAACAGGCGCTTGTCGATTTCGTCCAAATTGGCCATGCGTTGATTACTCCCAGTCCCGCTCTGTGTGTTTGTTGCGAATTGACGATTGCTAACAACAAGTGGTCATTAACGATACGCAGCATGCCGCTCTTTGCTAATATTATTATATCTGCCAGCAATTGTCCCGCTTTGCAACGCAGCTAAGAGCCAATCTGTTAGTGCCCACCGGGGATGATATGGAACCCTTGCCCGCCTCTGTTGTCAGATGAGCTTGGCAAATCTGGAGTGTGAATGTTTTTTGACGACCGTCTTTCAACTGTGCTTCGCCAACGCGGCGACAGCGAAGGCGGTGCGCGCACGCAATTTCGGCAACTTCTCGATATTCTGGGCAATCGGAAATATGGCGGCGATCAAAGCCTTATCGCGGCGGCTTGGCTGAGAATGGACGCGCTGGCCAAAAAAATCCCCGCAAGCGAGCGCGCTGCTGCGATCCGCGAACATGGATGGAGATTTCGCAGCGCTGACCTGACAGCGCATTTGGCCGATTTTGAACCTGAAGTTGCGTCGGCAGCGCTTAATCGGGCTGAATTGAGTGCAGATGATTGGGTCACCTTAATCCCTCGTCTACCGGTGAGAGCGCGCGGTTTTCTGCGTTTGCGCGAAGATTTGCCGATTGATGTCGAAACTTTGCTCGATCGTCTGGGAGTGCATGATCGCGGATTGCCGCGTCCCGACGGCCCGGATGGTGATCATGCGTTCCAGCCAGCAGTCGCGGCTCAAACCACAGAAAATGTGGATCATGAAAGCGGAGGATCCATTGGTGAGCCGGTGATTCCCCTTGTCCACCCTGCCAGCCAGCAAGACAAAGATGCTGCCAAACCGGATCCAGATCCGTTCGTGCTCGATATCGATGCGAATGCCGCGAATACAAACAACGCATCGAGCAGCGAGATTTCCGCACTTGTGGAACGGATCGCCCAGTTCAAGCGTGAACGCGATGTTGCGGCGAACAGCGTTGAAAGCGCTCCGCAACTTCCGCTGGGTGAGCAACCCCACCCAATCGAAACCAAGATCAACAGCTTCGCGTTTTCAACCAATGCCGCTGGGCGGGTCGACTGGGCCGATCAAGATGTCGCCGCTATGGTCATCGGCAAGCGGCTTTCGCGCAATGAAGCCTTTGTAAAACCGTCTGCCAGGTCCAAAATTGATCGCGCGTTTGAAGGTCATCAGCCGATTGAAAATGCGCCGATGGAATTGAAAGGCGCCGATGCGATCGCTGGCCATTGGATCGTGGATGCGCAACCCAACTTCACCGAAGAAGGCAATTTCAGCGGGTATTTCGGCCGCTTCAGAAGGCCTGCCGAGATCGACGAAGACAACGCAGAAAGTTCGGGCGAAGCCGATCGGATACGGCAATTGCTGCATGAATTGCGCACCCCGATCACTGCGGTGCAAGGATATGCCGAAGTTATCCAGCAGCAATTGTTTGGTCCCGCTCCGCACGAATATCGCGCATTGGCCGCGGCCATCGCAGCAGATGCCGCACGAATTTTGGCGGGGTTTGAAGAGCTCGATCGATTGGCCAAATTGGAAATTGGCGCAATTGAGTTTTCGAGCGGCGAAACAGACCTCTCGCAATTGATCGAACAAGCCAATCAGCAGCTCACGCAGGTCTTGGGACCGCGAATGGCGGGGATTGAATTCGAAAAGCCGCAAGGGTCGCCAGCGATCATCGGCCTTGACCAAGACGAAACCGAGTCGCTGCTTTGGCGATTGATGGCCACGCTTGCGGGCGGATGTTCTTCTGGAGAGATGCTCCAATGCGTTTTACGGCAAGATGCCGGTGCCGCTCAGATGATCTGTGAATTGCCTGCCAAATTGCTGGCTGAAGAAGATATCTTCACCGCCGACGTGAAACTGCAGGACGATTCGGTAAATGCTGGGCTGTTTGGCGCTGGCTTCACATTGCGGCTGGCACGGGCCGAAGCGCGCGCAGGCGGCGGCGATCTGGTTCATCAGGATGAGCACATCGCGCTAACCCTGCCGCTCTTGACCGCTTCCGACGCGGTGCCTAGCCAATCTTCAAGCCCGCTTAGCAATGGCTATGCTAGGGCAGAACACACCGGCAAGGTCTGAGTTTTGACCTGATCGAACGGTGTTTGGTGAGGGAGGCAGCACGATTTCGAATTCATCGATGCTTTTGCCACCGCCAAAATCGGCCTGGGCAAGTTTTCGCGAAGAGTTTGGACAGCGCGTGCTGCTGACGGTCGACACCGAAGAAGAATTTGATTGGAATGCGCCGTTTCGGCGAGATGGTTATGGTTTAAGCCACATTCCGCAGCTCGATAGATTTCAATCATTTTGCGAAGGATTGGGCGTGGCCCCAGCCTATCTCGTCGATTGGCCGATCGCGACCTCAGTTGAGGCGGTAGAGATATTGGGACCGGCAGTTCAAAACGGGACTGCCGAATTGGGGATGCAATTGCATCCGTGGGTCAATCCGCCTTTCGAAGAGGAGGTGAACGCCGCAAATTCTTATGCGGGAAATTTGCCACAGACACTCGAAGCGGAAAAATTCTCGTTGCTGCGCGATCAGATTGTACAGGCCTTTGGCACGGCTCCATTGATCTATCGGGCGGGCCGGTATGGCCTAGGCGATTCGACTGGAGAATTGCTGACGCAGGCCGGAATAGCGATCGATTCGTCGATCAGGCCATTATTTGATTACAGCCGCCAAGCCGGGCCAGATTATTCCGCGCATCCGCTTTCACCCTATTGGGCCGATCAAAACCGGCGCTTGCTCGAATTGCCTGTTACATCCGTCTATTGGGGCATATTTCGGCGGCAAGGGCGGATGATCCAACGCATGATTGATGGCCTGCCAAGGCTGGGCAGCGCAATGGCGCGGCTGGGATTGATGGAACGAATTGCGCTTAGTCCCGAGGGCGTAAGCGCAGACGAGGCGATTCGCGGCATAGATATGGCGCTGGATGATGGTCTGCCCTTGCTGGTTCTCTCATTTCACAGCCCATCACTAGCCCCAGGACATACGCCTTATGTCCATTCGGCCGAGGATGTTGAGGCAATCTACGAATGGTTCACTCGCGTTTTTGCCTACCTCGATCAACGAGGGGTTAAAACCACCTCTATCGCCGAAATAATGCGCTCTGTTGTGCAGTAACTCGCAGACAATCTGCATTCGATGCGCAATCACGCTTGTTTCTCTGCATTCTGCGCTGTAGGGGCCTTTTCGCATCGCAGATTTAGGTCGGGGCCTGTAGCTCAGTTGGTTAGAGCTGGCCGCTCATAACGGCTAGGTCGCGGGTTCGATTCCTGCCGGGCCCACCACCTAACAAGGTGGCGATCAATGATCTGGATGCAGATGCTCTTTTATAAAGAGAGCGAAAAATCGGTCGGGGAGTGGCGCAGCCTGGTAGCGCACCTGTTTTGGGTACAGGGGGTCGCTGGTTCGAATCCAGTCTCCCCGACCAGATTTTTCCCATTCAGCTGGCGAATGATCGCAGCGCATTTCTGCATCTGTTGTTCAGCATTTCTCAACCTGCCCCGAGACATTCTGCGACTTAGTGCGACGTGACATATGTCGCCCCACAAGGCAGGTACAGTCCGATGAGCAGAGCGAGCATTGCCCTCAACCGGTTTGGCTATGGTGTGCGTACCAATGGTGCCGCGCGCCCAGCCAGTGCGGCTGACCTTTTGAATCAGATCGAGCGCTTTGACCCCTCCCCCGCGATCTTGAACGGACGTGAAGACACGTCTGCTTTGGCCGGGCAGATTATCGAACAATTGCGCACACAGCGCCGCCAGAGGAGGGAATTGGAACAGTCCATGGCCGCCTCTGAAACCGGTAAAAGCCCCGCGCGTGGACGCGACAGCAACCTTCCGCCAGAATTGCGGGCCGCGATGGTCACTGGCCATCAAACCGTCCGGCGCGATGCCGGATTGCGCCTTCAAATGGCGGTGCAAAGCGATACGCCGCTGATCGAACGGCTGGTCCATTTCTGGTCGAACCATTTCAGCGTCTCTTATGGCAAGCCGGGTATGTCGCATCAGGTCGGCAATCACGAATTTCATGCGATTCGCCCTCATGTGCTCGGCAAATTCAGCGACATGTTAAAAGCCGCAGCTTTGCATCCGGCAATGCTGATTTATCTCGATCAATATCGTTCGGTCGGCCCCGATGCCCCGTTCCAGCAACGCCGAAGGGAACGGCAACGCACCCAAAACCCCACGCCGCAATATGGATTGAATGAGAATCTCGCGCGTGAAATCTTTGAGCTGCACACTTTGGGTGTGGATGGCGGATACAATCAGGCTGATGTGATCGAGTTCGCCCAAGCATTGACGGGATGGACGGTCGAAAACCGCAGATTGCGTGGCACTGGCACGGTCCAACAAAGTGGCGCGATCTTTGCTGATATGATCCACGAGCCTGGCACACGCAGGATTTTGGGGAAAAGCTACAGCCAAGAAAGCGCGGATCAAGCGCTGACTATACTTGATGAATTGGCAAGCCATCCATCAACGGCGCGTTTCATCGCGACCAAGCTGGCGCGCCATTTCTCCGGCGACGATCCCGAGCCATCCTTGATCGCGCGCTTGGAGCAAGATTTCCAATCCAGCGGCGGTGATCTTGCCAGTCTGACTCGAACGCTCATCAATGCGCCTGAAGCGTGGACCGGGGGATCGGCGAAATTTCGGCAGCCATTTGAATGGTTGGTATCTGCGATCCGAATTACCGGCGCGGAAGATTTGAGTGACCGCAGGACTTTCGGCGCACTGCAACAGCTTGGCCAATCGCCCTGGCGCGCGCCTTCGCCAGCCGGATATGATGATCTGGCTGGAAGCTGGGCCGGTCCCGATGCCTTGTTCAGACGGATCGAGGTGGCAGAACGGTTTGCTAGAAATGCCCCGTTGGATGACGTTGTTGGCCGCGCTGAAAACGCATTTCCTGGAGCCTTATCGGGCCCAACCAAGCTGGCCCTGCAACGTGCAGAAAGCAGCGCCCAAGCCTTGGCCTTGTTGCTGGTTTCCCCTGAAATGATGCGGAGGTAGCGGATATGACCAATTTCAAGACTTTCACCGCCAATCGCCGCTCAATTTTGGGCGGGACCCTCGCGCTGGGTTTTGGCGCGATGGCAATGCCGCGCATAGCCTTTGCACAATCTGGCGGATCGAAAAATCTGCTGTTTGTGCTGCTGCGCGGGGCAGCGGACGGAATGGAAATGCTCGCCCCAATCGGCGACCCCGGTTTTGACCGTCTGCGGCCCGAATGGAATGAACGCTTTGCCGATTCACGAAAAATTGGCGGGCTATTCGCCATCCATCCTGCGCTGGAGCAAGTCAGCTCTGCCTATGGCGCCGGTGAGGCCTTGTTTGTCCACGCAACCGCCACCTCTTATCGTGAACGCTCTCATTTCGACGGCCAAAACCTGCTCGAGACCGGCGGGATGGAACCCTATGCCAGCCGCGATGGTTGGATGAACCGGTTAGTCGGAATGATACCCGGCGAGACTCCGCGAGCTCTCGCTGTTGCACCGGCATTGCCGCTGGCCATGCGCGGTAGCGCACCAACCTCCAGCTATGCCCCATCCAATTTGCCGGATCCAAGTGAAGCTTTTCTGGATCGTGTGAGCAGTCTCTACGCCGATGACGATCAGCTCGCCGGTTTGTGGCAATCCGCACTCGAGACACAGGCTATGGCCGGCGAAAATTCGCTGCGTAACTTGCGCGATGCGCGCGCCGCAGGTGAACTGACAGCGTCACTGATGCGCGATGAAGACGGTGCCAAAATTGGCATGATCGAACTTGGCGGATGGGATAGCCACGCCGGACAAGCCGGCCAATTCAGCCGGATGGCCACCAGACTTGATGCCTTGCTGGGCGCTTACCGGGCTTCGATGGGCGAAAGCTGGAATGACACGCTTGTATTGGTTGCAACTGAGTTTGGCCGCACAGCGCGCGTCAACGGCACCAATGGCACTGACCACGGAACTGGGGGAGCGGCCCTGCTCCTGGGCGGAAATCTAAGCGGCGGTAGGATTATCGCCGATTGGCCCGGCCTGCGTGAAGGCGACTTGTTTGAAGGCCGCGATCTGATGCCGACCACGCCGCTTGAAAGCGTGCTGGCCGGGGCCGCTGCAGAACATCTCGGGCTCGACCCGCAAGCAGCGCTGGCCACTCTGTTTCCCGGCCGGAATATTGCCCCCCTGACCGGGCTAAGCAAAGGCTAGCTTAGCCGCGCCGCAAATTTGGGTGCGATAGCTTGGGCTTTACTGTCCTTGGATCGGCCCAGCTTCATTCGCGAGGATACCTACAATCTGAGTCCAAACGGCGACGTTTTGGCGCAATTGAACGATATCAATCTTGTCGAGCGTATCATCCGGGGTGTGGTGCAGATCGAAATAGCGCGTCCCGTCCTGCTGCAAATCAATGATCGCCGTTTGTTGATCTCTGGCGATATTCAGATCCGCGCCGCCAGTTGCGTTGATGGTCGAATCGGCGACACCAAATCGCGCGACGGATGCCGCAAGCTTTGCGTGAAGATCAGGATTGCTTTCGCGAAAATTGCTCTCAAATCGCCAAACACGATCGGCGCCGAAATCACTTTCAATGCCCACTGCGATTGGCTCATCAAGATGCGCTGCGCTGTATGCGCGCGATCCCCAAAGTCCGACTTCTTCTGCGCCCGCAAACAAAACCCGGACAGTCCGCAATTGCCGACCAGTCTGCTGAACATTCAGCGCCGCCGCCGCCACAATGCCGCAACCAGCACCGTCATCAAACGCGCCCGGCGCATTCCACCAACTATCAAGATGGCACGCAATCAAGATGGGCGGAAGAGACGGGTCGCTTCCCATAATTTCGCCGACCACATTGCCGCTGATCGTGGTGCCAAGCCTGCGCGGGTTGAGCTCCAACGAAAGCAAGATTGACTCACTGCCAGCACGATCAAACATCCGTTCTAGATTTTCCGCATCAGGGATCGCCAGGGCTCCTGCAGGGACCGGCGCAACCCCATCTGGGAAACGCGTGCCGCCTGTGTGCGGGTTGCGGTGGTGATCAGTCCCTACAGACTTGATAACCACGGCGATCGCGCCCTTGCTTGCCGCTATTCCCGGCCCAACAAATCGGGTTGGACCAGCAAAACGGCCATATTGCGATCCATCCTGGGTGCGCGTCATCGCATGGGAGAGGTACGCGATCTTGCCAGTCAGACTGCCATCCGGCGCTGCGTTCAGCGCCGCAAGTGTTTCAAATTCAACAACCTCTGCGGTAATGCCACCTTCGGGTGTCGCCGCGCTGTTCCCGAGTGGTTGGACCACCAATTGCTGTGGGAAAGGCGCGAGCACTTGCGCACGGTGAATGTTGCCCGGCACCCATGTGTCCATCTCAAACGGTTCATCAGCGACATTGGAAAATCCGCGATCGCGCAGCCAGGCCATGGCCCATTCGCGGCCGCGCGTTTCCGCTTCTGTACCGGCTTGGCGCGGGCCAACCTCGGTCGTGATACCTTCCACAAAATCCCACGCGATCGAATCTTGGTTGAGCGCAATATCAGCCTGCTCAGCCAAATCTGGGGCCGCAATGGCTGTGGTGGAAAGGGAAATAGCGAAAAGCGCGCTCAGCGCCGTGGGGATCGATCTCTTCATGCTGCTAAGTGCTATCGGCGCGCACCCGCCAAGTCCAGCGTTGTACCGCAAGCGGCCAAAATTGAGCCCCAAAGTTGAATCCGATTTAGGCGGTTGTTTTTGCAGCCCGAGAGATCGGAATGACCTCAGTTCCACCAAGGTCTGCTTTGGGTTTATCACCCTTGACGATGTTTCGCCCATCATCCTTGGCCCGGTAAAGCGCTGCATCCGCTTTCGCGAAGGTCCGTTCATAGCTTTGGGTTGAATACCATTGAGCAACGCCAAAGCTAGCCGTGAGCCTCATATCTAACGGCACGTCAGGGATCTTTTTCGCGGGCAATGCCACGCGGATACGCTCGGCCAAGCGCATGGCTTCGTCGATATTGCAATTCCAAACGAGAACGCAGAATTCCTCACCGCCAATTCGCCCGCGCATATCAATCGAACGGGTCATCTGGCCGAGGACTTCCCCAACTGCAGTGATCGCGCGGTCACCAGCCTGATGGCCGAACACATCATTCACCTGCTTGAAGTGATCAATATCCGCGACAATCAAACTGATCGGCACATTGGATTCGAGCGCCTCATCAGCGAACTTTTGCGCTCTGTTTTCAAACGCAGCCCGGCTCCACAAGCCGGAAAGCGGGTCAAGCTCGGATTTGTTGCGCTGCGATCTCATTTGATCGCTGATGACGCTGGCGATCAATAGTAGCGCCAATGCCACCGAAAGCACCGACATCAACACGGCATTGATAGCCGTGAAGATCGACGTGCCGAACACAACCGAGCCAAGCTCTCCCTGTGCCAGCAAAAGGATCAGCGGTCTGGTCAGTCCATTGACTGCGAGCAAAGCCATGGTGAAAATCAGGAACCGATGAAAAGCCTCACGCGAATGCGCCTGCCACAACAGTTGCGCGCCGAGCGCGAAAAGCAAAGCTGCACCGCCATTTTGTGTGACCAATAGCACCGTGGCCGATTCAAATTTCGCGGCATAACCGAGCAAAGCAGAGCCAAGCACCACCACGGTCAGATAGGCAACAACCGGGATTTTCTGGCCCAATCGCCGTGCTGCACCCCAAATAATCGCGATCACACCAAGGTTTGAAACGGTTTGAACAACCATCATATGCCATGGGACCGTTCGATCAACGAACAGTGAAATAATAATAAAAACCAATGCCATAGACGCAAATCCGGCGGCAAATCCAAGGATATGCGTGTCGGTTTTCTTGCGCCACCACAAGCCCACAAACACGGCCGCAAACAGCGTCGCGAGCATGGGGGTAATCAGATTGAGAATCTGTGCTTGCACCAAGTGGTCCTTCTGTAGGAACCTCGGCATTAGGCGGCTGAGGTAAAGAAACCGTCACGATCTCGTTACATTTTCACGAATTTTCGCGCCTTGCCGGATGCCGCTCAAAGCCCTATCTGCGCGGTCAAATCTCCGTCTCAATACAATTCGATCCAAAGGACCCGCTCGATGGCCGCGCAATATGCCTATGTCATGAAAAACATGACCAAAACCTTCCCAGGCGCTCAAAAGCCAGTGCTAAGCAACATCGATTTGCAATTCTATCAAGGCGCAAAGATCGGCATCGTAGGTCCGAATGGCGCGGGCAAATCAACGCTGATGAAGATCATGGCGGGAATTGACAGCGACATCACCGGCGAAGCGTGGCCGGGCGAAAATATCACCGTTGGCTATCTGCCTCAGGAGCCAGAGCTGGACAACGAAAAGACGGTGCTTGAAAACGTGAAAGACGGCGCCCGTGGCATCGCCGACAAAGTTGATCGGTTCAACGAAATCACCGGCCTGATGGGCGATCCTGATCGTGATGATTTCGATGATCTGATGACCGAAATGGGAACCTTGCAAGAGGAAATCGATGCAGTTGATGGGTGGACGCTCGACAACCAGCTAGAGATCGCAATGGAGGCTTTGCGCTGCCCACCTTCCGATGCAGGAGTAGAAAATCTTTCTGGCGGAGAGAAGCGCCGGGTCGCCCTCACCCGCCTACTCATCCAGAAACCATCAATCTTGCTGCTCGATGAGCCAACCAACCACCTCGATGCGGAAAGCGTCGAATGGCTGGAAAACCACCTCAAAGAATATGCTGGCGCCGTGCTGATGATCACGCACGATCGCTACTTCTTGGACAATGTGGTTGAATGGATCCTCGAATTGGATCGGGGATCTTACTACCCTTACGAAGGCAATTATTCGACCTATCTTGAGAAGAAGGCCAAGCGCCTTGACCAAGAAAGCCGCGAAGAATCTGGTCGCCAAAAGACGCTAAGCCGCGAGCTTGAATGGATTAAGCAGACCCCCAGCGCACGCCAAACCAAATCCAAGGCGCGGATCCGCAAATTTGAACAGCTTCAGGAATCGCAAGCCGATCGCAAACCGGGCAAGGCACAAATTGTGATCCAAGTGCCCGAGCGGCTGGGCGGCAAAGTTATCGAAGCCAAGAACATCTCCAAGGCTTATGGCGATAAGCTGCTGTTTGAAGACCTCTCTTTTATGCTCCCACCAGGCGGCATTGTTGGCGTGATTGGCCCCAATGGTGCCGGCAAATCGACATTGTTTAAGATCATCACCGGTCAGGAAACGCCCGACAATGGCACTCTTGAAGTCGGGGATACGGTGCATCTTGGCTATGTTGATCAAAGCCGCGATGATCTGACCGCTTCGAACAATGTCTGGGAAGAGATCTCAGACGGTCTCGATTACATGCAAGTGAACGGTCACGACACGTCGACCAGAGCATATGTCGGCGCGTTCAACTTCAAAGGCAGCGACCAGCAGAAAAACGTTGGCAAGCTATCGGGCGGAGAGCGCAACCGCGTGCATATGGCCAAAATGCTTAAGCAAGGCGGCAATGTCTTGCTGCTTGATGAGCCGACCAATGATCTTGATGTCGAGACACTTGGCGCGCTCGAAGATGCAATCGAAAACTTCGCCGGTTGCGCCGTGGTGATCTCGCACGATCGCTTCTTCCTGGATCGCTTGGCAACGCACATTCTCGCCTTTGAGGGCAACAGCCATGTCGAATGGTTTGAAGGCAATTTTGAAGCTTACGAGGAAGATAAGCGCCGCCGCCTGGGTGATGCAGCCGATCGACCAACGCGGCTCGCGTATAAAAAGTTGACAAGATAGGCATTTTTACCGCTGCTCAGATCGTTCCAAACACAGTGTTAACTCTCTTGCTCTAGGGGCAAACACTTAGTTTGATCGGAGTTTGCGAGTGCGCGAGCTAATATTCCTGTTGTTCACACCAATCATGGTGGCCATTCTCGCGGGGACATTCGCGATTTTGTGGCAGCGGGATCGTGAGCGCAAAGAAAATCTGGCGCTGTCCGTCGGCTGGCTGCTGATGGGAATAGGCGTTACCATTTCCGAATTCAGCCCAGTTGAATTTGGCCGCGCGCACCTGCCGATCACGAGCCTCCTATTCATCCTCTCAGCGATCCATATTTCTTGGGCAAACCTAGAACGCCTTTCGATCAAGCAACCGGTTGTGCCGTGGCTCATCATAGCGATGTGCTGTGCGGTCTGCCTCGCCATATCTCAGCTGGGCGGAGGAACTGTCATTGCTGATCTGTATCTCATAAATATCGCCTGCGGGACGGTGTTTTTGATGTGCATCCAACTGATCATGCAAAGGGAACAACCTGATCCAATCGACAAGGCATTGGCATGGATTCTGGTGATTGTGACAGCACAGTTCTTTGTCCGGCCACCTATAACGATGATGTTCGACACTGAGATCACCGGCAACACATTCAAGGATTCGGTCTACTACACCATGCTGCTTGGCATGCTTTCGATCGGATCGGTTATGTTCGGTTTTGTCCAAGTCGCCGCCAGCGTGAAAGATCAATTTGTCGCGGTACAGCGCAAGACCGCCTTTGATGATCTGTCTGGTCTGTTGCTGCGCGGCCAATTCGAACAGCAAGTCAGGGAAAAACTCGCCGACGCGGCGACAAACAATGTGCCGGTCGCACTGGTGATTGGCGATTTGGATCACTTCAAACAGGTGAATGACATCTGGGGGCATCAAGTCGGCGATCGCGCAATCCGCGAATTTGGCGGGATGCTATCGCGCATGACAAGAGACTGCGACATTGCTGGGCGGATCGGCGGCGAGGAATTTTGCGTCCTTGTTTGGGATGCTGATGCGACCATCGTTACGCGCCTCGCAGAGCGCCTGCGGGTCAGCACGACATTGCTAGAGATCGATCAGGATCGGCTAGATGTTCGATTGACCGCCAGTTTTGGCGTGGCCGTTCGCAATGGGAACGAGGATTATCGTTCGCTGTTCGCCAGAACCGACAAAGCGCTTTATTCTGCCAAGCAGAAAGACAGGAACTGCGTGGTTTGCGCAGACGCTGAGGAATTCTTAGCTGACGCGCAAGACGAAACGTTGCTCGCAAATTCAGACCGGCCAGCAAGGGCAGGCTTTTCAGCCTAATTCACGGCGCCACCCAGCGCCCAGACCAAATATCACCATCGCGATCAAACTGTGCCCGCATATGGCCGGATTGGGCGAGATATTGCCAATCCAAACTGGTTAGCGTGATCTGCAAGGCTGCGAAATTCTGGCGCGCAGGCACCAAATCATCATCGCTGGGTTTGATCCCTTCAAATTCAGCAGGAAGACCGCTGGTGGCTCGATCGCTTATCGCACCGGGGCTGTCGCCCAAGTAACAGCGCCGGGCAAAGTTATCGCTGCTGACCCATGCGCGCTCCGCAATATCGCCAGTGCTGATAATCTCTCCGCGCCCCCGCACTCTTATCTGGACCTTGCCGGGATGATCATAGAGGAGCACCGCCATTCGCGGATCGGCGGCAATCGCTGCCACCTTTGGCGAGCGCATGTCGGTGTGAAAGCGCACACTCCAATCTTGGCCATCGAACGCGCGCAAAACCATAGTTCGTGCATCAACATTGCTGGTCACCACCACCGGCATATGCATCGGGCATTTTCGGTTCGTCGCCGCGCCTTCCAAACGCTGCGCCATATCGGCTAGTACATCATCGAGTGTTTCAAACATGCTTGCCGTTGCGACGAGACTGGGCCGCGCGTCAATGCCTATCTTGTTCAGTTAAAGGTTCTTGAACCTGAACGTAACCCTAAACGAGTGGTTAAGTTTGGCGACAGCGAATCATCCGTATAAGCACCATATCAACTCAGGTCGTTTGTGGTGGGGCGGCTCAATTGGAGGCTTACATGTCCATTACCCAGTTTTTAAAGGGTTCTGCGCTCTCCGCCCTCGCCATAGCGATGGCCGCGACCGCTCTACCATCCGAAGCCGAGGCGCAAAGTCGCGGCTTCGAAAATCGCGGGGCGCAGCAACAAGCTCGTCTTAGCAACCGCCAGAGCACGCGTTCAAATCGTAGCAGCAATCGCCAGAGCACACGTTCAAATCGCAGCAGCAACCGCCAAGAGGCGCGCTCCAACCGGCGCAGCAACCGGCAAGAAGCGCGTTCTAGCAACCGCAGTAACCGGCAGGCCACGCGCCAAACCACCCGTTCAGACAATCGCTCAACTCGCCGTTCACAGCGGCAGACGAGCAGTCGCAATGTCAGCTCGCGCAATCAGACGCGCAGCCAAACACGGACGTCAAACGTTCGCAATGAAGGACGGCGTGATCGGCGCACGACGAGCAACCGCCGCAGCCAGAACTTTTCCAACAGCAACCGCTCATTCCGTGATGGTCGCAGGACCTCAAGCCGGCGCGACGCGCGCAGCAATCGGAATGTTCGGAGCAATCGGAATGTTCGGAGCAATCGCAACTTCCGCAGCAACCGCAATTTCCGCAATAGCCGCCGTTCATTCAACGGCAGAAGCTGGAACCGCGGCTGGCGGAATAACAATCGCTACAATTGGTACGGCTATCGCCGGTCAAACAGAGGGCTTTTCAGCCTAGGCCGGTATTACTCACCGTTCCGTTCGCATCGTTACAGCAGACTGAGCGTTGGCTTCTTCTTGGATAGCCTGTTCTTCTCATCACGGTATTTCATCAACGATCCATACCGCTTCCGCCTCCCGGCTGTGTATGGTCCCTATCGCTGGGTCCGTTATTATGACGATGTGGTTTTGGTGAACACATATACCGGCGAAGTGGTCGATGTAATTCACGACTTCTTCTACTAAGCACAAAACTAACCGATCGAAGTTGCCCCCGTTTGCACAGCTGCAGGCGGGGGTTTCTTAATTGCAAAAGCGCTGCCAAAAAACGCGCTCAAGCAATTCTCAGGATTCGCGATTCGATGTCCAAGACAGCTACTGTTCCCGATCAAGATGCGCTCAAACGGATTGGAAAATCAGTGCGTGAGCGCCTGATTGCCGATGAAGGCGCCTACCAAGTTGAAACGGACAAGGCGGAGCTTTTTGCGGTTGGTGATTTCCTAACTCAGGCCGAATGCCAGCGGCTGTGCCTGATGATCGATATGGTCGCCAAGCCATCCTCCTTGCACGAACAAGATTATTCGAGCGGATTTCGCACCAGCTATTCCGGTGATTTGGATCCAGGAGACAGCTTTGTGCGCGGAATTTCACGCCGGATCGATGATTTGCTCGGGCTAAAACCTGGCACAGGAGAGGCGATCCAAGGACAACGTTACCTGCCTGGTCAACAGTTTAAGCCGCACAATGATTGGTTTTACACGACCGAAAAATACTGGCAGCTGGAACGCAAACGAGGCGGCCAGCGATGCTGGACCGCTATGGCCTTTCTCAACAATGTTGAAGAAGGTGGCGAAACCCATTTTACCGATATCGGGATCAAGATCGAACCGAAACCGGGTGTGCTGTTGCTATGGAACAATGCCCTTCCCGATGGCACCCCAAACGAAGGAACCATTCACGCCGGAACCCCAGTGGTGAAGGGTTCCAAATATGTCATCACGAAATGGTATCGCACCAGGAAGTGGTCTTAATGCAATCGTGAATTGATCAGCGAAAACGACATTTCAACAGAGTCATAATGGATCGCAAAATCTATTCCCTTTCAAGGGCTTCTGCGATCAATCTGCGACTGTTTCCAATCCCATAAAGCGCGATAAAACTGCCCATTCTTGGCCCTTGTTCGCTGCCGAGAAGCGTTTCATAGAGCGCGCGGAACCAATCGCGCAGATTTTCAAAACCGTGCGTCTCGTCCTTGCCAATTTCATAAACAATCGTCTGCAAATCCTGCGCAGACATACCTTCATCCGCGCCGGCAAGCGCTTGATCCAAGGCGCGCAAGGCCCCAGCCTCAATCGCCGATGGTGCGCGCTTTTTCAAAGTCGGCACGATAAAATCGCGGGTATATGCAACTGCGCAATCAATCAGCCGATCAAGATAGGGGTTCGAGGTCGCCTCGCCGAGATAATTGTCGACATATTCGGCGAGATTTTCTGCCGTCGCCTCAGTGCCCAGGACACTCGCGAGATTGAGCAACAAGCCATATGTGACTGGCAGGCGATCCCCTGCCCCTGGCGCCGCATCAACGTCGCCCGCAGTGTTGGCGCGCAGCAAATGCCACGCGGGATTGCCCAGCTGTTTGTCGAGCGGTTGATCCGACAAGCGCTCTCGAAATTGCCAATAATCATCAACTGCGCGCGGGATCACGCCGACATGCAATTGCTTGGCACTCTTGGGATTTGGGAAGATGTAAAAGCCTAGGCTTTCTTCTGATCCATAAGTGAGCCAATCCTCAATCGACAGGCCATTGCCCTTCGACTTTGAAATTTTTTCGCCATTGGCATCCAGGAACAACTCGTAAACCAACCCTTCTGGTTTGCGTCCGCCCAACACTTTCGCAATTTTGCCCGACTGGACACCAGTGTCGGTCAAATCTTTGCCGTACATTTCGTAATCCACGCCAAGCGCGACCCAGCGCATCGCGAAGTCCACTTTCCATTGCAGCTTTGCCATGCCGCCCAGCGCCGTTTGCTCAATCACGCTGCCATCATCATCGGTAAAACGGATCAAACCGGCATCGGCATCGACAATTTCAACTGGCACCTGAAGGACATGGCCAGTCTGCGGGCTGATCGGCATGATCGGAGAATAGGTTGCGGCGCGTTCAGCCCGAAGAGTGGGCAGCATAATGTCTAGGATCGCCTGATTGTTGCGCAGCACGTTCTTGAGCGCATCATCAAATTCGCCGGTGTTGTAGCGATCGCTGGCGGCGACGAATTCATATTGGAACCCGAACCGATCAAGAAATTCGCGCAACATCGCATTGTTATGATGCGCAAAACTTTCATACTTTTCGAACGGATCAGGGATGCGGGAAAGCGGCTTGTTCAAATTTTCAAGCAGCATCGCCTGGTTCGGCAGGTTTTCAGGCACCTTGCGCAGGCCGTCCATATCATCCGAAAACGCGATGAGCCGCGTCGTGGCCCCCGTCATCGCCTCAAATGCGCGGCGGACAAAGGTGGTGCGCAGCACCTCTTGAAATGTGCCAATATGCGGCAGGCCTGATGGGCCATAGCCAGTTTCAAACAAAACCGGCGAACCATCGGCACGCACGCCATCAGGATAACGTTTCAACAGCCGCTGTGCCTCTTGGAAGGGCCAAGCCTTCGAGGATCGGGCTGCGTCTTGCAGTGCATTGTCGGTCATAACGGTATCCATGCTTCGCGCTTTTGCTGATGATGCTGGCAAGTTCAAGCAAGAAGGCGAGCAAGTGGCTCATTTCTCGCGCGAGCATGACAAAAAGAGCGACGCAGCAAACCAGCTTGTCGTGCCTGCAATTAACCCCGCGATTTTTCTCTAACTGCAGGCATTCAAAAGAGCTTTTAGCCAGAACTCTTATAGTCAGAACTCTTATAGTCAGGGCTCTTATCCCTCCTTTGGTTTCGAAGGTCGGAAACGGGGGTGGCAGGATTTGCACATGTCACCCCCAATTTTCCGCATTTCCCAAATCCAATTTCGACCTCCGTAGCCCAAAACTGTGGTGAGTCGCGCGAGCCAAGTTTACTTTTAGTTCGCGCGCGCACATCCAAGAGCGGTGAGCACCAACGCCCCCTCCGCGCTTGCTTTAACAGCCTTTCATGCAAGCCATTCTGGCAATTGGCTGAGGCAGTCAGATGGCCAAACAGGTGCGGTGTCCAAAGGCGATGCAATCATGGCCGCCGCCGATACGCCGGTTTTGCTGCTCAACGCGCCGCTGGTCGCCAATCGATTGGGTTATCCAGACCTGTCCGGGCTCGACATTCTGGAACTGTTTGCATTTGTCCATCCTGCGAGATTTTGCGTGCCGACCCCACGAGGCCTGTCTCAAGCCTTAGGCATCGATGAGCCTTCCGGTGATGAGGGTGTACCCGCATTCCTGCAATCGGCGGCTGGCGCATTGATCGCCCATTGCGAAAGTGAAGACTGGGCAGAGCGCGAAGGCGCGTGGAGCGTGCTGCAAAGCATGGAGAAACTGCGCTGGCCCTGGGCCGGAATTCTCAAGCCGCACCTTGCCCGTCCGCAGCGGGCTGAAAAGTGGATTTTCTCCAAACTGCCCGAATGGGAAGAGGCGGCCGAACGTGCGCCGCCGCGCCAGATTGATTTGCCAGAAAGCGCTGTTTTGGATCAGCTTGATCAGCTGACTGGAGAAGGGTCTGAAAAGCGTGAGGGCCAACAAGACTATGCCGTGGATGCGGCACGCATATTTGCCCCGCGTGACAAGCGCGAATTGCCGCATTTCGCACTGGCGCAAGCGGGCACCGGGATCGGCAAGACGCTGGGCTACCTTGCCCCTGCCTCGCTTTGGTCTGGCGCTGCGGGCGGCACGGTTTGGGTCTCCACCTTCACCAAGAACCTCCAACGGCAATTGCGCAGCGAAAGCGCGCGCGCCTGGAATGCAATGCGCGAAGATGGATCGCCGCCAGTGGTCGTGCGAAAAGGGCGGGAGAATTATCTTTGCCTGCTCAATCTCGAAGATGCACTTCAGGGCGGTTTCGCAGGCAGACCCGCAATCCTGGCGCAATTGGTCGCGCGGTGGGCCGCTTTCACCCAAGATGGTGATATGGTCGGCGGCGATCTACCTGGTTGGCTCGGCACGCTTTTTCGAAAACGCGGCATTGCCGCCCTGACCGATCAGCGCGGTGAATGCGTTTACGCTGGCTGCCCGCATTATCGCAAATGCTTCATCGAACGCGCTGCTCGCAACAGTGCGCAGGCCGATTTGGTGATCGCCAATCACGCATTGGTGATGGTCAACGCCGCGCGTGGCCGCGACCATGCGCAGCAACCCACTCGCATTATATTTGATGAAGGACACCACGTTTTCGATGCGGCGGATTCGACTTTTTCGGCTGTTTTATGCGGCCAGGAAACGATTGAGCTGCGACGCTGGATATTGGGGCCAGAACGCAATTCACGCGGCCGAAGGCGCGGCCTTGCCGCTCGGCTGGCTGACATCGCAAGCTATGATGACATTGGCGGTGAGGCGATTGAGGACGCGATTGAGGCAGCGCAGGCGCTTCCTGCCGAAGGATGGCTGCAACGCGTCGCGGAGGGCGAACCATCTGGACGGCTTGAGGCGCTACTCGCGCAGGTGCGCAGCGCAACTTATGCCAGAGACGAAAGCGGCGGAGTGGACGCCGGATATGGCATTGAAACCGAGGCTTCGGGCCTCCCTGGAGAATTGATCGAAGCTGCCGGATCGGCAGGAGAAGCATTGGCGGCCATCAGAAGCCCACTTATCAAACTGGGAATGCGGCTTGAAACGATCATCGCCGATCCGCCCGACTGGCTTGATGGCCAAGGGCGGCAACGGATTGAGGGCGCGCGAATGGCGCTGTCATGGCGGGTCGATCTGCTTGCTGCTTGGGAAGCTCTGTTAGCACGTCTGGGCGGACCCGCTGACCCCGAATTTGTCGACTGGCTGAGCGTGGAACGCAGCGATGCAAGAGAATTTGACGTTGGCATTCATCGCCGTTGGCTCGATCCGATGAAACCTTTCGCCAAAACCGTTATCGAGCCAGCGCACGGCGTGATGCTTACCAGTGCCACACTGACAGACCGGATCGACGAAACAGACTGTGATCCGTGGTCATCGGCGCTCACCCGATCAGGGGCGGCACATATTGAAAGCCAACCTTTGTTGTCAGAGGCGCAAAGCCCGTTTGATTATGCAGAGCGCGCGGAAGTTTTGATCGTTACCGACATCAAGAAGGGCGATCTACCGGCCCTCGCCGGGGCTTATGCCAAACTGATCGAAGCGAGTGACGGAGGGGTGCTGGGACTGTTCACCGCGATCCGCCGTTTGCGCGCGGTGCATGGGCGGATTGCGGATCGCCTGGCCCGGGCGGGCCTGCCGCTGTTCGCGCAACATGTCGATCCGATCGACACCGGTACTTTGGTAGATATTTTCCGCGATGATCCGCGTGCCTCGTTATTGGGGACCAACGCCCTGCGCGATGGGGTGGATGTGCCGGGCCAAAGTCTGCGTTGCGTGGTTCTCGAACAAGTACCCTGGCCCCGTCCTGATATTCTTCACAAGGCACGGCGCGCGGCGGCCAGTGCGAATGTCAGCGCAAACGGCAGCGCTGGCCAGTATGATGATCGCATTATCCGATCGCGCCTGGCGCAAGGGTTTGGCCGGTTGATCCGTAACAAGGATGATGCCGGGCATTTCGTGGTCCTCTCCGCCGCCTTCCCAACCCGCCTGCTGAGCGCGTTTCCAGAGGGCACTCCGGTTACCCGGCTGACATTAGACGAGGCGCTGGAACGGATCGCCGGAAGCATGACAGGGACCGATGAAGCTGCTGGCAAAACTGCGTCTGACAAGGCAAAAGCATCGCCATGATGGATGAATGGGTTTTTCTCACCCGGATGATCGCAATTGGCGCAGGTTCGATGCTGCTTGCGCTGCTCGTCGCGGGCGAAATTCGCCGCGCAGTCAAACTGCCTTTGATCGCCATGATCATTGGCACGATCGCTTATCTGCTCAATTCCTCTCCTTTGATGACTTCGATGGAATTGTCATTTGGAGTGGCCGACACCGCCGTTGATCTTGCCGCCTTGTCGGTGCCGTTTTGGATCTGGCTGTTTGCGCGACGATTGTTTGAGCGCGAGCCACCGCGGCGAGTCATTCTGGGAGCGGCAGCGGTACTGCTAGTCGCGTGGTTCGCTGGAAATTTCTTCGAAACTCCCAGACTTGCCGCATTTTATGTCGTCCACCTGGTAGGGTTGGCGTTGATAGTCGACCTTGTCAGAGTTGCCTTTCTCGACCGAGACGATGATTTGGTTGAACAGCGCAGGGTTATTCGACTGTGGTTGCCATTATTGGTGGCTGCGCAGGCGGGCGGGATACTGATCTTTGAAATGATCGCTGGGGTGACCCAATCTTTTCCCTTGGCGCAGCTGATCAATTCGCTGCTGATCTTAATCCTAATCTTATTCGCGGGATTGGCACTGTTGCGGACCGATCCAGAATTGCTGGTCGAATCGACCCAAGATGCAACGCGCGATGATGCCGAACCGCTTAACCTCAACCCATCTGAAACTGTGCTGCATGAAAAGCTGACTGCGGCGATGGCGGATGGAGCCTTTCGCGAACAGGGGTTGACTATTGCGCGGTTGGCCGATCGATTGGAAACGCCCGAACATCGCCTGCGCGCATTGATCAATCAGCGGTTGGGATATCGGAATTTCTCTGCCTTTCTGAATCGCCATCGCATCGCTGAGGCGAAGCAAATGCTCAGCGACCGAGAGGTTGTGGACCTACCAGTCCTGACAATCGCAATGGATTTGGGATACAATTCATTGCCGACTTTCAACCGGGCTTTTCGCGCACAAACTGGCACAACCCCTAGTGATTTCAGACGTTTGTCTATCAACGGCGACACCTGATTCAACCCCGGTCAAAACTGAAATAGGCCGTGCAAATCCAAAAACGACCAGCATTTTTCGCCACTGCGGAGCTTTGCCTGTCGCCTTCATCCATACAGTATCTGCAATTCGGCAGGAGAATAAGCTGTGAATGACGGTGCAACTTCAGATGTGGTGACAATGCTCACCAATCATTTCGCGAATGTGATCTATTTCGATCTCGGTCGCTATCTGATCGCAGCCGGATTTATGACAGCCTTGCTGCTTATTTTTCGCGGCTGGGCTGGTCGGCGCAAAATTCAAGAGCGCAAAGCTGCTCGCCAAGATTATGCTCGCGAGGTTTTATCCTCCCTGCGCACCGTTTTGGTTTTTGCGGTCACCACATTGCTGACGCTCGCCGGGCGTGAATTGGGAGTGATCGAGCTAAAACTCGAAGCCTTCACACTTTTCACGTTGATTTGGCAGACCGTGCTGATGGTGCTCGTCCATGATGCCTATTTTTACTGGATGCACCGGGCGATCCATCACAAGAAATTGTTCCGCGCGACGCATCTGCATCATCACAAATCACGCACGCCAACTCCGTGGGCTGCATACAGTTTCTCCAGCGCAGAAGCGGCGTTGGAGGCGGTCTTTGTCCCCTTGTTCCTGCTAACCACCAGCTTGTTTGGGATCGCTTATGCTGGGTTCGCGATCTTCCTGTTCCTCTGGCATATGATCCTACGCAATGTGATCGGCCATGCGGGCCATGAAATCTATCCTGCTGGCTGGGTCGACAATCGGTTTTTCAGCTGGTGGAACACAACCACGCATCATGATCTGCACCACAGCGAAGGACGTCACAATTTTGGCCTCTACTTCACTTGGTGGGACAAATGGATGGGAACCGAGCACCCCCGCTACAAAGAAGAATTCCGCGCCAACGCTCTACCAATTCGTTTGCCATTTCCTTTGCGAATTTTCCGGGAGAGCAAAGGCACCGGCTCCAAATTGGCACGGATCCCTGGATCAAGCGCGGAGAAGGCATCGGTGATAACTATGGCGCTGTTTTCTGCCGCCGTAACTCTCGGCGGTCCGCTTAGCGCAGTAGAACTTGGCGCCTTCTAGCCAAGGCTCGACACACAATTGATCTCCAACGGCCGGCTAACTCCTCTTGCTGGCTCGGCGGCAGTCTCTTGGCGAATTCCGTCACGAGGCTGCCGCATTTGCTTTACAGATTGCAATATCCGGTGTTCAGAGAGGTTTGCGCACTGGATAGATGCGCAGATTCTACGCTTTGGAGATGGTATCGCTCGTGAAAATTCTCGGTCTTTTGCGACACGCCAAATCTGATTGGGATGACAGCGCAAAACGTGATTTCGATCGCGGGTTGAATGATCGCGGGCGCAAGGGTGCAAGCGTGATCGGGCAACACATCCATGACCATGGGATAAGCTGGGACAAATTGATCGCCAGCCCAGCCGAACGGGTTCAACGCACAATCGAGGTTGCGCTTCCCAAGCTCTCCCCCATCTTTGATCAGCGGCTTTATCTTGCCAGTTCAGAGTCGATTCTTGAGGTTGTGCAAGATCACGCTGGCACAGCCGATACTGTGCTTATAACCGGACATAATCCCGGCCTGCATGATACGCTGCTGGAACTGGTTTCCCCGGCCAAAGAAAACGCCCTGTTTGATGAAGCGGTGCACAAATTTCCGACCGCTGCCTTTGCAGTGTTTGAATGTGCCATCGATGATTGGTCGCAGCTGCGCACGGGATGCGCAACATTGGTGCATTTCGCCCGGCCGCGCGATCTTGATCCTGATCTTGGGCCGGAATTCTAACAGTTTAGCCAAGCACGTTTTGCGGCCCAGCCCCTTTCGCAGCTAGCCGATCTTGGCTGTTATAAAGCTGGCACTTCTTCAGGCTCAGACAGCCGCAACCAATACATCCATCGAGCGTGTCCCGCGTCCGTTCCAATTGCGCGATCTTTGTGTCCAAAGCTGCGCGAATGGATTTGCTGATCGCGTTCCAATCGCGCGCATTGGGTGTACGTCCCATTGGCAACTTCGCCAGCTGTTGTTCGATTTCGGTAAGTGCCAGGCCAAGCTGCTGCGCGATCAAGATAAAGCTCAAGCGGCGAATATCAGAACGCAAAAAGCGGCGCTGATTGCCGCTGCTGCGGATCGGTTCAACCAAGCCCTTCTCTTCATAAAATCGGATCGCAGAAACAGACAGGCCCGTTCGGCGCGCCATCTCTCCAATTGAGATTAGATCGGTTTTGCGCAATCGAATTGTCATTCTTAGCCTCTTAAAAAATATCTTGACCTCAACTTAACTTGAGGTTGCAGAATTGTGAAGTTCGGTGATTCGAGATGGGCAAAACGAGCCTGTTTCAAAATCACCCATTGTAACAAATTTGATGCAAATCGCGCATCCGCAAAGGAGGCTATCATGCCAATAGGACAAATCGAACACGCCAACTTATCTGTGACAGATCCCGATCGCAGCGCGGATTTGTTCAAGCAATTGCTCGGTTGGCATGAGCGCTGGAGGGGCCCGAGTCAAAAACACGGTTGGACCATCCATGTTGGTGACGAAACGACCTATCTTGCGCTTTACACCGGCGATCATGTGACCGGCAAATACAGCAAAGGGCGACCGCTCAACCATATCGGCTTGCTCGTGAATGATCTGAATGCAGCCGAAAAGGTGGTGGTCAAATGTGGCCTAAAACCCTTTGGCCATGATGATTATGATCCGGGAAAGCGCTTCTACTTTTTCGATTGGGATGGAATTGAGTTTGAAGTGGTAAGCTATACCGGAGATGCAGCATGAACGAGATTATGCCGCGTCAGCCATTGTTCGCGCCCGAGCCGCCTTCCAATCAAAAGAGCTGCGATTGCGCCGGTGGGGCCGATCCTCGAACCCACCCCTCTTCGGTCCGATTGATCTGCAAATCTCCGGGCCATGCTCGGCACAGCTCCAACGCTTCGTCCGGTGCACCTCTGATCCAACGGGTATAATCTTCTGGGCGGAGCAGCACTGGCATACGGCTGTGAATTTCTTGCGCGGCCGAACCGGTGCTGCCCGTCATCACCATGGAGTAGCAATCGCCCCACTCATCGCAGCTTCGCCAAATACCGGCGCAGGCAAACAAGCTATCATCGGGCAGAGACAGCCAAGTCCGCGTCATCGCGCCTTTTTGCCCCTGCGCCTCGGCCCAGGCTGATATCGGGATAAGGCAGCGACGCTGCATAAATGATTGCCGCCAAAAACCGCTATCGAGTTTGTCCGTGCGGGCATTGTTGACTGGCTTGGGCTTCAAAGCCTGACCGTTTTTGCCCTTCATCACCAAGGGGAAGCCCCAATTCATTTGCTGCACTTTGCCTTGAGCAACCACCGCGCCCGGATAGCCGGGATAAACCTCGTCGCCGAAATTGGCCCCGCCAAGTGCCTCTATCGCGTCAAACCAATGGGCGATTTCCGCCTTGGCTTTGGTCATGCGGTAAAGGTTGCACATCACGCATTCCCGACAATGTAGCAGGCTGCCGCCATCAGCGCGCCCGCCCAACGGTTCGAGCGGAACCGGGCGAGCGGGTTTTCAGGGTCATCGGGATCAAGCGTGGTGACCTGCCAAGCCAAATGCAGCGCCACTGGTGCCAAGGTGAGCAAGGCAATCCAATCGGGCCGGTAAAGCCAGAAACCCAGCGCCCATAGCGCAATGCAAGCACCGTAGAAACCGGCCACTCCGCCGCGAACTTTGGCACCCATTTTAAGCGCAGATGATCGGATCCCGACCAGCGCATCATCCTCTCGATCTTGCACCGCATAGATCGTGTCATAGCCGATCACCCAAGCGATACAGCCGGCATAGATCGCGGCCAGCGCATCCCAATTGTCAAACCGCAAATGAGACCATCCAACCAACAAGCCCCAGCTGAAGACCACGCCAAGCCATGCCTGTGGCCACCATGTCAGGCGCTTCATAAAGGGATAGGCAGCAACCAATGCGAGGCTGCCCAGCGCAATTAACTGAGCTTCAAGACGCAATTGCAGCAGGACAATCAGACCAATGAGACAAAGCGCCAACAGCCATGCCCAACCCGCGCGTTTGGACACACGCCCACTGGCGATTGGCCGCACGGCGGTACGCGCAACCTGCCGATCAAGATCAGCATCGACGATGTCATTGTACACACAGCCCGCACCGCGCATCGCAATTGCCCCAAGCAACAGCCAGCCAAGCAGCGCCCATCGCGCGCCTGCGCCGGTCAACCACACTCCGAACGCGCAGGGCCAAAACAGCAGCCACCAGCCAATCGGCCGGTCGAAACGGGCAAGCTGCGCCAAATCACGCGGGAATTGCGGCAAATGCGCCACCAATCCGCGGTGCTCGCTATCAGGGACAATCATCTTATTCATCGTTCAGCAGTTCTCCAGCTGGGCCAGCATAGGCCCAGCCCGGCAAACACTGCCCGGTCGGATATTGAATCGTCTTCACTGTCATGCCCAAATCTCTAGCGGCCCGCGGTTCGCTCGTCTAATACCCGCGGCATGGCAGCGACACCCAATTGGCCCCCGCGCAGCGCGCCGCGCTTGTTTGTTGAGCGCGAACTCCGCCCGGGCGAAGCGATCACGGTGGACGGTAATCAGGCGCATTACCTTGCGCGCGTGATGCGCATTGCCCCGGGCGACACAGTTATTTTTTGCGACAACATCACAGGCGAATGGGCTGCGAAAGTCACTGAGGCTGATAAGCGCGCCGTAAGCGTAGAATTGACCGAACAATTGCGGCCTCGCGAAGAGGTCCCCGACCTGTGGCTTTGCCCAGCCTTGCTGAAAAAAGACCGTTTTGATCTTGTGTTGGAAAAGGCGACCGAGCTGGGCGCGGCGCGAATACAGCCCGTGCTCACCCGGCGCTGTGTCGCGGACAAGCTCAATCTCGAGCGAGCGAAGTCGCTTACCATAGAAGCGGCAGAACAATGCGCGCGGACAGCGCTGCCAGACCTCGCCGCACCCAAGAAATTGGCGGCCCTGCTGCGGGATTGCCCGGTAGATCGAGCGTTGTTTTTCGCCGATGAGCAGGCAATCGTTGACGAGACACAATCGGCGGCCGCGGCATTTGCAAAACAACAAGCGCCGGCCGCAATCTTAATCGGGCCCGAAGGCGGGTTTGACGAGGAAGAACGTGCGTTGATCCGCGCGCAACCAAACGCGCATCCAATCAGCCTTGGCCCACGCATATTGCGCGGGGAAACGGCGGCATTCGCAGCCCTTTCGATTTGGATGGCGAGTTGCGGCGATTGGACCGATCAAGGATGACCGATTGTATGATCGTGCAGTTTTCACTTTGCAGCAGCAATTCGGTTTCCTAAGGCAACCCAATGAGCACGCGTGACACGTCTTCCAATGACGATCCTTCAATTGAGAACCGCGAACAATTGGTCGCGCCAATGTTGAAAGGTGAAAAGCCCCAGCAAAATTGGCGCATTGGCACCGAACACGAAAAGCTTGTCTACAAGACCGATGGTTTTCGCGCACCCAGTTACGAGGAACCCTGCGGCATCCGCGACATGCTGATGAAAATGCAGGAGTTCGGCTGGAGCCCGGTTGAGGAGAACGGCAAAGTTATCGCTTTGAGCGGTGATGATGGCGCGGTCAGTCTGGAACCAGCCGGGCAGCTCGAGCTTTCAGGTGCTCCGCTCACGAACTTGCATCAAACTTGCGCGGAAACCGGCCGCCATCTGGATCAGGTCAAGGCCATTGGCGAACGCTGCGACGTGGGCTTTTTGGGTTTAGGCATGTGGCCCGACAAGACCCGTGAAGAGCTGCCCGTTATGCCCAAAGGCCGCTATGAAATCATGATGCGGCACATGCCGCGTGTCGGCAATCTGGGCCTCGATATGATGCTGCGGACCTGCACCATTCAGGTCAATCTGGATTATTCATCCGAACAGGACATGGCGCAGAAATTCCGCGTTGGTTTGGCGCTGCAACCTCTGGCCACGGCCTTGTTCGCCAATTCGCCATTTACTGAAGGCAAACCAAACGGCCTCCTGTCCTATCGCAGCCATATCTGGTCAGACACTGATCCGCATCGCACCGGAATGTTGCCCTTCGTGTTTGAAGATGGTTTCGGATACGAACGCTGGGTCGACTACATGCTCGACGTGCCGATGTATTTCGTGTTTCGCGACGGGAAATATATTGATGCCGCAGGCCAAAGCTTTCGTGATTTTCTGGAAGGGAAACTGCCCGCCCTTCCGGGAGAGCTTCCACGCAAAAGCGATTGGTGGGATCACCTATCAACCGCGTTTCCAGAGGTTCGGCTCAAAAGCTTTCTCGAAATGCGCGGCGCCGATGGCGGTCCATGGAGCCGGATCTGCGCGCTCCCGGCGCTATGGGTCGGATTGCTTTACGATGACGGCGCATTGAATGCGGCCTGGGATCTGGTCAAAGATTGGAGCATGGAAGAACGCGAGCGGCTGCGCAACGAAGTCCCCAAAAGCGCGCTCGATACGGCGCTTCCCGGCGGCACGGGCACAATGCAAGATTTGGGGCGTGAAGTGCTCGCGATCGCTCGGCAAGGGCTAAATGCACGCGCTCAGCTCAATTCCAGCGGAGACAATGAAAGCGGGTTTTTGGAACCACTTGATGAGATTGTCGCCAGCGGGAAAGTGCCAGCCCAGCGCCTGCTTGATGCCTATCACGGCGAATGGGGCGGCGATATCAACCGGGTTTATGAACACAGTTTTTAAGGGCCATTGCGGCGAGAGGATCAAATCATACTGATTGTACTAGCAAAAGCGAATGTGGGCGAAGGCGCGGTGGATGGCGCGCGTTCTGCAATCGATACGATGGTGGCCGCCTCTCGTGCAGAAGCGGGCTGCATCGATTATTCATTCACAACCGACATCCTCGATCCAGGAACGATGCATATCGTTGAGAAGTGGCAAGATGAAGCGGCCTTGGTTGCGCATTTTCAGACCCCGCATATGGCGGAGTTTCAAGCTGCGATTGCCGCGCTTGATGTGACAGTGACGGAAGCTATGAAATACGAATCGAGCGACGGCCAGCCGCTGATGTGATCAGTTATTCCGCCGGATGCGCAGGCGCTTCCGGCAACCGACCGCGCCGGGTCACTTTCCGCGTAATGCGGGCGAGCGGCGCTGTGATGGTGCCGTGCTGCTCCATCCAGTCATAATATTCGCGATATTTGGGGTCTTCAGCCAGCAGGTGCGCCTCTTCAGTGCGCGCGCGCCAATAGTAAATGCCGTTCACCGCGAGCAAGAAAAACGAGTTGCGAATTGCATCGGTGAGCGAATCGTTGGTGACAAGAAACGGCAAGACCGAGCACCACCAAAACAAGTTTTTGGAAAGATAGGCGGGATGCCGAGTGAACCGATACGGGCCATTGGTCAAAACCCCGCGATAGGTGAGGTTTGAAAAACGAATGCCAAATGCCACCGTTGCCCAGGCGTAAACCCCTGTGAGGAACACCAACCACGCTGCCCAAACCCACAGCAATACCGGGCTGCCGTCAAACCAATGCCCCCAACCGGCAACATTGTGCTCGTAACTCAACACATCGCCATTGCCGATCACACCCCAAACGAAGGGCGGATAACAGATAAGCGCCGCAAGCCAGCCCGCGACAAACGGATTGCCAGAGCGAATATGCGCATCCAGCGGGCGCAGCGTGAAAAGATAGCCAACCGTGCCGAGCTGCACATCAATCACAAACAACAGTGAAATCAGCAACAGGCCCAGCCCAACTGGGTTTGCAACTATCTCTGTCACATCTGCCTCAACGATCTGCACCCATCCGCCGGGCAGGATTGAAATCATAAATGCGCCAAAGAACGCTTTGATTATCCAAGCGCGCCAGTGCTTCTTGATCTGCTCGCCATCATAGGCTTCCCTGCCGATTAACATGGCGCCGAAATGCCATGCTCCATCGCGCGGGTTGACCATCACCCGATCAAGCCAGATCACATAAGGCACTGACAGCAAAACCATTGGAATTGCTGCGAAGGTCAACACTTCCATCGCGAACAGATATTGCCCATTCCAATACCAACGGGCGAGGCAATACAGCCCGGCAATGATCGCCCATGTTGCCCAAAGGCCTGCGATTTTGACGATCGAGATATCGATCACTTCAGAAATTTCGCGCCGGTTTGACCAGTTGATTCCGGTGGATTCGCGTTTGTGAACCCGGTCCACCAGTATTGACCATATCGCCATCGGTCCTGCCGTAAAAAGCATGGCCGAAAGCGCAGCATAAGGGCCGGAAAGCACTTCGCGCGGACCAGCAAACTGAAAGAATTCAGATATTAATGGGTAAGTTCGGCAAAATAGAATCCACGCAAACAAACCCAGCAGCCCCGCCAGACCTACGCCTGACGAAACATCGCTGGGCGGCAGTCCGCCGGCTTTTTGCACATTCGCGCTCATCACCCCTTCGCCTTAGCGCGAAAGGGTTAACACCTCGGATAGAAAGCCGCCTGCGTCTCGCCAGCGGACAGCGCGCAGCGAAACGGTTAATGCGCGCCGATTTCAGCGTGCCCAGCGGCGCTTAACGCCATGCGTGAATATTGCCGCCATCATCAAGCAAATAGATCATGTTATCAGCGACCACCGGAGGCAGACTGATCGGATCGTCAAGCTCAGCGAAACGGCGCGAAGATCCCTCACCAGGGCTGATGCGCAACATCAGGCCGCGTGAATTGGCGACCCACAGCTGACCACCAGCCAAAACCGGTCCAGTCCAGAAAATCGGGTCTTTGCGGTCTTCCTCATCGCGGAATTGGCGCAATCTTGAAATCCACCGCACACGGCCAGTGGAGCGAGCAATCGCCAGCAATCGGGCATCATCTGTCAGCGTGAAAATCCATTCACCCGCAATCGCCGGCGTTGAAATCCCAGCGAGATTAAGCTCCCAAATCCGTTGACCCGTGATGAGTTCATAGGCCGCCATACGTCCGCCTTGGCCAAGCGCATAAACGCGGCCAGAATCGATGATCGGATCGGCATCAATGTCAGTCAGCGAGCCAACCTGCGTTGAAATGTTCGTCCGGGCGAGCGCATCCGCCCATAATGTGCGGCCATTTTCATAGCGATAGGCAGACAATTCACCGCTAGAATAACCAGCGATAACCGTCCCCTGCCCCACTGATGGAGCTGCAACACCAAACACGCCAGCTTGCGTTGCGGAACCCGATTCCTGCCACAACAATGCGCCGTCATTCAAATCAAGCGCGATCACCTGATTGTCTTGCGTCATCACATAGACTTGCCCGAAAGCAACTGTCGGGGAACCACGCAGCGGGCCGGAAGGTTGAACCTTCCATATCTCTTCGCCGGTTTCCGCATTCAGCGCTTTAACTTCGCCAGCCCCATTGGTCGCATAAACACGGCCTTCGAAATAACTGACACCGCCGCCAAAGGCCGATGGACGCATATCATCTTCCATCACTGGATTGATGGTCCAGGCCACTGCCCCGGTTTTTGCATCGAAGCTGTGAATTGAGCCATCAGACCCAACCGCATACAGCTTCCCGCCGCCGACTACAGGAGCGGCCGCCAAACGCGCGCGAACATTCGATCCTTCGATTTTGGCGGTCCACGCTCTGGTTGGCGCTTCCGGAAGGGCCAGATGGCCATAGGATTTGCTCGCTGATCCACCCGCTTGCGCCCATGCCGCATTGACCTGTGCAGGAGGCAGCACAACAGTTACCTCGGCCAGACTTTCATCAACGGTGGTGCCGCTTTCAATCCTGGAAAGGATCGGGGTGCGATTGCCAACTGTCGGTGTGGCTCTCGAATCACCGCCGCCGAACAGGCCCCCACTGCATCCAGTGAGAACCATCGCCATTGTACCGCCGAGCAATGCCAGCCGGGTTGAATTTCCAAACGTCATAATTTTCCGTCCAATTAGGCCTATTACGAAGCGCCAACAGGTGCAGCATCTGCTGCATCTGCTCCGGCACCATCGGGTTGAATGACCCCCTCGTCTTCAAGCAATTGCTCAGGATCCTCAATTGCGTCAATTCCAAGCAGTCCGGCCATTTGCCGAGCGCGTGCGCGCAAAGATTGCGGCACATCTTCATCCTTTGCAATCGCAGCAAAAAGCGTACCTGCCTGTTCGTTTTCACCCGCATTGAGATGCGCCATCGCTGTTAATTCGCCAGCGCTCCCGAAAAAAGCATTGCCGGGCACGGCAAGCGCGCTCAGCCGATCGATCACCTCAGCAGGCTCGCGATCATCATAATTTGTGGCCATCTCACGAATTGTGGCCAAATCGCGCAATGCCGGTGGAGCGCTCTCGTCTGCTGAGACCTGCGCATACAGCTCAACCGCTTGATCCGGATTGCCTTGTTCTATTGCAGCGCCAGCCTGAAGCATCAGCGCGCTCGCCCTTGCCCCGCCATCTGCATTCGCGGCAACATCCGCCACGGATTCGCTTGCAGCCGCAAAATTCCCCACTTCAGCCTGATCGAGGGCCTGAACCAGCTGCTCAGATTGCAATTCAAGCTCAGCCTCTTTTTGGCCATCCCAATAGAGATAGCCGCCAAAGGCGAGCAGAATGGCCGCCAATCCGCCAAGCAAGAGAGCGCCATATTTCTTCGCGAACTGATCTAAATCATCCTTCCGAACAGCCTCATCAATCTCCCGCAGGGCAACTTCGTCCTCAGCGGAGAGCTTTTCGGGCTCTTCATCCTTTTTGGACTTGTCCGAATTTGAATTGGTCGGGTTGAGCGCCACAGAGGCCCTTTCCTAATTGGGTTAATAGATTGCCGCGCTTTTAGTGGGCCACGCTGGCAACCGCAATGCTATCTCTACCCCGTTCTCACAAACTTGAGTTACCCCAGTTTAACCGCAGGTGAAGCGCGGTTGGGCTTTTTCACCGGAATACGCGCGGAAATACCCTAAAATTCGCGGTCAAGCGCGCTTGAATAGATATCGCGATATCGCGCTATCATTCTTTCAGCATCAAATTGCGCGATTGCCTTTTTCCGGTTGGCTTCCCCAATTTCCTGCCTAAGCTCAGGATTGCCGGCCAATTCTTCGAGCATATGTGCCAGTGCACTCGCCGAATCTGGAGTGGCAATGAACGGGCGGTTCTCTTCTGCGACCATGTGCCGCACGTCACCAACATCGGGCGCTGCCACAGGCAATCCGGCTGCCATCGCCTCCGCCACTGAAAGCGGGAATTGTTCGCTTTTGGAAGAGAGCGCAAAAATATCGAACAGCCCGATGGCCGCGGCGGGGTTTTGTACTGCGCCAGGCAGGTGCACGCGGTGGCTAATTTCGAGCGCATCGGCGGCTTCGCGAATGGCCTCTTCGTCAGGTCCCTCACCCAAAATTACAAGCTGCCAATTTTTCGGTAGCTGAGCGAAAGCGCGAACCAAAAGCGGTAATTGCTTGACCGGACGCAATCCCGCCAATGTTCCAACCCATTGTTCGCCCTTGTGCTTCACCACACGCAGAGCATCAGGCTTTGGCTTCTTTGCAAATGCAAGCGTATCGATCCCATTGGGAATGCGCATAACGCGGTCCGTTGGCAGCTCCCACGTCTCCAACGCAATCTGTTCAAGTTGGCGAGATGGCACGATCAGCCCCGCTGCCTGACCCAGTGCGATCATGCGGTACCAATTGCGCCGCCGTTTAAGCTTTTGCGCCTCATCCTCATTAAAACCATCCTCGTGATGGATCAGCGGCGGCAGATTAAAGGCACCGCTGAACGCAGTGCGGGCCATGACGACATCCATCGCACCCCAATTATAAGTCAGGACCAGATCGTATGATTGGATTGCGCGCGCTATTGCCAGCAGCCTGCCGGGTGAGGGAAAGCCTTGCAGCTTCGGGAAATCTTGCGGAAAATCAACCGCGACACCCTTCGCGATCAAAGGGCTTGCGGCCATTTGACCGGGCTCTCCAGACACAATCGAGTGCTTCAACTTGGCGCCGAACGCATTCATCAGATGGACGCTGCGCAGCTCCTTCCCACCGGCTGAAAATGTCGAATGGCAATGCAATATGCGCGGCACAACCGAATTTGATTCAGCGTTCATGGAATGGGTGCCAACAATGTATCGATCGCTTCGCGAACTGCGGTTTCATCGAGAGTCGGTGCATGACCCATCTTGGGCACTGTTATCAATTCCAATTTGGGATTGCCCGCTTGCATTCGTTTGACGGTTTCGGGTGACAACAGATCAGACAATTCCCCGCGCACCAGCAATATTGGCGTGCCGGACAAAGCTTCGAACGCATCCCACAGATCTGGCGGCGCGGCCCCGCTTGGGCGGCTAAATGGCTCTGCAATGGCCATGTCATAATCGTAATTGATCCGGCCATTTTGGCTTACAACCAATGTCCGCTTCGCCATTTCGAGCCACTGATCGAGACCGTATTCAGGAAACGCCCCGTGATGCACATCTTGCATGGATCGCGCAGCATGGAGCCAGGTTGGGTAATTGCCGCCCTGGCCAACATAATTGGCAATCCGCGCGACACCCTCAGGCTCAATTGCCGGGCCAATATCGTTGATAACTGCCGCCGCAATTCGGCCGGCCGCCGCTTTGGCAAGTAACATCGTCATCAGCCCGCCCATCGACGTGCCAATTGCGATGAATTGCTTTACCCCTTCTTCGGTTAGCAGTTTTTCGACATCCGCGACATATTGGGCCGGATTATAACTATCTGATTCGGCAGCATAATCACTGAGACCACGCCCGCGCATTTCCGGAACCAGGACTCTGCGGTTTCGCGACAAATGTTTCGCAAGCGCAGAAAAATCGCGCGCGTTTCGCGTTAGGCCATGCAGGCACACAACCGGCAATTTCGATTCTGATTGCCCAGCTTCATTTGCAGCGGGGTAATCACGAAAATGCAGATTTAGCCCATCCGCACTCGTCCAGAAGCGGTCTTGATAAGATCTCTCCATGCGTACGCAAAAGTCCTTTGATGGATGGCCAATTGACCAAAAATTACAGAATTTGAACAGTTCATACGCGGACGATCTTGCGCAGACCGCCGCCAACCCGCACTATCGCGGCATGCGCTCAGAACCGCAAGCTGCTGACTATCAGCCCGACCCCGCAATTGGGGAAATCGCAGAATGGATTGGAGCGCCGGTTGAGGCCGCGCATTTTCCACAAACCGCTTTGCGCTTTCGCAACAATCGCTGGGCCAAAACTGTTGGCTTGGCGGATTTGAATGACGAACAATGGCTAGATCATTTCGGCCAGTTCTCTCCTTTGCCCGGCAACCTCCCGCAGCCTTTGGCGCTCAAATATCACGGCCATCAATTTCGCAATTACAATCCCGATATTGGCGACGGTCGCGGGTTTCTGTTCGCACAGCTGCGCGGCGGGATAAGTGGACGTTTGCTGGATTTGGGCACCAAAGGGTCCGGCCAAACTCCATTCAGCCGAACCGGCGATGGGCGGCTGACATTGAAAGGGGCAATGCGCGAAGTTTTGGCGACCGAACAGCTCGAAGCTTTGGGCGTCAACACCTCCAAAACCTTCTCAGTCATAGAGACTGGAGAAGAATTGTGGCGCGATGATGAGCCTTCCCCGACCCGCTCTGCAGTGATGGTCCGGCTCAGCCATTCGCATATCCGGATCGGGACATTTCAGCGGCTGCTAGCGATGGACAAAAAGGCTGAGCTGGAACAGCTGGTTGAGTATTGCCTGAAGCATTTCCCCGGCCCTCTGCCGCCAAAGGATGCGCCCGGACGCGATGAACCCGCTGTCATCCTGATGCATCAAGTGGTGGAGCGCATGGCCGATCAATCCGCGAGTTATATGGTCGCAGGTTTCGTCCACGGTGTGCTCAACACCGACAATATGAACATTACGGGCGAGAGCTTCGATTATGGCCCTTGGCGGTGGCTGCCGCGCTGGGATCCTGGCTTCACCGCCGCGTCGTTTGATTATGGCGGGCTCTACGCTTTTGGACGCCAACCTGAGGCAATGCAGTGGAACTGCGGCCAGTTTGCCGTTGCGCTCAGGATGCTGGCGGATAGTGAGCCGCTGATCGCGGCGATCAATCGCTATGGCGAATTGTACATGGCTGCGGTTGCAAGACGATGGTGCTGGCGCATGGGCATTCAGTCGCAAGGCGTGGAAAAAGACACGCAATTGATTGCCGCATCTGAAAAGGTGATGCGCGAAAGCGGCGTTCAGCCAGACCAATTCTTTTTCGATCATCGCGGCGGCCGATCGGTTGGCAATAACACCGAATTGTCAGCTGCGCTCAAAGGATATGCGCCGGTTGAAATGTCGCACCAATATTGGGAAGAAGACGCGCCGCAAAATATGGTGTTCGAAGAGGTTGAACGGATATGGGCGGCCATTGATGAGCGCGACGATTGGGCGCCTTTCGAGACAAAGATCGAGGCGCTGCGGAGCGTGGGCGATGCGCATGGTGAGCCGCCCAAACTCGCTGGCCATTTATAGCGCAATAAGAATGACACAGCTGCACGCCAGCAACCATTTGCGCGATCTGCATTTTGCCAATTTTCGCACAATTTCCGTTCCTTGCGTGTGATTACACGGGCGAAAAATTACGTAGGCCCTTCCCTTTCCACGCATCCGCAACTAATCCATGCGAACACAGCACGGGGGCATAGGGTGGGGCGTATGCGCAATCACCTTGTGAAAAGAGCTGTGGGGATCGGTAGAAGACTGCGAAGTGACTGATAACACTTATATTTCAATCGCTCCCGCGACTGGAGAGGAAATCTGGAGCGGGGAAGCGGGAGACGTAGATAAAGCGGTAAGCCGCGCGCGCAAAGCGTGGCCCGATTGGGCTGCCAAACCGCTGGCCAATCGTGTTGAGCTGGTTCGCCGGTTCGCCAATCAAGTCCGCACACGTTCAGAAGACCTAGCCGCATTGATCGCGCGCGAAACCGGCAAACCCTTGTGGGAAGCCCGCACAGAAGTTGACGCGCTCATCAATAAGGTCGAAATTTCGTTCAACGCTTATGGCGAACGGACCGGGAAAAAGAAGCTCGATAGCGCGCTGAAGGGCAGCGCTGCGGTGCGACATAAACCGCATGGCGTGATGGCTGTTCTTGGTCCTTATAATTTTCCGGCTCACCTTCCCAATGGCCACATTATTCCCGCATTGATCGCGGGCAATGTCGTGCTGTTCAAACCAAGCGAGAAAACCCCCGCAGTTGGGCAAGCGCTGGTGGAATGTTTCGTCGCAGCCGGCATCGCGCCGGAAGTTGTGCAATTGGTCATTGGTGGACCCGAAACGGGCAAGGAACTGGTCAGTCATGCTGGTGTTGATGGCGTGCTGTTCACTGGATCGGTTCAGGCAGGCGTGGCCATCAATCGCAAACTTGCGGCCAATCCGGGCAAAATCGTTGCGCTGGAGATGGGTGGCAACAATCCGATCGTTGTGATGGATACGCCAAAAATTGCCGATGCGGCGACGCTGGTAGTCCAAAGCGCCTTTACGACAGCTGGGCAACGCTGCACCGCGGCGCGCCGTTTGATCGTTACCGATGAGATGTACGATCCGCTGATCAAAGAAGTACTCAAACTCACTCGAAAGCTGGTGGTTGATGAACCTTTCGCCGATCCGGCGCCCTTTATGGGTCCAGTGATCGACAATGAAGTTGCCGATCAACTTGATCAAAGCTTTCTGGCATTGGTGACAGCGGGCGGAAAACCGCTCGCCCATATGCGCCGGCCGGACCCCGATTTACCGTTCCTGACACCGGGCATAATCGACACAACAGAGGTCGAAGATCGCCCAGATGCCGAATTGTTTGGGCCGATTTTGCAAGTGATCCGCGTCGCGGATCTCGATATGGCAATTGCGGAGGCAAACAACACGCGATTTGGCCTATCAGCCTCTTTGATCGGTGGATCGCCGGAAGATTATGGACGCTTCTGGGCGAATATCCGCGCCGGAATTATCAATTGGAACCGGCCCACCAACGGCGCGTCATCATCTGCCCCGTTCGGCGGGATTGGCCTGTCCGGGAACCATCGCCCTGCGGCCTATTACGCAGCAGATTACTGCGCCTATCCTGTCGCAAGCACGGAAATGGAGCAGCCCAGGGCCAATATTGGTGTTGGCTTGAAGGAATAAATCCTGCTGCCGAAACCGTGTAGCCGCTCATTCGCTCCAGTGAACAATTTCCACAGCGGTCATCGCGCGCGGGCCCGCTCGTAGATTCACTGCAAACTGCTGACCTTCGCCGTTGGCAAGCAGCGCCGATTCAGGCGAGGCGAATGTCTCGACCGACATATTGGAGCGGCGCGCTAGATTGAAATGGTATTGCAGCGTGTCTTCAATGGAGGCCGGTGTTGCGTAAGAAATCACGCGCAAATTGCAATCGCCCTTGTCAGAACCAGCCGCCGCGCGAACTTGCCCGTAAGGCATGATTGCAGCAGGCCGATCCAGGCGTGCTGCCCAGATGAAACCCTGTTGCAGCGCGTCAACGCATTGTTCGGGGACACCGTGTGCAAGTGCCATTTGCGGCGCAGTGACCAATCCGGCCAACTCAGCACCCTCTTTTGATTCACCCGCCAGCGGCAATTCCAAAATTGGACCGTCTTCAAGCAATTGCAGACGCGCTTCCTCGCGCGCGCGGCGCGCCAATTGCTCGCTGCCTTCGAAGACCGGCAATGCATGGCCAACGCCAATTGTAAGCGCGGCGTTTGCTTGATTGCGATAAGACAGATCGGGATCGACCATAAGCGGATCATTCAGCGCCCGCGCGACCACTGGATCCTGTGAGATCACATTTTCAGACAAAGGCGGCTCTGCCCCGCAAGCCGTTAATGCGAGCGGCAATACGGCAAGAATGATTGCCATAGGATATGGGCGAACGAGGCGCATAATCGCTTCTTTCGCCGATCTTGGTTAATTTTCGCCTGAGATTGAGATTGAGATTGAGATTGCGCCGTTCGCCCAAAATGAAAGCGCCCTCAAGCCGAAAGGCAAGAGAGCGCTCTCCGCGACCGGTGGCAGCCGCGCCGGGGCCATTGGTGGGAATGACCCAAGTGGTGGGATTAGGTGGACGACGAGAGGGCCCCCTCCCTCTCGTCTATGTTCATGTATAGAGGCTCGAACCTGAATATGCTGCAACGCGTCATACAGAAACGACTGAAAATGCGAAAAAAATGGGAAAATTCTGCAAAAAGACCCGAAAAACACGATATTTATGCCGCGGACGGGCAAATTGGCGCGCTTGCGCGTTGGGTTAGGCCGCCCTAATTGCTGCCTAGATGGCATCCCCCCAATCCCAATCCAGCGCAGCCGTGGCAGCCGAGAACGCCCCGTCTGGCCTGCCGCCGGCATTCGGTGCATATCTGATCTGGGGGTTCCTACCGCTTTACCTGATCTTGGTGCGCAGTGTTCCTCCGGTGGAGTTTGTCGGTTGGCGGATCATCTGGACTTTGCCGCTGTGCCTGATCTTCGTCGCCATCCGGCGGCAATTCCCCGCTGTGAAAGAAGCGCTCACCAACCGCTACAGCATGGCAATGTTGATGCTGAGCGCGCTATTAATCGCCATCAATTGGTTGATCTACATCTGGGCCATCGGCGAAAGCTACGTCTATGCAGCAAGCCTTGGATATTATTTGAACCCGCTGATTAATGTGCTGCTGGGCACGTTGTTTCTGGGCGAAAAATTGAGCAAGCTGCAATGGATCGCAGTCGGGATCGCCAGCGCAGCCGTGGCATTGCTGCTAGGCGGGGCCATCACAACTTTGTGGATCAGCCTTTCCCTCGCGCTCAGTTTTGCCCTTTATGGGATAGTGCGAAAACAGGTGCCGGTTGGCTCCCTGCCCGGCCTCACGATTGAAAGCATCATCTTGCTGCTCCCGGCGATCGGCATTGCCGCATGGTATGCCGCTGGGCCGAATGGATCGGCGTTTGGCAAAGATATCGAACTGAGCGCGCTCATCATATTCGGCGGTGTCTTAACCGCGGTTCCGCTGCTTTTATTTGCCCTTGCAGCGCGGCGGATGAAATACTCAACGCTGGGCTTCATCCAATATCTGGCACCGACAATTGTATTTCTCCTCGGCCTGACGGTGTTCGATGAACCGCTTCGCCCGGTTCAACTGGGCAGTTTTATCTTAATATGGATCGCGATTGCGATCTTTGTCGTCGATTTGATCCGTCGGTCTCGCGGCACAAGCGCGGAAGCGATCTAGCTCTCAAGCCGCCAATTCAGTGTTTCACCGGCATGAAACGGGACCATTTCCTCGCCCGCAATCGCTATGGCGCTGGGCACTTCAAATGGATCTCGTACCAATGTGACCGACTTTTCATTCACGGGCAGTTTGTAAAAGCGCGGTCCATTCAGGCTGCAAAATGCCTCAAAATGTTCAATCGCATCTTCCTGTTCAAACACCGCGAGATAGCTTTCCAACGCATAGGGTGCATTGAATATGCCTGCGCAGCCGCAATCGCTTTCCTTCGCGCTGCGCAGATGCGGCGCGCTGTCCGTGCCGAGGAAAAATTTGGGTGAGCCCGAAGTCGCGGCTTTTCTAAGCGCGAGCCGATGCTTCTCCCGCTTCGCAACCGGCAGGCAATAAGCATGCGGACGAATGCCGCCAACCAGCATGGCATTGCGATTGATATGAAGATGCTGCGGCGTGATCGTGGCGCCAACATTCTCCCCGGCAGCGAGCACAAATTCAGCCGCATCCTGCGTGGTGATATGTTCAAAAACGACCCGCAATTTTGGAAAATCTCTGACAATCGCGCGCAAATTCCGCTCAATGAATTCGGCCTCGCGATCGAACACATCGACATCGGCTTCGGTCACTTCGCCGTGGATGCACAAGACGATATCTTCGCGCTCCATCGCTTCAAGCACCGGATAAATCTTGGCGATATCACTTACACCATGAGCGGAATTGGTGGTGGCATTGGCGGGATACAGTTTCGCTGCTGTGAAGACGCCTTCTGCCGCGCCCCGCACCAGATCGGCCGGGTCGGTTCCATCGGTAAGGTAGCAAGTCATCAAAGGCGTGAATGTAATGTCTTGCGGCACCGCAGCCATAATCCGATCTCTGTATGCCGCGGCCAGCGCTCTATCGGTAACCGGCGGCGAGAGATTGGGCATTACGATTGCTCTGGCAAACTGGCGGGCGGTGAACGGGACAACATCTTGCATCACCGCACCATCGCGGAAATGCAGGTGCCAATCATCAGGCCGGCGGATCGTGAGGCTTTGCAAGGTCATATGTGTTGCGGGCCCTAGCCATATGCGCGCGCTCTTTCCACCCCGAAGCCTGTCGATTAGACGTCTCTCACCATGGCCGAGTCCCAACCTCTCATCGCATTTCTTGCCTGCAAGACGACAATGCCAAATTCAGGCGAACGCCGCGGCGATGCCTATGAGCACGATCTGATGATCGCCGCGCTTCAACCAGCTTTCGAGGCGCGCGGATTGGATTTGCGGGTTATCGATTGGGAAGATGATTTGGCAGCGTTTGACGGCGTATCGCTCGCTTTGCTGGGATCAAGCTGGAATTATCAGGACAACCATGCAGCTTTTTTGAGCAAGCTCGATGCGTTGGAAGCGTGCGGAATTTTGGTGTGCAATTCATCAAAGATCGCGCGATGGAACGCCCGGAAAACCTATCTGCGCGAACTGGCGAACAAAGGCGCACGGACAATTCCCACGCGATGGTTGGACGATGTCGGCAGAGATGAGATCAAGCAAGCATTCGCACATTTCGAGTGCGAGAAATTGGTGGTTAAACGTCAAATCGGCGCTGGGGCTGAGGGACAATTGATCTTTGGCCATGCCACCCTGCCCGAAGATGGCTGGAATTATGGCCACCCCGCAATGCTGCAACCCTTCCTCCCGGCGATTGCGAGAGAGGGTGAATTGTCTTTCATATTTGTTGATGGCGAGTTTTGCCATGCCTTGCGCAAACGCGCGGCTCCCGGTGAATATCGCATTCAATCGCTGTATGGGGGCAAAGAGGAAAACTATGCCGCGAGCCGTGATGACATCGCGCAAGCCGCCATAGTGCTGGGCGCGCTGCCATTTCCCAAGCCCCTCTATGCGCGCATCGATATGTTGCGTGAGGGTGAAAAAGACCTGCTGGTTATGGAAGCCGAGCTGGTCGAACCCTATCTCTACCCAGAACAAGGCCCGCAATTGGGGCCAAAGCTCGCTAATGCCATCGCCAAACGGATATCCTCCCAATGACTGCCACCCGCCTTGCTGAACGCGCGATTGTTCGCCTTGCACCATTGGAAACGGACGAAGATGTCGCGGAATTTCTGCAAGGTCTCATCACCAATGACGTGAGCGGGCCATTGCCTGTCTATGCCGCGTTGCTTTCTGCGCAGGGCAAGACGATGTTTGATTTCCTCGTATGGCCGGGCGAGGACGGCGTTTTACTGATCGATTGCGAGCGCCAATCCGCCACAGATTTGATCAAACGCTTGTCGCTTTATCGGCTGCGCCGCAAAATCGATATCTCACAAGACGAAAACCTATGCGTTCACTGGAGCAAAGACGGCAGCAAAGACGGCGGCAAGAACCGGAACGCTGACGCCAAGCCAGACCCGCGGCTTGAGCAGCTTGGATTTCGCTGGCTGGCCCCAGCAGCAGATACATCCTCGGACGACGCAAAGGCATGCGATGAATTGTGGCGCGCGCACCGCCTATCGCTTGGCGTGACCGAAGGAGAGGCAGAGCTGAGCGATATTTTGTGGCTCGAAACCAATGCGATTGAACTCAATGGCGTGAGTTTTGAGAAAGGCTGTTATATCGGCCAAGAAAACACCGCGCGGATGAATTGGCGGCAAAAGATCAATCGCCGACTTGTGGTGGTGCCGCTAGCGCAATCTAATGAGAAGCGCCGCAAGGTGGCCGTCCCCGATTTAGACCTCGCCATTGATCATTTGCGGGTTGCCGATCTTGATAAGGAGGCACTGCCCGATTGGCAGCGCCGCGCAATCGCGGGTTAGGATTGCACCTGATATTCGGCAATCGACGCTTCCAGCATAGATTGCGCCCTCGCCCGCGCCGCATCACGCGGAAGGCCAAGTGATTTGGCCAGAACCGATCCCATCAAGGCATCCCCCAAGGCGAGCAGCACCAGATTGAGCGTATCGCGATGGACCTGCATATCCTCAACCCGGTGAGAGGTTTCTTGCGGAGCGATTTCATCAACGAGTTCGTGGATCGTTTCCACGACCGGCATCAAGGCATCTTCATTGCCGGTCAGCAACATCCAGCTGGCAAGTGCTCCCGCCCCTTCGCGATCAAAAGCATCAAATGCCAGATCGACCACTTCGCGGGCGGACCCCAAACCAGCCCGGCTGGCCCTGACTGCTTCGATGATAGTTTCAGATACAGCGCTTGCCAGGTGCGCCGCTAAGGCTTTTTGCAGCCCAGAAGCTGACCCAAAATGGTGCAGTAAATTCGCATGCGTGCGCCCAATTCGACCCGCCACAGCCTTCAAAGTGACGGATTGCGGCCCTGTTTCGATCAAAAGCGCACGTGCAGCTTCCAATGCAGATTTGCGTGATTCTTCAGGTGTTAACCGCTTACGACTTGTCATCAATTGTTAAGCCTAATAGATTCTTAAATTATGACAGAACAGATCAAAGTTGACGTAGAGCGCGCCGAAGCAATCGACAACCCCGGCAAAATAGACGTTGCCAGCGGTGAAGAGGGCCTGCGCCTTGCGCGTTCCAGCGCGACTCCGGCTGAGCACGAACTGATCATTCGCAATGAACGGTTCAATCGCGATGCGATGGTGCCGCGGCATTGGCATTCAGGCGATCCAGTGGCGACAGCATGGTACAATTCGGTCTCTGCCAGCCTCCCGCGCGGAGAAGCATTCTTCATCGATACCTTGCGGATGTTTCGCGATGATATTCCGCCAAAACTGGCCGAAGAAGTGAAGGCGTTTACCACACAAGAGATCAATCACACGCGCGAACACGTGGCGTTCAATCGATTGGTTTCTGATCATGGTTATAACGTTGAAAGCATCGATCAGGGCATTCAGGCGATGCTTGAACTGACCGAAGGCCGGCCCAAGGAATTCAACCTCGCGATCACCATCGCGCTGGAACATTTCGCCGCAATCATCAGCCGCCATCTGCTGCGCCATCCGCGCTATCTCGACGGGGCAGATAAAACTGCTGCTGATATCTGGCGCTGGCATGCCACCGAAGAGATTGAACACAAGGGCCTAGTCTATGATGTGTGGATTCACGCCACCAGAGATTGGAGCTCTTGGAAACGCTATAAAACGCGGGCGCTCATTGCGGCGCTGATCACCAAGAAATATTTCGGCAATCGGATCCGTGATGCGATCGGCCTGCTTGAACAAGATGGATACACGCATCGTCAGGCCAAGTGGAAGCTTTACGCCTTCCTATGGTGGAAACCGGGAATGATGCGCCGGATGTTTGGCGAATGGGCTGCCATTTTAAAACCAAATTTCCACCCATGGGATCATGATGATCGCGCGCTGATCCAAAAGTGGGAAAGCCCCTATGCCGATGCGGTGATGCCGGCCGAATAGGGCTTTCGTCTGGTTTTAAAGCTTAGGCAGCCCGCATGAGTCGCCCCGCATCGATCTCCAGGTCGATAGCGTATTCTGTGGCGGTCGCTTCTTCTCCGCGACCATAACTGTACTGGCGGCGCTGGCCCCCGGTTGGCACGAAGCCAATTTTCCGCAGGACTTTGCCCGAGGCTGGATTGTCCAAGAAGTGCGCAGCGTTGATCCGGGTGTGGCCTAATGTGCGCGACACCTCGATCGCGGCGCGACCAGCCTCTGTGGCATAACCCTGCCCCCAATGCGGCCGCGCAATCCAATATCCCATTTCCGCCTGGCCATTATCGGTTTCGTCCACGCCGATGCAGCCGATTATCGAAGCATCTTTAGCCCGAGTGATCAGGAAGCGCGGGTAAAGCAGAGGAATCTCGCGAGCGGCGAATTCGCGCGCATCCTGTTCTTGGTAGGGGTTTGGCGCAGACGCCAAATTACGCAGCACGCCTTCATCGGCGATTCCGGCAAGAATGCCTTGCCAATCTTCTGGCCAGCTAGGCCTCAGCAGCAATCTTTCGCTGCGGTAGAACATGAGCTCTCTCCTCATCCCCGTGCATCAGCGCAGTAACGCCAATGCATGACAGTTTCATGGCCGCGTTACCTCAGGAGGAATACGGATCGATTGAGGGAGAAACGAGAAGAGGGAGCTGGCTCCCCCAATTTTGGGTGGCCCTTCTCCCTCTACGCTGCCGGTTATATCACCGGCTGGGACCGCCCCGTGGGACGATCCTTTTCTTGAATCGTCCGGTTATTCGGCTGCTTCCGCCATAATGTCTACCGACACATATTTGCGGCCAAGCTTGCCCTTGTGGAATCGCACCACACCATGCTCTAGCGCGAACAGGGTGTGATCCTTGCCCATGCCGACATTCGTGCCCGGATAGAATTTGGTGCCGCGCTGACGCACGAGGATGTTTCCGCCGACCACATCTTGGCCGCCATACTTTTTCACACCGAGACGGCGACCGGCTGAATCGCGACCATTACGCGAGGAGCCGCCTGCTTTCTTATGTGCCATCGTCCGTAATCCTTACTTCTTGTCGTCTTTTTTAGGCGCTGCCTTTTTGGCAGGTGCCTTTTTAGCGGCTGGCTTCTTGGCTGCAGCTTTTTTCGCTGGAGCTTTTTTAGCCTCAGCCTTTGGAGCTGCTGCTTTCTTGGCCGGAGCCTTCTTAGCTGGGGCAGCTTTTTTCGCCGCTGGCTTCTTGGCAGGAGCCGCCTTCTTCTCAGTGGCGGCATCAGCCTTCTTCGCGGGAGCAGCTTTCTTAGCTGGTGCCTTTTTCGCGCCTTCACCAACATCGGTGATACGCAGCAAGGTCATTTGCTGGCGGTGGCCAGCTTTCCGACGATAGTTTTGACGGCGACGTTTCTTGAAAACGACAACCTTTTCACTCTTCGCTTGCGCGATAATCTCTGCTGACACCGAAACTTTCGATGCATCGGCAATCTTATCGCCTTCACCAGCGATCAGGACATCGCCCAGCGTCACTGTATCACCGGCTTCACCGGCCAGTTTTTCAACGGCGATTTTGTCTCCAGCGGCAACCCGATATTGCTTGCCGCCTGTGCGCACTACTGCGAACATGGCTAAATACTCTCAATCTAAAGCTGTGCCCTGCTTTCGCGGAAACATTCCGCACAAACAAGACGCATTTGCCGCGCCGCGAACATGCAGCGCTGGAAAGAAGCGGTCCGGTAAGGGATTGCCTGCGCCAAGTCAACGGGAGAGCGACCAAGTTTTGGCTCCTTTTTCCTTATGTTTCAGTTTTGCCATGGCGGAGCTGGCGCAATTTGACCGGCCCAGCTAGGATCGTTGCCATGAAATCAAAGCCAAAAACCACTGTTGCATTGTCAGGCATTGCCGCATGTCTGCTGGGTGGATGCGTGGGCAGCGGAGACAAATACCCCTCGCTCGAAATTCGCGATGCGGAACGAATCACCTTTGCCGCCAACCCCGCCTCGCAACCTGACCAAGGAGAAGTTGCGCCACTGGCGCAGATGACGGCTGATTTGCCTTCTATTCTCGATCGCGCGCGCGCCGGCGGACAGGCCTTCGATGCGGCTGTCCCCTCTGCTCGATCGGCAGTTTTGGCAGCACGCGGCACGACCCCAGACAACAACAATTGGGCAAGAGCGCAAATCGCATTGGCCGATCTCGCCACGCACCGGACACAAGTGGCGATAGCGCTCAGCGATGCCGATTTGCTCTATGCCAAAGCGATCAGCGAATCTTATCGGCGCGGCGAGATTGAAACATTGCGTCAAACCATCGAAGCGCAATTGAATGCGCATGACCGGGTGCTCGCCGAATTGGACGGATATTCTCGTTAAATGAGCCTTGCATGTGAAACTTGCCCAGTTCGCGATAGTGCAGCATGCGCAGTCTTGAGTTCAGAAGAACGCGAGGCGTTGTCTGCGGCCGGTCGCACCCGCACTTTGGAACGCGGCGAGATGTTGTTCGCAGCAGGTGACGAAGCGACTGCCTGCGCAACCTTGATCAGCGGCGCTTTGAAAGTGGTATCAACCGATTCAAATGGCAATGAACAGATCCTCGCTTTGGTGCATCCGGCTGGCTTCATCGGGGAAATGTTCGCCCCGTTCGCGCATCACGATGTCGTTGCGCTTTCTGATTGCCGCATGTGCACATTCGCTCGTTCTGATCTTGAACGAGCGGTTGAAACCTATCCAGCGCTGGCCAGGGCTTTGTTGCGCCGCAGCCAGGAAGATTTGCACGCCAGCCGCAGCTTGCTTGCCCTGACGGGGCATTCCAGCGCGGAAGAACGCTTGGCGGCTTTGCTTTATGATTTCGCGCAAGCTGCCAGCCAATCCCCGTGCCATCCCACTGCACAATTCGAATTGCCGCTGTCGCGCGGTGAAATTGCGAACATGCTTGGGCTGACAATCGAAACCGTTAGCCGGAGGCTGGGGGATTTGGAGAAAGACGGGATTATTAAGCGCGCAGGGAAGCGCGGGATCGAAATGATCGACCCCGCGCGCCTGCAGGTTCTAGCTGGAAGGAGCGGGAACTAAATTAATGCGGCAATGGTCACCACCGCGAGTCCCCAGAGAGCAATAAGAACCGGCAGGATCAGCATTTGGATGGTCGCCTCACTTGAGGACAGCCAACCCGTATTCGTCATAATCCCTTTGTTTTTGAAATATCCCATTGTCATCGGCTTTGATGGGTTCTTCGGAGCCAAACGGGTCCATAAAGTCGGCACACCAAACCCAGCAAAGACCAAAAGCGCGGAAATCGCCACCGGGATGACCAGTCCCGGTGCAGCGAATCCGGCGAACGCCACGACAAGGAACGCAAAATAGAGCGCCACCGTCAGACCATACAAAGCGGTCGGCAGCTCAAAATTGCGATCCTCATCAACCTGATGCCGTGGAGTGGTGGCATCAAACACACTGGAGTCGACAATCCTCGCATTGCCAACTTCGACTTGTTCTTTGATATGTTTGCTCATCGCGTTTCTCCTTCGCTGAGGAAAGAATTACCGCGCTTGGGCGAGACCTGCTTTGATCGAAATCAAACGGCGTTAAAAAAACTCAATCATTTCCAGCGTACCAAATCGGAATGATCATCGGCGCGCGGCTCAATCCAATGCCAGCCATCTCCGCGTTTTTCGCGTTTCCAAAACCAGGCTGCGCTTTTGAGGTGGTCCATCGCGAAATCGACCGCGTCAATCGCGCCCCGGCGATGTTTGGCGGCGGCTGAAACACACACGATAGGGTCACCCGGGTGCATTTTGCCAACCCGGTGAACCATTAACATTCCCATCAGATCAAATCGCTCAATCGCTTGATCTGCCAAGGCTTCCATCCGCGGCAATGTCAGTGGTTCATAGTGCGAAAGCTCGAGACACCGCACATCAGCCTCTCCGCGCACTTCGCCAACAAAGGTGCACACCCCGCCCAGCCCAGGATGAGCGTTCGTAAACGGACCAATCAATGCGCCGGGAATGAAGGGAGCTGCGAGCAGTCGAACATCGCGCACGGGATGTGCCTATCCCCCGCTAACCGGTGGGAGCAGCGCAACTTCATCGCCGTCTTGAGCCATAAGCGTGGTCTTGTCAGATAAGACTTTGCCACCACAGGCAATGTTCACCCGGTCCAATTGCAATTGCTGGGCGACCTCGGGACCAACCGCTGAGAGCAGTCCTGCCCAATCAAGCGGCGCCGCAACTTCACTGGCATCTCTTCCGGCCAAATCGCGCAGTGGCCCCAGAAAAACGATCGCAACCGCCATTCTATCCGCCTGTCATTGACATATGGCGCGGCAAAGCCGGTTCCGCGCCGCGCTGTTCAATGCGGAAATTGTGTTTCTCCGGCTTGATTGCCATTGCTTCATCAAGCGCGCGAACCAGATTTCCCTGCGGATCATCGGATCGCAGTGCGCCGCGCAAATCCACTCGCTCCCCGCCGCCGAGGCACGGATAAAGCTGGCCCGTTGCTGTCACACGAAGCCGATTGCAACCGGCGCAAAAATTATTGGTCAGCGGGGTGATCAGGCCCAACCTTCCGCCAGTTTCGGCGATACCGACATAGCGCGCAGGGCCACCGGTTGAATGATCAATGTCGGTCAAAGTCCAACGATCTTCAAGGCGCTGCCTAACGTCAGTCAGCGGGAGATAATGATCAAGCCGATCTTCATCGACATCGCCCAGCGGCATCACTTCGATCAATGTCGCATCGTGACTTTGCCCGTGCGCCCAATCGATCAGTTCGGGCAATTCGGCCTCATTGATACCTTTCAGCGCAACCGCATTGATTTTGACCTTCAGGCCCGCCTCTTTTGCAGCAGCAATCCCTTCAAGCACTTGCGGCAAAGCATCGCGGCGCGTCAATTTCGCGAACCGATCCCGATCGAGCGTATCGAGCGAGACATTGACCCGGCGCACACCCGCCTTCGCCAAGGCATCAGCATTGCGCGCAAGCTGGGTCGCATTGGTCGTCAGCGTCAGCTCGTCCAGCCCATTTCCAATCCGCCGGCCCAGCGCGGCGAACAGATCCAAAATGTCACGCCGGACAAGCGGTTCACCGCCTGTGATCCGGATCTTGGATATGCCGCGATCGATAAATCCAACCGAAAGCTCGTACAATTCTTCAAGCGTCAGAATCTCTCGCCGCGGCAGAAACTTCATCTGTTCAGGCATGCAATATGAACAACGCAGATCGCAGCGATCCGTCACAGATAGCCGCAAGTAGCTGATTTGACGCTGAAAAGTGTCAATCAACGGCTTCGTTCCGGCGGGCTTGAGTGCCAGCACATCACGGCTGCGTTGCTGTGTCCGAAGTTCAGTCATGCGCAGCAAGATACTGCCCAGTTACGCCCGGCGCATTCATCAAATATGTCAGCATAGCCTCGCACCGCTCAGATTGCTCTGCTCCCACCACATTCACCCGAATTGGAGAGAAATCACGCGCCAAATCGCGCGCCAGTGCGCGGCGCCAATCATCATGATCGCGGCCTGCCACCGGCATGACTATCGCCAAAGCCTGCACCTGTTGATCAGAAATAAGCGCGCGCGCATCTTCAAGATGCTGGGCGAAAAAGCGGGCATTCGCCGCCAGCGGGCTTTCAGGCAGTGTGCCGACATGCAGCGCCCGTTGGGTCATCAATCCTTGCGCTCTCGATGCAAGGTTATGCCGATCTTCTCATCCGCTTCGGCGATCGCAAGTTTCACGATTTTGACAGTGACAGCTGCGACCCGAACATCTTGCACAAACAGGGTTTCACAGATGTGATCCGCGACCGCTTCGATCAGTTTGAAATGCACGCCTTTGGGCAATCCCTGTGTCGCTGCAAATTTCAAATCCATGTAATTTTTGCTGGCATCCAGCGGGGTATCGGGCTCGTATGCGTCCGCCACTTCATAACGCGCCTGCACCGTAATACGGAGCGGTTGCGGCTTGCCGGTTTCCTCCGAATAGATGCCTGTCAGCACATCGGTTTGCAGATCAGCAACTTCAAGAGTGAGCGAATCGGTCATTACAGCTCTCAGCTTTAGCCAGAATTTGTCCATCGTGCGAAAATTGCCGTGGGCAGCAGGCGAGAATTGTCACCCTCCTCGCGCACAGCAAGATCGCCATGTTCGATTCTACCAGGCAGATCGCGCATTGCCTCCGCCAGCAAGCCAGCGATCGCAAGGCTGCTCATCCGCACGGCATAAACGGTCAAGAACAGGAAACGGCTGTCTTTATCGACAAGTTTGGCGCAATCGCGGATCAAGTCTGGCAGGCATTCTTCAAGCCGCCACGTTTCATTCTTGGGACCGCGGCCGAACTTTGGCGGATCGAGAATAATCCCATCATAGCGTCTCTCACGGCGCACTTCGCGCGCGGCAAATTTGGCCGCATCATCCACCAACCAGCGGATCGGGCGATCCTGCATTTTTGAAAGCTCGGCATTATCGCGCGCTTGGCCGACCGACTTTTTGGAAGCATCGACATGCGTCACCCTGCCATGGGATGACAGCGCCAGGCTGCCCACACCGGTATACCCAAACAGATTGAGGGTTTCGGCGTCCTTCTGACCATCCAATTGAGCGCGCATCCAATCCCACACCGGCGCCATGTCAGGGAAGAACTGCAAATGCCGAAATGGTGTGGGCCGCGCTGTGAAGCGCACATCATTCCAAGGCAATTCCCACCCCTCTTCGGGGACATTGTCACTCAAGCTCCAGCGCCCCCCGCCATCTTCATCAGAGCCTGGCACAAATTCTCCATCGGCCTGCCAATCACCCAAACGGGGTGACCACATTGCCTGCGGTTCGGGACGAATGAATACGTGCGGTCCGAACTGTTCAAATTTGCGGCCGTCCCCACTATCGAGCAGGCGGTAAGCGTCCCACCCGGCGCATTCCATTATCAAAGGATCACGGGCCAGCTGCGCCATCAGCCGTTCGCTGGCACCGCAGTTTCAAGCACAAAATCGCGCACCGCATCATATTCGCCGGGCAGTTCAGTGTAATGTTCTGCGCGCGAAAACAGATCGCCCACCCGCGCCGGCAATGATGGTCGCACTCCGGTTGCCCGCTCCACCGCATCGCTGAATTTGGCAGGATGCGCGGTCGCGAGAGTGATAATCGGAACGGCGGGATCAGAATCAACAACGCGTGCTGCATGCAATCCCACCGCGCTGTGCGGATCGAGCACTTGCCCAGCATTGTCATAGGCCCAGCGCAATGCACGAGCCATATCGTCCCCATCGGCGCGCGCGCTGGTGAATAGCGGGCCAGCGCCTTCGCGCTGAGCATTAGTAAGCTGCATCGCTCTGGCTTGATCAAAACCGCGCATCTGCTCCGCAATCGCAGTTCCATCGCGTCCGCCGCAATCGAACAGCAGCCGTTCAAAATTTGAACTGACCTGAATGTCCATCGACGGGGTCGCCGTCGGTGTCACCGTGCCAGCGGAATAATCGCCATCGGTCAGAGCGCGGTGGAGGATATCGTTCACATTGGTTGCAACCACCAATTGTTTAATCGGCAGGCCCATTTTCTGCGCGACATAGCCGGCAAATACATCTCCGAAATTGCCGGTTGGGACGCTGTAAATTGCCCCGCGATGCGGCGCGCCCAATTGCAGCCCCGCCGCGAAATAATAAACCACTTGCGCCATTAGCCGTGCCCAATTGATCGAATTGACCGCGCCAATGCGAAAGCGATTTTTCAGCGTCTCATCACCGAACATGCGTTTCACCATCGCCTGGGCATCGTCAAAGCTGCCATCGATGGCGATATTGTGGACATTGGGCGCGCGCACCGTCGTCATCTGGCGGCGCTGTACCTCGCTGACGCGGCCCTTGGGGTGGAGCATGAATATCTCCACGCCTTCGCGCCCCGCCACCGCATCAATCGCCGCTGAACCGGTATCCCCGCTGGTCGCGCCAACGATCGTTAGCCGTTCATTGCGGCGCGCCAAGAATGTTTCGAAAAGCAGGCCGAGCAATTGCAGCGCCACATCTTTAAACGCCAGGGTCGGTCCGTGGAACAGTTCAAGCAGCCAATGTTGATGATCAAGCTGAACCAGCGGGGTCACCGCCTTGTGCGCAAACCGCGCATAAGCCTGCTCGCACAGCTGACCCAATTCATCTTCGCTCAAGCTATCGCCAACAAAAGGCTGCATGATGCGCGCGGCCAATTCGGGATATGGCAGGCCAGCCATCGCCGCGATCTCGCCCTCGCTAAAACGCGGCCATACACTCGGCACAAACAGCCCGCCATCGCTGGCGAGCCCGGCCAAAGTTACCCCTTCGAAATCGAGCGCCTGAGCGCTGCCCCTGGTCGATACGTATTGCATATTGGCCTCGCGGTTAGCGGTGCACGGGGTGGAGAGCAAGTAAGCAGAACTAGGCCGGGGACACAGATTCCTTGGAGCTTTCGATACTAGATTTCAATTCAGCCAGCCCCCGCGCTGCATGCGCTGCGTGTGGGCCGATCCAACGTTCATGGATCGCATGTATCGGTATCGCATCGAGGTGATTGAAGCGTTCTCGGCCCTTCCGCACTGATACGACCAATCCTGCACGCTCAAGAACTCGCAAATGTTGCATGACTGTGCACCGATCGAGCGCTTCAAAACAGCCGCATAATTGCTTGGTTGTCATCGGACGAAGCTTAAGCTGATCGCAAATTTCGCGTCGGATCGAATTGGCAAGGGCCTTGAAGATTGGATCGAGATCAATTGACATGTTATATTTTTATAACATAATGACCGGCAAATCAACCGGAGTAATCGGAATGGAGATCAATTTTAGAGTCGCGGGCCGAATTGCCAAACCGGTCGAAGAGGTTTTCGAGGCGGTTGTAGACCCACGATCGCTATCAAACTTTTTCACCACTGGCGGTGCAAAAGGGCGCATCGAGGCAGGTGAAACAGTTCTGTGGAGTTTTGCCGAACATCCCGGCGAATTTCCGGTGCGAGTAATCGAAGTCGTCCAAAACGAAAAAATCGTGTTCGAATGGGCAGGTTACGAAGGCAAAGACGGAAAAATTGGCACAGAGTTGATCGAAGCCGATTATGCAACAACAGTCACGATGTTGTTCAAACCGACCGGCGATGGGCGAACTCTGATCGAAATTGTCGAAGAAGGTTGGCCGGAAACTCCGGGCGGATTGCGCGGTTCCTATAACAATTGCGAAGGGTGGACGATCATGTTGCTGGCTATGAAAACATGGCTCGAGCACGGCTTTGATATTGGCAAGGACCTCTACAGTTAGTCGTGCTTCGCCGCCCGGCCTGCAATCCGGTTTTTCACCGCAAGCCAATAGATAATCAGAGCGGTCAAAGCGAAGAAGAACCATTGCCCGGCATAGGCGAGGTGATTGTTTGGCAGATCATTGGGATCGGGCTGAGCCAAAGAGTCCAAGCCAGCGATCGGATCCGCCATTTGCAGGCGCACGCCAAACACACCACCCGGCGCGATCAGTCCGCCAACATTCCCGCCCTGCCATTCTGGCGTTTGCGGATTGCGGGAATATCCCAGCTTGATTTCAGCCGGGCCATTATCGGTGCGGCAGGTTGCAATGTGGGCAAGCCCGCTTTGCCCTTTCGCGCTCTTGCCTGAAATTGAAGTTGTGCCGGTCACCTCAAGACAATTGAGCCGCGATTGGCGAAACAAAGCTGCCTCTTCATAAGCCGCGCCTTCCAATCCATCTGGGTTTTCGGGAAAAGGCACCGGCTCGCTGTTTTCAAGCGAGGCCTCAAACCGCGCGATCAAATCTGCCTTTTCATCGGCGCGGCCCAATTGCCAAATACCCAGCGCGACCATCGTCGCCGCGGCCGCCAGCACAAACAGCGTGGGAAGGATCGGGAGTTGGCGGATCACTCGTCTTCCTCCTGATCGCGAGAACGCTGCTTTTCAAAATTTGCATAGAGTATGGCCGTTTTGAACAATCGCAAACTGCCCACAACCGCCACAATGGTGACCGGCGCCCAGAATAGGAATTGCAGCAATAACGGTGGGCGCCAAATGCTCTCAATAGTCAAAGCTATCATTATGAGAATCGCGGCAACCGCAAAGGTTATCAGGCTTGCGGCTCGGCTGCCGCGCTCCAGCTCCCAAAAATCCAATTCGCAAGCCTTGCACTTTTCAGCAATGCTGGCGGGGGAGGCGAACAGGCATCTATCGCTGCAGCGCGGACACATACCGAAAAGGGCAGCCTGAGCGATCCCAGGCTGCCCTTTCTGCTGCGCGGTAGTTTCCGCATGGTTCATCAGTGAACCGGCGCGCCCCAACCGCCCCAGATATAAACAGCGATGAACAGGAACAGCCATACGACATCGACAAAATGCCAATACCAAGCCGCCGCTTCAAAGCCGAAATGCTGGCGTGGAGTAAAATGCCCCGCATATGTCCGGGCCAAGCAAACGATCAAGAAGATCGTGCCGATCAGAACATGGAAACCGTGAAATCCGGTCGCCATGTAAAATGCCGAACTGTAAGTGTTGGTGCCAAAGGCAAACGGCGCGAGCGAATACTCATACGCCTGAATTGCGGTGAACAAAGCGCCCAGTGCAATCGTTGCCCATAGGCCGGATTTTAGCCCTTCCCGATCGCCATGGATCAAGGAATGGTGTGCCCATGTTACCGTTGTGCCAGAGCACAACAGGATCAGCGTATTGAGCAATGGCAGGGAGAAGGCATCAAGCACTTCGATCCCCTGCGCCGGGAATGTGCGTGCCGCCGCTTCACCGCTTTGTTGGAACAGGCTAGTGACAAACCCTTCGCCGTCGACCGTGATCGGTGCCGGGAACAAGGCAAAATCAAAAAAGCTCCAGAACCAACCGACAAAGAACATCACTTCTGAAGCGATGAACAAGATCATGCCGTAACGCATATGAAGCTGCACAACCGGGGTATGATCACCCTGCTGCGCTTCATTCACAACATTGCGGAACCATGCAAAAAACGTCGCAATAAGACCCGCAATACCCAGGCCCAGCACCGTGTACCCGCTGGACATTTCGTGCATGAACAGCACCATGCCACTGGTGAAAGTCAATGCGGCGATTGCGCCGATGAGTGGCCAGATATCTGGCTCTAGAATGTGATAATCGTGGTTGACGTTGCCAGCCATGTAATCGTGTCCCGTCTTCGAGTGCGTTTAAAGCGTTTACGAGCCAGTGCCCGTGCGGTCCAGACCCAGCGATACGGGCTCTTTCGCGCGATGAAAAGTGTAACTCAAGGTGATTTGCTCGACATTGGCCATAAATTCATCTTCGAGGATGGCCGGATCGACATAATAGAGCACCGGCATCCGAACTTCTTCGCCGGGTTGCAGCGTCTGCTGCGTGAAGCAAAAACACTGAATTTTATGAAAATATTTGCCCGCTTGCGATGGCTCAACATTGAATGTCGCGGTGCCAGTGATCGGGATGGACGTGTTATTTTTGGCAACGTAAATTGCCATGTCGCGAATGCCAATTTGGACATTGTCAGTCGCCTGGGTTGGCCGGAAGGTCCACGGAATGTCACGGGAAACCGAGGCATCAAACCGGATCGACATCATCTGTCCGCCCGCGCTCGCTGCAAATTGCGCCGCTTGTTCGGCATCGGTTTGGCTTGCCACCTGTGTGGTTCCGCCAAACCCCGTTACCCGGCAAAACAGATCGTAAAGCGGGACAGCGGCATAGCCCATACCCAGCATCGCGACCGCCCCAGCAAGCGCCATCATACCAGTGCGGGCATTACGAGCATTCCGGGCATTGCTTTGCTCAAGCGTTGCGAGATTGGCGCTGCCAGCGTTCATCTTACGCGCCCCCGATCCGCGCGATTGTGATCGCGTAGAACAGCACAACGAAGAACAGCAAAGTCCCGGCCACCACCAGATTGCGGCCCTTCTGGCGCCGCTTGGCTTCTGCCTCTTCTTCGGGCGTCATGCGAACCATCCTTGGGCCGCGCCGAAGCGATCGACCACCAATGCAGCGAACAGTACAAAAAGATAAAGGATGCTGAATTTGAACAAACGTTTTTCCGGCAGCATCGCATCGCCATCCACCTTGCTACGCGTGCCAACCGGCCAAGCGAAGGCGGCAAACAATGCCGACAGGGCAATGGCTGTGACGCCGTAAACCATGCCAGCGCCGCCGATCAGCCACGGCGCAATGGCCAGCGGGGTCAGCAGCACGGTGTAGATCAAGATTTGACGCCGCGTGGCACGTTCGCCCGCAACCACCGGCAGCATGGGAATGCCAACTTTGGCATAATCGGACTTCATAAACAGCGCGAGCGCCCAAAAGTGCGGCGGGGTCCAGAAAAAGATAATCGCGAAAAGCAGCACCGGCATCAGCGTGATCTCACCGGTCACCGCGACCCAGCCAATCATCGGCGGGAAAGCGCCCGCACCGCCACCGATCACGATGTTTTGCGGGGTGCGCGGTTTCAGCCACATAGTGTAAAGAACGCCGTAATATACGATCGCGATCGCAAGGATCGCCGCTGCCAACCACCCCACTGCAACGCCCATCAAACCAAGCGAAACCAGCGATAGGAAAATCCCAAAATCGCGGGCATCATCGCGCCGCAATCGGCCTGTCGGCAATGGACGATTGGCCGTGCGCTTCATCCCGGCATCGATATCAGCTTCCCACCATTGATTGATCACGGCCGAACCGCCAGCGCCCATGGCGATGGCCAAAATGGCAGTGAAACCGATCACCGGGTGGATCGAACCAGGTGCGGCAAGCAACCCGCAAATCCCAGTGAAAATCACCAAGGTCAAAACGCGCGGCTTTGTTAGCGCGAAAAAATCACGCCAATCGCCCGGCATGGCCACTTCATTGGGCCGCGCCGCGCTGTTGGCAGTGGTTTTTGCAGTCGCACTCATAACAATTGCACGTTTACCTGATGTGGCACCTGATGTGGCAAAAGCGCGCTTTGCAAAACGCGCCTCGGCCGGGATTATTCCTAACTTGCTTTGACAAGGAGACCGCCATCGCGGACCCATGCCAATTGCAAATGATCAAGCCGATGCGGGTTTTTCGCCTTCGGGACGATGATCGTGATAATCTTGATGATCTTCGATCACCGGCAGCGTTTCAAACTGGTGGAATGGCGGCGGGCTGGACAATGTCCATTCCAGTGTCGTTGCCCCTTCACCCCACGGATTGTTGCCAGGTTTCTTGCCCGCGACAAACGCATAGGCAAGGTTCACGAAGAACAGCACCATCGACAGCGCCATAATGGCATAGCCAAGCGTGGAGATTTCATTCCAATAAGTGAACGCTTCTGCATAATCCGGATAGCGGCGCGGCATCCCCTGCATCCCCAGGAAGTGCTGCGGGAAGAAGATCACATTCACGCCAATGAAGAAGCCCCAGAAATGCAAGTGCGAAAGCAGCTCTGAATGCATGCGCCCGCTCATCTTAGGGAACCAATAATAGAAGCCAGCGAACAACGAGAACACCGCGCCCATCGACAGCACATAGTGGAAGTGAGCCACCACATAATAGGTATCATGCAGGTTATCATCGATGCCGCCATTGGCCAGCACAACGCCTGTCACCCCGCCAACGGTGAACAGGAAGATGAAACCCATCGCCCACACCATAGGTGATTTAAACTCAACGCTTCCGCCCCACATCGTGGCGATCCAGCTGAAGATTTTCACACCGGTAGGAACGGCGATAACCATCGTCGCAGCGGTGAAATACATCTTCGTGTTCACATCAAGGCCGACTGTATACATGTGGTGCGCCCACACGATGAAGCCAACCACACCGATCGCGACCATCGCATACGCCATGCCGAGATAGCCAAACACGGGCTTGCGGCTGAATGTCGCAACGATCTGGCTGATCATGCCAAAGCCCGGCAAAATCATAATGTAGACCTCTGGGTGACCGAAGAACCAGAACAGATGCTGATAAAGCACCGGATCGCCGCCGCCAGCGGGATCAAAGAATGTGGTGTCAAAATTGCGGTCTGTAAGCAGCATCGTGATCGCCGCAGCAAGCACTGGCAGCGCGAGCAAAAGCAGGAAGGCTGTGACCAGAACCGACCACACGAACAGCGGCATCTTGTGCAAGGTCATGCCCGGCGCGCGCATATTGAAGATCGTGGTGATAAAATTGGTTGCCCCCAGGATCGAACCTGCCCCGGCTAAGTGCAATGAGAAAATAGCAAAATCGACCGCGGGACCTTGCGAGCCTGTCGTCGATAACGGCGCATAGACCGTCCAACCGACACCGGCCCCCTGCCCTGTTCCCCCGGGCATAAATAAGGAGAACAGCAGGCTGAAAAAGCCAGCCACAGTCAGCCAGAACGAAATGTTATTCATCCGCGGGAAGGCCATATCCGGCGCGCCAATCATCAGCGGCACGAACCAGTTGCCAAACCCGCCAATCATCGCAGGCATCACCATGAAGAAGACCATGATCAGACCATGCGCGGTGATAAACACGTTCCACATATGCAGGTTTGCATTCTCAGACGGATCGCCGCCCATAAATGCCACCGCATCACCCAGATATTGGATACCCGGCTCTGCCAGTTCCATCCGCATAACGCCCGAAATGACGCCGCCGATGATCCCTGCGATGATCGCAAAGATCAGGTAGAGTGTGCCGATATCTTTGTGGTTGGTCGACATAAACCAGCGGGCGAAAAAGCCCGGCTTATGATCCGCATGGTCTGCGTGATCATCGGTATGCCCATGGTTTGGGTTGTCGAAACCTTCTGCGGTGGTAGCCATCGTTCAGATTCTCTCGGACTGGTTTATCTTGTTTATCACTAAGTCTTCAGCGCCGGCTCAATTGGCCGCCACTTCGACAGGAGCCGCTGCGCCGTCTTCAGCATCCGCTTCTTCGGCATCCGCTTCAACAACTGCATCGCTTGAAACAGCGCCGCCGGGTTGGGTGCGGACCCATGCTTCAAACTGGTCCATCGGCAAGGCTTCAACAGCAATCGGCATATAGGCATGCCTCGCGCCGCACAGTTCAGAACACTGGCCATAATACACGCCCGGCTCTTCAATCGTCAGCAGTTTCTCGTTCAAGCGCCCAGGCACCGAATCCATTTTGAACCACAATGATGGAACGGCAAAAGCGTGAATCACATCGGATGCGGTCGTTTGAATCCGCAATGGCACGCCAGCGGGAACAACCATCCGGTTATCCACAGCAAGCTGGAATGGCTCACCGCTAGCGGCGGCCTCCTCTTCGCTCTTCATGTTCGAAATAACTTCGAAATCGCCGTGATCAGGATAGCCATAGGTCCAATACCATTGGTGCCCGGTTGCCTTGATCGTGATCGCATTTTCCGGCGGCGTTTCATATTGCCGCGCCAGCAGCGAGATTGAAGGTATAGCAATCACAACCAGAATAATCACTGGCACGATTGTCCAAACAACTTCGATGAAGGTGTTGTGCGTGGTTTTAGAAGGAATGGGGTTGGCAGATTTGCGATAGCGCACCACCACCCACAGCAGCAGACCCAGCACAAATAGGCTGATCACTGTGATCACCGGCATCAAAATCACATCGTGCATCCACAACGCATATTGGCCATCGGCAGAATATTGGTCCTGAAAAGTCAGGCTTTTCCAAGGGTCATCTTCAAATGAAGTTGGCATACCCTTGCCCGGAGTTGGCTCCAACGGCGTGTAGCCAGCATCCGCTGCAACTTCGCCCGCTGTAGCGGCTTCAACTTCTTGCGCCGCGGCCATTTGTGGCATCATCGCGATTGAAATGGCGGCAAAAAGCGCCACGATTGCGATTGCTGCACGGCCTGTCATGTGACCCAGTTTCATGTGTCTAATCTATCCGCTGCTAGTCCTTATGCCGACTTTTGCTCTCCCCTGAAAAGAGCGCGCGAGACGGCTACACGGCCAACACTTCGGTTAGCCTCGCGGGCCTCTTAGCTGCGCTTGCCCAGCGCCTCAAGCGCTTCTAGGGAGAAATTTATGCAAGCCACCATGTTTGGCACGCAAGTTTGCAAAAAAGGCAGTAAAAATACGCAATGACTGACGAAGAAGTCCTGGCCGAATTCCGTAGTTGCGACGCTTTGCTGGAAGGGCATTTTAAGCTCTCCTCTGGCCGGCATAGTGGGCATTATCTGCAATGCGCGCGGGTTTTGATGAATCCTGAGCGCGCGGGCCGTCTCGCGCGGGCGGTGTGCGCCGCGATCCCGCGTGAGATTCGCAGCGAAATAGACACAGTTGTTTCACCTGCAATGGGCGGCATCATTATCGGCCATGAAGTTGGCCGATGCCTGGAAAAGGACGCGCTGTTCCTGGAAAGACCCGATGGTGAATTTCATTTCCGCCGCGGATTTTCGATCGAATCTGGAGCGAAGGTTCTGATGGTCGAAGATGTGGTGACCACCGGGCTTTCGAGTCGAGAAGCGATCGATGCGGTCGCGCGCGAGGGCGGGCAGGTTATCGCAGAATGCTCGCTGGTCGATCGGTCTGGCGGCGATGCCGAACTGGGCGTGCCGTTCTTCCCGCTGATTGCCATCAACTTCCCCACCTATGCAGATGAGGAGGTTCCAGCTGAGCTTGCCGCTTTGCCAATCACAAAGCCCGGCAGCCGCAAGGAGTGATCGCAAGCCCATGATCAAAAGACTGCGCCTTGGTGTAAATATCGATCACGTCGCGACGATCCGCAATGCGCGTGGCGGCGATCATCCTGATCCTGTGCGCGCGGCGGAGATTGTTGCTAGTGTTGGCGGTGATGGAATTACGGCGCATCTGCGCGAAGACCGGCGTCATATTCGCGATGAAGATTTGGCCCGCATCCAATCGGCAACGCAATTGCCGCTCAATCTTGAAATGGCGGCAACGCAAGAAATGCTGCAAATCGCGCTCCGGCATAAGCCGCACGCCGCCTGCATTGTCCCTGAGAAGCGCGAAGAACGCACAACCGAAGGCGGCTTGGATGCGGCAGGTTTGGACAATTCACTCACGCCGATAGTTGAGGAATTGCGCGAAGCGGGCATCCGTGTCTCTTTGTTTATCGAGGCAAATGAACGGCAATTGGATGCTGCATTGCGACTGGGCGCGCCGGTGGTGGAATTTCACACCGGTGAATATGCTCATGCCTTCCTTGATGGTGATAATGAGAAGATCGCTGCCGAACTGAAACGGATCAGCGATATGGCCGCGCTCGCCGCGAAGAATGGAATCGAGCCGCATGCTGGCCACGGCCTGACATTTGAAAATGTCCAACCAATTGCTGCAATTCCCCAGCTCGCCGAGCTCAATATCGGGCATTACCTTGTTGGGGAGGCGGTATTTGTTGGCTTGGAAGCGGCGATCCGCAGAATGCGCGATCTGATGGATGAGGCGCGCTGAATTGTCGGCTCGCGGCAATCAATCCGAACCACTTGATCTAACACCGGCCCAAAAAGGCTGGGCGCTTGCAGCCGCGCTGCTGTTTCTGGCGAGCATTGGTCTTTTGGGATTTGCCCTTTCCAATCAGGTTTTTATCGCCTTTGCATTGGGTTGGGTGGCGCTACAAATCTTCGGATATGGTGGTTCACTCAAACGCGCCAAAGGCGATTTCAACCATCCCCTATTTAAAAGCCAGGTGATGCTGCATGGTATCGCAATGGCGCTGCTGCTTGTACTGTTATTGAAAGGTCCCGCATGATTATCGGAACAGGGTCTGACCTGTGCAATATCGAACGGATTGCAAATTCACTCGATCGGTTTGGCGAGCGGTTTGAAAACCGGGTGTTCACCGAAATTGAGCGCGCGAAGGCACGCAAACGCCCGTTCACGATCGCGGGCACCTATGCAAAACGATTCGCAGCCAAAGAAGCGTTTAGCAAAGCCGTGGGGACCGGTTTTCGGCGCGGCGTTTTCATGAAAGATATCGGGGTTGTTAATGCGCCATCGGGCGCGCCTACGCTGGCTTTGAGCGGCGGCGCGGCCAAGCGGCTTGCAGAAATGGTCGCGGAAGGCCATGAGGCCGCCATTCATCTCACCCTAACTGACGACCATCCATGGGCGCAGGCATTCGTAATTATAGAAGCCCGCCCTTTATGAACGGTATTTCCGACATTGCTACTGTGACACAGATCGATTCAAAGAAAACGCACGACAAAGTGAACTGGCTTGCCGAATTTCGCGGGCTGGGGGTGATGCTGCTCGCGGTTCTCGCGTTTCATAGCCTGGTCGCCAAACCATTTTACATTCCATCAACGTCGATGATGCCAGCTTTGCATGTTGGCGATCGCTTGATTGTCAGCAAATACCCTTATGGCTGGTCATGGGCGTCGGCCAGTTTCCACGTGCTGCCGCGTGGCGAGTGGCGGGTGTTTGGAAGCACGCCAGAATATGGTGATATCGTAATCCCGGTGCACCCGCTGCGCGATGAGGATTATATCAAGCGGGTCGTTGCATTGCCCGGCGATACGATTGCTGTGGTGGATGGCCAGATCATCTTAAACGGCCAGCCGATAAAGCGAGAGATTGTCCCGCCAACGCGGATCCCGGTTGAACCGGAACTGTATTGTGAAGGCAATCCGTGCCTGGACGAGTGGGAAATCTATCGCCGCCGCGATGCCAATGGCGATCAGTATTACGAGATGGAAACGTACCGTGAAACTTTGCCTAATGGCGCAAGTTATCTGGTGATCGATCACTTTAATCAGCCGCTCGATCACTTTGAGCAAATGGCGATCCCTGATGGTCATGTGTTTGTGATGGGCGACAACCGTGACCATTCGGCAGATAGCCGCGCAATAGAGGGAACACGCGGTCTGATGGGATCGGTACCGCTTGAAAATATCGGCGGCCGTGCAGAATTCATCACCTTTTCACTCGACGGGTCAAACACATGGAACCCCGGCACGTGGTTCTCCAGTTTGCGCGGGGACAGAGCATGGGGCACTTTGCGGCCCGCAAAGGTGGAAACGGTGGAAAATGCGCAGGATGGTTCCTGACCTTTTTCAATTGGCCGCAAACTCTACCAGTTTGATTGACGGGTAACTGCAATGGCCAAAAAATTTCTCTACCTAGTCGCGATCATAATCGTTGTGATCTTTGTTGGTCTCATCGCCCTTAGCATTTGGGCCAAAGAGCTCGCGCAAGTTGCTCTGGTGCCTTCAACCGAGTTCGTTGAACAGGAAACGCTGGCAGCAAATGCATATGAAGATGCCGCTTTGTGGTATTCAAAACCGGGCATGGCAGGCACCGATCCGGCACGCTGGCGGCCGGACGGATCGCAAGGATCAGGCGGTTCCGCACCAGAATTTGCGCTCTTCTTTATCCACCCCACCAGCTATCTCAATCGCAACAATTGGAACGCCCCAATCGGCGAAGAGGAGGCCGAGCGCGTCGCGCGGATCTATCTCCGCGGCATGGCCAGCGCATTCCAATCGGCATCACAGATTTGGGCACCAAAATACCGTCAGGCAACGATGGGCGCATTCCTGACTGACAAGGTTGAAGGGCAGCAAGCGATCGATGCTGCATACGCCGATGTGCGCGAGGCCTATCGGCACTTCGAAAATTCGATTGCGGCGGATATTCCGATTGTACTGGCCGGTCATAGTCAGGGATCGCTGCACTTGCTGCGCTTGCTGCGCGAAGAAATGGCGGGTTCTGACATCCAAAACCGGATCATCGCGGCCTATGCGATTGGTTGGCCAATTTCTGTTGAGCATGATTTGCCGTCCATAGGTCTGCCAGCATGCGCAGACCCTGCGCAAACCGGCTGCCTGCTTTCGTGGTCAAGCTTTGCCGAACCCGCCGATCCATCGGAAGTTATGGCGACCTATTCGCGCTCAATCGGATTTGATGGCACACCGCGCGGATCGAGCGAGATTTTGTGCACCAATCCATTGACTGGCAGGCGCGGGGGCTCCGCAGAGCAAAAGGACAACCTTGGTACCCTGGTCCCCAATGCAGATATTAGCGACGGCGAACTTGTTGTCGGCGCTGTACCGGCCCGATGCGATGAACGCGGGCTGTTGTTGATCGGCGATCCGCCGGAAATGGGGCCCTATGCCCTCCCCGGCAATAATTACCATGTCTATGATATTTCGCTGTTTTACGGCAACACGCGCAGCGATGTGATCCAGCGTGCGCGCGCCTGGCCGGGTGAAAACGGGATCGGCGACGCCGCACCATGATTGCAGAGGGTGCCAGAGAATTTGTTGAGGCATTGCCCGATGGCGGCGTGCTTTTGGGCCTTGATCTCGGCACAAAAACAATCGGCACGGCTTTGTGCGATGAAGGTTGGCGGTTCGCGACCAACGCCAAAACCTTGCCGCGCGGAAAATTCTCGCGCGACAAACAAGAACTGGAAGGCATGATCTCCGCGCGTTCTGTTACCGGGATCGTGATCGGATTGCCGCGCAATATGGACGGCAGCGAAGGGCCGCGCGCGCAATCGAGCCGGGCCTATGCCCGCAATTTGAGCCAAGCCTTTGGATTGCCAGTTTTGTTGTGGGATGAACGCTGGTCAACCCAGGCAGCAGAAGCGGCAATGATCGGACAGGATATGAGCCGCGCAAAACGCGCCGATGCGATCGATAGCCACGCAGCCGCGATCATTTTGCAAGGCGCGATAGACCGTTTGGCAGGCGGCGTCCTTTAGTTCTTTAAGCTGTCGGCAGTTTTTCGCGGTGATGCTGCGCCGCCAATTCCAGCAACAAACTGCCCGAATTTTCTGCCTGCCGCCACAAATCATCACGCTCTGCGATGCTGCGGGTCCGCAATGCGCGCGCTTCAAAGCTGGCAAGCCGCAGCCGATCGCTGGGATGATTTGAGCCAACCCATTCGGCAAAGTCACACGCTTCATCTGATCCGGTTGCAATCGCGATCCGCAGGAATGCTTCGGTCGAATTTGGGCTGAGCACCCGTTCGACGCGCGCATCATTCAGGTCAAAACCATATTGATCGTACCAATGCTGGGCCGGATCAACATGCATGATGTTGAGCGATACAGAGAGGCTTTCAGGCGGCAACTGACTGTGGATGTCGCGGTGCGCGCGATACAGCATCAACTTGCCTTCATTCAGCGCGCTGCGTTCAATGAACCGCAATCGTGCCTTTTCTCCCGCAAATCCGGCAACATCGGAATAGTCATATTCGTAATAATCACTGCGATAACCCGGGCCGAGATAGCCGCTGGTCAGGAAAGAGAAATTATGATCGTGCGGGACATCGTAAACGAAACTTTTTGCCCCGCTATTGCGGAAGCAAAGATCGTCGGTTGCAGGCCATATATTTGCCCGCAGAAACACATTGCCACGCAGCGGGCTTAATACAATTGCTTGCGGGCCATAACCGCTATCAACCCCGGCCTGTTTATGATCTTGCTGAATCTGTTCGATGAGCATGTCACCAAGAAAGGTCCGATTGTTGGTGAGTTTGCGCAGCCACACTGCACATTGATCGGTGCTTTCTTCTGATCGCGGTTCAAATCGAATAACTGACAGCGCCTCTATGCACTCTTCAGGTGTGCAATCGGCCATCGATTTTGCGTCAATCACGTGCGGCATGATCCAGCCTCCTGCGCCAATTGTTTGAGCCGTGAATTGGCCGCAGTCAGGCTCTGCCTCAGCGATTGTGCCGGCTGTGAAAGGGGGTCAGCATTGTTGGCGATCAAGCGGTTAAGCAAAGCCATGCCCTTGGCGGCATTAAGCGACAGCAATTGGCGAACAGCCTCCCACCGAAGATTGGCTTCGCGCGCCGCGTTCAGCGCCATTTGCTCCATCGCCGGGATCGCATCTTGGCGGCCAAGCGCACCCAGAACATCGAGAGCGATAAAATCTTGGCTCGCGCGTTTGTCTCCGCTTGCCTGGTGGATCAAACTGCCATCAGTCAGCGAATATTCGCGCGATTCCAGCGGATGCTGCGGCGATCTGGCCAGTTGCAGCACCAACATCATCCCATTGATTTCAACAAATTGCCGAGTTTCGTCCCGGGGGCGCAGCGCAATTTTCGCGCCCACCCTCCAGCATTGATCTGAGCTTTCAATCTCAGCCTGCGGCCCACCCGTCTTGCATATCCGATGGTGGTGTCCGCGCGCTTCGCCAGCAAGCACGACTTCATGAATTTCTCGATCGACAAACAGCGCGCTTTGCGGCTCGCGGGCATTGTCCAACGCTTCATAAGCAAGCAGCGATAGGGTCGCGCCCTGCGCGCTGAAAAGCTGCATCGTCGCAAGGCCGGCCGCATAATTGTGGCGATTGGGAATTTGTCCAAGCGGTTCCTGAGAAAGCGCCTCTAAGAACAAGTCCTGCCATTTTTCGACAAATTTCATAGCCGCCAAATGATCGGTCAATAAATGCGCCAGCTCGCCGCATTCATCAATCGCGGCACCATTCGCGTACAATTCAAAGGCGCGGAGAATCGGAGCTGCAATTGGATCGGCGCGCCAATTTTTCACCGCTTTCAAGAGCGGTGACTGCGCCCGGCGCTGCAAAGCGGGATCGCTTCGCAACGCCGAGATGTCAGGGTGGAGCCGCATCAGACGCAGCCCTGCCTAACCGAGAAAGCCAGGCTGGATTACATCGTGAACATAGACCATGATCACGACGACGGTATCGTCATAGTTCGCACCAGACTGCGTCGCTGAACCAAACAAACCAACTGCGCTGTCGAGACCGGGCAAGGATGCCAGATCAATTTTCGGCAAGTTCATAGTAAAACCCTCCAGAATTCGCTCGACTGGATTGCCGCAGCGATTTGTGAAGAGTGACCGAGCTTTCGCTCAACTTGAAATTAAATCATTGTAATAAAATTCGATGCGCGACATTGGCATTGAAATGGCGGGAAAAGAAGCAAGATTTGATCCGGGCGAAGCAGCAAAACTGTTCACCAAAGTCGGCCATACTGGATGGCTTGGCCTTCGTTACAACGCCCATGGTGAAAATTGGGTTGAGCTAGAATTGCCATGGCGTGAAGACCTGCTGGGTGAAAGCGACCGGCAAGTTTTGGCCTCAGGACCGATTGTAAGCTTGATGGATATGGCATCCGGTATGAGCATTTGGCACACCAAGGGCGACTTTACCCCAATTGCAACACTAGATCTACGCGTCGACTATCAGCGCCCCGCGCGCGAAAAGGCTGCGGTGATTGGCCGGGTCGAATGTTATCGCACAACCCGCTCCGCAGCGTTTGTGCGCGGAATTGCGCATGATGGCGACCCCGATGATCCGATTGCACATGTTGCTGGCGTGTTCATGACCATCCAATTTGATCCGCGAAAAACCCGCGATCAGGCGGAGGACAAATAATGGCCGCCCCCGATCCGAGCCTGCCTTTACCACCATACGCCCAATCTTTGGGAATTGAGATCGAAGGCCATGAAGACGGCCTACCCATCCTGACCATTGGTTTCGGTCCCAATGTGGAAGGCCGCCCTGGAGCGTTCCACGGCGGAGCAACAGCAGGACTGTTAGAAAATGCGGGCTATGCCGCATTGCGCGCGGTGCTGGCCGAAAATGGCCGTGACCCGCGATTGAAACCGATTAACATCACGGTTCAGTATCTTTCGGCGGGCAAGCGAAAACAAACTTACGCGAAAGCACGGATAACGCGTCTTGGTCGCCGCAATGCCAATCTTACCGTCGAGGCTTGGCAGGATGATCGCGATCGGCCAATCGCGACCGCCGTCTTGAACATATTGATGGCCAATCGCGAAGATGACAGCACCAATACAGGCGAAAGCTAGCGCTCCGGGTCCGCCGTTTCGATATTCAAACCATCTTCGTCCAGCCGGAATTCAACCGGCAACCCTTCAACATTGGTTGTGATCGAAAATCCATTATCCTCGATGCGAAGCTGAGAACCATCTTCATCAATCTCAATCGGCTCGCCAGCTTCAATATCAAATGGCCGCACTGGCCCGGTTGGATCAGGCCGATCGCTTTGCGCAGGGGCAGGGGCAGGCGTGCTTGATAGCGACAAAGCGCCGCGCATAAAATCACGCCAAATGCGCGCTGGCAGCCCTCCCCCTGTCACACCATCGAGCGGCGTGTTGTCATCATTGCCAACCCACACACCAACGACCAGATCATCGGCATAGCCAACAAACAGAGCATCGCGATTGTTCTGCGTCGTCCCGGTTTTGCCGAAATTGGCAATCGGCAAAGTCGCCGCGCGGCCCGTGCCGCGATTGATCGCAGAGCGCAGCATCAATTCTAAATCGTCATGCTCGCTGTCAGACAAATTATCCTGGTCCGAGGTTAGCCATGCCCACCAGCTTTGCTCTTCGCGCGCAAAAGCATGCGGCCTTGCTGGGAAGGAATTGCCCGCAATCCCGGCATAGGCGGCGGTCAGTTCAAGCAATGTCATGGATGATGTGCCAAGCGCCAAACTGGGATCGCCAACCGGCAATTCGGATTGCACGCCCAAATCGCGCGCGGCGGCGATCACACGCTCGCTGCCAACCTCATTGAACAGTCGGACAGCGGCGACATTGCTGGATGTTGCAAACGCTTGTTCCAAAGAAATGGCGGGCGAATAATTTCCGCCGGCGTTTTTGGGCCGGTAACTGCCAGCTTCAATCGCGGTGTTGGGGATCGCATCATCGGGTTCCCAACCCGCCTCCAATGCGGCGTGATAAACGAACAATTTGAAGGTAGAGCCCGGCTGACGGCGCGCCTGGGTGACGCGATTGAACGGTGATTGCGCGTAGTCCTTTCCGCCAACCATCGCCACCACCTCTCCCGATGGACGCATGGCGACCAAGGCAACTTGCGCATCGCCCAAGGCGGCACGGTCAACAGCGCGACTGGCAATCGCCTGTAGCCTGGCATCGAGCGTGGTTGTGAGGACTTGCCGTGTATAGCTCGATTCAAAGCCTCTTCGTGCAATCGGCAATGCCCAATCAGCAAAGTAGGTTCCAGTTGGCAAATCATCGCGCGCCCGCACGTCCAATTGAGGCGGAGCGATCTGCGCCGCTGCTTGCGAACTGACATATCCTTCCTCAACCATCGCAGCCAAGACCAATGCCATCCGCTCCTCTGCCGCTTCATAATTGCGGGTCGGCGCGAGCCGGCTGGGTGCCTTGAGCAACCCCGCAAGCATCGCCGCCTGTTCGGGACGCAGATTTTCCGGCTGGCGATAGAAATAATGCAGGCTGGCTGCGCGCAAGCCATATTGGTTGTCACCAAAATAGGCGTTGGACAGATAACGTTCGAGAATCTCGTCTTTGGTCAGCCACCCTTCCAGCCAAAACGCGATCAAGGCCTCGCGCGCCTTGCGAGTAAGACTTTGTTCTGGAGTCAGGAATGTAAACTTGGCCAATTGCTGCGTAATCGTGCTGCCACCTTGCGTTGGCCCGCCGGTGACATTGGACCAGGCAGCACGCGCAATGCCGCGCGGATCCACCCCCCAATGCGAATAAAACCGCCGGTCTTCAATCGCCAAAAACGCGCCGATCACATGATCCGGCAAGTCTTCAACTTCCACGGGTTCATCAACCACTGCCCCGCTGCGGGCAATCGGCGTTCCATCGCTAGCAAGCAAAGTAACCTGCGGCGCGGCGATCGGCTCCAATGATTTTGAAAGCGGCGCCGTGATTGCGAGCCACGCGAACAACAGCAGAAACAGAATCAGAAATGCCGCCAGCCCGCGCTTGAGCCATTTCCACCGCCTCGCCCATTTCGATGGCGGCGGTGCTTCGGGCGGAGCATCAAAACCGCGCGGCTCAGGCTGCTTTGATCCCAAGCGAGCCCAGCTTGGCCACCGCCAGCCTTTGCGTTTCGTTTTATGCTGACCCCAATCGAACCGCTCATCGAAATCGTCGAGCGTCCCGCCATAGGGATCTTGAAGCGAATAATAGCCAGCATCCGGACGCCCGGCGGGAGAGCGCATTTCAACACTCTCTGAACGCTTTGCACGCCGGGATCGAAACCAGGAAATCATCGCCTAGTGTGTTAACAAATTAACACAGTCGTTGCGAGCGAAAAATGCGGCGCGCTTTTGCCTCAGCCCAATCAGGTCGCGGAGACCGCACTTTCAGGCAAATCTTCGTTAAACACGCGCTGATAATACTCGCTTACCAAAGTGCGTTCTGCCTCATCGCATTTGTTGAGGAATGACAGACGGAATGCGAAGCCGACCGAGTTGAAAATTTCCTCATTCTGCGCCCAGGTGATAACCGTCCGCGGGCTCATGACCGTCGAAATATCGCCATTCATGAAGCCTTGCCTGGTCAGATCAGCGACTTTGATCATATCTGCAATCACCGCGTCATCGGTGTCAGGCGTTTTCGATTTCACAATCTTCTGTTCGGTATCAGCGTCCAGATAATTCAATGCGACCACGATGTTCCAACGGTCCATCTGCGCCTGATTGATCGCCTGCGTACCGTGATATAGCCCGCTGGTGTCGCCCAAACCAACCGTGTTGGTGGTGGAAAAGAGGCGGAAATGCTTGTTCGGCGTGATCACGCGATTTTGATCGAGCAAAGTCAATCTGCCATCAAATTCAAGAATCCGCTGAATCACGAACATCACGTCGGGGCGGCCCGCATCATATTCATCAAATGTCAGCGCAACCGGGTGCTGCAAAGCCCAAGGAAGGATACCTTCTTTGAATTCGGTAACCTGAAGCCCGTCTTTCAGCACGATCGCATCGCGGCCGACCAGATCGATGCGACTAATATGCGCATCCAAGTTCACCCGGATGCTGGGCCAGTTCAGGCGCGCCGCGACCTGTTCGATATGTGTCGATTTACCCGTGCCGTGATAGCCCTGAACCATAACCCGGCGATTGTGCGCAAACCCTGCGAGGATCGCCAAAGTCGTGTCGGGATCGAAGACATAGCTTTCATCGATCTCTGGCACATGAGCTTCTGCAACGCTGAACGCTGGCACTTGCCAGTCGATATCAATGCCAAACGTGTCGCGAACATCCACCGTAGTATCCGGTTCGGACAGGATTGAATCGGTGGTGTTGTCGAAATTGCTGTTGATTGGTGAAGTCATTGTGAGCCTCGCCTATAAGAGCTCGCGGCTGGCTGCAAGCGGATGAGCCCCGCTTATTTCGCTAGTGCACCACATTTGCCCGGTGCAAGGCGATCATTCACCGGGGATACGGATGGATCGCAAATGCCGCCGTTTGATCCACAAACGGGCGCCATTCGCACCAATCTTTGCAGAATCGGCAGAATCAACCGGGAATCGCAACCAGTCCTGGCGGCCATAGCTTTCGTCGCCAATCGCCAGATCTCCGTCCAGCACAAGAATTTCGGCACCGTCCAGTTCACCTGCGCCCATAACCGCGCCAGCTTGCCATTGCTCAAGCGAAACCTGTTCATCACTGCGATCTACCAACAATACTTTGCGCCGATCAGGTGTTTCGATATCGGATGAGAGTTCACACGCGCCAAGATCAATCGCAAATTGATCATCATCTTCAGGATCGAACTGCCACAATTTTACAAAGATCGTGCAGCCTGTTTCGGATCGCGGGATGTGGTGTGTGCCGATGGGATTGCGCACATATGTGCCCGCTGGATAATCGCCATGTTCATCCTGGAAAACACCCTCCAACACGACAAATTCCTCGCCGCCATCATGGCTATGCTGAGAAAAATGGCTGCCCGGCGCATATCGTACGATGCTGGTCGCGCGCGCCACTTCATCGCCAACCCGATCAAGCATGCGCCTATCAACCCCGGCCATGGGCGATGCCGCCCAATCGAGCTTGTCCGTGTGGACCAAGGCAGGTTGATCAAAATCAGCGCGAATTCGCATTTGGGCAAGATGGGCATGAACCGGCAGATTGAAAAGGGGGCGTGATAGGATGTCAGATACTGGCAGCAATGGGCCCCGCTAACTTTCTCGCAATCATGCGCCGTAGTGGCTAGATTAAGGCCATGGCCCGCCCCGACCCCATCGAAAAACTGCGCACGGAATTGGTCAAGCAGGTGCGCGGCGTGTTCAATGACACCGCAAATGGGCAGCAGCCGGTGCCGCCATCAGACGATGCGCTGTTTGAACGCGACACTCCGATGCGGCTGGTTCATGCCGATCTGGTGGGAATGATGACCGGCGGCATTCGCAGCCTGCTGCTACAAATGCTCCATCCTCACGCCTTGCAAGGTGTGCTTGATCATTCCAACTTTCGCGAAGACATGCACGGCCGGTTGCGGCGCACCGCGCGGTTCATCGCTGTCACAACCTTTGGCCACCGCGATACAGCCATACAAGCAATCGAACGGGTCAATCGCATCCATGCGAAGGTCACCGGGACGTTGCCCGATGGCACACATTACAACGCATCCGATCCAAAGACATTGGCGTGGGTGCATGTGGTCGAGGCGCAAAGCTTCCTCGCTGGCTATATGCGGCATGTCAGCCCCCATTTTTCCGGTGCCGAACAAGACGAGTATTTTCGCCAATTTGCCCTTATCGGACGGGCACTAGGCGCCGATCCCGTTCCCGAAACGCGGCAAGAAGCAGTTCAGATTTTCCGCGAATTGCGACTGGATTTGCGCGCATCGCCCGAAGCAAGCGAAGTGGCTCAGCTGGTGTTGACCCAGCGCCCCAAAGGCACTCCGATTGGTGTGCAATCAATGTTAGGCGCCGATGCAGTGGCAATGCTGCCAAGCTGGAGCCGTTCAATGCTGGGCCTAGCGCGGCCGGGCCTCGCCGCTATCCCTGCACGCGCCGCGACCTGGGGCATGGGCAAGACTTTACGCTGGGCGTTTAAACAGAATCCGAAGAGGTAAATTCAATGGCAGAATTCACATTTTACACCGTGGGCATGAGCCGCGGCCAAATCTCTCGCTGGGCGCTGCATGAAGCCGATGCTGATTATGATCAGGTGGCGTTTGAATGGACCAGTAAGCCAGACGATTTCGCCAAGATCAATCCAATGGGCAAAGTGCCCGCATTGGTCCACCATCATGGCGGCCACGATCACCTGATCACCGAGGCGGCGGCGATCAATCACTACCTCGCGGAAACCCACCCGCAGGCGGGCCTATTGCCTGACACTCACGAACGAGCAGCCTATTTCCGCTGGTTATTTTTTGCCGCTGGACCGTTGGAGCAAGCTGTGATGAGCAAGATGATGGGCTGGGAAGTTCCCGCCGATAAAGCCGCCACATCCGGGTTTGGAACGCTGGAATTGGCATTGAGCGTGGCAGAAGACTGGCTGACCACCAATGATTTTGCCGCCGGGGACCGCTTCACAATGGCAGACACCTATTTCGGTAGCCAGTTCATCTGGGGCCTGCGGTTTGGATCAATCCCTGAAACCCCGGCATTCAGAGCCTATGTGGAACGGATCACTGACCGCCCGAAATATCAGGAAGGTTTGGCGATTGATGCTGCTTTGATCGCTGCCACTGCCCCTGTCCCCGCCCCAGAGATTGGCGCCGAATAGACGCGCTGACTCACGCGGTTCAAACGAAGGCGCGGCTTTTCCTCAGCATTTGATACGCATCGACCACTTTGTTCAGTCGCGCTTCAAACTTTCGGTCGCCGCCATTGCGATCGGGATGGTAACGCCGGACCAATTCGGAATAGCGCCGCCGCAACCTGCTTCGATCGGTATCAAGGCCCAATCCCATCACATCCAAAGCGCGCGCTTCTTCCTTGTTGAACCTGCCATCAAGCTCAATTGTGGCTTCGCGCTGAGCGCGGCTTTTGATGCCGTTGGCGCGCGCCGAAATGGCATCCAGCGGATCTTCAAAATCGGCCCAGCGCGGCATTCCATCCACCCCAGCGGTCGGCCGGAAAGACGGGCTTTCGGTCTTCCAACCAGCAGCCGGCGATTGCGCATCGACGATCTCTTCAGAGCTCATCCCTTCAAACCAATCATAACCGGAATTGAACTCGCGCACATGCTGCAAACAAAACCAGCGCCAATCCCCAGGCCCATCAAATCCATTGGGCCTACCGCCCGGCGCACGAAATTCACCCATTTCGCTGCATCCCGGCGCCTCACACGCCCGATCAGTGTCTTCGTATCGTCCATGAAATCTGGCAGAGCGCATAGAAATATAGCATGGGGTCGATAAGACCGATTGCCAAGGGAGTTGCAAGAATGAGCGGAAATATTGCTGAAGAGATGACAGCATTGCTGAACGAGGCGTTTGCCCCGACGCATCTCGAAGTGATCAATGACAGCGCCCAACATCATGGCCACGCTGGCGATGATGGTTCCGGCGAATCGCATTTTACCGTCATTATCGAAGCCGCCGCCTTTGCCGATATGAACCGATTGGCGCGGCAGCGCTCTGTCATCGCGGCATTGGGCGATATCGTTGGCCAGCGGGTTCATGCGGTCGCAATCAAAGCCAATGCGCCGGGCGAGTGAAACCTAAAGCAAGCAGCAAGCGCCTGCGCCGGGCAGCCCGGATCATCGTTATCGATCCCACACTTCGGGTGTTGATGTTCCGTTTTGATGTCGCAGGGCGGCCGCCCTTTTGGGTGACAGCAGGCGGCGAATGCGAACCTACCGAAAGCTTCGAAGATGCTGCCCGGCGAGAGCTTTTCGAAGAAACCGGCATTCGCGCAAATCCGGGACCGCAGATCGCGCAGATCGAACCTGAATTCGTCACCGTTGAAGGCGAAGCTGTGCGCGCCGACGAGCGATATTTTGTCGTCCGCGCGCAATCCGGCCATATCGATACGTCACGCCATACTGAGCTTGAACGCAAAGTTATGACACAGCACCGCTGGTTCACTTTGGCAGAGCTGAGCAATTGGCCCGAGGCGGTTTTTCCCGAAAATCTGGCTGAGATGATTGAGCGCCAAGATCCCTGAATTCAGCTCGATTATTTCATCGTGAAAAACATCGTGTAGATTAACCGGCCATTTTCCGGACTGGTGCCGAACCCTGGTCCAGAGGTGTGAAACAGCCACGGGCGGAGCAGCAACAGCCGGTTATACCGCATCGGTATCTCCATCGTTTTCTCCCATGCATCGTGGTTCTTCGCGTCTTTGCCAAGCGTGCTATCAATCACTTCTGATTGGCTGGAAAACCCCCAATCCTGCGCCACCTGATCATTGATCGGAGAGCTTTCCAGATTGGTTTCCTTATGCCGGAAAAACTCGGTGCCGCCTTGGCAATGTTCCGGCTTGGTAAGGTACAAAATCCCTGACCATTGCGAAGGGTCATTATGGATCGCGGGTACACCGTCATGCTCAGCCAAAGTGATCCGGAATTTGCCATGCGATTGCCGCGGCTCAATGGGTTTAAGATTTTCGCCGACCAGCGATGACACATATTGATCAAGGCCGGGCAATTGCGCGTGCTGTTTGCTGTTGCGCCCGATATAAGGTCCAGGTTGATCGTGATATTCCAGCCCAATCGCCTGATTGCGCATTTCATCGGGGCTTTCGAGGAAATCATCGATGACAAGAAATGAAATAGCCATGACAGCTTCTTAGGCGTGTGGCCCGCTTTTCGCCAAGAGCAAAATGTCGGTTGATGGCGTATCGCATTTGCGCATTGCGTGATTGCCAATCACCCTCAACACTCCGCCCCACAAAAAGGTCCGGACAAAGTAGGTTGAGGCGATAGAAATGATCGAGCAAGTGATCGAGCCTCTCACGCACAATCTTGGCCAAGCCATAGCCTTGAATTCGCGCAAGGGAGCGTGTGCGATGCTAATGGACGCAGAATCCTTTGGCTCGCCCCGGCATCTGTGGCGAAATTTTCGTTAGCTCAGATCGAGAGCTGATCAAGCAAACACGCGAAGATTGGCGCGCAGGCCATTTTCCCAAAGTGCCAGGCGACGAAGACGAAATTATCCCCTTGCCCGCGGCACCCAATCGCGCCAGCACGTCTCGCAACGAAAAATATGGGAGCGGATAATTGGATTACACAGGAAAAGTCGCATGGATCACAGGCGCATCATCGGGGATCGGCGCTTCGCTGGCTCGTGATTTGGCAAAGCGCGGGGCGCATCTGATTTTATCCGGACGTGATAAAGCGCGCCTCGCGAAAGTGGCTGCTGATTGTAATGAAAGCCTGATTTTGCCCTTCGATGTGCGCGATGATGCGGCACTTGCAGACGCCACCAGCCAAGCGATCGCTTGGAAAGGCAATGTCGATATTGCGGTTGCCAATGCGGGGGTTTCCCAGCGCAGCCGCGCACTCAAAACTGATATGCAGGTCTACCGCGATATTATCGATATCGATCTCACCGCGCAGATCGCATTTTCGCAAGGACTGCTGGCTCATATGACGGATCGCGGGTCTGGCGCGATCGGCTTTATCTCTTCGATCGCTGGCAAAGTCGGCGTGCCGATGCGCACAGCCTATTCTGCGGTCAAATTCGGACTTGCTGGCTATGGAGATGCTTTGCGCGCTGAGCTTTCGCAAACGGGTGTTAGCGTCCACGTGATTTATCCCGGATCGGTCGCCACCGATGTCGCGCGCAACGCGTTGCTCGCCGATGGCAGCAAAAGAGGCCGATCAGACAAAGTGATCGACGAAGGTATTCCGGCGGATGATGCGGCGGCCGCTATGCTTGATGGTATCGCCGCTGGCGAGCGAGAGATCATTGTCGCCCAAGGGATGGAAGCCGGGATGGGCGAAATGCGCCGCACTCCAGAGGCATTGATGGATCAGGTCGCGGCAATGGTTGCGGGCGGATATATGGAAAAAATGGAAGCCGAAGAGGGATAATTTATGGAACAACAGCGTGTCAGCCTCGCCAATGGTATCCATCTCGACATTGTCGATGAAGGCCCCACCGATGCCCCGGTTTTGATTTTCCTGCATGGTTTTCCCGAAAGCCACCGCACGTGGCGCTATCAAATCGCCCATTTTTCCGATCGATATCGCTGCATAGCCCCCGATCAACGCGGTTATCGCGGATCGTCAAAGCCGCAGGATGTCTCCGCCTACACGCCCGACAAATTGATCGGCGACATCTTCCTGTTGGCCGATGCCTTGAACATTCCAAAGTTCACAATTGTTGGTCATGACTGGGGTGGAGCAATTGCCTGGGGCGTCGCGCTGGGCGGCCAAAATATGCGAGTTGAGCGGGCGATTATCGCCAATGCTCCGCATCCATCGATCTTCCAAAAGCTGCTCTACACCAATCACCAACAGCGCGAGGCCAGCCAATATATTCGCGGGTTTAAAGACACCGCGAATGATGATCTGATTAAGCAAGAAGGGCTAACCGGCATCTTGTTAAAGGAAGTGAAATGGGACCGCCCCGGAGCGATGGAGCCCGAAGAACGCGACGCGCTGCTGCGCGATTGGCAGAACCGCGATGCCGCGTTTGGCATGCTCAATTATTACCGCGCGAGCCCGATCTCCGTGCCTGAAATGGATGAACCCTTCGAAATTCCGGCTGACTTTGCCGGGCCGCAATTGCCGAAGCTGACCATTCCAACTTTGGTGATATGGGCGATGGACGACCTCGCCTTGCCGCCCGAAAACCTCGATGGGTTGGACGACTTGATCGATGATTTAACAATCGAAAAAGTCCAAAATTGCGGTCATTTTGTCCCATGGGAAGCCGCTGGCAAAGTCAATTCTGTAATGGAGAGATTTCTAGCGACCTAGAAAGCTGGGGACCGGATTGCACAGTCAAATTCGGCCTTCGCACCATTCCACCCAGGCGCCGTGCGGATGCGCAAAGGCGAGCAATGCCGCCTCGCCGTCACCCGCCCCGCCATTCCAATAGCGCACACGAAGTTCATGCCGAAAGGTCTTTGGATCGGTTTCTAGCGCAATCCAGGCCAGCGGCCTGTCGGCGCTCGCATCCGCGCCCGCCTGCTCCATCGCAAGCGTAATCTCTGCCTGAGTTTCGGCCGGCATATATTGCCACATAATCGAATGAAACATGGTGCGAACAGCGGTGCCCGCGTGGTCTTTTGCAAGCTGTTGCCGGACAAACGCACCGGCATCCATTCGCGTGAGATCAGGAGCTTTTTCTCCCGCCAATTGGATCGCCGCATCAATCCGCTGCATCCGTTCCGGCGCATCGGGCCAAACATAGCTTTTCAGCCGCAAGGCCGCGGCGCGATCGGTAAGATCGATCGGCGCAACGTCACAGCCGCAAATCGATGATATCTCAATCTCGCTTTGTGGAGGAGATGCTCCGCGCCATTCTGGGGCAATCCGCATCGGGGATGATTGGGGGCCGCTATGCGTTTCGCCCAATTGATAAAAATATCGCTCCACCATGGTGTTAACCCCGGCACTTGCGCCGAGTTCAAACATAGAGAACTTGCCGCCGACCCGCGTCGCCAACCACAGCAGCCCCGCCATAATGCTGGCTGATCGCCCTGCCTCATTGGTTTGCGGCGGGCCATCAAACCACGAAACCAATTCGGCATCATGGCTTTCAACCACAGCGCAGACCAACGCGTCGACCTGTGCCTGATCGGTGATTTCGCCGCGATAAACAGGTGCCAGCCGGTCGTCTTTTCCGGACAGTACAAGGTGATGCAATCCACCGGCAATTCTCAGCGGCATGGCGTCTTTCAGCGTTAGCCCTTCCCAATTGGTCATCTTCTCAGCTGTCGCGCTGTTTCCCGCTGCAACTTTTTCCAAGGCTCTGACAATTCGGGCTGTCCGCGGCGCCCCAGCTTCTGCGGCATGGGTTGCCTGCCAATCGAGCGCATTTGCGAAATTTTCCATTCCCATGATTCCAGCTTCGCTCATCGCGCGCGTCTCCTTGCCTATTCATATGTGCGAGCTTTGGCGCATGCAGATACGCGCCGAGAGGGCGAATTCACTGCGGACTTTGTTGCCCTTTGGCTGTGCAATGCCTAAGTGCCGCGACGCGATGACCCAAGAGAGTACCATTCACGCTGCTGGCCAGCTCACATTTGCCATTCCCAAGGGCCGCATCCTTGATGAAGCCCTGCCGGTTATGGCGCGTGCGGGCCTTGTGCCTGAGGATGGGTTCCACGACAAGAGCAACCGCGCTCTGGCGTTCGCGACCAATCGCGATGATATGCGCTTGATCAGAGTGCGCGCCTTTGATGTGGCGACCTTTGTCGCTCATGGCGCTGCACAAATCGGCATTGTCGGATCAGATGTGATCGAAGAATTTGATTACGCTGATCTTTATGCGCCGGTTGATTTGGAGATAGGGCACTGCCGTTTGTCGGTCGCGCAACTGGCCGATGATGATCAGGATGATGCCAGTTCCAGCCACCTGCGCGTTGCCACAAAATATCCCAACCTGACCCGGCGCCATTTTGAACGGCAGGGTATTCAGGCCGAATGCGTCAAATTGAACGGCGCGATGGAGCTTGCCCCCTCGCTTGGTCTGGGCCGTAGAATTGTCGATCTGGTTTCTACCGGCCGCACATTGCAAGAAAATGGGCTGGTTGAAACGTCCAAGATTATCGACATATCGGCGCGGCTTATCGTCAATCGAGCGGCTTTGAAGACAGAGCCGCGCATTGCTGCGCTTGTTTCCGCGTTCCGTGATGAAATGGCAGCGCGCAATTCTGGCGCTGAAGCAGCGCAATGAAAAAGCTGAGATCTTCCGATCCTGATTTTGCGCGGCAATTTGCCAAGGTCGTGGGCGATCGCCGCGAAAGCGAGAAAGGCGTTGCCAGCCAGGTCAGCGATATTCTTGCCAAGGTTAAGGCGCAAGGCGATGCGGCTGTGCTTGAATACACGCAAAGGTTTGATGGTTTTTCGTTGAGTGATGATGCCGATTGGATCATCGCCGCGGATCGCTGTGAAGAAGCATATAATGGCCTGGATGCGGAACTGCGCAGCGCGCTTGATCTCGCCGCACAGCGGATCGAAGCCTACCACCGCGATCAATTGCCCGCGAACCGCGATTTTACCGACGCAGCCGGAGTGCGCCAAGGCGCGATCTGGCGCGCAGTTGATGCCGCTGGCCTATATGTCCCCGGCGGCCGGGCGGCCTATCCATCATCATTGTTGATGAATGCCATTCCGGCAAAGGTCGCGGGCGTAGAGCGTTTGGTGGTCTGCACCCCGACGCCCAAGGGCAAATCCAATCCGCTGGTTCTCGCCGCTGCTCACCTTGCCGGCGTTGATGAAATTTGGCGCATCGGCGGCGCACAGGCGATCGCAGCGATGGCCTATGGTACGGGCAAGATTACGCCCGTCGATGTCGTGACCGGTCCGGGCAATGCCTATGTGGCAGAGGCCAAACGCCAATTGTTTGGCGTGGTCGGGATCGATATGGTCGCGGGGCCAAGCGAAATTCTGGTGATTGCAGATTGCGACAATGATCCCGATTGGATCGCCGCCGATTTGCTGAGTCAGGCCGAACACGATCCATCGTCGCAATCGATCTTGATCACCAATGATGCGACGTGCGCCGCACAGGTTGAAGACCGCGTAGAGGTGCAATTGGCGCAGCTCGAAACGCAAAAGACCGCACGCGCCAGTTGGGCCAATCACGGCGTGATCATCATCGTTGATGATCTTGAACACGAAGCGCCCGATCTGGCCAACCAACTTGCCGCCGAGCATATCGAGCTGGCCGTGGCCGATCCCGATGCGATATTCGCAAAAATTCGCCATGCCGGCAGTGTGTTTCTAGGACGGATGACCCCGGAAGCGGTCGGAGATTATGTCGCCGGGCCAAACCATGTTTTGCCGACGGGACGCCGCGCGCGGTTTTCCAGCGGGCTTTCAGTGCTCGATTTCATGAAGCGGACCAGTTTCATCTCTTTGGATGACGAGGCGTTTAAGGCAATCGCCCCGGCTGCCGCGACATTAGCCCATGCGGAGGGGCTTCCGGCTCACGCAAAATCCGTGGAGTTGCGCCTCAAATGAATTCGGCCGCACAACCTTCCCCTCGCTCGCAAGCGAGATCAACCGCGCGGCTTGCCGCCGTACAAGCGCTGTATCAGCAGCATATGGAAAACACCGCGCTGATCAAATTGCTCGACGAATTCCACCAGCACCGGCTCGGCAAGGTCATCGATGATGATGAATTCGCCGATGCGGAGGTTGAATTTTTCGATGATGTCGTACGCGGAGTCGATGCCCGACGTGAAGAGATTGACGCGCTGATCGGTGCCAAGCTTGCCAATGGGTGGACAACCGTTCGGCTCGACAAGACGATGCTCCAAGTCCTTCGTGCAGGCGCTTATGAATTGCTGGCCCGGGCCGATGTTCCGGCAGCGGCGGTCATCAATGAATATGTCGATGTCGCCAAAGCGTTCTTCGATGATCGGGAGGCCAAGTTTGTGAACGGCATCCTTGATGCGATTCGCAAGGATGCGCGTGCTTAAGTTGGGCAAGATCGCCCAAGCAAAGGCTGTATGAACGAGTCTGATTTTATCGCGGCCTTGCGCACATTACCGCTCCATGCCGGCGCGCGGGCCCTTGAAGATGACTGTGCCGTGCTCGAACTGGGCGGCGAAACCTTGATCCTAACGCATGACATGATGGCCGAAGGCACGCATTTCCTAGCCAATCAAGACATGGCCGATGTCGCATGGAAACTCGTGGCAACCAACCTTTCTGATCTGGCAGCAAAAGGGGCAGAGCCAGTTGGCGTGATGCTGGGGCATTGTCTTAGCGCAGATGACGAACGATTTTTGATCGGACTGCACGAAGCGCTCAATCAATTCGAAGTTCCCTTGCTTGGCGGCGATACAATTTCGGCGGGTGCTTCGCGCGTATTTGGACTAACCGCGATTGGCCGTGCCACCCATTTACCAGTGCCGGATCGGGGATTGGCCAAGCCGGGAGACGCGGTGTTCGTAACCGGCACACTGGGCCGCGCTATGTTGGGGCTGGAGGAGATTGGCAGCGGGTCGGAAAACGATTTGGCTTACCGCCGCCCGGCGCCCTTATTGGCCGAAGGGCGCGCGCTTGCCCCGCATGTTTCGGCGATGATGGACGTATCGGACGGATTGTTGCTCGATTCTTGGCGGATCGCGGTCGCCAGCAAAGTAACTCTGCAATTAGACAGCGCCGCCTTCCCGGTGGCTGACCAAGCTCGGCTCGACGAATGCATCCGGTGGGGCGACGATTACGAATTGCTGTTCACTGCGCCTGAGGATTGCAGACTGCCAGTGCCCGCGCACCGGATTGGCAAGGTAGAAAAGCAAGGCCCTGCGCCGCTGCGCGTTGATGGCAAAATCTTGACCCCGGAAGATGGGATTGGATACCGGCACGGATAGCGTCACGATATTGATTTTTTGGTTCCGGAACGGTCAATCCCTAGCGAAATGGCTGAATCACGGCCCAAACGGGCAATTTCACCCCCTCAAGACTTGTCACAATTCACCAAACCCCTATAGCCACGCGCCATAACTGCCCGTGCGGAGATGACGGGCGGAATCTCCACGCTTTCAAGAGGGGACCCTTAAGGTGGATCTAGTTCTCATTTCAATCGGATTGGGATTGCTTGCCGTAATTTACGGCTTCGTCACCAGTCGTCAGGTTCTCGGCGCAACTGCCGGGAACGCCAAAATGCAAGAAATCGCTGGCGCGGTTCAAGAAGGGGCGCAAGCCTATCTTAAGCGTCAATACACCGCGATCGGGATCGTTGGAGTGGTTGTTGCCATTCTCGTTCTCGTCTTTCTTGGAGCGATTTCAGCAACCGGTTTCGTGATTGGTGCTGTGCTTTCGGGCGTTGCAGGCTTTATCGGGATGAATATCTCGGTGCGCGCCAATGTTCGCACGGCAGCGGCGGCTGAGACTGGCCTGCAAGAAGGCCTCACCGTCGCATTCCGCGCGGGTGCAGTTACCGGAATGCTGGTTGCTGGTCTCGCACTGCTCGCGATTGCAGGCTTTTTCTATGTTTTGACCGATACGATGGGCTTGGACCTCACGGTTCTCGCTGAAAAGCGCGTGGTTATCGACGCTCTTGTTGGTCTGGCCTTCGGCGCTTCGCTGATTTCGATCTTTGCGCGTTTGGGCGGCGGTATCTTTACCAAGGCTGCAGACGTTGGCGCTGACTTGGTTGGTAAAGTCGAAGCTGGCATCCCAGAGGATGATCCGCGCAACCCAGCCACCATCGCTGACAATGTCGGCGATAACGTTGGTGACTGTGCTGGTATGGCGGCCGATTTGTTTGAAACTTATGTCGTAACCGTCGGTGCGACAATGGTTCTGACAGCTCTGCTGTTCACCGGCCTTGCCGCTGCTGACCTGTTCGCCTTGATGAGCCTACCTTTGATCATCGGTGGTGTTTGCATCGTGACTTCGATCATCGGAACGTATTTTGTGCGTCTCGGCAAATCGAACAACATTATGGGTGCGCTATATAAGGGCTTTATCGTCACGACGCTTTTGTCCGCTGGCGCGATCTATTTCGCAACCGATTATGCGATTGGTATGGACGCCCAATACACGCTCGGCGATCAGACCTTCACTGGCATGTCGCTGTTCCTGTCGATGATGGTTGGCCTGGTTATCACCGGCCTGATCATCTGGATCACTGAATATTACACTGGCACCGAATATCGGCCGGTTCGCTCAATCGCGAAATCGTCTGAAACCGGTCATGGCACCAATGTTATCCAAGGTCTGGCGATCAGCCTTGAATCAACTGCATTGCCAACGCTGGTGATCGTAATCGGTATCATCCTGACATATCAGCTTGCTGGCTTGATGGGCATCGCCTTCGCGGCAACTTCAATGTTGGCGTTGGCCGGTATGGTTGTGGCTCTGGATGCCTATGGCCCGGTTACGGATAACGCCGGCGGCATCGCTGAAATGGCGGAAATGGAAGAGAGCGTTCGTGAGAAAACCGATGCGCTTGACGCTGTAGGTAACACCACGAAAGCAGTGACAAAGGGTTATGCAATCGGCTCAGCCGGTCTTGCTGCTCTGGTCCTGTTCTCAGCCTACACCGCTGACCTAAAAGAGTTCTTCCCAGATCTCGCGGTCAGTTTCAGCCTTGAAAACCCATATGTGATCGTTGGCTTGCTGCTTGGCGCGCTGCTCCCGTACCTGTTTGGTGCGATGGGCATGACCGCCGTTGGCCGCGCGGCTGGCGATGTTGTGGTTGATGTGCGTGCACAATTTGCCGCTGATCCGGGCATTATGGATGGCACCAGCCGTCCTAACTATGCCCGCACGGTCGATCTGGTGACAAAAGCAGCGATTAAGGAAATGATTGTTCCTTCGATGCTGCCAGTGCTTGCTCCGATCGTTGTGTACTTTGCAGTGACATGGGCAACCGGCAGCCAGGCAGAGGGCTTTGCGGCTCTCGGCGCATTGCTGCTGGGTGTGATCATCTCAGGTATCTTCGTGGCGCTTTCCATGACCGCAGGCGGCGGCGCATGGGACAATGCGAAGAAATACATTGAAGACGGCAATCACGGCGGCAAAGGCTCCGAAGCTCACAAAGCTGCGGTGACCGGCGATACCGTTGGCGATCCTTACAAGGATACAGCGGGTCCAGCCGTTAACCCAATGATCAAGATCACCAATATCGTGGCTCTGTTGCTGCTCGCAGCTCTTGCAGGTGGGCACTAAGTGATCTGACCCTATATTTGATCGTTTCGATCTCAAAAGCCCCGTCTGGAGTGATCCAGGCGGGGCTTTAATTTTGCCAAGTGTGCTGTCTCCCGCTTGGGCAGTGCGGCTAGATGCTCAAGCTTTCTTAACGCCATTCTGCTTAAAACGGGCTCCACGCCTGCATTGGCGCAATGTGAGAAGGTTAACGCATGAATATGGCGAGCACACCTGCCCCGCCTTTCAAACCCCTGCAATCCGGCCAAGTGTCGGAGCAGGATGCGCGCGTGCACACCGCCTCACAAGTCAACGCATTGGCCGCTGCGGGCGATCTGCGCTTCGCCTTTTTGCGCGCGCAATGGTTCGCCGCATCTGGGACAAAATCGCCCGTCTTGGCGCATGACGAGACTGGCGAACCCATCGCCGCCTTCGCGCTTAACGATTTTCGCAAAGGTCCGCTGACTTTCAAGCAAGTCGGCGGCAGCTATTGGCCGTTTCGCGGTGTTCCCATTGCACGCGGCGCATCAGAGCAAGCTCTCTCACAGGCGCTCGCTTCAAAAGAATTGGCCGCGCAACTGGGCTGGGCCTGGCGGGTTGGACCCGTCTCAACCGATGATGAGGCCGCAATCCGTTTGCAAGCTTCGGCACAAAAAGCCGGTTGGCATGTGCTTTCGCGCACGCTCGGCACCTGTTTTGAGCTTGATTTGGGCGAGCTGACACGCAGCGAAAATTGGCCGTCGTCCAAAACCCAGCGCAAAAACCGCTGGCGTAAACGCCGGTTGGCCGAAAGCGGCGAGGTTCGTGTTGAAATGTTCACCGGTGCCAATTGGACAGCGCAGCAGCGCGACGCGATGGCAACGATTGAAGCCGCCAGCTGGCTGGGCAAGCTTGAAGGCGGCGGCGACACCAAGTTCCGCGATCAACAGCAGCGTTCCTATTGGGAAAATCTGTGCGAAGATCGCGCTCTTGCCGCGATGCTGTTTGGCAGTGTCATGTATATTGGCGAGACACCTGCCGCCTTCACATTTGGCGTGCAATCGGGCGATTGCCGGTATTACATCGCCAATAATTACGATGATAGTTTCACCAAATTCGGCCCAGGACGGGTGCTACTGTATGATGATTTTGCCGCTGCAGCAGAAAAAGGCATTGAGCTGATCAGTTGGGGATTGGGCGATGCCGGATACAAAGCGGAAATGGGCGCGCGCGCAGGGCCAGAAGTGAAAGATTTGCTGTTCGTTCGCAATCGATTGGCAGCCTTGGCGTTAAAGCCCGTTTGGGAACGCGCTTGACCTAATTCCCGCCTCCCGACAAAGCCTGCGGAGTGAGCGAGAATCCAACAAATAAAGAAATGGTCGATGGGCTGGTGCGCCTGTTGACGGTTGAACAGCAATCCGAAGATCAATTCCTTGGCCGTGCACAACACGGCGGGATTGGCCGGATGTTTGGCGGGCAAGTGTTGGCGCAAGCTCTGCAGGCTGCTCAAGCCACAATTGACGCTGAAGATGGCCCCGCCAAGCAGGCGCATTCTCTCCATGCCTATTTCCTGCGCGGGGGGAAGGAAGGCACGCCGACAAATTATCGGATCGCGCGCGATTTTGATGGTCGCAGCTTCGCCAATCGGCGGGTTGTCGCCAGCCAACAGAATGAAGACGGATCACACAGTCCCATCCTCAATCTGACTGCCAGTTTCCAAACGCCAGAGCCCGGCCTGGAACATGTTGGGGCACCGATGCCCGATGTGCCAGACGTTGATGAGCTCAACAATGATATGGATATGCGCCGTGAGCTGGTGAAGAAGCTGGGTGATAAGCTGACGGACAGCAACCGCAAGATCATGCTGCGCCCGCGTCCGATTGAAATGCGCACCGTGGGCAAATTGCATTGGATGTCTCGCGAACCGCAGCCGCCCATCACGCATAGCTGGTTTCGTGCGGCCTCTACATTGCCCGATATTGCCAGCAATCCAGGCCTCCATCGCGCGATCATCACCTATGCCAGCGATTTCACTCTGCTGGGGACGAGCGCCCTGCCCCACGGTTTAAGCTGGATGCGCGGCGAACTTGTTGGCGCAAGTTTGGATCACGCCATTTGGTTCCACAGGGAAGCGCGCGCAGACGACTGGCTACTTTATGCCACCGACAGCCCGTGGTCGGGCGGGGGACGCGGCTACAATCGCGGACGGATATTCAACCGCGCCGGTGAATTGATCGCCAGCGTCGCCCAAGAAGGGATGATGCGGCCCCGCAAAGGCAAAGGCCAATAATCCCTCTCAATGCGCGAGGAGGATTGGCAATTGCGGATCCATCAACGCGCTGCGGGTCACCCCGCCAAGCAGGAATTCGGACAGCCGCGAATGGCCAAACGCGCCCATTACTAACATCGAACAGCCACGGAATTTCGCCGCCGTAAACATCGCCTCAGCAACCTTTTCATCGCCGCGCGGGATATCAACCAATTCCGCTTCGATGCCGTGGCGGCTTAAATATTTCGCACCTTCCACCGGCGGGAAATCGAACCGCTCACGATCGGCCTCTTCAGATACATTGGCCAGGATGACTTCGTTTGCTGTGCCGAGGACAGGCAAGGCGCTGCGCAATGCGACGCACGCTTCCGATGATCCATTCCATGCAACCATGACCGGTCCGGCCGTGTCTAACCGTTCCAGCTCATCGGGAATGACGAGCACTGGTGCAGGCGCGTTGAGAGCCAATTCACCTACCAGACTGGACGGGCTGCGGCCGCGCGAGCCAACATCATGGCGCCCGACTATGATCAAATCTTGCAGCACCGATTGTTCTAACAGCATGGTTTCGGCCATTCCGTGCCGCAGGACCCATTCCCACGCCACATCTTCCTTGGCCAATGCCGCCTCAATCTTCGCCCGAAGCTCCTCTGCCGCTTTCTTTATGTGCGGCACCGCCACTGCCATCGCCGTTCCAAAAAAGTCACCAGGGGCATAGAATTCACAATTCACCGCCTGCAAGCACGTGAGGTGCGCTGAATGAGCGCGCGCGAGATCAAGCGCAGCCTGCAGCCGCGCCTCCATCCCGACATCACCGGAAATATGTGGCAATATCGATTTCATCGTCATTCTCCTTCCTAGGGTCGAGAATAGCGAGGCATTGCGTTGCCAACATTGATCCAAATCAAACAGAGATGACTGGTATGCTTGCCATGCGCAAAGGCGGCGTTAGGTTCACACCGTGGAGAGACACATCGCATGACAATCACCCGACAGCCGCCGGTTAAGACATCGCTTGAACCAAGCAACCACCCATATCTTTCGGGTCCGTGGACACCGGTTCACGAGGAATTGGATGTTGATGAGTTGGAAGTGATCGAGGGCGAAATTCCGGCTGATATTGACGGCATTTATCTGCGCAACACCGAAAATCCGGTGCATCAACCGCTGGGCAGGCATCATCCCTTTGATGGCGACGCGATGGTTCACCAAGTCAACATATCGGGCGGCAAGGCGAGTTATCGCAATCGTTTTGTCCGCACCCACTGCTTTGAAGCAGAACAAATCGCGGGCGGATCGCTGTGGGGCGGTTTGATGGACCCGCCGGGCACAAGCCAGCGCCCCGGATTTGGCGCGCATGGCGGGCTGAAAGACACCGGTAGCACCGATATTATCGTCCACGCCGGCACGGCGCTGGCCACGCTCTATCAATGCGGCGAAGCATGGCAGATGGATCCAGCAACGCTGGAGAATTTGGGCAAGGCATCATGGGGTCCGCTTGATGGGGTATCCGCCCATCCAAAAGTAGATGAGAGCACGGGTGAACTGATGTTCTTCAATTACAGCCCGCACGCGCCGTATATGCATTATGGCGTGGTCGATCGTGCGGGCAAGCTGGTGCATTATACGCCCATCCCCCTGCCCGGCCCGCGCCTGCCGCATGATATGGCGATCACCCGCAATTGGTCGATCCTCAACGATCTGCCGCTGTTCTGGGATCAAGAGCTGCTGAAACGCGATATTCATGCCGCTCGTATGCATGACGGCGTTCCTAGCCGTTTCGCGCTGATCCCGCGCCGCGGCACTGCAAAAGACATCCGCTGGTTTGAAGCTGACCCGACCTATGTCTTGCATTGGACCAATGCTTATGAGGTTTCGGGCGACCACGGCGATGAGGTGGTGCTCGAGGGGTATCACCAAGAAGAACCGATGCCAGAACCGATAGAGGAAGCGGGCGAGCACGGCCGCATGATGGCCTATATCGATGAGCACAGCTTCAAAAGCCGCCTGCATCGCTGGCGCTTCAACCTTTCCACCGGAGAAACACGCGAAGAACGCCTTTCGGCGCGTATCGTCGAATTTGGGATGATCAATCCGCGTTTCTTGATGGAGCGATCCCGCTATGTCTGGTCAACCACCGCAAAGCCGGGCTGGTTTCTGTTCAACGGGTATTGCCGCCATGACACCGAAACGGGAGAGGAGCAGATTTATCAGCTCCCCGATGGTGTTTATGCCAGCGAAAGCCCGCTGATCCCAAAGAAACTCCCCGCCTCAAACATCGAAGCGTTAGGCGAAAAAGACGCCTCAAACAGCGAAGCGTTAGGTGAAGAAGACGCCTACCTCGTCACCTTCTTGATTGATGAAAACAAAGGCACGTCTGAGCTGGCGATCTTGGATGCCGCCGACATCACCAAAGGCCCGATCTGCCGTCTCGCTTTGCCGCATAAGATTTCAAGCGGGGTCCACGCGACCTGGGTTGAAAATGCACAGCTGCGCGCAGATGCGCAGTTTCGGCGGGAATTGACCGCGGCGTAAAAATCCGCACGAACCCAGCGATCGCAGCGATCACATTCCCAGTTTCACCAATGCTTTAACAGGACTCCGCGAACCCGCGCTGGCTCAACGCTGCCAAGCCGCTGGGCGCTGGTCGATTGCGGCGCTGTGCCCTCAAGAGCCAGAGCGCCATCGGGCTCGATCGCTCGCACCCGTTTTACGATCACCCCAAATTCTGGATGATCCGCCAGGACGATATCGCCCTTTACAACTGTCTTGCGGCGGCGGAATAATGCCATACTGCCTGAGGGCAGCACGGGTTCCATGCTGCCCCCATCAATTCGGGCAAAAGTGAAGCCAAACAGGCTCAACTCACCCGCCTATCGATCAACCCAGCTTCGGGAAAACCACAGGCAGTTTTGGCTCATAAGGGCACGGCGCTTTGCCGGTTTCAACACCCTTGGTTGCCCAGAATATCTCAGCGAACTCATTCACCAATTCAACCAGCTTCTCACCATCTTCGCGGTGGCAATCTTGCTTACACTTCGAAGCTGTCATCATGATGGCGTGCGCCAGCTCATGGATGTTCGGATATTTTTCAACCACTGGCGGTTTGATGTAATCGCCCCAGATCACACGAATTTCGTGCTTCACTTTCTCGGCCTGTTCTTCCTTGTTCGCGACAAGCCGTGCCTTGGTAAGGAACGCACTGTCATCCGCGGCCAGGAATTGATCCATCAACCGCACCACGGAAACCGCGTGGTACAAGGCTGGGCCAGTGTCATAGATGCCGCATGGCACATCGCAATGCGCCTTGGCGGTCACCAGCAGGCCGGTTTTTTCGAGCAGCTTTGTTGCAAGTTTAGTCATCATAAAATCTCCTCTGGTCCGGCTCACTTGCGCGCATCATTCTTGGCGCGCTTGACAATCAATTTCCACCCGATTGTCGCAGCCAGTGCCGCACCAACCAGCGCCAGTGCGCCCTCGGTGTGGCTGTGCAGAAACGGCAGATCATGCGCGAATGCCGGGGTCGAAGCGGTGAACGCTGCAATGGCGAGCGGTAGGCGGTAAAGTTTGGGAGAAGTGGTCATAGTCCCTCCTTGGTGGGTCTGAATTGCGAGAATTGAACGCCGATTGGGGCTAGCGCCGCCACGCGCCCGGCGCAACTCACCAATCTTCGGAATCTGGGATTGATTGCCGATCGCGATGTGATCGATCCCTTATTGAGCACAATCGGAGGCGAGCTGCGATCAGACTGACAACCGTTTGAACCGCAGAAATGGCATGCAGCCACTGCGTCACGATTTGGGACATTCTCAGTAAATGACGCAAAACGACAATTACTGGCCGAACAAGCGTGCTAGTCGGCATATTCCAAAGGGGTTGAAATTTTTGAGTGGGGCCAAATTTCCCGGCGCAAAAGACGCGCCGTTGCTACAATAAAAAAACATAGGGTCGCGTCAGGCCTCTTCTCATCACAACAAATAATGAGGAGAAAAACGATGCGTGCGATTTTTAAGACTACGGCAATTTTCAAAGCCACAAGCGCGATGAGCGCGATCACTGTTGCAATGCTGGCATCCAACGCGGCTTGGGCCGATGCCACCGCGCCTTGCAACAACGGTACAGGCTCTGACAGCACCGAATGCGGCACCAACTCGAACACCGGCACGGCAACCGATGCCACCGCGGTTGGCGATGATTCCGACGCCACCGGCAACGAGTCCACCGCCGTTGGCAATATCGCAAATGCGAGCGGCCAAGACTCCACTGCAATTGGACAACAAGCGAACGCCACCGGTGCGCGCTCCACTGCTTTGGGCGAGAACTCATTCGCCACTGAAGATGATGCCACCGCGCTTGGCCAAGAGTCGCGCGCTGACTTTACCGGTTCAACCGCCGTGGGACACGGCGCTGATGTCGGGGGCGCCGACGCGACAGCGATTGGCATTGACACCAATGCGACAGGCGTATCGTCAGTCGCGTTGGGACACGATGCCAATGCTACCACCACAAATGCGATCGCCGTGGGTAACGGCAGCATTTCGTCAAGTTTCAACTCCGCGGCGTTTGGCAATGGAGCGTCGGCTGGGGGCAATAGCTCAACTGCAATCGGAAACGGCGCTGAGGCAACAATGGGCTCCGATGTCGCGATTGGCAATGCAAGTTCGGCAACAGGAACTGTCGCGACCGCGCTTGGTTCCATTGCGAATGCATCGGGGGTCCAATCCACGGCGGTCGGCGGAGCTGCCAGAGCGGCTGGGGCCAATTCCGTTGCTCTGGGCGGCGGAAACCAAGGAGGGTTCAGCGCAGTCGCTAATGGTGATCGGTCCATCGCAATCGGTGGCGGCGAGTCCGGATCGGCAGGGGCATTGGCTGATAGTGATGGTGCAATTGCAATCGGCAATCAAAGCACATCCAGCGGCACAAGCTCAATTGCTCTGGGCGAAGGTTCGTCATCGGATCAAACCGGTAGCGTTGCGATTGGCCTAAACTCGAACGCCGATGGTCTTAGTGGAGCAGTTGCAATCGGGAACAGTGCCGACGCAACAGACTTCGTCACCACCGCCGTTGGCTCTTTTGCTCAGGCTAACGAAAGCCAGTCCGCTGCTTTTGGCGGCGGCGCTTTTGCAGACGCGGAGCGGGCCACTGCAATTGGTACAAACTCATCTGCTACAGGTGAAGGCTCGATTGCGCTGGGCGGCGGCAACGGTAGCGCTAGTTCGGCGAACGCTGAAGGTGCCATCGCGATTGGCGGCCAAACTTCAACGGTTGGCGGTGCTCAAGCGGGTGCTTTGAATGCGATTGCGCTTGGTTCGGGTACAAGCTCAACTGGCGCAGGCGCGATTGCGATTGGCGCTGATGCTGCGGCGACGCAGCTCGGTTCGATCGCAGTCGGCGAAAACGCATCTAGCACCGGGATCCAGTCGGCTGCCTTTGGCATCAACACGGTTGCGGGCAACAACAACACCAGCGTGGTGGGTTTTGAAGC
>JBDWLM010000001.1:0-238639 GCA_039973155.1 Erythrobacter sp. | reverse complement strand
GCTTGGGACCGATTTTAGCGCCGAAGTTCCAGGGTACTCGGTTTTGAGCAGTAGGATCAAAGTGTGAGTAAGTCATTGTCTTTCTCCTGGGCCGGAATGGCCTTGGAGAACGTCCGCTTTCGGGAACTAATATCTTGGGTCACTACGTCTTGGATTGGGGCGCATTGCAGACGCTGATCGAAGCCAGTTCAAGGATTGCGTGCAGCAAAAACCCTCTTAGCCCCTTGAGGTTGGAGCAAATCAATACCCTTGCTGGAAGAAAGCAACTCGCTGTCATCCAAAGTCGGGAAGACCTTTTTCAATCGCTTGAGTGCGGCACGGACATCCGGTGTGTCGGGGCATGTATTGAGTACTAGAGGCTTGCGTGCATTCTCAACGTCCGACCTCTTGCAAGGGATGCCTGTATCGGTGAGCAGGTCGGCGAAGGCTTGGGCGGACTTACCATCTACCCGGTAGCGCAGGCCAGCCTTAGACTGACGCCACGCGCCGCAGAGCATTTGGCGCAGTCTGGTGATGTCTGGTCGGCTCTTCCTGAGGTACTTGGAGTCAGCTTCAGCCAATGAGGACTGCGAAAGGACGTAGACTGCAAAAGCCTCATAGTCTTTTAGCGACTTGATACAGCGAGGATCAGCAAGGCCAAATGCGGTCCAATAGTCTCTAACGCGAACAAACTCATCGACCGTCTGCCAAGGGTCAGTTGAGAATGCCACATGACCGTGTTTAACGTCCTGCCAAACGGAGCTGGGTTTGCGTTTCCAGTCGAACTCCATGTTCAATCGCTTCGAAAGAGCTTTCTCTACCAAGTCTGCATCGAATTCGACGATGTCTCGAACACCCGTCTTAACCTTTAGCGGGATCTCATCGTCGGGCTTTCGACCAAGAAACATCTGCACGATGTTGTCGTTTCGAAGGCGATCAGTGTCGAAGAATTCAGGTGTAAAAATGCCCCCTTTGGCGAGGACAATATTGACACCATCTCCGCGATCAGTTCGACCCTCTTTTAGAGTTGCTTGACCGCGTGCTCGCCAACCAAGGAGCTGTCGAACTTCGTGCTTAACCTCAAGCATAGTGGGATCATCGGTCAGCGCCCCTCGACTTTTACGGAATAGCTCAGCGATAGGGCCTTGCGAGGCAACGTCGACTTGTTCACGCGTGGCATTGGTCAAGAAGCCATCGGTAGTACAACTGAAGACACATACATCCTTAGGCAGCGAGTTCATTACTTCACCAAGTGCAGCCCTCACAAAGGACGTGATGAAGGCAGCAAAATATGGGTTTGTGATTTTACTAGGAGGAAGGAGCTTCGTCTCCTGATCACGCAGGTCATAAACCCGTTTCTGCCGAAGCCCTTGAGCGGTTTTGCCATAGCTCGAATTGCTCAACTCTTTCCAAAACAGTTCCTTCAAGGACCCTTTCGGGTGAGACTGCCGCTTCTCGATGCAATCGCTTATGAATTTGCCAAAGATCGAAGTGTCAGCGTCAGTCGGAACAATCACCCCTTGTATGACCTTGATCTTCGCACCGAGCGATTTTGCCAAAGCAATTTCTGGAGCAGCGCAATAGCACTCGCCTTCCCGGGGAAAAACGAGGCCATTTTCAGTGCGCACCGGGAGCGTGGGATATCGAACTGACTTAGGGAACTGGAAGGAGACATTGGCCATGCCAAGAGTAGAAGGGGTGTAATCCGATACCTTCTTTGAAACATCGAGATTGTGCCAATCGGGCTTGCCAATAAGGGCCATGGCGGTGGGATAAGCACCAGCGAGATCGTAGTCGGTCCAGTCATCCTCGAAAGAGGGGCCAAACCAGAACTGCTCGTTTCTGCCTCCGTGATAACACTCGGTGGCGAATTGTCTGAACCAGTCGACCTTTTTGAGGTTTACGGTCTTGGTCTTTTGGAAAAAGCGACCACGTTTTTTACTGAAGTATCGCACTTCGAGCGTTTCCCGTCCGAGAAGCTAGAGGGGATCAATTTTGAGGTCATTTTTCCAAGCGTCCATCAGAAGGTCAACGCCAATAGAGGTTAGGGTTGCTGGGACTTTCCGCTCGCCAAGAATGTCCTCGCATTGTTCGATGAGTTGTTCGAGATATCGGACACAGATCACGGCATCCCTGATTGCATATTTTTCGAAAAGAACGGGATTCTCTCGAAGGAGGTCGTCCATATTGGCTTTGTAATGAAGAGTCTTTTTAGGATCAGGGTCTAGAGATAGCTTCTCTAGACCCACCAGATCTCCGAGTGCAGCAAGGCTTTTGGAGGTGGCTGGCGTCAGTAACATAGTGTCCCGGAGGATCACCTTCAGGTCGACCTTGTCGGTGTCAGAGAACCTAACCGTGACTGGTATGTAGTTGCCAATGTTGAGGAAGGTGTTTCGAACGCTTGAGATCAGCTCTGTGATACTCTTGAAGTCTCCAAAGGCGGGGAAATCAGCTCGTGTGAAGTGACCGGCGATGTAAATTGTCGAGGGGATTTTCTTGATTGAACCGGATTGAATGCCTTCGGCAAAAGCGAAGATGAGAATATCGGTGAGGTTCAGGCGCTTGTCTCCATCAGGATAACAAATCCCACTCCACTCCGTTGCTTCGGGTTGTGAGGGGTCGTAAACGCTACAGTGGAACTGATAGGAGAGAACCTTGTACTTTCCGTCTCCGGCTCGTATTTCATCGTACGACAATGCTTCATCCGGTGTTTTAAATTCCGTGTCGAAGCCGAGAATGAGATATTCATCAGAGTTGATTTCCCCGTAAAAGTTCCCACTCTCCAACCATAGGCAACTTTTACTGAATTTATTGTCATCATCTCTGAGGATGATTTCTGTTTTAGGTGTTGTTTTTAAAGACGTTTCGTCCCTGTCTTTGGGTTTCATAATCCACCAGGCTGGTTAAGTTTGACCTACGACGATAGCTATAGGGGGCTGATCGTCAAACACTCAGTGGTTACGACTCTTCAAGAAGCCACTATTCGTTTCACAGTATTCGAATAGTGTTCGGATCTAGAATATAGAAAAATACTATCGCTAAATCAGCGTGATAGCATCGCATCGAATATTGCCAAGGTTGGGGTCGGGCGTTCGAATCGCCTCGCCCGCTCCATTTTCCAGATATTTGACTTATGGCAGCGCTGTATCCGGCGCGCTCACGATCAGCGTGCAGCAGATGTGGCAGAATTGCCGCAAACTTTGCGGAATTGCCGTTGCGACTTAATTTCCGGCGCTTCGTCCTTGCCCAGACGTCAGCGATCACTATAGCAATGATACGTTATCACATAAACATCATGCATTAGGAAATCATGACCCGCACATCTTCCCAGGTTGCATTGGCAACCGCGCTTTCGTTCGTTGTAATGGCGCAGCCTGCCTTTGCTCAAGATCAGACAGAGTCAGGCTCAGACTCACCGAATGAGGCTGAACCATTGGATGACGACCTCCATAGTCGGCAGGTCGATTTTCAAGGCAATATCATCATCAGCGCCAGTGGCCTTGATCGGTTGGACATTTTGGCTGGAACATCGGTGCTCGAGGCTGATGATATTCAACGCAATCTTGATGGCCAGATCGGCGAAGTTTTGGCTAAACTCCCCGGCGTTTCTGCCAGCAGCTTTTCGCCCGGCGCATCGCGCCCGGTTTTGCGCGGCTTTCAAAACGAACGTGTTCGGGTCCTGATTGACGGCATCGGAACCGCTGACGTTTCCAACACGTCGGCCGACCATGCTACCACTATCGACCCCTTAAATGCCGAACGTATCGAGGTTCTACGCGGACCAGCGGTGCTGCTATATGGCAGCCAAGCAATTGGCGGTGCGGTCAATGTTCTGGATAAGCGTATTCCGCGCCGTGTGCCTGATGAAGACCTACATCTCGATGGCTTGATTGCAGGCAACACCGCCGCCAACCTGCGCCAAGGCGGCGTGTCGCTCGATCTGCCGTTCTCATCAAATTTTGTTTTCCATGTCGATGGCTCTTTCCGCGAAACGGATGATCTCGAGATTGGCGGATTCCAAGTGGCGCCTGAGTTGCGGGATGAAGTGTTCGCGCTCGCTGACGCAGCAGAGGCAGACGGCGAGTTGGAAGAGGCCGATGAGCTGCGCGAAACCGCGGTTCAGACCGGCACAGTGCCTAACAGCGCAGCGCGAGCTTGGACTGCGAATGCAGGTTTCAGCTACTTCCATGGTGATAGTATCTTCGGCGCGTCGATCGGCTGGTATGATACAAATTATGGCGTTCCAGGTCGCCCAGGATTTTCCGAAGAGGAAGAAGGCGGAGATGAAGGCGGCGAAGAGGAAGAGAGCGAAGAAACTGTCTCCATCGACCTCGAACAATTCCGCGCCGATTTCCTTGCTGACATTGATTTGGGCGATGGCTTTTTCTCACGTTTGAAAGCCCGTGTGGGCTATTCGGACTACATCCACACTGAATTCGAAGGCGACGAGGTCGGCACGGTATTTGACGTCGAAGCAATCGAAGCGCGTGTCGAACTGACTCAGAAAGACACAGGCAGCTGGCGTGGTTCTATCGGCGGCCAATTCTCTCACCGTGATTTTATCGCAATCGGTGCAGAAGCGTTTGTTCCGCCAAACACTACCGATCAATTTGCGGTTTTCGCATTGCAAGAATTCGACACTGGGCCGCTGCAAATTGAGGCTGCTGGCCGCCTAGAAATTACCAGCACCGAAGCGCCAGCGATCGGTCAAGAACGCAGTTTTGAAACGTTCTCTGGTGCGCTCGGCGCTGTTTTTGAAGCGTCCGAAACTGTTCGCTTTGGCGCGAATCTGAGCCGCGTCGAGCGCGCACCAGCCGCGGAAGAATTGTTCTCTGATGGTCCGCACATCGCGACACAGCAATTTGAGATTGGCGATCCTGATCTTGAGGTTGAAAGCGCATGGGGCATTGAAGGTTATGTTCGAGGCCAAGTCGGTGAAGCGCAATTTAACATCGCGATTTACCAGCAATGGTTTGATGACTTCATTTTCCTTTCTGCCAATGGGGATGAGGAAGACGGCCTTCCGGTGTTCCTTTTCCTGCAACAAGATTCGAACCGTTTTGGTATCGAAGCAGAGGTGAACTTCCCGCTGATTCAAGGCGATGGCTACACGCTTATCACTGATCTGCGTGGGGCATACATCGATGCTGAGCTTGAAGACGGCAGCGCAGTGCCACGCATTCCGCCGCTTGAATTACTCGGCGCGCTCGAAGTGCAAACGGACGCCTTTGATGTGCGGGCAGAGGCGCAGTTTTTTGCCGAACAAGATGATGTGGCTGCTTTCGAGACGGCGACTGATGGCTTCACCTTCATCAACCTGTCGGCGTCTTGGCGCCCGCTGCCTAGCCGTGAAAATGTAACTCTGGTGGTCTCCGCTGATAACGTTTTTGATGTGGTCGGCCGGCGACACGCAAGCTTCACCAAGGACTTCGTTCCTCTATCGGGCCGAAACTTCAAAGCGAGCGTGCGCTTTAGCTTCTGAGTTGGGCCTCGCCAGACGAAAAATTGGGCAGGGTCGGCACCAACAGCTGACCCTGCCCCAACACTGATTGATCGCTCCTAATTCTCCACCGCAAAGGTCAGCTCGGCATGCTCTTGCAGCCGATCGACGAGCGCCTCACCCAAGAATGATCCGGGCGTGCCAACCCCGCCATCGGCGCTGGAAGACAGCAGGGCGATGCCCGTTTCCGAAAGCATCCGGCTGGTCGAGCCATAGCCGGGATCATACTTGCCTTTGACCCCAAAATGCAGGCTCTCGCCGCTCGGCATGTCAGCCACAAACAGCACATCGTAAAAGCCGTTTTCGCGCTCTTCCTTGCTCGGCCCCTCACCGGGTGCGGGTGGTTTTGCGCCAAACGGGTTCTTCATCATTTCGACCGCACCTTCGGCCATTTTCTTGCCTGCCTCGCCGGGGCTGGTCAGCATCATCTCATCATATTTGAAATCTTCGCCATAAGGATGCCCGAGCAGGAAATTGGTGCGGTGGACGTTTTTTGTGTTGATCGGCGCCATCACAAACGGGGCGGCCCATTTATCCAAATCGCTTTCATGCGTGGGCATCATGCCGCTGGGTTGATCGGGGCCGGTAAAGCCCGGGGTCAGGGCAAACGGATTGGCCAATGTTTTGAACATCGATGGGTTTTTGGCCGCGGCTTTCATCGTCGCGCCAAGGCTGGCGGCGGTGCCTCCAGAAAATGTCCCAGCCATCGCGCGAACACGTCCGCGAACGTGAGGGGCAGGCGCGCCAAAGCGTTCTTGCGCGGCCTTTTGCGTCATCAACACGCCCAGATCGAAGGGGATCGAATCAAACCCGCTGGAGAAGCAAATCCGCGCGCCGCTGGCCTTGGCTGCATCGTGATGCTCGGCGATTTTGTCCGCCATCCAGGCGGGCTCGCCGCACAAATCGGCATAATCGGTGCCGGTTTCAACGCAAGCTTCGAGCAGCTTGTCACCATAAAGCTGGTAAGGGCCCACCGTGGTCAACACGGTTTTGGTGCGTTCGCACATCGCCTTCAGGCTTGAGGCATCATCAGAATCGGCGACGATCAACGGCGTGTTTGCATCCGCGCCAATCTCATCCCGCACCGATTCAAGCTTTTCAAGGCTGCGCCCCGCCATCGCCCATTTCGGCCCATCTGCGCGGGCGCCATAATGATTGCCAAGATATTCGGCTACCAAACGGCCGGTATATCCGGTCGCGCCATAAACAACGATGTCAAATTCACTATCTGCCATGAATGCTCTCCATTAGGGTCCAAATCGGGGGTTTCTTTGCACTGGCAATGCGCCCAGCGCCGGACAGAGTCAAAGCCGCTACGGAACCGGGGCCTTTGCGAAAAATTCCTACTAACTTGACACAATTGACACTGTGTCAGGCACTCTATTTGGCAACTTTCTCCGCTTTATCAGCATTTTGCAGCGATATCGCAAAGTTGACACATCGCCAAACGGGTTTGCGTGCTGTGGGATAAGGGGGAGTGCTTCCATCATGATGAAGCGACCATGGCAACGGGCCGCAATGTAGGAAAACGCAAAAAGGCGGTTGCTGGATCGTTGCCTGTCAGCCCGCTCTTGCTCAAAACGCGCCAATAGCTGCCCGTCCGGTTTCGGGCTTTGGCGAGCGTTAGACCTCTGTCCGAAATTGGGGGTGAAAGCGGACAATTAGATCTAAGCTGGTGGAAGCCCGCTTGGATAGACCACATCGCCTCCTTTGCGATAAGCAATTCTTGCAAACCCCGCATCGTTGACGATCCGGTGCACGCGCATCGCACATGCTTCGCCACCGTCTGCTACCACGAGATCTACTTGCCAAGATTTATCGGGAAGATCCTGCATCCATTCAGAAAGTTGTTTTCTGCTGACGAGCATGTCCTGAACCTGATAATGGCAATCCGATCCATCACCGGTGATGAACACTGGGTAACCCGCGTCTAAATCGCGAGGAGCATAGGACAGTGTCGGGGACATGGCGCAGCCACATAGGCCAAGAGCGAGAATGCAATTCAGCGACTTCATCGTAGTTTGATAACACTTGAGTGATAGTCCGCAAATGGGTCGTTAGCGGACGAACAGCGCGCGCGTTGCGTCGCCCAAACACAGCAAAGCGCCTTAAAGCCGGGGCAGGGTCACGCCGCGCTGGCCCATATATTTTCCGGCCCGGTCTTTATAGCTCGTCTCGCAGCGCTCATTCCCTTTGAGGAATAGGAACTGGCACGCGCCTTCATTGGCGTAGATTTTTGCAGGCAGCGGCGTGGTGTTTGAAAACTCCAGCGTCACATGGCCTTCCCAGCCGGGCTCCAACGGGGTGACGTTCACGATGATCCCGCACCGGGCATAGGTGCTTTTGCCAAGGCAGATCACCAGCACATCTTCGGGCACGCGGAAATATTCAACCGTGCGCGCTAGCGCGAAAGAATTGGGCGGGATCACGCAAACATCGGTCTTGCGGTCTACTAGACTGCCGGCATCGAAGCTTTTGGGATCGACTGTGGCCGAGTTCACATTGGTGAAGATCTTGAACTCATCCGCCACGCGCGCATCATAGCCATAGGATGAAAGGCCGTATGAGATCACACCTTCGCGCCGCTGTGCCTCAACGAAGGGTTCAATCATCCCTTCATCCTGCGCTTTGGAGCGGATCCACTTGTCTGAAAGAATCGCCATGCTTGCTTGAATCGCTGACGACCCCGATTGGGGCAAGCGTTCGGCCGATCTAATCAACCACTATTTGCGTTCACCCGGAATTCCATCGCCAAACGGCTGATAGGTGAGATGGCAAAACTGCATTGTCTCCAAATCGGAATCGATTGAGCTGAGCATCATGGCATTGTCGCTTTCTCGATCCGAAAAATCGCGCGCGATAAAAAGGACGGAGCCGATTTCGGATTGCCGTGTGTCTTGCACTTCGCCCAGTAGATCCATCACAATGTCAGAGAATTGGCCGCATTCTGCGGTGTTTTGAGGTTTGATTTTGATGACGCTCAGGCGCTCACCATCTTCAAAGAAAAATTCCTGCGTCACCGCAATGTCATGGAACGAACCTTCGCGCGCGATCAAAAAATGCTGATCCCAAACGCGCTGCCCCTCATTTTCTTCGATAAGTTTTGCAGTCTCGCCGAGAACGGCAAGGGTTGCATCGGGTGTGGCGCCCCAAACCGTATCCTCCCACGCAGCAGAGGCGGGGGCGGCCAGCAAAAGAAGGGTGAGCAGCGATGCTGCGCGCGTTAGAAATTTGTGCATGCCCGCAAAGTAGCGCTCAGCGTGTGTTGGCGCAAATGAATGTGCAAATTGTCGCCCCGCCGCGTTAATCGATGATGCCGGCACCAAGCTGCGGATTAAGACCCGTGATGTGGTTGAGCCATTTTTTGGGCCGGCGCAGCATATTCTCTGGATATTCCACCCGGAGCCCCACGATTTGCGCAATCGCCCCGACAAAGTGAATGCAATTGCGCGTATCCAAACTGTAATATCTGCCCGGTGCATCGCGCCAGTTGCGCATTTCTGAGATCACTTGGCGATATTGGTTGTCGGTCAATGTTATGGTGAAATGGCGATTGGTCTTGCGCAGATATTTCGGCTCTTCCACGCTGATCTCATGTTCCACCGGCCCGCGCAAAATGGCTGGCGACACCGATCGTGCGGTAAAACCGTAATTCTCGTTGATCGCCTCACCGGTAGATTGGAGCGTCCCTTCGAGAGCGATGAACGCATGCGGGTATCTGCCGAACAGGACCGATCCATTAAAGCTGTGGAAGCTCATTTGGACCTGAGCAAAGGCGGGCCCGCTCCACAAAAGGGCCATCATCGTCGCAATTATCAGACACAAGCGTTTCATGATCAGATGCTTAGCGAAAAAAGCCTTCAACTCGCAAGCAGAGTTGCATTTCCGCCCGCAGCCGTGGTGTCGACACATGTCACACGCTCGGTCGCAAAGCGCGCGAGATAATGCGGGCCGCCGGCTTTGGGGCCGGTCCCGGACAGTCCTTCTCCGCCAAATGGCTGGCTTTCCACCACCGCCCCAATTTGATTGCGGTTGATATAAATGTTTCCGACCTGTGCGTTTTGTTCGAGCAGGCGGCGGCTCTCTTCTATCCGGCTGTGCAGCCCGATGGTCAGGCCGAATCCGCATGAATTGATCGTTTCAATCACCTGCGGCAATTCGCCTGCGGCAAACCGGGCGACGTGCAGAACCGGCCCGAAATGTTCGGTTGCAAGATCGGTGATCGCATTGATTTCTAGGATTGTCGGCGCAACAAACGTGCCCTTTGCACACAGATCGGGCAGCGTGCGCTGAGTGATTTGGGCGCCGCCTTTGGCCATATCTGCGATGTGTTGATCGAGGGATGATTTGGCCTGAGCGTCAATCACAGGGCCGATATCGGTCGGCAAATTGGCCGGATCGCCAATCGTCAGAGCTTCAAACCCGCCGCGGATCATCTCCAACATGGTTTCGGCAACATCATCCTGAACGTAGAGAACGCGCAAGGCGGAGCAGCGCTGCCCCGCGCTTTGAAATGCACTGGCCAGCACATCGCGCACAACCTGTTCGGGCAAAGCGGAGGAATCGACGATCATGGCATTTTGCCCGCCCGTTTCGGCGATCAGAGTCGCGATCGGACCATCCTTTGCCGCCAAACTGCGATTGATCGCCTTGGCAGTGGACGTTGAACCGGTGAAGGCCACGCCGATCACGTCTGGATGCGCGGTCAACATCGCGCCGACTGGCCCATCACCGGGGATCAATTGCAAAGCTTCGGCTGGGATCCCCGCCTCGTGGCAGAGCCGCACAGCCAGGGCGGCGATTAACGGAGTTTGCTCGGCCGGTTTGGCCAGTACGGTATTGCCCGCGGCCAAAGCTGCTGCGGCTGGGCCGATAAATATCGCCAGCGGGAAATTCCACGGGCTGATTGTGGCAAACACTCCGCGTCCGTGCAGGCGCAGGATATTCTCCTCCCCCGTTGGCCCTGGCAATATCGTTGGCTGGGTGAAAGATCGCCGTGCTTCGGCGGCATAATAACGCAGAAAATCGACCGCTTCGCGCAGCTCCAGCACGCCATCGGTCAGCGTTTTTCCGGCTTCCCTTTGGCACAGGGAGAGAAACTCTGCGGTGTGCGTTTCAAATAGGTTTGCCGCCTCTTCCAATAAGGTTGCGCGGGCATTGCCGCCCAACGCATCCCATCCCGGTTGGATCGCTTTGGCGGCAGCGACGGCCTCTGCAATGCCCGTTTCCGCTGCATGGGTGACATGGCCGATGATTTGGGTGTTATCTTGTGGAGATTTTACTGCCCGTTTTTCGCCCACTGGGCCGATGCCCGGCGCGGCTTCCCACACCCGATCCGCCAATGTTTCAAGCTTGCGCTTGAGCGGTTCCAGCTCAAGCGGATCGGCCAGATCCAAACCCGCGCTGTTGGTGCGATTGCCAAAAATATCGCGCGGCAGAGGGATCGCTGGATTGCGGCCCGGCGATAAAGCTGCCAGCTCCTCCACCGGGTTGTTCACCAATTCGTGCGCGGGAATATCCGCATCGCCCATTCTGTTTACGAAGCTGGTGTTGGCTCCATTTTCCAGCAGCCTGCGGACAAGATAGGCGAGCAATTCTTTGTGCCCGCCAACCGGCGCATAAATGCGGACGGGGGTGCGGGTATTGCCCTCTACCCCGGCGAGCGCATCATACACTTCCTCACCCATTCCATGCAGCCGCTGGAATTCAAAGCTATGGCCATTCGCAATGCTTTTGACTGCGGCAATTGTATAGGCGTTGTGCGTCGCGAATGCGGGGCGGATCACATCGGCATGTTCGAACAATCGCGCTGCGCAAGCCAGATAAGAAACATCGGTGGCGCGTTTGCGCGTGAAAACCGGATAATCGGCAAAACCGCCAACTTGCCCGTGCTTGATCTCACTGTCCCAATATGCCCCTTTCACCAGTCTGACGAACAGCTTGCGGCCATGCCGCCGCGCCAGCTTGGCGGTCCAATCGCACAGCGGCACGCCGCGCTTCTGATAGGCCTGCAGCGCCAATCCAAACCCATCCCAGCGGCTGCCATCGGCGCGCTGAAACAGGCTGTCATCGGCAACCAAGGCTTCGATAATATCGAGCGACAGCTCCAGCCGTTCGGCCTCTTCGGCATCAATCGTGAAATGGATATCTGCATCGCGCGCTTGTTCGGCCAATTGCCGCACAATCGGCACGATATCCAGACGTGCCTGCTCGGCATGCAGAAAATCATATTTGGGATGCAGCGCCGATAATTTTACAGAAATTCCCGGCGATGGCCCGATCCCGCCTTTGGCCTCAGCAGCAAGCCGATCCAGCGCGCGATCATAGGCCCGGCGGTAGCGATCAGCATCGGCGAAAGTCATCGCCGCTTCGCCCAGCATATCAAAACTGTGCGTCAAACCTTTGGCGCGTTCGGGCGCGGCGCGCTCCATCGCTTCATCAATTGTCCGGCCAAACACAAATTGCCCGCCAAGAATTTTCATCGCTTGCAGCGTTGCTGTGCGGATCACCGGTTCGCCGAGCCGGTTCATTGCCCGCTTGAGGCCCGAGACCATCCCGCGTTGATGCGCCTCTGGCGGGTCCAAAACTTCGCCGGTTAGCATAAGTGAAAATGTTGCCGCGTTGACGAAGGTTGATGAACTTTCGCCCAAATGTTCGGACCAGTCGATCGTGCCGATCTTGTCCTTTATCAGCGCATCAGCGGTTTCAGCATCGGGCACGCGCAGCAGAGCCTCTGCCATGCACATCAAGGCGATACCTTCTTCGGTATCGAGCCCAAATTGCTGCAGGAACGCATCAATTCCGCTGGCCTTCTTGGCGCGCGCACCCTCTATCAATTGGGTTGCTAAGGCCGCCGTTTCGGCATGGGCGCGATTGGCGGGGGCGGCCTGCTCGAGCCGTTCGGCAATGCAGCTTTCTTCATTGGCGCGAAAAGCGCGGCGCAATTCAGAACGATCAAGCGGCTGGGAAACGGTCACAGTCTACGACTCACAGGAAAGGAATAGGTCAAGATCGCCGATCTGGACCTGCGCGATCCATCAATCAAGAGAGCTTGATTGCGTTTAACCTACTAGCTACCCGGACGGGTGAGGGGATGCTGCGATGCCAATGTTTTGTTTCCACTGCCGCGATGGCGAAAACGGGGCGGCTTTGCGTAAAATTCACCGGGATGCACATCTGGCTCATGTCGCCAACAACCAGCAAGATTATGCGATGGCTGGGCCGCTGGAACGGGGCGGGCAAGTGGTGGGTTCGCTGCTCATCCTGAATGGTGAGGACGAGGCGGATGCGCGCGCCAAATTTGAACGCGATCCCTATTTTGCAGCCGGGGTTTGGCAGGCGATCCGCGTGGATGCGTTCAATTTGGTGGTGTCCAGCCTTGACCAGCGCATACTTAATGCCTGATCAGACTGGGCCGAGCAACCGACCAGCAACAGCGCCCAATTTGGCCAGCAATTCGGGATCATGTTCGTCTGGCGCAGTGATCACCGCATCATCGAGCGCGGTATCGATCGGCGACATTTTGCGCTCTTTGGGTAAGGCATTGATAAACCTCACCACCGCTTCCCGCGCCAAGTCTCCATTGGCCTGCATTTGCTCGATGACTTGCGCCACATCAACCTCATCGCCTTCGCGCCAGCAATCGTAATCGGTCACCATTCCGATCAGGGCATACGGCAGCTCCGCCTCGCGTGCGAGCTTGGCCTCGGGCATGGCAGTCATCCCAATCACATCGGCGCCCCATTCGCGGTACATCCTGCTCTCGGCGCGGGTGGAGAATTGCGGGCCTTCCATCGCCAGATAGGTGGCTCCGGTCGCGAATTCTCCCTTCGCAGCCTTGATCGCTTTTTCGGCCATCTTGGAGAGCCGCGGGCACACCGGATCAGCCATTGAGACATGGGTGACAAAGCCCGATGTGAAAAAGGTTGAAGGCCTGGCCACCGTTCGATCGATAAACTGTTCGACGATTGCAAAGCGGCCGGGTTCGATCTCTTCGCGCAATGATCCGACTGCGGATATCGCGAGGAGATCGGTGCAGCCGCAGCGTTTCAACGCATCGATATTGGCGCGCGAATTGAGCTCTGACGGGTTGACCGGATGCCCCCGGCCATGGCGCGGCAAGAACCGCACCCGGACATCGCCGATTTGGCCGCACAGGATTTCATCCGAGGGCTCCCCCCATGGGGATTCAACCGAAATCCATTGCGCATCTTCAAGGCCTTCGATGTTATAAAGGCCGGAACCGCCGATAATTCCGATTGTCCAAGGGCTGACCATTCAGCGTTCCTTTGCGAGAGTGTTGAGGTGCGATCACTTGCCGTAACCGCCCGCGATGCGGTTTTGTTTTAGGTCAGGTCGACGCGCTCAGGCAAGGCTTTGCGGATCATCGCATCGGCTTTTGCATAAGGACCGGCGATTGAAGGCCGGGCTTGCATACGTTCCAGATGCGCGGCCAGATTTGGCCAGTTTTCCAGCGGCGTGTGCGCCACCAGCGATACTTGCATAAAGCAGCAAGCGACCGAAATATCGGCAATCGAAAGCGCGTCACCAGCGAAAAACTCGTTTCCGCCAAGCGCGCCTTCGAGATAATCGAACACCGGCGGCAATTTGTTCGCCCAGGCGTCGCGTGCCTTGGCAAGATCGGGCTCCTCGCCCTTGCTCACGGCAAAAAAGATTGGGCGGAAGATCCCGAGCCCGCCCGCCGGAGCAAGCGCGGTGTCGGCATATTCTTCGATCCACAGCGCGCGGCCAAGGGCATAGGGCTGTTTCGGATACAGCGGCGTTTCTGGATGTTTGGCTTCGATATAGCCGCAAATTGCGCTCGAATCGGCGATCGTCCCGTCCGGGCCTTGTTCGGCAATTGCGCGGTCGCGCAGCACCGGAATCCGTTTCATCGGCGAAATTTCTAGAAACCAGCTTGGCGGGTCGAAAACGTTGACCGGCTCAATCGCAAACTCGACCCCCTTTTCAAGGCACAATGCAGCGACCTTGCGCACAAACGGTGAGACTGGGCTGCCATAGACAGCGAAATCGGGGGTGGTGTCGGCCATTTCGAAGCTCCTTGTTGCCCGCGTCTCATACGGTTTCAGTCCTATAGCGCAACTGATAGGAGCTGCTTTGGTCAAGACAGCGTAAAGCTGGATGCGTAAAAGCGTTGAAGTTTATTGGTTAAGCCCCCACCTTTGGCTGCAACCAAACCCTGTCAAGATTCGAGAGAGGAATCCAAATGGTCACTCAGTACAAAAACCTGATCAATGGTGAGATGATCACCACCAGCGCTGTCATGGATGTCATTAATCCGGCAACCGAAGAAGTTATTGGACAAGTCCCGTCGTGCAGCGAAGCTGAGCTCGATCAAGCTGTGGCTGCTGCCCGTGCTGCTTTCCCGGCCTGGTCAAAAACCCCGATTGAGAAGCGCCGCGAATATATCCTAGCGATGGCGGGTGCGATCTCAGAAAACTCCGATGAACTTTATCGTCTTCTGACCGCCGAACAGGGCAAACCACATGAGCAAGCCAAAGGTGAAATCCTTGGCGCTGCATATATGTCCAGCAGCCAGGCGGCACTCGATCTTGATGATGAAATCAATGAAGATACTGATGCTCAATTAAGCCGGACGCGCCGCGTGCCAGTTGGCGTGGTTGGCGGCATCGTACCGTGGAATTTCCCGGTCATGATGGCCGTGCAGAAAATTGCACCAGCGATGCTTTCAGGCTGCACCATCGTGCTCAAGCCTTCGCCGTTCACACCGCTTGCGACTTTGCGCATTGCAGAGCTGATCGCGGATGTTGTGCCGGCTGGCGTGGTCAACATAATCACTGGCGAAGATTCGCTCGGCCCGCTTATCACCGGCCACCCTGATATCGATAAGATCACATTTACCGGCTCAACCGCGACCGGTAAGAAAATCATGGAAGGCGCGTCCAAAGATCTTAAACGGATCACGCTGGAGCTGGGCGGCAATGATGCCTCGATCGTGCTGCCTGATGCCAATGTTGAAAAAGTGGCTGAACAGCTGTTCTGGTCAAGCTTCACCAATGCTGGCCAGATTTGCGTCGCGGCAAAGCGCATCTATATCCATGAGGATATCTACGACGAGCTGAGCACGGCAATTGCTGAATATGCCAAAACCGTGAAAGTCGGCGATGGCTCTCAACAAGGCACCGGCGTTGGCCCGATCCAAAACAAAAAACAGTACGACCGTGTTCTGGAACTGATCCAAGATGCGAAAGACAATGGCTATAAATTCCTGACAGGTGGCGATGTCGATCCATCGGGCTCTGGCTATTACGTGCCAATCTCCATCCTCGACAATCCGCCAGAAGACGCGCGGATCGTTGCCGAAGAACAGTTTGGCCCAGTTATGCCGTTGATGAAATTCTCCACCGAGGAGGAAGTGATCGAGCGTGCTAACAATTCCGAATATGGGCTTGCTGGCGCAGTTTGGACCGCGGACGAGCAGAAAGGCATCGAAATTGCCGAGCAGCTTGAAACTGGCACGATCTGGGTGAACCAATTCCTCAACCTGTCGCCAAACACGGTATTTGCCGGGGCCAAGCAGTCTGGTTTTGGCGGTGAATACGGCAAGGAAGGCTTGCTCGAATTTACTCGGGCGCAAGTCATTATGGTCAAGAAAGACAACGTTCCGGCTTGATCTGAAATTTAAAATTCAAAGCAATCTTGCGGCCGCTTGGGGAAACTCAGGCGGCCGTTTGCTTTTGGGTGGGCGGGCTTGATTGCCGCCTGCTGGCTAAGCCAATCCGTTCAACATGCCTTATTCGCCCGCCTGCTTGCTCAGCATTTCTAGGCCCAGCGCCCAGCGCCGCTGAAACCCGCGCCAATGGTCTGTTTCCTCTTCATCGGCATAGGTTCCGTTCAATTGTTCGCCAAAGGCAATATCCCATTGGCCGGCATTTGAATCGCTTTGTGGCACATCAAGATAGCCCGCTTTATCGGCTTCGCCCTTTAACGTCAGATCGAGAAACGCCGCGACGAAATGCTGATTGATTGAATTGATCCGATCTTGCCGCCAGACCGGTTCGTTGACGAATTCGATCGCTCGAAAGGGTGTGCCCTCAGGCATATCAAAGGCATTGCCTACAATGTTGTGCCGCGCCTCGCGATAGACCAGCATATAGCGATTGGCACCGGTCAGCTGGTCAAAAATCCAGCGTATACCCTCTCGGTAATTGGAGACATCATCCTCGCTGCCCGCCACCATCATCACCGGCACGTTGACTTGGCCCAAAGTGTCGGCGCTCCACACGCGGTTATCGGGCTGGCCGCCCCAAGGGGCGAAAGTGATCAAGGCATCAATCGGGGCTGCATCTTGCGCCGCCGCGCGCACCGGCGCCATTGCATCGCTAGGCACCGTGCCGAAGGTTTCGCTGCCATAATCGTAATCCGCGCCGACACTGGCCAGCGCCCCAAACCCGCCCATCGAATATCCGATCAGGCCGACATTCTCAGTATCAATCAGGCTGAAAATGCCGCCATCATCATTTGCATTCTGTTCAAGAATTTTGGCCAGCACCTGGCGTTGATCGAGTGACCGCCGTGACAGAACTTGGCTGAAGGAATGCACGAAATCGGTCACCCCTTCGAGCTTTAGATCGGCATGATCGATCGATGCGACGACATAGCCGCGTGAGGCAATATGTTCGGCCAGATTGCTGTATTGGGTGCTCCAACCGTTGAACCCATGGCTCATCAAAACCAGTGGGAAGATGCTGTCCGTCACGGGACCTGCATCGGCAAAAGCGCGCCCTTGATAATCGAGCGTAATTGCCTCCATGTCGGGCGGGTCCATCGTCTGCGTATAGCGGATGGGATCGCCGCCGCTTTCAACCTGCGCCGGGTAATAAAGCCGTACCATCAATTCGCGCGGCGCGGTTTCCACGCCGCCGGTGGCCATGCCAATTTTGCCAAATGTCACGTTCTCCCCAAGCGCGTAAGCCAGCTCTGTCGTGCCAACCTGGTATTCGCCAAAATGGCCAAGCTCGGGCGCTTCTCCGGGAGTGCCTTCGTGGATGGTCGGCGATGCGATAAAGGCACCGGCTCCGATGCCAATTCCGGCAAGGGCTACAATTGAAAGGGCGATATGACGTTTTTTCATGCTAGGTTACTCAGGTTTCTGGCGGGCTCTTGCGCTCTAGACTGATAAGTCTATTAGTGGCCCGTTTAATGTATTGATCCGCATAGGGAGGACTGTTTCAATGGCGTTGCAAACCGATGCCCTGCAAGCGGGATTGACGCAAGCTCTTGCTCGCGCGGGAATGGCGGCGCCATCGGGGCTTCACCGGCTTACCGGCGGCGCCACGATGGAAAGCTGGCGCTTCACCAGCGGCGCAGAAGATTATGTGCTGCGCCGCGCACCGAGCCTTGAATTCATGGTAGATCGCCCGTTTGGGCATGATACCGAAGCCGCTCTGATCCGCGCCGCGAAAAAAGCCGGGGTCACCGCGCCAGAGGTGTTGGTGGAATTGCTTCCCCAGGATGAAATTGGAACAGGGTTTGTGATGCGGGCCTTGCCAGGCACGCCGAACCCCAAGCAAATCCTTGAAATGGACGATGCGGGCGTTTTGCTGAAAGAGGCGGCGCGCGATCTAGCGCGGATCCATTCGTTAAAGCGCGACGCATTGCCGGATACGGTGCCGGAGATCGATTATCGCGCGGCGATTGACGATTTTCACGCCCAATTTGAACAGGCCGGCGGCGATCGCCCGATCATTGCGCTGGGCCTGAAATGGCTCGAAGACAATTGCCCCGAACCATGCGAGCCGGTGCTCAATCACGGTGATTTCCGGCTGGGCAATCTGCTGGCCGAAGAGGGGAAGCTCACCGGCGTTCTCGATTGGGAACTGGCGCATTTTGGCGATCCGCATGAAGATCTCGCCTTTGGCTGCATGGCTGTGTGGCGGTTCGCCCGATATGATCGCCCGGCCTTGGGCTTGGGCAGCTTTGACGAATATTTCGCCGCGTATGAGGCAGAGAGCGGCCGCGTGATTGATCGCGCCCGGTTCCGTTTTTGGACGGTGTATCGCACGGTATGGTGGGCGCTGGGCTGCCTGAAAATGGCGAAGCATTGGCGCAGCGGACAGGACCGGATGCTGGAGCGGGTGGTAATCTCTCGCCGCACATCGGAGCAGGAGCTCGATCTGCTGATGCTGCTGGAGGAGGATGCCCCTGAAACAGAGCGTGCGCGGCGGGTTGAAATGGGTGAGCTTGGGCCGGAAACCGGCGAAGCTTCAAATGGCGAGATCGCCACCGCCATTTCCGAATGGTTGGCGACGATCAAAGACCGGATGGAAGGCCATGACAAATTTCAATTGGCGGTTGCGCGCAATGCGTTGGGGATGATCGCGCGTGACGATCAAATCCTGCCGCAAGCGACCGATCCCGATTTGGTTGATGCTATCTTGGATGGCCATGAAACACTCGAAACACCGTCACTCTTGGCCGATCTAAAGCGATCGGCGTTGGATAAATTGAGCGGTGATATTCCGAAATACCCCGCGCTCGCCGTCGCGCGCCAAAAATGGACCGGAGAAGACTAAATGGACTTTGCAATTCCCGCCGATTTGGCTGCCTATCTCGAAGAACTCGACGCCTTTATCGAGGCAGAGATCAAGCCGCTTGAACAGGCCGATGACAATATCCGGTTCTTTGATCACCGGCGCGAAGATGCGCGCACCGATTGGGAACGCGAAGGCTTGCCGAATGAGGAGTGGGAGGCGCTGCTGAAGAAGGCCAAACTGGCGGCGGATAAAGGCGGCCATTGGCGTTTCTCTGCGCCCAAGAAATATGGCGGCCAGGACGGTTCCAATTTGTGGATGGCGGTGATCCGCGATCATTTCGCACAGAAAGGGTTGGGGCTGCACAACGATTTGCAGAATGAGCACAGCATTGTCGGCAATTTCCCGTTTGTGGCGATGTTTGAACATTTTGGCACACCGCAGCAGCAAGACGAATTTATCCAGGGCGGGTTTGATATGACCCGCCGCGTCTCCTTTGGCCTGACTGAGGCAGAGCATGGCTCCGATGCCACGCATATGGGCACCAAAGCTGTGCCAGAAACCCGTGACGGCGTGGATGGTTGGCGCATTGATGGCGAGAAAATGTGGATCACCGGGATGCATGCGGCGAGCCATTGCGCGTTGTTCGCACGGTCATCGGGCGATGCCGGCAGCCCGCGCGGGATCACGTGTTTCCTAGTCCCCAATCCAACTGAGGGACTTAAGATTGAGGAGTGGATGTGGACCTTCAACATGCCCACCGATCACCCGCGGATGAGTATCAACAATGTATGGGTACCCAATTCGGCAATTCTTGGAGAAGAAGGCGGCGGGCTGGCGATCGCGCAAAGCTTCGTCCATCAAAACCGCATTCGCCAAGCTGCTGGTTCATTGGGCGCGGCGCAATATTGCGTTGAAGAAAGCGTCAAATATGCGCGCGCGCGCAAGCCATTTGGGCAAGAGCTGGCACGCAATCAGGCGATCCAATTCCCGTTGGTGGAGCTGGCGACTCAGTGCGAAATGCTGCGCATGCTGATTTATAAGACAGCGTGGCAGATGGATAATATGCCGCACAAAGAGATCGAAAAAACGATCTCTGACAAAGTTTCGATGTGCAATTACTGGTCAAACCGGTTGGTCTGCGAAGCGGCGGATCGCGCGATGCAGGTGCATGGCGGGATCGGATATTCGCGCCACAAACCGTTCGAACATATTTATCGCCATCACCGCCGCTATCGGATCACCGAAGGTGCGGAGGAGATCCAAATGCGCAAAGTGGGGGCCTATCTGTTCGGATATCTTGGCCCGCGCAAGGGGCAGTTCGGCTAAGCCTCTGGTAATATCATTTCGCGGCGCTAGTCTCCTGTTTCAACACAGGGAGACATCCATGCGCCGTTCCGCATTCCGCCACTTCACCGCCACAACCATTCTGGCAGGGAGCGCGCTGGCGCTGGCTTTGCCGGGCATCGCATACGCTCAAGATGAATCGGGCGAGGATGAGGAATGGGATGTGAATGCTCCTCAAGGGGCGACGATCACTCAGGTGCCGATCGAAACAGATGAAGGCACATGGATGGATGTCGATGTGTCGCCCGATGGATCGCGCATCGCCTTCAGTCTGCTGGGAGACATTTACACTCTGCCGATCAGCGGCGGCAGCCCGACGCGCATTGCCGAAGGGTTGGCATGGGAAGTTCAGCCGCGCTTTTCTCCCGATGGATCGCGCATTGCCTTCACCTCGGATCGCGGCGGCGGCGAGAACATCTGGCTGATGAATGCCGATGGCTCTGACAAGCGGCAGCTGACCAAAGAGCAATTCCGCCTGCTCAATCAGCCAACCTGGAGCCCCGATGGCCGTTTCATTGCGGCGAAGAAGCATTTCACCACCGCGCGTTCGCTCGGCACCGGTGAAATCTGGCTTTACCACGTGTCTGGCGGAGGCGGGGTGCAAGTGGTGGAGCGCGCGAGCGAAGCGCTGCAAAAAGAATTGGGCGAACCGATTTTCGCGCCAGATGGCGATGCGATTTATTACACGCGCAACACCACCGGCGGAAACACCTTTATCTATGCGCAAGATTCCAATGCCGGGATTTTCGCTATTGAACGGCACGATCTCGAAACTGGCGAAGTGACCACCGCGGTTGATGGATTTGGCGGCGCGGTTCGTCCGGCGCCTTCGCCCGATGGTCGGACCATCGCCTTTGTCCGGCGCGAACGCGACCAATCGCAATTGTGGGTGAAGGATATCGCCAGCGGGCGCGAATCGATGATCTATGGCGAGCTTGATCAGGATGTGCAGGAAACATGGGCGGTAACCGGGGTCTATCCGAACATGGATTGGACGCCCGACAGCGGATCGATTGTGTTCTGGGCCGGGGGCAAGCTGCGGCGGGTCAATGCAGATGGCACCAATGCCAGCGTCATACCCTTCACCATCAGCGACACACGCGGCGTGGCCGATGCGCCGCACCCCGAAGTGGAAGTCTCGCCCGATCGCGTGGTCACTGCAATCCCGCGCTTCGCAACGGTCTCTCCCGATGGCGGCAGAGTTGTGTTTGAAAGCCTGGGCCGGCTGTATGGCAAATCCATGCGCGGGCGCGATGCTCCGCGTCCTCTTACCGGCAATTCGGGCGATGCGTTGGAGCTGTGGCCGACCTTTTCCCGTGATGGCCGCCGGCTCGCTTTTGTACGCTGGACCGATGAAGGGCTGGGCGAGATTGTCGTCGCCGATGCCAATGGCGCCAATGCGCGGGTTATCACCCAACATCCGGGCCATTATGCGATGCCGCAATTTTCGCCTGATGGCCGCCATATCGCGTTTGAAAAGCGCTCTGGCGGATATCTGACTTCGCCGGAATTTTCTGAGAATACCGGGATTTATCGAGTGCCTGTGGGCGGCGGAACGCCGGAGCGGATTGCGCGCAGCGGCTCCAACCCGCAATTTGGCGCCGATTCCGACCGGATATTTATGACCCGGCGCGATGGGCCCAAACTGATGCTGGTCTCCACCGATCTGGATGGCAATGCAGAGCGCGGCCATGCCGCCGGTGTATTGGCCAGCGATTTTCGGGTGTCACCCGATGGCAGCGTGATTGCCTTCCGCCAAAATTATGAAGTGTTTGCGATGCCCTTGCTTCCCGGCGGAAAGCCGGTGGAGGTAAGCGAGTCTGGCGGGCCGGTTCCGGTCACCAAAGTCAGTTCGGGCGGCGCGGATTACCTTGGCTGGGCGAACAATGGCCAGACCTTGCATTGGTCAATCGGGCCGCAATTGCGCACGGTGCAGGTGAACACGCTGTTCCGCGATGCGCCGCGCGGTGAAGGTGATCAGAACTTTGAACCGCCCACCGATGGCGTGTCGCTGGCGCTGAATATCGAAGCCGCCCGGCCATCAGGCACGGTCGCGATCACCGGGGCCAAAGTGCTGACGATGCGCGCCGAACTGGACCATCATGATCCCGGCGCAATTGAAAACGCCACCATCGTGATCGAGGGGGACCGAATTGTTGCGGTCGGCCCGGCAGGTGAGGTTGCGATTCCGCCAGACGCCACCACTATCGATGCATCGGGCAAGGTGATTATGCCGGGCCTGATCGATGCCCATGCACATGGACCGCATGGCACCGGTGATTTGATTCCCCAGCAAAATTGGCGGCTGATCCAAGACTTGGCTTTGGGTGTCACGACGATCCACGATCCTTCAAATGCGGCGAGCCATATCTTCGCCTCGGCAGAGCGACAGCGCGCAGGCATGCTGCTTGCCCCGCGCATTTTCTCGACCGGAGAGATCATTTACGGCGCGCGCGCTCCGGGCTTCCACGCGCGGATCGATTCCTATGAAGATGCGCTGGCCCATGTGCGCCGGATCAGGGCGCAGGGCGGCATATCGGTGAAGAATTATAATCAGCCCCGGCGTGAGCAGCGCCAACAGGTTGCGCGGGCTGCGGCGGCAGAAAACATGCTGGTCGTGGCCGAAGGCGGATCGCTGTTTGGCATGGATATGAATCTGGTTGCCGATGGCAATTCCACCATCGAACACAATGTACCGGGTGAGTATTTCTATGAAGATGTGCTGCAATTTTTCAGTCAAAGTCAATCCAATTACACCCCAACTTTGACAGTGACCTATGGCGGGCTGGCGGGTGATCCATACTGGCGGCAGGCGACCAATGTGTATGAGCATCCGCTGCTGGTGCATTCATCGCCTAAACATTTGCTGGCCGAAACTGCCCGGCGAACAACCGCACCCGAATGGGCGTTTGTTGATGACGATGCAGCCCGCGAAGCGCGCAAATTTGCCGAGCGCGGGGTCAAGGTTTCAATTGGTGCACACGGCCAGCAGGCTGGGATCGCAGCGCATTGGGAATTGTGGAGCTTTGCCCGCGGCGGGATGAGCCCGGTTCAGGCCTTGCGTGCGGGCACCATTGTTCCGGCTCAATCGCTGGGGATGGACCGTGATATCGGGTCAATCGAGGCCGGCAAACTGGCCGATCTGGTGATCCTGAATGCTGATCCGAGCGAGAATATCCGCAATTCGGACAAGGTCGATCAGGTGATGCTGGGCGGGCGGCTGTATGATGCTGCGACGATGAATGAAGTCATCACCGGTGATGCGACGCGGCGCCCCTATTGGTGGGAGGATTGACCCACTTGGCCGCCGCGTAACCGCTTAGGCCATTTCATCCTGTTCCATCAGATTACGCAGGTCCTTTAAGGCTTTGGCGCGCAATTGGTGCACGCGCGGCACGCTGACTTCCATCACCTTGGCAATTTCTGTCAGGTTCAGCTCTTCGACGTAGAACAATTGCAAAACCAGCTTCAGCCGATCGGGCAGATCGCCCATCGCATGAACCAAGCGGTCGCGGTCCTGCATATGCGATAGCACTTCGAAAGGATCAGGATCATCGCTGGCAAAGGCGGTGCTGGATTCGTCATATTCGTCACTGATCGAGGTGACATTGATGGCGGAGGCTTCGATTTCCAGCAGCTCATCATCGCCAACATGCAGCTTTTCAGCGATCTCTGCGCGGCTCGGATCGCGCCCCAATTCGTGGCGCAATTGGCCCAATGTCGCGTCATAGGCCGCGCGCTTTTTGCGGGCTGTGCGGCTGTCATTCATCAGCTTGCGGATTTGATCGAGCATCGCCCCGCGGGCGCGGATTTTGGCATAGGCGGCAAAGCCATCCTCGGTCGGGCCGGTGTGCCGCATTGCGCATTCGGTCAACGCGATCACGCCAACTTGGATCAGGTCTTCAATCTCGAGCCCTTCGCGCCCCATGCCATAGATATGCCATGCCGCACGCCGGACCATCGGCATAAAGCGCCGAACGCGATCATCCACTTCAGCACGGTTGGCATTGCCATAACCGGTACCGCCTGTGGGGGAGGGTTGGGTGAATTGGGTGTGATCTTGCTTCATGCGGGAATTGCTCCTCTTGGGGCCGCGATTGAGGCTCCTGCGGGATTTGGCGTTGAGGCCGCCTGTGGTTCTGGAATGGCCTGCGTTGATTGTGCTGGCTGAAGGTTTTGCGCCTCTGCGCCGGCAAGCGCCGGCTCATCTTCGCCGCCAATCACGCCCACCACCTCCACCGGTTGCGCAGCGGGCAGTTCGTTGATCGACAGCACCAGACAGCGCGGCACTCTTTGCTTCAGCAGGCTGGCCAGCGCGCGCCGCGCAGGCGGCTGAACGATCAATGCGATCGGTTCATTTTCCGCTTCGATAAAGTGGGCGAGCTTTTCTGAAATTAAGGCGCCGCAATCGGGCTCCACCAAAGGTTGCCCGGTTGCCGGATCAGGCACACTGCCCAGGATCGCGGCTTCCAAATTGGCATCGAGTGTTGCGACCTTCAAACGCTTGCCCGGCGGGCAAATTCTCGCGACCAATTGCGCGCCAAGATCGGTTCTGACGGCATCAACCAGCGCATCAAATTCCTGGGTGCGCTGCAAAGTCAGGGCAAGGCTGGTCAGGATCGGTTGCGGATGGCCAAGGCCCAACCCATCGGCGATCAGGGCGCGGAAAATCCGGGTGATCGCGGCCAGCGATAGCGGCTCTGGATGGACCGCCTCGATCAGGCTGGGCGCGCTTTCTTTAAGCGCGTCGAGCAATTGCTGCACTTCTTCGGTGCCCAACAATTTGTCGCTATGCGCCAGCAACACCTGATTAGCATGGGTGGCGATCACGGTGCTGGGATCAACCGTCAGAAAACCTTCGGCAATTGCATGATCGCGCGCAGAAAGTTCGATCCACAAGGCCGGGCAATCAAAACTGGGATCGCGCGTCGCCTCGCCGGTTAAGCCATGTCCCTGGCGGACATCACCGGCATCAATCGCAAGCAGTCGATCGGGCCGAACACGGCCCTGTGCCAGCGCCACTCCGCCCAGTTGCACGGTGTAATCCTGTGCGCCCGCCTCGAGCGAGTCGCGGATGCGAAATTGCGGCAATACAAAGCCAAATTCACGGCTCAATTGTTTGCGAATGCCGGTGATCCGCGTGAGCAAGGGTGCCTCTTTGGCCTTATCGACCAAGTGCACCAACCCATATCCCAGCTCTATCGTTACCAGCGTTTGATCGCTGACCTCATCCAATCCGATATGATCGGGCGCGGTGGCGACCGGCTCTGGTTCTTCAACCACCGGCGTGTTCGCTTTGCTGCGCAATTTCCACCAGATCGAAGCGGCAATTGCTGCTGCGGGGAGCAATATCATTTGCGGCATTGCGGGCACTGCGCCGATCCCGGCCAGGATCATCGCCACCGGCAGCCAGCCTCTGGGATCAGAAAACTGTCCGCCAATCTGGCCCGCAAGATCGCGCTTGTCGGATACTCTGGTAACAATCGCGGCGGCCGCTATCGACAGCAGCAAAGCGGGAACTTGCGCGACCAAGGCATCGCCAACCGCCAGAGTGATATACAGTTCGCCAGCTTCGGCAGCGCTCATCCCATGGCTGATCATGCCCAGCGCCAATCCTGCAATGACATTGACTGCCAGGATCAGCAAAGCGGCAATCGCATCGCCCTTCACAAATTTGGACGCACCATCCATCGATCCGTAGAAATCGGCTTCAATGGTCACTTCGGATCGCCGCGCTCTTGCCTCTTCAGTTGTGACCAGACCGGCGGCAATATCGGCATCGATGGCCATTTGTTTGCCGGGCAAAGCATCCAGAACGAACCGCGCTGAGACCTCTGACACGCGGCCAGCACCCTTGGTGATGACGATCAGATTGATGATCAGCAGAATCGCGAACACGAACAAGCCGACGGCAAAATTGCCGCTAACCAGAAACGCGCCAAAGCTTTGGATGATCTCTCCCGCTGCAGCGCCGCCTTCATGGCCATTGACCAGCACGATCCGCGTCGATGCGACATTGAGCGCGAGCCGCAGCAAGGTCGCGAACAGCAAAACTGAGGGGAAGGATGAGAAATCGAGCGGTTGGCGCGCATTGAGCGCAACCATCAGCACCGCAACGGTGATCGCGATGTTGAGGACGAAGAAAATGTCGAGCAGCAAGGTTGGGATCGGCAAGACCATCAACACAAACAGTGCGAAAATGCCCGCTGGCAAAGCCATAGCAGCAGGCAATTGTTCAATCTTTTTAATGAGGGCGGGAACGTTCACAGGCCAAATGCCCTCAATTGTTCATAGGCCTTGCGAATTTGATCCCCGCTGCCGCCAATCGCGCTCGATTCTGCCGCGCCAAAGGTGGTTTGAAGCACTTGCGACATGCTAGGCCGATTGGCGGGCGCTGGCGCGGATAGGTGCGCCGGTGCCGGCGGCGCATTGGCTTGCCCAAACGAGGAACCGGAGATGGGGCCTGCCGATGGGCCTGCCGGTGGGTATGCCGATTGCGCGCCCAAAGTGATTGCGGGTGAAGCCAGCGGATCAAACGCCGATGCGGCGGCGATCGACCCGGAAACTGACGGCGTGACGCCAAGCGCATCGTCCATCTTGCCGCGCAGATGCTCCATCACGCCGGCAAGGCTGCGCGCGCTGCCATCGCTTTCATAAAAGATCGGGCGATTGGCTCTGGCGGGCTGAACAAACAGGCTGGCGGCGCTTTGCGAAGGGTTATCTTGCAGGGCAGACAGGAACCGCGAAGCTCCGCCTGCGCCAAGGAAATGCGCCAGATACAATTCGCTGTTATCTGGCTCTCGCCCCAGAATTGGCAGCAATTGCGCGCGATTATCCTCGGCCAAACCCGCCGCCATGAAAGAGGCGATTTGCGGATCATTGCGCAGCGCCAATATTTGGCTGCGCATTGCCGGGTCTGAAACAGACACTCCGCCGCTGGGATCTGCATTGATTTGGGCAGCAATATTGCTGAGGCCAAAGCGGTTGCCATGGCGCTGCATGGTTTCCAGCCAGGTGCTCTCGATAAATTGATACAGCCCGGTTGCGCTCGATGTGCGAGCGCGGGCATCGGGATTGAGCGAGGATTCGATCCGCGCTTGAGCAAGCAGATAGTCAAACTCGACTGAGCTTTGCTGCGCCGCTCCGGCGATTGCCTGCTCGACCGGGGCAGTGGATGCATCTGCCTGTGCTGGGCGGATCGGCCGCCGCGCAGGAGCGCTCTGCCCGGCAGGTTCATCGCCGCGAATGCGCGGATTGGCTGCAATATCGTTCACATGGCCCCCATTGTGAAAACCGCGCGCCGGTGCGCGCTAACTCATACGGGGGTTAAGCAATTGCCGTGCCAGATCGGCCCGATTGAGGCTGAACTGCGTGGTTATGCGTGGGCGATATTGGCAGCTTGGTAAGTCGCGCGTTTGCCGCCCAAGGCTTCCAGCCGAGTGGCGACATTGGCAGCCAGCAGATTGCGCACCCGCCGGTTGATCTCGTTCAATTGCCGCGCGGTTTCGGCCAGAGTGCGGGTTTCGGCATCGATTGATCCCGGTGCCATTGGGCCGATCACATCACACAATGCCTCTTTCTCGCGAGTAGCGTTGACCAGCTCATCACGGTCCAATGCGGCAAGCGCTTGCCGTTCGCGTTCGAGCACGGAAATCATTTGCCGCAATGGCTCTTGCAAACCGGCCGGAGTCTCATCAGCCGCAGCAGGCGCCGCGATCATGCTGATTGCTCCGATTCAATGCCCAAGCCTACGCGGGCAGCGATCATCGCATCGGCGATTTTTGCTGGCACCAATGGATAGCTTCCATCTTTCAGCGCTTGGCGGATTTCTGAGACGCGCTCATTATCAACCGGTGCGGCATTGGCCGCCGCGCTTTGGCTAATTTCAACCGAGATGCCGGGCTTTTCCGCGCCGTTTCGGGGCGCAGATTTGGCCTCACCCCGGCGCGCTTCTAATTGGGCACGGTCGCTTTCACTCAGGGCTCTTGGCGCCCCAACACCTTGTACTTTATTCAATTCGAAAGAGGACATCGCTCTGCTCCCGATAGATTTCTAATACCTAGTACGGCCGCTTGCTGGTGGGTTTAAGGGCCATTCGAATTCAGCTTGCGGGGATCACCGCAAGGCCGGGTCGTTCGATCCGCGCGCGAACCGGTTCCTGATCGCGGGCAATGCGCACCCCGATCCAATCGCCAATTGCGCCGCTATCCATCGCCTCGCCCGAATGCTGAATGCTAAAGCCCGACCCGCGCACCGATATTGTGATCGGATCGCCGCGTTTGACGACGCGCTGATTGGCCTGTGCGCTCCTCTGTACAGCGGGTTGCGGACGGGTTGAAATGAAGATCCGCCAACCGCCGGCATCAGGGCATTCGACCTGCACCGTGTGCCCTTCGCGGCCATGCCACGATGTCTGCAAAGGATTGGTGCATTGCGACAGGCGCAACCGCCGATCCGCGGGCAGCCGTGCTCCGCCAATTTCACCGATCGCTGCGCCGGTAAAATTGATAACCGCCCGGTCAATATCGGCAGGGTCGGTGAAGCCTTGATACCCTGGACCAGCGCCCATCACTGGTGAAAACAACGGCACCAATGTGACCGCACTGAGCGGCACAAAACATAGCAAATTGATGATCCCACGCATTGTGTTCTTCCTTTGATTGTCTCTGCCACATTCAAAGCAAGGGCTGTGCCAAGCATCTAAGGGGTTTCCGCAGGGTGCGTAGCTGCCCGGAATTAAGGCAAAACCTATAGCTCCGCCGATGAAATTGAAGGCCAAAAGGCCCGAGCCATTTGGGCGCACATAAAAATACAAGACCCGCAAAAGGGAGAGAATTGTTGCCGTATCCTGCCAAATTCAAACGCCGCAAGGATGATGACAGCCGAGCTAAAAACAGGCTCAAAAACGGGGCCAACGATAGCGGCAAACCCAATACCGCCGCCTGCGATGCCCGGCGAGAGCTGCTGTCCCAAATCATGCAATTTATGGAACGGCACGATCTCAATGTCAGCAGCGCCAATTTGAGCGCGATTTGCGATGCGCTGTCCGGTGCAAACCCGCAATTGGGCGAAACAATCAGTTCGCGCGAAATTTCTGGGCATCCCATTGATCAGCGCTGGCTCGATTCAAATGTCCGCCTGAATCCCGCCACCAATGACCGGATGAGTGAGCTTGAAACCTTGATGGACAAGCTTGAAACCTCGCTGGCGCGTTTTGCCCAAACGGCCAAGTCTGCGCATGATGAGACGAGCGATCATCGCGGAGAGATTGGGCGGCAGATCGAGAAATTTGAAGAATCTGACAGTCTCCATAGTGGCGGGCGTGAGGTCGACCGAGTTATCGAATTGTCCCGCGCGATGCTGGGACGGTTGGAACAGGTTGAACACGCGATGGAACGCAGCGAGGCCGAAACCGGGCAATTGCGCGACAATTTGGCGCAGGCGCGGCAAGAGGCCGATATCGATCACCTGACCAGGCTGCCCAATCGCCGCGCTTTTGAACGGCGGCTAACCATTGCAGCGGAGAATGCACGGACCAAGGGGCAGCCATTATGCGTGGCCTTTTGCGATGTGGATCATTTCAAAAAGGTCAATGACCAGCACGGCCATGATGCCGGGGATCGCATCTTGTGCGCGATTGCCGATACGCTCAGCGAAATTGCCAATGATGAATGCTTTATCGCGCGCCATGGCGGCGAGGAATTCGTGCTGTTATTCGATGGTCTTGGTAAAGAAGAAGCTTGGCGCAGGCTTGATGCGACGCGCCGCATGATGGCCGATAGAAACCTGATGAACCGCCAATCGGGAAAGTCATTTGGCCGGATCACGTTTTCTGGCGGGATTGCCGAAGTCACCGAAGATATTGACACCCGCAGCGCTTTGGCGCGCGCGGATGAGGCGCTTTACCAAGCCAAGGCCGCTGGGCGGAACCAGATCATTTCCATCTGATCCCGATCAAAATCTCGGCTGATCAAACGCCAGGCTGGCATAAATATCCGCCCCATCATTCGCCGCCAGCACGACCCGCACCGGTACATCCTGGCTCGCCGCATCTTCGGCCAGCTTTTGCGCAGCCAGCCAGCTCGCCGTGGGATCCTCTGCCCGGTAATCGACAAAGATCGTCAATGTCTGGCGCGGATCCAGCTCTTGCGAGGCAAGCCAATCATCCAATTCTGGCCCATTGGCCGATGGACGATAAAGCGACTGCGCCTGAGCCACCGCCAGTTTTGGAGGGGTCCTGTCTGGCGCAGGGGTGTCTGTCTCAGGCGTCTTCATTCCCGCCAATCCTGCCATCGAAACCAAAAACAGGATCAAGGCAAGGTCTGCCAGAATAAGCTGCCATGGCATGGCATTGCGACCGATCATGCTGCACCTCGCAAATGGATATCGTGGGGACTGGAATCTTGATCAAGTTGCGCGCCGAGCCAATCGATCAGCCGATCACGCATATATTCTTCGCGCTCGCTATGCCGTTCAATCGCGCGCCCAAGCGGAATGAAAACCATATGGGCCGATAGCACGCCGTAGAGCGTGGAAACCGCGGCGGCTGCAATGGAGCCCATCGTGTTTTCCAGCACCCCGGCATCGCCCGGCGCCAGCTGGGTGATTGCAAATAAGGTGCCGACCAGCCCGAATACGGGGGCCAATTCGCCGGCATGTTCGAAGGTTCGCGTGGCCTGCATCCGTTTGATGTCGCGTTTCGCGCGCGCTGTGCGCTGCGCACTGTGCAAGGCGGCGAGTGACCGGCTGCGAATATAGGTGTCGATCAATTCGGCCATCGCTGGATCAGGCGGCGCGGGCACTTTTGCCCGCAGCGGTCCATCGCGCTGCACCGCGCGGATCGTTTGCGCCACGGCGCTTTGATTGGCGTCTTGATCGAAAGGGTCGGAGCTGAGCCCGGCCAAAGCGCGCAAGGTTTGGCGGACATCGCGCCACCCGCTGCGCGCGAAGGTGGCCAGCAATGTGCCAAGCAAAACCAGCGCCAAGGCATCCGGATCAAACAGCAAGGCAAAATCATTTGTCACGGTGGGTGGCGTCCTTGGATGCGGGCCATGGTCTTGAAGCCGGTTCAGGCTTTGAAAGCGGTTCAGCCTTAAGGACGGTTTGCCGCTGACACGCTTAAGCGCAGATTCCAACACCGGGTAATCATTGGGAAACCATGATGGCTGCAGTGCGCTGCCATGATGGCGGCAAGCGTTTGCCGCGTAGCGATCGCGCCGCTCCCAAAAACCCCAGAATTCTGCCATTTTTTCGGCTCTCAGGCGATTTGGCACGGTTTCTGCAAAACAAGAGCCGAACAATAGGTGCAGCGAATAAGGCGATGGGAGACGCGCGTTGAACGAACAGATTTTTGGCATTCATGGCGCGGCCTTGGAATTGCGATCTCAGCGCTTGGGCGTGCTCGCATCCAATATCGCAAACGCCGCAACCCCCGGATACAAAGCGCGCGATATTGATTTTGCCGCAGCGCTTGATGCGCGATTGGGCGGGGCGAGCGCCGATAGCAGTGTTGAAAACAACATGATGTACCGCATCGCGACCATGCCTTCATTGGATGGCAACACAGTGGAACTGGGCAATGAACAGGTTGCCTTCACCGAAAACGCGGTTGCTTACAGCGCGACGCTCTCCTTCGTTCAGGGCAAAGTCGACACCATCACCCGCGCTTTGAAGGGTGAATAGACGTGGCCGAGGGTGACAATATGACATTGTTCTCGCTCACCCAGCGAGCCATGTCCGCGCAATTGGTGCGGATGAATGCCGCGACCTCAAACCTTGCCAATGCCGGTTCGGTCGCGCGCAGCGAGGAGGAGGCATATCGCCCCTTGCGCCCCGTTTTTGTGACCGAATTGGACCGGGCAAGCGGGCTCACAAGCGTCCGCAGCGATGGGATTGTGCGGTCCGATGCCGCGCCGATCCAACGTTATGATCCCAACCACCCCTATGCCGATGAAGACGGCAATGTGTGGGAAAGCCCCGTCCATGAAAGCGCTGAAATGATCGAGATCATGGAGAGCGCGCGGCAATACCAAAACCTGGTTCAGGCGCTGCAAACCGCCAAGCAATTGATGCTGGATACTTTGAGGAGTAATTGAAGATGGATACCACAATCACCCCCACTGCGCAGGCTGCGCTTGATCAGCTTAACGCCCCCTCGGTGCTGTCTTCTCAGAATTCCGCGGCGACGCTCGATCAGGGCGATTTTCTGCGTTTGCTGACCGTTCAATTGACGCAGCAAGACCCGCTTGAGCCAGCCGATAATGAAGAGATGCTGGCGCAGATGGCGCAATTTTCCAGCCTCGCAGCGGCGACCGCTTCGAGCGACAGTTTGGCCTCTATTTCGGCCAAGCTCGATGATCTGATCTTGGCTCAAGAGGCTGCCGTGGAAGCGGCCACTTCGGCTGCTCAGGCTGCCGCCAGTGCGGCTGCTGCGGCCACGGCCATCGCCAATGGCGGGGCTGCACAGCCGGTTAGCACGCTGACCTGAGCCCCTCCCACACACGCACATTCACGACACAGGAATTTTCGATATGACTTCATTCTACACCTCGCTGAACGGCCTTAGAAACGCAGAGACCGATCTGGCGGTTATTTCCCACAATATCGCCAATGCTGAGACAGCCGGTTTCAAGAAATCGAGCGTGCAATTTTCCGATATTGTCGCCAGCGGTTCCAACCTTGATCCCCGGCTCACAATCGGGATCGGTGCGACCGTATCCTCGATCAATCAGGATTTTTCGCTGGGTTCAATCGAGCAGACCGGGCGCAGCCTTGATCTGGCGATTGATGGCGATGGCTTTTTCGCCACCCGCAATGATGAAACGGGCGAGTTCTTCTTCACCCGCAACGGCAATCTGCAAATTGATAGCTCTGGCAATATCCAGAACTCCGCCGAACAGCGGGTGCAGGTGTTCCCCACCGATGCGGCGGGCGTAGTCACCAGCACCACACCCCAAGATGCCCTGGTCCCGATCGCCAATGCGGCCGGATCAGACCTGTCGAGCGTGACCATTGAAAGCAATGGCATTGTTCAGGCGTCTTACGCGGATGGATCGACATTGTCGGTTGGCCGTTTGGCGCTGGCGACTTTCCCCGCGCCCGATGGATTGCGGTCCGTTGGCCAAACCCAATGGCGCGCGACCGGCATTTCCGGAGCGCCGCAATATGACAATCCGGGAGTGGGCAATCGCGGCCAAATTCTAAGCGGCGCAATCGAGCGATCGAATGTCGATCTGGCCGAGGAGATGGTGTCGCTGATCACGGCGCAGCGCAATTTCCAGGCGAATGCGCGAGCGATCGACACCGCGACGCAAATTTCCCAGACCATTATCAACCTGCGGAACTAAGCTCGATGGATCGCCTGATCTACACCGCGCTAACCGGCATGAATGCCGCGATGGATCGCCAGCGCGTGGTCGCAAACAATCTTGCCAACGCCTCTACACCGGGGTTTCGGCAAGAAGCCTTTGCCGTCACCCCGGCAACCTTGCGCGATGGTTCGCTGGAAGCGCGCGCGATGGCTCAAGGCGTGGTGCGCGGCGTGGATATGAGTGCGGGGCGCGTCGTCACAACCGGCCAGCCTTTGGATATCGCTGTCAAAGGCGATGCTTTGATCGCGTATCAGGCACCCGATGGCGGAGAGGTGTATTCGCGGCGCGGCGATTTGCGCGTTTCCCCATCTGGCCTGCTGGAAAATGGCGAAGGTTTGCCGGTGCTCGGACAGACCGGCCCGATCACTTTGCCAGCCGGCGCTCAGGTGTTTGTGGCGGAGGATGGCAGCGTACTCGCGAGCGATCCCGCCACGCCGGATGCACCGGCGGAAATCCTTGGCCAGATCAAACTGGTTTCGCCCGAGGGTTCGCAAATCATGAAAGGCATCGACACCTTCTTGCGGGTGCCCGGTGGCGGCGCTTTGCCGGTTGATCCAACCGCGCAAGTCACGCCGGGTGCGCTTGAGGCATCCAATGTCGATACCGCGACCACATTGGTGGAAATGATCGAGGCACAGCGTGCCTTCGAACAGCGGGTGAAGGTTATTTCGACCGCATCCGATCTGGATGAAGCCGGATCGCGGCTGATGTCGTTGAGATAGCGCTCCAGCCAATCGAACACACAGCAATTTTCACAAGCTGAAGGACCAGATATGCCAAATGCAGCACTCCACGTCGCCCGCACCGGGCTCGAAGCGCAAGATGCGCGGATGCGCGTTATTGCAAACAACCTCGCCAATGTCGGGACCACAGGATTCAAGCGCGATCGCGCTGATTTCGCCACGCTCGCTTATCAGGAAAGACGGGTCGCTGGGCAGCAATCCACCGGCGACACAGCCTATGCCGTGGGATTGAACCTGGGCACCGGCGTGCAGGTGCTCGGCACCAGCCGGATCGAGGCGCAAGGGACGCTGAACACCACTGGTAACAGTTTGGATGTCGCGCTCGACGGACCCGGCTTTTTCGAAGTTGAATTGCCAAGCGGGCAATCGGGCTACACCCGCGCCGGAGTGTTCACATTGTCCGCCGATGGCGAGATCGTGACAGGTCAGGGCTACACCGTGCAGCCCGGATTGCAGATCCCCGACGGCGCAAGTTCGATCTTTGTCGGTCCAGATGGCACCGTCAGCGCTTCTTTAAGCGAAGATGCGACGCCGGTTCAGATCGGTCAGCTGAACATTGTCAGCTTCGTCAACGCCGCCGGGCTTCAACCGCGCGGCGACAACTTTTTGGTTGAAACCGCCGCGAGCGGAGCCCCCGAAAACGGAGCTGGCGGCGAAGGCGGGCGCGGCCAAGTGCGCCAGGGAATGCTCGAAGCGTCCAACGTCAATGTCGTCGAAGAGCTGGTCGAAATGATCGAGGCGCAGCGCGCGTATGAGATTAATTCCAAGATGGTGAGCGCAGTCGATGAGATGCTGCGCAACGCCAATCAAACCTTGTGATGGAGCAATATCGCATGATTATTCGATCGGCCTTGGCCGCGTTTTCGACCGTGTTGCTCGCAGCGTGTTTGGGTGGTGGAGGAATGTCTCCCGGTTTTGTCGCCCCGCCTCCGCCGCCCGTGGCAGCAATGCAAACTGCCGGATCGGGCGCAAATCCCGGCGCGATTTACCAAGCCGCGCAGGGTTATTCCGGTTTGCACGTCGGCACACGCGCGCGCCGGCTGGGCGATATGGTCAGCATTGTACTGGTCGAAAACACCAGCACAAATAAGAGCACATCGTCCCAAACGCAGCGCGATGGCAGCTTCTCCATCACCCCGCCTACCACCGGGCCGCTCGCATTTCTCAACCCCAATGCCCTTAATGCTGGGGCCCAAGGGTCGTTCACAGGACAGGGCAATGCGTCCCAGCAGAGCCAGCTAAGCGGCACTGTCTCGGTTACGATTGCGGCGCTTTATCCCAATGGGACCGCCGAAGTGGTTGGAGAGAAACAAATGTCTTTGAGCCAGGGTGTGGAATGGATCCAGTTTGCAGGCCGCATCCGGCTGATCGATATCGATGCGGATAACCGCCTCAGCAGCGCACAGGTCGCCAATGCTCGGATTATTTATTCAGGCGATGGTTCTGTTCAACGCGCAAGCCAGCCCGGTTGGCTGTCGCGCTTTTTCAGCCTCATCACCCCGTTTTGATGTCGAGGATCGTGACCATGAAAAAACTTTTCACACTTTGCCTCGCACTGTTTGCTGTTTTGGCGCCGACCCATGCTTCTGCTGAGCGGGTGCGCGATCTGGGCGCATTCGAAGGGCTGCGGGCCAACCAAATCACCGGATATGGCGTGGTCGTTGGTCTTCAGGGCACCGGCGACAACAATTTTGAATATCTGACAGAGGCGATGCGCGGCGTTTCGGGCCGCCTTGGGTTGCAATTGCCATCGGGCGTTAGCCCAGGTCTGGCCAATGCGGCGGCGGTTATCATCACTGCTGAATTGCCTGCCTTTGCCAAGCCGGGCCAGCGGATCGACATCACCGTTTCGACCATGGGACAGGCGGAATCGCTGCGCGGCGGCGCGCTGATCATGACCCCGCTCTATGGCGCCGATGGACAGATTTACGCGATGGCACAGGGCAATGTCGCGGTGGGCGGCTTGGGCGTTTCTGGCCGCGACGGATCGCAATTGACGGTCAACATCTCAACCGTTGGCAGGATCCCTGATGGGGCCACCGTTGAACGCGCCGTGGCCACTGGGTTTGAACGCGGCAGCATATTGCGGTTCAATTTGCACCGCGCCGATTTCCTCACTGCTGCGCGTGTGCGCGATGCGGTCAACACCGCATTTCCCGGCATCGCTCAGATCGGCGACGGAGTGAGTATTGAGCTGACTTTGCCGTTTGGCAATGATGCGCGCGCGGCGATGCTGGCGCAGATCGAAATGCTGGATGTGACACCCGCGACCCAGCCTGCACGGGTGATTGTAAACAGTCGCACCGGAACCGTCGTGATCAATGAAGCGGTGCGATTATCGCCAGCTGCGATCAGCCACGGCAAGCTGGTGATCCGCATCGATGAAAGCCCGCGCGTGGTCCAACCCGAAGCGTTTAGCCAGGGGCAGACAGCCTTGGAGCCTTCAAGCGAAATTTCTGTTGAGCAGCAATCAGGACGCATTGCGCTGGTTCCGGCGGCGGCATCGCTCAATGAAATTGTCGACGCGCTCAACCTGCTTGGTGTCGGCGCGGCCGATCTGGTCGTGATCCTGGAATCGCTCAAGCAAGCGGGCGCTCTGAAAGCAGAAATGGTGGTCATATGATCGAAGCACGCTCACTTTCGCTCTCGCCGCTAACCGGCTCAGAGGTTTCGCTCGATCGCGGCGGCGCGATCGATGCGGAACGGCTTGCGCTGCGTGAGGCGGCCGAGGGGTTCGAAGCGATCATGCTGCGCCGGATGCTCGAATCGGCCCGCGCGGTGAGCTTTACCGAGGATACGCCGCTGACCGGAGGCGGGCTCGAACAGTTTGAGGCGATGCGCGATGAGCACGTTGCAGAGGCCGCTTCGAAAACAGGGGGCTTCGGGATAGCACGCAGTATCGAGGAACAGCTTTCTCAGCACCTTGAAGGGCATAGGGGCCAATAATGTCCAGCGTTCTTATCAATATCGGCCAAAGCGGAGCCCTCGCAGCGCGCAACGCGCTCGAGCTGACCGCGCAAAATATCGCCAATGCGAGCAACCCGGATTATGCGCGTCGTACACTCTCTCAATCCGAAGTTGTCAGCACCGCTACTGTCGCGCTGTTTACCAGCACTGCGTTCAGCGGGGTGCGGGTCGATGGGGTGCGCCGTACAGATTCGGTGCTGCTGCAAAATCAAGCGCGCACTACCGCCAGCGATCTGGCCCGTGCCAATGGCGAAATCGCCGGCCTTCGGGCGGCGGAAGAGGCGATAGAGCAAACCGGCCTGTTTGAATCGGTGGTGGAATTTGAAGCGGCGTTGGCGCGCTTGCAAGGCGATCCGCTAGATCCCTCTTTGCGCGCCGCCGCGCTCGAAAGTGCGCGGGTGGTGGCTGATACATTCCAATTGGCCGATGGGTCCTTGGAAACTGTGCAGACCCAGGTCCAAACCGCAGCGCAAAATGGCGCCGATCTGGTCAATCAGCATTCGCAGGATTTGGCGCGGATCAATGCAGAGATAATTCGCGCGCTGCCCAATTCATCGGGTCAGGCGGCCTTGTTTGATCAACGCGACGCGGCGCTGGCTGATCTTTCGTCGCACTATGGCATTTCGGTTCAACTTGAATCCAATGGCGTCGCCAATGTTCGGTTGGGGGATGCCTCTGGCCCGGAACTGGTCACCGGAACCAGCGCCGAAACATTAAACCTAACCACCGCTGCTGACGGCACGATCTCGTTTGATTTGGGCGGAACAGCGGTTTCACCATCATCGGGATCGCTCGCGGGTCTGGCGTCCGCCTTGGTCGCGCAAAGCGATTTGCAGACCGAACTTGATGCCCTTGCGCTCTCAACGATCGGCATCGTCAACACCGCGCAGGCCAATGGCACCGCGCCCGATGGCTCTGCGGGACAGCCGCTATTCTCTGGCACCGGCGCGGGCGATATTTCAATCGCGCTCACCTCTGGCGCGGGAATTGCCACCGCTCCGGCAGGGTCACCAGCGCAAAGCCGCGATGTCTCCAATTTGTCCGCCTTGCGCGATGCCTTGCAAAATGGCGGCCCAGCGGATCAGGCCGATGCGCTGCTGTTTGGCTTGTCCAGCCGCATTTCCGGCCAGGAAATCACCCAATCCGCGCTGCAGACAATTGCGACCAGCGCGCAAACCGCCTTGCAATCAGAAACCGGTGTTGATCTCGATACAGAGGCGGCGAACCTTGTGCGGTTTCAACAGGCATTTCAGGCTTCGAGCCGGATAATGCAGGTTGCAAACGACATTTTCGATTCAATTTTGGCGATCCGATAAGATGAATATCTCCGTCAACTCGACCAGCGGATTCTACCTGCAATCGTTCAATGAAATGAGCGAGCTGCGGGCGCAATTGGAGCGCCTGCAAACGCAGGTCGCAACCGGGGAGCGGCTCGAACGGTCCTCCCAAGATCCTGTTGCCGCATCGCGCCTGCGCGATATTGCGCGCAGTCAGCGGCTCGAAGAAATCAACAGCGAGAATGCGGACCGGCTCGAGCTTGATCTCAACATCGCGTCAGACGAAATCACCGGCATCACCGATCTGTTGATCCGTGCGCGTGAGCTGACGATTGGGGCGGGCAATGACACCTTGGGGCAGGACAGCCTCGATGCGATCGCGACCGAGTTGGAGCAATTGGGTGAAGAGCTGTTTACCCGCGCCAATGGCGTTTCGTTGGCCGGGGAATCGCTGTTTTCCGGCGATGCGGGCGGGGCGGCCTATATCCGCGATAATGCCGGGGTGGTGAGCTATGCCGGCAGCGCCGAAGCCGCGTTTCTTGATGTCGCCGAAGGGGTCGCAATCCAACGCGGTATAACCGGACCCGAATTTTTGAGCTTCGATGTTGATGGCACCGGGGTGACCAGCGATGCCTTTGCCTTAATCTCTGGATTGGCGGCGGTGCTGCAAGGCGGCGCGGCGGATCCTTCTGCGGCGGCGCGCGATGCAATCAGCGGGTTCGATTCCGCTTTGGACAGCGCCAATCGCGGCCAAACAATTTTGGGTGCGCGGCTCGCCTGGCTCGATTCGGTGCAGCAAAACCAGCTTGAACGATCGACTTCTCGCGCGGAGGAAGAAGCTGAAATTGGCGGCGCAGATCTTACCGAAACCATCACCGAACTTCAGCAGACGCTGACCGTCTTAGAGGCCAGTCAAACCAGCTTTGCACGGGTGAGTTCGCTCAGCCTGTTCAACGTTATTTGACGCGCCCTGATTGAGGAGAAGAGAACGTGTTCGCCGCGATCGGGATAGTTGTGCTGCTGGTGATGGTGTTTGGCGGGTTTATGCTCGCGGGTGGTTCCATGGGGCCGATCCTGGCCGCATTGCCGCTGGAAATGATGATCATTGGCGGGGCCGCCATTGGCAGCGTGATCATCGGCAACACCATGCACGAAATCAAACTGCTGCTGGCCGGATTTGGCAAGGTTTTCAAAGGCCCGAAATATAGCGATCAAGATCATATCGATGCGATTGCACTGTCCAGTAAACTTATGAAATTGCTTCGTTCTGAAGGGGCAGTGGCGCTGGAAAGCCATGTGACCGAGCCAGAAAATTCGGCGATATTTGCTGAATATCCAAACTTGCTCAAAGATGATGCAGTGCGCGATTTGATCTGCGATCCATTGACATTGCTGGTGGTGTCCAGCGGCACCTTGGATACCCATGCGGTTGAAGAGGTGATCGACAGTTCGATCAAAACACAGCTGCACGAATTGGATGAACCCGCGCACGCGCTGCAATCGCTCGCCGATGCGCTGCCCGCACTTGGGATTGTTGCCGCGGTTTTGGGTGTGATCAAGACGATGGCATCGATCAATGAACCGCCCGAAGTGTTGGGCGGGATGATCGGTTCGGCGCTGGTGGGAACGTTTCTTGGGGTGCTGCTCGCCTATGGTTTTGTTGGCCCGATGACGAGCCGACTGAAGCAATGCAATTCGCACGATCAAACGATTTACCACTCGGTCAAACAGGTGATTGTCGCCTCGCTGCATGGCTATCCTCAGCCGCTGGTTCTCGAAGCGGCGCGGTCCGCTTTGCCGCCTGCACACCGCCCGAAACTCACCGAATTGCTCGACTTGATGCGAGGCCGCTAACATGGCCGAAGCCGATCCCAACCCGTCATCGCCAGACGGTGCGGCTGCTGCTGCCGCTGCGCCCGCTGGTGAATTGCCGGCGCCGATCATCGTCAAGAAAATCACCATCGCCGAAGCGGGCCATCATGGCGGCGCGTGGAAAGTTGCCTATGCCGATTTCGTGACTGCAATGATGGCGTTCTTTCTGCTGTTATGGCTGCTTGGATCGACAACCGAGGATCAACGCAAAGGGTTGGCCGATTATTTCACACCGACGCTGGTCAAAGTGCGCCAACAAAGCGCCGGGGCAGACGGGATGCTGGGCGGAAGCTCGCTCACCGATGTTGACAATTATCCCCATTCGCAGGGGCAGACCGGCACGAAAAGCATCACCATTCCGCGCGGCGCGACCGGCGGCCCGGTTGAAGGCGGGGGACGTGGGGAGCAGCAAGAACAGCGCGCCAGCGAGCTGCGCGAAGAGATCGAACGGAGGCTCGAAGCCAAGCGCCAAATCCGCCATCTGGCACGTCAGGTTCGCGTGATGCGATCGCCCGAAGGGGTGCGGATCGATCTGGTCGATGATGCCAATTTTTCGATGTTCACGTTGGGCACCACCGTACTCACCAATGATGCGGGCGAATTGCTGGAAATAATTTCCGCGGCTTTGGCGGACAATCCGGCACCCTTGATCGTGCGCGGACACACCGATTCGCTGCCTTGGCGCGCGGGAGTGGCGGCAAACAATTGGTCGCTTTCAGCCGGCCGGGCAGAGGCGACGCGGCAGGCCTTGATGAATGAAGGACTGCCCGAAGGCAGCTTTGCCAGGATTGAAGGTGTTGCCGATCGCGAACCATTGATTGCGGATGATCCCGGCGATCCGCGCAACCGCCGTATCTCCATTCTGCTGCTGGAAAGTAGCGCTGCGCCGGTGCGCCGTGTTGCTAGCAGAATCCCCAATGGCGCAGGTCCCGGTGGGTCCGATGCCGGATCGATCGAAGGCGCTCAAAATGAAAATCGCGCCGGAGAAAATCGCGCCGGAGAAAATCGCACCAGTGAAAACGCGGTAGGTGGAAACCCTGATCCCGCCGCTTCCACCCCGTAAACCATAAGGTTTTAGCTCTCTTCCCTGCAACGAACAGCCCCCAGATCGGGTGGCGGTAGGGTGGAGCAGACGATGACCGAGACAATCTTTCCGCATGAAATGCCCAGCGTATTGAACCGGGCCCCGAGCGCAACGATCTTGTCGCTCGATTGCTTTGACACTTTGCTGTGGCGCGACTGCCACCTTCCAACCGATCTATTCAACACGCTTTCCGGCATGAATGCTGGGCAAAGAGCGGTTGGTGAGGCGAATGCCCGCAGGGCCGAGGCCACTTTGCGCGGCCGCAATGAGGTGATGCTGGGCCAGATTTACAGCCATGTTTTGCCCGATGCCGATGATGCCACCCGCGCGCTGGCGATTGAGCATGAACTCAGCGCCGAAGCCCGGACCTGCTATGCCTTTGCGCCCACGGTTGATCTGATGCGCCGCGCGCGCGCAGATGGGCTGAAGGTTATCATTGTCAGCGATACCTATCTGGATGAGCGGCAATTGCGCGAGCTGATCCGTGCCTCCGCTGGAGAAGAAATTGCCGAATTGATCGACAAGGTTTTCGTATCGTCCAGCGCAGGTGTTTCCAAAGGGCAAGGATTGCTGGCGAAAGTCATTCAAACGCTCAAATGCAACCCCACCGATATCTTGCATATCGGGGACAATCGCAGCGCCGATTATGATGGCGCGCGGGCGCTGGGCATCCCGGCATTGCATCTTGCTCAGTTTGGAGAATTGGCACAGCAACGCCTGCGTTTGGAGCGAGCATGCCAGCAAATTTTCAGCGCATCGTCAGACGATGTGATGGGCCTTCAGCCGCATCGTGCAATCATCGCTGCCGGTGATCCAGTGATCGAAGATCCGGCGGTTACGCTGGGCTTTGGCGTGTTGGGGCCGGTGTTTCATGGATTTGAACAATGGTTGCAGGAAGAGGCTGCGGCGCTAAAGGATCAGCGCGGCGGCGCGGTGCATTGGCTGTTTATGCTGCGCGATGGCCATTTGCCCTTTGCCGTCAATCAAATCGCCGGGGCACAGGCCAATGCCAGCTGTGTTGAGATCAGCCGGTTCACTGCCACCGCTGCATCGCTCACCAGCAATGAAGCAATTGATCGGCATGTTGCGCTCGAACATGGGCTCAACCCCTCCACTTTGGCGCGGCAAATGCTGTTCACAGAAGAGGAAATCGAGCAATTCTGTTCAGCTGAAGATCCCGCCGAAGCGAGCCAGATCTTGCTGCGTGAATTGCGCAGCGGTCGGCGAAAAAAGGTGATCCGCCGGCGTGCGCGCGAATTTGCCGATCGATTGGCCGCGCATGTGCGATCGGTCGTTGATCCGCAGCCGGGGGACACGCTGATGCTGGTCGATCTGGGCTATAATGGCTCGGCGCAAAACCGCGTCGATGGCTGGCTTCAAGATCAATTCAACGTCCATGTCGCGGGGCGATATCTGTTGCTGCGCGAAATGGCCGCGACGGAGCTGGATAAGCGCGGCCTTATCGATGATCGCCATTTTGATCCCGAATTGCTGGAGGCGATGTGCAGCAATGTTGCCGTGCTTGAACAATTGGCAACCACAACAATGGGTTCCACGGTTGATTATGCCGTCTCTGGAGAACCCATTCGCCGCGCCAGTTCGGTAAAAGGCCGGCAAAGCGCGGTGCGCGACAAAGTGCAAAAAGGCTGCTTGGAATTTTGCGAGCAAGCCCGCGCGGCGCCGGTGGTCCGGTTGGCCGATGCCGCGCGCCAACGGGCCTGGCGTGATTGCGCCACGTCGGTGCTGCTTCGGTTTATGTATTTGCCACAAAGCGCGGAGTTGGATGTCGTCAAAAATTTCGAACATGATGTGAATTTGGGCAGCGACCGCATGGTTTCGCTGTTCGATCCAGATCATGCCCGCGAAGGGATGCGCCGACGCGGCCTGTTTTATATGAAAGGGGCCAGCCGAATGTTCCTGCCAGCAGAGCTGGCCGGGGAAGATATCGGCACGCGCTTGTCTTTGTTGGTGCAGAAAAGATTTGGACTGGGGCTGACATATGCGGATTACGCGCCGCGATCGCTGGAGCTTCCGGCGATCTATGTCGGCGCGCAAGATTCCGCGCGTGCCACAATTTCGGCCACGCCCACGCATGAAGGGTATTTTGTTGCCCGGATCCCGGTGAATGATCGCGGCCAGGCGGTTGCACTGCAATTTGGCGGGGCTGTGTCCTGGCTGGAAATTGCAGGTATCACTCGGGCACCGGTCCGATCTCTGCAAGGCGGGGAAGTCAATGATGCCGCCCCGCAGCAGCTGACCGGGCAATTTGATGAAATGCAAGAACACGGTCCGGGTATTTTCGAATGCACATCTGAAACCGGATTGGTTTTGCTGCACCTGCCCGAAGAGGCATCTGATGAGCCGGAAATGATTGAGGTGGTGTTTCGCCCCTTGGCGATGCGTGAAAGCGAGACCGCAAGGCAGGAAGCCGCGCCTGATGAGACACTCGAACGCTGCACCCAAGCGGCCTAGGCTTGCACAAACGTATTGAATTCGTGCGTCAGTTCTGATTCCCCAAATCTCTGACGTGCACGAAAAAGCCCGGGGCCATAGTGACCCCGGGCTTCCTTCGCCGGCTCCCATTAGGGACGGGAGGTTTATCGCAGAAGGGAGAGGACGTTCTGCTGCGATTGGTTGGCCTGAGCAAGCATTGCTGTTGAAGCTTGGCTCAAAATTTGAGCCTTAGCCAATGCTGTGGTTTCGGACGAAAAGTCGGTATCGAGGATACGTGACCGAGCGTCTGTCAGGTTGGTAGAGGTTGTCGTCAAGTTGCTGATCGCTGAGTCCAACCGGTTTTGGCCAGCACCCAAAGATGCCCGAGTGTTGTTCACTTCAGTAAGCGCCGCATCAACATTGGTGATGGTGGTCGCAGCCAAAGCGGCTGTATCAACATCAAGTGCAGAAGCAGAAATGTTGTTGCCATCGATCGCGCTGCTGGTCAGCGTGATTGTTTGTGTGGCATCAACTGCGATGTCCACTGTGACGTCGGTACCGCTTGTTGTAGAGAACAGCGACACGCCATTAAAGTCTGTGTTCGAAAGAATATCGCTGATTTGTGATTGTAATTCAGTGACTTCGAGGTTCATGAAATCACGGCTTTCATCATCATTGGTGCCGGTGCGAGACTGAACAGCCAGTTCGCGAACACGCTGAAGCATGTTGGACACTTCATCCAGAGCGCCTTCAGCGGTCTGCGCCAAAGCGATACCATCATTGGCGTTACGTACGCCCTGATTGATGCCGCGAATTTCGGCTGAGAAGTTGGTAGAAATTGCAAGGCCGGCGGCGTCGTCTTTTGCGCCATTGATACGCTGTCCTGTAGACAGGCGTTCCATTGCTGTGCCGAGCATTTTGTCGGCCATCATGCTGGCGTTCTGCGCCCGCAGTGCTGAAATGTTGGTATTGATAACTGCCATTGGTCAAACTCCTGGTTGTACTGGCTTCCGCGAACAAATCCGCAGCTGCTGGAGCTTAGAGCGACCATGGCGTGAGAAGTTTAAGGGCTGGCAGCCAATTGCCTCGCTGGCCGGCATAAGGGCTTCTACTAGGCCTTAACTTTCCTATATTTTCGCCGTGCCCACGCCATTCCCTGTTCGACCAATTGTCGACAGGTGCGAAGAAGATGGCGTCCATGACTGAAACCCTTGCGAGCAAGCATGCCGAGCGTGATGCCGGATTGAACAGCTTGCCGCTGCATCGGCCGCTGCTCGAACAAAGCCTGCCGCTGCTCAGCGCGAGCCATCACAGGCCGCGCCTACAGATCAGTGACAGCACCGATCTTGATGCAATAACTCAAGGCAGAAAGCCCGGCACAATCGGTCTCACTCTCAATCATTCCGATCAATCTTCGCTCAAAATATTGGGCGAGGCGCAATTTGTGCTGTCTTACAATTCGCATTCGATGGCCCATGCGCGCGCTGCTTTGTTGGCAATTGCGGCCCATGGCGGCTTGCCGATTGCGGGTGATGAGCAAAGCCTCGCCCTGCTGACATTGGCAGAACGGATCGCGCGCAGCGATATTCCCGTGCTGCTGGAAGGTCCAACGGGCACCGGCAAAGAAGTGCTCGCGCGGTTTGTGCACCAATCTTCAAGCCGCGCGAAAGGTCCGTTTGTGGCGGTCAATTGCGCGGCGATGCCAGAGGCAATGCTGGAAGGTTTGCTGTTCGGCCACCGCAAAGGGGCCTTCACCGGAGCGGGCGAAACCCGCGAGGGATTGTTCTGCGCCGCCGATGGCGGGACTTTGCTGCTCGATGAAATTGGCGAGCTTCCTTTGCCGCTACAGGCCAAGCTGCTGCGCGCCTTGCAAGAAGGTGAAGTGCTGCCTTTGGGCGCGACCAAGCCGGTTCAGATCGATACACGCATCATCGCCTGCACCAATCGCACGCTGGCGGTGGAGGCAGAGGCGGGCCGGTTCCGCGAAGATCTGCTGTACCGTCTTAATGTCTTCCCGCTAGAGATCGGCGCGCTGCGCGATCGTCCGCGAGATATTGCCCCGCTCGCCTTTGGAATGTTGCTGCGTCATGCCTGTGCCAATGGCCAGACGGCGTGGATATCCGGGCAGGCGATGGCCTTGCTCGAAAGCCATGCTTGGCCCGGCAATGTTCGCGAGCTGGAAAATGTCATCCGCCGTGCGATCCTGCTTGCCAGCGGCGATCCCATGATCGGATCGGAGCATATCGTTTTTGATCAGCCGGTCCGCGCGGTTTCTCAAGCCGGAGACATTGAAGAGCGGCATCATGCGCGCGCCAGCGGTGTTGGGCGTGGCGGCGATGATACATCTTTATCCGACATTGCCTTCGCATCCGAAGCGCAGGCCATTCTTGATACCTTGAACCGCTGCGGCGGGCATCGCGGCAGAACCGCGCGCAGCCTTGGTATTTCTGAGCGCACGCTAAGATATCGCATCGCTTCGATGCGCGAATCCGGCCTGATGGCTGCGGTTGGAGGTGAAGCATGAGCCCGATCCGCCCCGCTGCCGGTATTCAAGATGTTCTGGCGCTTCGTCAGGAAGTGTTGGGCCGTTCTCAGGCGCTTAAAGATGTGCGTGCAGCCAGCACCACTGCCAGCACCGCCGAAACCGCCGGAGCCAGCGTCAATCCCAATTCTGGCCCCGATTTTGCCAACACCTTGGGTGATGCTTTGCAACAAGTCAGCGCGACTCAGCGCAATGCGAGCGAAATGTCCGCCGCCTATGAGCGCGGTGAGGTGACCGATATCGCGCAGGTTATGCTGGCGCGGCAGGAGGCAGGCGTCGCCTTTGAAGCCACTCTGCAAGTGCGCAACCGGCTGCTCTCTGCGTATCAAGACATCATGCGAATGGGGAGCTGATAGGTGGCTGAAACTGGCCTTCCCATGGCGCAGGACCAAGCCCTTTCGGGGGTCAATGTCGGTGGCGCAAATTCGGGCTTTGGCCTGGGTGAATTGCTGCGCCAACCGGCGATCCGCAGGAGCATTCCCGCGCTTATCGGTTTCGGCGCGATTGCGCTGGTCGGGATGCTGTATCTCACCATCGCGCAAGGGCCGCAGCGTGTGCTCTATGGCAATTTAACCGATGGCGAGCGCGCCAAAGTCGTCGAAACGCTCGATCAGGGCAGCATCGATTACAATATCGACAGCGGCACAGGCATGCTCACCGTGTCAGAGGAAGACGTTTATCGGGCACGGATGCTGGTGGCGAGCGATGCCGGATTGGCCGCCCCGCAAAGCGCAACCGACATGCTCGATTCGATCCCAATGGGGTCGAGCCGGACATTGGAAGGCGAACGATTGCGATTGGCGCGCGAACGCGAATTGACGCTGACCATTCAGGAAATTGACGGGATTGAGACGGTGCGCGTGCATCTTGCCACTCCCGAACGATCTGTGTTCGTACGCGAAAGCAGCCCGCCCAGTGCATCGGTTATGGTGCGACTGGCCGGCGGACGTTCGCTGACGCAGGATCAGGTTGAGGCAATCGTCAATCTGGTTTCAGGATCGATCCCCGGCCTTGATGCCGATGCGGTTCGGGTAGTGGATCAGAATGGCCGGCTGTTGTCGTCTGAGAAAGAGGGCAATCTTGATGGGCTTGTTCTCCAACGTGAATTTGAATCCAAGCTGCGCGAACAGATCAACGCTCTGCTGCTGCCGCTATTGGGCGATGGCAATTTTTCCAGCCAGGTTCAGGTGGAACTTGAACAAAGCGAAGTCACCTCGGCGCGCGAAAGCTATGAGCCAGAAGGGGCTTTGCGGTCCGAAAGTGAGCGCAATTCAACCCGCAATTCAGGAGCAGCCACTGGCGCTGGCGGAATTCCCGGTGTGCTGGCGAACACGCCGCCTCCTCCAACCGAAGTGCTAGAAGGCGCGCCTGACCCGCAGGGGGGAGAGCAGGTCGCCGCAGCAACGCAAACCACCGCCGCCGCCGACACGGAAACTTCCGCCTCGCGCGCCTATGAGTTGGACCGCGAAGTTGCCGTTACCAACACCCGCGCTGGCGCGCTGGTGAAACTATCGGTCGCTGTTGCGGTGAGCGAAGAGGCTTTGACCGCGGCAGATCCGCTGACAGCTGAGGAAATTCAATCTCTGGTGGGCGCCGCGGTCGGCGCGACGGAGGATCGCGGCGATCTTGTGACAGTGGTGGTGAGCAAGTTTGAAACCGCTGAATTTGTAGAGCCTGCATTTTATGAAGAACAATGGTTCGCCAATGTGATGCGCTATGTCGCTGCATTGTTGACGGTGCTGCTGGTGCTGATGCTGGCAGTGCGGCCCTTGATCAAGAAATTGCGGTCTGGTGGCGATACAAGCGGCGCGGCGGCGGGTTCATCCGATGAGGATGACGGCCTGATTGCCGATGGCAATGCTGGTGATGGCACCACCGGCGAGATGCAGCCTGCGGCAAATGGCGATCCATCCATGGGCGATTTGCCTGAACAAGTTGAACTCGCGCGGCGATTGGCCGTGGCCCAGCCTGAACGCGCAGTGGCGACATTACAGCGCATGTTGCAGGCTCCAACTCAGGCAGGGACGCCATGAACGCGCCCGCCGGCACTATCGACCGCGTCAATCGCGCAGCCATATTCCTGATGTTGCTGGGTGATGAAGAGGCTTCGAGCCTGCTCGCACAGCTCGATCCGAATGAGCTTGAACAGCTGGGTTCTGCGATGTGCGGACTGGGCGAAATCGATCAAAGCGGGATTGCCGAATCGATCGAAGACTTCGTGCGTGAGGCCGATCGCGAAGTGTTGCCTGCCGAAGATCGCAGCAGCCAGGTTCGCGGATTGCTGGAAAAATCGCTCGGGCAGACCAAAGCGGACAGCATGATGCAGCGGATAGAGCCTGAACCAAGGCCGCGCAGCATCGAAATGGCGCGCTGGCTTGCGCCGTCAATTGTGCTCAAATTGATCGAAAACGAACACCCGCAGGTTATCGCGGCGCTGCTGTTGATGCTGGAAGCGGACCCGGCGGCAGAGGTGCTGTCGGCATTGGGTGAGGATGTGCAGTCCGCCGTTGTCGCCAGGATCGCCAAGATTGGCCCGGTTTCATCCGAAGCGGTCGATATGATCGATCGCCTGCTGTCACAGCGGATCGGCAAAAGCTTTGGCGCCAATGCCTTGCAGTTGGGCGGCCCGCGCGAAGCGGCCAATCTGGTCAATCTCGCGGCCGGACAAACCGCCAAATCGGTGCTCGCTGCGATCGCGCAAGACGATGCCGATCTCGCCAAATCGATCGAAGAAGAAATGTTCACCTTCGAAATGCTCTATGAACTCGATGCACAGGCGATGGGCCGCTTGCTGCGCGATGTCGATAATGAAGCTCTGATTGATGCGCTCAAAGGCATCAAAGAAGAGCTCCGCGATCCTTTCTTCTCCGCCATGTCGAGTCGTGCGGCCGATGGTGTTCGCGATGAAATTGAAATGCGCGGACGCGTTTCTCGTGATGAGGTTCAGGCCGCGCAGCGCAAGGTTGTCGATCTGGCGCGCGAACTGGCCGATCAAGGCGAGATTTCGATGGGGGCGGATGATGAAGAATTCGTCTGACTGGATTGAAACCGCCGGAACTGCGGGCGCTGCCGAACCTGCTGAGGCGCATAGCGGCGTTAATTGGTGGGATGCGATGGGCGAAAGCGCAGGCTTTATCGATCAATTTCCGCATGGCGCCGCGGCCGGAGCGCGCGCGAACCACGCCGCCAACCCTGATGCCGTGCCGACTGCGCTTGAGCAGGCTTTTGCTGATGGCGAACAAGCGGGCCGGAGGGCTGCGCAGGCACAATTGGACGCGCAAAACGAACATGTTCGGCAATTGCGGCTGTCGTTTAGAGAATTGGATCAGGCCGCACTCGATACGTTGGCGATGGCGTTGCAAGAAACTGTGCTGGCGCTGTGCGAACAGGCGATGGCGCCGTATGCCGTCGATGAGGAGGCTTTGCGCGATCGCTGTGCAAAAGCCGCCGTGCGGCTGGGCAGTGCGGCGAGCGATTGCAAGCTGCGCCTCCATCCACAAGACATCTCCTTGCTGGGAGAAGATTTCGCAGATCAATGGCAGGTTGAACCGGATGAGACGATCCAGCGGGGCGGGCTGCGGCTTGAAAGCGCCGATGGCGAAGTGCGCGACGGGCCGCAAGAATGGAGGCGCGCGATCGCAGCGGCGCTGGGCTCATGATCGCAGAGCTTCAACTTGATTTGCAGCGCATGCGCGCGGCGCGGCTGAGCCTGCAACCTGTGCTGACGGGCCGCGTGGTCGCGTGCGATGGCGGCTTGGTCGAAGTTTCCGGCCTCCCACTACCAATCGGCTCGCTCGGCGCGATTGAATGCGATGGCCCAGGCGAGGAAAGCCTGGCCGAAGTGATCGGTTTTCGCGGTGGCCATTCGCTGATGATGCTGCTGGGCGACACGGTGTTGTTGCAGCCGCAGGCCTGCGTTCGGGCCTTGGGTTCCCCTGGCAATGTGCGCGTAGGCGATGCTTTGCTGGGCAGAGCCGTTGATGGATTGGGCGCGCCGATTGATGGCGGGCCGACAATTGATTTGCGCGCGGAATGGCCATTGGCCGGGCAGCGCGAAGGCGCGCTTGAACGCTCCCCCGTGACCGAACCATTTGATTGCGGGGTCCGCGCGATCAACGCCTTGACCACCATCGGCACCGGCCAAAGGGTCGGCGTGATTGCCGGATCGGGCGTCGGGAAATCGGTGCTGATCGATATGATCGCGGCCAATGCCAATGTCGAAATCACAGTGATCGCGATGATCGGGGAGCGCGCCCGCGAAGTTTCTGATTTTGTCGCGCGGCATATGTCTGGCCCGCAGCGTGGCCGCATTGTGGTGGTGGCGGTGCCAGCCGATCATGCACCCAATTTGCGGCTCCGGGCGGCGCAATATGCCAGCTCCATCGCGGAACATTTCCGGGCGAACGGCAGACGGGTGATGTTGATCCTCGACAGTTTAACCCGCGTGGCCCACGCGGCGCGTGAATTGGCGCTGTTATTGGGGGAACCCGGCGCAGCGCGCGGTTATCCGCCATCCGCGCTTGCTGCGATCACGAAATTGGTCGAGCGCGCGGGAAATTCGGCCACGTCTGGTGGGGCGATCACTGGTCTGTTCACCGTTCTGGCCGATGGCGATGATGCACAAGACCCGGTGGTGGACACTGCACGCGCGATTTTGGATGGCCACATCGTTCTCTCACGAGAGCTAGCCCAACGCGGGCATTATCCAGCGATTGATGTGCCCGCTTCGCTAAGCCGGGTGATGGATGATTTGGTTGATCCCAATGTGGCGGCGGCGGCGCGCAATCTGCGCTCTTTGGTCGCGTTAAGAGACGAAAACCGCGATCTTGTATTGATGGGTGCGTACCGCGCTGGCTCGGACGCGGAGCTTGATCGTGCGCTGCATTTGGCACCCCGGATTGATGCATTCTTGCAGCAGAAACGCAATGAAAACGTGTCTTTGCAGGAAAGCTTCGAAAGCCTTTCGGAGGCGCTGATCAATGGCGAATGATGCCAAAAGATTGCGGATGCTCGAACGGCAGCATCGCATCACCATGGTCGGGCGGCGTGAAGCGCTGGCGGCACTGGCACAGGCCAATGCAACCGTGGCCAAGAGCGCAGCCTTGGCAACGCGAAGCCGCATGCTGGCGCGCCAATATGGCAGCCGCTTGACGCAGGGTGCGGGCTTGGAACTCACCCAGAACGGAGCTTTTGCTGGCTCGCTCGCGCGGATCGCGAAAGACGCGGATCAATCCGAAGCGATGGCAGCGCAAGCGTGTGATCAACATGCGGGTGTGCTGGCCACCAATGATCAAAAGCTAGAGCGGTTGGATGAGCGGATCAGCGCGAAACGCCGCGATATTCAGCGCGCGCATCAGATCAGGGAAACTACCGATGCAACCGCGCTGGCACGCAAATTGCTGCGCAAACCGATGATCGATTGATCGCCACTTCCAAAAGGACACCAGAATGACATTGGCCCTGCCGACATCCCCAACAACCCCGACCTCTACAATAACCATCGGCCCTGCGCCGATTGATCCGACGCTTGAGATCGAGGCGGGCGCGGATGCGGCCGCTGTGCCGTTCTCTGATGCGTTGTCCGCAACGGGCTTGGCAGCGGGGTCGGCCGCGGGATCGGCAGCGGGATTGGCGACGCGTCAGACGGGCGCTGCCGTGGGTAAAGGCACGCTGCCAGCGGCGCATTTAGGTGCCGAGCCGGGCCCGAAACCGGGTGATGAATTGCCTGCGAAAGCGACCGAAACTGCCAAAACGCTCACTCCTGAGAATCAGCTCTCTGGCAAAATGGCAGATGGCAAGGTCTTGCCGGAAACCGGCAATCCTGTGCCGGGCCGTGCCAGCGCGACTAGCGTATTCGAAACACCGCCCGCCGCCGGTGAAAAGCCAATCGGTGCTGGGCGCGTGATCGATCAAGCGGCGAGCGCTTCAACGCTGCAAAACATTGCGCCAATGCAGGCGCAAACAAAGACGCACTTGCGCGCTCAGGCCCCATCTCAGGCCCCATCTCAGGCTCCATCTCAGGCCTCATCTCAAGCTCTGGCGTTATCTCAGGTTGAGGCATCAGCAGCGGCACCCGCTTCGGTAATAGCTTCAGCAAAAACCCAAACCCAAACCCAAGCCCAAACCATCACTCAGCCTTCCAGTCTGCCCAATGCCGATGTCAGCAAGATTGCCGAAAAAGTTTTGATCGCGCCAACTGCTGTTGGTTTGCAGCAAAAGGCTGCAGTTGCGCGTTCGGGTCAGGGCCCAGCGCTTGATCGCCCAGCGCTTGATGGCAGGACGCTTGATCTGCCAGCCGCAGGATCGGATCGGGCCGCGCGTTCGGTTTCAATCGACCCCGCGCCGACACAATCCGCGCAAGCAAGCCAAACAGGCCAAGTTGTGCCGACTGTCCAATCGGCAGCTCCGGCCAGTTTGTCCGCATTCGCTGTCACTGATCCTTCGAGCTCGGCGGCGCCAAATATCACCGCCGCAAATGCTGCATCCAGCGCCGCCATCTCTGCTGAATTGCGCGGTGATGCGCGGCTCTCCCCCAATCTTGATCAGGCGATTGAACAGCTTTCTCAAGCGCGCGAAAACAGCCGCGCCTCCCGGCCAGAAATTCTGGTCCGCCATGCTGAATTTGGCGCGGTCAATGTCCGTCTTGAAGCAGGCGCGAGCGATTTAAGAGCCAGCCTATCGAGCCGCGATCCCGGTTTTGCCCCTGCAGTGCAGGCGGCGCTGAGCGAACGCGCGGTGGTTTCTGCAAGTGAAACCGCTTCGACCAATCAGCGCGGACAGGATGGCGCCCAAGGGAACGGCAACAGCCATTCTCAGCGTGATTCCAGCACTGCGGGCGGAATGTCCGGTGGGCCCGGATATGGAGCCCGCTCTGATCAAGGCCGATCAGAAGACGCCTTAAGCAACGCAGACGCCCAGCGCGGCCATGATGGCGCGGCGCAAGATTCCCATCAAACCGGCGAAGATGATGCCAGCTCGATCGAAGATATCGGGCGCGGCGGATTGTTCGCGTGACCCAATTGATCGCAAATCAGGAGATCAAAGCATATGGCCAAGGCTGATAAGAAGGACAAGGAAAAGGACGCAGGCGATGCTCCCAAGAAAAAGGGGGTCAAGCTTAAGCTGATCATAGGCGCGGTGCTGCTATTAGGTGCAGGCGCAGGCGGGGCCTACGGTGCGTTTGCAGCGGGCCTGATCGGACAAGCCGAGGGCGAAGCTGAGCCTGATCTGCCCAAATTTGTGCTCAAGGGAGAAGATGATCCTTATGCCCCGGCGGGAGGCGCGGCGGCCAAGGATGCAGCCCCTGTGGTGCACGGGGAGGGCGGCAGCGAATACCGCACAAGCTATTACAGTTTTGAAGACAGCTTCACGTCCAATTTGCAGAATTCGCCCGCGCTGATTCAGGTCGATCTGGCCGCCTCCACCCGGCGTGATGGGCGTGTGCTTCAATGGGTGAAGCAGCACGAGCTGGCGATCCGATCTGCAATGTTGGTGCAGCTGGCCGCGACGCCCGAGCATGACATTTTCACGGTTGAAGGCAAACAGGCTTTGTCTGATCGATTGGCCGCCGCAATCAACACCGTGCTTGAAGAACAAGAAGGTTTTGGCGGCATCGAGGCGGTCCATTTTGAATCGTTCCTTGTCCAATGAATATGCAGCATTCTTTCGTGGCCGAACGGGCACTGGCGCAGCATTGCCCCGAGCTGACCGAGCGTGGTCCGCGGCCCGAGGAGCAAGCAGAAAACCTCGCCATCTGGCGCCGCGATGCGATCCGCAATTTGTCTGGTGAGCTGGCCCCGCTGTTTATGGGAGAGAAGCTCAACATCACCTTGGGCGAGCCCGAGCAGCTGAACGGGGAGGCGATCTTTGAAAAGATCGGCGATATCGCAGTCAATTGCCTGATGAGATGCGGGCCGGGCCGCGAAAAAATCCTGCTGTCGCTGGATCCGATAACGATGCTGGCGCTGACCGATCGATCGTTCGGAGGCGATGGCGATTTGCCAGCGGAGGCCGCCGATGAGCTGCCCCGCTCCGCGATAATTTTGGTCGAACGGCTCGCTTCGGTGATCGCGCAAGCCCTTGCCCGCGCGACCAACGGCGGAGAGCCGGTGGCCAATGCTGGCATCATCATGCGCAGCGAAAACGCCACGCGGCTTAAAGCGTTTGAGATCGATAGTGAGTGCGTCACCTTGCCGCTCGAATTTGGTTCGGGCGAGAAAGAGCCATGGAAACTGATGCTGGCGATGAGCCAAGATCAGTGGGCGGCGCTGGTGCCCAGCCAAAGCGCGGGGCAGAATGCGCGCGCGGCATCGCGCGGTCCGGCCGATCCATCGGCGCGGCCATTTGCCGAAATTCCGCTGTCGCTAGAGGCAGTGCTGAGCGAATTTGAAATGTCGCTCGATCGCCTCGAAACGCTGGCACCGGGAGACGAAATCCCGATCACCACCCCGCGTGAAGTTCCCTTGCGGCTTGATGCGCGCGCGATTGCCCATGGGGCGATTGGCACGCTCGATGAACGCATCGCAATCCGACTTACCCGATTGAGCCAGGAAGGCCCATTTGCATGAACGAACCGATCAGTTCCATCCAACGCTTCGGCGATGTCAAAGTTCGGCTATCGGTCGAATTGGGGCGCACAGACCTGCCCCTAAAAGAGGTGCTGGCTTTGGGAGAAGGCAGCGTGGTGCCTCTCAACCGACTGACTGATGAATTGCTGGATGTGACGGCCAATGGCCGCCAAATCGCAAAGGCAGAAGTGATCGCGCAGGAAGGCCGCTTTGCGCTGCGGATAGTCAGCCTGGCAGGGGAAGAATTGGGAACACCCGAAGGCGGTGCGCCTGCTAAATCACAGGCTAAATCACCTGGGCCCGATATGTCCTCCGAACCCGCCGATGCAGGTCCGCCATCATGATGACAGAATATTTTCTGCGGCTGGCATTGCTGCTGCCGCTGCTAGGTCTGATGATCTGGGGCAGTCTTAAACTCAGTCGCTATCTGCAAACCAAGCTGGGGGCCGCCGGGCCGCGCGGTCGATCGGTCCGATTGATCGAAACGAGCCTGTTGGCGCCGGGCATAAAGCTGGCGGTTGTGCAATTTCATGAACGTGAAATCCTGATCGGGTGTTCCCGCCAGGGGATTGTTCGATTGGCGGAAAAGAAGGAGCATGGCGTTGAACCCGCGCAAATAGAGATCACCAATAATGGTGAGGATGTGCCAGCATGATGCGTAAACAAGTCGCGGCAATCGCGCTGGCAATCGGCGCTGGGTTAAGCTTTGGCCTGGCCGGAGACGCTATGGCGGCTGTCCCCACGCTCGACACGCCGGGAATTGGCAGTGCCTTTGAACGGGCGCTGGGCAGCGATGAAACGGGGCAAGACACCCCGCTGACATTCTCTTTGCAGCTGCTCATCGTCATGAGCTTGCTCACCATCTTGCCCGCTTTGGTGCTGATGATGACCAGTTTTTTGCGGATATTGGTGGTGCTTTCGATCCTGCGTCAGGCGCTGGGATTGCAGGGCAGCCCGCCTACTCAGGTGCTGGTTGGATTGTCGCTGTTCCTCTCCTTGTTTGTAATGGCGCCAACATTGGAGGTGGTGAACAGCGCCGCGATTGAACCGTATGCGGCCAGCACGCTTAGCGCCGATCAAGCCATCGCAGCGGCGGGCGATGCCTTCCATGAATTTATGATGCGGCAAACGCGCGAAACCAATCTGATGATGTTCGCCGATTTGGCCGGCGGGGCGAGCTTTTCCGATCCGGCGGATGTGCCCTTCTCAATCCTGCTGCCGGCCTTTGTCACCAGCGAGCTGGAGACCGCATTCCAAATCGGTTTCATGCTGTTTCTGCCGTTTCTGGTGATCGATCTGGTGGTTGCCAGCGTGCTGATGAGCTTGGGGATGATGATGCTCTCTCCAACCATCGTTTCGCTGCCGTTTAAACTGTTGTTGTTCGTGCTGGTCGATGGCTGGGCCTTGCTGATGGGCAGCCTCGCGATGAGCTTTGGCTAGCGGCGAGGGAGAAACGCCATGGAAGAAAATGCGAATTTGCTGTCGCTCGCCGATCAAACCTTGTGGGTTGTGGCGATGATTGCCGGGCCGGTGCTGGCATCGGCGCTGACAGTGGGGTTGATCGTTGGCGTGATCCAGGCGGCAACGTCGGTCAATGAACAAACCCTAACCTTCGTGCCCAAGCTCGCGATTACGGCCACGGTGTTTGTGGTGCTCGGCGGATCAATGATGGCCTTGCTCAGCGATTTCATGCGCGAAATTTTCACGCAAATCGCCATGGTTTCGGCATAATTAGGCCGCGATACTGTGAACTTTATCGGTCCTGGTTTTGGCTCTCTCGAAGAGCAATTGTGGGTCGTCCTGTTCCTATCGGTTCGGGTCGGGGCGGCGCTGTTGGCGGCGCCCATGGTTGGCGGAATTGCCGTGCCGTTTCAAATTCGCGCGATGCTGGGTGTGATCCTGGCGTTTTTCGTGGCCAATTGGATACCGGTCGCGCCGCCGCCAGAAATGCTGTCATTTGCAGCGGTGATGGCGCTGTTTCAAGAGGCGTTGATTGGTGTCGTGCTGGGCTTTGTTTTGCAGGTGGCCTTTATCGTTCCCTTGGTCGCAGCCGAGCAAATCGCGGGCACAATGGGCCTTGCCATTGCCACCTCGATCGATCCCACCAGCGGCGCACAATCGGGCGCATTGGGGCAATATTTCGGCCTTCTGTTAAACCTGCTGTTCTTTGCGATTGGTGGGCATTTGCTGTGGTTTGAGCTGGTGCTTGAAAGTTATCGTCTGCTGCCCGCCGGAGAGTTTTCAGTCGGTCCGCAAACGGGGCAGGATATTGTGCTGTTCGCCGGATATGGCTTGGCAACGGCGGCGGCGATTGCGCTGCCGGTGGTGCTGATCCTGTTGCTGGTTCAAGTGGTCACGGGTGTGATTTCGCGCTCTGCCCCAGCGCTAAACCTGTTTGCCCTGGGCCTGCCTGCGGGCACTTTGGCTGGGATCACCGCTCTGATCATTGTGATGCCGATTGTGATCGAACAATTCGCCGCCTTGCTTGAGGTTACCTTGGGTCAGGCGGAACGCTTCATCCAACCTGCCGGCGGCGCCTCATGAGCGAAGAATCCTCCGGCGAAAAGCAATTTGAACCGACCGAAAAGCGCAAACGGGATGCGGCGGAAAAAGGCGATGTTCTGCGCTCGCGCGAAGTGGCTACAGCGGCGGCCATCGCAGTGGGCGGGTTCACCCTTCTTTCGATTGGGCCATGGCTGGTCGGATCGGTTCGCACCGTCGCGCGCGCTGCATTCCAATTTGATTATGGCACTTTGGAAGCCAATGCGCCGGTTTCGCTGTTCGGGTTCGCGCTCAGCTCCATCCTGCCGCCGATCATAACCCTGGGTCTGGTGGTAATGGTGATCACCACAGCATCTCAATTGCTGCTGGGGGATGGGCGCTTCGTTGTCAAAAACATGGCGTTCAAGGGATCGCGGATCAATCCTGGTTCTGGCCTTAAGCGGATGTTTGGCGCGCAGGGCCTGATCGAGCTGGGCAAGAGCATCCTAAAATTGGTGCTGCTGGGCGGGATCGCAGGCTGGTGGTTGAGCGCCAATATCGGCAATCTGCTGGGTCTGGGTCGCGGTGATTTGGGAACGCAGATTGCCTATGCCTTTGATTCATTGGTGGCCTTGCTCAGCCTGCTCGCGATTGGCCTGCTGGTGATCGCATTGATTGACTACCCGATCCAGCTGGTGCGCAGGCTTAACAAGCTGAAAATGTCGCATCAGGATATGCGCGATGAAACCAAGCAATCCGAAGGGTCTCCTGAAATGCGCAGCGCCCGCCGTCAGCGTCAGCGGGACATGGCGCGCGGCGGAGTGGCAAAGGCGATGAACGAGGCGCAGTTTGTTATCGTCAATCCTTCCCATTTTTCGGTCGCGCTGACTTATGATCCGCTGCTCGCCCCGGCGCCGGTCGTGCTGGCCAAGGGCCGCGATGAAACGGCGCTGGCCATGCGAGAGATCGCGGCGGAAAAAGGGCTGCCCGTGCTGCAATATCCGCAATTGGCGCGCGCAATTTATTTCACCACTCGCGCCAATCAGGTTGTGCGTGAAGAATTGTATGTAGCGGTCGCGGCACTGGTTGCATTCGTGCTGTCATTGAAACGCGGCGAGCAACCGCGCAGGCCGCTGGTCGATGTGCCAGCTGAACTGCGATTTGATGCCGATGGCCGCAAGCTGCGCGCGGTGAACAATGCTTAAACCCCGCGTTACAAGGCCGTTCTAGAGCGTATGGAAAATCCAGGATCCTCCATTATCTCTGCGCTGGGCGCAGGCAGCGGCATCGATTTTGTCCAGCTGGCAACCGATCTATCTGAAGCCAGTTTCAGCGCGCGCAGAGACCAATATGAAACCCGCAATGTTGCGCTGGAGGCGAGCATTTCTGCCGCCTCGCAATTGCGCAATTCGCTGACAAGCCTTGCCAGCGCGCTGGGCGATCGCATTCGCACTGGCGATCTTTCCCCGGCGACCACGATTGGTAACAGCGCGGTCGCGGATGTCTCAATCCTTCCCGGCACCAGCCCCAGCGGCACCTACTCGCTTGAAGTCAGCCAGCTTGCGCAAGAGCAATTGCTTACCTCGCAGGCCTTTAGCGAGCCGACCGATCTGGTTGGCGAAGGCACTTTGCGCGTCCGCTTTGGCGGGATATCGGGCGCGACATTCACCGAAGACACCGATCGCAGCCCGATCGAAATTGCGGTTGATCCGGATGACACTTTGGAATCGCTGGCAGGCAAGATCACCAGCGCCAGCGGGGGAGAGCTGAACGCCTATGTCGCCAATGGCACGGGCGGGGCGCAATTGGTTATCAAAGGCGCCGAGGGGGAGCTCAACGGCTTTGTTCTTGAAGGTGAAAGCGCCGCCACAACGCCAAGCGCAACTCCCGGCGATTTGAGCTATCTTTCGTGGAATCCGGCAAGCGATGCTGGCGAATTGCGCCAGACTGCGCGCGATGCCTTGTTCTCGCTCGATACCGTGGAAATCCGCAGCTCCAGCAACACGGTAACGGACCTTCCCGAAAACCTGACATTCGAATTGACCGGCACCAATATCGGTGCCCCAACCAATATCAGTTTCGCCAGCGACACTTCCGCGATCAGCACGGTCATGGATGATTTCGTGAGCGCGCTAAATGATATCACCACTCAAATCACCGACACCGCGACCGGGCTTGAAGGCGAGTTGAGCAATGATCCCGGGGTGCGTGAATTGCGCCGCGATCTTGGCCGATTGAGTAGTGAGGTGGTGATGCCGCTGGCTGATGAAGGGGAGCCTCAAACGCTTGGCGATCTGGGACTATCGATCAATCGCGACGGCACGTTCCGGCTGGATAGCGACCGTTTGCAAGAAACCTTGGCGAACAGTCCAGAAGGCGCAGCGGCGATGTTCACAACCGGATTGTTCGGCGTTTTTGCGACCATGGACAATCTGGCGCGCGACAACACGACCAGCGGCGATCCAGGGTCTTTGGGCGGGTCAGTTTCGCGTTATGAAGCGCAGATTGAGACCAATGAGGAACGGCTCGCTGGCATTGCCGAACAGCAAGAGCGGCTGCGCGAGCGGCTGACCCGTGATCTGGTTGCAGCTGGGCAACGGGTGGCAAGTTCGCAATCGACCTTAAGCTTCCTGCAAAACCAAATCGAACTGTTCAACAATCAAAGCTAGTTCAAGAGCTAAACCCGAGGCCACTTTCCGCGGCCAATTCTGGGGCCAAACTTAAGGCGAGACGATGCCTCCACTCTCTCAAAATGCAGCTGCGACATATCGCAAGATTGATCTGGACGCCCGTATAGAGGCGTCTGGCGATGGCGATCTGACCCTTATCTGTTTGGAAGAAGCAGTCGCGGCGATGCGCCGAGCCCATCTGGCTTGCCGGAACGGTGCAGGTCGCTCTGGCCGTTCAGCGGGGGCAGTCAGCGATCCGTTGCAGCGCGCGCATGGCATTGCATTATGGCTGTGCCGCGGGGTGGCTGATGACAATCCGCTGCGCCATCATCTGATCCAATTTTATGGCGGGATCGCTGCTCAGATACGGTCCAACCTGGCGCAGCCGCAACCAGCGGCAATGGCCGAAATTCTCACCGATTTGGAAGACTTGCTTGAGGCGGCTCGTTCCACTCAGGCGGCTCAGGCAAATCAAAATGTTGCAAAAGCCGCTTAAGCCGCATTGTTTAGCCCAAGCTATTCTAGCCTGCGCAGGCTTGCTTGATGATGCGCGCCGCATCGGCTGGGTCTTCAAACGGGTGGAAATGCGTGCGGTCTGGCCGATACAGATCTGTGCCATTTGGCATGATCGATGCCAGATCGGGCCAAGTTGGGGATGATTTGAAATCCATCATCCCGGTCTGCTTTGCGCGGATCACCAGCACCGGCACTTCAATCGCGCGAACGGTATCAAGAATGCCTGAATTGGAGCGGCTGCTGGCATAAACGCTTGCTTCAACTTCGGGTGCGCAGGCCAATTCCATGCCGTCCCCGTCCCCGTCCCCGCTTCCAGCGCCAGTCGGTGTCAGTCCAAATTGACAGTAATCGCGGAACACGCGCGGATCGAACAGGCAATAGGGATCACGCGATCCGAACCGTTCCATCATCGCCACGGGTGAAGCAAATTCGCGCTTGCGGCGGCTGGCGGGATGCGGCGCATCGTCTGTGAAGTCTGGATCAGCGATGTAATACTCCGGCGCAAGAACGACTGGATCGAACAGCACCAATTGGGCAAATGCGCTTGGCCTGTCATGGGCTACCTGCAGCAAAGCATGCGCGCCCATAGAATGGCCAATCCCGATCGCGCCGATCACATTCAATTGGTCGATAAAGCCATTGATATCGGCGGCGATATCCCCCCAATGCGTTATCTCTTCGCCTTGTGAGCGGCCATGCCCGCGCAGATCGAGCGATAAAACCCGCCGGTTCGGAAAGTGTTCGATCACCGCATCGAAAACCCTGCCGTGAAACCCGGTCGCATGCGCGAAAATCAGCGGCGGCTCTGCGTTGCTGGGCGCGCCTTCCCACTCCCAAAAGGCGAGCGTTATCCCGTTTACTTCAATTGCGCGCGCGGCCGGAGATTGCGCTTGTTCAGCCGGTTCAGTCTCCATTTTGGCCGGCGGTTTTGGCAGTGCCCGATGTGGCACTGCGCAATAGCAAGAAGCCCGCCACTGCCGCGACCAATGATCCGGCCAGAACGCCCACTTTCACTGCGTCGATCTGTGAAGCCTCGGCGAAGGCCAGATTGCCGATGAATAGGCTCATCGTGAAGCCGATTGCGGCCAGAATTGAGAGGCCGTGGATTTGCCGCCAGCCAACATTTTCAGGCAGTTTCGCCAAGCCGGTTTTCACGGCAACAAACGCAAATCCAAATATCCCAACTTGCTTGCCAATCAACAGGCCCAGCGCAATGCCCAGAGGCAACGGCGAGAGCAGGTCTGACGGTGACAGACCAAGCAGACTGACCCCAGCATTGGCGAAACCGAATATCGGGATGATCAGAAACGCTACCCAGGGGTGGAGAATATGTTCCATCCGGGTGAGCGGATTGGATCCGTCACGCGCCAAAAGCGGCACTGTCATCGCTGCGGCAACTCCGGCGAGTGTCGCGTGGACACCCGATTTGAGCACGAACACCCACAGCACAATCGAAAGCAACACATAGGGGATGCTTGATCCGATCCGCAGGCGATTGAACCCAATCAGAGCGGCCAAGGTGATTGCGGCGCCAATGAGCATATTGGTGTCGAGCGTGCCCGAATAAAACAGCGCAATAATCGCAATCGCGCCAATATCGTCAATCACCGCAATCGCCAACAGCAGCGCCTTTAGCGCGACCGGCACCCGCGGACCGAGCAGCGACAATACGCCCAATGCAAAGGCGATATCGGTTGCCGCTGGAATTGCCCAACCGGCCTGATTTTCTGGACTGCCCGAATTGACGGTCAGGAAAATCAAAGCTGGGATTGCCATCCCGCCAATCGCGGCGATCAATGGCAATGAAGCTTTGTCCCAACTCGACAATTGGCCTTCGACTACCTCGCGTTTCACTTCCAATCCGATCAGGAAGAAAAACACCGCCATCAACCCATCATTGATCCAGAGCAGCAGAGCCTTATCGATGGCAAAGCTGCCAACGGAAACGGCCACTGGCGTATCAAGCCCGGCGAAATAATATCCCGCCAGCGGGCTGTTCGCGGCCAACAGCGCGAGCGCAGCGGCCACAATCAAGACAATGCCGCCTGCGCTTTCCTGTTTGAGGAAGTCTCGCAAGGCTTCGCTCATTCTATTGATCATTTAGGGAACCCTTTTTCTTCGCAGGATGCTTCACTCGCGGTCACAACGCCCGATCTTTGAATTGGTGCCCGAATATGCTGATCAGGCGGGCACCAATATGCCGCTGGCAATCGCCGCAACGATTAACGCAGAAATGGCCGCGCAGGCCAGCACTCGCGGCAAAGATGCCGGGGAAATACCGTTTTTCAGCGCCGCTCCCTCGCGAATGTCGAGCCCGTTTACCTGCCCCATTCCAGAAATCATCGGCCCAACCAGGTTTCTGCGCGAGACAAAGTGATAAAATGCGATCGCACAAAGGTGGACCGCGATGAGACCAATCAGTGCCCAGAAGAAAGTCTCATGCCAATCGGTCAATCGGTCCGCCAGCGACACACCAACCAGGCTGTTAAGCGGACCGGTTGCGCCATCAAAAGGATCGCCAGCAAACAGGCCAAGGCTGATCTGAGTGAGGATGGCACCCAGCAGCACAAGCGTGCTCCAACCGCCAATGGTGCCATGCCCGATGGGTTCTTCGGGTGGCCCCGGTTTGCGCGATAAAGCGGCAATTACGGCGTTAATGAGCGTGGCGGGAGCTTTGACAAACCGGGCAAATCGCGCGGTTTCGGTCCCAGCCAGTCCCCACAGAAACCGGAAAATCACCAGCGCCAGCAGCAATAGGCCGAGCCGCTTATGCCAGCCCATTTGGCTGTTCTCTGCGGTCCACCACATCGCCGGAATGATCAGTGCGAACGCCCAATGGGTCACGCGCACTGGCCAATCCCAGATGGCGATTTTCGTCTGTGACACAGCTGCCATCAGCAGTGCTGGATCGGTCCGGCGATCACTCTTGTTCGACGCGGAAGACATCATGGCAGGCTTTGCAAGCGCCGCCCAGATTGCCGACACCTTCTTGCACGGCGGCCAGATCCTGCGCCGCGGCGGCATCTGCCAAGGCTGAACTGGCAGCTACAAGATTTCCGGCGGCTTCGGCAAATTCTTCCGGTGTTTCCCAGATCACTTCGAGAGCTTCGGTTTCAGCGCCCGAATCAATCCCGGTCCCTTCGGGGAAATGGCCAGTTATCAATTGCGCGTTGGCATTGATGATGCTGGCATTGGTTTCGACCACGACAAAATCTGGGGTGTCGCCTTCAAATTGGCCGCGAATGGCCTTGAACGCATCTGCGATACCTTCAAAATTTTCCTGACGAACTTCGATAATGCTGGCTTCTGGTTCGGCCGCACTATCACCCGTTTCTGTGGTTGGCTCTGGGCTGCCGCAAGCGACGACCAAACTTGCAAGACCAATTGGAAGCATCAGGCGTAGGGGCAGGCGCTGGATCATCATCATCTCCGTTTCGATTGAATGTTATTGCGGGGGCATAACACAAAGTAACAAAGATGAAGCGGAATTTTCAACCGGTGCCGCACCCACCCAGACTTTTTTACGGCCCGAAGCGACCAATCACAAATGCACATAATTGCTCCACATTCCCATTCCAGAAAGGGGTTTCGGGAAGGAGGAACGGTTCAAAAGTGCACAATCAAAACCCTGCGATCAATCAAGAGCAATCTTGAGGAATGCGAATGCTGCCCCCCTAAACAGCGCCCCCAGCATCCCACGATCGCAGCCATTATTACTGCGCACATGACAAATACCTCCCTCGTCATCTGCCGTTTTAAAGGAGTGCATTGATGCACCTTACGTTCCGCAACTCCCGACGCCGTAATGGCCTGGTATTGATTGGTGCCACATTGGCCATATCGGCATGTTCATCCGCGCCCGGTGGCGGACGTGATGGGCAACAAGCCGGTGGGCCGCCGCCATTCTCCCAAGCGGGCAATGGTGGCGGTCGGCCGAGCGAGGCGATGCTCCAAGCATGCGAATCCAAAGCTTCAGGCGATAGCTGTTCGGCCGAGGGCCAAGCTGGAACGTGTTTTGCTCCCCCCAACCTAGCTTTGGCATGCGTGCCAGAAGGGCAAGGGCGGCGCGGCGGCGGCGGTGGAGGTCCCGGTAGCGGCCAAGGCGGCGGTCAAGGTGGACCGGGCGGCGGAGGCGGACGCGCTGGACAATCAAATTCTGGACAACAGGTTCCAGGCACACAGGCATACACGCTTGGCGTGCTGTGCTCTCACACAGTCAATGCAACGAACAGCGCGCTGGGACTAACCAGCTCTGCTGCGTGGTCTTGTGCACGCGGGCAGCGATTGCTGACTGCCAATGGCGTTCCTGACCATGCAACCGGGGCATTCCCCAATCCCAACAATCGCAACACCGCCAGCGAACAAACCGTTAGCTATGCAGTGACGACCAGCCCGATCGCGCTCGATGGCCCTGGTGGCCGCGTGAAAGAGCCTGCGATTGCGCTCAACGGAGTGAAGTTTGATCCCGGCACAGGCGGCCGCTGCCCCGATGAAGTGAGCGATGTCTCGCAATGCGATCTTGGCCGCGGCGATGGCCGCTGGACGATCGAGGCCTTGGGCCAGGATGTGTTCGATTTTGGCGAGGATGAAAACAACGCCCATGTCCAGCCATCGGGCGCCTATCACTATCATGGCGTGCCTCATGGCATGTTGACCCCGGCGGTTGCGCGCGGGGAAGCCATGCAACTTATCGGATGGGCGGCGGACGGCTTCCCGATCTATGCGCGCTATGGCTATGATCGCCCAACCATGCCGCTTGCCGGTGTTCGGCCAATGCAATCAAGCTATCAATTGAAAGGCATCCCTGAAGCTGGGCGGCCATCGGTCACGCTTATTCCGATGGGCGCGTTCACCCAAGATTGGGAATATGTTGAGGGGTCTGGCGATCTCGATCAATGCAATGGCCGCTTCGCCGCGACGCCTGAATTCCCATCAGGCATTTATCATTATTATGCGACCGATGGATTTCCCTATGTCCAACGCTGCGTGAAGGGTTCAATCGATTCTGCCCCTGTTGCCGAGGAACGGCGCGGGCGCGGTGAGCGCGGCCAGGGGCGCGGTGGGCGCGGTGGCCGTGGAGGTCGCGGCGGCGGCGATGGCGAACGTGGTGGCCGCGGTCCGGGCGGCGGTGGCGGTCAATGAGCCTCCTGAAGCGGAACCGCATTTTCGGATTGGTAAGTGCGCTGATTGTTGGTTTGGTCCCGGTTCCGGTGGCCGCGCATTTGATGCACAAAGAAAGCGGCACGTTGAAGATTGTCGATAATTCGGCGAATTTCGTTGTCGCAGTCCCGGTCACGGCCTTTGGCGGCGTGGACGCGGATCGCGATGGCATGCTGACCCCGGCCGAACTTGGCGAGAAACGAGACGCGATAGCCGATCAATTTGATGCGCGGTTTGCAGTTGCCGACAATGGTCCAAACGGGCGAGTTTCCGGTGGTGAAGGCGTAACCTGGGTGCTGTCTCCGCATACAGAAAATCCCGCTGCCGCAATGGATTATGTGATCGTGATGCACCGCGTGTTTTTCGATGCGGCCCCTTCCAGCCCTTCGGTTGAAACCGATCTGTTCGCGCCGGGCGCTGATGGCGCGCAGCTTTCCATCCGGGCATCTCGCACTGTCCCTGGCGAGGAAAGCGAGACATTCGCGCTTACTCCCGGCCAACCCGCCCACACGTTTTTTAATGCGCAAGCGCCAGCGCCCGTGACTTCACCAGCGCCCGTGCTCGCGCAAAATGCCGTGGCATCCGCCCCGCAAGAAAACGCTGCATCTGAGCCATCTAATACGGTTCTATTGGCGATTTTGGCAGCGCTCGCTATGGCCATTATCGGCTTTGCCGCATGGCGCGCCAGACATTCAGCTGCAGTCTAAACTTTCAAGCATTCGCGCCAACAAGGGCGCATTATTTAGCCGCGCTGGGCGGGTGAAAGCGATAGCCGCTGCCATAGACCGCATCGATCGGCTTGGCCGCGCCGTCTGCGGCAGAGATTTTCTTGCGCAGGTTTTTGATGTGGCTGTCGATCGCCCGATCGGTTGATTCTTCAGAGCGATCACCCAGCGTATCGAGCAGGGCATCGCGCGAAAAAACCTTGCCCGGGCGCGCGATCATCGCCGCCAGAATGCGAAATTCGGATTGCGATAGATTGAGCAGCTGACCCTGCCACAAAATCTGCTGTGCCTCTTGATCGACATGGTAGGGTTCCGATTGCGGATCAAGGATCAGACCTTCGGCGCGGCGGATCAGCGCCTTAGCCCGCGCGGCCAACTCTTTCCCGCTAAACGGCTTGGTCACATAATCATCCGCCCCGCCATCGAGCGCATGCAATTTGTCCTCTTCTTCGCGCCGCGCAGACAGCATCATGATCGGCACTTTGCTGAATTCCCTGATCGAGCGCGCCAAAGAATGTCCATCCCCGGCCGGCAGCATGATATCAAGGATGACCAGCGCTGGCTCTTGCAGTTTGACAGCGCCAACGATTGAGCGGCCATCGCCAAAACTGGTGACGGCAAAGCCTTCAGCGGCCAAAAAATCTGTCACCAAGGCGGCGATTTTCGGATCGTCTTCCACCACAATGACTGTTCGCTGTGTCATGACGCCGTATCCTGTGCGGTTTGCGCATCCTTTGGCAGGCGCAATTCAATTTTAAGTCCGCCAAGCTGCGAATGATCAGCCGCAATCGTTCCCCCGTGATGATGCGCAATGGCTGCGGAGACTGCAAGGCCCAAGCCGCTGCCCCCACTGGCCCGGTCGCGCGATTTTTCGCCGCGGAACAACGGATCGAACAGCTCGGCCAGCTCATGATCCTCGACACCGGGCGGCGTGTCTTCAACCGCGATGATCACGTGATCATCATGGGCCTTTGCGTTTACCCTGATCGTGCCCGGTGCGCTGGTATAGGCGATGGCGTTTTCAATAAGATTGGCCAGCAATTGTTCGATCCGCGCGACATCCCAATTCAGCGCCGCAGAACCTTGCGTCAATTTGGGGAAGCTGAGGTCGAGGTTCGCGGAGGCACAGCGCGGTTCAAACCGGCGCTGGGTTGCCTCGATGATCTGGGCAAGATCGCATGGGGCAAAGGAGTATGTGGGGGTCGCGAGATCGGAAATCGCCAGAAATTGCAGATCCTCGATCAGCAGCGACAGGCGCTCTGTCTCTTCGCTCAAGGATCGGATGGCATCGCCGTTTAGCGGCCTTATCCCGGCATCGATCGCCTCCAGCTCTCCCTGGAGTACGGTGATGGGCGTGCGCAATTCATGGCCAATCTCTGCCAACCAAGTTTGCCGGGCCTGCTGGAATGTCGCCAAGTTGGAGGCCATGCGATTGATGTTTTCGGCCAGTTCACCGATTTCTCCGCCGCCGCGTTGATCCACGCGCGATGAAAAATCACCTGCTGCAATCGCGCTGGTCGCGTGGCTCATCTGATCGATAATCCGGCCGCCTTTGCGCGCCAAGAAGAACGCCGCGATCCCTGAAAGCGCGATCAGGACAAGCGCGAGCAATCCCAGAGTGCGGAATTGATCATTGAGAAATTCTGTTTCGATTCCATCGGGCGTTGGCCCGCGCGGCAGCAACACCGCCTCGCCGATGGTTTTGCCATTGGCGCTGATCGGCATCCGCATTGCGTGGATCCCATTTTGCCGAGCAGGCGGCCCGGCGATCCTGTTGCCCGCTTCATCATACAGCGAGATACGCGGGAGGAATCCCGGCGGCGGCAGGGGTGGGCGGCCAATCCTGTTCGGCCCTTGGTTTTCTCCGCCGCCAGACCCTCGATTCTGTGAACCCTGATCTTGTGCGTTCTGATCTTGTGGAGGCGGTCGGCGGCGCGGGCGGGGCAGCAAATCTTCGGGTACCAGCGCGGAGGCTGCGCGGATATCATCGCTGCCGCTCATCTCGATCATCGCCTCGGCCTCGGCCACGAATTCTTCAAGGCGTTGCTCGTCCCGATCATCAAGATAGGCATCAAATCCGCGGCTAAGATTGAACGCGGTCAGCCCCGCCATCGCCAGCGCCGCCGTCAACGCGGTGAGCGATACAAGCAGGAAAATTCGGTGAAATAAGCGCATGATACCTTCGTTGCCCCACATCCACGCGTGAGAGCAAGGCGGACGCTACTTTTCGAATATGGAGAGAAGATGGAATTGGGGGTTTATGCAACCCATGCCGTCATTGCCTGAATTTTTTGAACACGCGCGGATCGATGCTTGCTGCGCTAAGAACGCCGCCCCACAGCGCGCCGGGTACGCCCGGGCTGGCGACATCTTGCCCTGAAAGGTAAAGGCCCGGGATCGGCGTTTGGGCTCGCAGCGCATCGCACATGACGCGATCGGGCGTCACATCGAGACCGTAAAACGCGCCCTCGCGATGCTTGGTAATGGCAATCATGGAAAGCGGCGTTGCCAATTCGCGGTACACCACCAATTTGGCAAGTTCGGGGAAATATCGTTCAAACTGGGCCATCAGTGTCGCTTTGATCCGGCGCTTAAAATCGGCATAATCTTCCCCTCGGTCGCCAACAGGCTTTTCTGCCCATGGGGAGATCGCTTCCCAATCGGCCCACACCAAAAACTGGCCCGAATGCCGTTGTCGCGGTCCCGGATCATGCAGCGGGTCTTTTAGCGAGCCGAAGGCGGCGACCATGCCCGGCGGCGGGCCATCGGGCGCGGTCTTCCAAATGACATCGACATCTTGGGTGGGATAAATCCAGTGGTTCGCCACAGTCGCGCCTGCGGCTTCGATATCGCCCTCAAAACCGAGGAACAAACTGTAATGCGCGATGCTGGAGGGCAAGCTGCGGATCTCTTCTTTCCAGCCTTCAAGATCTTCAATTTCGGGGAGGTCGATATCCGCCAAAAAAGTGTAAATGGTTTCGCGCGCGCCGATATTCGAGATCACGTTCTTTGCTTTAATTTCCGTCCCATCATCAGTCCTCACGCCCACGACTGTGCTACCATCAAACAGCAAGCTTTCGGTGCGAACCCCCGCACGCGCCTCTCCGCCATTTTTGGTGATGGTCGGGATGATATGTTGTGCAAACACCGAACTGCCGCCAACCGGATACCACGATCCGCTTTTCAAATAGGATGCTGCGATCAAGGCATGCATCGCAAAGCTGGCCTTGCTTGGCCGGCCCCCATGATCGCCCCATTGCGCCGCCATAACAGCGGCCAGTTCAGGATTATCGGTTAGATCGTCGATCACTTCTTTGGTGGTTCGGGCGCACCATTTTGCAATGGCATTGCGGTTCCACCAATCAAGAATGTCGCCGCCGAGCTCTGGCATCGCCCGAGTTGGAAAGATTTTGAGCATCGCTTCGCGCCCCTCACGCAGAGCAACAATCCATGCCTCGATTGCCTCAGAATCGTCAGGGAAACAGGCCTTCAGGTCCATTTCCTGAGCTTCATAGGGGCGCGACAGGGGCAACGGTTCTGCCTCCCCGATATGGACAATGTCATAGACTGAACCGAGCGAGACAAACTCGATCGGGGTGTCGCACAACCAATCAAGCAGGTGGCGCACGCGCTCTCCCGGCGCCACATAGCTGAGGTAATGGATGCCAACATCCCAGCTGAACCCCTCGCGAGAGAAGCTGTGCGTCAGCCCGCCAAGCGTGTGGTGCTGTTCCAACAGAAGCACCTTTTGCCCAACATCACTCAAAGCGGCACCGGCGGCCATCCCCCCCCATGCCGGATCCGATTATTATCGCATCCCAATTTTCCGGTTTTGGCTCGGCCATATCACCCTCACTGCGCCAGCCATTGCTCAGCGGCTTCGCCTTCGCTCAGTTCAAAGCTTTTGATATCCATTCCGGGAAAGAGCGCGCCCTCAATTTCGGCAGCGGTCCTGATCCAACCTGCATCGCTCAGCACCGCTCACTTGTCGAACTTGCCGAGCAGTCCAAAGAGCTTTGGCAGACGGCTCATTTCAACTTCCATCGCGCCAAGTGTCGGCAAGGCAAAATCGGTGATCCGATAGAACATCCGACCTTGTGTGATATTCTGCGATTTATCGATCAGTTCGTCCAATGCGATTCGCATGTCGTCGGCATCGATTTGACCCGCCAACTCGATATCTATCCGAGTGGGTGATGAAGCTGTGATCTTGATCATTTGTGCCTCCTGCAACTGGTTCAGCCGAAAGGAAGTTCGCTTCATTGATCGCCGCCAATTTGGGCGGTGCGACGTTGAAACGCTCATCCGATCCTATTGGATCATTGTGACATTTATCGGATGCAGCGAGCGCAGTAATTGATCTGGATCAAGAGGGGCGATTTGGCACGAAACGATCAAAAACCTCGTTATCGGCAACTGCGTTCTCACCTCCAGAAAATACTATGGCACCTAGCACACCTCAGGGCTGATGCTTTGTTCGCGGATTGGAATGCGAGATGAGGAACAAGTCCGGATAACCAAGTGGTTTAGTTTTCTCCGCGGCCATACAGAGAGAAGGTTGTTCCATTCGCAATGTTGCCGCTCGCAATTTGCAAGGTTAGGTCGGTGATCGGAGCGGTGCTGTTCCATTTCCATTCTAATTTATTTCGGAAGAAATTTGCACTGTCCTCATACTGCGCATCCGACATTGCATTTTTCTTCCAGATCGAGCTCGCATAAGAATAAAATTCGGTGCGGAAGTTGACTGCAGTCCCGGCACTAGGAATGTTCAAACCCGGGAACGTGCCAATGCAAGGTGCGTTAAGCACTCCAGTGCCGAATCTGTTGCAAGTCGAGTCTCGGTAGTTGCCATTGGCGGTATCGCCGTTTGCGTAAGCGAATAGATTTTGGCGCGGGTTCACACTCTGCCCCGAAACGACAAGTACCAGATCCTGAAACACCTGCGGGATGCTGCTGAAACTCACGCTTGAACTGGTGCCATCCACAACCACCCTGGAAATCAAGATCAAAGAAGCTGCGCCGCTAGGCCCGCCAGCCCCGCTCACCGCCGATGTAACGCGCCCTTTTTCATCAACCGCGATCGTCGAGTTTGTGTAAGTACCTGCCACGACCCCGGACGGAGCCAATGTCGTCTCGGTACCGCCAGATGTTGTGACATCGCCTGTCAGGTTTCCGCCGGTGACGGTTTTGTCGCCACTGAAAACGGCGACATCCCCAATTTGCGGAGAGCCAGTTTGCGTAACGGAGTTTTCGGCAGCATCATCTGCGCATTGTGCAACCGTGGTTATGTTATCCATCACCTCGGTTGCGTCCGCCACCGTTCCATTGGTCAACACATGTGGAGGCGTGCATTGCGCCATCGCCACTCCTGAAAAAGCGAAACTGAAAGTAACGATCAAAACCGCCGACCCGTTCTTCAGAAAACTTTGAATAATCCGCTTTGAAAAACCTTCCCTTGGGAACGAGTGCGCCTTAATATCTCGGCTCAATTGGTTGCTTGATCTCCCGAGTAGGGATCGAACGGGTTGCCAGCTTGCGAAGGTGTTGGCGGCGGCGCAGGCGGAAGCACCCGGGGCTGTTCGTGATTTTCAAAGACCACGGCCAAGGGTGGTTGCGGTGCCACCAGAATTAGCGCTTGCGCAATTTCGCCTGCGCCAACCAAAATGAAACTGCCCAGTACGATTTGTCCGGTGCGCCGAGCGGAAATATGCCCGAACAACATTCCAATCGCAGCAATACCAATGGCCAAACCAAGTAGATAAGTGACGAGACTGCCGCTGAGCAAAGCTAGCAACCACTGGACTGCAGTTTCAATCGCCATAGCTTAATCGCTCAATCTCGGAACATTCGCCAAACAAGGCCTATCCTCTAGCCATTCATCAAAACACACGTTCCACATAGATTGCAAAACCGTCCATATTGCCATTCTGGGCATAGATGCGGAACGCATTGAAATTGCCGGCAGCGAGACCATTGTTATGGCCGCCGACTGCACGAATTACGTTTTGTATGCCGGTGGCAACTGAAAATAGAGTGCCAGTCAAAGCAATGCGTTCATTGTTTTGATTGTTCATGCCTGCCAGGTCGAATGAAATTATCGTGTTCCGGCCAGAGAGGATTGTTCGTCGGCTGGTCAAATCAATCGCACTCGCAGCGCCGATGTCATAATATTTGTAATCCGATGTGCCTGCATGAAATGTCGTACCGTTATCGCTCGACACGCGAAAGAATAACCTACTGTCAGAGCTAGGCTCACCTTTGACAATTATGCGGTAGGCATAACCATCATCAGCATCGAGTTTCACATCGATGAAGTTGTCGCCCGCATTCGCCACCACATACTTGCTCGCTAACGATGCACCGCCTCCGCTCAGCGCACCACTATCTGCACTGGTAATGCGTCCCTTTTTATCGACGGTGATGGTTGAATTGGTGTAGGTTCCCGGAACGACAGTCGTGTCGCTTAGCGCCGTAGCAGTGCCACCCGATGTGGTGACATCGCCGGTCAAATCACCCCCGGTTACACCGGTTGGGCTGGCAAACACCGCTATCTCGCCAGTTTGAGGGGCGCCTTCATGGGTGACCGCATTATCTCGGGTGTCTTCAACACATGTGGCAACGGCGTTGAAATTGTCCATCACCTCTGTCGCATCGGCGACTTGGCCATTTGCAATGGTATTCGGCACAACACATTGCTGAGCTTGCGCAGAGGATACGATAATACACGAACCAATAATTAACGAAAAGCCAAAAACAATACGCATAGTTTTTTCTTCCCATCTACAAAGTTGTTCGAATACTCTTCCCTAGAATCAATATACCGCTACTATGATTAAGGTTATCAAGGATTGCAACATCTCTAAACATTGTATCGAGAAAGAGTGCAGCGTCATCCGCTTTTCGGTCAATTAGGCCAAAGGGTGAGTTGTCATTCGCGGCAGGCGGGATCGCCCAGATAAACTCCGCCTTCACATCGCTGGCAGAGGCGCCGTATTCCGCAATTACCCGGCCATAAGCATCATAGACTTGAAGCGTGTCTCGAAAAAGTGGCTGCCGGTTTTTCGACAAAGACATGCGACCACAAATGCACAATGCCGTGTGCCGGTTGGCTTATCGACCCGCACCCGCTGCGCAAGGCCATTATAGGTATAGGTCTGCGTGCCGATATTGCTGTGGTTACATTTGGCAAAAAACAATCTTTATTCTAATGCCTATATCCATATTCAAATAATAAACTTGAATTAAATTGAATGTCTCTCAAAAATTTCTCAAGGCCTTGAGATTGTTCAATGTCTAAAAGGTCAATAGCAAGCAAATTGTCGGATGACCACTCATACGCTAATCTTTTATTTTGGATAAATGACATAATATTGTCACGATCTTCTGGATTTTCTGAATTTCCAAACCAAACACGCAATGAAGAACGACCTGATCTTTTTGATACGCTGCTGATTACGTAATCTTTGTCGGTTTGGACTTCGTCACCAAGAGCAAGATCATAAACGAAAAACGGGATGCAGCAAATTTCGAAGTGATTTCCTTCTATTTTCCGAGCCCATAGTTGCTCCCACCTCGTCATTTTGTCATCGCCATCAATGCTTGCTGCAATCAAAAAATCTGCTCGATCACGCCAAATGGGATCAGGGTGGATGGCCTCGAGTTCTCCAGCTCCTTGATAAGTGCTCATAATTCGATCCTCTATTCTGGCCGCCATGGTGGCGGCCAAGGCCCTCTGTAGTCAGGCGGAGGGTTTTTGGGGAAGTCTCGAAACCCGCCTTTCGACTTGTTACAGTGAGGGCATGCAAGCTGAGCGTTGTCAATCGTAGCGTTGCCCCCAGAGGCTCGGGATTTCGCATGGTCAACATTGGTGGCGGACCCAGGTCTACGGCAAAAAACGCAAGTTTTTGCTGGGTTTTCATCGAATGCTTGTTGCCGCACGGATTGCGGGAATCGATCGCCCCCAGTTGGGCCGCCTGCTGAACCCGGTTTAATCGGAGGAGCTTTGCCGAAGTTGGGCACAGCCCCCGACTGATCGCGCCATATTCCGCTTAGAGCTCGGCGGCTGCCTAGTCGAGGGATCAATCCGGCAAGGCCCGTGCCTTCAAGCGCCCAACCGCCAACTTCCCATCAGTCTACGCAATTCAGACGGCCACCGTTATGGTAGAGTTGATAGCCCAGATTGGCACCGCCGAGGAGAACCGCACCGCCGAGTTGCCGCACCCATAGCCCATCCGGATCGATCATATTGACCGGGTCTGCGCCGGCATAGAGGTAGGGGTTTACATCGCCTGCAGAGGCGCCAACCCCGGAATTGTGGGAAGAGAATTTAGCGCACGCAGTTTCTAGGGATTGCCCTCCGTCTCCTTACCGTGCTCGGCGCGATCGATCACTCGGGTGTAAGTATCGCTAGGTTTTCCGTCGGTAACCTTACCAATCCGGTACTTTTCCCCCTTGAAGAACCCGCGCGGCTTCTTGAATTCTACGCTGAATATGCGTCCCTCAAAAAATGTCACCATTGATATATGGCGTCGATTTCCCACGAAAATTTCTACCTTAAACAAGCGATCAAAATACGATTGATCTTCTATATGGGGGAGGCGGTCTTTTTCGTAGAACCAAAACACATTGATAAGACCGCGAGGTGCCGTATCTAAGAAGTAGGTATGGCGAAGCTGTCTTCGTACGAGGCTGGCAACTTCAGGATCTACGTAATTCAGTACTGCTTCAATTACGTCACCGTGCATACGACTATGCGACCAGCGCCCTTCGAAGCATAGAAACCGAGTCACATCCCAAAAGAAGTGCCAACCGAACCTAATTGGGCGCAGAACTGCTTTAATCATCACTTCCACCTGCAACTACTGCTCCCCCCGCCCCAGACGCTACAGAGGCTTTCAGCCAATCGGGATTCCTATCTAGTGCTCGAAGTGGCGGGGGCAGGCGTCTGGGAAGATCCGGTGTTTTATTCAAATGCCTTTGTGGATCATGCCTATAATGCCTCCTTGGGGATACCCAACTACCGTTCACTCCACCTCGTTTGTTTAAAGCTTTATTCAGTGGGCTGCCATTTTTAGCGAACCGGTCAACTATCCTACGGGGGATACTGTGGCTCCATTCTCGGCCTGTTTTGCGTGTGAGACTCTTTGATCCAAACCGATATAAATGACGGAAACTTGCGCCACTGCCCAATCCGCCAAGCGCACCGGCAAGCGCTAAGTCGTAAACATCAGCACAAGGATTGGTCAAATATTCAAGTCCAACGCCAATCCCTATTCCGACTATAATCGGCACAAATGCAACTTGACCGGTTGGATCGATCATATTGATCGGGTCTGCGCCTGCGTAGAGGTAGGGATTTACATCGCCGAGCAGCCCAATCGGATCGGCTTGGATGTAGCGGCCGGTTACGGGATCGTAGTCTCGGTGGAAATTGTAATAGAGGTCTGACAAAACTTGGCTCTGGCCGGGAAAGCCCGGGCGGAGGAAGTCGTTGGCGGGGGTGACCACGCTGCCCATCGCATTGGTGGTGACCACCGGCACGCCAAGGTGATTGCCGTGCACCCAATAGAGCTCAAGCTGGCTCGACGAGTTTTCCGTTACCAGCGCCAGCGGGGCATAGCCCGCAATCTCATCCGAACCGCCAAAGGGCGAATTGTCATTCGCGGCGGGCGGGATCGCCCAGATAAACTCCGCCTTCACATCGCTTGCAGAGGTGCCGTATTCCGCAATTACCCGGCCAAAGCTATCATAGACAAAATGCCGTGTGCCGGTTGGCTTATCGACCCGCACCCGCTGCGCAAGGCCATTATAGGTATAGGTCTGCGCGCCGATATTGCTGCGGTCATAGGTTTCTAGCCGTCCGTGCCCATCATAGGTGGCGGCCACAGTGAGCCCGCCGGGCCGAGTTTCCGAAATGGTATTCCCGCGCCCGTCATAACTGATCGTGCGCGTGCCATTGCCGTCAGAAAGTGTGTCCAGCTGATTGGTGCCGCTGTTATAGGTATATGTCTGTGATGAGGTGGTTGCCGTGTCTGACACAGCCTGGGTCAGCCGCCCAACCTCGTCATAACCATAGAGGACCGAATTTGACGGATTAACAAGATCGGCAATCGCGCCGATCCGGCCCACACCATCGCGGCGATATGCAAGATGCGATAGATCCGGTCCGCCGTTCGTTTGGGATAGCACGCGTGCAGCCAGCCGCCCATCCGAGCCCCATTCATGGGAGACCGCAAGCCCATTGCCAAGTGTCATGGATTCAACTGGGCCGAACGCCTCATACTGGTGGCCGCTTGCCACTGTCTCCCACGCCGGGCTGCCGGATGTCTCCTTCGTCTGGACCAGATTGACCCGGCCATAAGTGTCGTAGCCATACCGCACCACACGCCCGGATGGATAGGTGATCTGCGTAATGCGGTCGGCAATGTCGAATTCATAGGCGAGCTGCGCGGCGGTGCTGGTGCCGATCGTCTGCTGTTTGATCGTGCGATTGCCGCGATGATCATATTGGAACGAGGTAGTGCCAGAGCCATCGACGGTTTTGGCCAAGCGACCAATCCCGTATGAGCCCGCAACACCGCCGCTATCCCAGTGATACTCAATCACTTCGGAGGCGGGGCGGCCCACCGGCGTTATCTGCGTGATGCGCCCGAGATAATCGCGCGTATAGTCCATTATCTGGCCGCGGCCATCGGTTGACTGTGTCATCCGCCCGGCAGCATCATAGGTGTAGGTGTTGGTGCCGCGATCTGGCGACACCTCTTGGATTACCTCGCCAAATCCGTTGTAGACGAACTGGGTCGTGACCGAGATTGGATCGGAGAAGGTTAGTGCATTGTCGCGCTCATCAAAGGTTGAGGCGATTGTCCCGCCGTCTGGGGCGACGGTAGACACAACGCGGTCCAACGCATCGAATGATGCAGCAGAGGTGAAGCCATTGGGATCTGTGCTGCTGACGGGGTTGCTGACCCTGTCATAACCCCACTCGCTAGGTGTTCGCGTGCCGAGCGTTTCGCGCAGCAGACGTCCAAGTTCGTCAAACTGCCGCCTGACCAGCCGTGAGGTGGAGCCATCGGTGCGCACCACGGTTTCGCGCTCGACATTGCCCCTTGTGTCATAAGTGTATTCCCAGCGCTCACCATTGCCGCCGCGCATCACGGTTAGCCGACTCGCCGTATCGTATTCCATGATCAGCGGGGCGGTGCCGGGCAAAGTGAGTTGGGTTAGATTGCCGACTGCATCATACGTCATTGCGGTGATCGCATCGAGTGAAGCATTGCTCGGATGCTTCAATGTCATGGTCTCAATCCGGCCAAGCAGATCATAGGCGAAAGTGGTCACAGTTCCATTGGGATCAGTCATGGAGCCTGGGCGGCCATTGGCATCATAGCCGGTATAGGTGGTCACATGGCCCAGCGCATTGGTGGCTGTGAGCATATTCCCGCCGGAATCGTAGGTGTAACTGGTGAGATCATCATCCGAACCGCTCGCCGTCAGCGGGCCGTTTTCGGAGAGCATTCTGCCATTTGCGTCCCAGCTGTAGCTGTAAGTGCGGGCTTCCCCATTCGTCGAATATGGCGCTGTATGGCTGGTGGTATCGGTTAGCGTGAGCGAGGTGAGCCGGCCATCCGTATCGTAGGCGCGCGTCTCGGTAAGCCCTTCATTTACGATGGTAATTGGCACATTGAAATTGGCGTGCCAGGTGATCGTTGAAGTGCGTTCCTCAGGCGTTCCGCTTCCCTCCGTAATGTCGATCGGACGGCCGCGTGCATCGCGGGTCGTGGTGATTAGCCGACCCTCAGCATCGGTCGAACTGGTCAGGAACGTGTCCGAACCATAGGTGAGCGTCGTTGAAGCCGCCTGTGTAGAGGTGGTCGCCGCGCTGGTTACCGAGGTCAGCTGATATTCGTTGTTGCTCGAAGATAGCTCGCTAAAAGTGAAGTCGCTTTGCCTGCCATATTCGTTCGTCACCGTCCGCACGCGGTCTGATCCATTGACGCTATAGGCTATGGTTTTCGCTTCAGTCCCGTCTGCTCTTTCGCTCGAAACAACGCGTCCAGCGCTATCATAGACATAGGTCGCGACCCGCTCTCCGCGGTGATCAATTATCCCGGTGACGTTTTTCCCGTAAATCTCATTTTCATAGAGGTATTGGACGGAATCGAGGACAGCCCCTGTGCTTGAGCGACGCTCTACGCCGGCCAGCCGCCGATGCTTTGGAATGAATTGGCGACGAGCGCGCAGGTAAGTCTGCCCGGTACCTCCGCGCCATGTTTGGGCCCACTTTGGGCCACCAAAGGTCACGATCGGGTCTGGTGGAGGGATATCCTCGTATTCGTATTCAAGCGAAGTTCCATCTGGAAGATCGACGGTCTCGACCGCGGTTGGGATCGGGGCGGTTCCGGCAGGCGGAATTTGGTCTTGCGAGATATGATACTGACTCCAGCCGAAGGTGGCTGTTCGGCCAAAGCTATCAGTGAGAGTGGCAAGGCTATCGTCAGCGGCATAGGAAAATGTCTGGGTATAGCCAGATCGGGTCTCCATCGAAGTTGGCCAACCGTGGACATAATCGCCGCCATTTGGACCGTTTCGTGTCTCAAGAGTCCATACAGCATCATTTTTGTCGGTAAGACGCCAAACGCTGGATGTATCCGGAATGGTCGCAAGGTCGGACGGCAAAGTACCAATGAACTCGAGCGTCAAGTTACTAGAGGAGCTCGAAAAAGCTGCCCCAGAATCTTCAAGCCAGCTGCCGTCGGGCTGCAGGACAAAACCATAACCAGTGCCATCCGGCAGCAAGATCGCAACGGTCGCGTTTGGAGCGCTTGGCGACCCTGCAAAAATTCCCAATTGGATCTCGCGGTTGAACTCAAAATTCCAAGAACCCTGCAAACCGCGTGCCGGAGCGCGCGGCAACACAGTCTCTTGGATCGGGCGCCCTACCTGATAGCTGCGATATTGCCGGCCGATCCGGAAAAGGCCATCGGATGACGCATAATCTAGAGATTCAAGAGTCTTCGCTCCGGTCGAGACGATGACCGGATTGCCGACCTTTGGGTTGGGCTTCCCATCGTCCTCGCATTCATCGCTACATGGCCGTTCACGAGCAGCGGCCCGGCGGCACAATCTACCATTGACGGCAATATAATCAATTGGGCAGGTGATCTCGACGTAGGAAGGAATATTGGTTCCGCATCTTCCGATTCCGCCCTGCTGGCCGTCCTCTGGGCATAAGTACTGGAAACGGGTCCATTCGCAGTCCATCCTACGAAAGTCATCGTCGCGGGTCAGAACGCCAACGAAGCGAGAGGATTCGTTGTTGCCTTGGAATTCTTCCCATTGAGCTTCGCAGGCCATATATGCGCTGTTGTAAACTCCTCCGGGGCCAGCCGGGGAAATCCAACCAGCCAAAACCGTGTCTTCCTCAGCCTGCGCGTGGGCTGGCGTTGACACCAAAAAGACTGAGCAAAACAATCCAATCAGACCGAGGATTTTCGAAGCCACTTTAGCCAATGATGCAGGCAAAGGCCCCAGAATTCCATTGTTATCGGCCACGGATATCTCCTGTGATCTAGGCTGGATTTGAACTTTATGCGGGAGGGGTTGGGCTGCCCCAAGTGGTGCAGCCGTATGTCGCGGAACCCCAATGAGCGGCATTGGTGCCAATGCTCGAACTTGAACTTGTCAGTCGATTGCCGTTTTCATCATATACAAACTGAAAACACCCGCTGGTAATCGGGACTGCAGACATCAGCGATGTGATTGCCTGAGGAGCGACAAAAGCAAGCGGGATGGCGTTTGCAGGCGCTGGTATGGAAAAACCAACAAGCAATACAACAAACGAAAACTTCCAATTTGAATTTCTTAAAGATTGTATAGATATACGATGGTTAGACAATGAGGCCTCCCTTTCGTTTGTTATTTTCTCAACAAACCCCATTTGAATGTAATTAGTCAAGCTATTAGAATTGTATTTGAGAATAATGACTAGAAATTGCCTGTTTTCTGGGATTTCAAAAGTTTGACCTGTAGAAAACGTTAATGGATTTTAATGCCGTAATGCGCATTTCAGCTCAAGAATTTTGGTGGTCTTGCATCCGACTCGCGGCTTTACGTTTGAAACGAGACTGCGTATATTTAGAAATCTCGCAGCCTTCCCAGTAAAGGCGGGTCGAAAGATCATTTTCTCAAGTCAAAGTGCTTTAATGGCATGTTAGAAATTCCCGCGCGCTCAAAGAGCGAGAGTGCTTGAACTTCCAAATCTCTGAAAAATTGGTGCGGTCGAGAAGACTCGAACTTCCACGGGCGTTAGCCCACAACGACCTCAACGTTGCGCGTCTACCAGTTCCGCCACGACCGCACTCAGTCAACGGGGAGGCATAGCAGCTGTCCCCTTGGTAGGAGCGCGCCACTAGCAAGCGCTATCGTGCTCCGCAAGGGCTTTGGTGCTGCCCTGAACCGGCTAAGTTTTAATGCGGTGCCCAGCCAATTTCGGCGAACCGAGCCGAACGCGGTACATCGGTCTTGGCCTCGGTGATGGTCACGCTTTCGCCTGGCGCAAGCTGAGCCTTTGGCGGGACCACGATCCAATCCAGCACAATCCGCTCTCGCTCTCCGCGTAAGACGATCAGCAGGGGCGGAACATCGACAGTTTCGCGGCCCGTATTGGTGATGGTGCCGCGCGCGCGGAAAATCTCTGTGCCGCTGGCCAATGTTTCCGTGCGCTGCTCTGCCGCGGGGAAGTTCAGCTCAAGATCGGCCTTGCCCGCGCCAAAGATCGGGCGATCGAACGGCGCCCATTGCGGCATGTTGTAATTGCTGACGATGAAAATCGTCGCGAGCGCAAGCGCGGCAAAAATCACCGCAGCCGCAGTCCACATTTTCAGCGGGTTGCGGCGCGAGGTGAATGGCGGGCGATAATCGAACCGAGAGGCTTCGTCTTCGTCTTCGTCATAGGTGCCAGCATCGGAAACCGTTTCTTCCGGCAGAGCATCGCTGGAATAATCGTCTGACGGGTCTGGAACCGGATCGGGCTCATCCTGCGAGACCAGCCGATCGAGCCGTGATGCGGTGCTTGCCGCCGCGCCAGATGCAGGAACCGGATGATCATCGGTCTTCCAATGGCTGATCGAAGGGGCGCTATCTGCGTCTGGTTCTTCTGGAGGCTCTTGAGCGGGTTCTTCTGCGAGTTTTCCTTCTGGCTCATCATCTGATGACGCAGATTCTGTTGCTACGGGGCTTTCGTCGGCCGGTTCTGGCGCTGGCGCTTCGGGCTCTGGCACTTCGGGCTCTGGCACTTCAGGCTCAGGTGTTGGCTCGGGTTCGCGCGGCGGAGCAGGTGGCGGCGGTGGAGTGGCTGCGGCTGGAGCGGGGGCAGGCCGCTCATCTTGCTCTGGCAAATCGAACACAGGTTCTTGAAACCAGGAATGCTTGCACTTGGCGCAGCGCACCGTTCTTCCGCTGTCGCCAACGGCGGCTTCGGGAACGACATAGCGCGTCTTGCAGGCAGGGCAGGCTATAATCATGACGTTCAAGGCATTGCGCAGCTGGGTACTGCGCACAAGTGTGCACACCGCGTATGTCCGCAAATGGTGGCTTTTTTCCACATTGCAGAGCTTGATTGCGCTTCAACGCAAGCTTGGGCTTTTCCCACATGCATGCTTGAGTTAGGGCCACATCATGGCCGAACAAGCGAGTGACATCGTAAATTTCGACAATGTCGGGCTGCGTTATGGCACCGATCCCGAAGTGCTGAGCGATCTTAGCTTCACACTTTTCCCGGGCAGTTTCTACTTTCTCACCGGTGCGAGCGGCGCGGGCAAGACCAGCCTGCTGAAATTGCTTTACCTTGCGCAGCGCCCCTCACGCGGGGCCATTCGCATGTTTGGCACCGATATGATCACCTTGCCGCGCGAAAAATTGCCCAATTTCCGGCGCCGCCTTGGCGTTGTGTTTCAAGATTTCCGATTGGTTGAGCACCTCTCCACCTATGACAATGTGGCCTTGCCGCTGCGTTTGGCGGGTGTGCGAGAAACGGCATTGATGAAACCGGTCACCGATATGCTCGAATGGGTTGGGCTGTCGCATCGCTCTCAGGCGCGGCCGGCCACGATGTCAGGCGGGGAGCAACAGCGCGTGGCAATCGCCAGGGCGGTGATCGGCCGCCCAGATATGTTGATTGCGGACGAGCCAACCGGCAATGTTGATCCTGAAATGGCGCTCAAATTGTTGAGGCTGTTCGAAGCGCTAAATCGGCTGGGCACCACTGTTGTGGTGGCGACGCATGATGTGCACCTGCTCAAGAAAGTGCCCGATTCGCTGATTATGCGGCTTAATAAGGGGCGCTTGTTTGATCCCACTGGGGCGCTGAAATTTCCGCCACGACCCGCAAGCACATCTGCAGCCGGAGCTCCCAACGGATCGCCTGCCGGATCAGGGGGCGAAGGATGAGCGTATCGCCTCCCACCCAAGAGCCCGACGCGTTCGAAGATGGATCGAACGGAACCGAAGATGGCGTAAAGGTTGCGCCGCTTAAAGGTAGCGCGGCGGCGCGGTTGGTGCCGCAGTCGCGCCTGACCGGGCCAATCCCGTGGGTGATCGCGATCATGATCGCACTGGTCGTGATTGCGGCGGCTGGGGGTCTTGCTCTGCGCAATCTTGCCGAAAACGCGCGGTCGGATCTTTCCGGCGCGGCAACGGTCCAAATCGTCGAAGCCAATCAGCTGCGCCGCGCGCAGCTTTCTGCCGCCGCTGCAGAAGTGCTGGCCGATCAATCGATCGTGGCGAGCATTCGCGTGGTACCCGAAGAAGAATTGGGCGATATGCTGGAACCGTGGTTGGGCAGCGGCGCGGGCGGTGAAGATTTGCCCATTCCGGCCTTGATCGATGTGCAGCTTGCCGGGGCCAGCGGCCCAGAACAAATCGCCCAATTGCAGAATATCCTCGATGCCTCTGTCCCTGGTGCGCGGGTCGATGCGCAATCGGATTGGTTGCAGCCGGTTTATTCGGCGCTGTCGGCGCTCCAATATCTTGCGCTGGGATTGATTGTCCTGCTTGCTTTGGCATGCACCGCGGCGGTGTGGCTCGCGGCGCGAAGCGCCTTTGCGAGCCATCGAGACACCGTGGAGATCATTCATCTTCTGGGCGGCACCGATGGTCAGGTGACCAGAATCTTCCAGCGCTCTGTCGCTCGGGATGCAGCGTTTGGCGGCCTGGCCGGTTTGATCATGGGGATCGCCGCTGTGTGGCTGCTGGGCGGTCAGTTTTCTGAACTTGATGGCGGGCTTGTGGCCGGCGGCGGGTTAAGTTGGGGCGATTGGGCGATCATTGTTGCGATACCTTTGATCGGGATCGGCCTGGCTTTGTTGACCGGCTGGATCACCATCATGTTTGGCCTGCGGAAAATGCTGTGATGCGCCGGGTTATCTCCGCCATATTCCTGATTTGGGCGCTGGGTTTTCTGGTCTTCGCGGTCACTTTGCCGCCGCCCGCTGCAACGTCGGGCGAAACAGCGATCGAAACAGATGCGGTGATTGTGCCGACCGGCGGGGCTGGCCGGATTGCTCGGGGATTGGACGTTCTGGATGCGGGCGCAGCGGGAAGAATGCTGGTCACCGGGGTTGATCGGGAGGTGACGCCAGAGGAATTCGCGATCGAATTTGAAGTCAATGAAGCGCGCATGGAATGCTGCGTCACGCTGGGCTTCGCGGCAGTGGACACCCGCAGCAATGCGGCCGAAACCGCGCAATGGGTTGAGGCGAACAATATCGCATCGTTAAGGCTGGTGACGACCGATTGGCATATGCGCCGCGCAGCAAGCGAGCTGGGCCGGGTGCTGCCCGTCGGCGTTACCGTGATCCATGATGGCGTGGCATCCGAACCGAGTGTTTCAAGCCTATTCCTTGAATATCACAAACTGCTTGCCAGCTGGCTGGCAGCCATTGTGGATTATTGAGGCGCGGAATTATGCTCGCGGTGCGAAGCTTCATTTTCTATCTTACATTTTATGTGATCAGCGCGTTCCTGGTCACCGGAGCGGTCATCTCGCTTCCGTTTGGGCGCGATGCCCTGCGCAAGGTCGTGCGCCTATGGACCGATTGGCATCGTTGGTGTGTCACCCGCATTCTGGGCATTTCGATCCGCGTCGAAGGCGAACTGGCAACCGAGCCGGTGCTGTATGTGATCAAGCATGAAAGCTTTTTTGAGGCTATAGACATGCCAACCTTGCTCGAAGCACCCGCCGTTTTCACCAAGAAAGAGCTGTTTGGTATTCCGGCATGGGGCAGAGCGGCGAAAATTTATGGATTGGTCCCGGTTGCCCGCGATGGCGGGGCGAGCGCGCTGCGCAAGATGATCAATGCGGCCAAAACATTGTCTGCCGATGGCCGCCCCTTGGTGATTTTTCCAGAGGGGACGCGCGTGCCGCATGGTGAGAAACCGGCGATGCGATCGGGATTTGCCGGGATATACAAACTGATCGGATTGCCGGTTGTCCCGGTCGCCGTGGATAGCGGCCCGCTCTATCACAGCTGGCTGAAACGGCCCGGCGTGATCACCTATAAGGTCGGAGAAACCGTCCCGCCCGGCCTTTCGCGCGCTGAAGCAGAGGAACGGGTCCACGCTGCGATCAATGCTTTGAACGATTAGGGGCGAAGGGCGCAGTGCAGAACGGCCTATCCGGCGGTTTCTGCATCTCTCCCAGCAAAATCAGTGATCTTCGCGCCCGAAATCAGGGCGATCATCATCTTGGCCTTGCTCGATAATTGACCGGCGGATTGTTTGGGTGCGGCTAAACAGCTCTTCCAAAGTTTCCCCGTCGCCCGATCGGATTGCGCGCTGCAGCGCGGTCAAATCTTCGCTGAACCGGCCAAGCATTTCTAACACGGCGGACTTGTTGTTCAAAAACACATCGCGCCACATCACCGGATCAGAGGCCGCGATCCGGGTGAAATCGCGAAACCCACCGGCAGAATATTTGATCACTTCGCTGCGTGTCACATCTTCCAGATCGCTCGCCGTGCCAACAATGGTGAAGGCGATAAGATGCGGAATATGGCTGGTTACTGCGAGCACGAGATCATGATGGTCAGCGTCCATCACTTCCACCCGCGCGCCCAGCTTTGCCCAGAACTCGGTCAGTGCCGCCACCGCTGCCTCATCGGCATTGTCCGCCGGAGTAAGAATGCACCAACGATTGGCGAATAGGGTTGAAAAGCCAGCTTCGGGGCCGCTTTGTTCGGTGCCGGCAACCGGGTGGGCTGGGATCACTTTATGATCGGGCAGCGCCTGGCCGAGATCCGCCAGCACACTGGCTTTGGATGATCCGACATCGCTGATGATGGCATCGGGTTTGAGCGACCCGGCAATTTCAGCCGCTGCCTCTGCCATCTTGCCCACTGGAACGCACAGGATCACCAAGTCCGCGGATCGCACCGCTTCTTGCGCGGTTTCGCACACGTGATTGACCAGCTGCCTTTGCTTGGCCGCGGCGCGCACAGGCGCTGATGTGTCATACCCTGTGGTGGCGATGCCAGCCGCGCGTTCGCGCAGCGCCAGCCCGATCGAACCGCCCAGCAGGCCAAGGCCAATGATCGCAACCCTGGAGATGGTCATGGCGCCTCTTCCCCGCATAGGCTGCGCAGGCAATCAATAATTTGTGTCATATCATCAGCGGTGCCGATTGTGATCCGCAAAGCCTGAGGCAGGCCTTGTCCGGGCAGGTGCCGCACAGCGTAGCCAGCATCGTTCAGAGCTGATTGCGCGTCCATTGCAGAAATTTGCCCTTCGAACAGCACCAGCAAGAAATTGGCCTCGCTTGGGATGGCGCGCAATCCATGGTTGCCCAGCGCCGAAATTGCGCGATCTAGGCGCGTGCGCTCGGCCCTGTTGTGATAGCGGCTTTGGCGCACAAATTGCTGATCACCGATGGCGGCCACAGCGCCCGCTTGCCCGCTTGAAGTGACATTAAAGGGGCCGCGAATGCGATTGAGCGTGTCAATCAGATGCGGCGCGCCGGTTGCCCAGCCAATCCGTTCACCGGCCAAGCCATAGATCTTTGAAAAAGTCCGGGTGACCAGCACATTATCATGCGCCGCGGCCAGAGCCATTCCGCCATCATCCATCTCAGGCCCGAGATATTCAGCATAGGCTTGATCGATCACCAGCAGCACATCTGCGGGCAATCCAGCGTGCAGCCGTTTCACCTCATCTGCGGGCAGAAACGTGCCGGTCGGATTGTTGGGATTGGCTAGGAATACAACGCGTGTCTGCTCGCTTACCGCAGCCAGCATAGCATCAACATCTGTGCCGAAATCTTTGTCCGCTACCTCAATCGGTGACGCGCCGCAGCGTCTTGCGGCGATTTCATAAACCACAAAACTGAAACGGCTGAACAGCACTTCGTCGTCCTGTCCGGCAAATCCCTGTGCTGCCAGATTGAGCAGTTCATCAGACCCCGTCCCGCAGACAATTCGCGCAGGATCAATGCCATGCAATTCGCCGATTTTCTGGCGCAATTCACGCGCATCAGGATCGGGATAGGGTGCCTCTGCCCGCGCCTGCCGAACTGCCGAAAGCGCCGCGTCGCTGCTGCCTAGCGGGTTCTCATTGGCGGATAATTTCACCAGCGCACGGCCATCGCGCCCCTCGGCCTTGCCGGGGACATAAGCATGGATTTTCTCGATCCACGGTTTGGGGGTGGGGCGCAGTGTCATAAGCGAGCGGGTCGATAACCGCTTTCTCCAGGTAAAGACAGGGCGAAAAATCGACGTGATTGACAGGCGGGCAATGCTCGCTCAAGCCGAGCCGCCTATGGCCAAATCGCCTGCCTCGAATAGCCTCGCGCTGGAACATGACCTTCCGCTTGATAGCGGACAGGTGCTTTCGGGCGTTGAGATCGCCTATGAGACCTATGGTAAATTGACGGCGGACAAATCAAACGTGGTGCTCGTTTGCCATGCGTTGACCGGCGATCAATATGTTGCCAGCGCTCATCCGATAACGGGCAAGCCCGGTTGGTGGGAACGCATGATTGGGCCGGGAAAACCGATCGATACCGATAAATTTCACGTCATTTGTGCGAATGTTATCGGCAGCTGCATGGGCTCAACCGGCCCGGCCAGCACCGCCGGCGATGGCGAACCTTACGCGATGCGTTTCCCGGTCATCACCATTCGCGATATGGTGCGCGGCTTGGTCGGGCTGCTCGATGGGCTCGGCATCGATCAATTGCACACCATCGTGGGCGGATCGATGGGCGGCATGCAAGCGCTTAGCATGGCAGCCAATTGGCCCGAACGTGCGGCGCGGGTGTTGGTGATCGCCTCTACCGGGCGCCATTCGGCGCAAAACATCGCCTTTCACGAAGTGGGGCGGCAAGCGATTATGGCGGACCCGGCGTGGCGCGATGGCAGTTATTATGCCAGCGGCGCGTCGCCGGATAATGGCTTAGCCGTGGCGCGCATGGCAGCGCATATCACCTATCTTTCCGAAGAGGGACTGACCGAAAAGTTCGGCCGCCGCTTGCAAAATCGCGATGCGAAAAGCTTTGGCTTTGACGCCGATTTTCAGGTCGAAAGCTATCTGCGTTATCAGGGATCGGGTTTCACGCAGCGGTTTGATGCGAATAGCTATCTCTATATCACCCGCGCGATGGATTATTTCGATCTGGCAGAGGAGCACGGCGGAACGCTCGCCGATGCATTTGAAGGGGCCAGCTCGCGCTTTTGCCTGGTCAGCTTTGACAGCGATTGGCTTTATCCAACTGCTGAAAGTCGCCACATCGTGCATGCGCTCAATGCTGCCGGTGCCAAGGTTAGCTTCGTCGAATTGTCGGCGGCGCATGGGCATGACAGTTTCCTGCTGGAACACCCGCCTTTGGACCGGGTGGTGAAAGGGTTTCTGGAATGAGCACGGTGGCATCACAATTGCGGCCCGATCTTGCGGCCATTGCAGAACATGTAAAACCGGGCAGCCGGGTGCTGGATATCGGCTGCGGCGATGGCGCGTTAATGGCGGTGCTAGAGGGCAACTCGGATGTTGATGCGCGCGGATTGGAGCTCGATCCCGATCTGGTTGAACGCTGCGTGGCGCGCGGGCTTTCAGTGGTGCAAGGCGATGCCGATCGCGATCTCGGCAATTATCCCGACAAAGCATTTGATTACGCGATCCTTAGCCAGACATTGCAAACCGCAGAGCGCCCGGATCGGATGCTGGATGAATTGCTGCGGGTGGGGCGCAAAGCGTTTGTCAGCTTTCCCAATTTTGCGCATTGGCGCATGCGCGCGGCATTGATGTTTGGCGGGCGGATGCCGGTCACCAATGCCTTACCAGTTAGCTGGTATGCGACCCAGAACATTCACCATGTGACAATTGATGATTTCCGCGAGCTTGCGCGCGAAAAGTCTGCGCGGATAGAGCGCAGTTGGTTTTTCGCCAATGAAAAACAAATCGGCGCACCAGCAGCAAACTGGCGCGCCGAATTCGCGGTGTTCCAACTCAGCCGCTGATACAAATCAGCGGGGCTGAGCCAATTTTAACCCTGGCGGTGGATGCCGCAAACTTTGTGACCATCGGGATCAAGGAAATAGCACAGGTTCATTGTGCCCATCGATCCTTCACGCGGACCAGGGGGGTCTTCGATTGATGTGCCGCCATTCGCAACCGCAACATCATGCAGTTCGGTTACCTGTTCCAACGAATCGCACATGAAGCCGATTGTGCTGCCATTGGATGGCTCTGCCTTTTCTCCGTTGATCGGTTCGCTGACAGAAAAGGTGTGGCCGCCATGCATGTAAAACAGCCGGGTTTGGCCGGTGTCGTTGACATGCGCCATCGGTTCATCCGCGCCGAGAACTTTCAGCACTGCGTTGTAGAACGATTTTGAACGTTCGATATCGTTCGAGCCGATCATAATGTGACTTAGCATTGGTAGGGGTTTTCCTCTCGTTGAAAATATGGCGCGCCAGTAGCGTGCGGTTCATCTTGCTTGCTATACCGCGTTCCAATGATCGTAAATGCATTTCTTGCCGCACTTCTGGCGCTGCAATCGACCGGAGCCGCGCAAGCCCCCGAAACAGAAGCTTCCAGCCCACAGCCGCTTCCGCAATTGTCGAGTGAGAACCGTGCCGTCGTGCGCTGTTCGGCGGCGTTTGCATTGCTTGCGCAGAGGCAATCCCAAGGCGAAACGAGCAGCCAGCAATGGCCCGAGCTTGGCGAAAGAGGGCGCGAGTTTTTTGTTCGCTCGATTGCGGGATTGATGGATGATACCGGGCTTGGCCGGCCAGAGGTAGCGAGCTTGATGACTGGAGAAGCGCAGCGCCTGCTCAGCGCCGATGAGGTGGATAGCGTGATGCCCGCCTGCCTGCTGCTGCTGAATTCATCGGGTGTGTGAATTTGCCTGCAAGATAAAGCGTGCAGATCGATCACCCGGATGTGGATTTAGCCTGAATTTTCGGGCAAGACTGGCGCTGTAATGTACCAGCTCCATCAATTTCCGCTCTGTCCTTTTAGCCGCAAGATCCGCTTGTTGATGGGTGAGAAGAACATTGCCTATGATCTTGTGCGCGAAGATCCATGGGCGGCATCGGATGAATTTTTCAATCTGAACCCGGCCGGGAGAACCCCCGTTCTGGTTGATGCAGAGCGCGACATTGTACTCGCTGATAGCCGCGCGATTGCCGAATATTTTGAAGAGACAAGTGACACCTCTCCGATGATCAATGGCACCGCCACGGGGCGCGCCGAAATTCGCCGCCTCGTCGCGCTGTTTGATGAAAATTTCTACGCCGATGTCACTGCGCCGTTGCTGAGCGAGCGGATGAAAAAGCGGATCGTTTTGCGGCAACCGCCAGACAGCAAAGTGCTGCGCCAAGCGATGAAGCTTTCGCATGGGCATCTCGATTACATGGATTGGCTGATTGACAACCGCCCATGGCTGGCGGGTTCAACCATGAGCATGGCCGATCTGGCAGCTGCGGCGCAAATTTCCGTCGCAGATTATCTTGGTGGGATCGACTGGAATGGCCACGAGCAAACGCGCGGATGGTATGCTGTGTTCAAAAGTCGCCCGAGCTTCCGCCCATTGCTCACAGAGCGCATGGATGTGATCAAGCCGCCGCCGCATTATGCACTGGTTGATGGCTGACCGTGACAGAACGTGTCTGATCGCGGCAGGTCCGGTGATAGAGGAGACCCCGAATGACATCTGACCCCAAGTCCCTTTCCGACAGCGAATGGCGCGAAAAGCTCTCTGCTGAGCAATATCATGTGCTGAGAGAAGCCGGGACCGAACGCGCATTCACTGGCGAATATGACAAGCATTATGATGCGGGCGAATATACTTGCGCGGGTTGCGGTACAAATCTGTTTGCCAGCGATGCGAAATACAATTCTGGCTGCGGCTGGCCTGCCTTTACAAAACCTGCAGCCGGCGAAGCGGTGGAGGAACGCCGCGATACGGCCCACGGCATGATCCGCACCGAGGTGCTGTGTGCAGCATGTGGCGGCCATTTGGGCCATGTGTTCCCCGATGGGCCATCCGATCAGGGCGGGATGCGTTATTGCATCAATTCCGCCGCGCTGAATTTCGATAAAGCTGGGAATAGCGGCGAGGGTGAAAACTAGATCGCAATTTGCACGATGCGCCAAAACCGGTGAGATGGCGGCGGTGTCCGTTCACGCCGGGTTAGAAGTCGTTTATGCAATGCAGAAGCGGGATTGTGGGTCAAAAGGGTTAGACTGAACCGATTATGTCGAAGCGGGGCGACCGTCTGCAAAACAAAGGCAAGCGAGGCAGCCGCCGCGCGGCCAGCGATCGGCGTGCCAGCAGCGGTTCTGGTCGCAAGCGCAAGTCAGGCGCTGCATCCAAGAAATCGGCCCAACCATCGCGCTTTCGCGTGTGGCTGAAACGGTTCTTTGTTTGGGGCACGGGGTTCGCGGTACTGGGCCTCATTTTTCTGGCGGTGGCGGTTGGTTTTGCTGCGCGCTCGATACCCAGTTTTTACCAGCTTAAAGCGACACAAAACGCACAGACCATTCTTGTGCGCGCGCGCGACGGAACAGAGATTGTCGAATTGGGGCCAAGCTTTGGCGAATGGCTCGATTACGATGAAATCCCAACCAATATGACCAATGCGATGATCGCGGTCGAAGATAAGCGGTATTTCTCGCATTACGGGATCGATCCGGTCCGCACGACCGGTGCGATTATCGAAGGGGTAACCGGCAGCGATCGGATTGGCGGCACCTCCACGATCAGCCAGCAATTGGCGCGCAATCTGTTCCTCAATTCCAATCGCACTTTCGATCGTAAGGCGCGCGAAGCCATTCTTGCGATGGCGCTTGAATGGAGGTTTTCGAAGGAAGAGATTCTCGAGCTATATCTGAACAAGGTCTATTTTGGCGGCGGCGCCTATGGAATCGACAGCGCGAGCCGCAAGTTCTTTAGCCATCCAGCGCGCGAATTGAGCGTGGCGGAGGCCTCTATCATTGCGGGTCTGGTGAAGGCGCCAAGCCGCTATTCGCCGACCGCCGATGTGCAGGCGGCGGTTGACCGTGCGCAAGTGGTGCTGCGGCTGATGAGAGAGCAGAACTTTATCACCTCGGAGCAAGCTTCGGTCGATGTCAGCGCTGTCAATTTGCGGCAACAGGGCGGCCAAAATTCGGTGCGCTATTTCACCGATTGGGCGCTGCCGCAGCTCGATATCTTGTTGCCGGAAACCTTCGCCCCGATCGAAGTGTGGACCACACTTGATGTCAATATGCAGCGCGAGGCGACCGCCTCTATCGAAGCGAACACACCCGATGGGGTGCAAGGCGCGCTAGTGAGTGTCGATCGCGATGGCGCAATTCTGGCGATGGTGGGCGGCACCGATTACGTTGAAAGCAATTTCAACCGCGCCACCAATGCGCTGCGGCAGCCGGGTTCTTCGTGGAAACTGTTTGTCTATCTCGCCGCGCTTGAGGCGGGCTATATTCCTGATGATCGGGTGGTTGATACGCCGGTCACCATTGATGGTTGGAGCCCGCGCAATTCCAGCGGGCGCAATATCGGTGAAACCAATTTGCGCACCTCATTTGCGTTTTCGATCAACACCGTGGCAGCGCAATTGGGCAATGAAGTGGGCTTTGGCACTGTTGCCTCAATGGCCCGCCGATTTGGCATCTCCACGCCGATTTCCACCTTTCCCTCTATGGTGCTGGGATCATCCGAGGTGCGGCTGCTCGACATGACCCGCGCCTTTGCCGCAATTTCTGCGGGCGGCAATGCGGTTGAACCATTTGGCATTACCCGCGTCACGACCGCCGATGGGGAGCTGATCTACCAACACGAAAAACCGCGCGCGATTTCTTTGGTGCCCGATTATGTCGCCGCAGGTATCACCGATCTGTTGCAAACCGCCGTGGCGAGCGGAACGGGCCAAGCCGCGCAGATCGGCCGTCCGGTTGCGGGCAAAACGGGAACCACCAGTTCGAACAAGGATGGCTGGTTCGTCGGTTTCTCCTCCGGCATTACAACCGGCGTGTGGATGGGCCGCGATGATGCGCGGCGGGTCTCCGGCCTCCAAGGCGGGCGTTCACCCGCGCGCGCTTTTGCAGCCTATATGCGCTTTGCCGTGAAAGATCGGCCGGTCGAAGAATTCAACACAGATGTGGAGCTGCCCGAATGGCAGCGTGAACCCGATGAAGAATTCCTGTTTGGCAATCCGGATGATTATTACTTCATCGATGAACAGGGCAATTTGATTGAACCGGGGCGGCGCGATCCAGAAGATGGCTTGCCGTTTGGTGTCGATGGAGAGCAGGGCCCAGCGGTGGGCACTGAACCGCCGCCCGCGGCGAGCGAGGATTTTCTTGAACAGGCGACAGGGCAAGCGATCCCGCCAGAGCCCGGCGCACCGCCCAATGATTTGCCGATCGAACCGCAGCCGCCTTCACCGGCGCGGCTGGAGGAATTTGGCGAAGAAGGCAATCAGCCGCAGACCAATTAGCATGGGCTCGATGCCTCACTGCACGCTGGCTTGCTGCCTCCCCATCGCAATACGCAATAGAAAACGGGCCCCACATCGCTGCGGAGCCCATTCGTTTGATTGCAATTATCTGTGTTGAATTATCGCAGCCGCACCGGCACATAACGCGGTGATTGTCCGCGGCGCTGAATGCGCAGCAGCAAGGCATCGCGCTCAGCAGTTTCGGCATCTGCAATATGTCCGCTCAGATCCTCAATACTGGTGATCGCTTCATAATTGGCTGACAGGATGATGTCCCCGCGGCGCAGACCCTTACGGCCTGCATCCGAGTTTGGATCAACCGCGCCAATCACCACTCCGGTTGTGTCTTCATCAACGCCGAGCTGGCGAGCGATTGTTCCTGTGAGCGAGAGCACTTGAAGGCCCAGTTTTTCCTCGATCGTGCCGTCGGATTCCTCTGGCGTCAGTTCCTCTTCCGAATCGGGATCGAACAATTGCTGTTGGCGCAATTCCTCGTCGGTTGGGCGCTTGCCCACTGTCGCGTTGACAGTTCGGCGTTCGCCCTCGCGCAGCAGCTCAACCGGGATTTGGGTGCCCGGCGCGATATTGGCGACCAGGAATGACAGCGTCTGCTCATTGGTCACAGCCTGACCATTGATGCTCAGCACCACATCGCCGGCACGAATGCCGGCGGCGGCAGCGGCGCCATCTTCTTGAACACTCTGCACAAACTCACCGCGATTGCGCTGAAGCCCTAGCGAGTCTGCCAGATCATCATCAACCGGCTGAATGCTTACACCCAGGAAGCCACGCTCAATCTCTTGGCCAGCTCTTAATTGTTCAACAATCGGCGCGGCGATTTCGGCTGGGATGGCAAAGCCAATGCCCACACTTCCGCCCGAAGGGGAGAAGATCGCATTGTTGATGCCGATCACATTGCCTTGCATATCAAACAAGGGACCGCCCGAATTTCCGCGATTGATGCTCGCATCGGTTTGGATGAAGCGATCATACGCTCCGCCCTGGCCGGTGTTGCGCAGCACAGCCGAAACAATGCCGCTGGTCACTGTACCGCCAAGGCCAAATGGGTTGCCGATCGCGACCACCCAATCGCCAACGCGCGCGGCGCTGGAATCGCCAAATTTCACAAACGGGAATTCGTCGTTCGATTGAATTTTCAACACCGCGAGATCCGATGCGGCATCTGCGCCTACCAGTTCAGCCTCAAATTCGGTGCCGTCAGGCATCGTGATGGTGATTTCTTCCAATGTTGCGCGATTGTCTGGCGCGACCACGTGATTGTTGGTCACGACATAGCCATCGGATGAAATGATGAAGCCTGAACCCAGCGATTGTGCTTCGCGGGTCTGCGGTTCTTGATCATCGCCGCGGCGGCGGTTGAACAATTCGGCAAATGGCGTGCCCTGGAATGGGTTGCGGCTTTGCACTTCTACCCGTTGACGGGTCGCGATGTTTACAACCGCGGGCTGCAATTGCTCGGTCAAATCGGCGAAGCTTGCTGGTGCACCCGCTTGAGGAACAACCCGGCTCATCACCCGATCATCATTTTGTGCAACCTGCGCGCCTGCAGGTTGGCCAGTGATCAGCGAAATCGCTGCTCCGCCAACCAAAAGCGCACTTGTTAGTCCATAAACATACCGCACGTTGCTCACGTCCTCTCGTTCCTTATCTTTCGTATGAGATGCATTCAAAACACCTCGAATTTGCATTTCTTTACCGCTCTATCATGCGCCAATCCGCACTTAACGGCAATTGAACGACAAATGTAGTCGGCGGAGTTCCATCAACGCTTCGTCGGACAGGCCCGACTGGCAGTATCCGCCATATCGTTCGGTTTTACCCTTAGGCAGGCTTAGCGCTGCCCGCGGAATTGGCGCAGATATTCGTTATCTGCAGACAATACGAATGAGCTGTCACCGCGACCGTCGCCCTTGGCAAAGCTCTGTTCGTAGCTCTGCATTGCGCGATAAAAGTCGTAAAATGTCGCATCTTTGCTAAAGCTAGCGGCATAAATTTGCGCGGCCTCAGCATCCGATTCCGCACGGATAATCCGCGCATCGCGTTCACCCTGTGCACGGATTGTGCGGGCTTCCCGTTCACGATCGGTTTCCATCCGCCGGAACGCCGATTCCAAGGGCGCACCTTCGGGAAGATCGGTGCGTTTGATCTGAACGTCGATCACCTCGGCGCCATATTGGCGGGCTTCACGATCAAGATTGGTGCGGACATTCGCCAAAGCTGGACCGCGTTCTGCCGTCAGCATCGCTTGGAATGTGCGGCGGCCCAGTTCTTGGCGGAGCGCAGAATTAAGGATCGGCTCAAGCGCGTCTCGAACGCCGTCGGTGTCGCCGGCGCGCTGCACCATGCGAACAGGATCAACGATGCGGAACCGCGCATAGGCATTAACCAGCAAGCGTTGCTGATCGTTTGAGAGGACTTCTTCATCCGTCATCTCAAGATCCAGCAGACGCTTTTCGATTTTCTGCACGGTGTGAATTATCGGAATGCGCAGATACAATCCGGCGCCATGCGTGTCTTCACGCGAAGGTGTGTTGACCACGCCAACCGCCTGCCCGGTGCGGAACACCACGGCCTGCTCTTCTTCGTTTACAACATAAACGCTCATCGAAAGCGCCACCGCTGCAATCGCCATTCCAATGATCGGCATCCGATATTTTGAGAAAAAACTTTCCATGATTAATTCCCCTGCGCCGGTGTTGGTGCGGTAACCACTTCGGCCGGTTGAGCGGATTGGCTCGTTCTGCGTTGCACTTCGGATAACGGCAGATATGACGTGACGCCATCGGCCTCGATGATGGTTTTGTCAGTTTGCGCCAGCACGCGCTCTATGGTTTCATAATAAAGCCGTTGGCGGGTCACCTGCGGGGCCAGCCGATATTCTTCATAAACCTTGTCGAAGGCTTCGGCTTCACCCTGTGCCTGCGCGAGCCGCTGCTGCGCATAACCTTGCGCTTGGTTGCGCGCGCCATCGGCGTTTTGTTCCGCAACCGAAACATCGCGGAAAGCGTCGACAACTTGGTCTGGTGGATCAGACCGATCGATTTCAACACCCAGCACGGCAATGCCAGCGCCATAAGTGTCGAGCGTTTCCTGCATTCTTTCGCGCACTGCCAGTTGGATTTCAGCCCGGCCTTGCCCAGAAAACGTATCGTCCAAGCTTTTTTCAGCGACCGATGCGCGCATCGCCGCTTCGGCAACCTCGCTTACCGTTTCAATCGGCTCTGCGAGGCGGAATTTGTAATCTTCAAGATTGTTGATGTTCCAACGCACGATATAGTTGAGATCGACAAGGTTCTGATCTCCGGTGAGGATCAGCTTAGCGCTCTCTCCGGTGCCCGGAATGTTAAGCGCACGCACGCCCTGAACATCTTCGATATCGATGCTTTCAATCGGGTAAGGGAAGGTGAACTTCAGGCCCGGTCCAAGGGTGCGGCTGTAATTGCCAAGTGTCTTGACCACGCCTTGTTCTTTTTCTTGGATCAAATGTGCGGAACTGAAGACCAGCCAAGCCAGGCCGGCAAGCACCACCAGGATCGGCATCCAGCTTTTGCCTCCAGGGCGCTCTGGCAATCGGAAGTTGGGACCGCCCGGGCCGCCTCCGCGATTGCGCGGGCCTTCCGGTCCGCGATTTTTGAAGATATCTTCGATGCTGGCTGAACGACGTTTGTCATCCCCGCCGCCCGGCAACCACGGATTGCGCGGCCCGCCGTCGCCTCCGCCTTTATCTCCTGCTCCGGTGGAGGGCTTTTCGCCATCTCCCGAGCCGCCGCCATTGCTGCCCCAAGGGCTCTTTTTGCCGGCCATAGCTAGTCCAATGGCCCTCAAGCCAAAACGTTCTCTAAAACGGTCGAAAATCTGCATAACCTCCTTATAGGGATGCGCTCAGCGAAAAACAGGGGTGGCGCTTGTGAAATTGCTGCTAGAGGCCAATCTTTATGAATGACAAGACACATTCTGCCGATGATCAGGGGCATTTGCTGGCTGCTTTGCAGGCGGATTTGGATGATGATCTGGCCGCGCGGATCAAATCTGCGAAGATGGTGGTCGGGCGCGCGGTTGTGGTGGCGGATGCCAATGGGATGACGCCGGGTCAGCGCCGCGTATTTGAAGAAAAGATCCAAGAATCGCTGGGCGTTCTCGATGGGATTGAGGATGTGCGTGTTGCCTTGATGGGGGAGCGGGCCAAGCGGCGATTGATTGCGATTGGTTCAGGCAAAGGCGGCGTCGGCAAGTCAACGCTGACCACAAATCTGGCCATCGCCTTGCATCAAATGGGGCACAAGGTCGGGGTGGTCGACGCCGATATTTATGGGCCGTCGCAGCCCAAAATGCTGGATACCGAGAACGATCGACCCATTGCCGAAGATCAAACCTTGATGCCGCTGATGAGCCCGCATGGCATAAAGATGCTGTCGATGGGCAATTTGGCCAAACCGGCTCAGGCGCTGGCGTGGCGCGGGCCGATGGCTGGCAACGCGCTCAACCAATTGATCGATGCAGAATGGGGGGAAACCGATATTCTCCTTATAGATTTGCCGCCGGGTACAGGCGATGTGCAATTGTCTATGTTGCAAAAGCACAAACCCGATGGGGCGATTCTGGTCTCCACACCGCAAGATTTGGCGTTGATTGACGCGGCGCGGGCCGGGCAATTGTTCGAAACCGGCAATGTCCCAATTATCGGCTTGGTTGAGAATATGGCCGGATACACCTGCCCGCATTGCGGCGAATTGAGCGATCCGTTTGGCTCAGGCGGCTTTGAACATTTTGCGCAGCGGCTCGACATTCCTTTTCTGGGCCGCATCCCTCTGAGCATGCCAATCAGAACATCTGGTGATGCGGGTAAGCCGGTCGCTCTGGACGATGGCGATGATGGCGCAGCTTTCCACCATGTGGCAAAACAGCTTGCCAAGTGGATCGAAGTGGAGGCGGGCTAAGTTATGGGGGTGACGCGTCGCGGGCTGTTGACCGGAGCTGCGATTGGCGGCGGCTTGGTGGTCGCCTGGACATTTTACCCACGCACGTTTCCCAGCCCGCTGGTTGTCAGCAACAAAGAACATGCTTTCGATGCGTGGCTTAAGATAGCGGAAGATGGCGTTGTTACGGTTGCGGTGCCGCAGCTTGAAATGGGTCAAGGGATAACAACGATACTCCCGCAGATTATCGCCTATGAACTGGGCGCGGATTGGCGCCAGATTGCGGTTGAACCGGCCCCCGTAAGCGGCGCCTATGCCAATGTGCCCTTGGCGCAAAAATGGGCGCCCTTGTGGGATGGGCTTGGGCAGGGATTGTCTGAAACCACGGACACGCTTTTGGCACAACGTTTCGCCGAAGATGCGCGGTTCTGCGGCACTGCCGATGGAACTGCGCTGGCTGCATTCGAAGCGCCATGCCGCGCGGCGGCGGCTGGTGCGCGGGCGATGCTGGCCAAGGCCGCGGCGGCGCGGTGGAACATTGCATGGGAAGAATGCGAGGTTGAACGCGGGTTTGTTCGCGCAGGTGAACAGCATTTGACCTTTGGCGAGCTCGCCGCCGAGGCTGCTGAGCAGTCCCCACCTGATCCGCCGCCATTGCGGCCTGATCCGCCTTCCGATGAGGCAACAGCGCGTTCAGGACAGGCCGATCAAACCGATCAGGCGGGTACGGCATTCCCCCGGCTTGATCTGCCATCCAAGGTCGACGGAACTTTCCAATTCGCTGGCGATATTCGGCTGCCCGGCTTGGCCTATGTTGCGATTCGGCACGGCCCGATCGACAAATCGGAAATGACCGGTTTTGATCTGAAGCAAAGCCAGGAAATCATCAGCGTCATCGAGGGCAAAAGATGGCTAGCAGTTGCGGCGTCAAATTGGTGGGCGGCGGAGCGCGCGCTCAAGGCGATGAAACCGCAATTCACTGCCGAATTTACTGTCGACAGTGATGATGTTGCGGCCCGGCTGGATGCCGCGGTGACAGGTGGCGATTCATACCGCATCGCCGAAACGGGTTTTGGCGAAGAGGGCATGACCCGCATAGATATGGGCCGCCGCTATGAAGTTGAACCCGCGATTGCTGCGCCGCTTGAAACGGCCACCGCCACTGCGCGATTTGAAGATGGCACGTTGGAACTGTGGATGGCCTCCCAGGCGCCAGAGCAAGCCCGCATTGCCGCCGCCCGCGCGATTGATATCGCGCCAGAGGACGTGACGCTTTATCCGATGCCTGCTGGAGGCAGTTTTGATCGCCGATTGGAACATGATCACGCGATCGAGATTGCGCTGATCGCTCGCGAAGTGGCCAGTACGCATGGCCGGCCGGTGCAATTGATCTGGTCCCGGCGAGAGGAAACCTTGCGATCCCGGCCCCGGATCCCGGCCTATATGCTGCTGGGCGCGCAATTGGCTCAGGACAATTCAGGCCGCATTGATGGGCTGCGCACCCGCATCGCCTGCCCGCCGGGAAATCTTGAATTTGGCCATAGGTTGTTTGGCAATCGCACCAGTTGGTCTGCCATTCGCGAGACCTCTGGGAAGAAAGATGCAATGGCCTGCGCAGGCGCGGTTCCGGCTTACGCCATCCCCAGCGTGATCGTGGACCATGTGCCGGTGGAAACCGGCCTGCCGGCCGGGCGAATGCGCGGCAATGCCGATCAATATACGGCGTTTGCGACAGAAAGTTTCATCGATGAAATCGCCAGCGAATACGGGCGAGAGCCGCTGTCCTTTCGCATGGCTATGTTGGGCGATGATGTGCGCCTTGCCTCGTGCCTCCAACGCGCCGCACAGATGGCGCAATGGGGCGGCGGCGGCGACCAAAGCGGCCAAGGGCTGGCCTGCCACCGGATGGGTGATTCCATTTCCGGGGGCCGGATCGCGTGCATCGCAACCGCCCGCCGGGGCGAAGGCGGAGTGCGGGTGACCCAGCTTTCTGTTGCGGTCGATATCGGCCGGATCATCAATCTGGATATCGCCCGCCAACAGATAGAGGGCGGTTTGATTTTCGGCCTGGGACAGGCGCTGGGCAATTCGCTGCGTTACCGCGCGGGTCTGCCCAACACCTTTGACCTAAAGGATTTGGGGCTGCCAACACTGGCAGACAGCCCCGACATTGCGATTGAATTTATGCCCGGCCAAGCGGCACCTTTCGATCCCGGCGAATTGGGCGCGGTGGTTGTCGCCCCGGCCATCGCCAACGCGCTGCATTCGGCGACCGGATTGCGATTGCGCCGCCTGCCCCTATTTTCGGACGGTCTATGACCTGGCAAGAACACGACCTTCCGGCTGATCATACGCCTGTTTCATCAGGCAAAATTGGCGTGCTCATGGTGAATTTGGGAACGCCCGAGGCGGCCAGCCCCAGCGCGGTTCGCAAATATCTCAAACAGTTTCTGTCCGATCGCCGCGTAATCGAAATCCCAACCTTGGTGTGGCAACCGATCCTGCGCGGCATTATCCTCAACACCAGGCCCAAAAAGAGCGCGAAAGCCTATGCCAAAGTCTGGACCGAGGAGGGATCGCCGCTGGCGGTGATCACCCGGCAGCAAGCAGAGGCGATGCAGCAGCGCCTGGGCGCAGAAATCGATGTTCGGTATGCCATGCGCTATGGCAATCCATCGATCCCCGATCAGATTGCCGCGCTAAAAAACGCCGGATACGATCGGATATTGCTGGCGCCGCTCTATCCGCAATATTGCGCAGCGACGACAGCCACCGTGGTCGATCAGGCGGCGCAAACGCTCGCCGATCAGCGCTGGCAGGCGAGCCTTCGAACATTGCCCCCATATTATGATGATCCAGCCTATATCGATGCGCTGGCGCGTGATCTGACCGGTCAATTGAGCGCGCTTTCTTTCACGCCGGAAGTTTTGCTGTTGAGCTTTCACGGGATGCCTCAGCGCACGCTAGAGCTGGGCGATCCCTATCATTGCCACTGCCGCAAAACCGCGCGCTTGCTGAGCCAACGCCTATCGCAGAACGGAGATTTCGCGGATTTGCGAATTGAAACAAGCTTTCAATCGCGATTTGGCCGGGCGCAATGGCTGGAACCAGCCACCGATGCGACACTGGCCGATGAGGGGGAAAGAGGCACAAAACGGCTCGCCATAGCAGCCCCTGGCTTTGCCGCCGATTGTGTCGAGACACTCGAAGAATTGGCAATCGAGGGGAAGAGTCAATTTGTTGATGCTGGCGGCGAAGAATTCGCTGTTCTTTCCTGTCTCAACACCTCCGAAGCCGGTATGGTCATGCTGGACACGATTATCCGCCGCGAACTTTCTGGTTGGATTTGATCCTGAGGCAGTTCTATAAGACTATTAGTTGTAAATCCGAACCTTAATCAGGACATATCCTATGGCGACCCTGGCCGAGCCAAACCCCACAACCGGCAACAATAAATCTGCGGAGCCTCAGCATTGGACTGAAGGCAATCCGTCAGATGCCGAACTGGCGCATATTCCCGGTGAGCGCGGCATCCCGATTTTTGGCACGACCTTTAAGGTGTTGGCCGATCCGCACGCATTTACGAAGCGGATGATCGACACTTATGGCCCGGTTTACAAAAACCATGCCTTTGGCGGCTGGAATATCGTTCTGTTCGGTGCAGAAGCCAATGAATTGGTGATGATGGACCGGGACAAGCTGTTTTCGAGCGAGCAGGGCTGGGGTCCGGTTCTTGATCAGCTGTTCCCGCGCGGTTTGATGCTGATCGATTTCAATCATCACCGGGTGGATCGGCGTGCTTTGTCGATTGCGTTTAAGCCGGGGCCGATGCGCCATTATGCGGGATCGCTGAACACCGGCATCGCGCGCGAAGTGGCTGGCTGGGAAGGAAAAATGCTGTTCAATCCCGCGATCAAGAAATTGACGCTCGATCTGGCGGCAGACAGCTTTATCGGGATCGAATGGGGGCCTGAGGCAGATAAGATCAACACTGCATTTGTGGATATGGTTCAGGCATCTGTGGCGGCGGTGCGCAAGCCGCTGCCTTTCACCAAGATGAAGCGCGGGGTCGATGGCCGGGCCTTTTTGGTCGATTACTTTACCAAAGAAACGCATCGCCGCCGCAAAGAGGGCGGCGGGCAGGATATGTTCAGCCAATTCGCAACCGCGACCCGCGAAGATGGATCATTGCTGCCGGTCGATGAAGTGGTCGATCATATGAATTTCCTGATGATGGCCGCGCATGACACGATCACCTCCAGCGCGACCTCGCTGATCTATATGCTCGGCAAGAACCCTGAATGGCAGGCCAAGATTCGCGATGAAATTATTGCGGTGACCGGCGGGCCTGATGCGTCGGGAGAGCCGCGTCCGCTCGATTATGATGATCTGGGCAAGCTTGAGCTGACCGAAATGGCATTTAAAGAATCGCTGCGGATGCTTCCGCCCGTTCCATCGATGCCGCGCCGCGCTTTGCGCGAATTTGAATTCGGCGGATACCGGATTCCGGCAGGCGCGCATGTGGGCATCAATGTCCATTGGACGCATCACAGCGAAGAATATTGGGATGATCCGCTTACCTTTGATCCGATGCGTTTCACGCCGGACAAGGTGAAAGCCCGACACAAATATGCATGGATGCCGTTTGGCGGCGGCGCGCATATGTGCCTGGGGCTGCATTTTGCCTATATGCAGATCAAAGTGCTGCTGGTGCAGCTGCTACAACGTTATGAGATTGTGCTTGAAGAAGGCTATGATCCAGCGTGGCAGCCATGGCCAATCCCGCAACCGAAAGACGGGTTGAAGGTGGAATTTAGGAAGCTTTGACGCTGCCTTTAAGTCGCTTGAGCGGGGATAGCGCGTGCCCGTATCGGCGCTGCGCAATTTAAAAATCCCACGCGATCCCTTCACGCTCCCAATCGCCATAGCGCGTGGGGGACAGCTCGCGCGGTTCATCCTTCATCGGATCGACCGCCTGCGGCTTTGGTGCGGGATCGTTGCTCCAATGCGCAGGCTTGGTGAAGGCTTTGGCCGCTTCAGATTTCTGTTTAGTCATCGCGGATTGAACATGCGCGTGCTGGCGCTTGGTTTCAAGTCCCGCTACGCGGCTCAACAATATGCCCGGTATATCAGGACTCCCCGCGCGCCGCGCCGCGCTGCACATGCTCGATGCGGTTTTGCGCAAGGGCGAAACATTGGAACAAGTTGAAGGGCTGGCATTGCGCCCCGTGCGCGAAGGCGCTGATCGGGCATTGGCGAGAGCGATTGTGAGTGAGGCTTTACGCTGGCTCACAGACATCGACGGACTGATCGACAGCGCAACCAAGAAACAGCTGCCCGAAGGGGCCAAACCGCGCAATGTTTTGCGAATGATGTTGGCGCAGGCTCTCAGGCTGGAAACGCCGCCCCATGCGGTGATCGCAACGGGTCTGCCCTTGCTGGCGGCTGGGCCGCGCCGATTGGCGCATGGTGTGTTTTCCGCGCTGATGAAGCGTGAGCCGCAATTGCCCGCTGCGCCGACATTGCCACCTGCAGTGAGGGATCGCTGGGGAGATCGCGGCCCGGACATCGCGAAGGGTTTGGCCGCTCCGCCCGAATTGGATTTGCGGCTTAAAGATGTTGGCCAGACTGCGCAGAGCGCGGTTGCCCTCAGCGCGACCAGCCATTGGGCCGGACACCTTCGATTGCCGCGTGGCAGCGCGGTCGAAAGCTTGGCCGGGTTTGCTCAGGGCGATTGGTGGGTACAGGATCTGGCGGCGCAATTGCCCGCCAGCATGCTGGGCCAGGGGAACAATCGCCATGCGCTGGATTTGTGCGCGGCGCCCGGCGGCAAGACCATGCAATTGGCGTCCGCCGGCTGGAACGTGACCGCGCTTGATCTCAGCAAAAGGCGGCTTGGCCTGCTCAAAGAGAATCTCAAACGGACCGGTTTGAAAGCTTCGCCGGTGCGCGCTGATGCGCTGAAGTGGGAACCAAAGCATCAATTTGATGCGATCCTGCTCGATGCTCCATGCACTGCCACAGGGACCTGTCGCCGCCATCCCGATGTGCTGCACCGCATTGGCGCAGACGATGTTCGGGCGATGGCCGAAATACAGCGGGCGCTGATTGCCAAGGCGGCGCAATGGCTGAAACCAGGCGGCACTTTGGTCTATGCTGTGTGCTCGTTAGAACACGAAGAGGGGGAAGAGCATGTTGGCTGGATCGAGCAGGAATTGGACCTCTCGCTTGCACCCATTCATGCTGATGAATTGCCGCGCGGGGTCGAACCTTCGCAAACAGGATGGGTCCGCACCTATCCCGGAATGCTGGCCGAAGAGGGCGGCCTTGATGGATTTTTTGTAGGGCGCTGGATCAAAAACTAACCGGCAGCCCAGCGCATCGTGATCGTGGCGCAGGATTTGCCGAGTTGATGGATCGCCAAATTGGCCGCGCATTCGCTGTGCTGGTCAATCACGATGTCAATTGCGGTGCCCAGCTCAATATATCGGTGCATGTCCATTTCGCCGAAATTGATGACCGGACTGCGCCCTTGGTTTAGCAAGCTCACAACCTGCCTGCCGATCTCCGCCAGATGCGGGGTGTTCACATGGTCTCCCGATCCGCTGAAATAAGGATGTCCGGGGATCAATCCGTTTTCTTTGGTGATCAGCGCAGCTGTGCTCAATCGCCCGCTATCATCAATGCCAAGCGGGGCAAGCAGCGGCGGTTCCTGCGGCGGCAGGTCCAGCATTGCGCGCGTTGCGTAGGCAAAACCTGCTGGCGGTGTGGTCTGTTTTCTCGCCTGCTTTTTAGACCCTTCGCGCCAGGTTTCGAAATTGCGATTGCGGAAGATCACTCCCTTGCCATTCATGGTGACAATCAAGCGATCCTGCGCATCAAACAGTGTGGTTGAGAACGCGATTTCATCTTCATCGCCGGACGGCACAAAATGCCCCGATACGGCCTGGCCCGATTGTGGTTCTCCCAGATGCCAATCGGTCCAGGTCAGCGCACTCCATTTGCTCTCATCGCGCGTGCCAAGCGCATCCGTCGCGCCCACACTGGTCCAGAAATTTTGCGTCTGAATCACCAATGGATGCTGCGCTGGCAGGTTCAGCCAAGGCCATTCGTGCTGATCATTAGAACAGCCAAAGCGCACGGATCCATCGGGCTGAACCTGATGATCGCTGGTATAGGCGCGCGTCAATTGCGGCATGGCAAGGGTTCAGTTTTTGACCTTGGATAGGAAGCTTTTGCGAAGCTTCATCAGTTTGGGTGGGATGGTCGCCTGGCAATAGGGATTGCGTTGCCCTTCGCCTTCCCAATATTCCTGATGATACCCCTCGGCAGAGAACCACTCAGCGGGCCCTTCAATCGTGGTCACGGCTTCTCCGGCATTGTCGGCATTCCACCGCGCAATCGCCGCCTGTGCTTCGGCGCGCTGGGCATCATCCAGCGGAAAAATCGCGCTGCGATATTGGGTGCCAACATCATTGCCCTGGCGGTTTAGCTGGGTTGGATCATGCGTGCCCAAAAACACATCATAGATTTCGGGAAGACTGATTGTGGCGGGATCAAATGTTACACGGATACCCTCGGCGTGGCCGGTCGTGCCAGAGCACACTTCCTTGTATGTCGGATTGGGTTTTTCACCGCCGATATAGCCCGATTCTACCTCGCTCACGCCCACAACATCGCGAAACACTGCCTCGGTGCACCAGAAGCATCCGCCGGCTATGATTGCTTGATTCATCGTTCAAAACTCCTTGTCTTGGGCATGGAAATAGGAATGCACTGCCGGATTGTCATCGTCTGTCTGTCGATCCGCCGCTTGTGTTCGCGCAATCTGGAGCTAATGACTGGCAATATATCCCCACTGGAGAGGACAACTCTTTCATGAAAACTCTGAACCTTGCTTTGATCGGCGCGCTAACTGGAATTGCCGCGCTTTCCCTTTCAGCCCCAGCTTTTGCCGATGATCATGACGGTGCATCGGATGCTTTGGCACAGGTGCTAGCGCATGAACGCCGCGACGAAGATCGCGCCCGTGATCAATATCGCAACCCGGCAGAAACGCTCGCTTTCTTCCAGGTTGAACCCGATCATGTCGTGGCTGAATATGGCCCGGGCGGCGGTTGGTACACCCGCGTGCTGGCCCCCTATGTGATCGAAGAAGGCACCTACATCGCGATCAACCGCGATAGCGACGGACGGGCCTATCCCAATCGCGCAGCGGAAGCGCGGTCAAAGGCGTGGACCGAGCGTTTTCAGGATGCGATCGTAGAAATGATGGACGTCGAAGCCGAAGAGGCGATCGCGTTTGAAACCGATGAAGTGCCCGAAGATTTTGCCGGATCGGTTGATCGGGTCTTGATCTTCCGCTCGATGCACGGCCTTATCAATGGCAATGTTGCCGATGAAGTGTTGCGTTCGGTTCGCGGCATGTTGACCGATGATGGGCTGGTTGGCGTTGTTCAACACCGCGCGAAAGCCAATGCGAGCTGGGATGATGTCAATCCAGCGCCAGGCTATGTTCGCCAAGCCGATGTGGTTAAACTGTTCGAAATCAACGGATTTGAATTGGTCGACAGTTCGGAAGTGAATGCCAACCCCAATGACCCGGCTGATTGGGAAGGCGGGGTTTGGACTTTGCCCCCGGTGCTGCGTTTTGGCGATGAAAACCGTGAGCAATATCTGGCCATCGGAGAAAGCGACCGGATGACTTTGCTGTTTAGAAAAGCCGATTGATCGCGCTTTGCGCGGCGGATGAATGCAAGCGAATAGGAGAATGAGATGATCAAGCCGTTTCTGTTTGGATGTGTGGGTGCATTTGCGCTCGCTGCCTGCTCGCCTGCCACAGAGAGCGAAAGCGAACCTGATACGGCCAGCGCCGCTGCTGAAGCGCTTGAAACGGTGCTGGCATCGGATTTGCGCGCGGAAGACAAGGCGCGCGATACTTTCCGCAATCCGGCTGAGACGCTCAGCTTCTTTCAGGTTGAGCCTGATCATACTGTGATTGAATATGCGCCCGGCGGTGGCTGGTACACGCGGATCTTGGCACCATTGGTGAACGATGCGGGCAATTATATCGCGGTCAGTTTCCCGCCGTCCGCTGCGCGGGAAAGCTTAGGCGATGAATTTGTCGCGCGGATTGAGGCATCCGCCGCCAGCTTTTCGCAAACCCAATCTGAAAGCTTGGGCATTGCAGCAGAGCGGCTGCCATTTCATTTTGGCGATTCCATTCCTGAAACGGTCAACGGCACCGTTGATCGCGTGTTGATCGTGCGCATGATGCACAATCTCAAACGCTGGGGCATCGATGAAACGGAGATTGCGGCACTGCGCAGCGCGTTAAAACCCGATGGCCTTTTGGGTGTGGTACAGCACCGCGCGCAGCCAGATGCGAGCGATGAATTCGCCGATGGCAATCGCGGCTATCTGCGTGAAGCGGATCTGATCGCGTTCTTCGAAGGGCAAGGTTTTGAGCTTGTCGATACGAGCGAATTGAACGCCAACCCCAATGATCCCACCACGCATGAAAACGGCGTTTGGGCGCTTCCACCCAGCTTTGCTGGCGGAGAAGAAACCGCGGCTGAGTTTGAGGCGATTGGTGAAAGCGACCGGATGACCTTGCTGTTCCGCAAGGCCGAATAGAAGCCTTTGATAAAGCCATAAGGCGGATAGATGACGACGCTCACCGTTGCTGCACTCCAGCTGGCGCTTGGCAACGAAGATCCTGCTGCAAACATTGCTGCGGTTGCTGCCTTGGTCGAAGAGGCAGCGCAAAAGGGCGCGCGTTTGATCCTGCCGCCTGAACTGTTTTCAGGGCCGTATTTTTGCCGCACCGAGGATGAGACGCTGTTTGCGCTGGCCCATCCGGCAAACACGCATCCGGCGGTGATTGCGATGCGAGAGCTGGCGGCGCGGTTGAAGGTAGCCATCCCAACCAGTTTTTTTGAACGGGACGGGCACCATTATTACAATTCGATCGCGATGATCGGCCCCGATGGCGATATCAGCGGCACCTACCGCAAAAGCCACATCCCCGATGGCCCAGGCTATCAGGAAAAATTCTATTTCAGACCGGGCAATGATGGGTTTAAGGTTTGGGACATCCCAGCCGATAATGGCGACACTGTGCGGATCGGGGTGGGGATCTGCTGGGATCAATGGTATCCTGAAACGGCCCGTGTGATGGCATTAAAGGGCGCAGAAATGCTGCTTTATCCCACCGCGATTGGATCAGAACCCTATGATGCCGACCTTGATACCAGCCGGATGTGGCGCCGCGCGATGATCGGCCATGCGGTTAGCAATTGCATGCCAGTGATGGCGGCCAACCGGATCGGCGCCGAAGGGCCCAACGATGCCAGCCAAACCTTTTATGGCCATTCTTTCATTGCCGATGAATGGGGCGATTTTGCCGCTCAGTTTGGCGCTGATGAAAGCGGGGCTCTGGTCGCCACGCTTGATCTGGCCCGCGCGGCCAAACATCGTGCTGGCATGGGCTTCTTCCGCGATCGCCGCCCACAGCTTTACGGCCGGATTGCCGAAGACATTTGAACGAACACTATCTCATCGCCCTTGGCAGCAATCGGCGTCATGCGCGCTACGGCTCGCCGCGCGCCGCGCTGGAAGCGGCGGCCCCTTATATCGAATTTGGGGGCGCTGAAATGCGCGCAATGTCCTCTATCTGGCGCACCCGCCCGGTTGGCCCTGCGCAGCGCGAATTTGCCAATGCCGCCGCGATCATTTCCAGCGACCTAACCCCGCATGCAATGATGGCGATGCTGCACGGGGTGGAACGGGTTTTTGGCAGAGAGCGGCGCGGGCAAAGATGGCGCGAGCGCGAGCTTGATCTGGATATCATTTTGTGGAGCGGCGGTGCGATTGCCGATTTTGGGCTTAGCATCCCGCACCCACGCTTTCGTGAGCGGGATTTCGTTCTTGGCCCGGCTGCGGAAATTGCGCGCGATTGGCGCGATCCGATCACTGGGCTCACCGTCGCTCAGCTGAATGCCAGGCTGAAACGCGGCCCCAAATGAAAAGACCCGGCACGCTGGCCGGGTCTTCGGGTTCCGACTGAATTCGGAAGAACTTTAAGCGGCAAACACTTTGCGGCGGCGGCGACGCAGGCCAAGCGCGGCAAGCGCCAATGCCAACAGGCCAAGCATGCCGGGCGCTGGAACTTCGGTGAAGCCATTTGAATAGCGAACATAATCTCCACCGCCGCGAACAATTGGGTTGCCCCAATTTGCCCACAGGTTGAACCGGTTGCCATCGACAATCAGTTTTTCCTGATGGCGCGGATTGTCCGAAGCATCGATAGTGTTGCCGCGGATCACTCGGGTACCGTCGAGTGAATCGAGCATCGCCGTGAAGCTTGGGTTTGCTCCGCCTTGAAAGTTCGCAAGGTCAGAACTGGTGAAGGTCGCATTGATATCATTGCCGACCCAGGTGCCGGTTTGAGTATCGGTGTCGATCGTCAACAGATCGCCATTGTCGAATGTGTATTCAAAGATTGATGCCGAAGCTGGCGTGGCAAATCCAATGGATGCTGCTGCGAAAAGAGTCGCGGCCTTGATTGGCAGTTTTGACATAAATTACCCCCTGTTGCGTGTGGGCGCCCCTAAATCGACACCCAAAACTCGTTAATTTTGGAGAAGCAATTCACGTGCCAAAGGCGGCGCTTTGCCAGTTAACTGCGGGTTTCAATGGTTAACGTGGGCTCGGCGTTTTTCCCGCCTGTAAGAAAACCCGACGGATTGTGCCGGGCTACGGGCTGTTAAGCATCTGCGTTTATGACGTTTGCCATGCCAATCCGACTTTCAAACACGCTGCCTGCGCCAAAATTTGTTTCGGCGATTGTTTTGGCAGCATCTTTGTCGCTTTCTGCTTGTGACACCGCCCCGGCCAATCCGTTTGCCGCGGCGCAGGAATCCTTCGCAGCTGGCGAACCGCGCACCGCGATGACTTTTGCGAGCGAGGCGTTGAGCCAGGATCCAAACGATCCCGAAATTCGCATGTTGATCGCAGAAATTTCAATGGCGCTGGGCAATCCAGATCGGGCCATTGCGGAGCTGCAAAAGGTTGACGCTGGATCGGAACACAGCGCCTTGGCCCAAATTCGATTGGCAGATGCATATTTTGCGGCGGGCAAGCTTGAACGGGCCGCGGAAATTTTGCAGCCGCTTGAACAGCACACCGCATTGTCGCATTCAGTTGCGATTGGGATATTGCTTGCTCAGGGAAAAATCGATCCCGCTTTTGATCGCCTCTCGGCGGCTCTCGCTGATTTTCCAGATGATGCGCGCCTGATCGCGATGGATGCGCAGCGTTTGTGGATGAGCGCGCGGCGCGAGGAAGCGATGACGCGGCTGGCCCCAATCCTGAACAGCGATTCTGTCATTTTCGAAGCGCATGTGCTCGCCGGGCAGATGCGTTTGAGTGAACGGTCCCTCGATCAGGCCAAAGCGCATTTCAGCGCGGTGTTAAAATCGCGGCCCACCCATCAAACGGCGATGTTGGCATTGGCTGCAATCGCCCGCGATCAGGGCGAGGATGAGGAGGCGCGCAATTGGATTGCCAAGGTCCACAATGTTGGCCCGGCGCATCCCGTGGCGCAGTTATTCGCGGCTCAGATCGCATATGATAGCGGCGATTTTCAGCAGGCTTACGAGCTGATCGAACAGGTTCCCCCGGCGTTTTTGCGGCGGCCCCAATTTTCAAGACTCCGCGGCTTTATCGAAACCGCTCGCGGTCAGCGCGCCACTGCGATCGTGTTTCTGCAGGATTATCTTGAAGACAGCGACGGCGATCCGCTTGCCCGCCGAGTTCTGGCGGAAAATCTGGCGGCTCAAAACCGTTTTGAAGAAGCTTGGGATGTGATTGCCCCGGTTGTCGATCATCCGCTGGCCGATGGCGGGTCTTTGCTGTTGGCGCTGCGCCTTGCAGAGCAAACGGGGCAGGGTGATGCGCAGCAGATTGGTCAGCAGCTCGCCCGCCGCGAAGCCACTCCATCTATTGCTGCGCCGATGCGCGATGCCGGTTTGGCCATTCGCGCAGGCGATTGGGCGGAGGCGGATCGGATTTATTCGCCACTGATCAATGGTGATGGGAAGAATGATCCGGCGCTGCTCAACAATGCAGCGGCCGTGAAAATCAAGCTGGGTGAACATGGCGCTGCCATCGCATTGGGCCGGCGCGCGCTGGCGCTGGCGCCCAGCAGTCCGGAAATTCTCGATACCTTGGGCTGGGCATTGTGGCAGAATGGCAAGCGCGGGGAAGCTCGCGCTCTGCTCTCTCAGGCGCGCGAAGGAGCGCCCAATAACCGCGAAATTGCAGAGCATTTGGCAATTGCCAACGCGGCCAGCTGAGAGGCATAAACGCACGACTATTGCCGCCCATTACGAAGCAGTCTTGACCGTTTGATCGCCCATGCCTAGGGGAGCGCTCCGGCAGCGCCGATCACGGCGCGATTCCTTGCCAATGTGTGGGCCCTTAGCTCAGTCGGTAGAGCAACTGACTTTTAATCAGTAGGTCGCTGGTTCGAACCCAGCAGGGCTCACCACCTTTTTCTTGCGAACAGATAAGGCGCGGGATTGTGTGCGATTGCCCGCGTAAGAGGTTGCGGGCGAACCTTACATGCAATCTGGTTTCGAATGGCGTCGCAGCCGCGCGATTGATCTTTTCGCGTGGTCACCACGGCAAATTTGCAACAAAATTGCAGGCGACCAAAGTTTTTTATCAGACTCCACCGACTGTTGCTTGACTCTGTGTTGCACCGCAGCAAATTTGGATTGCAATTCGCAACGCAAGCAGGAGGGAAATTATGCTGCGATTCAAACTTTCGAGTCAGGCCATCTTATTGGCCGCCGCGAGCACCATGCCGTTTGCGGCACAGGCTCAAGAACAAGTAGACATTGCAGAGCCAGAGGCCGCCGAAGCGGAGCAGGCGATTATCGTCACGGGTTCACGTATCGCGCGCGATCCCAATATTGGGGCGCCATCGCCGATTATCTCGTTGGGTTCAGAAGAGCTGACGCAAACCGGTTCGTCAGATGTTGTTGATGTGCTGCGTGATATTCCTGCGCTATCAACCTCAACCACAGCAGAAGGTTCAATTGACGGCGTCTTTTCAGAAGCTGTTGGCCAATCAATCCTCAACCTGCGTGGACTTGGTTCCAATCGGACCTTGGTGCTCGTCAATGGTCGCCGGCATGTTTCGGGTGTGGCTGGTGAGCAAGCGGTTGATATCAACTCGATTCCCAGCGCCCTTATTGAGCGGGTCGAAACGCTAACAGGCGGCGCTTCCTCGATTTATGGCGCTGATGCTGTCACCGGCGTTGTCAACTTCGTGCTCAAGGAAGATTTCGAAGGGTTGGAAGGCAATATCCAAGCCGGTCTGGCATCGCGCGGCGATAGCTGGCGGATCAACGCCGATCTGACATGGGGCACAAATTTTGCCGATGGACGCGGTAATTTCACCGTTTCCGCTGAATATGCGAGCGGAAGTGAGCTGCAATTTGGCGAGCGGGACTTTTCCGCCAATAACGGCTTGTTCGATGATCAGGTAAACCCTGCATTGATTTTCCAATCCGGCGATATCGATGCTGCATCGACACCTAACTTTGCGAGCTTTTTTGCAGTTGGGGCCAGTGGTTTTCCAACTGGCTTCCTGATCCCCGTACCGGGAACAGGATCATTTGATGCAATTTTCACGACGCCCGGCATCACGCCGACACCGGCTGAGCAGGCTTTGATTGACCGGTCTGTTGGTGCGCCGCGCCGGTTCATTGCGACCAATCCGGTATTCTCATTGTCGTCTCCCGGCGGCGTTATCGCGCCAGGTGATATTGGCCTCAGCGATGGCCCTGATATCAATGGAAATGGTATTGCGGATTGCCTGGAATCCTCGGTTGGCTTTAACAGCACATTCAATCCTGGCGCCTTTGGCCTTGCCGGCGGCTGTGCGAATATCAATGCTGATGGCAGCCTCACTGTGTTTGAAGATGGCGTTATCACTGGGCTGTTCAATCAGTTTGGTGGAGACGGCATCGCGAACAATTTCGATTCCAATTCGCTGATTCCAGAAACAGAGCGTTGGTCAGTCAATGCGAATCTGACGTTTGAATTTTCGGAAGCCGCGCGGTTCTTCTTCGAAGGTAAGTTTGTTTCCAACTCGGCAGAATTTCAGGCTCAGCCAAACACGTTCTACGATTTGCTGACAATTCGCGATGACAACCCGTTCATCACGCCTGATTTACAGGAATTCGTGGCGCCGCTGTTCTTCGGCGGCGGCGATGGCTTCTATATCACGCGTGACCCGATTGATTTGGGGCCAAACCGCAATCGCAATGAATTTGAGACCTTCCGGTTTGTCGGAGGTTTCGAAGGCGATCTTACCGACCATTTGAGTTACGAAGTGAGCGCCAATTACGGCAACTTCCAACAAACGACACTGGATGCGAACCGCGTGATCGTGGATCGCTTCTTTGCGGCCATTGATGTTATCTCTGATCCGATCAGCGGCAATCCAATTTGTCGGTCTGATATCGATCCAACTGCGCCTGCTACCACGCCATTTGGTATTCCGCTCGCAGAGCAGGGCTTCTTCACCTTCAACCCAGGCGATGGCACGTGCCGTCCAGCCAATATCATTGGCGGTGTTGGGGCGATCAGTCAGGAGGCGATTGATTTCATCACAACCACCACCGTCAATGAGTTCGAGCTGGAGCAGCTAGTCTTTAATGCGATCTTCACTGGCGATACAGGCGGCTTTTTTGAGCTTCCGGGCGGTGCAATTGGATTTGCTGGCGGCATTGAATATCGCGAAGAAACCAGTGAATCGATTTTTGATCCACTCGTTCTTGGCGTTCTGCCTGTCACCACAGACGAAGGGGCCGCAGGAACTTTGATCCGCGATATCTTGACGCCAGATCCAACCGATGATGAGCAGCAATCGCTGGTTTTCGATCCGGCTTCTCAAATCAACAACGCGGGCGGCCAGTTCTCGGTCTTCGAATTGTTCGGTGAGGTTCGACTGCCATTCTTGGCTCAGGTGCCGTATGCTGAATTATTGGAGCTGAGTGCGGCTGCGCGCTTTGCCGATTATTCAACCGTTGGCAGCGCGTTCACCTGGAATGTCAGCGGGCTTTATGCCCCAAGCGAAGATATCCTCTTCCGCGCGACCTATGCCGAAGCAGTGCGTGCGCCGAATATCAATGAGTTGTTTAACCCGCCGCAGGGCGCGTTCTTCCGTCCAGTTGATCCGTGCGATGTCGCCAACTTGGTGACGGCTGGCGATCCAGCGCTGCGTCAGGCAAACTGTGAAGCGTTCTTTGCAGGGGTCGGATTTGATCCAACTCTGGGCACAGGCAGCTTTGCCTTTGTCGACCCTCTGACCGCGCGTTTCTCCGGAACGGTCGCGGGCAACCCAGACTTGCAGGAAGAAACCGCAACGACGTTTACGTTCGGTGCGCAGATCACGCCAAGCTTCTTGCCTGGTTTGCTGGTGAGTGTTGATTACTATGACATTCAAATCGAAAACGCGATCAACACCGTTAGCGCGCAGGATATTGTCGACAATTGCGTTGATAGTGCCAGCATCGATAACGAGTTCTGCCCGCTCATTACGCGCAGCGGCACAACGGGCGGATTCACTGGTATCAACCAGATCGTGTTGAACTTTGCCCGTCAGGAAACGTCGGGCATCGAGTTTGCGGCGACTTATCGTTTCGATCTGGGTGACCACCGCTTCACTCTGAATGGCACCGGGACCTGGGTGAATGAGTTGAACAACTTTTTCGATCCGAGCGACCTGACGCTGGTTGATCCAGAGCTTGGCGAATTGCAGCGCCCAGAATGGGCTGGCCGTGCCTCGCTGACATGGGATTGGTCTGATTTCAGCGTAACCTGGTCTACCACTTACGTTGACAGTCAGGGTCTGCGTGCTGTTGAAATCGAAGATGTGGGCACGACAGGCACTGACACATTCTCACCTGAGAATGGACTGTCTAGCGATGCCTTCATCCACGACATCACGTTCAATTACGATCTGAGCGAAGTCGTGGACATCTATGGCGGCGTGAACAATATCTTTGATCGCAACCCATTTGTGACTGAACAGGCATTCCCTGTTAGCCCGGTTGGGACGTTCTTCTTCCTCGGTGTTCGTGCGCGTTACTGATCACCAGCGGAATATGGAAAGAAAGCGGGGCCGGTTTAGCGACTGGCCCCGTTTTCGTTGGGGCATCAGTTGCAATTGAGCTTGTATTGAACGGCTCTGTTTGCGCTTAACCTTTCTGATCAAGCCAGCGCGCGGTGCGCACACCAAAGGTGATCAGGAACGGCACCAGCACAATCGACAATGTGACCTTGGCAATGACTTGCCCGATCAACAGGTCAGAAATGTCGAATTCTCCATAAAAGGCGAGGGTGACGAAGATCACCGAATCCGCCGCTTGGCTTAGTGCAGAGGCAATAGCACCGCGCACCATTAGGCTGATCGTTTTGCCCTCCGCTCCGGCATCGCCGGTCCCAGCCAGCTTGGAGAAAATCCAAATGTTGAGCATCAATGAGGTGATGTAGGCAAACGGCCCGGCCATTAAGATCCGCGGGGTTTGGCCGAGCACGGTTTCAAACGCGGCGAGGTCTGTCGCGCGGAATTCCAGCATCTCTTTGGATGCAGGCAGCGACAGCACGAGGAAGATCAGCGCGGCTGACACGGCCAGCGGGACAAACCCGAACCAAACCAGCGTCTTGGCCGTCGCTTTGCCGTATAATTGCGCGATTGTGCTGGATATCACCACGAGGAAGAGGAAGGGGAAAATTCCTGCCTCAACTGCAAGGTTGCTGGGCACCAATTGCACTTGTTTAAACGCAACCACACCCGCCAGAACTGTCATCCCGCCATATAGGATCAGGAATAGGAAGAGGCCCCGCGGCATGTTGATCGCGGAAGGGTTTGGCTCGCTTTGTGCGGTGTCTGTCATGGGGGATGGTTAAGTCGTGTCGTGAGAAAAGAAAAGGCAGGTGCTCCCATGCCTGTGGGTTTGCGGCACCGATCAGCCGCGCATTAGTTTGACCTTAGAGTTTGACTGCGACGTCCGATGCGGCAAGGTAGCGGCATACCGCGCAACCGGGGGAGCTTCGCGCCGATCATGCCGCCAATTATTTTGAGCCTTATTGGTATTCTTGCCATCTTGGGCATCGCCTTCCTCCTTTCTACGGGCAAAAAGCGGATCAAATTGCGGGTCGTTGGCGCAGCCTTTGCGCTGCAAGCGATTGTCGCGTTGCTGGTCTTACGAACAAGTTTTGGCGTGAGTGCCATCGAATTTTTGTCTGACGGCGTGATCGCGCTGCTCGATTACAGCAAGGCAGGCATCGAAACTCTATTCGGACCGATGGCGAGCAATCCGTTCGCTTCGACTTTCCTGATCGCGGCGCTGCCGGTGATCGTGTTTTTCGCAGCCATTGTCGCGATCCTTTATCACATTCGCGTGATGCAATTGCTTGTGCGCTGGGTTGGCGGAGCGATCGGCTGGATCACTGGCATCAGCAAAGTAGAGGCGCTGGGTAGTGCGGCCAATATCTTCGTAGGCCAATCCGAAAGCCCGCTGGTGGTGCGCCCCTATCTTGCGTCTTTGCCGCCGTCGCGGCTGTTCACTTTGATGACCGTCGGCATGGCGGGTGTCGCGGGAACCATCTTGGCGGCCTATGCCAGTTTCCTTGGGGAGGACGCAGTGCCTTATCTGCTGGCGGCGGCTTTCATGTCGGCACCGGGCGGCATCCTGATGGCGAAGATGATTATGCCCGATGATGAAGAGGAGGCCGCCACGCACGATGCACTGATTGCTGACGCGACCGTTTCTGAAACATTCGAAGAGGGGCACAAGCCCGCCAATGTTATCGAGGCCGCGGCGCAAGGCACGCAAACGGGCGTTAAGCTGGCGGTTGCGGTTGGGGCGATGGTGATGGTGTTTGTCGCGCTGGTCGCGCTGGCCAACGGGTTGCTCGGCGGAGTTGGTGGATGGTTCGGTTATTCCGACATCTCATTCCAACAATTGCTGGGATATGTCTTTGCGCCGGTTATGTTTTTGATCGGAATTTCGGATTGGGATCAGGCGCAGATCGCGGGCGGATTGTTCGGGACCAAAATTGTGCTCAACGAATTTGTTGCCTTTATCGATCTGGGGCAGCTCGAAGGGCTGACCGCACGCAGCAAAGCCATCATCACCTTTGCCCTGTGCGGTTTTGCCAATTTCTCCTCGATCGCGATTCAGATGGCGGTGACCGGAGGGCTGGCCCCGAATCAGCGGCCCGTCATTGCCCGGCTTGGCCTGCGGGCGCTTGCAGCGGGCAGTCTGGCAAACTTGATGAGTGCGGCTTTGGCGGGGCTGTTCCTGCCGCTTTGAACGAGGGCCATATCGTCATGGTCTGGCGGTATGGCATTTGGATCAGTATGATGCGGCCATGATCGAATCCCAATCAGAAATCGCAACCGTCTCGCTCTCTCAACCGCTTGAAGATATCGCGGGCGAGCTCGGCCGGAGTTTTACCGAATTTGGTTTTGCTGTGGTCCGCGATCACGGCATTCCGCAAGACTTGATTGATCGCGCCGAAGCCCTGTCAAAAGCGTTTTTCGCGCTGCCCGAAACGGCGAAGAATGGTTATCAGATCGAAGGGTCTGGCGGCGCGCGCGGCTATACCGCGTTCGGCACTGAAAAAGCCAAGGATGCCGAGATTTTTGATCTTAAAGAGTTTTGGCATGTTGGCCGCGACCTGCCGGCTGAACATGCTTTGCGGGAATTTATGGCACCTAATGTCTGGCCCGCAGAGATCGATGGGTTTCGCGAAACCTTCAGCGCGCTCTATTCCTCTTTTGAGGAAGCCGGCGGCCGAGTGCTCGAAGCGATTGCGCTGCATCTCGGGCTGGAGCGATCTTTTTTCGCGCCAACTGTTGAAGATGGCAATTCGGTGATGCGCTTGCTGCATTATCCGCCGCTGGGGCCTGAGGCACCCGAAGGGGCAATTCGCGCCGCCGCCCACGGCGATATCAACACGATTACATTGCTGCTGGGCGCTGAAGAAGCGGGGCTTGAACTGCTGACTCAGGCGGGTGAGTGGAAAGCGATTGATGTTCCTGAAGGCGCGCTTGTGATCAATGTTGGTGACATGCTCGAGAGGCTTACCAATGGCCGCTTGCGTTCGACCACACACCGGGTTGTGAACCCGCGCGGACTAGCTGCCTTGCGATCGCGATATTCGATGCCGTTCTTCCTGCATTTCCGGCCGGATTACTGGATCGACCCCTTGCCGAGCTGTATTGAAGAGGGGCGCGAATCCGACGCACCAGAGCCGATTAGCTCGCATGATTTCCTTTTACAGCGTTTGCGCGAGATCAATTTAGCTTAGGCCAAGCTCAAGTCGTCGCCTGAGTCCAGAATCCCTCAAGCATGTTGCGATGCAGCAACACCGCCCGCTAACGTAAGGGAATCCACGAGTCGCGAGGGGTGAATTTCGCGCGATGACGAGCGAGCTTGTTCATGCAGTGGAAAGTTTCACGCAATTGTCACTCAGCGGTCTTCATTGCGACACCGAAGGGACCTAAAACAAAGACTGTTCACAACCAACTATCGTGATCAGGGGCTTAGTCATGAAAATCAAATATCTCCTCGCAGCGAGCGTCGTCAGTCTCTCTGCAGCCGCAACCATTGCAACTCCCGCAGCAGCGCAACAGATTACATCGGGCATCGAAGGCTCGGTTTCTGATGATAGCGGCGCTGCATTGCCGGGCGCCGATGTTACCATCACCAACACGCGGACCGGCGCATCGCGCACGATCACAGCGGGTCCTGATGGCGATTTCCGCGCGATCGGTCTGCCTCCCGGCGGGCCTTACACTGTCACCGCCGTCGCGCCTGGCTTCGAAGGGCAGACCGTTGAAGATGTGTTCATCAACATCTCCGGTAACACGAGATTCGCTTTTGAACTTGGCTCCAGCGCCGCTGGCGTGGCTGACAATGTTATTGTTGTAACCGGCGCGCGCGCTGGCGCACGTCAATTGGCGGTTGGCCCGGGTACTGCATTTGACTCTGAAACTCTTGAGGCTTTCCCGTCGATCACTCGCGATGTGCGCGACATCATCCGCCTCGATCCGCGCGTAAGTCTTGAGCGCGACAATGAGGTTGATCGGATTTCGTGTCTCGGCGGCAATGACCGTTCAAACACATTCACCGTAGATGGTGTGATTCAAGCAGATGTGTTTGGCCTCAATGGAACGCCATTTGCAGCGCGCAACTCGCTGCCGCTACCGTTCGATGTGATTGAGCAAACTTCGGTTGAATTTGCGCCGTTTGATGTGGAATTCTCAGACTTCACCGGGTGCCTGGTCAACGTCGTGACCAAGTCTGGTTCGAACGAGTTTCATGGCTCGGCATTCTTCACCTATTTCGATGAAGGTTTGCAGAATGATGAAGTTGAGCAAGCCGATGGCGATCTCGATCCATTCAATGCTGGGCGTGAAACGCGTTGGGGCGTAACCCTCTCAGGTCCGATCATCAAAGATCGCCTGTTCTTCTCATTCGGTTATGAAGAAACTGACTTGGGCGATGGTTTCAACGATGGCCCCGGCAGCGCAAACAATGACTTTGTCACGATTGATCAGTTCAACGAGTTCGCGCAGATTGCCAATGATGTCTTCGGTCAAGATGTGGGCGGTATTCCCACCCAATTGGCAGAGAGCTCAGTTCGCTATTTCGGCCGTCTCGACGCGCAGATCAGTGACAATCACCGTGTTGAAGCGACCTATCAACGTCTTGAAGAAACCAATATCGAACCTGATTTTGGCGGAAACGAGTTCGGCGGTTTCAACAGCTTTGAAGACGAAGGTACGATTTCAGACTACTATTCGCTGCGTTGGTATGCGGATTGGAACGACAATCTTTCAACTGAACTGCGCGTAAGCCGTGCAGATGTTGGCGACGTTCAAGGCCCGGTTGGTTTTGGTGAGGCACAAAGCGATGATCCGACCATTCGGTTGTCGGTTGGTGTGCAAGGCCCAGGCGATGTTGGGATCCTTTCAACGGGCCCTGGTATTTTCCGTTCGGCCAACCAGCTCGATACCCGGATCGATCAAGCCCGGTTTGTCCTCAATTATGATGCGGGCGGCGGTCACCGGATCAAACTGGGTGCTGAGATCAATGATCTTGAAGTGTTCAACCTGTTTGCGATCAACGCAACGGGAACGATCTTCTTCGATAACCTTGCAGATTTCCAAGAGGGCCTCGTCGCCAATGGCTTTTTCTCTAGCGTGTTTGGAGACGCTGATGATCTAGCAGATGGTTCGCTTGGCGGCGCGACGATCGCCGTTTCGGCGACTGGCGATATCAACGATGCCTCCGCTTCGTTTAGCCGTCAGATCTATTCGTTCTACGCTCAGGACAATTGGCAGGCGACTGACCAGCTTAGTATTTCGGCTGGTTTGCGGGTGCAATTGTTCGATGGTGATGCGCCTGAGGCCAACCCATTGTTTGCAGATCGCTTTGGTTTTTCAAATGCTAATCCGTTCAGCAGTATTGATCCCATTATTCTGCCGCGGCTTTCGGCGACATATGATCTCTTCAACGAAGGGTTCTTTAGCAATACCAGTGTGACCGGCGGAATCGGGGTATTCTCTGGCGGCGATCCAGTGGTGTTCTTCTCGAACGCGTTCTCCAACAACGGCTTCACAACGGCGAACGGCGATACATTCGATTGTGATGCTGCAGATTTGCCGATCGATGCCGGTACCGGGCAGATTGATGTTGTGACGGGCGGTGCGTTTACTGGCATTCCAGCGTGCGCCATCGCATTCGGTCAAACTTCTGCCGCTGAAGGGCAGGCAGACGTTCAGTCGACTGATCCGAATTTCGATATTCCAACTGCGGTTCGGGCCAATATCGGGGTCTCAACCCAATTTGGGACCGACAGCGGATTCTTCAGCGATTGGAATCTCAATGTCGATTACATTTACACCCGCTTCAACGATACGCTGAGCATTGTTGATTTGACTCAGATCGTTGATCCGAGCTTGGGCAATAACGGATTCACGGTCGATGGCCGTCCGATTATCCGTCCAATCGATCCGCTCAATGCTGGATGTAATGCGGAATTGGTTGATAACACTCCGCCGACATTCTCAGGCGTTACCGCCGAATGTTTTGGAACTGGGATCGATGACTTCTTGCAGCTGACCAACGGTCCGAGCTTTGACAGTCACAACTTCTCATTTGCTTTCCAAAAGCTCTTCAGAGGAGGGGTCTTCACTGACAATGGCAGTGTGAACATCAATCTTGGTTATGCCTTCAGTGACAGCGAGCAGACTATCAATTTCCGCTCTTCAACTGCTGGATCGAACTTTGACAACACCCCGGCGTTTGACCGCCAGAACTTTGCGGTTTCGCAGTCTGGCTTTGAAACACGCCACAACATCGTGTTCGCGGTAAACTTCCGCGAGGAGTTTATTGACGAGTATTCAACCAGCCTCGGTCTTTTCTTCCGCGCGGCGGAAGGGCGGCCTTACAGCCTGGTCTTTGATGATGGCTTCCCGCAATTCACCGACGGCAGTTCTAGTGAGCAAAACATCCTTGCCTACATCCCAACCGGGATCGGCGATCCAAACCTGTCACCGCTCAGTGATCCGGCTGCTGTTACGGCGTTTCTCGACGCGCTTAACACTGGCGAAGGGATTGTTAGTGACCTTAATTGCGATTTCACTCCGGGCCAAACGGTAACGCGTAATAGCTGCCGCAATGATTGGACGTTTGATCTCGATTTGCGGATCAGCCAGGAATTTCCGTTCATTGGCAGCCTTACCGGCGTGAAGCAGGATTCGATCGAATTGTTCGTCGACTTCGATAACTTCCTCAACCTGTTTGACAGCAACTTCAACGCTCAACGCATCCTCGGTGGGTTCGATGGCCGTGTTGATTTGGTGGATGGCAGCTTCGACGATGAAGGTCGGTATGTGATCACCAACTTCAATGACTTTGCTGGAACGGCTAACACGCTCGAATCTAGCACAGCATGGCGGATTCAGATCGGTGCTCGCTACGAATTCTAATTCGTCAGCGGTTCGATTGTGAACATAAGCGGCGGGGCCTTTGCGGGCTCCGCCGTTTGTGTTTCTTGAGCTAGCGCTGGCCGCCGGGTGCGCGCTGGCCTTTGCCGATCGCGCCTGCGCCGTTTTCGGCAATTTCTAACAATTCGCGCGCCAATTCCGCCTGAACTGCGGTGTTAAGCTGCATCCTAAGCGCGCGTTCTAGCGCGGCCGCCTTGTCGCCCAGCTCCACTTCACCAAACAGCGCTGCGGTCCCGGCGAGCTTATGGGTCAAGTTCGTCAGTTCTTCCGCCTCCTGTGCGGCGAAGGTCCCGGCATCCACCGCGTTGCGAATGGCGCGGATTGCCTGCGCTCGCCGGGCGTTCCAACGCTCTTTCAATGGCTCCGTTTCGGCCAATTCTGTCCGAGATGGTTCTGGTTGAGATGGTTCCGAAAGGGGCGGCTCTGCCAGTTCCACAATTTGTGTTGGAAGCCACCTCTGAAGCGCTCGGGCAAGGGCAGAAAATTCGAGCGGCTTTGAAAGATGCGCCTGCATGCCGGCATCGCGCGCGGCGGCGATATCTTCGGGAAAGGCATTGGCCGTCAGCGCGATAATCGGCAATTGGTCGCCCCCCATACCTTCTCCGCGAATGGTGCGTGTCGCCTCATATCCGTCGCACGCGGGCATCTGCAAATCCATCAAGATCAAGTCATAGGGGCGCTGGCGCAATTGCGCGTCCATCACCATTGAAATCGCTTCGTTCCCGTCATGAGCGATCGACACATCTTGGCCGCAGCGTTCGAGCATTTCGGTCATCAAAATCCGGTTCACATCGTGATCCTCGACCAGCAATATGCGTGATCCAGCAGCCAATTGGCATGGGGCTGCATCATCGTGCTCCGCGCCTTCACGGGCCGTGTTGGAAGAAAAAGAGGGCGGCGGATGCCCAGCGTCAATCTCAGCCGCAATCTTCGGCCCAATCTCCGCTTCCGTCCCCGCTTCCGCCTGCGCGCCCGTTTCCGGGTCTTCCTCCACCTGCGACCACGGCAGTGTGAAGCCAAAGCATGATCCAATGCCAGGCTCGCTTTCAACATCGATGCTTCCGCCCAGCATCATTGCCAATTGATGACTGATTGAGAGACCCAATCCGGTCCCGCCAAAACGCCGAGCGGTGTCATTTTCCCCCTGGGTGAAGGGCTGGAAAATTTTCTTGATTCGATCCGCGCTGATCCCAATCCCTGTGTCGGTAACTTGGACGATAATCTGATTTTCACGGGTTTGGCATTCGACCGAAATTCGACCAGATTCGGTGAACTTCACCGCATTGGCGATCAGGTTCAGCACAATCTGCCTAACGCGCAGCCCATCGGTGCTCACCCAAAGCGGACCGTCAAAGCCAGTAAAGTGCAATTCCAGCCCTTTTTTCTCCGCGCTGAGCCGGTGGAGCGCGGCGCATTCTTCGATTGTCGTATTGAGATCGGCGGGCTGTTTGTGAATCGAAATCTGGCCTGCCTCCACCTTCGAAAGGTCGAGAATATCGTTGAGCAGCAACATCATAGAGCGCCCGGATTGCACGATCAGATCGGCATTGCGGCGCTGTTCGAGATCGAGATCGCTCTGCAATAGCATTTCTGCAAAACCCAAAACGCCGTTCATCGGAGTGCGGATTTCATGGCTCATATTGGCGAGGAATTCGGATTTTGCGGTCGCGGCCTTTTCGGCCTTTTTGCGCGCACTGGTGAGCTGCATCTCCAACTCAACACGGTCGGTCACATCCCGCGCCGCGCACACCAATCCGCTGCGTTCCCCCGTTTCAGGGATATAGGCGACGGCATAATCGGCCTCGATAAAAACCGGTTTTCCATCTTCGCTGTCGTGGAAACGGCGATAGGTGAACCGTTCGCTGCTGGTTTCCCCGTTTAAGAGGCGACGTTCTGCCTGGATCACCTGCTCGCGTCCTTCAGGGTGCATGCGTTCAAATGACCGGCAGCCGATGAAGCTTTGCGGTGGTTCGCCCAACACATCTTCGAACGATGGCGAGGCGTAAGTGCAAATACCGCGCAAATCGAAACACATCAGCGCATCGGTGGTGTTATCGGCAAGCACTGAAAGCTCGCGCCGGCCATCCTCCAATTCGGCCATCATTTTTTCGCGGCCCGCAAGGATCGCGGCGACTGGCAGCCCGGTGAGGAAATTCGCGGTCAGAAATGCCTGAAGCAAGTGCATGCGGGTTTCCGCGGCATCGCTCGCTTGGACAATTGGCCCCATGCCATGCCATGTCATCGCGGTGGTCAGGCTGGCTAGCAAAGCGACAAACAAGGCCGTCCCCAAACTGCCGAGGCGAAAAGCGTGGAGCAAAGTGATCGGCGGTATCAGGAATAATAAGGGGTAGCTTGGCTGGTAAAACACCATGAAAGCGCAGCCCACGCCGCTTACCAACAGCAATGTGCGCTCGGTCAATTCGATCGGCGGCGGCGCTTCGCGCACTTGCAACGCATCGGCGATAAGCAGCACGGTCGGCACGATCAGTATCATGCACATGCTGTCTGTCAGGAACCAGCCGGTGGCCGCAGACCAGGGTGATGCGGTGTTCAATCCCAACGCGAATGTTGCCACAGCAGCCGATAGGGTGGGGCCGACCACGCCCCCGGCCCAAACGAAGCGGGCCAAATGTTCAAGGTTTGCCATATCCGGGCGCAGCCCGCAGGCGCGCCGGGTTAAACCGACCACCACCACCAAATCGATGATGTTCGCGAGCGAATAAACCGCCGGAAGCGCCACCGAGACTCCAGCAGCGGCATTGGCAGACAGGCTGGCAATATAGATCGCAATGAACAGCGGAATTTCACTGCTTACTCGCACCCGCAAAAGGAAGGCGACAGCGGCGGCATTGGCGAACCAGATGGACGCCAGCGCGCCATCAAACCGCGAAAATTCCAAGCTGGCATAGGCCAGCAGATAATAGCCGACCCCCGCCGACAAAGCGGCATAGGCGCTATGTCGATCGATTGGCCCCACTGCGAACAAGGTCCGGAATGCGGCCAATGGTTGGTCTATTGCACGCTTTGCAAAGCGCTCCATCGCTTACCCCTTACAAATTGGTTATAGAAAGGCGGGGCAACAATCGGGCGGGCTCTTGATCGGGAGCGAGATTGGGGCCTGATCGCTTGCAGCAAGGCGTCTGAACGGTAGGGTGAGGTAGGATGGGTAAACGGGGTTTCGCCAAGACACGGCATCGGCCAAAGCTGCCGATCCTTATCTTGATTGTGCTTTTGCACATTGCCGCGCTTTATGGGCTGGCGCGGGCATTCGCCCCTGATTTCACCCAATCGGTGGAAGAGAGCGTGCTCTCAACCTTCACCGTCACAGTCACCACCCCTCCACCACCACCCGAAAATGAGCCTGAGCCGGATGAAGGCGCGCAAGGTGATCCGGGCAAAGAGGCTGTGCCGAAACCGGTGACTGCGCCAACGCCGAAAATTCCGGTGCGCGAAGATGTGCCCATTCCGCGCGCGTCCTCAACAGGATCAGAAGCCGATTCCGGCGCACGCGAAAGCGGAGAGGGAACCGGTGCGGCGGGCACTGGGCTGGGTACGGGCAGCGGCAATCGCGGCGGCGGCCAAGGCGGCGTCGCGGTGAGCAAGCCGGTGCATATTTCGGGCAGCATCAACAATGCGCGCGATTATCCAGTTCCCGAAGGGGGCAGGCAGGCGCGGCGCGGAACTGAGGTGATTGTGAAAGTCACGGTGGGGGTTGATGGCCGCGCGCGAAATTGCAGTGTCTATCAGGCAAGCCCCGATCCCGAAGCCGACAGAATAACCTGCAGTTTGGTGGAAGATCGGCTGGGGTTTCGGCCTGCGCAAGATGCCAATGGCAACCCGGTGGCCGCACCGTTTTATTGGCGCCAGCGATGGTTCTGATTGTCACAACATGCGTTACAGCGCGATTGCGCTTCACGCGGCGACTGGTAGATGGTTTGCAAGATGGTTGATCACGCTCTCATCCACCCCGTTATTTTGTGCGGCGGCAGCGGCACCCGGTTGTGGCCGGCAAGCCGCAAGTCTCTGCCCAAGCCGTTCCTACCGCTCACCGGTGAGCAAACGCTGTTCCAGCAAGCGATATCGCGGGCATCGGATCCGGCGCAATTTGCGCCGCCAATGATCGTGGCCGGTGCAGATCATGCGGCTTTGATTGAACAGCAGATCGGCCCAGGCAGCGATTACCGGGTGATGGTTGAACCGGCGGCGCGCAACACCGCGCCGGCGATCGCTTTGGCTGCGGCCTCACTCGATCCCGATGCGATTATGCTGGTGTGTCCCAGCGATCATCATATCGCAGATGCAAAGGCATTTTGCGCTGCGGCCAAAACTGCTGCGGAGCTGGCGAAAGACGATTGGCTGGTCGCGTTTGGGATTGCGCCAGAACGGCCCGAAACCGGATATGGCTATATCAAGCGCGGCGATGCTTTGGGCGCAGGATTTAAGGTCGATCGCTTTGTTGAAAAGCCCGATCTCGAACGCGCAGAAGGATATGTCGCCAGCGGTGATTTTAGCTGGAATGGCGGAATATTCACCTTTCGCGCGGGCGCGCTGATGGATGAATTGGCTCGGCACCGGCCCGAAATGGCTGAGGCGGTGCGAACCGCGATTGGCGGAGCGAGCAGAAATGGCAATCGGATCGATCCAGCGGTGCACGATTTCGCCACGATCACCGGCGAATCGATTGATTATGCGGTGATGGAAAACACCGCGCGCGCGGCCATGGTTCCAGTTGAAATGGGTTGGTCCGACATCGGCAATTGGGCCGCTTTGCAAGATGCATTGAACGCGGCGGATCAGTCAGGTCAGGCGGGCAATATCGCGCCAGATAGCGCCAATTTGATCGATTGTGATAATATCCTCGTGCACAGCGATGGCCCGCGTGTTTCGGCAATTGGGCTGCAAGATGTCTGCATCATCGTGAACGGTGATGAGGTGTTGGTGACCACCCGCGCAGGCGCGCAGCAGGTCGGAAAATTGCCCGGCGCTAGCAATCAATGAGCGCGCTGCAATCTACGCCGGGCGGCGATGCGTTTGTGCGAAAGCTCACCACCCGCATGGTCGAAAAAGTGTGGGGTAGAGACAGCCTGCCTGCGCCATTTGCCGCCCCGCCGGGCAAACGGATTGGCGAGATTTGGTTTGAGCCGCCAGCAGAGCTGGAGCAATTGCTCGTCAAATATCTGTTCACCAGCGAAAAATTGTCTGTTCAAGTCCATCCTTCGGTCCAAAATGCGCAAGGCACCGAAGCGGGCAAGGAAGAATGCTGGCTTGTGCTGGATGCCGATCCGGGTGCGCAGCTGGCCATTGGCTTTGATCGCGCTGTTTCAACGCAAGAAGTTGAGCAGGCAGCAAACGATGGTTCGATCGAGCAATTGCTTACTTGGCACGATGCGCATCCGGGCGATGTGTTTTATCTGCCCGCTGGCACGGTCCATGCAATCGGGCCGGGGCTTTCACTGGTGGAGGTCCAGCAAAACAGCGACACAACATTTCGGCTGTATGATTATGGCCGCCCGCGCGAACTGCACCTTGAAAGGGCGCTCGATGTTGCAGATTGCGGCCCCTACGCGCGCGAAAATCGCAGCGCCGTGAAAGGCGGGAGCGAGGTGTTGGTGGCGCGTGAGCATTTCCGCATTGATCGGATTGAAGGCGCTTCGAACTATGGGTCTATTATGGCGGGAAATTCGCCATCCAATGGCCCGCTTTTGCTGCTGCCGCTATCTGGCCAAATTCGCTGGGGTGAGCATGAAAGCGCCGCGGCGGGCGAGTGTGTGATCGCGAGCGCGCTTGACCTGGTCAATTTTACGCAGGCCGATGTTACATTGGTGATCGCGCCAGCTTGATCCGAGCCAGCTTGATCTAATCCGGCCTGATCCGCGCAGCTCTACTTTTTCTCGAGCAGTTTAGCGCCTTCTTTGCGCACCGCGCGCTCAATCAAAGATCGGGCCATTCCCAATGCGGCGGGAAGATCGAATTCGATCACAACTTGGCTGTCTTCAATGTCGATCCCGCCCATGATCTGCTGACCCATGGCGTCGATTGTCATATTAAGCCGGTCTTCGCCTGACCATGCGGTTTCAACGCTGGCCAATCCGCCGGGAAAGAAATCTGAGATTTCATGGCTGCGTTCGCGCATGCGCCGCCGCACTTCTTCGCGCCCAAGATTGTGAGGCAGGGCCACTCTCATTCAGGCTCTCCGGGCGTCTTGATGGAAGATCACTTGCTGGCATCCCCCAAGGCTTCATCACCGCCATAACGATATTCAAGGTACCGATCCTTGATCGCCAAATCGTCCAGCGCGCCTTCGGCCAAACGGCGGGTGACCCGATCGATCTCTCCGCTGATCTTGCCCAAACTATCGGAAAGCCGATCATCAGCCGATTTCCCAACATGCTTTTCGCTGCGCAAATGCGCTGGAATTTTGCGGTAATTGTCGATCGTCTCAGGGATATATTCGCCCACCAGTTCGCGCACTTCGCCAACCGATGGGTGAGACTGATCGATCGAGGCCAATTGCAGGCCCAAAGCATCCAGTTGGACGCCGATATCATCAACGATTTTGACCGCTGGTGCAGGCAAAGCTGGTCGCTGTGCTTCAAGCCACAGCTCCGTTCTTGCGACCATTTGGCCAGGATCGCCCTGCATCAATTCGGCTCGCTTGGGGATTTTCACCTTCGGATATTTGCCGAACACATACAGCGCGGCCAGCGTGGCAATCCCGGTGAACATAACACCGCCAAATCCCAGCCCACCAAGAATCCAACCCAAGACAGAGGCGCCGATCCAAATCGCGCCGACACCGATCGCGATATTGCGCAATTTCTTGAGCCGGTTTTTCCATTTGATCCCGGCAGACCCTTTCCCAATGGATGGGCCGGGGCGATGTGTGCCGCCATCCTGTTGAGTCCGCAGCGAAGTGCTCGCTGCAGAGAGGATTTGATCCGATTGACCTGTGCTATCGACCATCAATGCGCGCCCTAATCCTCAAGCGTCAGCAGGCTTGGCTCTGCTGCAACTTTGGATTCTGCCTGAGCCTGCCCTTCAGCCCGCGCGATATAGCCCTTCGATTTTTCGACTTCATCAGAAAGAACGGTGACCGTTTCTTTCATATTGGCGAGCGCTCTGACCTTAAAGTCATCAACTTCATCCATCGTGTCGTAGATATTCTGAAAGGCGCGTTGCAGCGTTTCCATCGGAATGGTGCTTGATGCGGCTTGCTCGTGAATCTGCCCGGTCTGCTCGCGCAGCAAGGTGCTGGTCGAATCGATGATATCGCTCGTGGTTTGATTGAGCGAGGTGATCTGGCCCAGAACAAGGCGCTGATTGGTCATCGCCTGCGCCACGGTAACCGCAGTGCGCAGCGCGCCGACAGTCGTGGTGCTGGCGCGGTCCACGCCTTTGACCAATTCAACATTGTTCTTCTTGACCAGATCGAGCGAAAGATAGCCTTGCACGCTCACCGCCATTTGGGTGAGCAGATCTTGCGTCCGTTGGCGGACATAAAACAGCGCACTTTCGCGGATCGCCTTGGCTTTGGCTGGATCGGTCGCATCAAGCTCATTGGCTTTGTCTTCAAGCTTCTGATCGAGCTTTTTGGCGATATGGATCATCTGCTCCAACTCGCCCATCGCCGCCCACAGCTTTTGCCGCTCTACATCGATCGCCGCGTTATCTTCGTGCAGTTCTTTCTTGCCTGAGGATAGCCGTTCCAGGATCGCCTGAATGTGGCCCTGAGATGATGTGTAGCCATCAAAATAGTTCTGCAGCTTGTTACCGAACGGAATGATCCCGAACAGTTTGCGTCCGCGCAATTTGCCTTTGCGACCAGGATCAAGATCCTCAACCGTGCGGCGCAACTCGGCCAAATCTGCACCAACAGAGCCATCGCCATCCATCGATCGCACTGGGCGATCAAGGAAGCGGTTGGACATTGCAGCAGCGGCACGAATTTGTTCCTGCCCCATGCGCGTGATTTGATCGACCTTTTCACCAAAAGCTGGTGAATTGGAATCTTCAGCGACAAGATCAGTGACAAAGCCATCGACCTTTTCATCCAGCTTGGATTTCTTTTCTGCATCCACTGGAACCAGGCCGGCGGCCTTTTCCGGCGCTACCGCTGGAACTGGCCCAGGTGGCTTCAGCTCAAATTCGGTTTCCGTAGTGGTGGTCGTATCCAACGTACTCATGTGACCCCTCAATCTCCATGCAGCCGCGCGTGTGAACTTGATCACCGGTCGGCTCGAAAAAACTCTATTTAACTGTATTAGTGCTCTAAGACAGGTCTTTCAAGATAGTGACCGAACGAATGTGGCACGTCTTGGCCCGCTGCGCACCAATTTTCGCATGCTTTTGTTTGCGGCCAATTGCGCGTAATCAGGGCAATGAAAGCAGGAATTGGGGTTACATAGACGATGCCAGAGGGGGAAGGCCGCGCGCCGACTGAAAGCGATAATCAATCTGCAGCGCAGGCAGGAGATACCGCGAAGGGATTCTCTGCGCCAAAATCGGCCGCTGCGGCGGCGACCGGGGTTGTTCCTGTATCCGATGGCGGTTCGTCCTTCTCTCGCGTGCTGTTTAGCCTGCGCCGATGGTGGCTTCAGGATGTCGTTGGCACAGTCAATCAAGCGCAGGTGATCGAAAAACGGCGTGAAGAATGCGCGCTGTCGGAACGTTATTTGTTTATGACCGCGATGAGCGGCGGGATCGCGATCCTGGGGCTTTTGCTGTCTTCACCAGCGGTGGTGATCGGCGCGATGCTGCTTTCCCCACTTATGGGCCCGATTATGGGGCTGGGATTTGCGCTCGCGATCGGTGATTATCAATGGCTCAAGCAATCGGCGCGCTCGCTTGCCTGGGGCAGCGTTATCGCGATTGCGTTGTGCGCACTGGTGGTGTTCGTTTCACCGATTAAAACGGTCACGCCGGAAATTGCCTCTCGCACGCAACCCAATCTGTTTGATCTGATGGTCGCATTGTTTTCTTCTCTGGCGGGCGCTTATGCGATGATCCGCGGGCGCGAAGGCACGATTGTTGGCGTTGCCATTGCGACCGCATTGATGCCGCCGCTTGCGGTGGTTGGGTTTGGCTTGGCAACTGCAAATTGGACGGTCTTCTCAGGCGCGCTGCTGCTTTATGTGACCAACCTGATCACGATTGCGTTGATCGCTTGGGCGATGGCCCGGCTCTATGGTTTTCGGACTTCGCTCAGCCAAAGACAAACCTATTTCCAGAATCTAATCGTCGTCGCGGTGTTTATCGGGCTGGCTGTTCCGTTGGGATTTTCGCTGCAAAGGATCGCATGGGAGGCGAATGCGCAAAGGATTATCAGCGGGGAAATCAATGAAAGCTTCGATGATCGATCCCGGTTGAGCGATGTGACGCCCAATTTTGGCGGGGATACCATCACGATAGACGCCACTGTTCTTACCCCGGTGCTCAAACCGGATGCAGAGGCAGAGGTTGAACGTGCGCTCAATAATCGGCTCGGCCGGACGGTGGAATTGAGCCTGACCCAATATCAGGTCGGCACCAGCGCGAGCGCGGCAGAACAAGCGGAAATCTCTGCCACCCGCGCAAACGAAGAAGCGGCCGAACTTGCCGGTGCGCAGAACATTGCTGAGCGGCTGTCATTGGTGGCGGGGGTGCCCGTTTCCGATGTGTTGGTTGATCGAACGCGGCGCCGCGCCATGGTCCGCGCGAACCGGCTGGAAGGGGCATCGCTGGCCGCTTATCGTACGCTGGAAATGCGCATTGCCCAGGCTCAGCCCGATTGGGTTATTGAATTGCTGCCACCATTGGCGGCCTTGCCATCGGCAATCGCGTTTGCGGATGGCGAGATCACCCCAGAAGGGTCAGAAGCGTTGGCGGTTATCGCCTGGGCGGGCCAGCGGTTTGAATTGCCAATTGAATTGGCCGGTAATGCAGAGGAAGCGGCGCTGGCTGCAGATATTCTGGCAGAACAGGGCGTGATCGCGATCGTGCGGCCAGATTTTGGCGGCGTTCGTGCAAGTTGGGGCGAGTTGAGCCAATAGGCTTGAAGCTGTGAGCCTAAATCAGTGAACCCAAACAAGTGGGGTTCCGCGTTTGAGCCAATGGCCCGAATGGCTCTGCGCAATGGCGCTTAGGCAGCCAAGCTAAGCGGCACGATCTCTCCAGAAAGGTAGAGCTTTTTCGCCTTGGCGCGGGATAGCTTGCCCGAGCTGGTGCGAGGCAAAGTGCGCGGCGGGACTAGCTCAACAACGCAGCTCATCCCGGTCACTGAACGCACCTTGTCGGCGATTTGTTCGCGCAGATTGACCCGTTCAACCGGGTCAGAAACGCGGCAATGGACCAGAACCGCAGGCGCCTCTTCGCCGTTATCTGTCTCAACCGAAAATGCTGCAATGTCGCCGTGGTTGAAGCCGGGTAATTGTTCGACCGCCCATTCAATATCTTGCGGCCAGTGGTTTTTGCCGTTGATAATGATCATATCTTTGGCGCGGCCGACGATAAACAAATATCCGTTGGCCATATATCCCATATCGCCGGTGTCGAGCCAGCCATCGACCATGCAATCATCGGTCGCATGCTCATTGCGGAAATAGGAATGCATCACACTGGGTCCGCGGCACCAAACTTTGCCAATCTGATGATCGGCGCGCGGTGCATCATCTTCTCCGCGTATTTCAACATCCATATCGGGCAGCGGTTTGCCGCAATTAACGATGGCACGGTAGCGGGCCGGGCGCGTTATATCGCGCGGTGTTCCTGAAAGCCGCTCTTCCTCTACCAGTTCAACCCGGATGCCTTCGCCCGGCGGCATTACGGTGACGGCCAAAGTGGCTTCGGCAAGGCCATAACTTGGCGTGAAAGCATTGGCGGAAAAGCCGGCATCGGCGAATGCATTGACGAAGCCTTGCATGACATCGGGGCGGATCATGTCCGCTCCATTGCCTGCCAGCCGCCAGCGCGACAGATCAAACCGTTCTGCCACATTGCTTTGGCTGGAAATGCGCCGCGCGCAAATATCATAGCCAAAGGTGGGCGAATACGACATCGAATTGCCCTGGTTCCGGCTGATCAAATCGAGCCATGCCAGCGGGCGGCGGGCGAAATGTTCGGTGCGCAGATAGTCGCAGCTTACCTGGTTTGCGACCAGCGAAAGGAAACACCCGACCAGGCCCATATCATGATACCACGGCAGCCAGCTGATCCCGCGATCATTCTCACCGATATTCATCGATGTGGCATGGCCATAGAGATTGTGCAGCAAGGCGCGGTGGGTCACCGCAACGCCGGTTGGGAAACGGGTCGATCCTGATGAATATTGCAAATAGCAGATATCTTCTGGATCCGGCTTTGGCAGTTCGCAATCGGCCGGTTCGCGTTCTGCGAACACATCCCAGTTTTCACCAGCGCAGCCTTGTTGATCTGCAGCCGCTTTGGCCATCTCGTCAATTTCGGCCGGGTACAGCAGGATCACCGGATCGGAACTGTCCAGCTGAACTTTCAGCTGATCGATATAGCTATCCTTGCCGCCGAAAGTGGTTGGCAGCGGCAATGGCACCGGCCACGCGCCGGCATAGATGCAGGCGCAAAATAGCGCGGCAAATTCTGGGCTGGTTTCGGCGACCAGCGCAACGCGATCATCTTTCTTGATGCCCATGCCGATCAATTTGCGGGCCATCACCAAGGCGTCTTCACGCATTTCGGAATAGGGATAAACGCGCTCTAATGTTCCACGCATATCGTGGAAATTAAGGCCTTTGGCGCTCTTTGCGGCATAGTCGATAGCGTCGTTAAACGTATCAAACTCGGCTCTAATGCGCGGTAAATCGCAATCATTCGGCGTCGGCGTTAATGCGGCGTCGGTCATTTTATTCAGCGATACCCGTAAGTTGCGGCACGGCGGAGCGCACCCTTTTCGTGTCCCCAACGTGCTGGACTTAATGTCCAACACGCTCCAGAATTATCCATTCGATAAGGACTGTGGCACGAATAAGGCGAAATGGTTTCAAAAGAAACGAAAATATCGTCAAACCGTCATCGAAATGGTGGTTCCATGGATAGGGCCGGCCCCCGGTCCAAGCGGCGTGCGCGCAAGCCATTGGATGAAACGGGCCTGCGCGATCTGGCGTTATCCTATGTCGCCCGCTTTGCGACAAGCGGGGCTAAACTTGAGGCATATCTGGCGCGTAAAATTAGAGAGCGCGGCGTGCAAAGCGATGAAGAGCGTGAAGGTGATGCTGAGGGTAATGCAGGGCGTATCGAAAGTGATGGCGCCGAAAGTGGCACTCTCAATGTCCGTGCGCTGGTCGAACAATTTATCGATCTGGGTTATGTCGATGATGCTGCCTATGCCAAATCGAAGGCGCGCGATCTGATGGCGCGCGGTTATGGTTCGCGGCGCGTTGACCAGGCATTATACGCCGCCGGAATTGATCAGGAATTGCGCGAAAATGAGACGCCAAGTGAGGCAGCGGCGCTGCGTGCTGCGATCTTGCAGGCGCGCAAACGCCGCTTTGGCCCGTTTGATCGCAGTGAGGAACCGCAAAGGCTTGATCCCAAACGGCGCGAGAAGCAGGTTGCAGCGATGCTGCGGGCAGGGCATGACTTTGCTGTGGTGCGGCGAATTATCGACGCCGAAAATGAAGAAGATTTGGAACAATGGCTGGCCGAAGCGGAAGCGGAAGAGCGCAGCGATGGAGATCATTCAGAATGGTAAGGCTGACAGCGTTCGTCATCACAATCTTTGGCGCATCCATGCTGGCGGCCTGTTCGCCTGCGGGCGCCGGGCCAGAGGCGGCCAATTCCAATGCAGCCGCTCCACAGGCGGCGACCGAGGAGCAAGCGCCGGCTGACGTCGGAACGCATCCCACATCTGGCTTGCCGGTTATCGAAGTGCTGATTGAAAGCGCATCGGGCACGCACCGGTTCAAATCCGAATTGGCCGTCACTCCAGAGGCGCAGGCGCGCGGTCTGATGTTTCGCACCGAGCTGGCCGATGATGAGGCAATGCTGTTTCCCTCCGATCCGCCCGCCCCGCGCAGTTTCTGGATGCGCAACACCCCGATCTCGCTCGACATCATCTATGTTGGGGTCGATGATAAGATCCTCAACATTGCCGAAAACACGGAGCCCTATTCACTCGAATCGCTCCCATCGGCGGGGATTGCATCGTCGGTTTTTGAGATTCGCGGCGGGCTTTCACAAGAACTCGGTATCGCCGCTGGGGACAGGTTGACTTACTCGCTGCCTGAATAAGGCCCTGAGTAGCGCCCTGAGTAGCGCCCTGAGTATCGCCCTGAGTATCGCCCTGAGTATCGCATTGAGTAGGTTTCCGGCTTGGCCTTCGAATAGGAATCGGCTAATTGCTGCGCCCATGGGCATCATGATGGACACAATCGGCAAGATCTTCACCTGGTGGGAAGGCGCGACCTTTGGGACGTTGCTTTGGTCACGCCGTTTGGGTGAGCAAGTCGGCACAGACGCCCAAGGCAATACTTATTTCCGGGAACGCGGCTCTAAAGATGCCGACGCGGTGCCCGATGGTTCCAATATCAGCCGCGAAAAACGCTGGGTGATCTATGCCGGACAGAATGATGCCAGCCGCGTACCAGCGGAATGGCATGGCTGGCTTCATGGCGCCTTTGACGATGTGCCAGAAAGTTTCCTGCCTCCGCCAAAAATTTGGGAAGCGGAATATTCGCCCAATGCCACTGGCACCCGGTCGGCCTATCGCCCGCAAGGCGCCTTGGAAAAAGGCGGTAAGCGCGCCCGCGCAGTCGGCGATTACGAAGCTTGGTCTCCTGGTGGGTCAGAAAGCTAAACCGATGCGCGCGATGGCTGCATCGCTCGCCGCGCCAATGGCGTTGGCACTCTCCGCATGCGGATCAGATGCGCCAACACCAACACCGGATGCGACGTCAACCGATGTACCCGAAGAATTTTCTGGAACCGGCGCTGGTGGCGCTGACGGTTTGATCGAAGACACCAGCGAAGTTGACGGCGCAACGCCAATGACAGAGCGGATCGCAACGATCGGATTGCTCAACAAACGCAACAATGTGAGCCAGGATTTTGAAATGAGCCCGGGCGAAACCCGCCGGGCGGGGCCGGTGATTGTGCGCTTGCAAGCTTGCGAACGCACTGCGCCGTGGGAATTTCCGCAGGAAACCGGCGCCTTCGTTCAAGTGTTGGTGCAGGAACGCGGGTCCGATGATTTTGCCACGGTATTCTCAGGCTGGCTGTTCAAAGAATCGCCCAGCCTCAATGTCGTTGAACACCCTATCTATGATGTCTGGGTCAAAGATTGTGCGATGGCTTTTCCCGGAGACGAGTGACGCGACGAGTGACGTGATGAGTGATCGCCGGTTTCGGTCATCGCGCGAAATGCCTGGTTGAGATTGTGCCGCGGCGGGGCCTTGCGCGCTTCGCCAAGCAGTTTGAGATATTCGGCTTGCGGTATCTCGATTGCTCCCAAACTCGCCAAATGATCGGTCATAAATTGGCAGTCGAGCAATTCGTATCCTGCATGACGCAGCAGCGCGATCAACCACACAAGCGCAACCTTGCTGGCATTGTCAGCGAGCGAAAACATGCTTTCCCCGCAAAACACCCGGTCAAAGGCAACGCCATACAATCCGCCCACCAACTTTGGCGGCTGAGCGGGATCATCGGACAGCCAGCATTCGATTGAGTGCGCCGATCCGTGCGCGTGAAGCTGGCGATAGCTGGCAATGATGCGGTCGCTGATCCAGCTTTCTGGATGGTCCGGGCGCGGCGCGGCACACGCTTCCATCACCGCAGCGAAATCGCGGTTGAACGTAACTTGGAAGCGATCCTGACGCACGGCCTTACGCAGCGATTTCGAGAGACGAAACCCATCGAGTGGAATGATCGCGCGTTCGCGCGGCTCCACCCAGAACACTTCGGGATCATCGCGCCTGTCGGACATCGGAAAAATGCCGCTTTGATAAGCGAGCAATAACATTTCTGGCGGAATCGGAGGCGGGAAGGGCGAATGCATCGTCGCAATGCTATAGCAGATTGAAACGCCCGCTTGCCACAGGGCGAACGCATTGAGCCGCCGATCGCGTGTTGCCTATTGCTTTTGCCTGCTTTAGAGCGCGGTCCGCCCATGCAGGGGCGTAGCTCAGTTGGTAGAGCGTCGGTCTCCAAAACCGAAGGTCCAGAGTTCGAGTCTCTGTGCCCCTGCCAGGCTTCCCATCCCGATCAGATTTCCCCGCGGCGTTCGGCCTCTTGGATCAAGCGCTGATATTCGGCGGCGAAAGTCTCGTAATCCGCGTAAAATTGGCGATACCGTTCATCCAGCACTGCCAAATGCGCGGCATCCTCTGTGACAGCCAATGTCACAGGCATGATCTCATCATTGACCGTGACCAGTGCTTTCAGATCGAGCAGTGCATTGCCGATTTCTGCCAAGTCAAAAAGAACTGAAAGTGCGCCCAAAGTTCTACCCTGCGGCACCAAGGTCTTTCCCAGCACCATTGAGCGATACAATTGCGCAACCGACCTGCCGCCAGCTATCGCGGATCCGAACAATTCCTGACTGGTCGCGGCTGGATCATAATCCACGCCAGCTCTGCGGAATATTGCCTGCATGTCGCGATCAACTTCGAATTGATCCGGGGGATTTCCGGCAGCTTCTCGATTTGCATAGCGGCTCCGCAAAGCATCAAGCTGAGGTACGAGCGCTTCCGCTCGCGATCGTTCTACACCGTCTTCGGTCAGTGCAGCTGTGACCGCATCGATTGCGGCATTGCGCATTTCACCGGCCAGTGAGCCGACATCACCCAGTTCCTCATAAAACAGGCGTGTATAATGTTCTTGCACGGCGCGGCTTTGCGCCAGGTCTTCAGCGACATCCACGGATTGCCGAATTTCAATGGCCATGCCCATGGCACTGCCGATTTGAACATTGGTGTATCCCGGATTGTCGGTAAAGGCAGGGCAATCAAGGTCTTCGCGTGCGGCATCTAGATAAGCGGTGGTGGCGGCCCGGAATTCGGCCAAAATTTTGCGCCGATTGTTGCGCAAGAAGTCATCCGGTCCGCGATTGTTGATAATCTCTCGGACAATTCCTTCCCAACGGCGGATTTCCTCATCCTGCTCATCTTCTACAAAATCGGCCTGAATATAGGGGTGACGTTTGACCGTCGTGGTTGAGGTATCATGGTCCGCGATCCCGCCAGTATCGTTTTCGAACGCGTCAATGAGCGGCCACACTTCGTCGCGGAAAAAGAGATTGTAGGCCGGGATGTTGCATTTTGAATCAGCTCTTGGCGCAGCAGCAACGCCCTGGCCGCCGATCTTGATCCAATCTGCATGGCCGCTCAGCGAGCCCTTGGCTGTGGCTGGCAATTGCAAGTTTGGGCCGTCTTGATGGATTCCGATCCAAGTTTCGCGCCATTCATCGCTTCCGCCACTTCTGATCCAGCGAAATTGCCCGCCATCGGCCCGGGAAGCATAGATACTGCTTCCGGGAGCGAATGCGATTGAACGCTCCAACCCGCGAAAGACGTACATCCCTGAGCGATAACCGGCCTCGCGCATCATCTCGCTGGTCTCGCCAATTTGTCCCACGACCCGGCCATCCGGTTCCATCGTGAAAATCAAAGTTGCTCCTGTTCGCGCATCGTTGAACAACGGGTTTGAAGCTTGATCGTAATAGGATTCCCAAGTGCCGAGCAGCCAGGCAAATGCCTCCCGCTTCGCGGTGAGGTATTCATCTTCATCCTGTTGAACGTCGTTGGTTGCTGGCTGAGCCTGCGCCGTCGGTGGTGCGATAAAGGTGATCGCAAGTGCAACCCCCATGGCTGCGAATAGCGAAAAAATCTGACGGACCATCTTTCACCCCCATGAAATCACCGGTTCTGAACAAATCTCATTGTTGGCGAACTAATGTCAACCTTGGGTTGGGCGAGACAAGGCACAAACAATCACCGCGGCGCACGCTCCCAGCCTCGACAATTCACGAAAAATGCCAGTTATATGAACGGCAGCCAACGATTGGATTCAGGTTCGCGGAAGCTAGCCCGTGCAATTCCATCGCTCAATTGAGTTTTATAAACGAATCGGAGGACTAAATGAGCAGCTATACTTTCCGCGGATCTGGGCCAGATGCATGGAGCAGCCCTCGTCCATACAGCGATCCCAGCATCCGGGCGCTGGCTTATGGAAAGGTGCGCCCGATGCATGAACCAAGTTGGATCGAGCGCATTTTTGGCCGTCATTGATGATGGGGCACTAATTCTAAAGTATCACGAAAAAGGGGCGTCCCGCGATTGGCAGGGCGCCCCTTTTTGCGTGTTCAAATACCCTTGCGGGCACATGCCCGCGGGTTAGTATTCATCGGGCTCTTCCGGAGTGTTGACACGGAAATCTTTGCCGGCGGTTTTTTCGCCTTTGGCCAGTTTGAACACCACACCTGATAGCAGCACCAAAGCCACCAAGTTGGGCAATGTCATCGCGGCATTGGATATATCTCCAAGGCGCCAGACCAATTGCGATGGCTGAGTTGCGCCAACAAAGATCGCAATGCACCAGATCACGCGCCAGATGATGTGCAGAACCTTCTCACCCTTGCGGGTTGAGCCGGGCACCCGGTCATAAAGGAACGTGATCGCACGCTCACCATAATAACTCCAGGTTAGCAGGGTCGTGAACACGAACAGGATCAACGCAAGGCTGACCACCAGAGTGCCTAGTGGCACGCCTGCGATCAATGTTGGGAAGGCCGCGGCATAGGCTGCGATCGTGGTTGCAACGCCTGCAGTCTCAACGGTGCTCAGATCCGATTGCCAAACATGATCTACCGCCTGCCCAGCGCCCGTAAAGTCACCCTGAACAGTCAGGATCACCAAAGCAGTCATGGTGCAGATCACAATCGTATCGATGAAGGTGCCCAGCATCGCCATGCGGCCTTGCTGTTCAGGATCATCGGTCTGCGCGACAGCATGGGCAATCGGGGTTGAACCTTGGCCGGCCTCGTTAGAGAACAGACCGCGCGCCACACCGGCACGGATTGCGATGATAATCAGTGCGCCAACAAATCCGCCTTCAGCAGCCTGATTGTTGAACGCACCATCAAAGATGCGGCTGAATGTCTCTGGCAAATCGCCAGCGTTCAATGCCAGAGCAATGATCGCCATCACGATATAGGCAGCCGCCATCAGCGGCACGACCCGTTCCGCGACATTGCCGATCGATTTGATCCCGCCAATGATCACCACGAACACTGCGAAGGCAACAACCAAGCCGCCGACCCAGCGTTCAATCCCGAACAGCTCATTGAGACCAGTGGCCACCTCGTTCGCTTGGATCGAATTGCCTGTGACCAAAGCGGAAAACAATGTGCCGAGGCAGAAAATGATCGCGAGCCACGTATATTTCGGCCCGAGGCCCAACATGATGTACGTCATCGGCCCGCCGCGATAGGCGCCGTCAGAGGTTCGTTCGCGATATCGAATGGCGAGCGACCCCTCTGCAAAGGCCAGCGCCATCCCGATCAAAGCGGTCACCCACATCCAGAATACAGCGCCGGGTCCGCCCCAGGCAATTGCAAATGCGACACCGGCCAGATTGCCGGTTCCCACTTGGCCGGAAAGCGCGGTTGAAAGCGCCGCGAAGGGAGAGATTTCGCCAGCCCCTTTGCCTTTGCGGCTGCTGAACAAGCCTTTCACCGCAGACCAGAATTTTACCAGCGGGTAAAACCGCAGGCCGATCATGATATACGCGCCAACGCCCAGCAGCACGACGACCATAGGCGGAACAGCAACACCTCCGATGCTCAGCCACGAAACGGGTTCACCGTTCCATTCGCCGCCCCAGATAAAATCTGAAATATTCACCACGTGATCGACCAGCGTAACTGAACTGGAATCTACTGCTGCCATGATTCGGAATGCCCCTCATGTAAATTTGCATATCTGCACGCTCAGGGTGTTCCCCTCAGCGATTAAGTGGCGCACGCTAGAGCCGCGCCCGAGGATTGGCCAGCCCTTTAAGCATCAACGCAACACGCCGGGCCGGGCCGCTGCTGATGCCATGCCAACAGCGCTTGCTTTTGCGTTGAGCGAGTCCTAAAAGCCCAGCGTCTTTCCGACATTGACAATCTACCTTGCCCCTCCCGCACTCCTTGTGCGGGGCGGCGCGAGACCCTACCTGAAAGCCAGTGACGGAACTGACGAAACATTTTTGAAGGACGAAGGCTCTTAAATCATGGCCGAAGAGAAGAAACGCAAAACCTCACCTGCGGAATTTGTGAATCAGGTTCGCTCGGAAACCAGCAAGGTTGTTTGGCCGACGCGCGAAGAAACAATTCGGACCGCGATCTTCGTCTTTATCATGATGGTGGTGTTGTCGCTGTTCTTTCTCGGCATCGACACTGTCTTCAGCGCGATCGTGAACTGGCTGCTGACGCTCGCTTAATAGTTTTAACGCGCGGCGGACGGGAATGTTCGCAGCGCTGCAATTGCAACTCAAGAATTTCAGGGACAGTCCATGGCTCGCTGGTACATTATTCACGCTTATTCCGGCTTTGAAAACAAAGTGCGCGAAGCGATCCTTTCGGAAGCTGATCGGCTTGGCCTGTCAGAAGGCGTTGAAGAGGTCGAAGTGCCGACCGAAACCATCACCGAAGTGAAACGCGGCAAGAAGGTTCAGGTCGAACGCAAGTTTATGCCAGGCTATGTGCTCGCCAAGCTGAAAATGACCGACGATATCTATCACTTGGTCAAGAACACACCCAAGGTCACTGGCTTTCTCGGTTCTGGGAACAAGCCTCAGGCGATCAGCGAGAAAGAGGCTGCACGCTATTTCGGCGGTGTCGAAGAAGCCAAGGCTGCGCCCAAGCAACAGATCAGCGTCGATTACGAAATTGGCGATCAGATCAAAGTGCTCGATGGCCCATTTGCCAGCTTTAACGGTGTGGTTGAAGAGCTTGATTTCGATAAGGCGAAGGTCAAGGTTTCGGTTTCTATCTTTGGCCGTGCAACCCCGGTTGAGCTAGACTTTGAACAGGTTGAACTGGTCAAATAATCGGTTCGGATCGCTGGTGATCAGCGATTAGTGCGACTGGCTGCGATCGATGAAGACCAAACTTTCGATCTGCCGTAAAAAAACGCGCTATTCCTCTATCGATGCAGCACAGGATGCCGCGCGAGAGGCTCCGTTTAAACTGCGTGCCTATCGCTGCGATCTGTGCCGGCAATTCCACCTGACCAGCCGGACCAAGGGGATGAAGACCCCGCGCGATGAGATTGCACCGCGGGCTGCGCGATAATTCCCTCTTCAACAGCGGTAAAAAGCTTGCAAATTGCGGGCTGCACGGTATGTGCGCCGCTTCTGTGGTTTCGCCCTTGGGCTGGATCAGGGAAATCTCGCGCGGGAGGCTCATGCAAATGGGTTGATTGACCGCTTAACATGAGAGCCAAAACAAAGGCGCTTTGATGCGCTGGCTCGACAGTGTGAAAGGAAGGCCTCATGGCCAAGAAAATCGAAGGTTATATTAAGCTGCAAGTGCCCGCAGGCACTGCCAATCCGTCGCCGCCAATTGGCCCGGCTTTGGGTCAGCGCGGCGTCAACATCATGGAATTCTGCAAGGCGTTCAACGCCGCGACGCAGGACCTTGAAAAGAACGCTCCAATCCCAACCACGATCACCGTTTATGCGGACCGTTCGTTTACCTTCACGACCAAAACACCGCCCGCGTCTTACTATCTTAAGAAAGCCGCCAAGGTGAAAAAGGGTTCTGGTGAACCGAACAAAGATCTTGTCGGTCAAATCCGCACAAGCCAGCTGAAAGAAATTGCTGAGGCCAAAATGGCAGACCTCAACGCAAATGATATTGATCAGGCCATGAAAATCATCGCGGGTTCAGCCCGTTCGATGGGCCTTGAAGTGGTGGAGGGCTGATCATGGCGAAGCTTACCAAGAAACAGAAAACCGTCGCAGAGCTGGACAGCGAAAAGCTGTATGGCGTTGACGATGCGATCAAGGTTCTGCGCGAGCATTGCTCGAAGAAATTTGATGAGACCGTTGAATTGGCCATCAATCTGAGCGTTGATCCACGCCACGCCGATCAGATGGTTCGCGGCATGGTGTCGCTGCCTTCGGGCACTGGTAAAGATGTGAAAGTTGCCGTCTTTGCCAAGGGTGACAATGCCGATAAGGCCACTGCCGCTGGCGCAGACAAAGTGGGCGCCGAAGACCTGATGGAAGACATGCAGGCCGGCAATCTCGATTATGATCGGATCATCGCGACCCCAGATATGATGGGTGTTGTGGGCCGTTTGGGTAAGGTGCTTGGTCCAAAAGGATTGATGCCAAATCCAAAGCTCGGCACGGTCACACCGAATGTCGAACAAGCGGTGAAAGATGCCAAAGGCGGCCAGGTGGAATTCCGGGTTGAGAAGATGGGCATCATCCACACCGGGATCGGCAAAATGTCGTTCAAGGATGCGGACATCAAAGCAAACTTCGAAGCGCTGACTCAAGCTGTAGTGAAAGCCAAGCCGTCGGGCGCGAAGGGCAATTATGTGAAGAAGGTTTCGTTGACCTCTACCATGGGCCCGGGTCTGAAGATTGATTTGGCCAGTATCGAAGGCGCGTAAATTTTCCGCGCTTCCGCCGCGTTTTTTGAAACGTAGTGGATTGAAAATAGATCGGGGCTGGCGGCATTTGCTGCTGGCCCCTTTTTCATGCTGGTTTGATCAAACAGGCAAGATCAGGCTCGCAAAAACCCGCGCATTTTGCCCAAGGCTCCGCTGCGCTCTGCCACGCCTTTCGATATGGCGATTACTTCATCAAAACCGGCGCGCGCGCGCAGCAATGAACGATTGGCCCATGTCGGCTCTAGCAACAAGAAACTTACGCATTCCACGCTGTCGGTTCCAAACATCGCCTTATGCGCACCTTCGCCCTCAGTGAAATCGAAATAGGCAAAACGCTGTTCGGCGAAAAGCCGCTCAAGCGCTTCCATTTGCAGCACTGTTCCGGCGGACCAGCGGGCCCATTCGGGATCGTATCCTAGATGCGCGTAAACCAGAGTTTCCCCGTGAATGGGCAGGGACAAATAGGCGATCGGATGGCCATTCGCGTGCAGCAGGAAACACCGCATTTCATCCTCCTCTGCGCGCTCCAACATGGCGCGGCGCGCAACATCCGTTTCGGGAAGTCCGGCATCGAGCAGTCGCGCCTGATAGGTCTTGGCCGAAAGCGGCAGCGCGGCATCGAGAAATTCTTCAACTTCACTGGCGCTGCGATGTTCGGTGATCGCGAAACTCTCTCCCGCTTCCTGCGCGAGCTTGCGCTGTTTGCGGCGCAGAGTTGATCGCGTCTTGCCTGAAAATCGACCGAGGTAGTCCTCATATCCGCCGGTCATGGCGATGTAGTGCCGGCGATAGACTTGCTGCGCGCCAATAATGTGTTCGGGGAAGAGCCTGGCGATGGCATCGATCGCCGATTGGGGTGCAGACAGCACCCGCAAACCATCTTTGCCAGCAGGCGGCGGGGTGAACTCGCTGGCGCTTGCGGCAAGCACCGCTTCGAGATCGAATGACCATGTCGCGAGTTCACGTTCGATCGCGAATAGCCGCCGCGATCCTACGGTGAAATCGATTGTGGCCGAGCCTGATGCGTCCGCCATTACAGCGCTCCATACAATGTGTTGGAGGCAAATTGTTCGGCCAGTCTCCAGCCGGTGCGAAGATGATCTGCCGGCAGCACAACATGCGCGCGTTCGTTTGCACAGGATTGCGGCGGGTTGTCGCGGAAATTGCCGCTCGATATGCCGTCCATCTCGCTCAGTGCGCGAACCAATCCTTCAAACCGCCGTTTCACAATGGCATTCATTGCCAAGGTGCGGCGATTGATCAGTTCAAAACTGTGACTGACGAAAGTTAGCGCGTTTTGCTTGGTGGCGCGGGCGTGGCGCATCGCCGCCTTCATTTCACCCAGCGATAAAGCGGTAATTTGTGCATGGCGCAATCCATCGGGCAGCGCCGCGATGCACCCGGTTGGCACTTCGATCACGCCGCAATGATTCAGCGGCTCGCGATCGTCGGGGCCGAGCGAAATATCCGCATAGCCGCCCACAATTCCCGGGCAATGGCTTGAATCGTATTGCAGGCCCAATTCAGCCAGCGCCCGCAATGTGTCATCATTTGCGCCGTAATTGCCCGCACGAAACGCCACTGGGGCAGGGGCGCCTGCCGCCATCAAAGTGTCTCTTGCATAGGTGAGAAGGGTGCATTGTTCTTCAAAAGTGAAATCGGCGATATTGGTGCCGGTTTTGCTGCCCAATGCTTTGGCCAGAGCGTGCTGCCCTTTGGCCAAGGCAAGCCATTCTGTGTGGATATGCAATTGCACATCTTGGCCAGCGCTCAGGATCGGGCCGACAACATCTTCGATTGCGGTATTTCCCCAAATAAGGGCCGGCATCGGATCGACATAGAACACCGCTTTTTGGCCATATTGGGCCAGCACTTCCAGCTGGTACCCGATGCCGCCGGGGCCGCGCGCGGTTTCGCACGCGATCGAGCGCGTGAAGTTGTCTTGCCGAGCATCCTCCCCGGGCCCTTGATACAAGCCAGAGGAATATTCGGTGTCAATCGTGATGTACGCCGTAGTCATCGCGCCAGCGATGGTAGCGGCAAAGGGTTAAAACCGTGTTTTTGGGTTAATGCGCTGTTTGCAATGCGGCCATGATGTCAGCCAGTGGGTGGCTGGATTGGCCCGCTTTGGAGCGGTTCAAATCCCGCCGGGCGTGAAATCGTATCCGCTCGTGGTCAGGCCATCGGTCAGGCTGTCTGTGCAGCTTTTCAGATCATCTTGCTCGGTTGATCGGATAACGAAATTGGCGCCGACCTTCCCCTCGCGGAAAAACGGATAAGATCCGATCTGGCAATTCTCGTGCGCCTTTTCGACTTCACGCAGCAGTGTTGCGACTTCGCTTTCGGCGATCCAGCAGCCGATTGTTTCACTGATCAGCGGTTTTCCGCCCTCCAGATCGCCCGTCAAAGCGTCGAGCATTCCTGCGGTGATATGCGGCACCCCAGCCATCAAAATCACATTGCCGCGGCGGATACCGGGAGCGCCGGATTTGCGATTGGGAATTAGGTCTGCACCTTCTGGCACGCGGGCCATGCGCAAACGCCCTTCATTCAGGCCGCCTTTGTCTGAATAATACCGTTCCAGGATGGCGCGCGCTTCTTCATGGATCACCACGGGCACTCCCAGCGCCTGTGATACGGCATCGACCGTGATATCATCATGGGTTGGCCCAATGCCGCCAGTGGTGAACAGGTAATCATTGGCGCTGCGCAGTTCATTCACTGCGGCGACAATCCGCTCCATCACATCGGGAACAACGCGCACTTCGGAAAGGCGGATCCCCTGAACCTGAAGCCAGGACGCGATCTGCGCGATATTCTTATCATGCGTCCGGCCAGACAGGATCTCGTCGCCAATGATGACCAGACCTGCAGTCCAGATTTTTTCAGATGCACTCATATCAGCGTCTTAGACAAGAATTGAGCCAAGGCCACCTGTGAATTTGCGCTTATTCGGCGGCTTCAAGCTGCTCTTGATCAATGCTGGCGGTGTCTTGTGAACGGGCAAAACTCATCAGGCCATCATCAATCGGGTCCTCTTTGATCTGCTTGCGATCGGTGAGATATTCCTGATTGAGCCGCCATGGGAATGACATCGCGTTTCGGGGCATGATATGCTTGCCGCGCTTGATATAGCCGGAAGAGAAATCGAAAATATCGTCCTCTTCGATTTTGCTCTGCGCCTCTGCGGTCAAAACCGGGGTGGCCATATCACAGCCGGTGCTGCGCATATGGTTCAAAACGCGGCAGACATAATCTGAATTGATATCGGCGCGCAAAGTCCAGCTGGCATTGAGATATCCAAACACCACGGCAAGATTGGGCAAGTTGGAGAACATGCTGCCTTTGTAATAAAACCGCTGTGAAAAATCGACTGGCGTTCCGTTTTGGCTGATCGCAATTTTACCCGCGATGGCCAGATTCAATCCGGTGGCCGTGATGATGATATCGGCTTCGAGCAACTGCCCTGATTTCAGCCGCACGCCGCCCGCTTCGAACTTTTCGATATGGCCGGTTTCGATCGACGCCTTGCCGGTATTTATCGCATCAAACAGATCGTCATCCGGTACCAAACAAAGCCGCTGATCCCACGGATCATAAGGCGGGTCGAAACTGGCTTTATCGTAATTGTCACCGAGCGATTTTTCGATCTTCTTGTGAAGGCCGTCTTTCATCTTTTGCGGTTTGTTCCGCGCCAGTTTGAAACTGTAATCCTGCATCCATATATTTTTTGACCGGGTGATTTTGTATGCCAGATTTTCAGGCAGGATTTTGCGCAGCAAATTGGCCATCCAATCCTTCGCCGGCCGTGACCACATCCAGGTTGGCGTGCGCTGGAGCATAGTTACATGCGCAGCTTTTTCCGCCATCGATGGAACAATGGTGACAGCCGTTGCGCCCGACCCAACCACGACTATGCGTTTGCCGGTGTAATCCAGATTTTCGGGCCAGAATTGCGGGTGTAGAACTTCGCCTTCAAATTCTGAGAAATCGAACCCAGCGTCATACGGATCGTCATGATCATAATAACCGGCGCCAAGATAAAGGAAGTTTGCGGTCTTCGTGATGCGTGATCCATCGGCCAGTTCCATTTCGACATACCAACGCGCCTCGCTATCGCGAAAATCCGCTGAGATAACCTTGTGGCTGTGATGAATATGTTCGCGAATGCCGCGTTCATCCACGATGCGATTGAGATATTCCAAAATTGAAGGGGCATCGGCGATGGCATTTTCGTGCCGCCATGGTTCAAAATCAAAACCAAGCGTGTGCATATCGCTGTCAGAACGAATACCGGGATAGCGGAACAAATCCCACGTGCCGCCAATATTTTCGCGCCGGTCAACAATGCCATAGCTATGATTGGGAGCCTTCATCTCCATATGCGCTGCCATGCCGATGCCGGAAATTCCTGCACCAACAATTAGAACATCAAAGTCTGGCTGTGCGACTGTCATGACACCATCTCTCCTTATTGCCAGTGTTGTAACCACACAGTCGCTGCAAAAGCGAGTCTTGATTGCATTTTGCAACTGACTGTTCGGAAGAGATCGGATAAGCGGCCTGCCATGATTAAACGTTTTCGGTTCGCAAGTCCCGCGCTTGCTATCGCCCCCGCTCTTCTCTCTTCGGTCCCTGCAGCAGCTCAATCATCGAGCGAGGCTGCTGCACAAGCGGAAGCGAGCGGCGCTGAAGACACTTTAGACAGTGAAATTATCGTGATGGGGGAAGGGTTGGAGCAAACCCCGTCTGTAATCGCTTATGCCAGCAGCGATATCGCGCGCGACGATATCATCGCCAGCGCATCGGGCCGGATCGAAGATGTGCTAGAAAGCATCGCCGGATTTCAGCAGTTTCGCCGGGCAGACAGCCGGTCTTCAAACCCCAGTGCGCAAGGTGTTACCCTGCGCGCGCTGGGCGGCAATGCAACCAGCCGTGCTTTGGTGCTGCTGGACGGAGTGCCGGTTGCCGATCCATTCTTCGGCTTTATTCCGCTGACATCGTTGGCGCCCGAACGGCTGAGCAATATTCGGGTAACGCGCGGCGGCGGCTCTGGGCCATTTGGCGCAGGGGCATTGGCCGGAACGATTGAGCTTGAAAGCGCCGATGCCAATACACTTGGCCCGATCAATGCCAGCGTGCTGATCAATGATCGTGAAGAAACCGAAGCAAGCGCCAGCTTGGCAACCAATTTGGGGGCCGGCTTTGCCGTGATCAGCGGGCGCTGGGATCGTGGACAGGGATTTTTTACAACGCCAGAGGATCAGCGCGTCCCGGCAACCGCGCGCGCTGCGTTTGATAGCTGGTCGATTGGGCTGAGAGCGGTCGCTCCTGTCAACGATACGGTTGAGCTGCAGGCCAGTGTGCGCGTGTTTGAAGATGCGCGAACTCTGCGGTTTGAAGGTGCGAATTCAACCAATGAAGGGCAGGATGCCAGCCTGCGCGTGATTGGCCGCGGTGATTGGCAGTTTGATGCCGTTGCGTATCTTCAGGCGCGCAATTTTTCCAACATCGTGATCAGTTCCACTTTGTTCACGCAAGTTCTCGATCAACGCAACACGCCATCGACTGGATTGGGCGGAAAGTTTGAATTGCGCCCACCCGTGGGCGGCGGGCATTTGGTTCGGCTGGGGGTCGATTATCGCCGCTCAGATGGGGAGCTTCAGGAAGAGGCCTTCAGCGCATTCAGCGGCAATCTTAACGAGGCCCGCCGCGCCGGCGGCACAAACACTGATTTGGGATTCTTCGCCGAAGATGACTGGGAATTGGGATCGCTGTTATTAACCGGCGGCGTGCGCGCCGATCGCACCATTATTGCCGATGGCTTTTTCCGTGCGGTGAACGCCAATGGGGTGGTTGTGGATGAGGTGATCGCCGAAGATCGCAGCGACTGGACCGTCTCGTGGCGCGCTGGTGCCGCGCTTGACGTGTCCTCCACGCTCAGCCTGCGCGCTGCCGCTTACACCGGCCTGCGCCTGCCGACACTCAACGAGCTTTACCGGCCATTTGTAATCTTCCCAGTGGTAACAGAGGCCAATGCTGAACTTGAAAACGAGCGGCTCGAAGGTTTTGAAATTGGCGCGGACTGGTCCCCCAATGACAATATCAGATTGGCGCTAACCGCGTTTGACAACCGGGTCGAGAATGCGATTGCCAATGTGACTTTGGGCACCAATTTGCGCCAGCGGCAAAATCTCCCAGCGATCGATGCGCAAGGGATCGAGGCCGGCCTTGAACTGGATTTTGGCGCGATCAGCCTCAACGGCTCTTTTGCCTACACCGATGCCGAAGTTGATGGCTCTGATGCATCCATCGCTCTGGATGGCAATCGACCGCCGCAAACCCCCGAGGTTTCGTTTTCTGGCACCCTCGCATGGCAACCTGCCGATGGCTGGCGGATTGCCGCCACGTTGCGGCATATTGGCGCGCAATTCGAAGACGATCAGGAAAGCGATGTCTTGCCGGCCGCAACCACGCTGGATGCGTTTGTAGAAATCCCCCTAAGCGGCGGCTTTTCTGCGATTTTGCGCGGGGAGAACTTGCTCGATGAAGATATCGTCACCCGCAATTCCGGCGGAACGATCGATCTAGGGGTGCCGCGAACGGTGTGGCTGGGAGTGCGCTTGGGCCTTTAAGCAGCCCATAATTGCAGGCCAAAAATCCGCAATCCGAATTTAAGCGCTCAAATTCTTGCAGTAAAGTTACTGAATTAACGCGCGAAATTGCCGAATATTGCTGAATTCGTGGCATTTTTGCACCATCGCTCAATTAAGTAACTTTGCGCCCCTTGTGCAATGAATCCCTCGGCGGATAGAACCGTTTCAGATAAAAATGGTTTTTGGAGAGGAACCTATATGACACGTAAGTTCGCAGTTTATGCGGCTGGCCTGATGGCAAGCAGTGTTCTGGCTCAGCCAGTGTTCGCGCAAGACACCGATACTGATACGGAAGCGGCTGATCGCGATAATGTGATCATCGTGACTGCGACCCGGCGTGCGCAAGATGTGCAAGACATTCCGCTGGCGGTTACGGCCGTTGGTCCAGAACAACTCGCGCGTCAGGGCGTCGACAACATCACTGAGGTTACGCAAGTCGCGCCGAGCTTTTCCAGCTCAACTGCGCAAATTGCATCGGGTTCTGTTGTGCTGCGTGTTCGCGGCGTCGGCACCACTTCGAACAATATCGGTTTTGAAAGCGCGGTCGGCATCTTTATCGATGGCGCCTATCAATCGCGCCCCGGCATCGCGCTGAGCGAATTTGTCGACATCGAACGGGTTGAGGTTTTGCGCGGTCCGCAAGGCACCCTGTTTGGTCGCAACACATCGGCTGGCGCGCTTAACATCACAACGGTTCGCCCAGATGTCAGCGAATTTGGCGGCTTTGCCAATGCGAGCTACGGCAATTTTGACGAAATCAGCCTTCAAGGCGCGGTGAATGTTCCGATCGTGCAAGACACTTTGGGTCTGCGTGTTACCGGTGCTTATCGTCAACGTGATGGCTTCCTGACGGCGCTTGATGCCGATGGAAACGCCTTCGATGATTTCAACGATACCGATCAATATCTCGTTCGCGGTCAGCTTGGCTGGGATACCGAAGGCGGTGTCCGTGGCCGTTTGATCTTCGATTTTGCGAACAGCCAGTCGAGCTGTTGCGGCGCGCTGGAAGTATTCCAGACACCGCTCGAATCCGCTGGTCTGCTTGGTGCAGTCGGACTGGGTGCGCGCGGCGGCATTACGCAGCCCAACACCGGCACATCACCGTTTGACACACCGGGCTTTGCTGCGGCCACAAATGATCGGCTTGCTTCGGTCAATTTTGTTCCGGTTGTTGATGCAGACAATTGGGGTGTCACCGGGGAGCTTGAATTTCCGATCAGCGATTCAGCGGATCTGATCTTCATTGGTTCGTACCGCGATTTCTCGTCGAACGAATTTTACGATTCAGATTTCTCGGCGATCGACGTGTTTAACGTGGCGCTCGACACCGATATTGAGACATTCACTGCTGAACTTCGCTTGCAAGGTGAAGCATGGGGCGGACGGCTCAATTATTTGATTGGTGGCTACTTCTCAGATGAGCAAATCCGCGCTGAAAACACCTTCCTGCTTGGCGAAGATTTTGGTGAGCTAGCAGGCGCTTTGTTCGCTGGCGCGACCGGAGGCGCGACACTCGATCCAACCAGTCCGCTCTTCTTCGGAGCCAATCCGCTGACTGCTGTGACAGGGTTTGATCCAGCCGGCACAGCCAGCACGAACTTGTTCACGCAATCGGCGCAAAGCTGGTCAATCTTCACGCACAATTCGCTTGAGATAACCGATGGGCTTGAATTCACCGTGGGCCTGCGCTGGTCGGATGAAAGCAAGTCTGGCGGATTTGAACAGCTCGCCAACAACAACCAGGTTTGCCCTGGTGTGGTTGATGGTGTGACTGGGGGAGCGATCCCGGCGGCCTTCGCACCAACATTTATTGCGCTCGGTTGTTTTGGATTTACCTCGCCGGCAGATTTGCCTGAAGCTGCAGTTCTGCCGCTGGTGCAAACTTTCCAAGATGAATTTAGCGATGAAGAATTGATCTACACCGTTAAGCTCGGATATGAGTTTGCGGCACCGATCAACGTCTATGCAAGCTTCACGCACGGCTACAAAGCGGGCGGGATCAATTTGGATACAACGGCTGGGGTTGCTGGCGCTGATCCAACCTTCCTGTCTGAAGAAGTGGACGCGTTTGAGATCGGTCTGAAAGCCCGGTTGCTTGATGATGCGGTGACTTTGAACATTGCTGGTTTCCACGAAGAATTCAGTAACTTCCAAGTCCTCGAATTCACCGGGGCTGCGTTCCAAACTTTCAATGTGCCAGAAGCGATCAGCACCGGCATTGAAATTGAAAGTGTGATCCGGCCCAATGAACATTGGACGTTCAACCTTGCAACAACGATCCTCGATGCTCGCTATCCTGATGATTGCGCAGGCGATCTGCAAAGCATCACGGTGATTTCGCTGTGCGGTAATGATCTGACCAATGCCGCCAATGTCGTCGGTATTGCCGGGTTCTTGTATGAAAATGATCTGTCAGATTCGCTGGAGTTCTTCTTCGCTGGCCAAGTTCGGCTCGAATCTGATCAGCGTACTTCAACGCAAGCGATCGTCCCACCAAGTCAGGCGGATGTTGATGCGCTTGGCGGGGACATTCAGGCCGCTGTTGATGCAGCTCCATTGATCATTGCGGACGAACAGGACGGCAATATCCAGGTCAATCTGCGCGCTGGGATCGGTTCAACCAATGAAAGCTGGCGGATCGAAGCCTTCGTCAACAATCTGACCGATGTGGTGACGCGCGGTGTTACGTTTAACAACGTGCTGCGCGGAACGGGCGCAACCAATGCCCGCTCTGCCTTTACCTTGGCACCGCGTACATACGGTGTTGCTGTGAAGACCAAATTCTAATCCAGATGCGTTGCCGGGCCTTATCGCCCGGCCATCATAAACTGCACAAGAAAGGGGCGGCTCGCACAATGCGGACCGCCCCTTTTCTTTTGCGAGGTTGAGCGTGATTACATTGAGCGCGCAATCAGCATTTTCATGATCTCATTCGATCCGCCATAAATGCGGCTGATGCGGCTGTCGCGGTAAAGCCGAGCAATCGGATATTCGTTGATATAACCCCAGCCGCCATGCAGCTGCAGACACTTGTCGACGACTTCACTTTGCAATTCCGTGACCCAATATTTGGCCATGGATGCCGTTGCCACGTCGAGTTTCCCATCGAGCAATTTGGCGATGCAATCATTGACAAAGACGCGGGCTGCGGTGCCTTTGGCCTTTAGATCGGCGAGCGTAAATTGGGTGTTCTGGAAATCCCAGATAGTCTGGCCAAAGGCTTTGCGTCCTTTGACATACTCAACCGTTGTATCGAGCGCTTTTTCAATTCCGGTCATCGCGCCCATCGCGATTACCAGCCGTTCTTGCGGCAGCTCACCCATCAGCTGGTAGAAGCCTTTGCCTTCTTCACCGCCCAGGATGTTTTCCGCCGGAACGAACACATCATCAAAGAACAATTCCGAAGTGTCGGCAGCATCCATCCCGATCTTGTCGAGCTTTTTGCCGCGGGTAAAACCTTCGGCGTCTTTCGTTTCAAGGCAGACCAAGCTGATCCCCTTGTGGCCTTCGCTGGGATCAGTCTTGGCGACAACGATGATGAAGTCGGCCAATTGCCCGCTGGAAATAAAGGTCTTGTTGCCGTTCAAGCGATAGCCATTGCCATCCTTGATCGCGGTGGTCGCAATGTTTTGTAAGTCAGAGCCAACACCAGGTTCGCTCATCGCGATCGCTGTCACCAACTCGCCCGAAACCATTTTGGGCAGCCACTTCTTCTTCTGCTCTTCGGTGCCGTGCCGCACCAGATAAGGCAGGATGATGACATTGTGCAGGCTGGCGGCAAAACCATCGACATTGTTTTTGGCCTGTTGATCCAGCACCACCATGTCATGGCGAAAATCGCCGCCATGGCCGCCATATTCTTCGGGGACGGACATGCCGAGCAGACCCGCTTCGCCGGCCTCATTCCAGAATTCGCGTTCTACCTGGCCGTTTTCACGCCAGCCTTGAACTCGCTTTTCCGGGGCGTGTTGTTTGAAGAATTTGCCAACCGCATCCGCGAAGATCGCTATCTCTTCGTCTTCCATGAATTCGGGTTGAGAAACGTCGATCACCGACATGTGCATTTCCTTTTGGGTCAGAATTTTGCGCGCGCCGGATCACCAATGCGCGCGGCAATTTTTGAGAGGATTGGCTTACTTGCCCTTCCAATTGGGTGCGCGTTTCTCTGCAAAGGCTGCGGCGCCTTCACGCGCATCTTCGGAGGCGAATACAGGCGCGATCAAAGAGGCTTGGTTCTTATAGCGATCAGCCATCGGCCAAGCGCGCGATTCGCGCATGATCTGTTTTGAGACGCGCACGGCGAGCGGCCCATTGGCGGCAATCTTTGCGGCCAGCGCCTTGGCACCGTCAAGCGCCGAACCGTCGACCACCTGATTGATCATGCCCAGCTCATAAGCCCGCTGTGCGCCGATAAATTCACCTGTCAGTGCCAGCTCCATCGCCACGCGTTCTGGAATTTGATCGGGCAGCATCATCACGCCGCCAGCAGCGGCCACTAGGCCGCGCTTCGCCTCTGGAATGCCGAATTTGGCGCCTTCATGTGCGACCACGAGATCGCACGCGATCATCAGTTCCAGACCGCCCGCCAAAGCATAGCCCTCAACCGCGGCGATCAGAGGTTTCTTTGGCGGAGCTTCGACAACGCCGCCAAATCCGCGCCCTTCAACACTGGGGCGTTCGCCGCGCAGAAAGCCTTTCAAGTCCATGCCCGAACAGAACGATCCGCCTGCACCGGTCAAAATGCCAACGCGCAGCTCATCCTCACCATCAAGGCGGTCCATGGCCGCCGCAATCGCTTCTGCCGCCGCCTTGGTCATGGCGTTTTTGGCTTCAGGGCGATTGATCGTGACATTCAACACGCCATCTTCAACACTTGTAAGAACTTCGTCAGTTGCGCCTTCGCTCACAGGCTCACTCCCATTTTGAATAGAAACCGATAGTTGTATCAGTCGTGGGCAAGGTTTACGGAGGCGTCAACCGCATTTTCGCTAAATGAAAGAACCAAGCATGGCAGAAGCATATATTATCGACACAGTGCGCACTCCGCGCGGGATTGGCAAAGTGGGCAAAGGTGCGCTTGCACACATGCACCCCCAGCATTTGGCTGCTGCCGTGCTTAAATCGATTGCGGAGCGCAACGATCTGGATACGTCGACGGTTGACGACATCATTTGGTCAACATCATCACAGCAAGGTCCGCAAGCAGGCGATCTGGGCCGGATGGCCGCACTCGATGCTGGGTATGACATTTCGGCAAGCGGCATGACGCTGGATCGGTTCTGCGGCGGCGGGATCACCACGGTCAGTCTCGCAACGGCGCAAATCATGTCTGGCATGGAAGATTGCGTGATCGCCGGCGGAACAGAGATGATGAGCCTGCGCCCCGAATTGGTGCAGACATTGATCGCTGGCGGGGGCAAGCCACCGGTTATGGGCGCATACAACAAACGGTTGGAAAAAGTGCATCCGCAATCGCAACAGGGCATTTGCGGCGATGCGATTGCAACCATCGAAGGGTTCACGCGCGAAGAGCTGGACACTGTCGCGCTGAAGAGTCAGGAAAATGCTGCGGCTGCTATCGCCGAAGGGCGCTTTGATAAATCGGTGATCCCGGTGCTCGATGATGAGGGCAATGTCGTGCTCGACAAAGAAGAGTTTCCGCGGCCCGGCACCACGATGGAAGTCCTAGGCGAGTTGCCAGCGTCGTTTGAGAAGCTGGCCGATATGTCTTCTGCCGAAGGCGAGCCGACATTCCGCGAGCTGGTCAATCAGAAATACCCCGATGTTGATATCAAGCACTTCCACGGACCGGGCAATTCATCCGGCGTGGTCGATGGTGCTGCGGCGATCCTGCTGACGAGCAAGGAATATGCGCAGAAGCACGGTCTCAAGCCGCGCGCCCGGATCGTGGCCACTGCCAATATGGGTGATTGCCCAACTTTGATGCTCAACGCGCCGGTACCTGCGGCGAAGAAGGTTTTGGAGAAAGCGGGCATGACGGTTGATGATATTGACCTGTTTGAAATCAACGAAGCCTTTGCCGTGGTGACCGCCAAATTCATGAAAGATCTTGGCCTGGGCTGGGACAAGGTCAATGTGAATGGCGGCTCGATTGCCCTTGGCCATCCGATCGGTGCAACCGGGTCGATTCTGATCGGCACCATCGTGGATGAACTGGAGCGGCGGCAGGAACGCTATGGCCTGGTCACGATGTGCGCCGCAGGCGGAATGGCGCCAGCGATTATTGTCGAGCGGGTTGATGATTTCCTCGATTGATTGAACCTTCGAACCAATTTGAGGAAAAGCGCGAATGATCGCTGACAACACCCCGGTCATCATCGGCGTTGGGCAATTTGCCGAGCGTCCTCAGGATGAGACGTACGAGGCGTTGTCTTATATGGACCTCGCCGGGCGAGCCTTGGCGGTGGCGATCGGCGATTGCGCCGCAACGGGGCGGGTTGCCGATGCAATTGATACCGTTGGGGCCATTCGCGCCTTTGAGATATCTCGCCCTGATCGCAAGCCCCCATTTGGCGGGTCGAACAATATTCCGCGCAGTATTGCCGCGCGGGTTGGCTCAAAGCCGCAGCGCGCCATCCTGTCGACGACGGGCGGCCAGTATAATCAGCGTTTGGTCGGAGAGTTTGCGCGCGATATTGCGGCGGGTACGTGCGATTGCGCAGCGATTGTCGGCTCCGAAGCGATTTCAACGGTTCTGGCGCTTTCTGCGAAGGGGCAAAAGCCCGATTGGTCTGAAGAGATCGAAGGCAGCTTGGAAAATCGCGGCTTCGGCAATGAAGCGATGATGGAGATGAGCTTGTTCGCGCATGGCGCGACTGGGGCCATCCCGCTCTATGCCCTGTGCGAGAATGCGAGGCGCGCAAAATTGGGCAAGACGCTTGATCAGTATCGGCGCGACATTGCTGAACTGTTTGCGCCATTCACCAACGTAGCCGCTGCCAATCCTTTTGCCGCCGCACCTGTGGCGCGCACAGCAGAAGAACTGGCGACAGTCACCGACCGCAATCGGATCGTTGCAGAGCCTTATTTGCGGATGACGGTCGCTCGCGATCAAGTGAACCAAGCCGCCGCGATTATTGTTGCGAGCGCCGCCAAGGCACGCGAACTGGGCGTGCCCGAAAGCAAATGGGTCCATATTCATGCGGTTAGCGATGCGACCGAGCTGGAGCTGGCTGAGCGTCCAGATCTGGCGGAAAGTCCGGCCTCCATCGCTTCGGTAGAGGCGGCGTTGACGCGTTCAGGCAAGCAAATGCCCGATATACAATTCTTGGATTTCTATTCGTGCTTTGCGATTCCAGTTTTCAATCAGCTCGATCGTTTCGGAATTGCGGCCAATGATCCGCGCGGTTTGACCCTTACAGGGGGGCTGCCTTTCTTTGGCGGAGCGGGAAACAATTATTCAGCACATGCCATTTGCGAGGCTGTCGACCGGGTCCGCAAGGCAAATGGCAGCTTTGCCCTGGTTGGCGCGAATGGCGGTTGGATGAGCAAATATTCGACCGGAATTTATTCAACTGATCCGGCTGATTGGTCAGGCAATGATCGGTTTGAGAAATTGCCGCAGCTGACCAATTCGGTGCCGCGAGGCAACGGACCATTTGAGAGCGCCACGGTTGAAACCTACACGATCAACCACAGCAAAACTGGCCTTGATGCTGTGTTCCTTGGTCGCAATCCTGCGGGCGAGCGGGTGTCCGGAAATGGCGATTGGTCGCACGAGCCGACCCGCGCTGTGTTTGAAGGCGGTGAGCCGTTTGGGGTTCAGCTTGAAATCCATCAGGATGAGCGCGGGCGCAATATTGGCCGGGTTCCGGGTTAGCTCCGGCTAACTCCGATCAGCTCAGGAAATCGCGGGCTGAAAAACCCTCTGGCACGGGCAATTCGGTGATGGGATCATCACGATCATCAAATCCGTCTTATAAGGCGCGGCTCATCACTGCGAAAGATGACCTTCGTTTTCTGCCGTTTGAGCGAGCTAGGATTGCTGCTGAGATGCAAACACGCCGCGCGAAAGGTGTCATCAAGTGCCTACAGCATTTGGCTTTGACATTTGTGCTGAGCACACGTATTTAGTTTCAAACGAAACTATATGACCATTCGTTGAATACCCTTTCCACGTATGTGTTTTGCTAACAAAGGCCTGTTTTATGACCGAGTATCCCGGTGATCTGTTCGAAAATCCTGCTGGCCTTGATGGCTTTGAATTCGTCGAATTTTGCGCGCCTGAAAAGGGCCAATTGGAACCTGTTTTTGAAGCCATGGGGTTCGCTCATGTGGCAACGCACCGCGCAAAGGACGTGCATCTTTGGCGTCAGGGCGGGATCAATTTGATCGCCAATTACGAACCGCGCAGCGCGGCATGGTATTTCGCTCGCGAACACGGCCCATCTGCTTGCGGTATGGCTTTTCGTGTGCATGACGCGGTGAAGGCTTATGACCATCTGATCGCAAAAGGCGCAGAACCGGTGGCGAATGAGCCCGGCGCGATGGAATTGCGCATCCCTGCGATTCGCGGAATTGGCGGGGCGATCCTGTATCTGGTCGATCGCTATGCTGATGAAGCAGGCGAGGGCCTGTCGATCTACGACATAGATTTTGAATATCTGCCCGGGGTTGATCGCACTCCCGATGGCGTGGGCTTCCACACGATCGATCACCTCACGCATAATGTTTACACCGGTCGGATGAAATATTGGGCGGAATATTATGAGACGCTGTTCAATTTCAAAGAGATCCGCTTCTTCGATATCAAGGGCGAATATACCGGCCTGACATCGCAAGCGCTGACTGCGCCTGATGGCAAGATCCGCATCCCACTCAATGAAGAAGGTGAAGGCGGCAAAGGCCAGATCGAAGAGTTTTTGCGCGATTTCAACGGCGAAGGTATCCAGCATATCGCGCTTATCTGTGATGATTTGGTTGGTTGCTGGGATCGGTTGAAAGCGCTTGGCGTGCCAATGATGTCCGCGCCGCCAGAAACCTATTACGACATGCTCGACGAACGTCTGCCAGGACATGGAAACGATGTTGATGCGCTGAAAATGCGCGGCATCCTGCTCGATGGCACCACTGAAGGCGGGGAGCCGCGCCTGCTGCTGCAGATCTTTGCAGAAGCGCAGGTCGGCCCGGTGTTCTTCGAATTCATTCAGCGAGTGGGCGATTACAAAGACGGCTTTGGTGAAGGCAATTTCCGTGCCCTCTTCGAAAGCATTGAGCGTGATCAGGTTGCGCGCGGTGTGCTGGATGCGGAACCCGCACAATGACACAGACGGTAGGCCACCCTGTTAAACTGGGCGGGGTCCATCATGCCGCCTATCGCTGTAAAGACGCCAAGCAAACGGTCGAATGGTATGGCCGTGTGCTGGGGATGGAATACACCACTGCGTTTGCAGAGGACCATGTGCCCTCCACCGGCGATTATGATCCTTACATGCATGTTTTCTTGGATGCTGGGAATGGCAATATCTTGGCGTTCTTTGAACTGCCCAACCAACCTGAAATGGGGAGGGATCCTGCGACCCCGGAATGGGTGCAGCATCTGGCCTTTCGTGTTGCTAACGAAGAGGAATTGCTGGCCGCAAAAGAGCACGTAGAAGCGCAAGGTATCGATGTGCTTGGTCCGACTCATCACGGGATTTTCAAGTCGATCTATTTCTTCGATCCCAATGGCCACCGGGTCGAATTGGCGGCTGATATTGGCACGGATGATCAATATGCTGAACTGAAACGGGTTGCGCCGATGATGCTTGAGGAATGGAGCGAGACCAAAAAGGCGCCGCGCCATGCCGATTGGTTGCACGAGATTGCGCGCGCCGAACACAGCGCAGACTGATCTGCCAAAGCTGGATTATACCGGCGCACCCCGCCCGATCCGCATAGAAAAGGCCCCACCAATCGCTTGGCGGGGCCTTCTTTTTGGTCTTGGGCAAGCGGCGAAAAATTGCGCCGTACCCTATGGCAATTACGTGCCGATCAGAAACTTACCGAAGCACCAAATGTGATTCTGCGATCTGGCAGACCTTGGTTGCAGAACAACCCGCCTGAATTGACGCAAGACTGGGTAATATCAGACTTGGTCAGGTTCACACCCTCAACACCAATGTTGATAAAGTCATTCACATCGTAGGTAATGCTGGCGTTCAGCTGTCCGCGCGATTCAGTGGTAATCGGGAAACCGATTGTACTGCCGAGAGAGGCACCAGCTGCGGTATCCAATGTGCGGAATGCATCACGCCAAGTGTAACGCGCCCGTGCCGACAAGCCGTATTTCTCATAGAACAGCGTAACGTTGTACGCGTGTGGAGAGAAATCTAGCAAACCGCGAACCGCTGTGAACGGTCCGGTAAGGCCGCTGCTCGATTCCAGAATTGCAGTACCGCGGCTATCCGCATCAGACGTGTCTTCGATCAAGCCGCCGCCAAAATTCTGATAGGTGTAGTTGGCAATCACACCAAAACCCGACGCAAATCCAAGCTGCTCCTCAAATGCAGAAAGATCATATTGGAACGCGACCTCAATGCCTGTCTGTGTGGTTTCGCCCGGATCATTGACGGTGGTATTGATAGGCACACAAAGGCCATTTCCAGGGACATCAGACAAGACGTTACGATCTGGAACCGGGTTAAAGATACCGCCGCCTTCACATGGGTCTGTGATATCACGGAACCCATTGGCATCCTCAACGGCTGCTTCTGTCAGAGTCTGGAATAGATCCGTACGGTTCTTATGGAAGAAGCCAACGCTGATAACCGCGGCTGGTGCGAAGTACCAATCCAGTGAAATATCGAATGAACTCACCGTTTCTGGGGCCAAGCCCGGGTTACCAATAACCACAGCATTGTTCGGACCAGTCGGGAAAGTAATCGACGTCGACAAGGTGTTGAAATTCGGCCGATTGATATCTTCTGTCCAACTGGCGCGAAGCAGCAAGTTGTCAGTCAAATCTGCAATAATGTTCACACGAGGCAGCCATTGTGAATAACCACCAGATGTCGTCACTGCAGCTACTGTTGCTGGGGTGATTTCATCACCAGTTGCGGCATCGATGACCGCAGGGATTACATTGTTCCCCAACGAGGTTACGCTGGTGTTGACATAGCGCAGGCCAACATTTCCGCGGATCTGACCAAAGTCAAAGTTCGCTTGTCCGTAGATTGCATGAGTTGTCTCATCAATACTGAACGAAGCGGCAATGTTGCTCAGACTATTCGCATCAAGATCGGCCAATAGCCGTCCGCCGTTAGCAATCGCAGCGATCCCACCTGGGGTCGCATCAAGTGCAGCTTGGAGAGCGGCAAGTGTGCCCTCGCGGTCACTGAATGCCAAGTCTGGGTTGACTACGATGAAATTGCGGACAGCCAAGTCACGGCCATCTGCTTCACCAAAATTATCAGGCCCCAAAGCAAGAAGGTTTGCGAAGGCCGTGCCAAACGGGCTGTTGTCTAGATTGCCGGTGCTGAAAGTTGACCGAATCTGCGTAAAATCGGATTCTGCCCGGTTGTAACGATACCCTGCATCGACCGAGGTAATGAAGTCCAAAAACCCTGAATCCTCAGTATCGAACGAAAGATCGATGCGGGCCGCAGTCTCTTGGTTCTCTGTTTGGTTGTTGCTCGCAGTTACGGCATCCAACACAACATTGGCTCCGCTAAGATCAGTCAGATCAGCAATTGTTGGAGCAAATGGCGAGTCAAAATTGATGCCAAATGCCAGTGCACCACCCGTCAAATCGAAGATGAATGGAACTGGATTATCGTTGCTGCCGTTGCCCGCAAGGAAAGGATCAAGCGCAAGCGGGTTAGGGTTGATGAAGTTCAACGTCGTGTCGAGCTGAGGCGAGGAGGTGTTGGCGCTTGTATGCGAGGCTTCCACGCGAGCCGAAAGGCGTCCGGTCTCATACTCCGTGCCAATCCTGAAGAGTGTACTTTCAGTAAGGCGAGCACCCGTATCGCTTGAAAAGCGCAGGTTTGGATCGTCATCATCTGCGCCAATATTTGGCTCAATGACACCCGTTAACGCGGCTTGGATGCTACCCAGATTGACGCCGCCCAAAGACCCGAAGTTTACCGTTTCAAACGAGTCGGGGACATTGTTGAAGCGCAAACTGCTTACGCCGGACGCCTGAATGCGCGAACTATCCTGCCGGCGCTCTTGATCATTGTAGAAAGCATCAAAGAAGAATTTCAAATCTTCATTGGGAGCCCATTCGATCGAACCGGCGATGTTGATGGTCTCAAACTCAAAATTTTCGAGTTCTTGGTTTAGGAACTGAATGCCAAGAAAATCGAAATCTGGTCCGGCTGACCCATCAGCACCGACGACACTACCTTGGGTAATAAGGGTATCGCGGTCGACACGAGGGCGGAACGAGGTCGCCTCCTGCTCAGTATAGCTACCGGCGATCACAATACCGATTTCGCCTGCGCCGGTTGACCAATTGTTGCCATAGCTGGCGGCAATTCTGGGGCTAACGCTATCTGAAAGCTCACTATATTCGCCTTGAACGCGAATGGTTGTAATGCGCTCGGTCAGATCCAGAGGACGGATCGTGCGAAGGTTAACAGTACCACCAACGGAACCCTCAGTCGTCGCCGCAGTCGGCGCCTTGGTGACTTCGACAGCAGCGATAATCGCAGCGTTCACATCTTCAAAGTTGATGCCGCCACGACCAGAAGTGGGATTTCCTGTGAAATCATTGCCTGTGCCGGACCCAATAGTTCCAACCCCGTTGATCTCTGTGCGGTTAGCGCTCGTACCGCGAATCTGCACGCCTACACCAACGCCGCCCTGACGAGTGATCTGCACGCCAGTTACGTTCTCAAGGACCTCTGCGAGGTTTTGATCGGGGAGTTTACCAATGTCTTCAGCCTGGATGACCTCAATCAGACTGTCGGCATTGCGTCTTTCATTGAGCGCGCTTTCAAGCGAGCTGCGAATGCCAGAAACGATAATCTCGTTGCCGCCGCCCTCAGAAACATCCGCAACATCTTCAACGACTTCAGCGTCTTGTGCCCATGCCGCGCCATGCGACATTGATAGAGCCGATCCAGCCAGCAATCCGGCCAGAAGACGTGCTTTTCTCGCGCCCGATTGGAGGCGCCCTTCGCGATAATTCATTGTAAACTCCCATCCACATTATGATTTTTTTTGGAGATTAAGTAGGCCTAGCCAAAAGGTCAACCTATGTATCAAACCTATTTAACAGCCGTGGCGCGATAATTGGTATGATGAAATTGGTATATGCCCAACTCATCGTTCCGCTAGGTTCCTACTTTTCCTTAATAAATTGCAGCTAACAGGCTCCGTAAAGGAACTGGGTCGACACATGAGATTGTTTTCATCTCAGACTAGCGCGAAGACTGCATCTGCGGTCCAGGAGATATATCGCCCGATCATTCGCGGCTATATGGCGGTCTTCGCGCTGTATTATTGCGCGATGGCTCCATCCCATTTCTGGTACTCGACCGGGTGGGAGCTGTTCTATCTTTCGACCGCTTCCAGCACCGCTGCCGCGATTGGGATTTTTGGATTTTGGCATTTGCGCAAGGCGCGGCATGGCGCGTCGATGGCCCCGCTGCTGATCACAATGAATTTGATGGTGGTGGCCAATGTCGTCATCGCATTGAATATACAATTTGCTGAGAGCAAGCTTACGTATTTCATGATCATGGCGATGCTGTTTGCTTTGGCCAGTGTCAGCTTCCGGCAATCAGTGGTGTCAATCCTGATCGCGGTGCTCGCTTTGACCACATACATGCCGATATTGGATTCTGAGACTTTCGCGATCTACGCCTTTTTGGTGTTCGGGGTTTCGATGGCGTCGCTTTCGATCACCTTCTTCTTACGCAAAGCCATTGTTTCCATCGCTGATGCCAATGTCGATGCCGAAGAAAGGCTCGCCGAAGCCAAGATCATTGGAGAAGGGCTGAGGCAAAAATCATTATCTGACAGTTTGACCGGGCTTCCCAATCGGCGCGCATTTTTCGAAGAGATTCGCCGCATTTCGGGCAATGGCCCCAAGCCAGTTCTAAAAGGTGAAACGACCGGGCAATCGACGTGGCTAATCTTGGCCGACCTTGATGGCTTCAAAGCGGTCAATGACGTACACGGCCATCTGGTTGGCGATTTACTGCTCAAATCGGTTTCAAATCGCTTGCTCGAATATTGCCAGGAGCAAGCGCATGTGAGCCGGATGGGCGGCGATGAATTCAACATCATCTATCAGGGGACAGGTGACGAAGCCGCCATAAAGACATGGTGTGCCGAACTGTTAGAAATCCTCGCGAAGCCTTACATCATCGAGGGCAGGCATGTCCGCATTTCTGGATCGATTGGCTGCAAAACGCTTGATCGCGAACAGAACGTTCGCAAACAAATCAGCCAGGCTGATTATGCCTTGATCGCGGCCAAGCGTCAGGGAAAGAACCGCGCGGTTATCTTCAACAAAGAACATGCGGAGCAAGCCGAAGAGCGATATAAGGTGGAACATGCATTGCGCCTTGCGGATACAGACACAGAGATCGATCTGGTGTTCCAACCGCAATACGATCTGGCTGAAAATCAGGTCGTTCGGGCGGAGGTGCTGGCCAGATGGTGCAGCCCGACGATTGGCAAGGTTGATACAGAGCGCTTCATCCGTGTCGCCGAAGAAAGCGGCCTCATCACGGAAATCACGCTGACAGTGGTGCAAAAGGCATTTGGGGTGCTGGCGTCGTGGAGTGATCCGATTCCGCTCTCGATCAATTTGTCTAGCTTCGATCTGATTTCCGACCCGATTATCGATCAGATCATCATATACGCAAAAGAGCTGGATATTGATCCAAGTTTGGTAGAATTTGAAGTCACCGAGACCGCGATGATGGCCGATTTTGACAAAGCGACCGCCAATCTGGACCGGTTGGCGGAGATCGGCTTTTCGATCGCGCTAGACGATTTTGGCACGGGCTATTCCAATTTCAGCTATTTGCGTGCTTTGCCCATTTCGAAGCTTAAAGTGGATCGTTCCTTCATGGAGGATCCCGGCGATCCGATGTCCGAAAAAGTGCTGTTCTCGCTCGCGGGGATGGCTCGGACATTGGGTGTGCATTGCCTTTTGGAAGGGATCGAGAGCGAAGTTGACTTGTTGATGGCAAAGCGCGTTGGTGCCGAATCTGTTCAAGGCTTCCTATTCGGTGCGCCAATGAAGTCAGATGAATTGCTGCTTCATATCGCGGATCAACGCGCAGGCGAATTGCCTAACCCGCAATCAGTGGCGCAATAGACTGGTGAACGGATCCCGCGAGGGATGATCCAAAGCGATAAGAAGGTTCACCTCATGTCAGGGCAAAAAGGCATGGTTGTTAGGCTCCATGCAACGACCGCATCTAGGCGTCTGCTCTCCAGCGGCGCGCTTGTCTGAGCGCTGGTTGGGGGACTCTCTACTATTTCAACCGGAAAATTAGCTGACGGCGGCCACAACCGGTTCGCCCGACAAAACTGCTTATCCCGCGGTGCGATGCCGGAAGGTGACATTCACCCGTTCGGACAAGATCAGATATGGTAGCCACACAGCAGCGCTGATCAACACCTTATCGATGTTGCCACTCAGCACATTCATAAGCGCGCCGGCAACTTCGCCTGGGACGGCCAGAGTGGCCATCGCATTGGCAATGCTGAGCTGCAGCAGGATGTCGATTGTCCATGCGAACAACAGCATTTTGGGGAATAACGGGATAGTCCGCAAAGCCATCGAAAAGCAGACCATGTAAAAGAAATTCATGGTGATAGTGTCGAATGTGACCAGCCAGAACAGCATATAACCCCAATCAGGCGCAGCCGTGGTCAGCGCCGGGATCGCTAGCAAATACTCGCCAGTTCTCAGCACAACATTCAGCATCATTCCAATCACCAGAGAGGCGAGGAAGCCAATCGGGCCAAAGCTGGGATGACGAACCGCCTGCAACGGAGTGAGATTGCGCCATTTGCCAATCGTGCTGAGGTGCACAGAGCTGGTTTGCCGCGCCGCCTTGCCTCGGAAAGCCGCGCGCCCGATAAAAAATCCGGCGATCGGAGATAGGGCGACCAGGAGATAAGGCACCGCGAGCTCCAGCAATTGTCCGCTATCCATCGCTGGGGTTGGTGACAACAGAACTCGCATCGCCCCGAACAGTCCAATTACAGTTAGCCAAGCCATCGATATCGCCAAAAGCTTGCGAGACACAATGTTGATTGCTTGCTTGCTGCGCGACAGAGCCTTCGCGCCGAGGGATTGAAACTGCAATTGCATCGGATCGGAAAGGTCACACATCAGCTGTCTCATACCATGAATACGCGCAATTTGCCGAATCGGTTTGATCTTGAACAAATTTTTCACAAACAGAATCCTGCTTTGGCTGTCTTATTCAGATCACGCAGAGGCGCGCATTAACCCAAATCTTTACGATTTCCTTAGGTTAACCTATTGCAAAAAATGGTAAATTTTCTCCTAACATTTTCCCGTTGACGTTAGCCGCGTTAGGGTGGACCCTTAAGGCGTTCTTGTGAGGACAGTGCGCGAGTGCCGGTGCGAACCGGGAAAACAAAACAGGGGTCGCGCCAGCTCTCAAACGTTAGTCCACATGGAATGGGGTATTCCGGAAATAGATGCCGGTGCCTTTGTTTTAATTTGATCGTCTTTTTGAGCCGATCGTTAATTTGTGGGGGTGTTAAAATGAACATTCTGAAAACTTTTCTTCGTGACGATTCAGGTGCGTCTGCAGCTGAGTATGCTTTGATTCTTGCTGTAGTTGGTGCTGGCATTGCGATTGCTGCATTCAACCTTGGTGATGCTATTCAAACCGCTATCGGCAATGCCGAAGCGGAAATTGAAACTGATCCAGCAGTATAATCTACTGTAAATTTTGGGACCTGCGCTTGCCGGATGGTGAGCGCAGGTATCCCTGTTTTTGAAATGAACTCATGGGGGTGAGTATGGGGAGCAGAAATCTGCTCATCATCGGCGGTGCGGTGCTTCTTGGGCTCGTTGCTGTATTTCTCGTTAATCGCTATTTCAGCGGTTATGAGGAACAACAGGAACGGACAGCACAAGAGCTGCAACTAGGCCGAATCGTCGTTGCCAGTCAGGATATGGCTTTCGGCACGCCTGTAACCACAACCAATATTCGCCTTGCGAACTGGCCGACCAATTCGATGCCAGCCGGAGCATTCACATCGATTGAAGATGCGATGCGCGGTGGCCGAGTGGCCCTGCGGCCAATCGTTGCGGGCGAACCTGTTTTGACAGCCAAGGTTAGCGGGGAAGGTGGCAGAGCCTCCCTTGCCTCGCTGCTGCCGGACGATTTCAGGGCTGTGTCGATCCCGGTTAACGAAGTGGCAGGCGTTGGCGGTTTTGTCAGCGCAGGTGATGTCGTTGACGTTATGCTCACACGGCAAATTCCCGGCGATGGTGCTGGCGCGACTGATAAGATGACGACCATCATCCTCGAAAACGTGCAGGTCCTGGCGATTGATCAAACCGCTGACGCGAATGAAACAGATCCGACAATCGGTTCGACCGCAACCTTGCAAACAGATTTGTATGGCGCGCAAAAACTGGCGCTGGCTACGCAGGTTGGCAATCTCAGCCTCGCCTTGCGCAATGTTGAAAATCAAGTCGTCGGCGCAACTGGCGCTGTTTTGCCCAGGGATTTGGGCGGCGGCGGCATCTTCATTGCTGATCGCTCGAGGGCACCTTCTTCCGCCGCTCCTGCGGCAAGCCGGCCCCCAGCGGGCCGGACTAGCCAAACGCCTACTGCACCGCGCAGACCGAGCGGACCGTCGATGACTGTAGTCCGCGGAGTTGAAACTCAAGATTATCAGGTGAATCGCAATGGCGGTTATTGATCCTTTCCGCGCCCTGGTTGGCGCAGCAGCTCTCGCGGTGGCTAGTTTCGCGGCCTCGCCTGCCATCGCGCAGGTCAATGGTGTGCCGGTGCATGCCGGTTCGGTAGAGATTCCCATCAACAAAAGTCAGGTGATCACCACGGATCGCCCGATTGCCAGAGCTTTGATCGGCAACGAAGAGATCGCGGATATTTTCCCGATTTCTTCAACCTCGGTCTATGTGCTGGGCAAGCAAATGGGCACGACCAGCCTCACGCTTTACGATTCAAATAATATCGTGATGGCGGTGATGGATATTGCGGTGGGCCCCGATGTGGTGGCGCTGCGCAATCAAATGTCCTCGCTGATGCCATCAGAAGAGATCGATGCGCGGATTTCGAACGAGTCTATCGTTTTGAGCGGGCATATCAGCAACCCCGCGATCGCTGATCGCGCGATGCAGCTCGCAAGAGCGTATGCCGGCGACAATGTGATCAATCTGATGAGCCTTGGCAGCAGCCAGCAAGTGATGCTGGAAGTGCGTTTCGCTGAAGTTTCGCGCAGCGTTGGTGAAGACCTGCGGGTGAGCTCCTTTTTCCGATCCGATGGCGGCGCGTTCGAAGGTGCGATTGGCGATGGCGCGCAACTGATTCCGGATGCTGATACTGGCGTCGGGACATTGCAGCTCGATTCGATTGTCGGATCGTTCGGCATTTTCCGGCGCTTCTTCTCTGGTGTTGCAGGCTTGAATATCGAAGCCGTATTGGACACGCTCGAAGAACGCGGCTTGTCGAAAACATTGGCCGAACCAACTTTGATCGCGCTCTCAGGCGAGAAAGCCTCGTTCTTGGCTGGCGGCGAGTTCCCAATCCCAGTCGTTCAGGATTCTGGCGGCGCCGGCGGCGGTGGCACCGGTGCCATTTCTGGTGCGGTGACTGTCGAATTTAAGCCATTCGGCGTCAGCTTAGGCTTCACGCCTACTGTTCTGTCAGACGACACGATTAACCTGCTGGTCGAACCAGAGGTTAGTTCGATCGATCCAACCGCGTCGATCCTTCTGAACGGTGTGACGATCCCGGGTCTGCAAACCCGCCGGGTCAGCACTGTTCTGGAACTGCGCGATGGGGAGAGCTTTGCGATTGCCGGCCTGTTGCAACGTGATTTCCAAACCACTGTTCGTCAGGTGCCGATCCTCGGTTCGATACCGATCATTGGTTCTTTGTTTCGTTCATCAAGCTTTCAAAAGGGTGAGACCGAATTGTTGGTCGTTGTGACCCCGCGCTTGGTCGCCCCGATTAGGCCAGACCAAGTGAGCTTGCCGACCGACAGGATCGATGATCCGGTCGCTGCAGACGTGTTGCTTAATGGGGTGGCTTATCGGCCATCAGCTTCGGCCGGTGAATTGGCAGAAGATGCCGCGGAAGCTGCGGCCGCTCAAGAAGGAGATGATGGCTATGAATTCTAAAGCAATCTTGATCTGTCTTGCAGGTTCAGTGGCACTTTCTGGCTGCTCAACCGCTGATAAGGAATTGTTTGGTCATCAAGATCCCACTTGGGGCGAAGCCAATCGTGCGACGATGGCAGCGCAAGTGATCAACCCAAACCCCGAATATGACACATTGGTCCCTGAAACCAGTGCCGAAAGAGCGGCGAATGCGATTGAGCGTTACCGCAGCGGTCAGGTTGAACAACCTGATCGGATCGCAACGACTGATGTCGGTGTGGACGGACCGGAATAGGATGGAGACCAGAACTTGTGACTGTAAGAGAAGCATTCTCATTTTGGCGTGACCAAAGCGGCGCGGTTGCCGCAACATATGGCCTAGCCCTGATCGGGCTTTTGGCGGTTGCCGGTGTGGGTTTCGACTATGCGCGGCTAGCGGGCATGGATTCAGAGCTTCAAAACGCTGCCGATCAGGCTTCACTTGCGGCTGCATCCCAGCTGGACGGCGATGCTGATGCCTGTTTGCGGGCTGCCGTCGCGGCCAGTGCTTTGGTCGCCAATGAGACTTTGTTGGCGAGCGGCGATAACGCGATCTCTGTTCCGAACGAAGGCGGGTGCGATGCGACCGGTCAGATTCGTTTTTGGCAAGATGGCGGAAAGCTGGCGCCTGCGACCAACAATTCAAACGCCAATTTCGTTGAAGTGTTCGTGACCGCGCGCTCGGTCGACTATGCATTGCTTCCGGTGACCGGAATTTTGCGCTCTGGCGATATCCAAGGGATCGCTTTGGCAGGGCTTGGTTCGTCGATCTGCAATGTTCCCCCAGTCATGCTTTGCAACCCGCAGGAAAGCACAGACCCCAGTTTCACTCTACCAAATTATGTTGGCAGAGGGCTGCGGTTAGTGGCGAATGACGGGGGCGGTGCTGTCCCTGGGAACTTTGGCTATCTTGAAACCAACGCTGGAAATGGCGCGGTTGCCACAGCGCGCACTTTGGGGCGTGTTGAAATCCCCGGCGATTGCGTTGCAGCCGATGGCGTAACAACCAAACCTGGTGTGCAGGTGAGTGTGCTGGACGCGCTCAACACCCGGTTTGATATCTATGCCAATGGGCTCAACAATGTGTGTTCAGATTCAGCCCAATGCCCACCATCGGCCAATTCTCGCAAAGATTTGGTCAAAGGGCCTGGGAACAATTGCCGTATTGCCAACAATGGCTGGCAAATCGGGCCAAACCCCTATCGCCCAACTTCGGCGACTGTTCCGCTTACAACAGCACAGGTCAATTCGCTCGATCCGATGGGATATCCGCGCGATATGTGCCACGCGGTTAGCAATGATGGCGAATGCCTGCTTGGGCGGGTTGGCACCGGCACATGGGATCGCAATGCCTATTTCCGCAGCAACAGCCATATCTATTCCAGCGTCCCACCAAATTCGACCTTCCGCGCCGACGGCCTGCCGCCGACCCGTTATGATGTCTACCGCCATGAATTTTTCAATGGCCTGCTGGGCAGCGTCAATATTGGCGGTGGACGGACTGCTCCGGGCGGGCCCGTTTGCGGAGCGCCAGGGGTTCCAGTTGGCGGCGCTGCGCCGGATCGCCGGGTACTGACAGTGGCAGTGATCAACTGCATCGCTGAAGGGGTAAGCGGCCGCACAGTGGGCGTCGATATTGAAGAATGGATTGATGTGTTCTTGGTTGAGCCAGTTTTGGCGCGCGGGAATGGCAACAACCGAGTGACAGAAAATAGCGATGTTTATGTCGAGGTAATCGGGCCCAGCACATTGGGCGGCGGCGCAACAGCAGGGCAGGAAATCCGCCGCGATGTTCCTTACATCATCGAATGAAGCATCTGTTCACATCCTTTGCCCGCGATGAACGCGGCGCGGCCGGTGCCGAAATGGCGCTGGTTTTGCCATTGATGCTGATCGTGATGTTCACGACCTTTGAAGCGGGCAATTACTTCTTTACCGAGCATAAGATCGTAAAGGCAGTGCGTCAGGGCGCTCGCTATGCTGGACGCTTGCCATTTGCCAGCTATGCCTGCCCGGCCACAGTTGAAGCCGCGGCGATCAACCAAATCCGCACTGTTACCCGGACCGGGAGCCTAAACGGCACAACGCCGCTGATCTCCGGTTGGGAAAATGCCGATATCACTGTCACGATGGCGTGTAACAGCGCCACCACAACGGGCATTTTTGAAGGCAATGCCGGAGGGGCGCCAGTGGTCACTGTATCAGCGACGGCGGATTATGGATCCCTGTTTGATTTTCTTGAAGAAGGCGAAGACGGACCAATTGTGCGAGCTTCGGCAGAAGCCGTGGTGAACGGCATATGATTGTTCGTTCGATCCTTTCGCGCTTCGGCTCAGACACGCGCGGTGTCAGCTCAGCCGAATTTGCGCTGGTTGTCCCGGTGTTGCTGTTGATGACTCTCGGCACAATTGATGTCGGCCTTTACACTTGGTCACTCAACCAAGCTGAAAAGGCGACGCAAACTGGGGCGCGTTGGGCGGTGGCAACCGATATGATCCCCAGCGGCCTGTCGACTTTCAGTTTCGCTGTTGATGGCGGCATCCCGCAGGGAACAACCGTCCCTCAAAGCGCGTTTCCAGGCGTCACCTGCACGGATTCGGGCTGCACCTGTAATGGATCATGCGCGTTCCCTACGACCATGAACGCCACTGCGTTTGATAATCTGGTGGACCGGATGCAGGATATCAGAGGCGATATCACCCCAGCAAATGTTACCGTGGATTATGAATTTTCGGGTCTTGGCTTTTCCGGCGATCCGAATGGCCCCGACGTTGCCCCCATCGTCACCGTGCAATTAGAAGATTTGACTTACCAACCAATAACTTTCGCAATTTTTGGCGGGACCCTGGACCTTCCCGATTATCGCTATTCGCTGACGTCGGAAGACGGCGAAGGCAGCGTAGCGAACTGAAACGAGAAGCAAGTGGGCAGGATTAACGATATCTATGAGACATCAATGAACCGGGCGGTGCAGCTTCCCGGAAAAGTTGTCGTGTTGGCGCAACCGCAAACAATTGCGGGCTTGGATGAGCTCGGCGACGCATTGCAATTGGTTGAGTGTGGGCTGAATGATTTGCCTGAAGCTTCCAAAATTGCAGATGCTGATATCGTCGTGATCGAAGTGGATCCCGATCAACCGTCTTCGATTGATCGCGTCGGTCAGGTGAATGTGATTTCACCAAACACGCCGATTATCGCTGGCGTGGATGCGCTGGATATTCGCAGCACGCGGGCTTTGATGAAACGCGGCGTGATCGATGTTTTGTCGATTCCATTTACGATCGATGATCTGCTTGGCGCATTAGCCGACGTCAATCTCGATTCGATCCGGTCCTCAGCTGAGCAAGTGAAACTCGCCCCGCTGATTTCTTGCATCGGTTGCGCAGGCGGAGTGGGCACTACCACAATTGCCACGCACTTGGCTGGATCGGTCGCGCATGATCAATATCCAACGACTTTGCTCGATCTCAATTTGCAACAAGGCGATGCAACCAGTTTCCTTGGCTATCGCCATCGTTTCTCTTTGCAAGATTTGATTGAAGCAAAGAGCCGACTCGATTCAGAGCTGTTCAATTCGGTTGTTGCGCATCGCGAAGACATGCCAAGCGTGCTTGCTGCACCGACCGACATCCTTCCGATCGAAGCCATGTCGTTTGAACAGCTGTCTGCAATTTTGAAGATGGCCCGCGAATCGAGTGATTTGGTGGTTGCCGATATGCCCGTCTCGATGACGAATTGGGCGCTATCCACTTTGTTTGCGAGCGATAAGATTGTTCTGGTTGGCAATTTGAGTGTGCATGCGCTGCGCAAGCTCAAACGCCAGATCGATTTCTTTGTCGCAATGGGGATCGATCGCGAAGCCATCAATGTGGTGTTTAACAAGGTCCACAAAGGCATGTTCCGCACGCTCAAGATTGATGATGCCGCTGATGCGCTGCGTCATCCAGTGCTTGCAACTTTGCCAGAGGAACAAGCGATTATAGGGCAGGCGCAAGACCAAGGGGAGCTGGTCTGGTCGCAAAACAAGCGGAGCAAATTTGGTAAGTCGATGAATGAGCTTGCCGATCTGTTGTTCGACGAAACGGATGACGGAGAATAGAGATGTGGAAGATTAAACGCGAAACCGTTGAAGAGCCTGAAATCCAAACCGGCCAGGACACTGATCATGCGGCGGCGCCAGATGTCGCCGTATCGGCCCATCCTTTGCCCAATGAGCGCGAAATGCGCTTGCTCGAAATCAAGATGGCGATCCATCAGGGATTGCTTGAAAAGATCAATCTCTCTTTGCTCGACAAACTGCCTGAAGATCAAATCAAGGCTGAAATTACAGCGTTGGTGCCTGAGCTGTTGGCGGTATTCGATCATCCGCTGAACCGCGAAGAACGGTCTCTGCTGGTTGATGATGTGATGAACGAGCTGCTTGGGCTGGGGCCAATTGAGCCTTTGCTGAAAGATGAAACTGTCACAGATATTCTGGTGAATGGCAGTGAGACCGTGTTCGTTGAGCGCGCTGGCGTGCTTGAACATGTTAAAACCAGATTTCAGGATGAACGGCATCTTATGCGGATCATCCAGAAAATCGTAAGCGCCGTTGGCCGGCGGATCGATGAGTCATCCCCATTTGTGGATGCTCGACTTTCCGATGGTTCTCGTGTGAATGCGATTGTTGCACCGCTTGCCCTTGACGGGTCGCTCTTGTCGATCAGGAAATTCGCAAAGATACCGATCAACATGCAAAAACTGATCGACCTCGGCAGTGTGCCGGAGCCGATCGCCGAAGTGCTTGAAGCAGTGGTGAAATCGCGCCGTAATGTCTTGATCTCGGGCGGTACTGGCTCTGGTAAGACGACGATGCTCAATGCGATGTCCTCGTTCATTGAAGAGCGAGAACGGATCGTGACAATTGAGGATTCGGCCGAATTACAATTGCAACAGATCCACGTAGCTCGGTTGGAAACACGGCCGCCCAATATCGAAGGGCGCGGCGAAGTGACCCAACGTGACTTGGTGAAAAACGCATTGCGGATGCGGCCTGACCGGATCATCGTGGGCGAGGTTCGTGCCGGTGAAGCCTTCGATATGCTTCAGGCCATGAACACTGGCCACGATGGATCGATGACCACGGTTCACGCCAATTCTAGCCGTGATGCATTGTCCCGTGTCGAACAGATGATCGGGATGAGCGGCATTGATATCACTGCGAAATCCAGCCGGTCTCAAATCGCATCGGCGATCAATATTGTGCTGCAGGTGTCTCGCCTGGCCGATGGTAAGCGCGTAGTGCGAAGCGTTTCGGAACTGACCGGAATGGAAGGCGATACGATCACGATGCAGGAGATTTTCCGCTACAAAACTACCGGAGTTGGCGAGGATGGCCGCATCGTGGGTCATTTCGAAGCGACCGGCATTCGCCCCAAATTCCTGCAGACAGCAGAAGAATATGGTGTCCATCTTTCGGCTGAATTGTTCAGGCCAGAATTGAAAATCGGCTAAGGCATGAGCTTAGACATCATCCGCATTCTGATATTGCTTGCCGTTTTTGCCGGGGTTTTTCTGGCGGGCAGCTTGGGCATTGAAGTTCTTGCGAAACGTCGCTCTCATCAATCGGCGATCAACAAGCGGCTGGAGATGATCGGCCGCGGTGTTGAGCGCGAGGAAATGATCGGCGAATTGGTCAAACGGCGCCCCAGTGAGCTGGAATATTTGCCGGAATGGCTGCGCAATCCGATGACTGCTTTCCAGAAGATGACATTTGCATCGGGAATTGATGCAAGCTTCCGGCGGATTATCATAACGCTCGCAGCCGCCACTGTCGTTATTTTTGCGATCGCGCTGACCGTGCTGATCGTGGTCGGCACTGCGCTGACGCTGGGCATTGTGCAACTCACCGTGATCTTCGCCATTGCCCTCGGGCTGGTTGTGCCGATCATGGTAATTCAGCGGATGGCGCAATCGCGGCGCAAGCGGATGGAAAGTCAGTTTCCGGTTGCGCTCGATATTTTTGTGCGGGCATTGCGCACCGGTCACCCCGTGGCCTCTGCGATTGATCTGCTTACGAACGAAATGGAAGACCCGATCGGCAGCGAATTCGGGCTGATCTCTGATGAGGTCGCCTATGGTTCGGATCTGATCGACGCCTTGGAAGCGATGGCTGAACGGTGGGATCTTGATGACATTCGAATGTTCGTCGTCTCGCTGTCGCTGCAAAGCCAGACTGGCGGCAATCTCGCCGAGATTTTGGAGAACATTTCGAAGGTCATTCGCGACCGTGCGCAAATGTTTATGAAAGTGCGTGCACTCAGTTCCGAAGGGCGGATGACAGCCTGGATGCTTACGGTTTTACCGGTGCTCGCATTCCTGCTGATTTTTGTTGGAACTCCCCAATATTATATCAACGTGGCTGATGATCCGATCTTTATTGTCGGTTCGATCGTGCTGCTTGCGATGTATGTAATTGGCGTGATCACCATCCGCAAAATGGTGGATCTGAAAGTCTGATATGATTGATCTTATCGTCTCCAATTGGGTTTTCCGCACTGGCATTTTGCTGGTGGTATTCGCTTTAGTGGCGTTTGGCGTTTCGATGCTGGTGAGTTTTGTCACCGACCGGTTGGCGGTAAAAAAAGAGCTGCATTCGATGCAGAACACCACGGCCTTAACAACTGATCAGGGACTGGCTCGCAAGCATCGGCAATCGGCCTGGTCGCGCATTGTTGAACGTATTGAAGCCGGTGGGCTCAGCCTTGATGACACCAAGAACAGCGAGATTGCCAAGCTGATGCGCGCGGGGGGATACAAATCTCCCTCTGCGCCTCGGATTTACACTCTTGTTCGATTGATCATGATCTTCGTGCTCCCGGGCTTGTACCTGCTTTACACGGTTTTATTCTCGCAAGACACATCGGTAACTCGGTTATATGTGACTTGCGCTGTGCTGGCATTGATCGGGATTTACCTGCCCAATTTGTTTGTTAGAGCGAAAGCAAATTCGCGCCGTACCGAAATCGTAAACAGCTTCCCAGACAGTCTCGATTTGATGCTGGTCTGCGTGGAAGCTGGGCTGGGGCTGGAAGCGGCGATGGACCGCGTGGGCCGCGAGATGGCTATCAGCAGTCCCCTGCTCTCAAGCCTATTTTCAGAGACGGTTTTGCGGATGCGCGCAGGCGCTGCGCGTGAAGATGCATTGCGAACGATGGCAGATAATGCCAGCGTCGACGAAATCCGATCATTTGTGACCTTGCTGATTCAATCCGATAAGCTGGGGACGAGTATCGCAACGACGCTCAGAGTTTATTCCGCAGAAATGCGCGAAACCCGGCGGTTGCGCGCTGAAGAAAAGGCGCATCGCCTACCTGTTCTAATTTCTATTCCGCTCGTCGTGTTCATGCTTCCGACTATGATCGGTGTGCTCGCCTTACCGGCGATCGTGCTGGCCATGCGCGACGTTATTCCTGCCATGATTGGATCGTAACGATGAAACAGATAACCAAGCTGATGATTTGCGGCACGGCGCTTGTTGCATTGGGGGGCTGCCAAAGCTTTTTTTCGAAATTTGGCCTCGCTCCAAGCCGGGTTGCGGACACTGAAAGTGAGTTTGCAGGCGTCCAGACGCAGCGCCTCAATCTGGGATTAGCGGCATTGCGTACCGGCAATCCGGGCAATGCGATCCATCATCTTGAACGCGCCATTCTGGAACCAGAGTCTGCGCCTGAAGCCTATAACGGGATGGGCGTGGCCTATGCCCAGCTTGGCCGCGAAGATTTGGCCAAGAGATTTTTCGATGTGGCTATCATGTTGAAACCGTCTGACACGCGTTTTGCGCGCAATCTTGCGCGGCTCGACCAATCGGCGATCGGACAATCAGCACGCGCATTGGCAACGCGCGATGCCGAAACTGCTGGCATTCTTGCTGAAGCTGCCAGCGCCGCTGAAGCACAAGGCCTTTTGCCATCGGAAGCGGGCGAGTTGGAACGCCGAGGCAATGTGGTGATCGATACGCGGACGACCAGTTTGGAGCGTACCTCTTCCAACGAAATCCGGGTGTCCAGTCAAGCCGAACGCTTTACCCAGCCGGCCAATGTCGAAGTCGCCAGCCGGCGCCCGGCTGTGATAAAAGAGGAGGACGTCTCCATCCTTGACGGGCCAATTGCAGCGAATTTTGATTTCGAAGAGTTTTGCACTGTCGACCGAGTTCAAGTTGTTTCGGACACTTCTGGGCGAGACCGCCGTGCGTCTGTGCCAGTGACCTCTTCGGCCGCATCGTACCCGGTGCGTGTTTCACTGCTTAACGACTAGATGGCGAATGGTTGGGCGACGATTGGTTATGCAGCGCCTGGCGTTCACGCGATTTCGAACAGCGCCAATTGTCTGACATTGACCGGTTAACTGACGAAGCAAGTTCCCTGTGATTTTGACATTCTCAATCCTGCTGACTGTGCTGCTGTTAATGGCGGCTTGGTTCGATGTGAAATATCGACGTCTGCCCAATTGGCTTGCGGGGCTGATCTTGGTTTTGGGGATTGCTTGGGCATTTTTTGGCGGCGGCCCAATGGGATTGGGCTCCAATTTGCTGCACGGCGCCATCGCGTTGACGATCGGGTTTGGGCTGTTTGCCGTTGGTTGGATCGGCGGCGGCGATGCCAAGACATATGCTGCGCTTGCGGCAAATTTCCCGATGCCTCTGGCACTCAGTTTAATCGCGCTGGTCTCTATCGCGATGCTTGTGATCGCGCTGATTTGGCTGCCAGTTAGCAGGCTTCGGCGTCGCGCTCGCAAGAATAATGAAGATCAAGCTGCGCCAGAGCAGGGCAATCAAGACCGAGAGGCCGACGATAATTTTGCCAAAATTCCACTAGGCATCGCGATTGCTGCGGGCGGTATTGCTTTGATTTGGATGGGTTATCCGGCTTTCGACCAACCGATTTTCTAGGGTTTAGCCAGTGTTCAACATCACGCTGTCTGTTGTGGGAACATAGCGCAAATTCATCCCCAGATCGCGCAGGCGCTCAAACGAAACCAGCCCGCTCTCGGGCACTCGTTGGAGCTTGCGAGAGAGGCTCGGTTGATTTGCCAGCAGGCCCCGGATCTCCTGTCCTTGGATGAACAATTGCGCGTTCTGATCGATCGTAATTGTGATCGATCCAACCGACACATCATCGACAAAGACAGTTTTTCTAACTTCGATAGCGTCATCGCCAACCGGGGTTTCATTGCCGATAGAGCCACCGGTTTCGCTCAAGGTGAAATCCAAGGGCGCAATTTCAAATCCGCCCAATTGCCTTGAACCGGCAGGGGTCTCACCTTGCTCCAATGCTGAATTGTCCGCAATTTCACCCGTCAATCCTTCGTCTCCGGTACCAGCGGCCAGCTCCTCAGCCACGCTGGCAGCATCCCCAACGATCGCATCCGGGCTATCGAGCGCACCAGTCTCGGCCAGCTCTTGAGTTATGCCGGTAACCGCGCTGCCATTGGCCAACCGGCCATCGCGCGCTTGAAGCGGCGCAGCCGCGATTTGTGATTCAGCGGAATTCGAAAACCCTAGAATCGTAGTCATTTGAGGGAGCGTGGTCACAACGAACAGGCCAATCGTGATCGCGACGCAATACACCAGCAGCAATCGTTCGCTCTGCTGCGAAACGAACAGTCTGATCCCAGACAATTGCGGTTCTTGGTCGCCTGGCACAATGCCCCCATTGATTGGCCCAGCCGGAATATACCAAGGACAAGCGGTTGCTACCAGCTCAATTCCATCGCCACTTGATGAGGGCGCTATTGATTGATGTTGGAACGATGCAGGCCCGGCGCGCGATCTGGTCAAACGTGGATCGGGTGCCCCCAAAATCTGTTTTCGAGGTCATGTAAGGAAAATGGCGGAGACGGAGTCCGACCTATATTTGAAATAACGATTTGATATAAGATCAATATGGAGTTCTTAGAGATCACCAGACCCACACTCAGACCCACAGTTTTGAGTGGATGCAAGCGGACATCCTGAGATCGTGGGGGCTGGCTATCAGCTGCGTCACATGTCGCTTGACGCGGGTTACCAGCCATAGCGCGAAGGGTAAAAGCCCTTGTCATCGTCTGGTCCAAACACGTGTTCTGCCTCGAACAAGACCTCGAATCCTTCGACACTTGAAGCGCGCTCGGCTCGCTCGACGATTGCATTGAGCCAGTCAAGAAACTCGGCGGAACGCGGCGAGGGCGTGGCTTCGAGTTCCTCAGTGAGTTGACTGGCGAGGCGGCGCAGGCGGTCGCGTTTCACGACCCGCTCGAATACGAGATCGAGCACCTTGAGGCGCCGGTCTTCGATATAGGCTAGCCGTCTAGCCTCGTTGCGCCGACGAACTTCTTCTTCCGCACGGATGCGGTCTTCCTCGGCTCGCCTGTCATCCTCGCGCTTCGCAGTAGCCAGCACGGCAAGACCCACGGCGATATCGTTTGCTATGTTTTCGAGGCGCTGGATCTTGGCATCCTTGAAGGAGCGGCGCAGAGCTGACGAGTATCGGAGATAGAGGTCGAACTCGAACGATACCTTACCAGTCGGGGCATAATCCCATTCTGGCCAATGGCTAAATGAGGAAAAGCTCGGGGCGTAATCCCAATCGTTCCGCGCCCAGCGGCGCTCTCGCCGTTTTCGTTCCTTCGCTTCCTTGGCCAATTCCTCGGGCGTGGGTTCATGCTGCGATCGCTTGACTGCTTCTTTGAGACTGAAGGGGACAATCACGCTTCCGTCCGTGAACGCGGCGCGTTCACCCTTGCCGCTGAGCTCAAAGCCCTGAACCTGTGCCGCTGTTACAATTCGATTGAGCGATAGCTCGATCCGATCGATTGAATCCGGCGCGATCTCCGCGTCGATCAAGCCGGACTGAGCGATCCTCACCAATCCCCGCTCGTCAGGCTTTGCTTTGCGCAATTTGGCCATCGACCGCGTGACGATGGAATGTTCCTGATCGACCGTTTTGGGATTGAACGCCGAGGCCCGAACACGGGCCTCTTCGCGGATTTGCGCGACGGAATCGGGCTCGTTGCGTAGCTCTCCGCCAGCGATGTTGATCGTATCGGAAATGCCCGACTTCAGCTTGGGTAGCGGTGTTCGTTTGACGCTCTGGCCCGCTGCATGTTTCGCCCACCATCCCAGCGGAGGGTTGGGCACATCGTGCTTGCGACAGATTTTGTGCAAGGCCACGTCAGAAAGACCGAATTCCTTAGCCAAGTGCGTCATCGGCTTGGACCAGACGAGCTCATAGAACTCGGAGCGGGTGAACTGACGTGCCATGAGCTAACTTCGCCTGATTGCGTCCAACAGTTAATTAGGCGTCATCTTGGGCAACGAACTCCGCCCTTGCGGGATCGTATACGTGCTGCGTGACAGTACCGTCACTGATCCGCGACACCAATTCGTTGATGATCGAAAGTGGGACAAGGAACCACTCGCGCGGCTGGACAGTTTTGCCAAATCGATCTCCTGCTGAAAGATCTAGGCGGGCAGGCCCGAGCGCCCGATGGATCAGCCGTTCGAGCTTGGTCCGGTTGATGTTGAAGAGCTTGTACTCAGCCACGACTTCGACATCCGCGAGCAGGAAAGTCGGATCGTTTCGCGCGTTGGCAATCCGGCTGATGACCGGCTGACCCGTCACGCCGATTTTATGGATCAGCTCGCGATGCTCGTCGACATAGGGATGCGACGATTTGCTGCGCAGTACATAGATCGTGCCGCTCTCCAGATCGTCGGGCTCAGCGGTGTCTCCAAAAAGCGGTCCTGCGCTTTGCTCGCTCACGCGCCTAGCGGACTCGTCCCGATAGAGCGATTTCTGAAATGAGCGTGAAAGGACCATCGACTCGGTTGCGTTGTCATAGATGACCCGGACACGGCGATCAGCCCGCTCATACTGAGTCGTGAAGGCATCGGTCGACGCGGCGATGTAAGCGAGTTGCCCGCCGACGATGAAGAAATTCCCCGGCTGGATTTCGGCCAGTGTGACCTCGGAATTGCCGAGCGCCTTGGCCTGTCTACTACCGGCCCTTAGATCGACCTGCACCGCTTCGAACAACGGCTTGAACTCTCCGAAATCCTCACACCTTTCACGGTTGGCGATCTCTTCAGCTGCTCTCTTCTCGGCCCGAGAACTCACATGCCGCAGCTTCGTAATGTCATCTGCCGAGCCTGGTTGGATGCCAAGTTCTGCCAGAAGTGCAGTGTCGTCTAGTTCGTCCGATGGTTTCCCCAACGGCTCGGCTGTATCCAGAATGCCGTCCGGGTCCACGCTCGCCAGGAGTTCTTTCGCTTCGGGAAGAGCGCGAAGCTTCTCAAGGCGGACAGCATAGAGTCGCTCAAAAATGTCATGATCCTCCCCATGCCTGGGGAGCCGTCCATGCTCTTTGACGAAACGCTGTATGTCCTCGAATCCCGCTATGATGCGTTCCTGAAGCGGAGTCAGCTTCCGAACTGGCTCGGGTGCTGTTTCGACACCAAGCTCGGCCAGCAGTTCGAGGTCACTCAATTCAGCCATTGCTGGCCTCTTTGGTGGCGTGGCGTTGGAGGAAAGCGATGCCCTCAGCCATCTTGCGTTCCCACGCATCTTGAGAAGTCAGCGACGGCAGCCGTCCGCGCTCCCGCTTGAATTCCAATGCGCGCTCGGCAAGTGCGCGCGCATCTTCGTAGGTCAGTTTGTCCTTCTTTGCGTTGATGACCGCCTGAACCTGCAACAAGGTTTTTTCATCCATAGACTTGGCCAAGACAGCAATCGTTGCCTCGAATGGATTGACCCTATCAATGAGATCGATGTCGAGGTCTGTCACGCTGAGCGCGAACTTGCGGACACCTTCGATGAAGGCGGTATTTGCCTTGATCTCGCCATCACCATCGCTTGTCAGCAAAGCCTTGGCTTGTTGGGTCAAAGTCATCGCCGCAACCGCCTGTTGGCGGACCGCTTCCTGATCGTGTTCGCTCAGTTCGGGGTATTTTTCCCGAATGATCTTGCCCAACTTGAGCTGGGTTAGCTCTTCTGGAACCACGTCGGGGTCGAATACGCCGCGTTCGACGACTGCCTTGTCCTGCACAAAGGTCGCAATGACCTCGTTAAGGTCCTCACGGCAGATGCGCGTTGCCTCGACGCTCTTTGGTAGTTTGAGACCCTTGATCTCGAAATGCATCTGGCCATGATCGTTCACGCCAAAATTGGTCTCACCTTCCTTGTACCCACCCGGCCCGTAGTCGAAGTCCGGCTTCGGACCAGCGTCCTTTGGCGTGAAGTCGAAGCGGGGCGCGAGCACCTGCTCCATGAGCAAGCTCGCCGCGATCGCCTTGAGATAATCGTTGATCGCGTCGACCACGAGCGGGCTGTCCGCAGCCGGTTCGGCGATCAGATTGGTAAAGCGGGCGCGGGTCTTCCCGGGCGCATCTCGGGTTGCGCGCCCGATGATCTGGATGATCTCGGTGAGGCTGGAGCGATAGCCGACCGTCAGCGCGTGTTCGCACCAGATCCAGTCGAAGCCTTCCTTCGCCATGCCCAGCGCAATGATGATGTCGACGAAGTCGCGATCCGTTCGCGCGTCGGGCGATTTCAGGGCGGCGGCGACGCGGTCGCGCTTGGCGGAATCGTCGTCGACGAGGTCGGCAACCTTGATCACGTTTCCGGCAGCCGTCTTGATCACGTGGAACCCTGTCTCGGGATCAATGCCTTGCCAGTCGCCGAGGTGGTTCATGATGTCCTCGGCCTCGCGATGCTTGTCCTTCAGGCTCTCGCGCGAATTGACCGATGGGATGTGGACGATGGTCTTCACTGTCGGATCGAGCAGCGCCGAAATCTTCTCGGTGTAAGGGCCGGTGTAGAAGCTGTAGCCGATATCGAGCGTCTTCAGATACTCATAGCCATTGAGCTGCTGGTAGTAGGTGTAGGTAACCGTCTCGAACTTGGCTTCGTCTTCCGGCGCGAGCACTGGAATCGCATCGCCACGGAAATAGCTGCCTGTCATCGCCACAACATGCGCCTTGTCGCGGCCAATCAGCTGCGCGAGCTGCGCGCCGAGACGGTTGCCCGCATCGGCGGAGACGTGGTGGAATTCGTCGATGGCGACCAGGCGGTTATCGAATGCTTCGGGCCCAAGCTCGTCGAAAGCGAAGCGGAATGTCGCATGAGTGCAGACGAGCACCATTTCATCGCTCGCAAGGAATTCGCCGACGGCCTTCACCTTGGACTTTGCGACCTTGGGGTCATCGGCACCCGGCGTGTTGCACAAATTCCATTGTGGTGCGACGTTCCAGTCGGTGAAGAAACCGTACTTGCTAAGCGGCTCGCTGCTGAAACTCGCGCCGATCGAGCGTTCGGGGACGCAGATGATCGCCTGCCTGACATTCTGGTTAGCCAGCTTGTCGAGCGCGATGAACATGAGCGCGCGTGATTTGCCCGAGGCTGGCGGCGACTTGATCAGCAGATATTGCTCGCCGCGCTTCCCATAGGCTTGCGCCTGCATCGGGCGCATGCCCAGCTCGTCCGACTTGGCCGACGCGCCGGTTTGGGCGGTCGTGAACGATACGGCGGGAATGATCTGGTCCTTGGCGCTCATTTGAAAAGCTCACTGTGTGTTCCGGCGCGGGTGAAGAATATGCCGCCGCCAGGTGCCGGAATGTCCTCCACGCGGTAGATCAGCAGGAAATCGCCACCAACATGGCATTCGCGGTGACCCTGCCATTCACCCTTTAGCGCATGGTCTTTCCATTCGGGGCCAAGCGGCGTGTCATTGGCGATAAGCAGCAGCATGACCTGCTTGAGCTTTTTCATATCGTATCGGCCCGAACGCGACAGCCGCTCGAAGTCCTTGAGGAAGGACTTCGCATAGCCAATCGTTCGGGGCAGCGCGGTGCGCTTGCTCGCAGCCGCTTTTTTCAAGACTTCTGTTTTCCGGCCTCGCGCAATGCCTTGCTCTCTTCCTCGAGCTCGGCGAACATTTCGTCAGCACTGTCGAAGCGCGGCGTGCCGCCATTCTTGAAGAACTCGTCCGCCTCTTCCATCGCCGCGCGGGTTTCCGCGTTGGGAACCTTGAGCTCCAGCGGAAAGGCCTGATCGGTGGCAATGCGGTGGAACAGCAGGCGCACGGCATCAGCGGTCGACAGACCCATCGCCGCCAGCGCCTCGGTCGCGCGGTCTTTCAGATCGTTGTCCATCCGGACATGAATCATTGAGCTATGAGCGTTCATACCATCTCCTGTATCTCAAATGAGATATATGCTTTCTCTAGCCTTGGAGTCAAGTAAACTCAATGGGAGGCAAGCTTGTAAAACGGGGTGCTGCGAGCGCCGGCGCGGTCAAACGGCTTCCGTTCCCCATTTGCTGATTTGAAAAAATGCGCCTTGTGCTGCTTTCTGCTAATATCGACCGAGATAGGCGAAAAGCGGGCAAACCATGCTCGCAAGTTCTCCCTTCTGGCTGGGGATAGCAGCTTGGCGAGTTCGGCAGCATGAGAACAATCTCCATGCTTCTCAGCCTTTTCAAGGATCATCATCGCAGCCAAGTGAGCGGCTTCGTCTTTCTCGTGTCCCTTCAGGATCGCAATCAGCTGCAAGAGATTTGGTAGCTTCCATTTCCCGCCGCCTCCGGCTGATTTGTATTTCGCCAACAATTGGCGCTGCTTATCGGTCAGCTCTCCGGGCAAGGAGGGCTCGATTGATGATCGAAGTTTCCATGCCTTTGACGGGCCAAGCGGTTCGGGCAGGTCCATTCCGGCATCGATAAAAGCTTGCGGCACGGAGAGCGTGTTGGGGATCGAGAAGGCAAAACGCCTCTCATCTGCGCAAAAGATCAAACGTCGTGGCCCGTCCACTATAACAATCCTGCCGACGAACGAGTCTGCTCCGCCCTTGACCAGCACAACCAGATCTTCTGCCTCACCCACTTCGATTGTCAAAAGAGTGCGCCGTCGATCTTCGCTTATCTCGGAAATCTTGACGACGCCGGTTATGATGCCTTCGCGCTCCCCCAGCTCGTCAAGCAATTCGGCATCAGCAATCGAGGTGCGTAGGCGAGACTCGGTTGCGCCTGATATGCCCTCAACATCCATGCAGCCGTGTCGGAACCAAGGGGGTCCGAGCGGGGGATCGATCCAGACGCTGCCTCCATTGTGGCGGATGAAAAAGACGGTATCTGAGCACTTCGGGCATTTGGTCCGAATGCAGCTACCCTCGTCACTCCTTCGCACTCGCTGATTGCTGGATGTTCCAGAACTGCCTGAACATCCACCCTCGAAATGAAGTGGTATCGGTCGCCCGTCGATGAAACGAAATTCTACCGGCTGGCCGCATTTTGCGCAGACCTTCATGCCGGGATCGCTCCCTTGGAGTGTACCACTGACGTCGTCACGCCGCTTTTGCGCTGGTCATTTTGGTGTAAAGTTCGAACAGTTTTTCGAGGCGTTCGGTGTCGTTTTTGAAGCGGCGGCCGATGTAGATGCGTTCCAGGACCTCGTCGTTGCGATCGTGCGCATGGCGGAGGTTTTCGGGCATCTTTTCCGGATCGTAGAGCTCGGCGATGGTCTTGGGGAAATGTGCCTCGCGGGCGAGGAGGAGGTCCTCAGCGCAGCGGGTCAGATCGGCTCTGTGCTGTGCAGTCAGATTAGGTGTGGGGAACGTGTTCCAGCCAAGCGTATTTGTGTACGAGTATCTCCGCTCGAGACGCCCACAAACGATGCCGACCCATATGATATGTAATCGAGACGCGAGGATCGAAAGGACAACCAAGTCACCGTCAAAGATGCCATACGCTCGGTTCGTAATCGTGTGATGGGAGTCGAGCAAATCGACCGGCAGATAGTCGCGCTTCTCAGATGAAACAGCGGGCATCGCTACCAAGGTTGCTTCTGCGATATTCATCTCGCGGAAACGGTGTGGGGTGGCGCCTAGTGCTTTTATGGAATCATCTTTGTTACCTTCACGCAACGTGCGAACCTTCGCAAGTCGCTCCGAAAGCGGCTCGATTTCCATTGCCTTATTCAGGTCTGCGTCGTCAATCCAAACGCAATATTTTGGTTTCCCATCAATAATTTCGCTCGACCCACTTATGCGTCTGATAAATGGGCTTGCCGCAGGATTTTCCGACAGAATCGAATCTCGTTCCTGCATTGAAAGGAGTAAATGCCCACCCTCGTAGGGCATGTTCCCCCGGAGCATCTCGCCGAGCGCGGAGATCTGCACTCCTTGCTTTTGTATTATAGTATCTATGTTGGGGACTAAGTACGGTCCGATCTTTGACGCTGAGAGCGCCACTGTGTCCCCGTCCTCCTCATAGAATAGCGTTGCCTGATTCGACGTAGATCGAGACAAACCGACTATCACCACGGTTACGCCAGCGTTGTTTGCAGCTAAATTCTGCCATTTAAAATCAGTATGTGCGAAAGCGATACGATTGCCGTCCTTGAGGACGATTGGCCAGAGTAGGATTGCATGCTGCCCTTGGCAAATAGTGTTGATCGCCACGAACGCGCCAGTCGCCTCAGCTACCCTGTTGTACTGTACGAGCTTCAAAAACCATCCTGAGACATAATTCAGCGACTTCCAAGAACGCGTGTGCGCTTCAAAAAGATGGCGCAGATCGTCCTTTTGTTCTTTGCTCTGATCATTGGTCCAAACATACGGGGGATTGCCGCAGATGTACGTTTCGCCTCCCTCGTTCTCGAAATCGATTTCTGCTTGATCTAACGGTGTGTTGAAAAGATCATCGCCCCGAAGTTTTACCGAAGCCCCGGTTGATCGACAGATGGCTAACCAGTCCATTCGAAGAGCATTCCCGCAAGTGATCCAGTTCTGGCTATCGAGCGGCAGAAAGTCGGCAAGCGCCTCCTTCTGGCCGCGATAGATTACATCACACTGGAACTCGGCGATGATCAGCGCGAGGCGTGCAATCTCTGCCGGGAAATCGCGCAGCTCAATACCGCGAAAGTTGGTGAGCGGGATGTCGCTGTCGCGCTCGCTCTCACCGCGCCGCTGGTTTATCTCGGCCTCGATATCCCGCATCTGCTTGTACGCGATGACAAGGAAATTGCCCGATCCGCAGGCCGGATCGAACACCCTGATCTTCGCCATTCGGTTGCGCAAATTTAGCAGCTTGCGGGCATTGTCCCCTGCTTCCTCCAGCTGCTGGCGCAGGTCGTCCAGGAACAGCGGGTTCAGCACCTTCAGAATGTTCGGCACGCTCGTGTAGTGCATGCCGAGTGCACCGCGTTCCTCATCATCGGCGACCGCCTGGATCATGCTGCCGAAGATGTCAGGGTTGATCTGTTTCCAGTTCAGCCCGCCGATATGCAGCAGGTAATTGCGCGCCATGCGGCTGAAGCGCGGCACCTCAACACTGCCGGAAAACAGCGCGCCGTTCACATAGGGAAAAACATTAGCGTGGGGTGGGGTGTTCGCCGCCTTTCGATAGCGATCGTCCGGTTTGCCTTCATGCCGAGTGGGCGTGTCCATCGCGCGGAAAATGTTGGAGATAATCTCGTGCGTGTTGGAGCTGTCGCGCTCGCTGAAACTCTCAACGGTGCGCGTAAAAAGGCCCTCTTGCCGGAAGATATCGGTATCCTCCGCGAAGAAGCAGAAGATCAGCCGCGCCATGAAATGGTTCATGTCGGGCCGGCGCTCTGCCGTGGCCCAGTCAGAGTTCTCTTTCAGCAGCTCGACATAGAGCTTGTTGAGTTTGCTGGTCGCGCGGATGTCGAAGCTGTTCTCGCGGATTTGCTTGACAGTGGTGATGCCCGCGAGCGGCAGGAACGCGCCGAAGTGGTTCGGGAAATCGCTGTAAGTGCAGGCGACGGATTCGCCGTTGACCAGATCCTCCGCCTGCAAGTCGACGCCATCCGTGGCGAGGATGAACTTGGCTTTTGCCGCGCCCGTCTTGGGGCTTTCACGCAGGGCCTTCAGCGTCTCGTCGACCGTGCCCGGATCGCAGGTGGCGATATGGATATTGTTGCGCTGGAGGACGCCGCTGGGAAGGTCGGAGGCATTGGTTGTCCCGGCCCGCAATTGCTTCAGTGTGTTCGCCTTGCGCCCGAACGCTTCGAGAAACGCGAACGAAAACTCCGCCCGGTCAAATGGCTGGGCGGCCAGTTCTGAAATTGCTTCTTCGATCTCAACAGCATTCATGGCGCGATACTTGGCCGACGGGCGGCTGATTCACAAGTCGAGACAGGGATTTGCCGGAGGGAAACAGGCGGTGGATGCGGTGCCTCATGTTCGGCTGCCAGAGTTCTTCCGTCCTTCAAGAACCATCCCCTTCTCATGACTGATCACGCCCCTGACCGAACCCGGACAGTAGCTGCAACCCGCGCCCATTCGGCCCGTGTTGCCACGCTTCGCGCGGCTGCCCGCTCCACTCCGATAGGCGAGGTTTTCCTCGCATACGCTCGGTGCAGTCCTGCCCGCGCTCGGCCTCAACGGGGCTCAGTCAAAGGGATGGACCCTTGGACGGAACGAATGCCTCGAAAGGACACGAACAATGAAGAACACCGTCACACTGGTTGGCTTTGTCGGCAACACTCCCGAAGTCCGTGAGACTTCCGGTAGCGCCACGGTTACCAGCCTATCGCTCGCCACCACGCGCAGCTTCAAGGACAGCGAAGGCAACCGTCAGACCGAGACCGAATGGCACCGGGTCACCTGTTTCAACGGCATCGGGAAGAGCGTCGCCGAGCATGTCACGAAGGGCACCATGATCATGGTGACGGGCCGCATCCACTATAGCCGCTGGACCGACGCCGATGGGCAAACTCGCTACGGATGCGAGATCATTGCAGAACAGGTCGATTTTCTTGCGAGGGCGAAGAAAGGAGGGGCGGCAAAGGCCGCCTGATCGAAGCCGCAATCTGACGCTTCCGAAGGCCTCGCTGGCACGATCCAGCGAGGCCTTTTGCCGTGCTTGGGCTTGGCCTCACTTCGGTTCGCTCCTTCGCCGCGAGGGCGCGGGGTTCCGTTTGGAAGTCGTTGGAAAATCCCTTCAGAACGAACGGGTGAAACGACTGGTCAAGCGGGGGAATATGGGAAATTGGAGGGCACACCGTACCCGGAGATCCGGTGTTTGGGAGGCAAGGACTTCTGTGGGTTTCGGCTCCTTCTGGCCTCTGTCGCCAAGTAGTGTCATCTGATGTCACTTCTCGATCCGCAACTCACATGTGAGTTGCTTGGCTATAGGCTCTTGAATTTAAATCGAAAGATAGCGTTTTCCTACAGGGTGGTCGCTGCCGTAGACTGATGTCAGTCCAGAGGGGTCATTGGGCCGAGGAGGGGCGGCCAAACGTCAGGTGACGCCGTGCGGTTTGCCCTACAATGCTATGTCGACGAAGACCTTCATGCCCTTGTTAAAGCCGCTGCTGATGCAGCGCATATGAGCGTCAGCCAGTGGCTGAAGCTCACCGTCATCGAGGCGCTTGAGCAGCCCCAGGAAGAGGCGTTCCGCGATCAGGTTCTGGCCGATCTGCTCTTCACCAAGATCGCCCTCGATGGCTGGCTCCGAACCCACAAGGATAAGGAGCTGCGGGACCGGGTTGTGGTCACGTATCAACGACGCATTCGCGATTATCGCGAGCGCAAGGCAGCCACGCGTGCGGGGCGCTGAGCGATGCTTTCTGTTGCCAATGTGCGCTCTGCTGGTGGTGCGGCCAACTACTTCGCCAACGACAATTATTACACCAAGGCAGACGCTGATCGATCCGGGATCTGGGTCGGCAAAGGTGCCGAACGGCTGGGTCTTTCAGGCACGGTCGATGCCAAAGCGTTCGAGGCAATCCTGCGCGGCGAACTGCCCAATGGCGCACGTATCGGGCACCAAGGCCAGTATCATCGTGCTGGGACCGACCTAACCTTTTCTTTGCCCAAAAGCTGGTCACTGTTGGCGCTCGTCGGCAAGGATCAGCGGATCATTGACGCGTACCGTTCAGCGGTCGTCGAAACCATTCAATGGGTAGAGAAGAATGCGGCCCAATATCGCACCGAGAAGGGTGGCCAAGAACGGCTGCATGCGAGCGATAACCTGACCGTTGCCCTGTTCCAACACGACACCAATCGCAACCAGGAACCGAACCTGCACTTCCACGCTGTGGTCGCCAACATGACGCAGGATAAGGATGGCAAGTGGAGGGCGCTGCGCAATGACAAGCTGTGGCAGCACAACACTCTTCTCAATGCCATGACGATGGCGCGCTTCCGGATCGAGGTCGAGAAGCTTGGCTACCGGATCGGCGAGTTCGGAAAGCACGGCAACTTCGAAGCCAAGGGTATAAACCGTGACGCGGTGATGGCCTTCTCGACGCGGCGGCAGGAGGTGCTCGAAGCGCGGCGCGGTGGTGGCCTCGAGGCAGGTGTCGTGGCAACGCTGGCGACCCGCCAGGCCAAGCAAAGCGATGTGGATCGCGGTGCCTTGATGGCCCAATGGGAGGGGCGGGCTTGGAATCAAGGGCTTGATCTTGAAGGCATGGTGCGCGACGCCAAACTGCGTTCGAACGAGCTGACTGTAGCGGCAACGAAGCGGGCCAATGATCGCCCCACTTTACTTGAACGGGGCAAGGCAATGATGGCCAGCCTCGCCGAGCGAATGGGCATTAAGGAGGGCGATCCGCTCATCCCTAAGCGGCTCCATATGAAGAGTCGGGAAGAGATTGCGACGGCTCATGCGGTCGCATCGGCGGTGCGGCATCTGTCGGAGCGGGAGGCGGCTTTCACGGCCACCGATCTCGCCAAGACTGCGCTCGATTTCGGTTTGCCGACGACAATGAAGTCAGTCGAGAGGCGCATTGGGCAACTTGCCCAGCAGGGCGCGCTGTTGCGCGGGCGAGGCGCGCAGAAAGGGTGGCTGACGACATCAGATGCCCTGGCGCTGGAGTCTCGCATGTTGGCCGAGATCGAGAAGGGCAACGGCGCAACTCATCCTATCCTCGATGCCGAGACCGCAGGACCGTATCTGCAAGCTTCGGCAGCTATCAACTATGGCATGAAATTGAATACCGGTCAGGAAGCGGCGGGCCGCTTGATCCTGTCTTCGACCAGTCGCGTGGTAGCCGTCCAGGGCGTGGCAGGAGCGGGCAAATCAAGCATGTTGCGCCCACTTAATCAGCTTCTGGAAGAGCACGGAATGAGGGTCGTCGGCCTCGGAGTCCAGAACACACTTGTCCGCATGCTGGAGAAGGATACCGGCATCCCGTCGATGACATTGCATCGCTTTCTTGGACAGAATCGTATGCTACTCGATGGCTCGGCAGGCAAAGCCGAGATCGCCGCTGCTCGCGAAGACTATCGCGACACTGTTCTCGTTCTCGATGAAGCCTCGATGGTCTCTTCCCGCGACCAGGACCGGCTGATCCGGCTTGCCAATCTGCTGAAGGTCGATCGCCTAGTTCTCATGGGCGATGAAAACCAGCTGGGGGCTGTCGAAGCGGGCAAGCCTTTTGCTCTGGCGCAGCGTGCTGGGACTGAAACGGCGTGCATGGACCACAATCTTCGCGCGCGCTCCGATACATTGAAGCGGGCGCAGCAGGCGGCCCAGTCGGGCAAAACCAGCGATGCACTCGATCACCTCAAGGATCACATCGTCGAGGTCCAGGAGGACAGCGCAATCGTTGCTGCGGAACGCTGGCTGTCCTTTCCGCCTGCCGAGCGCGAACGCACATCGATCTTTGCCGCTGGCCGTCGTTTGCGCAATGAGATCAACACCGCGGTTCAAACCGGGCTCGCCGCCAATGGCGAAATCGGACCAGCGAGCGCAAGACTTACGGTTCTATCCCGTGTGAACGCGACCCGCGAGGAATTGCGCTACGCGCGCAATTACGCGCCGGGCATGGTGCTCGAAGTGGCAAGCCGCCAATCGCGCCATGGGCTCGGACGCGGAAGCCATGAGATCGCCGCCGTCGACACCGAGACGAGTGTTGTTACGCTTCGCGATGAGCGAGGGCATTTGCGCCGCTTCGTGCCAGCGAGGTTGTCGGCGAAGGGCGGCGACCAAACATTGCAGCTGTTCGAGAAGAAGGATCTCGATCTCTATACCGGGGACGCGATTCGTTGGACGGCGAACGACCATAAACGCGGATTGATAAATGCCGACAGGGCAATAGTGACCGCGATCAACCAGGACGGCGTGATGGTCACGAGCTCCAGCGGCATGGAGCATAAACTGAAGCCGAACGACCCGATGCTGAAGCGGATCGACCTCGCCTATGCGCTCAACGCCCATATGGCGCAGGGCCTCACAGCAGATAAGGGCATCGCCGTGCTCGACAGCCGCGAGCGGCGATTGCTCTCGCAAAGGAACTTCCTCGTCACGATCACGCGATTGCGGGATGAGCTCACGCTGATCGTCGACAACCGGAACAAGGTTGAACGAGGGATTGCGACCAACTTAGGCGAGAAGTCTTCGGCAGCCGAAACCACCGAACGGCTTGGAACTGCGGCAGCCAGAGGAGTCAGGGCGGGTCAAATTCAGTCGACCAATCATGATCGGCAGGCTGAACACGAGAAGGCTCCCGAGCTAGCCAAGGAGCGGGTCAAACCGTTCGATATCGGCATTTGATGGTTTGACTGGAATTGGGCCGTAAGCGGTCAGTCCGCTTGAGGCTTCGAAGCCAAGAAAGCTGCCTGTCAGCGAGCAGCTTCGAACCGGTAATTCATCCAGCTGACGTGCCCTAACTCTGCTTACCATCGCTCAATCGACGTCGAGATTATCGCGCATCTTCAGCAAGGCTTTGCCGAAACGCTCCAGATCGTTGAGCTCCAAACCAGAGAGCAATCTTTCATAGGTGGCGTCCGCCTCTTTGCGCAATGCTGGCAATAGCTCGATTGCAGCAGGCAGCAGGTGCACATGCCACACGCGCCGATCATTTTTCGCGCTTCTTCGTTCGACCAGTTCCATTTTCTCAAGCCGGTCGATTGCCTGACCAATGCTGGCACGTTCAAGGTCGAGCCGCTTTGCCAGCTGCGTCTGGGTCATTCCGGGTGTCCGGTAGACATAGGCAAGAGTCCGCCACTGGGTGCGAGTGAGGCCAAACTGTTCGACCGAAAAATCAAAGTTGCGCCTCAATCGCGAGGTCACATCCTCTAGCAGAAATACGAACCGATCAGTGTCGGTCAGAAAGCTCTCTGCAGCTTCGTCAGCATCTTGTTTCGAGTTGGTTACCATCATCGGAGCCCTATCACCCCATTGAGAAAAATAAAATTCTTTACTGTAAAGTGCATTACAATATAGGAGCTGACAGTTATGTCGAACGAAGTGCAAACCATCAGAGGCCATGAGTCAATCGAGCTTGCCGCCGAGGTCTCAGGAAGCGAAAGTGCTCCTCCAGTCCTGCTGGCGCATGGAGGTGGGCAAACCCGCCGCGCTTGGAAGCGTGTCACCGGCGAGCTCACCTCTGCTGGTTTCCGGGTCATCGCGCTTGATTTGCGCGGCCATGGCGACAGCGCATGGTCTGAAGACGGTTCCTATGATTTGCGCGATTTTGCTGCGGACCTTGTTGCGGTCGCGTCTCAGCAGGATTGCAAGCCTGCGGTTGTCGGCGCTTCGCTTGGCGGGCTTGCAGGAATGATTGCCGAAGGCGAGCTTGCTTCGGGCAGCTTCGCCTCACTTACTCTAGTAGATATTGCGCCTCGGATGGAGCCAAGCGGGGTGATGCGTGTGGTGGGGTTCATGGAGAAGCATATTGAACGCGGGTTTACCTCTCCGGAAGAAGCGGCAGAAATTATCGCCAGCTACATGCCGCATCGCCAGAAGCGCGGGGCTGGAGGAAACCTCAAACACTATTTGCGGCAAAAGGCCGATGGACGCTTTTATTGGCATTGGGATCCCCAATTCATCCGCAACATAATGAGCGAAAAGCGATTGGACCCAGAGCATCAAGAAAGACAATTTGAAGGGTTGAGCAAGGCGGCGGAAAATCTGTCGCTCCCGCTGCATCTCGTTCGCGGGGGATCGAGCGACCTCGTCTCCGAGGATTCTGTCGCGCATCTAAGAAAAATGGTTCCCCATGCCGAATATACGGACATTGCCGGTGCAACGCACATGGTGGTCGGGGATTCCAACGATGCGTTTTCGGCTGCGATTGTCGACTTTCTCAAACGCAATCATGGCATCGGAGCAAAAGCCGCATGACCGACGAGCCAATCGCTATCGATCACGAACAGTTGCGGGAGATGTTGCGCATCTCACCATTTCACCAGTGGCTAGATCTCGAGATAAAATCATGTTCTGCCGAGCAACTTCAGCTCGTTATGCCTTGGCGTAATGAGATTGTTTCCAATCCGATGATCGGCGCTGCTCATGGTGGCATTCTGGCGGCCCTTATTGATCTTACCGGACTTTACACTCTCCTTGTGATGGGAGCGAAGGCCAAAGCCACTGCCGATCTGAGGGTCGATTATCATCGCCCTGCCACATCCGGCCCGCTCATAGCGACTGGACGCATTGTCAAGATTGGACGGCAACTATCCGTTGCCGAGACTCACGTCACTGGGCCTGAGGGCAAAATCTTAGCGAGTGGCCGGGGTGCTTATACATGCTGAGGAGCGGAGCACTCTCTTGGCTAATTATCTGCGCAGTTGTTCTGTCTGCGTGTTCGGATGGCTCAGATACTGTTGATGAAACCGAACCGGCGCAATTAGAGCCGCGCCAAGTCGAAACGATTATCGTAAAGCCTGAACTTGTGGCTGAGCCGGTAAAGGCGTTTGGCACCATCGCGGCAAAGCAGCGCAGCGCAATCGGCGCATTGGCCGAGGGTCCGGTCGAACGGATATTCGTCAAAGTCGGCGACCGAGTAACACGCGGGCAGCCGCTCTTCCGAATTCGTCAGGCCGATTATCAGCGGCGGGTCGCAGAAGCGCAGGCGGCAGTTGATCTGACCGAAGCACAAGCGATTGAGGCAGAGCGCCGACATGGCCGGGTAATGGCGCTGGCTCCCAGAGGGTTCGTCTCTAAAGCGCAAGTCGATGCTGTCGAAACCGAGCTTGCCGTCGCGCGGGCACAGAAGGCCCAAGCCGAGGCTATTCTTGGCACGGCGAGGCAGGCGCTCAGCGATACGATCACACGCGCACCCTATGACGGTGTCGTGACCGCGCGGTTGGTCGATGAGGGCGTCTATCTCAACAATCGTTTTTCGATGGGAGGACAGTCGGCAGCGCTTGAGTTGCAAGAGCTCGGGACTGTCGCGGCTATCGTCAATGCACCGCAGGAATATGTTGATTCTTTCCGGCGCAACATGTCCGCCCGCGTGTTTATTGAAGGGTTCGATCAGCCTTTTGATAGCACCGTTTACATCATCAATGACCGCGTCGATCCGGAAAGCCGAATGGTGGAATTGAGGCTTCCGATCCGTAACCCGAATTATCGGATTAGCTCCGGGCTGGCTGCACGTGCTCAGATTGAGATGCCGCCCGAACAGGCGATCATACTGCCAGGCACCGCAATTCAAGGCGATAATTCTTCCGCCAATGTTTTGGTGGTCGAGGAGGGCAAGGCGCAGCGCCGCGAGGTAACCTACGACAGTATCGACCTTGACAGAGTTCGCGTTCAGTCGGGGTTGAGCGAGGGAGACGAGGTCATACTCAATCCTCCAGCGACCCTGCGCGTGGGCGCGCCAGTCAAGCTGCGCCGTATCCCAAGCGAAACCTAGTATGTGGTTAGCCGACGTATCAATCCGGCGACCGGTCTTTGCGACGATGCTGATTGCATCACTTGTCGTCCTAGGCATTGTTTCGTTTGGCCGGCTAGGCGTCGATCTCTTTCCCGAAGTCGAGTTTCCATACGTATCTGTTACCACCACCCTGCCCGGTGCTTCTCCGGGAACAGTCGAGACCGAAGTTACCGACATTGTTGAGGAGCAGCTCAACACAATATCCGGCCTAAAACAGATGCGGTCCATCAGCGCCGAAGGCGTCAGCATCGTCAATCTGGAGTTCGAGCTGGAGGAAGATGCGGACCTGAAGGCACAGGAAGTCCGCGACAAGATATCTCGGCTGGGCGGGGACCTTCCCGCCGATACCGAACCTCCGGTGATTGAAAAAGTTGATCCTGACGCAGCACCAATCCTCTCGGTGCTCCTTTCGGGGGACTTGCCGGTCCGTGATCTAACCACTTTCGCCGACGAAGTGGTCAAAGAGCGCTTGCAGCGGGTTCCCGGTGTCGGCTCGGTTGAGCTGGTCGGTGGGCGCGAACGCGAAATGCGCATTTGGCTTGATGCATCGGCGATGCGCGGACGCGGCGTAACAGCGGATGATGTGCTGTCCGCGATCCAGCGCGAAAACGCAGAGCTGCCGGGCGGGCGACTGGTTACCGATGGCCGAACTCGGCAATTCGGCATTCGCACAATGGCGGAGGCGGCAAATGCAGCAGAGTTTGAAGCGATCCCAGTCGCCTATCGGCCCAATGGGCAAACGGTGCGGATCGGTGATGTCGGTCGAGTAGAGGACGCGGTTGAAGACGAAAATAGCTATGCCCAGCTCGACGGCGAACTTGGCGTTGTGCTCGAAGTCCGCAAGCAAAGCGGCGAAAACACAGTCGCCGTCGCCGAACAAATACGCGCTGAAATCGAGGCCATTCAAGCCAACGCGTCCGAGGGGGTGCAATTTGTCATAGCACGGGATACCTCGCGGTTTATCGAACAAGCGATCGGCGATGTCTTGTTCGACCTGTTTATTGCAGTGCTGTTGGTCGTGGCAGTGACGTTTCTGTTCCTGCTTAGTTGGCGTGCGACGATCATTGTGTTGCTCGCCATCCCGACTTCAATCGTTGCGACCTTTGTCGCATTTGCAGCGTTCGACTTCACAATCAATATGGTCACTCTGCTGGCGCTGACGGTCGCGATTGGCCTGCTCGTTGATGATGCGATTGTCGTGGTCGAGGCAGTGCAAAACGATGTCGATGAAGGAGTTGAGGCCACAGAAGCAGCGCGCTCGGCGACCAAACGCGTAGCGCTGGCTGTTTTGGCAGGAACACTAGCAACGCTAGCGGTATTTGTGCCGATCGCTTTCATGGAAGGAATCGTTGGTCGCTTCTTTTTCCAGTATGGACTTGCAATCGTCTTTTCAGTCAGCGTGTCGATGCTCGTCGCCTTCACGCTGACGCCAGCCATGTCGGCTCGGTTGCTCCGTCCAGAACATGCAGATAGTGGCTGGCTTGGCAGGGTTGAAAATTTCCATGCCGGAATGCGCAAACGCTATGAACGGCTGGTTGGATGGGCGATTGAACGGCGTTATCTGGTGCTCGGAGGAGCACTCGCCAGCGTGTTTGTCGGCGGCCTATTCGCCTCTCAGGTTCCTAGCACCTTCATGTCAACAACAGATCGTTCTGAATTTCTGACAACGGTAAAATTGCCGCTTGGAACGGGCATTTCGGGTGCAAAGAAAGCCGCACAGCAAGTCGACATTGCCTTGCGAGAGCACCCGGAGGTTGAACTAGTATTTGTCAGCGCAGGCAGCGGAAGCAACCCGAAGGTGCATGAACTCGATATCTATGTTGGCCTCACGCACAAACGCTCTCGTGATCTGTCACAAGGTGATCTGATGACTTTCGCACGCGATGCGCTCGGTGAAAATGTGCCGAGCGCGCGCGAAGTGGCCGTAGAAGAGGTTCCTTGGGTTTCCGGCGGCGGCGTTGGACAGTCCGCCATTGAGCTTATCATCACGGGGCGGGATTCAGCCGCAATCAACGGCTATGCACAATTATTGGCAGGCGAACTTGCCACCCAGTCCAATTTTGTTGACGTGCGATCAACCTACGAAGGTGGACGTCCAGAATTGCAAATTGTGGTCGACCGCGACCGCGCGGCTGATTTAGGAATTTCCGCTCGCAGCCTAGCTGCCGCTTCACGTACCCTTATCGGCGGCAGCGATGCGGGGACATTCAACGATAATGAGCGGCGCTACGACGTGCGGGTCCGCCTTGATGAAAGCGAGCGGCAAAGCCTTTCCGATGTCGAAACACTGCCGTTGCGAACGGGGCAAGGAACGCTGGTCGACCTCGCTTCGGTCGCCACAGTTGAGGTGAACCAGAGCGCCGCGGAGATAGAGAGGATCGATCGATCTCGCCAGATTTCAGTATTGGCAAACACTGCGCCGGGTGTCCCGTTAAGCGTCGCCGTTTTACAGGTTGAAGATTTGCTAGCCGCGAACCCGCCGCCTGCTGGATTGACCACCCAAATGGAGGGTACTGCCCGCCGCTTGGCCGAGACAAGCGAGGCCATCATCTTTGCCTTCGGACTGGCGCTAGTAGCGCTCTACATTGTGCTGGCGAGCCAGTTCAACAGCTTTGGCCAGCCGATAATAATTATGCTGACCGCACCGCTATCATTCTCCGGTGCGTACTTTCTGATGTGGGCCACGGGCGAGGAGATGAGCTTGTTTGCGCAGATCGGGATGATTGCGCTGATGGGTATCGTAATGAAGAACGGTATCCTGCTTGTCGATCTTGCCAATCAATATCGCGACCGAGGCCATGAGGCCGGTGCTGCGATGCGCAGCGCGGCCCCAGAGCGATTGCGGCCAGTGCTGATGACAGCGCTGGCAGCGGTCTTCGGAATGCTACCTGTGGCGCTTGCCCAATCCGACGCCGCCGAATGGCGCAATGCGATGGGGTTTATAATCATCGGGGGCTTAACGACCTCGACTTTCCTCACATTGCTCGTCGTCCCAGCGGCATATGCGGCCTCTGCGGACTTGAGGGGCGGCGTGAGCAAGCTGCGTCGAGCATCTGCGAACCTCTCGTTCACCACGCCCAATGGTGATGCATAAGACAGGTTCCTCCTAAACGGTTCGGTGGGTTGAAAGTGTAGCTTTGAACGCTTGCGATGTTTCACGTAGGCTAAGGCTTGCGAACACAAAGCAGACAGTCCACTTCCCACGCCAGTTGCAGACATAGAATGATCCCACTCCAAGGCTTTAAAGCGGACAGCTTGCTATCCGAGCTTTTCAGTCGTGAGCAGACCGTCGGCAAACAACCCAATTTCAACCGCTCAAACCACCCAAAGTATCAGAATGGTTTCACGCGCTCGTGCGAATGTGTAGCGCATTCTGAATGATCATTGATCGCAGCCATGACTTGGCAACCGTCCACCTTTCCGCCTTGGCAATTCTTGATCATGCGCTTCAACTCACGCTCTAGGGCTTCAAGTTGCGACATCCGCTTCTGCACTTCGCTAAGTTGTATCTGTGCAATTGAGTCCACCGCTGAGCAGTCTTGATCGGGTTCGGTTTGCAACCGGATCAAATCCTTGATCGCATCCATTGAAAAACCAAGCTCGCGGGCATGGCGTATGAATGACAGACGCTCCACATCTATATTCCCATAGACCCTTTGGCCGCTTGCGCTGCGCTCTGGCGTGCCCATTAACCCGACGCTTTCGTAGTAACGGATGGTGGTCACTTTGACCTTTGCCGCGTTTGAAAGGCGGCCAATTGTCATCGGTTTCATAAATTTGCTTTTCCGCTTGCCTCTATAGTCGCTGTAGACTGTATCACCTCTATCGAATCATAATCAAGCGAGTGATCCGATGACCAAAACACCCCAATTCGAAACAGTTAAGCCGATGAGAAAGCTGTATTTTCCGCCGCTGTTACAATTATTGATCTATGGCATTGCGGGCTATATCGCCGCAGCGAGCATTCCTGAACTGGCGTATCGGTCGGCATTTTCGTTCTGGGCGTCGCTGACGTTCGGTTTGATGGGCATGATCATTCTGCTGGCCTCTGTGCGCTCATTCGCGAAAGCTGGCGCCACGGTTAATCCGATTGAACCGGAGAAGGCCGAGCGATTGGTCACATCAGGACTATACCGCTTTACGCGCAACCCCATGTACCTTGGCATGTTGCTGGTACTGCTTGCAGCAGCTTTGGCGTTTCAGAACATCGCTGCAGTGATCGGGCCGCTGCTTTTTTTCACTTCGATCACGCTTTTGCAGATCATACCGGAAGAACGTGTCCTTGAACGTACTTTCGGAAATGCATTTGCAACATATCGCCAGCAGACACGGCGTTGGATTTAGGAGCGCAGTCCGTGTTCGACCTTCCTCCTCTCACCTCGTCCATACTGTTAGGTGTATCTACCAGCTCAATCTGTGCGATAATTACACTATCCGCAATCGCGGCCCTAACAGGCAAGTTCAAATTTTTCCCGCCGCCGTCGAAGGAAGGCTGGCAGCATCGTACATTTATGGCGCTGTTCCGGCTTTTTCTTTATCCCTTGGTCGCGCTGTCGCTTCTGTTCTTCGAGATCGCGCCCACCAACATTGCGCCGCTGCAATATGGCGGTGGTAGCTTGTTGCTGGTGACAGGATTTGCCCTCGCGTTCTGGATTACATTCCGAATGGGATGGCGCAACGCATTTGGCGCGAAACACGGCCTTAAAACCCAAGGTTGGTTCAGGATAAGCCGCAACCCTGTTTACGTTGCAACATGGATTGGCATGATCGGCTGGGGTTTGCTTGCAAACAGTGCATTGGTCTGGGTGCTATTGGCGCTTTGGGCGATCATGTATCTGCTCGCTCCTATCTTTGAGGAACCGTGGCTTGAACAGCAGTATGGCCAAAAATATTTGGACTATAAACGCCAGACACGGCGGTTCCTTTGATGTGCCGGTTTCAAAGTGCTCTCGGTGGTTGGTATCCAACCTTCACTGGATATGTATTTCTCGCGCTGGGGATGGCGAGCTTTATTCGCCCGGAAATTCTGTCCTACTACGCGATCGATCTAGATGAGCCCTCCGCTCGCGTAGCGATACGCGCCATGATCGGCGGCGGAGAGGTTGGGATAGGTGTGGTGCTGCTTTTTGGAGGCCATATCAACCTGTCCCTCAGCCAACGCAGTCTGATCGCAGTGGCGATTTTCACATGCGTAGGGCTGAGCAGGCTGTTTGCTGTAACCATTGAAGGCACCGGCTTGTTGACCATCCAACCAGTTCGTGAAGCCGCAATAGAACTAACTCTTGGGGGTGTTGGGCTTTGGGCTGCGTGGATTGCTGAATTTAGATCAGAATCCACTTCAATATGACTGACCGCTCTCCTTCATAAATAGCTGCTCTGCAGCAATGATGCGCATTCTGGTAGGTGAATGGCCGCTAGATTAGTTTTGATACAGAGAGCCGTCTGACAGCCAACGATCTAGCTCTCGACCATTTACGTTTGACCAAGCTTGAAGTTCATTACGTTGCCAATTCCTCATTCAGCATTGCTCAAATTCGCTTTGGTTGTTAATTCCGCATACGTGTTTCGCTTTTGCGCCTTTCTTTTGCTGCTCAGCGCCCTGATCGTTCCGCGCGTTGCGTGGGGCGCGCATGAAGCTGGACATGGGGCGAGCATTGCTTCGACTGAAGCTCATGTACATCACGATGGCCACACGCATTTAGAAGCCTCGCATGACAACCATAGCGATTCAGATGAGAGTGCGGCCGACAGCGAAGCCCCTGGCCTCGCGCATGATCACCTGGCTGCTGAAGTTCTTTCTGCGATGGCTGACGTTGGCCATGGTTATGTCGGCCAGTCAGACATTTACAAGCGTTCGTTGCTGTCGCCGGATAGGCGAAGCGCCGACGCACCGGGAACCCCCACGAGTTCGCTACTGAGACCTCCGCGCGCGGCCTGACGCTAGCGCTGGGCACATGCCCGGCTGTCAGACCCTGTCGGAGAAAATCATGTTTAACTGGTGGATGCGTGGTGCATCCTTTCCTCTATCTATAGTGTTCTGTGTGTTGTCGCTTCCGGTGGCTGCTCAGGACGTCCTGACCGAACAAGTCGCGATCGAACGCGCGCTTGCACAGGAAGGCATTGCCGAACGAGATGGCGCTGATCTGGCCGCTGCCGATGCACAAGCAGACGTGATCGGCCCACTGGCTAATCCCGAACTCGAAATTGTGCGTGAAGGCGGCAGCGAAACGGAGTGGGCGATCCAGTTGGTCCAGCCTATCGATCTCAACGGGCGGCGGAGCGCCCTACGCGATGCAGCGCGGACGGAAGCTGAAGCAGTCGCCGCAGATATTGACCGCCGGCGGCATACTCTCATCGCCGATGTGCGAAGGGCGTTTGTGCTTTGCGCAGCTGCGGCAGCCAATCTGGACATATGGCAAAACTACGCAGAAAATCTGCGCGAGGCCGAACGGGTATCGACCGCTCGCGCCGAAGCTGGCGACGCGGCTTTCTACGATATTCGGCGCGTGCGCGTGCAGGTCAGCGCCGCTGAAGCGGGGCTCCTGCGCGCCAGCGGCGACCGGAAGGCTGATTGTGCTCTTCTCTCGGGGTTGACCGGTCTGAGCGAACCTAAAGTGCCCATCACTGCGATCACTGCGCTTACCAGCGATCCCAACCAAGCCGAACGTGCTGACTTGATTGCTCAAACGCAAAGAGTGCGAGCCGCAACTTATCGAGTGAACGCAGCAGAGCGAGCACGATTACCGCAAATTTCGATTGGCGCGGGTGTGCGCCGGATCGATGATGGTCTTGATACAGATTATGGTCCGATAGTCTCACTGGGTGTGTCGCTTCCGCTTTGGAACGGCGGAACCGCTGCCGTGCGGCGTGAAGAAAGCCGCCTTGCCGCACTTGAAAGCGAGCTGACGATTGCTCGCAGGCAAGTTGCCGCTGAACAGCAGGCGGCTGCAATCCGCGCGTCAAGTTCGCAGAACGCCGCAATTGCTGCTGCGCGCTCGCGCGATGATGCCGGGCGGCTCGGGACCATTGCAGACACCGCTTACCAGGCGGGTGAAATCGGCGTCGTGGAACTCCTCGACGCCTATAACGGGGCGCGTGATGCCGACCTTTCGGTCGTCGCGCTCGCACTCGAAGCGGCCCTTGCGGCCATCGAATATGACCTAGCTACTGGAAGGATTTACCGATGAAGAAAACTTTGATTTTCGCCGCAATGCCTATGGCACTATCGCTCGCCGCCTGCGGCGAAACCGCTGGTGATGACGCGGCAGCGGCCTCTGTGGCTGACGACGACAACGATGCACCCGAGCCGGTAGCGGATGATCATCATGACGAAGATGATGAGCACGACGAATCCATTCCGCACGACCATTGATGCCTTGGATCCTCTCACAACTGAAAATGAGTAACCGAAAATGACCCGATCCCGCCGTCTCTTGGCATTCATTGCTGCAGCCATTCTGCCGCTCTCACTCACAGCTTGCGACCTGATCGCTTCTCATGATGAGGAAGAGCATGCGCATGGCGGCGGGATCGTGGTCACTGATTTTACCGAGACGACCGAGCTTTTTGTCGAATACCGACCGTTGGTGATGGACAAAAATCGGCGTTTTGATGCGCATCTGACATGGCTCGACAGTTATGAGCCAGTCACGGAAGGCACATTGACCGCAGAACTGACATGGCCGGACGGGTCGAAAGATACGGCTGAAGCTGATCCGAGCGATATCGAAGGAATTTTCAGACCGCTATTGACCGCATCAAAGAGCGGCAAGGCGCAGCTGCGACTTGTGCTTGAAACGCCGCGCGGTGTTTCGGCGCACGACATGGGCGAAATCACAGTCTGGGCGACAAGCGAGGAAGGCGCAGAGGCAGCGCCAGAGGAAGCGGAAACTGACGGAGCCATCGCATTTCCGAAAGAAGTGCAGTGGCGCATCCCATTTATGGTGCAAGCTGCAACCGAGCGTGAATTGGCTGAAACCGTGCCTGTAACAGTCGATGTGCAAATTCAGCCGCAAGCAGAAGCGATAGTCTCCGCGCCAGTCGATGGCATTGTGCGTGCTGCACGAATTTACGGTGCCGGAAGCACGGTGCGCCGTGGCCAGACATTGGCAAATATTTCGTCCACACTTGGCGGCGGCGAAGACGTTGCAACCCTCGATCTAGCAATCCGTGAGGCAGTTATTGCACGCGATGCCGCAGCACGCGAAGTTTCCCGAATGGAAGGCCTTGTCGAGGCTGAAGCTGTGCCATCAAGGCGTCTAGATCAGGCGCGCACCGCGATGCGACTGGCGGAGGCTCAAGTCAGTGCTGCCAGTCAACGGCGCAGCGCGATTGCTGGCGGCGGCGCCGGTGTGCCTGTGATCGCACCGATCTCTGGCGAGGTACTCGAAAGCACACTGGTCCAAGGTAAAGGCGTATCAGGCGGTGAGCAGCTTATGCGTCTGGGCAATCCTTCCGCGCTTTGGTTAGTCGCGCGGGTGCCCGAAAGCATGGCGGCACAGGTCGGTAATCCGCAGGGGATTGATCTGTTGCTGCCGAGTCAGACAATCTCTCTGGGTCGAGGCGATGTCTCGCTTGTGCAACGCGGCGCTGCGATTGATCCGCAGTCCCGCACACTGTCTGTGATATTCGCCTGGAATAGCCGCGCGGTTCGTCCGGGTCAGCGGCTTCAAGGCCAACTGCGCACCGGCAACGCGACCACGCAGCTCACTATTCCCGCAAGCGCCATTCTCAATGAAAGCGGGCAAGATGTTGTATACGTCATGCTCGGCGGCGAAACGTTCGAGCGCCGTCCGGTTACGATCCTATCGCGCACAGGTGATCTCGTCGCGGCTGAGGGCCAGATTGAAGCAGGCGAACGGGTTGTTTCGCGCGGTGTTGCCGCCGTCCGTGCCGCTGCTGCCACCCCAGATGCCTTCGGGCATGGCCACGCGCATTAAGGGTCTGAGAAATGCTTGAACGCCTCATTCGATGGTCGCTTGAAAACCGCATCGCCGTCTACGCCATTGCTATTCTGTTGACGGCTTTCGGTGCGTGGACAGCCGCTCGCACTCCGGTTGATGTCTTGCCGGACCTTACCGCTCCGACGGTTACCGTTGTTGTTGATGCAGGGGGGTATACGCCGACCGAAGTTGAGCAGCGCATCACAATCCCTCTGGAGACCGCTCTCAACGGTGCGCCTGGCCTCAGGCGGATTCGCTCCAACAGCGCCACGGGTCTTTCCGTCGTTACGCTCGAATATGACTGGTCGACAGAGCCGGAGCAGGCACGGCGCATCACAGCAGAGCGCATGCAAACAGCATATGATGAATTACCTGACGATGTAGACCTGCCGCACATGACACCGGCCAGCTCAGTCATGGGCGAGATCATGTTCGTTGCGATGCGTTCAGATACGGCCAGTCCGATGGACTTGAAATCGACCGCTGACTGGATTGTGCGCCGACGCGTGAAATCAGTGCCGGGCATTGCCGAAGTGATGACCATTGGCGGCGATGAGCGGCAAGTCCAATTGCTCGTCGATCCGGTACGCCTGTCTGCCCGACAGATTGGGATGAACGACGTCGTCGAGGCGATGGAACGCGCCAGCATCAACCAAAGCGCCGGCGTTGTCGTCGAAAACGGGCAGGAGCTGTTGGTCGAGGGCGTGGGACGCGCAACCGATGCAGAAGAGTTTGGCAATGTCGTGGTTGGTGAAAGCGGCGGTTTGCCCGTTCTTGCACGGGAAATCGGTGATGTCCGCATCGGCGAAGGTTTGAAACGAGGCACTGGCGCGTTCAACGGGAAGTCCGCAGTGGTCCTTGCCATTCAAAAGCAGTCGGGCGCAAATACTCTGGAATTAACCGAACGGCTCGACGAAGTGTTCGCAGAGATTGAACGAACCCTGCCCGAAGGCATGGTGCTGGAGACGCAGGTATTCCGGCAATCGGACTTTATCGAACGCTCTGTCGATAACGTTAGAACCGCCCTGGTCGAAGGGCTGGTTCTGGTTGCCATCATCGTGTTCATCTTCCTCGTCAGTTGGCGAGCAACAGTTGTGGCATTGGCGGCCATCCCAGTCTCGGTCGTGAGCGCAATTATCATCATCAATTCGGGCGGCGGTACGATCAACACGATGACGCTGGGAGGTCTGGCAATCGCGCTCGGCATGCTGGTCGATGACGCAATCATTGTGGTCGAAAACGTAGTCAGGCGATTGCGACTAGAGCGCGAAAAGCCGATCGAAGAACGGGATAGCGACCTCAAGGTTGTCGCGGCTGCCACGAGCGAAGTGCAGGCCGCGATTATCTTTGCGACGCTAATCATTCTTTTGGTGTTCCTGCCGATCTTCGGGCTTACCGGGATCGAAGGGCGTCTCCTGCAGCCGCTGGCACTAGCCTATGGTGTATCGCTACTCGCCAGCCTTGCCGTCGCGCTGACACTTACTCCCGCTCTCAGCTATGATCTTCTAAGCCGCAAGCCGGAGGATGTCGGCAACGAACCGGGTTGGGTGGTGCGGATGAAGAGCTGGTATGCGGGCGTGCTGGATACCTGGTTAGATCGTTGGAAGACGCTCGCCATCGGTTCGGCAGCAATGGTATTGATGGCAAGCGTCGCACTGTCGCTCGCCGGACGTGAGTTTCTGCCTGAGTTCAATGAAGGCTCGCTGACGGTCAATGTCACCACGCTACCGGGTACGAGCCTAGAGGACAGCGACCGCGCTGCAAGCGAAGTCGAAGCGGCTCTGCTGTCGCAGCCTGAGGTTCGCACAACTGTGCGCCGCACGGGGCGCGCACCGGGCGATCCTCATGCACAAGAGGTCTTCGCATCCGAAATCGAAGCGTCATTGACTGGAGAAGGCCGCGACCGCGAAGAATTGCTCAGCGCCTTGCGAGAGGCTGTCGGCACAGTTCCGGGTGTCCAAACGATCTTTGGTCAGCCAATCGGCCACCGCGTCGATCACATCTTGTCAGGCGCGCGAGCGAATATTGCGATCAAGGTTTTTGCACCCGATACTGATACGTTGCAGCGCATTTCCTCGCAGGTCGAGAATGCCGTCACTGCAATTCCCGGCGCTGTTGATGTGCAGAAAGACACTCAAAGCCTAGTTCCTTATTTAAGGGTGCGCCTGCGAAGGGCAGATCTCGCCAACTACGGACTGGCAGTCGAAGAAGTAACCGGCGCAATTCAGGCGGCGATTGTGGGTGCCGAGGTAGGCCAGCTAATTGAGCGGCCCGTCATTACGGACGTGGTCGTGCGGTACGACGCTGCACAATACAGCGATGCAGGGCAGATGGAAAACATGCTGATCGCTGCTCCAAACGGGCAACTGCTGCCACTTGCTGCCATCGCGGATGTGGTCCGCGATCAAGGGCCGAATGCCATCACAAGGGAGAGCGTCGAGCGCATGCAGCTTGTCATGGCGAACGTGTCAGGGCGCGATCTTGGTGCAGTTGTCACCGATGTTGAAAGCGCTCTTGAAGGCATAGAGCTTCCGCAAGGTTCCCATATCGAACTTGGCGGTCAGTTTGAAAGCGCGGCCAGTGCAACACAAACGCTGCTCGCCTTGGGCTTGATCGTATTGGTGGGCATGTTCCTGTTGCTGCGCCAAGCCTTTCGTTCGTCGAACGACGCCGTGCTTGTCATGATCAATCTGCCGCTTGCGTTGGTTGGAGGTGTGGCGGGTCTTTGGCTAACAGGCGGTGTGCTCTCGGTCGCGACCATCGTTGGCTTCATCACATTGTTTGGCATAGCGACCCGGAACGGGGTGATGATGGTGACCCATATAAAGCACCTTCAGGCCGCCGAAGGCGTGTCGGACCTTGCAGAGGCAGTGCGGCGCGGAGCTGAAGAGCGGCTGGTGCCCATCTTGATGACGGCGATCTCGGCTGGCCTTGCGTTGGTCCCTCTTGCGATAGCGATGGGTGAACCGGGAAGCGAAATTCAGGCACCAATGGCCATAGTGATCCTTTGCGGCCTGACCAGTTCGACCGTTCTCAACATGCTCGTGCTCCCAGCAATTTATCTCAAAGTAACGCGAGACGGTTGGGGCGTGTCATTGCCCAAATTCGAGACGCCTCGCAGCAGCCGATCAGATATTGAAGCGGACGGAGACGGGGCTACTGTCTGACGGAAGGATACAGAATGGGATACCTGCTCTTAAAAGCGGCGTTGTCTGGCATCATCATCGCAATCGTTAGCGAAGTGGCTCGGCGGGCTCCAGGCGTAGGCGCGCTAATCGCCTCTTTACCGCTAATCTCTATACTTGGCATGATCTGGCTGTGGCGCGATACAGAGGATACGACTCGCATGGCTGAACACGCTTATGCGACATTCTGGTTCGTACTTCCGAGCCTGCCAATGTTTCTTGCCATTCCTCTGCTGCTAAAGCGCGGCATGGAATTCTGGCCAGCACTGGCAATCGGCTGCGCCATGACGGTTCTTCTCTACCTCACGGTGGTGTGGGCATTGGGGCAGTTTGGGGTTAGGCTTTAATCGCCTGAAGCCAATCTGGATTGGTAATCGAGACGAGCTCGGTGTTTGGCGCCCTCCCTTTATTAGTAGCGAGAAATGCCTCAACCTTGAACGTCCGCAATCAACCCCAAAAGCAGACGCCAGCCCAGCTTGGGCTGACGCCCAACAACAGTCAGATTTCGGTCTTCTCAGCGAGCGTGAGCGCATCCTCAATATCGACGCCCAGGTATCGAACGGTGTTTTCGATCTTGGAATGACTAAGCAAGATATGGATGGCTCTTATGTTTCCCGTAGCCTTGTAGATGATCGAAGCCTTAGTCCTCCGCAGTGAGTGGGTGCCATACTCAGCAGGTCGCAAACCAATCGCTTCGACCCACTCATCGACTAGCCGAGCGTACTGGCGAGTGCTGAGATGGCGGGCATGATCAACCCGGCTGGGAAAGACAAAGTCCTCAACCGCTCCTCCACGAAGCTCAAGCCACGCGAACAGGCTTTCTCGTGCATCCGTGGCAATCTCGAACTGAACAGGTCGTCCTGTCTTTCGCTGTGTGATCGTGGCACGCGTCCTGATTTCTGGACCGCTGACCAGATCGCCGATATTTAGCTCCACCAGATCACAGCCTCGCAGCTTGCTATCGATCGCTAAGTCAAACAACGCTCGATCTCGAACGCGCTGCTCGCGATCTAGGAAGTAACGGATCGCTCAGATTTGCTTCTGATTGAACGGACGCTTGGGCCCAATCTTCGCTCTAAAGTTCCAAGGCACCCTGTTCTGCGCAGCGGGATCGAAGTGTGAGTAAGTCATTGCTATTCTCCTTGGCCGGAATGGCCTCGGAGAATGTCTGCTTTCGGGCGCTCAGATCTCGAATGGCAACGTCTTGGATTGGGGCGCAAAGCCGCCATCCGTATTCGCTCGTTCAGCGGGCCACGAACTTCGCCCAGTCCGCCATCATTGGCTTGCGTTTGTCGAGATAGTCCGTGCGTCGATAAGCCGCTTCGACCTTGTTCGCGATCGTATGGGCCAGTGCTGCCTCTGCGACCTCGCCCGGATAGTTCGTCTTTTCCGCAACCCAATCGCGAAACGATGAGCGAAAGCCGTGGACGGTATAATCGTGGCCCTTGTCGCGCAGAATTTTCAGCAAGGTCATATCGGAAAGGTGCCGACGCGGGTTCTGGCCTGGAAAGACTAGATCGCTGACAGGGGAGCGAAATGCTTTCGCTCGCTTAAGAACGTCCAAGGCCGCTTCCGAAAGCGGGACAACGTGGGCAGTCCCTGCTTTCATGCGTTCGGCGGGGATCGTCCAGAGTTTCTTGTTGAGGTCGATCTCGTTCCAGCAGGCACCGCGAACTTCGCCCGAGCGAGAGGCGTTCAATATCACAAACTCCAAGGCAAGACGGCCGACCGAGGAACGTCCGCGCAGCCATGTCAGGAAAGCGGGGAGGTCCGCATAGGGCATTGCTGCCAAGCGGCCTTGTTTCTTTGGCTGACGCGGCAAGCCACGAAGTACCGAGCGCATCGGTGCCTCGGTCTCGCGAAAGCCCTTTGCGCAGGCCCAATCAAGCACTGATCCGATTCGTTGTCGTACGCGCCGCGCGGTCTCCGGCTTCGTCAGCCAGATCGGAGAGAGCGCGTCGCGGATTGCAGGGCCCTCAATGTCCGAAACGAGTTTGTCGCCCAGGGTGGGAAAGGCGTAGGTCTCGAGCGTCTTGATCCATTGAGCTTGGTGCTTGCCGTTCTTCCAAGCGGCCTTGTGCTCTTCATGCACGAGCTTGGCGGCGTCGCTGAAGGTGGGGATGACCAACGCTTCCTTTTTTCGCTCTGCCAGAACGTCGACGCCCGCTTTCACCTCCTTGCGGAGGGCCCGCGCCGCCTCGCGAGCATCGGCCAGCGGCAGCTCGGAAAGTGGACCCAAACCGATGTCTCGGCGCTTCCCGTTGGTCTGAACCCGGACAATCCAGCTGCCTTTACCCTTTGCGGCGAGTTTGAGGATCAAACCCTCTCCATCTGAATAGCGACCTGGTTCCGTGAGATTCTTTACTCCCATCGCCGTCAATTTGCCCACTACTTGCTCCTCTCAGACCCACATCCAGACCCACACTCGACGTCGGACGCATAGGAACATATAGGGAACTATGCGGACGACGAAAAGCGAAAAATCGCCGCATTTCTGCGGGTTTGAGGACTATAAGAGATTGTCTGGGAAAAGTAAGGTGGCGGAGACGGAGGGATTCGAACCCTCGATACCCGTAGTAGGTATGGTTCCTTAGCAGGGAACTGGTTTCAGCCACTCACCCACGTCTCCGCATGCCGCAGCGCAAAAATCCGTGCGACCGGCGCGCTATAGTCATGCCGAGTGCTACGGGCAAGATACCCTGTGCCGGATTTGGCCAAAAAAGCTGGCTGCGCGAATTTTGAGAGCCGGCAACAGGGTCAACAATAGCCCCAAAGGCGGGTTTTGCGCGATTCATCGCATCATAGGATTCGGTTCATCGCGTTTTCGATTCGCTTCATCGCCGAGCAATTGTCGCGCGCATAGCAAAGGACTCTGTTTCACCGGAACGGGCCTGAGAATTGCCTTGAGGAAGGTCAAGAAATGAAAAATTTGCCATCTATGATGTCTCGCATTGGCTTCGCCATTGCTGGAGGTATTGCTTTGATAAGCGCGCCATTGGCGGCGCAATCACCGCAAAGTTTTGACCCTGACGAGGCGTATGACGCCGCTGCCAATAGCGATCTGGCCCCGATTGACGGCGATCTTCTCGATCCTGCCAGCGCTGCCGCAGAGGCCAGCAATGCCCCCGTGCCCGTTCCCGAAATTGATACAAGCGCCGATTGGAGCGCCGGGACACAGCAGGCGGCCAACTCCAATTTTGACGATCAATTCTCCACCTATTCATCAGATGTTGCGCCCGAATGGTCTGACCCGGCATCCGTAGATGAAACCGTCAGCGCAGCGGATGCGGCGGGCGATGCAGTTCAAGTTGCTGATACGACCACGTATGGCGAAGATGATTTGATCGGCGCTGCGGAAGGTGTCTTTGGTAAAGGGGCAGCTGGGCTTGCCGGATTGATCGAAGATTTGCTTCGTGACCAGGGTGAACCAAACGGTTATATCGTGGGCCGTGAGGCTGGCGGCGCTTTTATAGTCGGCGCGCGTTATGGCTCGGGCACTTTGCATCACCGGATAGAAGGCGAGCAAAAGGTTTATTGGACCGGCCCATCGATCGGTTTTGATGCCGGTGCCAATGCCGGAAACACCTTTGTCTTGGTGTACAATTTGCACGACACCGATGAATTGTATGAGCGGTATCCCGCTGGCGAGGGGCAGGCCTATCTCGTGGGCGGAATGCATGCGAGCTATCTGCGCAAGGGCGACGTCGTGCTGATCCCGATCCGGGTCGGCGCTGGACTGCGGCTGGGCGTCAATGCCGGTTATATGCGATTCTCAAGAAAGCAGCGTTGGCTGCCATTCTGATCGGTCAGATTTGATCGAAAGGATTCATCAGAAGCAAAACTTGGCGAAGATAAGGGTGAAAGCTGGTTGCGGCTGGCGCCGACAGGCGGCATGGCTGATCTCGCTATGCTGAACCGACTCGACAAACAACCGCCCGATGCGCTTCTGGCGCTGATCAAGCTTCATGCTGCTGATACCCGCCCGGATAAGATTGATCTGGGCGTTGGTGTCTATCGCACAGACCAGGGCGACACGCCCGTTTTTGCCGCGATCAAGGCGGCGGAACAGCGCCTTGTCGAAACGCAGGATTCCAAAAGTTATCTCGGGCCGGAAGGCGATATGGGGTTCGTCAATGCGTTGATGCCCTATATCTTTGGTGCCGATGCCACGATGGGCGGGCGCATTGCAGGCATGCAAACGCCGGGCGGCACAGGTGCGGTTCGGCTTGCGGCGGCTTTGGCTCAAAAGGCGGGCGTTCAAAGGCTGCATATGGGCACGCCAAGCTGGCCCAATCATGCGCAGATATTTGGCGATATTGCGCTCGATTTTGTGCCGTTTGAACATGCCAATCCCGATGGCACGGCAAATGTTGAGGCGGTGCTTGCGGCGATCCGCGGCGCAGCGCCCGATGATTGCATTCTGCTGCATGGTTGCTGTCACAATCCAACTGGCATCGATTACACAGCGCAAGATTGGGAGCAGATCGGTGATGCAATTGCTGAAACCGGTATCTTCCCGATCATCGACACCGCTTATCAGGGGCTGGGTAAAGGGCTGGAGGAAGATGCCGCCGGACTGCGCAGCTTATTGGCCAAGGTGCCAGAAGCTTTCATCGCCTATAGCTGTGACAAGAATTTTGGCATGTACCGCGACCGTGTGGGCGCGTTTTACATCATGTCTGACAAACCCGAAGTGTTGGAAACTGCGTTCTCAAACGCCAATGCTTTGGCGCGGGCTAGCTGGTCGATGCCGCCTGATCATGGCGGCGCAGCAGTGCGTGTGATCCTGCGCGATGAAGCGATGACGCAAATGTGGCTCGATGAATTGACGCAAATGCGCGAACGGATGCGTCAGATGCGCGCCATTTTGGCCGCTGCAGGTCAAGCAGGCGGCGTGGATCTCACACCGCTTGGTCACCAGAATGGATTGTTCTCGGTTTTGCCAGTGACGAAGGATCAGGTCGTGACCCTGCGCGAAGATCACGGGATTTACATGGCCGGTTCCGGGCGTTTGAATATTGCCGGGCTGCAGAGCGGCAATATCGAAAAGTTCATTGCAGCGATTGCTGATGTGACGGGTTAATTCCGCCCAAGCGAGGAGTTGCGAAATGGATCGGCAGCCCACACTCGAAACTGAGCGTTTGTTGCTGCGCCCCTTGCTGCAAGGCGATTGGGATGCGCTTTTCGCAGTGGCTGGCGATCCGGCTGTTTGGGAGCAGCATCCGATGCATGATCGATGGCGAGAAGATGTGTTTCGCACGTTCTTTGAAGATGCGCTGGAGCAGGGCGGCGCGCTAGCGATTGTCGATAAAGCGGAAGACCAAATTGTCGGCTCATCTCGATTTCAAGAATATGATCCCAAAGACAGTGGATCGGTCGAAATTGGGTGGACCTTCCTGGCGCCAAGATATTGGGGCAGAGGCTTCAATCCAGAGATGAAGCGCGCCATGTTAGCGCATGCTTTCGAAGCAGTGGCGCGAGTAGATTTTCGCGTTGGCGAAACCAATTATCGTTCGCGCATCGCGCTTGAAAATATTGGCGCAGAAAGAACCGATCGTAGCGAACTTGCCCGGTATCAAGGCAAACGGATTTTGCACATCGTCTATGAAATAACGCGCGAAACTTTCACCAATGGCCCGCTAGCGGGCGATACTTAATAGGCCGTTAGCTAGCATTTTGCAGGCTTTGCATTCGTTTTAAGTAACGCGCCAACACATCAATTTCGAGATTGACCTGATCGCCTTTATCGAGCGTGCCCAATGTTGTGACGCTGCCTGTGTGCGGGATGATGTTGAGGGCAAAATCGCAGGTTCCATCCTCGCGATCGCGCACATCATTGACCGTCAATGACACGCCATCGATGGTGATTGATCCCTTTTCCGCAATAAACGGAGACATCTCTGCGCGCGCGCGGATTGCCAAGCGCCAGGAATCGCCATCCCGCTTTGCCATTACAACTTCGCCGATAAAATCGACATGTCCGGTCACAATATGTCCGCCGATCTCATCACCGACGCGCAGTGATGGTTCGATATTGAGCGAACGGCCTTTGTCCCACATGCCATGTCCGGTGCGCGAAACAGTTTCGCCCGAAACATCTACATCAAACCACGCATCGCCAGCCTTTCCGCCGCGATCCACCACGGTCAAACAGACGCCTGAACAAGCAATCGATGCGCCAATCGCGATGCCTGCAGGGTCCAAAGGTGCGGCGATGCGCACGCGCAGATCGCCCCTTTGATCGAGCGACTGGATGGTGCCAATGGCAGTGACAATTCCGGTGAACATATGCGGTCAATCCTAACTAGCGTTGTCGCAGATAGGCGGTGAATTGATCGCTGCCAAGCTGGCGATTGTCAGCCGGGAGCCAGCGACCATGAGTTGCATCAAGCGCTTCAAGCTCAAGAGGGCCAAGCCCACGCAGCCCGTCACCGATCAGAATTGGGGCGCGATAAAGATGTATTTCATCAACTAGGTCATCCTTCAGAAAGCTAGCGGCGGCCTGAGCCCCGCCTTCCACGTAAAGGTAGTTGATCCCATCGAGCGATTCGATTTGGTCTGGACGATTGATAATGGTGACGCCATCGGGCGCAACTCCGCGGGTTAAGAGGATTCGTTTCGGGCTGCGGTCTTCCAAACCGGGAAGTCGGACATCGAGCCGTGGATTGTCAGCGCGCCAGGTGCCACCACCAACCAGAATCGCATCATTGCGCGCACGCTGCGCATGGACATGGGCCCGCGCCTGCTCGCCGGTAATCCATTCGCTCGAACCATCTGCCAATGCGATGCAACCGTCGATCGACATTGCTAATTTCAGCGTGACAAAGGGCCGGTTTAAACGCCGCTTCGTTAGATATCCGGCCAAGCTGTCCCGCGCGGCTTTGTGGTTAAGCAGTGTGGTTTTGATGCCCGCCTGTTCAAGCTGCTGCTGGCCTTGTCCAGAGGTGCGCGGATCGGGGTCCGCTATTCCGATAACCACCCGCTCAGGCGCGGCCTTAATCAGCAAATCAGTGCACGACGGGCCTCGCTCTGACCGGTGGGCACACGGTTCCAATGATACGTACACAGTCATGCCCCGCGCATCGCCGCCTTCGATTTGGGATAGCGCAACGGCCTCAGCGTGCGGCCGCCCGCCCGACTGTGTCCAACCCCGTGCAATCACACGGCCTTCCTTTACTATCAGCGCGGCAACGCCGGGATTGGGACTGCACAGTGGACGCGCACGACCGGCCAACCGCGTTGTTGCGGCCATCCATGCGTCATCATCTGACCTGGGCGAACTTATTGTGTGCCGCCTTCTGAAGCGGAAATTGGCTCTGCTGATCCAGGAACTGGCTGTTGCTCGCGATCGGGATATCTTTCTGCCCGCCTGGCGGCTTCTTGCGCTTCTTCCCGCGCCCGATCTGCCTCGGCGCGGGCCTCCATTTCCTCAACATCGAAACCGCTGGCAGCGCCAAGTGCGCGATAGGCTTCGCGTTTGCGTTCCTCATATTCCGCTTGCCGGGCCGCTACTTCATCCTTTTCTGCCTGATTTTCGATGTTCGACGCGACAATCTCGGCATCGCTGCGATCAGGGGCGAAACTGCTGATGAAGGTTACATTGGGCCGCTCTGGCGGGAGGTACACCGTCTCGGATGTCGCCCAGACCATAATCAAAACAAACGGCAAGGAAGAAATCACTAATATCGGCCAGCGATAAGGGTTTGGCTTCCGGAATTCTTCCCAAAAGTCCATAATGCCGGGGGCTGGATTGAAACGTGATTTCGCAAACATGCAGGTAATATAGACTGTGGAGAGGCCTCACGCCAGTCTCACGCGCTGAGCCGGTACCAAATTGGCGGTCTCAGGTCGGATAGACACCCAAGCGCCAAGGCCGGATGAAGCTTTCAGCCAAAGCTGGAATAAAGTGTGCGTCCGTTCTTTTTGAGCCAGCGATCTGCGGCTTTGATGTCACCCTCGTAAATATGCTCCAATAGAGCATAGAATGCCGGGCTATGGTCAAAATGCACGAGATGCGCGACTTCGTGTGAGACCACAGATCGTCTGACATAATCGGGCGCTTGGACCAATCGCCAATTCAGCCGGATTCGTTTTTGATCTGAGCAGCTGCCCCAGCGTTTTTGCGCGCGCGATAATGCCACCCTCGCACAATCGAGATCCGCTTGCTCGCAATATTCGGCCACGTCATCTTGAAACAGTTTTAGAGCTTTTCGTTCAAGCCAAGATTTAAGGCGCTTCTCGAGCGCTGAAGCCGGTCCGCCAATCACCACTTTATCGCCAGCAATTGTGGGCTGGCGCGGCGCGGTTTCGCTCCAATCAATTTTGCATGGCTGTCCCCGAAACAGCAGTTCGCCGCCCGGCTGCGGGGCGGAACGGGCAGGAATGCGATCAAGCTGACCGGCGAGCCATTCGCGGCGGCTATGGGCAAAGGCGATTGCTTCTTTGTTGTGTGCCCATGCAGGCAGCGTGATGCGCACCTCGCTGCCATCTGGGGCAAGTCGCAGGGTCAATCGTTTGGCGCGTTTCATTCGGCGCAGCGCAATCGGCACAAGCCGGTCACCAAGCTCAATTTCAGGCAGGATCGCCTCTTTGCGCAGCCAATCTTTCACCCTGGATCGCCTTGCTTTGGTTCTTCCAAACCTCCGTCCCAATCGACAAGGTGATGCTCCAATGGTCCCGCATCAGTCTCTGGAATAACTCTGCCAGCGACCGAGACTCCGGCCCTTTTTACGCCCTCACGATCGCCGCTGATCAGATAGTGCCAATCGGGCAGGCTGTGTCCGGCTGCGCGTTTGCGATATGCGCATGTTGGTGGAAGCCATGCCACGTCTTCGACGATCTTGAGAGTCAAACGCAGGCAATCAGGGACAAACGCCTTGCGGTTGCGATAATCGGTGCATTGCGCGGTTTGGCAATCGAGCAATTTGCACGCGACATTGGTGTCAGAAATCGCGCCGGTGTCTGCATCTTCGATCTTGTGGAGGCAGCACCGTCCGCAGCCATCACATAGGGCCTCCCACTCGGCCCTGGTAAGCTCTCCCAAGGGTAATTCCCAAAAGCTGTCTCTTAGTTCGACCATTTGATGATTTCTTCTGCAACCGCCTCTGGCCCCAAATCGGTTGGCAAAGTGGCAAGCGGTTCTCCGGCCGGACCGAATAGATAGACGATCCGCGAATGATCGATCAGATAGCCTCCTCCGGGCGTATCCTCACCGCGTGAATAAAATATGCCGAATTTATCGGTGGCGGCTTGAACTTGTTCTGCTGATCCGGTCAGCCCGATCAGGTCATCCGAAAATGCGCTCGCGAATTCGCCAACAATTTCGGGCGTATCACGCTCCGTGTCCACTGACACGAAGATTGGCTGAATTTTTGCGGCGAGTTCCGGTTGTTGGTCTTGCACCAGACTCAAACCTTGGATCATGCGTTGAACATCCGTGGGGCAAATATCCGGACAATAGGCAAAACCAAAATAAATGATTCGATATTGCCCTTCAAAATCGGACCAGCGCACCGTTTCGCCGTCGCTTCCGATCAATTCAAACGATCCGCCCAGATCGGCGCCTTTCAGCGGAGCGTCTCCGGCGGATGGGGTATAGACGCCGTCAGGGCCGCGTTCTTGCGGGCCGCCCTCTGAACAGCTCGCAAGGGCCAAACTGGCTGTGCCCAGAACAGACAATATCGCATAGCGAGAGATGAAGGACGTGGCGCGGTGGTTCATGGTCTGCTAACCCCAATTCTTGGAAGGACGCCCAAACGGATATACCTTCCGATCATGTGACAGGAAATGCGAAAGGATAGAAGCGTGGGGCACGTTGTTTTGCGCAAGATAGGAATTCTCACAGCACTTGCCAGTATCGGATTGGCAGGAGCGGCCACCAGTGGCGCGCTCCTGACCACGCCTGCCGCGGCGCAAGGGTTCTCTGATGGATTTGAATTCTTGAAAGCTGTTAAAGAGCGTGATGGCGATGCCGCTACCGATATGCTCAATCAACCCGGCACGACTATCGTCAATTCGCGTGACATTACATCGGGCGAATCGGGGCTGCATATCGTAACAGCGCGGCGTGATGTCTTATGGGTCCGCTTCTTGCTTCAGCGCGGTGCCAATCCCAACGCTCGTGACAATAACGGCGTCACTCCGTTGCAGCTTGCGACGAGCCTAGGTTTTATCGAGGCCGTTGAAGAGCTGATTGAGAATGGCGCTGACGTGGATGTGACGGACCGATCAGGCGAAACGCCACTGATTGCAGCGGTACATAAACGCGACATTGCGATAATTCGCCAGCTTCTGGCTCAAGGCGCCAATCCCGACAAGCCGGATAATTCTGGCCGATCTGCGCGCGATTATGTTGCGTTGTTGAATGGGAACAGCCGGATCGTGTCGGAGTTTGCGCGTGCTGATGAGGAGCGTGCTCAGAATGCCCAACCCGTTGAGGATTATGGACCATCCTTCTGATACGTGGCTGAGCCTATGACCGATTATTCCGACCTTACTTTGGATGAACTTCGTGTAGCCCTGGCGCCGGAGATCGCGGCATCTGCGATTTTCGATGGCTGGAACGAGAAAGCGCTATTGGCTGCGGCTGAATTAACAGGCGTGGATCCCGATATCGCAAAGTTGGCTTATCCGGGCGGGGCGATGGATATGATCGAGGCGTGGATCACAGATATAGATGCGAAGATGAAAGCGGAATGGCCCGCCGAAAAACTTGCAAAATTGAAGATTCGCGAACGGATACGCGCTTTGATCGCGTTTCGGTTGGAGGCAGTTGACGGCCTGGAAGAGGCGCTCCGGCGCGCACTTTCGATCATGGCGATGCCGCAAAATGCGCGCCGATCATTGAAAATTGGCTGGCATTCCGCCGATTTGATGTGGCGCCTCGCGGGTGACACCGCGACCGATTACAATCATTACACCAAACGAACAATTTTGGCCGGCATTTACAGCGCCACATTGGCCGTGTTTGTAAATGATGAGAGCGAGGGCAAGCAGGCCAGCTATGCCTTCCTTGATCGCCGCATCGATGGCGTGATGCGGTTTGAAAAAGCGAAAGCAAAATTGCTCAACAGTGATCGGGAAAGTTTCAGCGTGTCGCGCTTTCTTGGTCGATTGCGATACCCGAGCAACTGATTCCTCTCTGAAGGGTGGAAAAGCGATCGCTGCGTTCGTTTCGCGGCTCGCATCCCTGCGCTCGCTCGCTTATGACAGCAGGGAATCGGAAATCTTCGCGACCGCAATGGCGCGATCAATCAATTGAGAGGTTTGGAAAATGGCGGGTTCGCTCAACAAGGTTATGCTGATTGGCAATCTCGGGGCGGATCCTGAAATTCGCAGTTTCCAAAATGGCGGGAAGGTCGCCAATCTGCGCATCGCCACCAGCGAAACCTGGAAAGACCGCAACACTGGCGAGCGCCAAGAGCGGACCGAGTGGCATACAGTCGCGATTTTTTCCGAGGGTCTAGTCAATGTCGTCGAAAATTACCTCAAGAAAGGCTCAAAGGTCTTTATCGAAGGCAAGTTGCAGACTCGCAAATGGCAGGATCAATCTGGCAATGATCGCTACTCAACCGAAGTGGTTTTGCGCGGCTTTGATGGAACATTGACCATGCTCGATGGACGCGGTGATGGTGGTGGTCGTTCGGGCGGCAGCTCGGGCGGCGGTTCAGGTGGTGGCGGCTGGAATCAAGGCGGCGGCGGCTCGGGCGGCGGCTCGGGCGGCGGCAACCAGAGCGGCGGCAATCAAGATAGCGGCTCTGGCGGAGGTTATGATGATCTGGACGATGACATTCCGTTTTGATCGGCGCGTTCTAGTGACTTCATCTTCGGCGCACCAATCTTGCCAAAAAAAGAGCTGGCGGAACTAAGATTTTGACTGCTTTTTTTGCGCGGTTAGTCTTTCTTGAGCGCGGTCAACATTTCCGCAAGTGGCCCATCCTGTTCGCCCTCTTTAGCAATCCCAGCGGCGGCGCGCGCGGTTTCAGCATTTGGTCCTTCAGCATAGGGATCGATCGCAAGGCCTAAGCTTTGCGCAACCGCTTCCCCCACATCAAACATATCGCCTGAATATTCAATCTCGTCGCAATCTTCGGCGTCGAGCTCAATTTCCGCCCCGTCTCCGCCTTCGGGCAAGCGAGCGTCTGGCGCCAATTCCGCGACGAATTTAAGGGTAATATCCTCAGCAATTGCGACTGGAAATTCTTCTCCCGAGATGGCGCAATTTTGGATAATCTCAGCTTGCAGCGAGCCAATTCCAAGAATTGCATCTGAGCCTTCACTCAATGCGATTTCGGCGTGAAGCGCATGGATTGCTGGCAGCGCAAAACGTCCGGCGAGCGCGCCGCGCTCTTGCTCATCTGCGTCAATCACAATTGCTTGTAAGGGCAGGGGTTTTGCCTTGATCGGCCGCGAGAGTTCCAATCGGTTCATTTGATTTCCGATGCCTTCAATATCGCGGTGTCGTCCAAAGCGGACAGTCGCCCAAATAAGTCGCGCAATTTGCTCGACACGCACTGCGCACTCTTCTGCGGATCGGCATTGGCGGCAAATGTGAAATTGCGCTCGACAGCGTCGGAAAGGCGGTCTGCGTCATCATTCGTTAGTGCACCGCGATACGCGCCCAACCTACCCCCAAGAACGCCCATCAATTTGCCCATCCGTTTCCCAACGACGACATCGTTCGTCCCAAATTCTCGCAATTGCCCATCCATGTCTTCAACAAACAGTTCTGCGATCAGGGCGCTTTCATTGCGCAATTCTGCGGCCTCCAGGCGGACGATAATGACGGACAAAATCGCGGTGATCATATCAAACCTGCCCGCAACCGAATCTGCTATCTGGCAATCAGTATAAAACGTTTGGTCGCGTGCCATTTCGATCACGCGATGCCAAAGTGGGCGCAATTTCTCGCGCGGATCAGCCTGAGTGCCTAGCAATTTGGAAAGGAAAGACATGGTCGCAATTCTCATTTTTTGATTTGCTGAACGCAGGCATTCAGCCCAAATTCAACCTGTTCACCCCAGCTGCTTTGTTCAGCGGCGTTGCAAGGCGTGGTCCATGACCGTAAAGCCATACGCTGAACGATATAGAGAGCCGTGACGGTGCGGCAATAGTGACTAGGCGAAGGATTGGCGAAAGCAATGGACAGGCTTGAATTGGGAAAACGCAATGAGGCGTGGCTCAAAGTTCGTGCAACGCTGCTTGTTGCCGGAGCAGGACTGGCATTGGCTGGTTGCAGTTCGATCCGCGAAACTCGCGGATATGTTACTGACAACACTTTGGTGCAATCGATCCAACCAGGCATCGACAATCAACGTTCGGTTGAGGCAACCCTTGGGCGGCCCAGCTTCACCAGCGATTATGGGGAGCCGACTTGGTTTTATGTATCAAGTGTCAATGGCCGCCGCCCGTTCGTGCGTCCGCGTATTCAGTCGCACTTCGTGATGGCGGTGAAATTCGATAGCGAAGGAAATGTTTCTGCTGTCGATCAATCAGGTATTGATCAGGTGGTTTATTTGCAGCCCGATGGAGACAAGACTCCAACCTTGGGCCGTGAACGCGGTTTCCTCGAAGATTTGTTCGGTAATATCGGGCAAGTCGGCGGCGGAGGCTTCGGCGGCGGTGCCCCGGGCGGCCCCTAACAGCGCTTGATTGATTGCGAACAGCGACCATATCGCTCTTCATGCATGATAATTCGGCCAGCCACGGCCTTACACAGTGGCACGGAACAACCATCATTGGCGTCAAACGCGATGACAAGATCGTGATTGCGGGCGATGGTCAGGTTTCGATGGGCAATACCGTTATGAAACCGAATGCGCGCAAGGTTCGCCGCATTGGTGAAGATGGCAAAGTTGTGGCTGGCTTTGCTGGCGCGACGGCCGATGCCTTCACATTGTTTGAACGGCTCGAAAAGAAGCTCGAACAATATTCCGGTCAATTGCTGCGTGCCGCCGTTGAACTGGCGAAGGATTGGCGGACCGACAAATATCTGCGCAATCTTGAAGCATTGATGATCGTTGCAGACAGTGAGAGCTTGCTGGTGCTCACGGGCAATGGAGATGTGTTGGAACCTGAAGGCGGCATTGCGGCGATTGGATCGGGCGGCAATTATGCCTTGGCAGCGGCCCGAGCGATTGCCCAATATGAAGAAGATGCCGAAGAAATTGCGACAAAAGCGATGGCAGTCGCTGCGGATATCTGCGTCTTCACCAATGGCAATGTTACGTTAGAGACGGTGTGACATCGCAGGCCTAAAACGCTGAATTGTGCCCGTTGCCGTAGCTGATGCGCCCCGACATGAGCATGTTGCAGACTACAATATGAAAGAACCGATGGATAATCTTACACCCAAGGCAATCGTCGCCGCGCTTGATGAGCATATTATCGGCCAAAAAGACGCGAAACGCGCGGTTGCCGTGGCCCTTCGCAATCGCTGGCGCCGCCAAAGATTGGGCGAGGAACTGCGCGATGAGGTGACGCCCAAGAACATTCTGATGATTGGCCCCACCGGTTGCGGCAAGACCGAGATCAGCCGCCGACTTGCGAAAATGGCCGAAGCGCCTTTTGTAAAAGTGGAAGCGACCAAGTTTACCGAAGTTGGATATGTCGGCCGTGATGTCGAACAAATTGCTCGCGATCTTGCCGAAGATGCGATCCGGCTGGAAAAAGAGCGCCGCCGCGATGCGGTGCGCGAAGCAGCTTCTGATGCGGCGATGGAGCGCCTGTTGACAGCTCTGGTTGGAGACAACGCCTCTGAAGCCACGCGGGAGAGCTTTCGCGAACGGATTGTTCAGGACGCGATGAACGAAGTCGAAGTTGAAATTGAGGTTTCCGAAGCATCTCAAATGCCATTTGATATGGGCAATATGGGCGGCAATGTGGGGATGATCGATCTCAGCGACATGATGGGTAAGGCGTTGGGCAAGCAGCCGACAAAGCGCCGTAAAATGCGGGTTCCCGAAGCATGGGACAAACTGGTCGATGAAGAAGCTGAAAAGCGCATGGATCAGGATGATGTCGCCCGGGTTGCGCTGGCCAATGCAGAAACAAATGGGATCGTGTTTCTCGATGAGATTGACAAGATCGCGGTGAGCGATGTGCGCGGCGGCTCTGTGAGCCGTGAAGGCGTGCAACGTGACCTGCTGCCTTTGATTGAAGGGACGACTGTTTCAACCAAATATGGTCCGATGAAGACCGACCACGTGCTGTTTATTGCCAGCGGCGCGTTTCACTTGGCGAAGCCATCAGACATGCTGCCTGAATTGCAGGGACGCTTGCCGATCCGGGTCGAGCTGCGCGCTCTAACCGAAGAAGATTTTGTACGTATCCTGAGCGAAACACGCGCCAATCTGGTTGAGCAATACAAAGCTTTGATCGGCACCGAAAAGGTTGAATTGGATATCACCGAGGATGCGGTGAGCGAAGTCGCCAAAATCGCCGCGCAGGTGAATGAAAGCGTCGAAAACATCGGCGCGCGCCGGCTTCAAACGGTGATGGAGAAGCTGCTTGAAGAAATCAGCTTCGAAGCGGAAGAGCATGAAGGTGAAACGGTGAAGATCGATGCCGAGTATGTCCGTGCTCGCCTGTCTGCACTTGCCGGTGATAGCGACCTCAGCAAATACATCCTGTGACCGGCAGGCTGGTCTCAGATTTGCAGGACATGTTGGCGGGTATGGACCCGCTGTTATCGGCTGAGCCCTATTGCTTCGTATTGAGTTCCGATCAATCCCTTGCCCAAAACGCATTTGCAACCATTCGCGAAGATGAAGGGGCGACCTGCGTTCTACTCCAAACTTTGGCACGCGATGTAGACGCGGTCAGTGGCAGCTTTGCACGCATCACATTGCAAGTGCATTCTGATTTGGAAGGCGTCGGCCTGACCGCAGCTATCGCGACAACGCTTAGTGAATTGGGCATTGCGTGCAATGTTATCGCTGGCCTGCGCCACGATCATCTGTTTGTACCCTGGGGCCGACGTGATGCGGCAATTGCTGCATTGGAAAAGCTGGCTGAAGACGCACGTCGATAAAATTCGGCATTTTGTAGTCGAACTGCGCAGAAATCCTTGAGCAACGCTCGGCTGTCAGTAACATGTCCTCACAATCAAACTCGGGGACTATATCATGATAAAGACAATGATGCTGGCTGGAGCGGCCGCAACGGCGCTGGTGTTTGCAACGTCGGCAATGGCAGATGGCCACGCAGCTGGAGGAGCGGCGTCCACCTTAAGCGCCCCGAAAATCGAATACACGCAGTGGACGCTCGATAATGGTCTGACAGTGATCGCACTGCCTGACGATTCTACCGCGAATGTCACAACTTCACTTTGGTATAAGGTTGGGTCCAAACACGATCCCGAAGGCCGTTCTGGATTTAGCCATTTGTTTGAGCATATCCTCAGCCGGAAAACGGTAAATATGCCGTATAATATGATCAATCGTCTGACCGAAGATGTGGGCGGACAACGCAATGCGTCCAACTGGATTGATCGCACCAATTATTTCGAAACCGTACCTGCCGAATATCTCGAAACGATGTTGTGGACACATCGCGAACGCATGGCGTTTCCGGTTGTCGATTCCGAAGTGTTTGAGCGTGAACGCTCTATTGTAAAAGAGGAACTGCGCCAGCGTGTGCTCGCGCCTCCCTATGGCCGTCTCCAACGGTTTGTAATTCCAGAAAACGCTTTCGATGTTTTGCCGATGCGCAGGCCAGGGATCGGTTCGATTGAGGATCTTGATTCCGCAACTCTTGAAGATGCGCGGGCATTCCATCAGGCATATTATGGCCCTGATACGGCCACTTTGATCGTCGCTGGCAATTTTGAAATGTCGCAGCTGCGCGAATTGGTGGATCAGTATTTCGCCGATATCGCCCCGCGCGAAAACCCGATTAGCTTGGAAATTGCTGCTCGCGAGCCTGCCAGAACTGAAGCACGGTCAATTGCCGCGACGGCGCCAAATGTGCCGCTGCCAGTGGTTGGCGGCATTTGGAAAGCTCCTCCGACCACGCATCCTGATGCCGCTGCGATTGAAATTCTCTCAACCATCCTGTCACGCGGTGATAATAGCCGCTTGCACCAAGCATTGGTGAGAACTGGGAAGGCCGTGGATGCCTCTCATTTCGAAACTTTGACTATGGATGGCGGTTATATTGCCAATTTCGCCGTGCTCAGCCCGGGATCTGAGTCGGCAGAAGCAGATCAAATCCTGAATGCTGAGATTGAGCGCATTCGCAGCGAGTTGGTGAGCGCTGCTGAACTGCAAGAAGCCAAGAATGAGATATTCTCATCCGCCTTGTCTTCACGGCAAACTGTTCGCGGCCGCGCCTTTGAACTGGGTGAAGCGCTTGTTTCCACTGGCAATCCCGATGCGGCGGATGAGCGGCTTGAACGGATTGCCGCGGTCACCGCTGATGAAGTTATGCGGGTAGCTCAAGTATGGCTCTCTCCTGACGCTAAGGTATCAATGACATACAGCGCCGGGGAGGACGATCCGAGCGCTTACGCGAACCCAGTACCGGCCCCTGCATTTGCGACTGTTCCGCCAGCGACTGGTGAGCCGAGGCAGGTCTTGCCAGAGAGCGAACGCATGGCGCCTCCACCTCCTGGAATTGCGCCTGAGGTTGTCCGTGCTGATTTTGTCGAAAGCACATTGGCAAACGGAATTCCGTTGGTGACTGCGCAAACCAGCGATGTACCGATTGCAACGATCACCGTCGTGTTCCCGGGCGGCGATGCGACAGATCCGATGGCGAAGGCCGGGCTGGCCAGCTTAGCGGCAGATTTGGCGAACACCGGCACCGGTGACCGCGATGCCAATGACATAGCGGCGACGCTCGAATCGCTGGGGGCGAGCCTCAACATCTCAAGCAGTCCCGACGGCACGTTTGCAAGTTTGACCGCGCCCGCAGTTAACCTGTCGCAGGCAGGGCAAGTGTTGGTCGATATCGTTCAAAATGCCAGCTATCCTGAAGCAGAACTGGAGCGCGAACGCCGCCGTATTCTTGATGGTTTCTCCGCCACTTTGAACGATCCGGGCGCGCTTGCGGGCTTGGTCGCGACGCGAGTACTATATGGCAACGCGCCTTATGGCCGTGTGGCAAATGAAACGAGCCTTCCCACAATCACTCAAAGCGATCTGGTGACTTATCGCGAAACCTACTGGCATCCTGCGGCCGCCAATATTGTGGTGAGCGGCGGGATCGGTGCCGAAGAGGCATCGGCATTGGCTGGCGAGCTCTTTGGTGAATGGTCATCCGAGCGAGCGGCCCCACAATCGGTTGCAAACCCAGCCGGAAATGGCGCCGCGCCGCGCACAGTTGTGATTGATATGCCTGGTGCAGGGCAGGCGGCAGTTGTTGCCGGAGTTCGCGCGCTATCTCGTTCAGACCCCAATTTCTATAAATTGTGGTTGGCAAACACGGTTTTGGGCTCTGGTTCAAATGGGCGGCTATTCGAAGAGGTTCGGACGCAGCGCGGCCTTAGTTATGGTGCCTACTCATCATTGCCTGCCCGCGCTGATGCCTCGATTTTGACCGCGAGTGCGCAGACGAAGAACGATACCGCTGATGAGGTAGCGTCGGTGTTCTTTGATCAATTTGCATTGCTCGGCGATCAACCTGCCGATGAAGAAGCGTTGCAGAAGCGCAGGTTGTTCCTTGGCGGAGCTTTGGCACGCAGTTTGGAAACCAGCGGCGGCTTTAATGGCCAGGTCGCCAGCTTGCTGCTGCGCGGGATTGACCCGAGCGAGGCATTCCAAATTGCTGATCGGCTATCGCAAGTCAGCACTCAGGATGCGGCCTCTCTTGCTAGCGAATACCTATCGGCGGAGCGGGCCTCGCTCGTAATCGTTGGGGACGCTTCGATGTTTCTCGAAGATCTGCAGGCTATGCGCGGTGAGGTTGAGGTTATTCCGATTGCCGAACTTGATTTGTCAGAGGAAGACTTGCGCAAGCCAGTTAGCGAATAACGCGATCGGGGTGGGGCGGGCAAAACGTCCGCTGCCACCCCGCTCCTTTTCAGGATCAGATCGCCGCGAGAGATTCTTCGCTGGTCTTCGCAGCGTGTTCATTCGCCTGCCTAGACCACATCTCAGCATAGAGGCCCTGCTCGGCCAGCAATTGCTCATGCTGCCCCTTTTCCGCCAATTTGCCGTCCTCAAGCACCAAAATCTGGTCAGCATCCGCGATTGTTGAGAGACGGTGCGCAATGGCCAAAGTCGTGCGTCCGGCGGAGAGCCGCTGCAATGTGCTCAAAATCTCTTGTTCTGTGCGAGTGTCGAGCGCGCTTGTGGCTTCATCTAACAGCAGAATTGGCGGGTCTTTCACCAAAGTCCGAGCGATTGCGACGCGCTGTTTCTCACCGCCAGAAAGTTTGAGTCCGCGCTCACCCACCATGGTTTCAAACCCTTCGGGCAGGCTTGCTAATAAGGGTGATAGACTGGCATCAGCGGCTGCCGCTTCGATGATCGCGTCATCAGCCGAGGCAGAGCCATATCCGATGTTGTAATGCAGCGTATCGTTAAACAGCACGCTGTCTTGCGGAACGATGCCAATCGCTTCGCGCACGCTGTCTTGCGAAACTTGCGAAATGTCTTGGCCATCGATCAAGATTCGTCCGCTTTGCGGGTCGTAAAACCGGAAGAGCAGGCGCCCGATGGTGCTTTTGCCGGCACCTGAAGGACCAACAATTGCAATGCGCCCGCTGGCGGGAACTTCAAAGCTCAAACCTTTAAGAATGGTCCGGTCAGGCTCATAGCCAAAAATCACATCTTCAAACACAATTGTTGGTTGACGCACGATCAGGGCCGGGGCGTTTGGTACATCTCTAACTTCGACCTCGGTATCGATCAGGCGAAACATTTGCGCCATGTCGACCAGGCCCTGCCTGATGGTGCGATAGACCCAACCGAGCAAATCGAGCGGCCGGAACAGCTGGAGCAAATAGGTGTTAACGAACACCAGATCACCAACGGTCAATCTGCCCTGGCTCCATCCCCAAACGGTGTAGGCCATTGCCCCTGCCATAAGTGAATTGGTGATCAAGGCTTGCACAATGTTGAGTGCGCCGAGCGAATTTTCTGATTTGATCGCCGCTTCGGCATAGGCGTTTGCCGCTTGCGAATAGCGGGCTTCCTCGCGCGTTTCTGCGCCGAAATATTTGACCGTTTCGAAATTCAAAAGCGAATCGACCGCGCGGTGCAGGGCCTGACCATCAAGATCGTTCATTTCGCGCCGTAATTTGGTGCGCCATTCGGTTATCCAGCGAGTGATCATCACATAAGCGACCACGGTGACACTGGTCGCGGCGACGAGTTCCCATCCGAAATTGAGATAGAAGATCACTCCCACTGCAACCAGCTCAATCAGCGTCGGTGCAATGTTGAACAGCAGGAAATAGAGCATCATGTCGATGCTCTTGGTGCCGCGTTCGATGATTTTGGTGACCTCTCCGGTGCGCCGCGACAAATGGAACCGCAAAGAAAGCCGGTGGAGCCGATGAAACACGTCCTCGGCAAGGTTCAATGTGGCAACCTGACCCACCCGCTCAAACGCCATATTGCGCAGATTGTCGAACAGGACCGATGTGAAGCGGCCCAGGCCATAGGCTGCGACCAAAGCGAATGCGACGCTGGCACCCTGACTTGCAGGTCCAGTCATTGCATCCACCGCATCGCGATATGCAAATGGAAGCGCCAACGTAACGCTTTTGGCGGCAAGAACCAGCAGCAGCGCGATAACGATGCGGGTGCGCAGTGATGCGTTATTCTTTGGCCAAAGGTACGGGAAGAAGCGCTTTAAAGTTTGCCAGCTTTCCGCATCAGGTCCTGAGGCTTGATCGGCGGAGGTTGCGGTATCAGGCGGCATAGCGCCATGTCATGTGGGCGCGCGACGTGCTCAGCGCAAGCTCTGCTGCAAGATGAAGGCGGGGTGTTGCGAGATTATTGGCTGTGAAGCCAGCGCTGAGAACTTACGGGCTAAACCGTTGCCGTTGTCGAACGTTGCGCGGCAGATCAAACAAAACTCTTTGGCTTGAAAAATCAATCGCAACCCGGTCAAACAGTCTAAGGTGCTGCATCCCCAAAGATAACACTGGCTGGTCTGACAGGCCGAGAGCCTCGAATGCTGGCGTGTCAGCAAAGGTGATCGGCACATTGCTGAAAGTTATGCCCTCGATTTCCAGCGAACGAACATAGGAAAGTTGACCGGTTAGTGTCACGCCGTTGACGTCTGTGGCGGTCACTTCTTCTGCTCGCTTGGTGCGAATGCGCTCACGCAATGCCGTGTTGGCCAGGCTAGATTGCGCGCCAGTGTCGATGATCACGGTCGCCCGAACGCCTTCAATTCTGGCATCTGTGATCAGCAGCTGACCCAATTTGTGGCGAGCTCGGACCACAATCTCAAAGCCGCGCCTACTGCCGCGGTTTTCCGAAACATCCTCGACCGCGATCGTGTCATTGCGGAAATCGAAAAGAACGCGAAAATCCTGCAGACTATCGAGCCCGATAATACCGTCAGCGCCAATATTCGTGCGGTAAAGCACCGGAGCTGCGAGATTATGGATAGTACTGCTGCCAAGTTGCAGCCGATCGAGTTCAACCACTTCGACCGGACGGCGACTGGCCATTCCTACCAATGTTGCCATGCCTAGCGATTCTAAGCCCAGCGATTCGTTGATTTCATGCGTAACAGCGGTCGCCTGACTGCCGGTATCGATCATAAAGTTATATGGCCCAGATCCATCGATTGTCACAGGCACCGTAAGACGCTCATTGCGCTCTTCTTCGAGGCTGAGAATTTCAGTGTTGGGATCGGTCAGGCTCGGAGCGATCGCTTGTTCATCGAGCTGTTGGCCAAAGCCAAACACCGTCATTGATAGGGCAGGAGCTAACCAGAAATAATGCATAGACTGATCCCATAAAAGCGCATGTTGCTTTGCATGGCGCTGATGCTTGATTTCAGACTATCAGAGGAGAGCAATATGCCCAAACCTTTTAGGTGTTTTGCGGCCGCGCGCTGGCTTTTGAACCGCCCGTTTGATCGGAAACATCCATCACAGAGGTTTGATTGCGGTTGCGCAGCATATCCCAAGTTTCACGAACCAGTTCGCGCCACCCGAACCAGAATGTGGCGGCATAGATCGCCGCTCCCGCTATGGCATTCCAAACAAGATCCATCCACGCCACGCCAATGATGGCAAATCGTTGGATCGCCAGAACGGAAATTGCCATCAGCCCGCAGGCCAGCATAATCGGCGCGAATTCCCGCAAAAGGGCAACCGGAGATACGCCGATACGCGGCAATGTGAGCGCAAGGGTGATAGTGCAGAGTAGGGGAGCTGCAATCCACCAAGCGTGGACAAGACCGATTGCGCCGGCATTCACTCCCCACAAGAAGGCGATCGGCATGATCACCGCGCCGCTAATGCTCGTCATTAAATAAACATTGGTGCGCCCCATTGCATTGGTGACCGGCGCGCATATCAATTGCAGCGCGAAGAATGGCATGGCCAGCGCGAGGCCGGCCACAATTGGGATCATTCCTGCCCATTTCTCACCGAATAAGGTCAAAATGGCCGCTTCGCTGGTCAAAGCCAGGCCAATATAGATCGGTGCGGTAACGGTCATGACCATCCGCGCGGTCCGAAGAAAATAGGAGCCCAAAGATTTTCCAGCGCGATGGAGCTCAGAATATGCGGCGAGTGCAACCTCGTTGATCGGAGGGAGAAAACGCCCGGTCACAATCAGCGTTAGAAACAGCGCCTCTGAGTAGAGGCCAAGATCATAGGTTTCCATTTGGCGGCCAGCGATCACAATATCGCTTTGGCTTTGGACGATCCAAAAGAGCTGGCACAGCGTCAAGGTTCCCCCGAATGTCACCAGATCCCAGGCCCCGCGTGGGTCGAAAATTGGGCGGACCCGCAAACCCGCAGCAATCGATAGGCCAATTGCTCGGCTCATAAACAGCGCGATCGGCGCATAGACTAAGGCCCAAACGCCAAACCCTTTCCACGCAAGGACCAAAGCTACGACCGCGGCGATGACGGCGCTGATCATATTGACCTGGCCCTGTTTGCGGAATTCAAGACGCCGCGCGAGGAGCTCTGTCGGTAAAGCGGTGAACGGAACGGCCAGGAACAAAACCGCCTGAACGCGCAGCATATCCTTGACCATCGGCTCACCGAAATATTCCGCCGCATAAGGGGCGAATAGGAATTGCGTTACGCCTAGAAAGCCATTGAATAGCAGCAAGAGGCCAAAAACCTGGCCGACGCGGCGTTCATCGATCCGATCGGTCTGTACCAGCGAAGTCGCGAAGCTCTGTCCGTTAAGCACTGACAAAGAGGCGAGCACCACCTGTGTCATCGCGAATAGGCCATAATCGGTGGGTTCGAGCAGGCGCACGACCAAGATGGTGGAGGTCCACGTTATGATTTGCGCCGCGACCTGCGTACCCCAACGCCATGCGACGGCAGAACGCACACGCGTAGCGAAGCCAGCGGCGCTGGTTTTCGGCGCGTCAAAGCTAGATTGCGAATCTGTATTGGATCGCTGCGAGTTCATTGCCGAGCCTTTACGCGTGAAAAGTGAAGATTCTGCGCGCAATTTGGGTGGATCAACCCTCGCAGATGCCGCGTGTTTGGTTCTTGATCGGATTTCGGGCCTTGTAATCTGCGCCGCAAACCCCACATTCTACACAATTCGACACTCAAAAAACCGCAGAATTCTGGGAGAAATGAGTGTCATTGAAATAAAATTGCAAAAAGGCGTTGACCGAATCTAAGGTCACCCATATATGCCCCCTCACCGACGCGGCGCTGACGGTTTTTCACCGGCTCTGATCGTGACGGTCGCCAACATTAAACGGACAACCGGTCCCCCGGTGAAAATCGGGGCTCCTTTGTTGTCCGCTTCTTTTGTTGGATGGCTCTTTGACATTGTAAGATTATGATGAAGGGACATGTGGGCGACGGCGCCCGGTCCAAGGACCTCAAGGCCTTGGTAACCGGTTAATTTATGCCGATGCCACATCCTGATCACCACCACGGTGATTTGTGATGATGCATGTTCATTCGTATCCATTACGTTTGACAGTGCAGGTATCGGCTCCTTGAAGCTCATGCCAAGCAGGTTAGCGGAGTTTACTCCGTGCTTGTTTAGTATGTGACACAAACTTGAGAGTTTGATCCTGGCTCAGAACGAACGCTGGCGGCATGCCTAACACATGCAAGTCGAACGAACCCTTCGGGGTTAGTGGCGCACGGGTGCGTAACGCGTGGGAACCTGCCTTTAGGTTCGGAATAACTCAGAGAAATTTGAGCTAATACCGGATAATGTCTTCGGACCAAAGATTTATTGCCTTTAGATGGGCCCGCGTTGGATTAGCTTGTTGGTGAGGTAAAGGCTCACCAAGGCGACGATCTATAGCTGGTCTGAGAGGATGATCAGCCACACTGGGACTGAGACACGGCCCAGACTCCTACGGGAGGCAGCAGTGGGGAATATTGGACAATGGGGGAAACCCTGATCCAGCAATGCCGCGTGAGTGATGAAGGCCTTAGGGTTGTAAAGCTCTTTTACTAGGGATGATAATGACAGTACCTAGAGAATAAGCTCCGGCTAACTCCGTGCCAGCAGCCGCGGTAATACGGAGGGAGCTAGCGTTGTTCGGAATTACTGGGCGTAAAGAGAACGTAGGCGGTCTATCAAGTCAGGGGTGAAATCCCGGGGCTCAACCCCGGAACTGCCCTTGAAACTGATAAACTAGAATCCTGGAGAGGTTAGTGGAATTCCGAGTGTAGAGGTGAAATTCGTAGATATTCGGAAGAACACCAGTGGCGAAGGCGACTGACTGGACAGGTATTGACGCTGAGGTTCGAAAGCGTGGGGAGCAAACAGGATTAGATACCCTGGTAGTCCACGCCGTAAACGATGATAACTAGCTGTCCGGGCTCATAGAGCTTGGGTGGCGCAGCTAACGCATTAAGTTATCCGCCTGGGGAGTACGGTCGCAAGATTAAAACTCAAAGGAATTGACGGGGGCCTGCACAAGCGGTGGAGCATGTGGTTTAATTCGAAGCAACGCGCAGAACCTTACCAGCCTTTGACATCCTAGGACGGTTTCTGGAGACAGATTCCTTCCCTTCGGGGACCTAGTGACAGGTGCTGCATGGCTGTCGTCAGCTCGTGTCGTGAGATGTTGGGTTAAGTCCCGCAACGAGCGCAACCCTCATCTTCAGTTGCCATCAGGTTTGGCTGGGCACTCTGGAGAAACTGCCCGTGACAAGCGGGAGGAAGGCGGGGATGACGTCAAGTCCTCATGGCCCTTACGGGCTGGGCTACACACGTGCTACAATGGCGGTGACAATGGGCAGCGAAGGGGCGACCTGGAGCTAATCCCCAAAAACCGTCTCAGTTCGGATTGTACTCTGCAACTCGAGTGCATGAAGGTGGAATCGCTAGTAATCGTGGATCAGCATGCCACGGTGAATACGTTCCCGGGCCTTGTACACACCGCCCGTCACACCATGGGAGTTGGTTTTACCCGAAGGTGGTGAGCTAACCCGCAAGGGAAGCAGCCAACCACGGTAAGGTCAGCGACTGGGGTGAAGTCGTAACAAGGTAGCCGTAGGGGAACCTGCGGCTGGATCACCTCCTTTCTAAGGAAGCCAGTGGACTGATGTTCTCGTAAGAGACATGTCCGCCGCCGGCGCATCCCTTTCCGGATCGAGAATAGTTGGTTGCCTGCGGGCAGCGTCCAACAATCTTCCGCGCAATATGGAGGGTTGGTGTGGCGGCTGCATATTGCGCGGGCAATCAATAATGGGGGGCGTAGCTCAGCTGGGAGAGCGACGGCTTTGCAAGCCGTAGGTCGTCGGTTCGATCCCGTCCGCCTCCACCATTTGCTTGATGTTGATGTGTTGGCTGGGCTGTGGATTTGAGTCCTCCTTAAAGGTTACGGGCTAGTAGCTCAGTTGGTTAGAGCGCGCGCTTGATAAGCGTGAGGTCGGAAGTTCAAGTCTTCCCTGGCCCACCAGTTTTGGTTGGCGCTCTTCAGTCGCCTGCCGAACCTTTTATGTTCTGCCTCGTGGCGCTTTGCGCCGGGGATTGGAATGCCCGCCCGGCACCGGGCCATCGGGTCTCGATCTGGTTAGGAAACAGGATACCAACCCTTGTGGTTGGTGGATCTTTGACATTGTGAAGAGGTTAAGAACGTGAACGGGTCAAATGTGCCGTTTGTGCCTTACGATCACGCGCGAGCGTAATCGCCAAGGACATGAGCGGGATGTTGATCTTAGTTCGCGGGATGTTTGCATCTTCAAGAAGAGGCACTTCGGTGCTGTCTTCTAATATGAAGTAATAACCAGACGCTGTGCGTCCGGTATTTGCTTCTGTATGAGTTGCGATCAAGCGTCAAATAAGGGCATTTGGTGGATGCCTTGGTGCTGAGAGGCGATGAAGGACGTGACACGCTGCGAAAAGCCTTGGGGAGCTGCGAGTAAGCTTTGATCCTGGGATATCCGAATGGGGAAACCCGGCCGTAAGGTCATCCGTACATGAATACATAGTGTGCGGAAGCAAACCTGGTGAACTGAAATATCTAAGTAGCCAGAGGAAAGGACATCAACCGAGACTCCGTTAGTAGTGACGAGCGAACGCGGATCAGGCCAGTGGCCGAAGAGAAGAAACCGGAACCGTCTGGAAAGTCGGGCCGTAGCGGGTGATAGCCCCGTACGGGTACAGCTTCTTTTTGGTCCTTGAGTAGGGCGGGGCACGTGAAACCCTGTCTGAACGTGGGGGGACCACCCTCCAAGCCTAAGTACTCCTCAGCGACCGATAGTGAACAAGTACCGTGAGGGAAAGGTGAAAAGCACCCCGATGAGGGGAGTGAAATAGACCTGAAACCGAATGCCTACAAGCAGTGGGAGCCCCCTCGTGGGGTGACTGCGTACCTTTTGTATAATGGGTCAGCGAGTTAGTCTGTCGAGCAAGCTTAAGCCGTTAGGTGTAGGCGTAGCGAAAGCGAGTCTTAATAGGGCGTCGAGTTCGTCGGATTAGACCCGAAACCGGGTGATCTAGCCATGGACAGGCTGAAGGTGCGGTAACACGCACTGGAGGGCCGAACCCACTTCTGTTGAAAAAGAAGGGGATGATCTGTGGTTAGGGGTGAAAGGCCAATCAAACTCGGATATAGCTGGTTCTCCGCGAAAACTATTTAGGTAGTGCGTCGTGTGATTACCGCCGGGGGTAGAGCACTGGATGGGCTAGGGGGGCGCGAGCCTTACCAAACCTAACCAAACTCCGAATACCGGTGAGTACAGCACGGCAGACAGACCATGGGTGCTAAGGTCCGTGGTCGAGAGGGAAACAGCCCAGACCTCCAGCTAAGGTCCCCAAGTTACGGCTAAGTGGGAAAGGATGTGAGGAGGCCAAGACAGCCAGGAGGTTGGCTTAGAAGCAGCCACCCTTTAAAGAAAGCGTAATAGCTCACTGGTCTAGTTAAGCCACCTTGCGCCGAAGATGTACCGGGGCTAAAGCCGTACACCGAAGCTGAGGGCATGGATTTATCCATGCGGTAGCGGAGCGTTCCGTAGGCCTGCGAAGGGGGAGTGTGAACTCTCCTGGAGGTATCGGAAGTGCGAATGCTGACATGAGTAGCGACAAAGAGTGTGAGAAACACTCTCGCCGAAAGCCCAAGGGTTCCTGCGCAAGGCTAATCCGCGCAGGGTAAGTCGGCCCCTAAGACGAGGGCGAAAGCCGTAGTCGATGGGAATCAGGTTAATATTCCTGAACCTGGTGGGATGTGACGAATACCGGAAGCCGTACATTCTTATTGGATTGAGTGTGCGGCCTGGGTGTTCCAGGAAATAGCCCCATCGTATAGACCGTACCCCAAACCGACACAGGTGGGCTGGTAGAGCATACCAAGGCGCTTGAGAGAACAACGTTGAAGGAACTCGGCAAAATGCCCCCGTAACTTCGGGAGAAGGGGGACCTCGCATTGGGCAACCAGTGAGGGGTGGCACAGAGTAGGGGGTGGCGACTGTTTACTAAAAACACAGGGCTCTGCGAAGCCGCAAGGCGCGGTATAGGGTCTGACGCCTGCCCGGTGCTGGAAGGTTAAAAGGAGAGGTGAGAGCTTTGAATTGAAGCCCCAGTAAACGGCGGCCGTAACTATAACGGTCCTAAGGTAGCGAAATTCCTTGTCGGGTAAGTTCCGACCTGCACGAATGGCGTAACGACTTCCCCGCTGTCTCCAACGTTGACTCAGCGAAATTGAATTCTCCGTGAAGATGCGGAGTTCCCGCGGTCAGACGGAAAGACCCCGTGCACCTTTACTACAACTTTGCAGTGGTATTAGAAAATGAATGTGTAGGATAGGCGGGAGGCTTTGAAGCACTGGCGCCAGCCAGGGTGGAGCCACCCTTGAAATACCGCCCTTTTGTTTTTTGATATCTAACCGCGACCCGTTATCCGGGTCCGGGACCCTGCATGGTGGGTAGTTTGACTGGGGCGGTCGCCTCCCAAAGAGTAACGGAGGCGCGCGAAGGTAGGCTCAAGCTGGACGGAAATCAGCTGACGAGTGCAATGGCATAAGCCTGCCTGACTGTGAGACCGACAGGTCGAGCAGAGACGAAAGTCGGTCATAGTGATCCGGTGGTCCCGCGTGGAAGGGCCATCGCTCAACGGATAAAAGGTACGCCGGGGATAACAGGCTGATACTCCCCAAGAGTCCACATCGACGGGAGTGTTTGGCACCTCGATGTCGGCTCATCACATCCTGGGGCTGGAGCAGGTCCCAAGGGTTCGGCTGTTCGCCGATTAAAGTGGTACGTGAGCTGGGTTTAGAACGTCGTGAGACAGTTCGGTCCCTATCTGCCGTGGGTGTTCGAGACTTGAGAGGAGCTGTCCCTAGTACGAGAGGACCGGGATGGACGCACCTCTGGTGGACCTGTTGTCGCGCCAGCGGCATAGCAGGGTAGCTAAGTGCGGACAGGATAACCGCTGAATGCATCTAAGCGGGAAGCCCCCCTCAAAACCAGGTCTCGCTGAGAACCGTGGTAGACCACCACGTCGATAGGCCAGGTGTGGAAGCGTGGTAACATGTGAAGCTAACTGGTACTAATCGTTCGATCGGCTTGATCCACTCATACAGATACAAATACCGGAGCCGGGCACCGCCCGGAGGGATGACAAAAAATCCCCAATCGGTAGCAAACGTCCAAAGCGAACTAAAACACCGTTCACGCGTTGTTCTTACCCTTCTCCACTCAGCCGCAGGCGCTCACGCGCATGCGGCGTTGGAGAAGGAAAAAACAACACCTTGCTCGTAGATGACCTGGTGGTCATGGCGAGGGGCCCGCACCCGATCCCATTCCGAACTCGGCCGTGAAAACCCTCCGCGCCAATGGTACTGCGTCTTAAGGCGTGGGAGAGTAGGTCGCCGCCAGGTCATCTACGAACAAGAATAATTCTTAACCTC